>NZ_KQ954245.1:0-597018 GCF_001519075.1 Novosphingobium fuchskuhlense
AAGAACCTGTTCCGACTACGGACATGCCGACGTAATGGCGCTCACCTTGCTCTCGCTTGCTCTAGGTGCCACCGCTCCGTCCGCAGCGGCTACCCCGCTCGGCCCGGTAGCGGGTGGTTCCGATATCGTTCGGACGGTCGTCATTCTGACGCTGGTCGCGCTGATCCCCGCAGTCCTGTTGAGCATGACGAGCTTCATTCGCATCATCATTACGCTCTCGATGGTGCGCCATGCCTTCGGCATGCCGGAAACACCGCCAAATCCCGTTCTCATCAGCCTGGCGCTGTTCCTCACTGCCTTTTCGATGGGGCCAACCACAGCAGCACTCAACAACGACGCGCTGCAACCCTATCTTGCTGGCAAACTGACCGTCGAGCAGACACTTGCAAAGGCAAGTCAGCCCTTGCGAAAGTTCATGCTCGCCCAAACGAGCGACAGGGATATCGAGGCGATTTACGGTATCGCGCACGCGCCGCTGCCCACTCGCCCCGAGGATGTTGAGCTAACCAAGCTCGCTCCTGCTTTCATTATCAATGAGCTGCGCGCTTCCTTCACCATCGGATTTGTCATTCTTCTGCCGTTCCTTCTGATCGACCTGGTGGTTTCGGCGATCCTCCTTGCGCTCGGAATGATGATGGTTCCGCCAGCCACAATTTCCCTTCCGATCAAATTGCTGATGTTCGTTCTTATCGATGGCTGGAGCCTTGTAATTCAGGGCGTCCTTGGGAGCTTCCGATGAAGCTCAAGCGCGACCAGGGCGTCGAAATCGTGAGCGACCCCGACCGGGTCGAGGCCTCGCTCTGGCGGCGTCTCCGTTTTGAAGGCAATGAACGCTGCCGGGAGACATTGTTCACCAGATATATGCCTCTGGCACGCGCACTTGCCGCCAAATACCTCAAGGCCCAGCAGACCCGGTCGATTGAACGCGGTGATCTCGATCAGTTTGCATTTGAGGGACTTCTACAGTCGCTCGATCGCTTCAATCCGCTCAAGGGCGTGCCTTTCAGCGCATTCGCACGCCCACGCATCTCGGGAAATATCACCGATGGTATGGCCCGAATGTCGGATATGACCGCCCAGCTTGGCCACATGCGCCGTAGCCGGCGCGAACGCCTCGTTTCTCTTCAAGCCGCGGAAATCTCTGGTGACGCCTTGGACCAATTGGCGGACCTCGCCTTTGATCTGGCTATCGGGATCATGCTGGATGATACGGGGATAGTAGAGTCAGCAGACGGAGCGGACAATCGGGTCAACGTCTATGAGGGTCTGGCCTGGCGTCAGGCCCAGGCCGCGCTTACGGAGGAGATTTCCAGCCTTCCTGAAAACGAGGGCGCCGTGATCCAGCATCACTATCAAAACGGCTTGAATTTCGCGACCATCGCTGAATTGTTGCGGCTTACGCGGGGACGTATATCGCAGCTTCACCGGTCTGCTATCGAGCGGCTGCGTCGCAGGCTCAGGCATTTCCAGGAGAGATGAACCATGTTATGTGCCGACCAAGACCTCGCTGATGTGATGCAGGCTGTTCAGAACGAGACCGGCGATGAACTGCTGCGCCTTGACCGGCTTATCCAGCAGTATCGCGAAGACCCGCGGCTTCACTTTTTGCGTGGATCGATCCTTGCAGGGATCGGACGACCTATCGAGGCGCTCAGTTCGTTCCGCGAAGCGGTGAAGCTTGCGCCTGATTTTGCTATTGCCCGCTTTCAGCTGGGCTTTTTTCTGCTCACCTCCGGTGAGGCAGCTGAAGCGCTGTCGGTATGGGGACCTATAGCCCTCCTTCCCGACGGCCACTATCTCAGGTTGTTCGTTGGCGGCCTCACGCATTTGATCCGAGACGAATTTCCCGAAACGATCGCGCAGCTTGAAGCGGGCATTGCCTCGAACCAGGATAATCCCCCACTCAATCGCGACATGCACCTGATCATTGGCCGTGTCAGGCAGATTGAATCGGCCGGACCTGTCGCTGGGAGCGCTGACAGTTCCATGTCCGCCACCAGTTTGCTGCTGGGTCAGTTGACAGGCTCTGGCCGGCTGCATTGATCTAGCCATGTCGAGGATCACGGCAACCGACCAGGTCCTGCTTCTGCTTCAGGAGCGCCTTGAAAGGGCCCAGCGGCGCAAACCTCAATTGGAGGCGCGCTCGGCCACGCCGCGTGAACGGGTTGAGGCGATGGCCTCCGTGCGCACGCTCGACCAACGAAGCTTCCGAAAAGCATTGGTTCGCGGCCTGCTTGCGCAAAACCTCGGGGAGACACTTGTCGGTGATCCGGCCTTTGACCGGGTTGTCCAAGGCGTTCTTGCGATCCTTGAGGATTCACCTGCGGGGCTGGAGCTTCTTGCCCAATCCGAGGTCCTGCTAGGACGGGGCGAAGGCTAGCACGTTGGGCCTGCTAGCCCATGACAGAAAAGCTACGTCGTAGGGAGAAAGGGCTGCGTCCAGGCCGAAATCTCGATCGATCAAAATTTTTTTCTAAACTTTGCTCTCAATGTTTCGATTTGTGTCCGAGCGGGAAGGTTTAGGCGCTGTGCCTATGCCTTTGAGCGTTTGGAGGCTGTTGCATGGTTGCGATCTTCACGGGTGGGAGTGTTGGGCTTGAGCGCTCATCGGTCACGAAGTTGGGGGCGCTTGGCGTTATGGGCGATGCGGTGCAGGGCCGCTCCGGCGACAGCGTTTTTGTCAACGGCGCGACAGGCGACCTGGTCATTGAGAAGCAGGACGAGTTCCTTGTCGGCCTTGGACCAGACGTCAGCATCGTACGCACGTATAACAGTCTTGGCGACGCAACCGATGACAATGGCGACAATTGGCGCCAGAGCACAGATCGTCATCTGACATACGACTTGGCGACCGATGTCTTCACGAGAGTTTCGGGAGATGGGACCAAGATCACTTATGCCTGGGATCCGGCGCGCCTCGCTTATGTGGCCAAGGATGGGGCAGGGGCGCACAGCCTGATAGACCAGTATTCGGTTGCGGGTGGCAGTAGCGTATCGCTTGAGGTTACCGAGACTGGCGCAGTCGAGACGCGGCAGTTTGCTTCGGGAACCGAGTGGTCGGATCCGGCGCAGGGCCTTTGGGACAGCGAGGTTGCGCCGGCATTCGACACGATCGTGAAGGTCAGCGCGTCAGTCTGGAAGTGGACCGACGGGAACACCGGATCGGTTGAGACTTACAACGCGAGTGGGCAGCTTCAGAGCATTGCCGACAGGGATGGTCGGCTGCTGTCCTACACCTATACGGGCACACAACTGACGAGCATCACGAACTCGAATGGCGAGTGGGTCAAGTATACTTGGAACGGCAATAATCTCGCATCGGTCCAGACCTTTGCGACCTCGACCACGGCAACGACGCGGGTTTTCTACACCTATGATACCTCAAATCGGCTCAGCACGGTCACGGTCGATCTGGCCCCAGGGACAACAACGACACCTGGGACGACCGCCACGCCTGGCAGTTCGGTATACACAACCACCTACACTTATGACGGGACCTCTAAGCGGGTGGCTTCGATCACCCAGTCAGACGGCTCGAGCCTGACAATAGTCTATGATGATCTTTGCAGCGGTGTTCATGATGGGGTGATGCGGGTCAAGACGCTGACTCAAACGGTTGCAAGCGGCGTGACCCGCGCAACGTCGTTTGTCTATGCCAACCGGACTGGCGGCGGGATCGTGACAACGGTGACGGATCCTTCCCAGCAGGGCACATTGCTTGCAACGACACTTGAGTCAGATGCCAATGGCAATCTGGTTAAAATAACCATGCCACCTGCGTCAGCAACAGCAAGCGCTCAGACCACTTCTTTTACCTACAACGCTGACGGAACTCTGTGGAAGGTGACCGATGCCTTGGGCAAGGTCACGGCCTACACTGACTACAAAAATATTGCCACGCCTCCAGAGTATATCGCCAACGGTCTACCAACAACGATTACAGACAAGCTCGGCAATCAAACTACGCGGGTCTACGGCAGCATCCGCAAGAGCGACGCTGCGGTGTTTGCATACAGCGCGGCAACTCCCTCAAGCAATTTTGTCGACGCGTCCCTCTATGTTCGCAACCTCCTGCTAAGCGAGACAACGACCGCCTCCGATGACACGGTGGCATATGGTGCTTCTGCCTCTCACACGACCAGCTATGTTTATGACGCTGAGGGGCATCTGCGCTTCAAGCTCCTCGCTCCGGAAGATGTCACGGTCGCCGGGGTTGTTCACAAGCAGAGCGAGGTAACCGAGTACCGGTATAATGCGGCGGGAATCCTTGCGTCAGAGGTCGGTTATCCCGAGTGGCGCTATGACTTCGGTACGACGGTGAGCGGTGCGCCAACCGAGGCGCAGGTCACGGCGCAGCTTGGGGCCATTCCGGATCGTAACTGGATCGAGATCGCGGCTTATGGCTATGACGCGCGCGGCGGTCTGCTGTCAGCGACAAAGTACGGCGGTGCCGACGCCACAACTGGCGCAGCTGCGACGACGAACGGCTACAGCCAGGAGAAGTACGTTTACGACCAGGCCGGGCGCCTGCTGTCGGCTATCGACGGCACCCAAAATATCACCAGCTATGTCTACGACGGTATGGGCCGAATGATCGGCACGATGGGCGCTGATCTTGGCGTGACGACCGTGTCCTTCCAGGACAAGTCGAGCACGACGGTTGTGACGCTGGCGAGTGGCTTGGTGCAGACGTCGCTGTATAATCTGGCTGGTGATCTGATCGCGCAGAGCGATAGTCAGGCAAACCTCAGTTCCGATCTTTCCAGTTCCAGCCAATGGACCTCAAGCGGTGCCACGCGGACCACATCGACCGCGGTCGCGGGCAATGCGGCATACTTGTACACGGTGCTGGCTGCCGGCACGAGTGGTACTGCGGTTAGCGCTGCGCAAGCCGTCAACGCGAACGATACAGTAGTCTTCGAGATCACGCTCAAGGCAGCGACAGGTCCGAACACAAACGACCGTATTGGGATCAGCGGTACGACAAGTTCGTGGGGTGCCAATGGCGACTCCATAGCAACGATCTTGAGCGGGCCGGGTACGCTGGTGCAGGCCGCTGGCGGGCTCTTCGATGTGAGCGGGCTGTCGACGACGACCGAGACGCGAGTCCGGATCGTCCGGCGCTTTGCTGCCGCCGAGAGCGCCAAGGCGATCGTCTATGTCGGTAACTCGGGCGCCGGCGCGGTCGCAGGCAATACTGTGATCCTCTCAGCGCCGATAGTGCAGCGCTCGCCGGGGAATCTTTACGACAAGCTCGGGCGTCTTCGTGTGACGTTCGATCAAAGGGGATACGCGAGCTACGCGGTCTACGATAACGCCGGGCGCAAGACCGGTGATGTGGCGGCGGACGGGGCGCTGGTGGAGTATCGGTACAATGCCGACAACCAACTTATAGCGACGATCCGGTACGCAACTCGCGTCACAGCGGCAAACCTGATCTCCCTGCTCAATCCTGACACGGCGCTTGGTATTGCGGACATCCGGCCAGTTGCTGCAGTGGGTGACGAGTGGGCTTGGAGGATCTACGACAACGGTGGTCGGGTAATCGAGACGATCGCGGGAGACGGGGCGGTGACGCGCCTCGACTACGACGAGAGCGGCAATCTGGTGCGCCAGACCGAGTACTTTGACCGGCTTAGCGCTACAACACTAGCGGACCCAGCAAACGGCCTCCAGGCCGGCACGCCCCGGGCGACAATGCTCTTGCCGACGTCAGCCTACTCGGACTGGACCTACGCAGGCGCATATAACCAGACGCGAAGCTTCTATGACAAGCAGGGCCGGCTGATCGGATCAATGGACCGCTACGGCGGACTGGCTGCAATCGTCTACGACGAGTCTGGACGCAAGATCGACGAGATCCATTACGAGAAGCAGGCGGCCAGCAGCTTCACCAACGCTGCAGGGGCTGCGGTCGTCCGCACCAGCGCATCATTCGCTGATCTGCGGGCAAATGTGGTTGGCCAGGCGGGGTCCGAACGGCATATCCGCTATATCTATGACGGGCAGGTCTTGCGCTACGTGGTCGATGCGCTTGGATCTGTGACGCAGTACGACTATGATCGGTCGGGCGAGGGGACCACGACGACCCGTTACGCAAACACGCTTCCTGGCACGACGACCGATTTTACCTTCGACAACGTCAAGGCACTGTTGGTCACGCTGGCCAGCAGTGGCAACGACCGCCAAACGTTTGCGGTTGTGAACCTGAAGGGGCAGGTCGCCTACACAATCGATGGCGAAGGCGGAGTGACCGGCTTTGCTTATGACGGCGCGGGCAATACCATCCGCAGCACGCGCTATTCCAAGACCCGACCGACGACAGCTCTGCCTTCGGCGGCAACGATGGACGCCTGGATTGCCACGACACCTTCGGGGGCCACGACCACGATTGCATTGGCACCGGACATCCGGGTTACGCGAAGCTTCTACGACGCGCGGGGGCGGCTCGTCTATGCGGTCGACGGCGAAGGCAATGTAAGAGAAACCAGCTACGACGAAGACGGCCGGGTCACAGCAGTAACCAGCTATGACAACAGTGTTCCCCTCACCGACGCCTCGCAAATGGCCGACGTCACTGCTGCAATTGCAATTGATAAGGCATCCCTCGCCTACAGCCGGACGCAGCGCAGCTACGATCAACTCGGCCGGCTGAGCAACGTCACAGATGCGCTCGGGGTAGTCACCCACTATGACTACTTCGCGACGGGCGAAATCTGGAAGCAGACTGCCGCCTATGGGACCGCAGACGCGGTTGTCACCAGCTACACCTATGATCTGGCGGGCCGGGTCGGCTCGAAGACCGAGGCAGCGGGCACAAGCATCGCGGCCATCACAAGCTACACCTACGACGGTCTCGGCAATGTGGTCAGCGCCACCGATCCGAGCCTCAACGTCACCTACAATTACTATGACCTTATGGGCCGGGTGACCAGCAACCGCGATGCCGAGGACTACGTCACCAAGACGAGCTATAACAGCTTCGGCGAGGTCGCCAGCGTCACGCGATATGCCGCCAGAACAATCTCTACGGACAAAACCAGTGCCCCTGCGGTGACGACATCCTCTTCGGATGCGACGACGTATAGCTACTTCGACCTTATGGGCCGCGTTCTGTGGACGCGGGACGCGGAGAACTACGTCACCGGGACAACCTATACGTGCTTCGGCGCGGTATGGACGGTTACGCGTTATGCCAACACGGTTACCACTGCCGCGACCTTGGTGCCAAACCCAACGCTGTCAGCAAACTCGGATGCGAAGACGACGTTCGAGTACGACCGGCTTGGGCGGCTCAAGAAGACGACAGACGCGGAGGGCAAGTACGAGAGCCAGACGTATACTGCGTTTGGCGGAATAGACACCAAGACCAACAAGCTCGGTGGTACAACGAGCTACCTTTACGATCACCGTGGTCTCATGACGAGCGAGACCATGTCGATGACCTCGGTGGATCGGACTGGCACGCAGCAGTCGAGCAGTGTCGTAAATACCTATACTTATGATGGGTTCGGCAATCGCAAGACGATGGTGGAGGCATTCAGTCTCACCGAAGTCCGCAGCACGAGCTACGGCTATGATCGCAACAACCGCCTGTCCTCCGTCAGCGGCACGGCGGTGCCGGTTCTCTATCCCAACGCGAGTGGCGTACTGACCGAAGGCACTGGCACAACGACGACGATCACGCGCTACGACAGCCTTGGAAATGTCACCGAGACGCTTGTTCAGACCACGATCGGCACAAGCACGACGACGCTCAGCCGCACGCTGGCCTGGTATGACAGGCTGGGGCGCAAGTCGGATGAGTTCAAGGCTGGCAGTACAATCGACAAGGGCACGCTGACGCATTGGAGCTACTATGCGAGCGGCAACGTGCAGGCCGCCAGCGTCTATGGTGTTGAGGTCACGATTGCCGCTACTGCCGCGCGCCCGGCCGCTGCGCCAGCAGGTGGCTCGATCCTTCGAACCACAAACTATTCCTATGACAAGCTGGATCGGTTGACCGAGACCAAAGTGGCTGGCGTGTTGGTGGGTTCTTACTCCGGCACAGCGTTCAGTTACAACCTAAGCGCGGATATCACGACTACGAACCTCTACGATTCAGCGGGCAATCTTGTCCGTCAGACCGATGGTCGGGGGGACAACACCTACTTCTATTACGACAAGCTAAATCGCAAGACTGAACAGGTTGACCGGGAGAACTACCTGACGACCTGGAAACTCGACGAGGATGGCAACACTGTCGATGAAGTGCGTTATGCCAATGGGGTGGTTGGGGCAGTCACCACAGCCGCGGCACCTCAGGTCAATGCTCCGGGCGTAACGCCAACGTCTACTGTCTATCTGTTTACCGATGCAGCCAATGACCGCGCCACGCACTTTACCTACGACCGGATGGGACGTCGCCTGACCGAGGTGAGAAATGGCGTACAGGCGACCACGATCAACGCGACCTCCGGTGTAAGGACTACGGCTACCGCCACCTCCGTCATCACCTATACCTACAATGAGCTTGGCGAGGTCAAGTCGAAGCGTGAGGCGACGGGCGACAAGACGGTTTATGATTATGACAACATGGGGCGGATGACGAAAGAAACCGACCTGCCTGCCGGTTCATACAATGAGACGACCGGCGCAATCATTGATCTGACGAACGCACCGGTCACACAGTTCTGGTACGATGGACTGGGCAATCTGACGCGCAGCGACGAGAACGGGCGCGCGACGCAGTACCAATATTATGCCAGCGGCAAGCTCAAATCGCTGACCAACGCAGATAACGTCGTGCGGACCTACTACTATGACGGCGCCGGCAACAAGGTCGCGGAGAAATATCTGCGCAAGGCTGGTGATACGACCTACGATGCGATGACTTACGCCTACGACGCGGCGAGCCGGTTGACCACGCAGGGCTATGCAACGGTAACCGGTGCGACGTGGGCCAAGGCTACGAACAGCGACACGACCCAGATGGCCTACAACGCCTATGGTGAAGTTGTCGGCCGCGGCATGAACCTGACGAGCGCACAGATCACAGCGGGCGCCTACCAAGACCAGTTCTCGTACGACAATGCCGGGCACATGTGGCGCACGACTGCAGGCGACGGCACGGTCGACCTCTACGTCTACGACGAGAACGGGAACCAGACCCTCGACATTACCTCGTCGGGCAAGGACAAGCTGACGACCGCGGATATCACCACCACCGACGCCTTGCTGAACAACTATGTCTGGGCGCAGGATCCGCTCAATCCGATCGCGGGCAAAACCC
Source organism: Novosphingobium fuchskuhlense (assembly GCF_001519075.1). Classification (GTDB taxonomy): domain Bacteria; phylum Pseudomonadota; class Alphaproteobacteria; order Sphingomonadales; family Sphingomonadaceae; genus Novosphingobium; species Novosphingobium fuchskuhlense. The sequence continues at coordinate 9,272 of NZ_KQ954245.1, forward strand.
AGCTCGACCTCACGGCCGCTATCAACCTGCTGACGAACAATGGCGCCAATACCGTGGGCGCGGTGGTCGTGCAGGGCATGATCGTCACGCATTCCCTCTACGATGGCCGCAACCAGCTCACGCAGACCCGCATGCCGCTGCGCGACCGAACGAGCCTCGGCACCTACAGCACGAGCCCTTACAAGAATCTCAAGAGCTACAACGCCTTCGGCGAAGTGGCGAGCGAAACGGACGCACGCGGCAACACGTCAAACTACTCGTACAATACGCTGGGCAAGGTGATCAAACGCGAGCTGCCCGCGGTAAACTGGACCTCCGAGAACGGGACGGTTGCATCAGCACGCCCCACGGAGAACTACTTCTATGACGCCTCGGGCCGGGTTGTGGGTGTGCAGGATGCCAACGGCAATCTGAACACTCGCACGCTGCTGGCTGGGACCGGCTACGGGAAGGACGATGAAGCGCTGGTGCTGAAGGAGTATCATGCGGATGGAGGTATGTTGGAGCGCCAGTACGACCTGCACCACGACCTTAAGGTCACGATCAACGAGGTCGGCAAGACGGAGAGCTACCTCTACGACGCGCTCGGCCAGTTGATCGAGCAGGACCACCAGATCCGGGCCGCTGGATCGCCAGGCAACGACCTGACCGGCGCAGTGGCAGTGCAGCTGAAGGACTTCTACGACTACGATAACCTCGGTCACAGAATCCTGCACACCAACAGCCAGCTTGGCGGCACGGTAACGGAGACCACGGCGTACGATGTCCAGGGCCGGGTCACGAGCCAGATCGATCTGGGCGGCGATACCACGTCCTATAGCTACACTTGGGACGGGACCCTCGTCACGTCGGGTCTGGGCACCTTCGGTGGTTGGAGCAAGGTTACCACCAACTCATCTCTTAAGACCCGCACCGATAAGACCGACTACTTCGGCCACACGATCGACATGATCGACTACGGCGGGCACAACTACGATTACACCTTCGATCTCTCCGGCCGCCTTGTTGGACGCGTCAATACGGCCTTGGGGGAGACCGTGACCTGGACCTACTTCAACACCGGTATGATGCAAAGCCAGGTGTCGAGCTACGGCACGACCTACTACGGCTCGACCATCACCGCGACCTACCAGTACGACGCCGACAACCACCGGACCTTCGAAGGGTATGAAGGCACCACAACCAGCACCAACTTCTGGACCGGCGTGACCACCACCAACGCCGCCATACGGCACCAGCATGCCTACGTCACCTGGGATGCCGCCGGCCGCATGACTAGCCTGGCCGACAATGGGCATAGTGACACTGGGGTCAACGGCTACGGTCCAACCCAAATCGACTGGGAATATGACCTTGGCGGCGACATCCGCCATATGGTCGCATCATACCGAACAATCAACGATCAGGGCGCTGTCTCGGCTACAGCCACAACCCAGGACTACTGGTATCGCTATGATGCGATGAACCGGTTCGTCACAACCAGGGGCATCCTTGTAGTGACTGATAGCTCAGGGTACGTTCAGACCAACGCATCGGGCCAGAATTTGGTCGGAGACTTGGCTCGGGGCAATGCGAATGCCACGATCAGATCAAATTATCGTATGCCTATTCCAACTGGCGCAGTCGGGACTGGCAATGGGTTTGGCCAAGGGCACGAAATAGAATGGGACAAGGCTGGAAATCGAAGCAAGGACACTAGCTATAGCTATAGCATTCAGACTGAGCGATATACTGGACAGGGCATAGCCTTACCGGACTATTATTCGAACGGTGTCAATGCGGAGATATACACGTATTCGGACGATGGTTATCTATCGAGCGTAAATATCAATGGCGGCGTTAGGACGCGCTTTATGCGCGATGCGATGGGCCGGGTGACCGACTATCGCGAATACAATGTCAATGGCTACGTAACAACGAATCCCTCAACCAACGCGGTCTATCAGCGCACCGCAACCTACTCCAACAAAGGCCTCGTCACCTCGGATGTCGTGACCTCGCTGCAGGGCACCGATACCTTCGTTAACAGCACGACCTACTACTACAATGCCGATACGACCGGGAAAGGCGTGACAACCGGCGGCACTTACATGGGCGGCGCGGTTACGCTATCTTCCACAGCTGTGACCAAGAACGGCACCTCGCAAACCGGTAGCGCGAGCACCAACACGCTCGTCTGGTGGGGCGGGGCAATGCAGTCGCTCACAAACTACGATTCCGGCTCGACGCACAACACCTCGACCTTCAACTACGACCAGAGCGGGCACCTGCAGTCGGTCTATATCCAGGACGGCCGGTCTCGCACGGTGAACTTCGTCACGGATGTGAATGGCCAGATCCTTGCCCGTCAGGAGAGCGACAACACTACGACCCAAGGCGATCCGAAGGAGATCCATTACTACTTTAACGGAATGGGCGTGGGCGATATCTCGAACAACGGGACGAGCGATGTCGATTATGCGACCTCGATCGCACAGCACACAGCAGCAAGTGCCGGCAATGGTGCCTTCCGCAATGGAGCAACCACTGGCACATCCTATGCCGACTTCGACCAAAGCTACGACCCGATCAATGGGCTGAGCTACGCCTCGACCTCGAGCCGGTATGTGGTGCAGGGGGGGGATACGCTCACTTCCATCGCGCAGGCGGTGTGGGGTGATGCCAGCTTCTGGTATATGATCGCCGACGCCAACGGGCTCGACGGCACCGAGACGCTGGTCGGCGGGCAATCGCTGATCCTGCCCAACAAGGTCCACAACAGCCACAACAACACCAGCACCTACCGGGTCTATGATCCCAACGAGGCCATCGGCGATACCGCGCCGACGGCAGTCGCGCCGCCGAAGCATGGCGGGTGTGGGGGATTCGGCCAGATATTGGTTCTCTTGGTTGCGGTGGTCGTTGCTATTTATGCCGGCCCTGAAATCATCTCTGCAGTTCAGGGCGCGCTTGGCGGTTTGACTGCTGGGGGTGCCGTAATTGCCGGCAGTGCTGGCGCAATCGGCGGAGGTATTATTGGCGGCGCAGTCACTGGTGCGCTCGCAAGTGTGGTCAGTCAAGGCTTCGGTTTGGCAATAGGTGCGCAAGATAGCTTCAGCTGGAAAGGTGTTGCATTGGGCGCCATTGGCGGTGCTGTTGGTGGTGGACTTGGGGCAAGTGGCTTGTTTAGCAGCGTGTCGAAGGCGGGTGTTACTACGTTTGGTTCGCTAGGCATCAAGAGCGCGATCATTGACGCCGCATTGAAGGGGGCCGTTAGTAGCGCCATCTCTCAAGGAATCGGTGTTGCGACTGGCCTGCAAGACCGCTTTGATTGGACCGGAGTGGCAGCTGCGGGTATCGGAGCAGGCTTTGGTGAGGCTGTTGGCGGATGGCTTAAAATACCACCTGGGCAAACCGGTAATTTTGGGCAACAACTGGGTCGCAACGTGGCGGGCGGCATCGCAAACGCCGCCGCGCGCAGCGTGATCGATGGCACCGACTTTGGCGACAACATCATGGCGGCCCTGCCCGATGTGATCGCCAATACCATCGGGAATCTGGCGGCGGATGGCATAGCCAGCTTGGACCGCAACGCCCATGCGGCCAGCCTGTTGCCCGATGGAGCTACCCCGGAACAGCGGCAGCATGTCAAAGAGATGCTGAAGGCTGGGGTCTCAGATGCGGATATTCGCAGTCTGTATGCACAGGGGCTTGGGGTTGGTCAGGGGCTCCAACTGGCGAATGGTCGCAATGTGGCACCACTAGGTGCGTCAGAAGTATACAATGAGCTGCCCGCAATATTTTATGATGATAAAATTCATGGTTTTCCAATACTTAATGGAGGTTTTTCTGAGCCCTTCTATGGAAAAGGGTTAGAAAGAGCCCCTGGAATTTTCGTCACTAGTGAAATCGACAAGACTGGAAGGAAAACCTTTACTATCCAGGGAGATGTTGCGATTGACATCATGAATTATACTCGGAAAAATGTGGACGCGGCATATCTCGCGCCATATTTGAAGGGTGTTAATATGTCTGTAAATGGATTTGATGGTAATACTTACAAGATAAATCTGAATTTTCATGAAGCAAGTATTTACGAGAATTTTGCTCCTTCAAATAGTCCCTATATGACTCGTAATGAATTACCGTATATGAAAATCAATGTGGACAATTCGATCGGTGGTGGAGCGCTGGCGTATTTTGATCCGCAGGATCGATCTCTGCATGTCGACCCTCGTAACTACACAAGTTTTGCCCATGATGTGCCGCACGAATTACTGCATTGGCTCGGGATGTCTCATAGCAGCTTTGAGGCTAGCGTGATGTATCCTTATTCGAATTCAAGCGGACATCTGCTTCCGCAGGAGATAAAGGCTCTGGTTGAGGCGTATAAAAAATGAATAAATTCTTTAAAATTCTACCAATTGCATTCATAGCCGGAGCAATTATATATTCTTATAATATAGGATTTGTCTACAGTTGTGATTATAAAGAAAAATTAATTTTGGGAGACTTGGCAAAAGTTAGCAGTAAAAATTGCGATGTTTCTCTCGGCGTTCCTTGTTACGCGGTCGAGAAATTCTTAAGTCCAAAAGGATGGGGGAAAATAACTAGAGACAATCGAGATGACGTGTATCCTATATGTCAGAAATTTGTAATTGGGTATGACGCTTATATGCATGAAAAATGAAGATTGTTATTTCGGATATTGCTGTGATATTTTTATAGATTTCAATTACCTTTTTCGTCAAAGACCCTCTCTCTGCCGCTCAGCCCGCATGCCCCCCGAGCGCATGCATCACGCGCAGGATCATCTACAGCGCATGCAGACCGTACCCGCCAAATCCCGTGCTGCACGCGTGCGTGGGGTGTGTATCTGAATACCCGGCTCGATGCGCAGCATCGCAGCCCCTTCCTGATCCGGGAAATGATCCCGAACGGTCAGGCCGCGCGCAGCACGTCGCGGGCTTCGCGGGGCAGATGGGCGATCACCGAGAGATAGGCGCTGGCCGTAGCGTCAGGCTGACGACGGCCCTGTTCCCAGCCCTTGAGGGTCGCCAGCGGAATCCGGTAGGCGTCGGCGAAGGCCTGCTGCGACAGGCCCAGCTCCTCGCGGATCGCGCGCACGTCGGGCACCTCAATGCTATGGACGCGCGCCACCTTGCCCTTGCCCTGGGCATGCGCGGCGGCCTCTTCCATCGCCGCAATCAGGTCCTTGCCAAAGTCCGACATCGCCATGCTCCTTACGCTCAATCCACCCCAGGGTCTCTTGCGGCCTTGATCGTCGCCGCGAAGGCGGCCACCACCTTCTTCTCGTCCGCACTCAGGTCGCTGGCCTGCGCCTTGGCGTAAGCCACCAGCAGGTAGAGCGGGCAATCGGGCCGGTAGTAGAAATAGACCACCCGCGCCCCGCCGCGCTTGCCGCTGCCTGCACGCGCCCAGCGCAGCTTCCTCACCCCGCCGGTGCCTGGGATTACATCGCCAGCCTCGGGATTATGGGCGACGTAATCGATCAGCTCAGCGCGCTCGTCCTCGCTCCAGATCTTCTCGGCCAAGCGAGCGAATGCCTGCGTCTCGGCCACGGAGATCGGAAGCGTCTTCACCGCAATCATATACGTCAATGACGCCCAAAAAGCAAGCCGGTGTTGACCAGGCTTCCGGTGCGCGCCACACCTTCTGTCATGAAGGGGGCTTCGCGATCATCCCTGTCTCAGCCGCTGGCAGCCCTTGCGCCCAAAACCGCATCAGGGGGTAAAATCCGCGCGCGCCGCTTTGTGCCCGCGTGGAGCTCCAACAAGCCACTGTATCGCTTCGGAAAAACCCGCCACCGCAGCCAAACCCGCGTCGGGGCACGTATACTCGCCAATACCATCGGAAATCTCGTCGCCGACGGGATCGCAAGTGCGAGCGAAGAACGTGCAATGCGGCGAGCAGGAGTGGAGCGTAGTGCGGCCGCGTTCGAAGAGAAGTTCGGAGTTACTGCCGAAGTTGCAGCTTACAGAGAAGCGGGGCTGGCTGCGGCGAAGCATCCTGGCAGCCGGGAGGCGCGAGCTAATTTTGACAGGGCTGCGCGTGCCATGCTTGAGGCTAACAGCGGTGAAGCCGATGTCGCAGCGTTCCTAAATCATGTCGATCCGGCTAGCCCCACGGCCCAAATGGGCGAGATCGCCGTGACCGGAAGCCGTGACTTTCTACTTGGCTCGACCCTTGACAATGCTGGCATATGCGTTGGTGAGCAGGGCAACGCAATCAAGCAGGGCGTTGGCCAGTTTATTCAGGATCATCCCGGCGTCGGGACTGCGTTGACGCTCGCTGACGGGGCGTTTGCGGTTGTTGCCCCCGGCAAATATCTCGCCGGCATGGCGCTCGACTATTTCAAGGATGAGGCGTCGGGTTACATCGCTGGCAAAATGACGGGACCGCAGATGTGGTCCGCTGAAAAGGGCCAAGCTGGCGGCCTTGGGTTCGTTTTGGCGGGCAGCATCGCTTTGGGTGGTTTGGGAGCGCTCAAGGGCGGATTCAGCGCGATCCCCCGAGGATTTGCGAACCTTGAAGAGTTTGCGCAATTCGGTAAGAGTCTACGCGGTGGATTGTCGGAGGCCGGTTATGCGGATGCGAACGCAATTCTTCAAGGAAGCGCGGTAACGGGTAAGAGTTTCAGGACCGGCGCTCCGTTCGATGTTGGCCGAGTGAGCGACTTTGACGTTGCGCTGTCTGGGGATTCGTTGTTCCAAACTGCTAAAAGTGCTGGCATCGGACTGCGTTCAAACGGCACGCGAACGGGTCCGCTCACCGCGCGTGATTTGAAGGTGCTTGGGCTCCGAGACTTGTCCCTACAAATGAGTGCGCAGGCTGGAAGGCCGGTGATCTTCATGATCTACCGCACTACTGAATCTGCTCTGCAGCGTGCACCCAGCATCATCCTGCCGCACTAGAAAGGGGTGAAGAAATGTCTTTCTATGATCTCTATGAGATAGAGGCTGAAAGTCTGGCCGGCGCAAAAGCTATCCTTGAGAGGTTGCTTATGTGCTCGTTTGAAGAGCGGGAAAGCACCTACCATGGTGGCACATATTACACATTTGGTGATGAGGCCGGAGAGCATTTCATGCTCAAGGAAAATCGTGATCCATTCGAGGACGTGCCTGCCGAAGACAGCTTTCCGAACAGCAAATTACTTCTCTATGTTAATGAAACGATGCGCTCAAATGAGTTGCATGATGCTCTCGCCGAAAGCGGTGACGCCATCACCCTTTTGCGACATGAGGACCTGTAAAGGCGCATGAGGGAACTACGGTGCCACTCTCCTAAATCCCCCAAATTTCCCCCTTCGTCAACGCCCGCCGTTATCCTGATCAAGCCCCGTGGCCACAGACCGTACACGGCGCTCGTCAGCGGTGCCCGTCCGTCTTACCCAGCCGCCTTCCGGATGATGCGAGCAATGTGAATTGAGCGCTTTCTTGAAAATCTATCCGGAGAGTGCTGCGTCACAAAACGATCTGAGCTGGCTCCAGATTTGGTCAGGTGTCTAAGAAAGCCTGAACCCCTTCCTCCGCGAGTACGTTGCGGAACGCAGCATCGGCTTCCCGATCCGTAGCAAAAGTGTCGTTCCAAACGATCGAAGTCCCCTTCGCATTGACGACTTCCAGCGACCAACCGGGTTCAGTCGCAATGCGCACAATGTTTATGGTGAGCGGCACCCCGTCTTGGGTGATTTGACGGCAGAGAGCCGACTCTATCAATTCTGGATGCGGGCTAGATTCCATGATGGAATGTTATGCGAAGCAGGCGCTGTTTTCAATAGCGCGGGCTACCTAACGCCTCGGCGGCAGTTCATCGAGTTAGCTCAATCCAATCGACCCATCGCGACATGTCGAGCGTAACGATCTTCGTCCAGCGTAGGCTTATGCCAGGTTGTTAGCACATTGAATTTATTAGTGTAGGGTGTGGAAGCGTCCTTGGTTAAGCTAGGAGTTCCACGCTTCCATCGACTTGAATGATGTGCCTTCCCGCGAAAGCATCACTGGCTCGACACCATCAGCGCATCGAGCGTCGGCGGCGTGATAGTCCCGGTCACATCCAGACCGCGCGATTGTTGGAATTTGCGCAATGCGGATCGAAGGCTTGGCCCAACTTGGCCATCGATGATGCCGCTGTAAAAGTCTTGCGCTAGCAGGGCTATCTGCACCCGCCTCACGATAGAGGCAAAGCGCTTCGTGCGCCCAGATAGCGCAGGCAGGCCGTCGGATGGCGGTGCGGATGCGCGGACGTCGGTCGAGTAGAGCGGTTGCGCAGTCTGAGGCTGGGGCTGAGGTTCCTGAGTTGGAGCGACGTAGGGCGGGGAGTAGCCAGGCGCTGGGTTGTAGCTGGGGACGTAACCGCCACCCGACGATGACCGGTGGCTCGTATGGCTGTAGTGTCCGCCGCCGCCGCCGTATCCCGAACTGTGGCTGGAGTGGCTGCTGTGGCTGCGGTGCTGGGCGAGCGTGACCGTGTGGTCCTGGGAAAAGCGCCGCAGCAGCGCGCCCTTGTTCGGATCGTCGTTGCCGGTCGTCGCCTTCGTGAACGTGTCCGCCATCGCATCCTGATGACCGGTGAACCCTGCCGCGAGCAGGCTCGATATGAGGAAGCGGGTGCGCTTCACAACGGCTGGACCGCCAAGGCGGCCTGTTCGTCCGGATGCCATTCGAAAAATCCCGAGCAAGCGCTGCGCTCGCCGCAGCGAAGGCAAGCGGGGGCGAACTTGCGCTTCCAATCGGAGATCGAGGCGATCGCCAGGCGGCGGTAGGCCGCGGGTACCGTGCAGCGCGGGAAGTTGAACAGCTGCGCGCGCACGCCGTGCAGCAGCGCGCGGTTGAGTGCCTCCGCGATCGGCCCAAAGCGCTGCACATGGTCGAAGAACAGCTGCTCCCAGCGGTTCCTTGCAAACCCGATGTGCTCTAGCTGCATGATCGACCATGCCTCGACGAAGCGCAGCCGGGCTGCCACATATCCGGCGAGGGCGGGAAATGCGTCGATGTTGTCGCTCAGGACGACTGTCCTGAGTTCTACTCGCGCTCCCGCCATCGCGAGGTGCGCGAGCCCTTCCTCCAGCTTGGCGAACGCCCCTTCCTTGCCCACGATATTGTCGTGCAGCGCCGCTTCCGACGCATAGAGCGGTATTCCCCAGCTTACCCGGCGGTACGCGGAGCGACCCAACCGCGCGACGTCACTTGCCTCGAAGTGCTGGGCGTTGGTTAGGACGTGAAAGCCAAGGTCCGGACGCGCGGCCAGCGTCCGTTCGATGAGCGTCAGGAGCCGCTCTTTGTAGAGTGTCGGCTCTCCACCTGAGATCCCGATCAGCATGCCGTCGGGGGCGAGCCGGCAAGCCTCCTCGAGCAGGTCGAAGCGATCGACGTGTGTCTTCTTCGGGGGCTGCGAGCACATCACGCACAGCTGGTCGCAGCGCTCAGTGACCAACAGCGTGTTGGTGGTGGATCCGACGCGAAGCAGGCGTTCCACCCGGCCCCTGCGGGGATCAACCAGCACGATGTCGCCATCGAGGTCTTCGGCGCGGACACCATCGATTACGACCAGGCCGAGACGTCCAGAGAAGACGCTGCCATCGTCGGCCCCCTCGATCAGGATCGCGTCGTCGCTAGCTGTGCCGATCCGCGACGTACGGAGCCGCGTGACGTAAGGGCCCTCGGCGTCGGCAAGCGCAGGGCGCATCAGGGGGATCATGCGAGGCGCTGCCCGAATGCCGCCGGCTCGCCGGGTAGTCTTAGCCACCGGGCGAGCGAATATCGGATGGCGTCGTCGTCCGAATACACCAGCCGGAACGCGAGATCGAACAGGTGCAGATGGCGTCGGCAGAACGCCGTCTCGCGCCGCTGAATGTCGATCCTGCCGTAACGGGCGAGGTCGTCGACGAGGTCGCGGCCGCAGAACGGCTGGTAGGCGCAGCGCTTGCAATCGGGATCGAATTGGTTCGTAGAGTTCGCGTTGAGAAGATCGAATGTGGGTCCGCCCCAGCCCTCCGCAACGTTGCCAATCGATAGGTCCACCACCCCGGATCTGGCGAGCATGCGCGCCTCGTCGGTGGGATATACCGCGCCGTCGTGATCGATCACGACATAATCGATGCCCATAGGGTTCGGGTTTCGCAGGTCGACATGCCGTTCGCTGCCGGGTTGGAAGATGCGGCGGAGCGCGATGCTCAGGTACGTTTCCTCCAGCACTCTGCCTCTATCCGCCCAGTTGCGCTCGATGATCCGGCGGACGAAGCTCTCGTAATAGCCCCGCCAGCCGTCGCCCTGCTCGCGCGAGGCGGCGTGACGCTTGCGCGCAAACCCCTGGTAGTTGATCGGACGCAGGAACACGCTGTCGATGCCGAGATCGACATAGGCGTCGAGGAGCGCGTCGATGTCAGGCGGATTGTTAGGGTCGATAGTTGGCAGCGCAGAAACCTTCGTTGGTCCATGTCGTTCGGCGAGCATCCGCAGGTTGCCAAGGAAAGCGGATGTCGCCTCCGCGGTACCTGTGCGGTTACGCGTGTGGGTAGATAGGTCGCCGTCCAGCGAGGTGCTGACGAAGACGTCTGGTCGATCGAATAGCGCAAGAATCTCGTCATCGACGCGTTGAAGGTTGGTGCAGATCACGAACTCCGCTCGCTCGAATCGACCACAACGATCGATGACTGCTCTAATCAGATCGGGGCGAAGTGTAGGTTCGCCGCCCTGGAATTCGATCTTAACGTGTGCGGCGTCTAGCCGGTCAAGCAGCGCAAGGACTGCATGGAGCGTGTCGTCGCTCCAGTCGTGCCCGCCTTGGTTCTCGTTAACCCGCGACACTTGGCAATAGCTGCAGGAGAGGTTGCAGCGAAGGGTCGGGACCAGGATGAGATAGTCGAGCGGTCCGGCACGCGCTATCCGGTCTGCGACTCCTCGGGCATGCGCCGCCGCGCCGAGTGCGTCGCCGCGCTCGACCACGTGTCCTCCGGCGCGGAGGAAGGCCAGGTCGCCGGCTGACAACTGCTCCAAGTCCATGCGATCGAGGAACGCCGAGGATCCAAGGAAAAACCTGCCAGCATCGTTGACGAAAAGCGCCTTTTCGCTTTCGCCTCCGATTGCGCGGAGCCGGAGCGGCGTGAAAGTCATGTGATGAGCATCATGAGCAGGTCGGTCCGCGCTGGATCCGCCTCAGCTACAAGCCGCTCGTTCAAGAGCGCCACGCGCCAGAGATGTCGGGCATCGGTTACAGATGTGGCTGCCGACATGAAAACCCGGTCGATCGAAACCCGCACACGCACGTCTGGTGGCATCCGTGCCGACGCCTCAAGCGCGTGCGATGCATCGCGCGCCGACAGTGCGATCTCGATCTCGGACTCCGCCACAATGTCTCCCGGGTCGCTATAGAGTTCATGCTATGAGCGACGATGGGGCGCGGCAAGCGTCTATTTCCCGGCGAAAATAGGATTGCTGAACGGGACCAGAAAGTTAAGTTCCCTGCAGGGACAGGGGGATGTTGTGGTTGAACGCAGACCGGTGCGGCTCTCATCGAATCTAACGCGGCTGGATCCGCCTACCCTGCCGCCCCCCGCGGCCAAACCCGACAACGGTGGATGCTTTGGGATGGCAGCGATCGTTGGCCTTGTTCTCGTGATCGCCCGCTGCTCGTCTTCGACGCCGGCACCTACTGATTCGTCCCCGCCGGCCGAAGCGGTGGGCAACGCCCAGAAGGCTTTAGAGTCCGCGGTTTCTGAGCAGAAACCGATCCCCGTGGAGCCGTTGACTGCGAACGCTGTTCGCCGCGGTGGCGTCCGAGTGATCACAGCGTCAAAGGAGGGGCTGGCGGGAGAGATGATCTATAGCCAGAACTGCTATGATGTTGTGGGACGCCGCTTCTCTTGGGGCAAGCTTGACGAATGTGGTGGCTTTGATGTGGAGGCCGGACTCGCGCTTGGTGACGAGGCACCTCCAGGTGCCGACAAGGAAGTCGCTTGGTTCGACAGTGAGGCGGGCGCAGGGCGCTACCTCAAAGCCGCGATTGCGGCCGGTCTCGATTCGGACGCCGCCGACCAGCGGCTCGCGGCGCTCCAGGCGATGATCGCCGCGCGCCACAAGGCAAAGAGCACTTCTCCCTCGGCTAAGATCGTGGTCCCCGCTGAGGAACCGGATGGAGGGCAGCCGCCTCAGTCCGGAGACAAAGGTAGTGGGGCAGCCTGACGATCGGACCCAGCGGCTTGCTGCTCCGGCATCGCATCACCTCGCGCATAGAAGTTTCTAAGCGCTGGGATGTGGCCCTGATCGCATCGCCGCGTCTGAAGAAAAACATATTTTTTCCAAGGGGAATGGCGAACTCATTTGTGTTCGAATCAAGGACCCACTTTCGAGAGAAAATGTGGATAGCGGGGCAGGGGGTGCTCTCCGAATTCACCTGCTGGTCTCTGATCACAAGGATCAATCCACAGCCCCCGAGGGCGTTGCATCCGCTCGCTTCCCTATCGGTATATTTGATGGTTATTTGATAAAAGGAGGTGAATTTCGCTTACGATATTGATTTTGTTGGTGCCCCCTACGGGAATCGAACCCGTGTTTCAGCCGTGAGACGCGCGTATCAAATAGCGGAAGTTTCGCTGCAACGCGGCGTCAGCGCCTCTCGCGGATGGTGATTGAAGCAACTGGCGAAGTCTGCAGCTGATCACAGCCGCGTTTGGAACTTGCTCCCTGTTCATGATCGCTCGCGCGCTTGAATCTCCATGAACGTCTGGTTTGATGTGGAAGGCAATCGGCTCTTGATGCGGTCTTCCGGCGGCCACTTTCCGCGACCGAATAGGTTCCGCACGGGAATGTCGCGAGTTGGAACCATGAAGCCGAGCAACCTGCGCTGAAGCGACCAGTCCATCGGGAGATTTGCCTTGAGCAGGACATCTCTTGTGAGGGTGACTGGTTGGCCTCCGTCCAAGATGGCTGTCACGATGTCAGGTGCCAGATAGTTGAGCCGGATAAGTCGAGAAAAATGACCGGGCTTGCATCGGAGTTCGCTTGCTAGCACCGCGGTCGGCCTTTCACGATTGTCTTCGACCAATCGTTGCGCCTCTCGCGCCCGCCTTAGCAGCTTGAGCAAAGCTGGATCAGGCATGCTGCGATGATCTGCTTTGCGCGGTTCGATATGGACCACCGGCCACCGTTCCGCCGATATCGCGCATACCGGAATCTCGAGCACATATCTGGCGTCGCTGCAGGGCCAATCGGAGGGTCGCCCGCAAAACGCTGTCGCGCCGTCCCAGAGGAGGAAGCGGCGCAGTTCGATCAAGCGGAAGTCGAGCGAGACGTGTTCTTCGCCGACTTCGATCCGGTGCAAAAGCGCGGAAAGCAGGTCGTGCATCCATTCTGGGGGCGTCGCCTCCAATGTGGCAGTCGCCCCTACGCCGCGCCGTGCGAGATGTTCAAGATCGGCGCCGAATATCCCCAGCCTCTTCACGGCCGACCGCAGGCTCCTGCGGTCGCTGAGGAAGTTTGCAATCGCGGACATGATGAGCTTCTCGAGATGGTCCGCCTTGCTGCGATAGGCCCGTTTGTATTCCTTCTGCGACCACATCGCGTTGCTTGAGGCGTAAGTGAAATAGGGCTTGCCGCGGTGCCAGTCGACTTCAAGCAGCATATGCCGTCCAAGGTCGTCCCACAGCAGGCCGGCAAGAAAGTGGTTGGTCTGCTTGGCGTGGGGCGTTTGTCGTGTCCGGTCGGCGCTTATTGCCTGCGCCTCGACCCAGATTTCACGTGAGATAAGCGGCACGTGCCGACCTGGGTAGGTCCGGTCATGACCCTGGATCTCGCCAACATAAATCGGACTGCGCAAAATCTGATAGACAGTTGACGGGCTCAGGGCTGCTCCGCCGCGCGGCACACCGCGCCTCGAGTATTTGACCGAACTGCAAAAGCCCGCTTCCCGAACGGCCGTCATGACGGTGGTATAGCGCTTGGTCCGCAAGAATTCGTTGAAGATGAAGCGCACGATCTCGGCCTCGGCATCATCGATGCGGAGCCCGTCATCTGTAGCCACGTAACCAAAAGGCGGCAGCCCGCCATGCACCTTGCCGTGGCGTTTGCGCGTACGGATGCTATCGCGCACACGCTCGGCAATGAGTTCACGTTCAAACTGCGAAAAGGTAAGCAGGACGTTGAGGATCATACGTCCCATGCTGTCCGACGTGTCGAACGCCTGGGAGACCGACACCAGCGAAATACCGCGCCGATCGAACATTTCGATCAGCCGCACAAAATCGAGCAGGCTTCTTGTGAGGCGGTCGATCTTGTAGACCACGACAGCATCCACGTGACCTGCTTCGATGTCCTGCATGAGCTTCGCGAGAGCAGGGCGCTCGAGGCCGCTGCCGGAATGGCCCCCATCATCATAGCGATTGGGCAACTCGGTCCAGCCGCGATAACGCTGACTGGTGACATAGGCGCTGCAGATCTCGCGCTGCGTCGTGAGCGAGTTGATGTCTCGCTCGAGCAAATGGTTCGTGCTCTTGCGCGTGTAGATCGTAACCGGTGTTCTCAGGCCACGGAGGTCCAGGGCATCAGTTCGCCGACTGCATTGGCAGGATGGCCGGCGGCCAATTTGGCGAGCGTCTCGGTCATCCAGACGTGCGGGTTGATGCCGGTGATCTTGCAGTTCTCGACGAGCGTGGCGATCACTGCCCAGTTGTCGCCACCTTCGTCAGAGCCGGCGAACAGCGCATTTTTGCGATTCAATGCAAGCGGTCGGATTGATCGCTCGACGGTGTTGGAGTCGAGTTCGACGCGGCCGTCTTCGAGGAACACGGTTAGGCCAGCCCAACGGCTCAGCGCGTAGCGGATTGCCTCGGCGAGCTTGCTCTTGGCGCTGACCTGGCGAAGCCGGGCATCGAGGTAGAGGCGCAGATCATCGACAACGACGCGGGCGCGCTCGACGCGCAGGTCCCGGCGCTGCCCGGCCGAAGAGCCGCGCACTTCGGCCTCGATGGCGTAGAGCATGGCGATGAGGCGCAGCACCTCGGTTGCGACGGGCGACTTGTCCGCCAACTCGTAAAACTTCCGCCGCACGTGCGACCAACAAAAGGCGAGCTGAATCTGCTGCCGGCGCTTGGCGAGAGCTGTGTAGCCGCCATATCCGTCAACCTGCAGGATGCCCGCGAAGTCTCCGAGGTGCGCCTCGGCTCGCTCCCCCTTGCGATCGGCGGCGTATACATAGGCGACCATCGGCGGATCCTTGCCGCCCCAAGGCCTGTCATCGCGGGCATAGGCCCACAACTGGCCGGTCTTGGTACGCCCACGTCCGGGATCAAGCACTGGCGCGGTGGTCTCGTCGGCAAACAGCCGTTCCGATCGTCGCAATCGCTCGAGAATATGATCGCGCAATGGGCGAAGGTACCACGCGGCCCGGCCGACCCAATCCGCCAGCGTCGATCGATCAAGCTGGATACCCTGCCGGGCGTAGATCTGCGCCTGTCGGTACAACGGCAGATGATCGGCGTACTTGGCGACCAGCACCTGCGCGATCAGTGCCTCGGTGGGAATGCCGCCCTCGACGACCCGCGCTGGCGCCGGGGCCTGCACGACCGCACTCTCGCACGAACGGCAACCGTAGCGTGGGCGGCGCGTGACCAGCACGCGGAAGGTTGTCGGCACGACATCGAGGCGCTCGGCCACGTCCTCGCCGATCTGATGCAGGGCGTCGCCGCAGCACGGGCAAGCCTTGTTCTCGACATCGACGACCTGTTCTATCCGCTCCAGGTGTGCGGGCAACGAGCCGCGGTTGGACTTGCGCGGGCGATCGCTCCTGGACTTTGGAGATGCCGCTTCGCGCGCAGCCCGGGCTCGACCGAGAGCCGTCTCGACATCTTCCAGGCCGAGCTGAAGTTGGTCGGGATCGAGTTGCTCGGACCGCGCGCCGAACCGATGACGCATGAACGCATCGATGATCGACTGGAGCCGCTCGATCTCGGCATCGGCTTCACCCTTTGCGAGCGCCAACTCGGCTGCTGCGGCACGTTCCGCTGCCAGTATGCGGGCCTGTTCGAGGGCGAACGCACGGAGCGCTTCGATGTCTTCGGGAAGGTCCGCTTCCATGAGCATGGAGGCATTGAATCAGCGTGCGAAAGCCCCGTCAACCGGCAATCTGCGGGGCAATCGGCCGTCGTCCGCCATGCACGCGGCGCCAGTCCAGACCCTCGAGCAAGGCACCCAGTTGCGCCGCCGTCAGTCGCATTACCCCGTCCTGGATTGCCGGCCAGCAGAAGCCTCCTTGCTCGAGCTTCTTGGCCATCAGGCAAAGCCCGGTACCGTCCCACCACACCAGTTTTACCCGGTCCGCCCGCTTCGCCCGGAACACGTAGATCACACCCGAAAAGGGATCGCCGCCGTACTCCTTGCCGACCAGCGCGGCGAGCGCGTCAGGTCCCTTGCGGAAATCAACCGGGCGCGTCGCGACCATCACGCGCGCACCGGCGCCGGGTCCGATCACCGGGTTGCCTTTAGCGCTTCGATCACTGCCGTGATCATGCCCGTATCGGCACCGCGGTTGATCTTCACCGCCACGCCATCGATCTCAAGCTCGACTGCACTCACCTTCGATCGCCGGGGCTTGTTCGAGCGGCGCGCCGCCGGGACAGGCTCAACATCAGCAGCCGCCTCGACCACGGCGGGGACGAACACCGGCCCCGCTTGCAATGGCACGCCGCGCTCTTCCATCTGCTTGCGCAGCTCTCGGCGCCACGTGAAGAGTTGCGAAGGACTGAGCGCATGCCGCCGCGCCACCGCAGAAACCGTCTCTCGGCCGGAATAGCTCTCGGCGACAATCGACGCTCTCACTTCGTCCGGCCAATCCCGACGACGACCAGCCCCAGTGAAAACCTCAAAACGCTGCACACCGCTAGTGCCAGCATCATCACATGACATCGTCATAGCACCAACGTCCTCGGCCCGATCAGGGCAAGGAGACTCGGCGCTGCGCTTCAGGTCCGCAAGGTGGGGTCACGACGGCGCTTACTGTAGATCGCGCAACGCTTGTGTGAGAGCATCTGTTCCTCGGACACCTGTCATCTCCCGTTGCCAGCCAACGAGATTATACCCTTGGAAAGGCATTTTGTTGGCGTTGGTAAAGGTGCCTCTATGATGTGCGGACGACGGCACTGCAGCCCACAGCTCCTGGGGCCAAAGAAACGCTCGGTTGAGTGAACGTTGAGCTGTTCGAATGGCTCGGACTGGGCAATCAAGACGTGGACTGACTTTAGTGCTGCGGAGGTCCGGCGACGGCCAGAGAAAAAGGCCTGAACGATTTTCGCTCTGCCTCATCTCAACCGCGAATTCAGGCCGTGCTACCTAGGAAGCTACCTAGCGGAAATACCGCTGCAATCCAACATATTGCGATGTTTTGTAAGATGCTGTTTTTAAGGTAAAAAATGGTGGACGCACTTGGGCTCGAACCAAGGACCCGCTGATTAAGAGCGGCTTTACGTCCGCATGCGTTCGTATTGATCCAGATATGTTCACAGTCAAGCTGGGCCGATGGCGAGGCAGAGGTTCCTGCCAACCGGTTTGGCTCCGGAAAGGGCGCACTTGCTTATATCCGCTCGTTGCATCAGGGGACAGGATCCCGCGATACTAGGCTTGGTCTTGGTGGATTAGACGTTTGCCCACCGTCAGATGGCGGTTTTGCGCAGCATGCGTATGGTGTTTTCGCGGTAGTGCTGAATCAGGGTGTGCAGATTGATCGCGGACGGGTTCGCCAGCCACTGGTAAACCAGCCCGAAAATGAAGGCGCTGAATTCGATCGCAAAGCATTCGGGATCGACGCCGGGACGTACTTCGCTGTCAGCGATGGCCTGTGCCAGCCAGCGCACGGTGTCCTTGCGGTAGGCGATATGGTTGGCGGCAAGGCGGCGGCGCACGAGCGGATAGCTGCTGATAGATTCAAACCACAGGATATACATGGCCTGCATCTGCTTGGTGCGGTTGAGTAGGAAGAACTCGACCGCATCAAGCGCGCCTTCGATTGCTGCGAGGCCGGTGTTCTTGCCGACAAAGCGGCGCAACTCGGCTGCCCACGTCTCATTGAAGTCACGCACCAGAAAGCCGAACAGCGTTTCCTTTGAACCGAATCGGTTGCTGGCAAGGCCGCGGCTGTAGCCGGCGCGTTCACCGACTTCCTTGAGCGTGGTGTTGTGCGTGCCGTTCTCGACTATGAGATGCATCGCCGCCTCGAACATCCGCGCGTCCGAAAGCGCGGTGCGTTCGCCCTGGGTCAGTCTGGGGCGCTCGACCGGAAGTTCGCCGGGATGGGAGATATTCACGTTCAATCCTAGTCTCCGAGGGTGAAACCGGTTTCCACAACCACAGTCATCCCCCCGGCGTCGAACTGCTCCCTGAGTGTCTTCTTGTCGAACTTGCCGACACTGGTCCTCGGGATGAAGTCCGCAGGGGCCCAATACTCGGGTATCATGAATCTGGCAAACCTCTCCCTGAGACCGGCGCGCAAGGCGGCGGGGACAAGTTCGGCGCCGGCCGCCATCACCACGACGGCGAGCGGGCGTTCCTCCCAGCGGGGATCGGGGATCGCGAAGACGGCGGCTTCGGCGACGCCGGGCAGCGCGGCGATGCCGTTTTCGAGATCGGCGGAGGAGATCCACTCCCCGCCCGACTTGATAAGGTCCTTGGCGCGATCAGTTACTTCGACAAAGCCGAGCGTATCGATCCGCCCGACATCGCCCGTGCGCAGCCAGCCGTCGGCGGTGAGGCGCGAATCCTCGGGGGCCTCGTGAAGATAGCCGCCCGTTACCCAAGGTCCGCGCAGCTGGAGGTGGCCCATGGCCTTGCCATCCTCCGGGAGTGGGTGGTCCGTCTCGTCGACAATCCGCACGTGCATGCCGGGGACCGGCCGCCCGGCCTTGGCGCGCCAGGGGGTTTCGCCTTCGGGGCCGGTTTCGCGCGGGGGGAACGAGAGCACGCACATCGGGCTCGTTTCGGTCATGCCCCAGCCTTGCACGACATCGACGCCCCACGCGGCCTTGACCCGCTCGATGAGGCTGGCGGAAACCGCCGAGCCGCCCGAGACGATGGTGCGGAACGAGCCGAGATCGAGCGGCGCCCCGGCGTGGGCCTGAAGCAGGTCGTTGAGGATCGTGGGCACGGCGGCCATCAGGGTCGGTCGTTCCTGCGCGATGAGGTGGACGAGGTGCGCACTTTGCAGGTGGGGCCCGGGGAGGATCAGGTCGCTCCCGGCAAGCCAGCCGGAATAAGGCATGCCCCAGGCGTTGGCGTGGAACATCGGCGGGACCATGAGGATGCGGTCGCGGTTCGAGATCGCGAAGGTATCCGCCGCCATCGAAGCGAGGCTGTGGAGGTAGACCGAGCGGTGCGAGTAGACCACGCCCTTGGGCAGGCCCGTGGTACCCGAGGTGTAGCAGATCGCCGCAGCATCGGTTTCGACGAGTGTGGGCCACGCGGTCATTGGGGCAGCGCGGGCAATCAGGTCTTCGTATGCGTGCATCATTCCGGCAAAACCCGCGATGGCTTGCGGCGCGTCGCCAATAACGACGACGTGGCCAAGCGAGGGGCATTCCGACAGGATCGGCGCGATGGCAGGAAGCAGGACCGCATCGACGATCAGCGCGCGGTCTGCAGCGTGGTTCATGATGTAGCGGATCTGCTCGGCGGGCAGACGCACGTTGAGTGTGTGGAGCACAGCACCCATGGCCGGGACCGCGAGATAGGCTTCAAGATGCGCGGGGCTGTTCCAGCAATAGGTTGCGACCGGCTCGCCCGGCGGCAGGCCAATCGCGGCGAGAGCGCAGGCGAGTTGGCGCGCTCGCCTGGCGGTTTCGGCGAAGCTGCGCGTGTGGGTGGTGGTGCCGTCGAAGGAGACGACGCGGCTTGCGCCGAACAGCCGCTCGCCGCGATCGAAGATCATCTGTGTCGACAACGGATGGTCCATCATCGTTGATTTCATCGGACCTTCCCCTTTTCGAGGATGGCCGCCGCTTCCTGCAGCAGGGCCGGAACGTCGCGTTCGAGGCCACGCGAATAGGCGGTATCGACCTTGCCGTGCGCCTGGAGCACCCAGGCGCCCTCGACGATGGCGGCAAGGCGCCAGGCGGCAAAGACGATGTAGTAGTCGATAGCGGCGTGGCTGAATCCGGTCGCGGCGGACCAGTGCTCGGCCAAGGCCCGGGCCGGCATGACACCCGGACGGTTGGTCAGTCCCTGAACGAACGGGAAGCCGAGCACGGCTGCGGGATCGCGCTGCCAGAAGAACAGGCAAAGGCCGAGATCGACCAGTGGATCGCCCAGCGTTGCCATTTCCCAATCAAGGATGACCCTGAGTTCGGGCCGGTCGGGGGCGACGAGGCAGTTGTCGAGATGGAAATCGCAGTGGATCACGCTGGCGCGGTCCATCCCGGGCTGATGGGCGAGGAGCCATGCGCCGATCTCCTCAAGGAGCGGCAGATCGCGCACCCGGTCAGCCGCCCGGACCTTGAGCCAGCGTTCGATCTGCCGCTGGACGAAGCCATCAGGGCGCGCAAAATCGGCGGGGAGCACCTCGCGCCAATCGACGGCGTGGACGCGCGTCAGCCCTTCCATCATGGTCAGGCCAAGCTGGTTCACGGTCTCGTCGGTGTCGGGCCAGTCGGCCGGGAGGCGCTCGGTAAGCGCAACGCCCTCAACCCATTCGGTGACGGCAAATCGCTGGCCGATCACGGCCGGATCAGCACACCATGCAATGGCTTTGGGGACCGGAGCGCGGCCGGCGAGCGCGGCGATCACGCGGTATTCGCGCTCGATCCCGGCAGCGGCGCGGTCGGAAATGACATTGACCGGAGGGTGGCGCAGCACGAGCCGACCTTCGCGGGTCTCGATCAGACGGGTGACGTTGGAATTGCCGCCGGCGAGGACCTGGCCGAGGACAATGTCGCTGCGACCCGTCGCCTCCGCCAACCATCCCTGCAGGCGCCTTTCGGCATCTACAGGTTGCACATCAGGCCTCCGTCGGTGAACACGACGGATCCGGTCATGTAGCGCGAGCCCGCCACCCACCAGCACACTTCGGCCATCTCCTCGACCGTGCCCATGCGCTGGAGCGGGATCCGCGCAATGATTGCATCGCGCGCGCGCTCCGAGATCGTGGCGGTCATTTCGGTTTGCACGAAACCGGGCACGACCATGTTGACCCGAATCTGCCGCCGCGCGAGTTCGACTGCGAGTACCTTGGTAAGGCCGGTGAGCCCTGCCTTGGAGGCGCCATAGCAGCTATCGCCGGGAAAGCCCCGGAAGCCGACGACCGCGCCCACGTTCACCACCGATCCGCCTTCGGGGATGAGCCCGACAAGCGCGCGGACCACGCGCATTGGTCCAGAAAGATTGGTGGCGAGAGTAGCCTCCCAGTCCTCGTCGGTGATCCGGTCGAGCCCGCCGCCGCGGTGAAGCCCGGCATTGTTGACCAGAACGTCGAGACCGCCCCAGCGCGTCTCAACCTCGGCGGCGATGCGGGCGACGTCTTCGGCTTTGGTGACATCGGCTGAGATGCCGAACACGTCCGTGCCCATCGCGGCCGCGATCCCGGAGATTTCGGGATCACGGCCAACGATGCAGACCTTGCAGCCCTGGCTGGCGGCGAGCGAGGCGACCGCGTGGCCAATGCCACGCGATGCCCCGGTCACAAGCCAGCGGCGGACATCAGGTTGGGACCCGGAAGGAACCTGCACCATCGTGCCCGCAGCCTGCGATCAGAAGTTCTGGGTGACCGCAACACCCCACGACCGGGGCGGACGCGCCGCGCCGTAGCTCCAGACGTTCTGGACGTCATAGCCGATTGTGTAGCCATCCTCATTGCCGAGGTTCTTGCCGAACACGCTGATCATGGTCTTGTTGATCTTGTAGCTGATCGAGGCGTCGAGCAGATACTGGGCCTTGTTGCGCAGGTTCGGGTTGTTGAGGAAGGTCAGGTCGTGCTCGCCGATCATGTGCAGTTCGGCATTGGCCATGACCGTGCCGGGACCGACCTCCTGCTCGTATGACGCGCGCGCATCCCAGGTCCAGCGCGGGGCGCGGCGGATCCTGAGGAACGTCGCATCCACCGGTGTTCCGGTGCTGTAGATGTCTCCGAAGAAGTCCTTGTACTTGGAGTCGAGGTACCCGACATTGCCGCCAATGGTGAAGTTCGAGGTGATCCGCGCAGTCAGGTCAAGCTCGATGCCCTTGAGATCGGCCTTCGAAGCATTGATCGTGCGGTTTTCGCGCCCCGTCGATGTGCCGGGTGCCGGCACGTCGAGGTCCTGCTGCATGTCCTTGTACTTCATCATGTAGAACGCGCCGTTGAGGCGAACGCGGTCGTTGAAGAACTGGGTCTTGAAGCCGAGTTCGTAGTTGTCGAGTGTCTCGGGGTTGTAGGGCGTGGTGGCAGCGCCGATCGTTGCGGGACGACCATTGAAACCGCCGCCGCGATAGCCGCGCGACCACAACGCGTAAGTCATGACCGCGGGCGTCCAGTTGTAGCTGAGGCTGACCTTGGGGGTGAACTTCGACCAGCTCGCCTGGATGGGCGTCGGCATCACGATATTGACGCCTGCTACCGGCGGGAGCGTGACGATCGGGTTCTTCTCCTCGAGCGTGCCGTAGATGAAGATCGTCTTGTCGTTGACCTGTGTGGTTTTGCTGTCGTGCGTGTACCGCCCGCCAACAGTGAGCTTGAGCTTGTCGGTGAACTTGTAGTCACCTTCAAAGTAACCGGCCCACGACCTGGTCGTCTGCGTCACGTCCTGCGCGCTGGTGAGCAGCGGCGGGCCGGCGAAGCCGATGTAGTTCTTGAGGTTGATGGTGTACTTCGAGAACCACTGATAGCCGCCGAGCACGAAGGTCAGCGGACCTCCGCCACCCATGACGAGGCGGGCCTCGTTGGTGACCTGCCGCCAGCGAGCCGGGCGATCGGTGTGATAGAGCGTCTGCGGGGTGGAATCGAAGTCCTGATTGATCGATTCATTGGTCTTCAGGAAGCCCAGAATGTACTCGAAATCGAGGTTGTTGCCGAGCTCGTACTTGAGCTTGCCGATGGCCATGTCGAGCTGGAAGCGCGCGCTCTTGTTGACCGGCGCGTTGCTGATGCTGACGTAGCGGTCACCCGTGATCGGCTGGTCCGGGGTGGTCGAGCAATACTTGTAGACCGCGCAGAACAAGTCGGTCGGCTTCGCCAGCGCGGAAAGCTGCGGCGGATCCTGCCGAGTGAGCTGGTGATCATAGCTCAGGCTGATCTCAAGCGCGGGGGTCGGCGTGAGCAGCAGCTGGCCGCCGAACGCGCGGAAGTCCGACTTTTGCCCCGGCTGGTTGAAGGTCTTGTTGAAGATATAGCCGTCGGTCGAATTGTAGGCGCCCGAGACCTTGAGGGCTACGTTGGGGGCAAGCCCGAAGCTCACCACGCCTTGGAAATCGAACGTATCGAAGCTCGAATAAGTGCCGCGCACCTTGCCGGTCAGGTCCTGCGTCGGGCGCGAACGAGCGAGGTTGATCACGCCGCCGGTGGCGTTGCGACCGAACAGCGTGCCCTGCGGACCACGCAGCACTTCGACGCGATCCACGTCGATCGCCTTGAGGAGGCTGCCCGAGCTCTGGCCGAGGTAGACATCGTCGATCACCACGCCAACAGCCGGGTCGACCGACTTTTCCACGTCGGCCACGCCAACACCGCGAATATAGATGGCGGCCACGCCGCCGGGGCCCTGTTGCGTATCGTCAATCAGCACGTTGGGCGCGGAATTGGCGAAATCACGCACGTCGGAATCGAAGCGCTTAGCAAGATCGGTGACGCCGAGCGCACTGATCGAGGATGAGACATTCTGGAGGTTCTCCGTGCGCTTGCGCGCAGTCACCACGATGGCCTCAAGGCCTTCGCTCGCTTCGCTGGTTCCGGCCTGCTGCTGGGCCTGGGCATAGGCCTCGCCCGCAATCAGACCAGTGGCTGAAATCGACGCTGCCAGCAGCGCACGCATTGCCTTACCCGACATGCTCATCCCATCTCTCCCTCTCTCGCCACGCTCTTGTGGCGTGACCCGATTATCCCCGGCGACATCGTCGTTGTTTGCAGCGCGCAGGGCGGGGCGTTCCCCGTCCGGACGCACTGCAGACGTCGTGGCCTGTACGGGGTCTATCAAACTTGCTATACCCGAACAAGTTATATTGCAGGGCGTTTTCAGGCAGAATCTTTGGGTTTGTTATATTGCCTAGCATTTTTGGGGAATCTTCAGGGCTCCTGCCGAGCCGGGCCTGTTTGGCCTACACAAATTTTGCTTGTCTGAAACTAGTAAGTGTGGTCCACCAAAGGTCATAAAGAAGAACGGGAGAGGCTCGATGAGTGGCAGGCTCGAGGGCAAGGTGGCACTCATTTCCGGCGGGGCGAGCGGGCTCGGCGAGGCTCAGGCCCTGCTCTATGCCCGCGAGGGTGCGCGGGTGATGATCGGCGATCTGCAAGAAGTGCTCGGCGCCTCTGTCGTTGCCAGGATCAGGGGCGAAGGGGGCGAGGCCGCCTTCACGCGGCTTGATGTGACCGAGCTTGCCAGCTGGCAGGCGGCGGTGGCGCTGAGTGTGGCAACCTACGGCAAGCTTACGACGCTGGTGAACAATGCCGGCATCTTCCATCCCGGCGGGATCATCGATGAATCGCCCGAAGGCTGGGCGAAAATGGTCGCGGTCAACCAGACCGGCGTGTTCTACGGGATGAAGGCCGGCGCGCCCGAACTGGTCAAGGCCGGCACCGGCTCGGCCATCGTCAACATTTCCTCGCTCTATGGGCTCATCGGCAGCCCCGGCGCGATCAGCTATCATGCCTCGAAGGCCGCCGTGCGCGTCATGGGCAAGGGTGCTGCGCTCGAGTTCGTGAAGCAGGGCGTGCGCGTGAACACGATTTTTCCCGGCCAGATCCGCACGCCTATTCTGGGCGACATCACGCCTGAGCAGGACGCGGCGATCAAGGCCTCTATCCCGATGGGCATTGTGGGCGATCCGATGGACGTCGCCCATGCCTCGCTGTTCCTCGCCTCGGACGAGGCGCGGTATATCACCGGCGCGGAGCTGTGGGTCGACGGGGGCTGGTATGCAGGTTGCTGAAAAGGTGAGCATTTAACTGATGGCATGGGATTTTTCGACTGAACCCGAGTTTGCCGATAAGCTCGATTGGATGCGCGATTTCGTGAAGCGCGAGATCGAGCCGATGGACCTTGTCTTCCGGGGGCCGGGCGATCCGTTCGATCCGCGCTCGAAGGCGCGCCGGATCATGAAGCCGCTGCAGCAGGTGGTGCGGGACAAGGGCCTGTGGGCCTGCCACCTTGGCCCCGAGTTGGGTGGGCAGGGCTATGGCCAGCTCCATCTTGGCCTGATGAACGAGATCCTGGGCCGCAGCCGCTTTGCGCCCACCGTGTTCGGCACGCAGGCGCCCGATACAGGCAATGCCGAAATCCTCGCCCGCTTTGGCACCGAGGAGCAGAAGGCGCGCTATCTCCAGCCGCTGCTTGATGGCGATATCGTCTCGTGCTTCTCGATGACCGAACCGCAGGCAGGTGCCGATCCCGGCGAATTCCTCTGCCGCGCGCGCGCCGACGGCGATGACTGGGTGATCGAGGGCGAGAAGTGGTTTGCGAGCCACGCCGACATGTCCGAGTTCCTCATCGTGATGTGCATTACCGATCCCGATGTGGCTGTGCATGCGGGCTCTTCGACGATCATCGTGCCCCGCGATGCGCCGGGCCTTGAAATTGTGCGCAACACCGCCGTCGGCCCGAAGGACGAGATCGGCAGCGGCGTGCACGGCTATCTGCGCTTCAACCAGTGCCGCGTGCCGCTGGCCAACACGTTGGGCGCGGTGGGCGGCGGCTTCAACGTCGCGCAGTCGCGGCTCGGCGGCGGGCGCATCCACCATGCCATGCGCACCGTGGGCATGCTGAACAAGGCGCTCGACATGATGTGTGAGCGCGCGGTCAGCCGCGTGACCAAGGGCGAGCGGCTGGCCGACAAGCAGATGGTCCAGGAGCGCATCGCCGACAGCTATACCCAGATCACCCAGTTCCGCCTCCATGTGCTCTATGCCGCGTGGCTGCTCGATCAGGACAAGGGCTATACCCACCGCGTTCGGCGCGAGATTTCGGCGATCAAGGCGGCAATGCCGGGCGTGCTGCGCGATGTCGTGTACCGCGCGCTGCATATCCACGGCTCGCTCGGTATGTCGAACGAGACCCCGCTGATGGACATGTGGCAATACGTGCCGGAAATGGGGATCGTCGATGGGTCGACCGAAGTCCACAAGGTCTCGGTTGCCAAGGACATCCTGCGCCGCGTCGATCCGGCGCCCGGCCAGTGGCCGACCTATTTCGTTCCCCATACCCGCTCAGCCGCGCTGGCGAAGTTTGCGCCCTTTCTCGAAGAGGATGACCTGTGATGGCGACGACGCTCGAACAACGCCTTGATCGGCTGGAGACCCGGCTCGCGCTGCAGGACCTTACGTCCGACTATTGCCTTGGCTTCGACAAGCGCGACATGGGGCGGTTCCTCGCGATCTGGTGGCCCGACGCGGTGTGGGAAATCGGCCCGCCGTTCGGCGATTTCATTGGCCATGAAGGCGTTGTCCATGCGGTCGAGGACATACTCTGGCCGGCGTGGAAGGATTCGACCCACTACACCACCAACCTGCGAGTGACGCCGGTGAGCCTCGATGTGATCGCGGGCATCTGCGATGTCTATTGCATCGGCAACAGCATCGAAGGCCAGGCGCAGAGCGTAGCGGCGACCTACACCGACCGGTTCGAGCGGCGCGATGGCGTGTGGAAGATCGCGCGGCGCAAGGTGACCATGCAGCATTTCAGCCCGCTGACGGGCATAACGCTTTCCGCACCGCAATAGCGGGCGGCACGAAAGGGAGAGCAAGGATGGCGCGGTTCGATTGCGGCGATGGCCGCTCGGTCTATTATGAGCACCACCGGGGGGCCGGGGTGCCCGTCGTGCTGATCCATGGCTGGGCGATGTCCGGCCGGGTCTGGGCGGGCACGGTCGAGACGCTCAAGGCGGCGGGCCATGCGGTGATCGTGGTCGATCACCGGGGCTGCGGCCAATCCGACCGGGATTTCGACGACGTTTCGATTGCCGCGATTGCCGGCGATGTCGCCGGGATCGTACGGCACTGCACGAGCAAGCCGGTCGTGCTAAACGGCTGGTCTTTGGGCGGTGCGGTGGTCGTTGAAGCCGCCGGGCTACTGGGCTCGGCCTGCGCGGGCGTGGTGCTGACCTGCGGCGCGGCGCCGCGCTTCATCCGCAGCGATGATTTTCCTTATGGCGGGGAGCCGGGTTCGCTCGAAGCTACGAAGGAAGCGCTGGGCGGCGACCGCGCGGCGTTTTTCCGGGGTCTTGCCGGCGGCGTCTGCGCGAAGCCGGTGAGCGATGCGATGGTCGACTGGATGTGGGCCGCCTTCATCGACAGCGGCCCGGGCGTGATCGAATCGCTGATGGACCTCGGCAACGTGGACCAGCGCGCGGTGCTGAAGGCGCTGCCGGTGCCGCTGCTGTCGATCGTCGGCGGCGCGGATGCGATCCTCGATCCGGGCGTTGGCAAGGCCGCGGCGGAGATGGCACCGCACGGCACGCTCGCGCTGATCGAGGGCTGCGGGCACGCGCCGTTCATCGAGGACGCCGAGGCGTACCACAGCGCCTTGCGCAATTTTCTGGCCAAGCTCTGACCTGAGGCGAGACGACTACAATGATTTCACTAGATCCGTTTTTCACGCCGTTCGACTGCAAGTCGCTGCATCTGGCCAACCGCTTCGTGATGGCGCCGATGTCGCGCTATTTCGCGCCGGGCGGCATTCTTTCGCAGGAATCGGTAGACTACTATCGCCGCCGCATCGAAGGCGGGGTGGCCGCTGTGATCACCGAAGGTGTGGCTGTCGACCGACCGGGCGCAGTTGCGGCCGATACCGTGCCGTCCTTCTACGGTGAGGAAGGCCTTGCCGCCTGGGCGCGCGCCACCGCCGATGTCCACCGCGCGGGCGGGGCGATGATCCCGCAGCTCTGGCATGTCGGCGGCTGCGAGGACTTCAACTGGCCGGATTCGCCGCATCCGCCGCTCGAAAGCCCCTCGGGCCTCGTCGGGCCGGACATTCCGGGCGGACGGGTGATGACCTCCACCGATATCGACGAAGTGATCGCTTCCTTCGCGCGCGGGGCGGTTGATGCGCAGCGGATGGGCTGCGATGCGGTCGAACTGCACGGGGCGCATGGCTACCTTTTCGACCAGTTCTTCTGGACGGCAACCAACAAGCGCGATGACCGCTACGGCGGAGATGACATTGGCCAGCGCGGGCGCTTTGCCGCCGATTGCGTCGCGGCCGTGCGCGCGGCAGTGGGGCCGGACTTCACCATCATCTTCCGCATCTCGCAGTGGAAGACCTACCAGTACGAAGCGAAGATCGCGAACAACCCGGCCGAGCTGGAACGGTGGGTTGCGCCGCTTTCGGCTGCGGGTGTCGATATCTTCCACTGCTCGGAACGGCGTTTCTGGGAATCCGCATTTCCCGAGGAAGACGACCGCAACCTTGCCGGCTGGACCAAGCATATCACTGCCAAGCCGACGATCACCGTCGGCTCGGTCGGGCTCGACCGAGATCTCATGGAGGATTTCGTCGCGGGCGAATCCGTGCCCACGCTCAAGTCGCTGGGCGAACTTGAACGGCGCTTTGCGCGTGGGGATTTCGATCTCGTGGCCGTGGGCCGTGCGCTGCTGGCCGATCCGAATTGGCTGCAGAAGCTGCGCACCGGCGCGGTCGATCAGATGGTGCCCTATTCGAAGGCCTGCATGGAGACGCTCTACTGATCCGGCGGGAATGGCCTGCAAGCTGCTGATTTTGAACCTATCGTGGCCGCAAATAATGGCCGCAAGGAGAGGATGACCGATGACCACGACCACCATCGCCCCTGAGGCCGGGACTGCTGCCGATGCCGCTGGCACGAGCCGGCCTGACTTTGACGCCATCGCGATCGGTGCAGGCTTTGCCGGCATCGCGCTCATCCACTACTTGCGCGAGGCAGGGCTTTCGATCCGCGTGTTCGATCGCGCTTCGGATGTCGGCGGGACCTGGGCCTGGAACCGTTATCCAGGCGCGGCGACCGACAGCGAGAGCTACTACTACTGCCTGACCTTCTCGAAGGAGATCCTGCAGGAGTGGACGTGGACCCAGCGCTACCCGGGCCGTGCCGAGACGCAGGCCTACATGCGCTACGTTGTCGACAAGTGCGACATGATGCCGCACATCCAGCTCAATACCGAGATCACCGAAGCGCGCTATCTGGCCGACAAGGGCTGGTGGCAGGTCACGACCGGTACGGGCGAGAGCTTCACCTGCAAGTACTTCATCAGCGGCATGGGGATGATCTCGCAGCCCGAGATCCCCGCGCTCAAGGGGCTCGACAGCTTCAAGGGTCCGATCTTCCACTCCTCGCGCTGGCCGGAAGGGCTCGATTATGCCGGCAAGCGCGTCGGCGTGATCGGCGCGGGGGCGACCTCGGTGCAGATGGTGCCCGAACTGGCCAAGACGGCGGCCGATGTCATCGTGTTCCAGCGCACGCCGAACTACATCCTCCCCGCGATGCAGCGCCCGATGACGCCGGAGTGGGACAAGGAAATCAAGGACAACTACGACGCGATCGTGGCCAAGTGCCGCAACCACGTCTTCGGCATGGCGTTTGACAGCCCGGTGGGCCGCAATGTGCTCGATGCCTCGCCCGAGGAGCGCCAGCGCATCTTCGAGGAGAACTGGAACGGCAGTTTCCGCTGGGTGTTCGAGACCTTCGACGATCTGCTCGCCAGCTCCGAGGCCAACAAGCTCGCCGGCGATTTCATCACGAGCAAGATGAAGGCGCGGGTCAATGATCCCGAGCTCGCCGAACTGCTCTGCCCGACTTATGACGACTACCCGCTCTTCGCCAAGCGGCCACCGCTCGATCATGGCTACATGGAAGCGTTCAACCGCGACAATGTGCATCTGGTCGACATCAAGAAGCGCGAGCCGCTGGTTGAAGTGACCGAGACCGGGGTGCGCACGACGCAGAACGACTACGAATTCGACATCATCGTGCTCGCCACCGGCTTCAAGGCCTATACCGGCGCACTGGAAGCTTTCCCGATCATCGGGGCGAGCGGCCAGACGCTGAATGAGAAGTGGGGCACGGTTTCGGGCAGCATCATGGGGGTCTGCGTCGCGGATTTCCCCAACATGTTCATGGTCACTGGCCCGCAGGCACCGTTTGCCAACCTGCCGACCTCGATCCAGCAGAACGCGATCTGGATCAGCGCCTGCATCCGCAAGATGGAGCACGAGGGCTACGCGACGTTCTGGCCCAGGGCCGAGGCGGAAGAAGCCTGGACCAAGCAGACCGCCGACATCCACGCGCAGACTCTGATGGCGCAGGGCGACAAGGTCAATTCGTGGATGATGGGCGCCAACCGCGCGGACAAGGGCGCGCGCGTGCTGATCTATTTCGGCGGCGCGAACTTCTACTACGACGCGATGGATCAGTCGGCGGCAGCCGGCTTCCCCGAGTTGGAGTTCCGGTAGGAGCGAGCACGACGTGTGCAAGGCGTGTCCAGCTAACGTTGAGTATGGGATACTCCCAAAAGACCTTCCGGTGTACACGTTCAGCGAGAACGGCGGCAATGTCGCTGGCGCGTCAAGGATGGCCCCCCGCTAGAAGCGGGGAGCCAACGGTTTACATTTCGGTGTTCTCGGAAAGGGCAAGCGCGTCTTTCACGTCGATCCCGAGATGGCGGACCGTATGCTCGAACTTGCTATGGCCGAGGAGGATCTGAACGACGCGCAGGTTGCCAGTCGCCCTGTAGATAATCGACGCTTTCGTTCGGCGAAGTGATTGCGTGCCATATTCACTTCGCTTCATGCCAACCCCCGCCATCCATTCATCGACAAGCCGGGCATACACCCGGGTGCTGAGATGACCATTGTGATCAACCCGGCTTGGAAAGACATTGTCGTCCACGGTGTTGCCACGCCTCTTGAGCCAAGCCAGCAGACTGGCCGGGGCATCGGGGAGTAGTTCGAATTGCACGGGGCGACCTGTCTTCTGCTGCATCACGATTGCGCGTGTTCGAATCTGCCCGCCGCTAACGATGTCGCCGATTTTTATCTGCCGAGGTCGCAGCCGCGCAGCTTAATGTCGATCGCGAGGTCGAACAGCGCCCGATCTCGCAAGCGGCGGCGTTGATTGAGGTAGTAGCGGATCTCCCAAATTTGTTTGGGTTTCAGTGCTCGCTTTGCGCCGACAGTGCGCCCAGCGTTCCAGACCTGACGCTTGGGGGATGTGATTTTGGTATCAGGCGTTTCCAGGTTCATTTTCCAATGGCCATAATTGGCCATCTGAAGAACGTCTGCCGGCCCAGCGAGGAAATGCTGCGAGGCTTGTGCCGACCAGAGCACGAACCCGCTTCGCGGGAGAGTCGCTTGGGGTGACATAGCGTAGTATTGGTGAGGCTTTAGCGGGGCGTCGTTGCCCTGCGACGGTGGAGTTCCTTCAACGGAGAGGAACTTGCCATGGATTCTATCACGACCGCTGCCCCGACCCATTCGCTGCGTGAGCGGATGTTGCAGGACATGACGATGCGTGGCTTCGGGGCGCACACGCAGAAGGACTATATCCGGCATGTCCGGAACTTCACCGCGTTTCTCGGTCGCCCCCCGGACACGGCCACCATGGAAGACCTGCGGCGTTATCAGGTCGACCAGCACGAGCGCGCCGTGGGCCCAGCCACGATCAATGGGGCGGTATCGGCGCTGCGGTTCCTCTTCGGGATAACCCTCAAGCGCCCGGAGATGGCGCTGGGGCTCGTCGTTGTTCGCTGCATGCCCAAGCTGCGTGTGGTCTTGAGCGTCGAGGAGACAGCGCGGCTGCTCGAGGCTGCGCCAGGCATCAAGTACAAGGCGGCCCTCAGCGTGGCCTATGGCGCGGGCCTGCGTGTCTCGGAGGTTGCCCACCTCAAGGTCGATGACATCGACAGCACCCGGATGATGATCCGCGTCGAGCAGGGCAAGGGGCGCAAAGACCGCAACGCCATGCTCTCACCGCACCTGCTGGATTTGCTTCGTCAATGGTGGCGCGAAGGCAAGCGGCGCGGGGTGATGCTACCCCATGGCTGGCTGTTCCCCGGCCGCAGCGGCACGGATCCGGTTTCTGCTCGCCAGTTGCATCGCGTCGTTCAGGAAGCGGCCGAGCGCGCCGAGATCCACAAGCGGGTAAGCCCGCACACATTGCGCCACTCGTTTGCCACTCACCTGCTCGAGCAGGGCGTCGATATCCGCGTCATCCAGGTGCTGCTGGGACACGTGAACATCAACACGACCGGCATCTATACTCAGGTCTCGAGCAAGACCATGCGAGCGGTGGCCAGCCCGCTCGACAAGATTGTGGCCGTGATGGAAGGCAGGGCACCTCCCGGTTGAACCGGTGCGCGCCTCACTCGAGGTCGCCGACATCTTCCGCAGCGCCGGGCCGGCCTACCGGGCGGCCCATGCCGGGCACCTGAGCCTCGGCCAGCTCAAGGTCATGACGGCCATCGAGAACTGCCGCACCGCCACGCTGGGTGGTCACGTCGAGGCCTGCGACGACTGCGGGCATTGGCGGATCGCCTACAACTCGTGCCTTATGGGCGGATTCAGTAATGGGGAGCTGGCAGCGACTTGGTGGCTCCTTCGCTCATTTCGCTGCCAACCCCGCTCACCATTACGTGGTGCTCTTTAGCAGCGCCATCAGCTTGTCGGTCGGTTGGAATGTCCCTCGACGCAGATGTGGCGGTACGATCGCTTCCATGGCGTCGAGTTTTTCGGTTGGGTCGCCGCGCGTATAGACTTCGGTGGTCGTCATCGTAGCATGGCCCAGCCACAGCGATACTTTCCGGATGTCTTGGGTCGCCTGCAGAATGATCATCGCGCAGGTGTGCCTGAGCACGTGAGGAGAGACGCGCTTCTTCGCGAGCCCAGGCTGTTGACGGGCAGCGGCCGCGGCGTGCTGCTTGAGTAGATAGGCGAAGCCCCATCGGCTCAAAGCTTCACCACGCGCACTGACGAACACTTCGGGTGTCGCAACCTTTCCGCGTATGGCTAGCCATGCGCTCAGTGCCGTGGCTGCTGGTTTCCACAGCGGCAGGGCTCGTTCCCGCCGTCCCTTGCCGACAACGCGTATGCTCATCGACGGCATGTCGATATCGTTGATCGTCAGCCCCGTCAGTTCTGAGACGCGCAATCCTGCACACACAGCTACATGCAACATCGCTCGGTCGCGGATTCCGTCGCGCGTTGCAGGGTTCGGGGCGTCGAGCAGAGCTTGCAGCTCCTCCCGCAGTAGATAGGGGACCAGACGCGTGTCCGTTTTCTTGAACGGAATCGCAAGCACGCGACGGACCTGATCGAGCGCCGCCGGCTGCCGGTATTCGAGGAAGCGGAAGAACGACTTGATGGCAGCCAAGCGCACGTTTCGCGTCACGGCAGCGTTTTTGCGCAGATCTTCGAGATGCTCGAGGAAGGCGCTGACCAAGCCGGCGTCGATCTGCTCCAGCATCAACCTGGATGGTCTACTCTTGAGCCTTGCAGCGGCGAACTCGAACAAGAGCTGGAAACTCTGAGCATAAGAATCGCAGGTGTGTTGGCTGGCGCCACGTTGATGGACGAGTGTTTCGCGCAGGAACGCTTCGATCAGGGGAGCGATGGGTGTCATGCTCGTTTCCCCTCTGACATGAACGCATCGCCGGCCATGGCGATGTCCCGCACGAGGTCGGCAGTTGCCTCCAGATACCAGTAGGTGGCGTAAATGTTGGCGTGCCCCATGTACGTCGCGAGCGCGACCATATGCGCACCGCACCGATCTCGGCCCGTCGGACTGTCTTGTAGTGCCCGCACCGCGAATGTGTGCCGCAAATCATGCAGCCGCGGGCGGCGCGCCGACGATGGCCGGGTGCCAGCTTTGCCCACCAGCCTGTCAAAGGTCCCTTTGACTGTGATGTAGCGCAATGGCTGACCATGTGCATCGGCGAACACAGGATCATCGTCCGAGCCGGGTCCGCGGCGCTGCAGGTAGCGTTGCAAGCCTGCCGCCGCCGTATCGTGCAGGGGCACAAGACGGGTCTTCCGGAACTTGGTCTCGCGGA
This sequence comes from Novosphingobium fuchskuhlense, assembly GCF_001519075.1. GTDB lineage: Bacteria > Pseudomonadota > Alphaproteobacteria > Sphingomonadales > Sphingomonadaceae > Novosphingobium > Novosphingobium fuchskuhlense. The sequence goes on from NZ_KQ954245.1 coordinate 43,445, forward strand.
TCAGCAAACCGTCGCTCGATATGTCGGCGAACGTGAGCTTGAGGGCTTCGGAGATGCGCAGTCCCGTGGCCGCGAGTAGGGCTATCAAGGTCGCATAAGTCAGCGGGCGCAGCCATCCTTGCGGTCGAAGTCGGCCTGCGGCTTCGATCAGGCGAGTGATCTCTGTGCCCGAGTAAATGTACGGCGGCCTGCGTCTTTTGCGGGCGCCGAAGTGATTGCCCGGGGGCAACTCGTGCCGCACGTCTTCGACGCGGATATGGCGTGCGAAGCGGCAGATAGCTTTCAGTCGAGCGTCGCGTTGCGCAATTGACGGTCCCAGTGCGGCCCAATCGATGGCTGTTTGCGTTTGAACATACGCCTGTCCGCGCTCAGCCGCGAAGCCGGCGAAGCTTTTGAGTAAATACTCGGCATTCGACATCGCAAAGCCCGTGGCACGGCGCAGTGCGAGATAGGTCTCGATGGTTTTCAACATCAGAGCGCCTCCGGCCATGGCTGCGCCACCTGCCTCAGAAGAGTGACATCGGCTTTGGCGTAGTGGGCCGTCGTGTCGATGCTACTATGCCGGAGGACCAGACCGATTTTGTCGAGCGGCACCCCGTGGCGCAGCATCTCGGTCGCCGCGGTGTGCCGCAGGACGTGCGCACCCTTGAACGGTGTCACGAGGCCAGCCCGCTTCATGATGCGCCTGACCACCGAAGAGACGGCGTCACCGTTCAGGAACGGGCGACTAGGCGCGATCGTGCTCAGGAACACGCGATCACTTCGGCAGAAGGGCGGTCGGCATTCGAGGTAGGCCGCGACCGCATCCCCGACGTCCTGGGGCAGCGGCAAGCGAACTTCATGGCGCGACTTGCCCGTAACCCGCAGTGAACCCGCCTGCCACTCGATATCGATGAGGCGGAGCTGTGCCACGTCGCCGGCCCGCAATCCGAGGCGAGCCAACAGCAGTAAAATGGCGCGATCCCGTCTGCGCGCGTCGGCGTCTCCATCGCAGGCGGCAATCAAGCGGCTAACCTGTTCGCCCGATAGATATCGCGGCATCTCGGCAAGCTGCCAATGGGCGTAGGCCGGAACGGCATTGTCGAGGCCGGTCCGGCAGTGCCCCTGCATGGAGAGGTAGCGCAAGAATGCCCGCAGGCTCGTAGTCATCTTCTCGATGGTGCCGCGCCCGCATGTGTTCGCACGCGTCATGAAATAGCAGCGGATATCGGCGGGACACCAATGTGTCGGCTCCGCTCCAAGTGCTACCAAAATACTGATCGCATCGCGTGCGTAAAGCCCAATGGTCGCATCAGATGCCCCGCGATGCTTGTTGAGCCATGTCTTAAAGCCCGCGACCAACTGGGGTTCAGCAGGACGCATCGCCGCGACTGCGGGCTTGCACACGCCTATTTTCTCGAGGTACCGGCGAAAGAGCCTCGCACCGTAAATGGTGTGATGATTGCGGCGCCCTCCCTTGGCACGAGGGCATCGGCACGCCCTCAAATGCTGTTCGAACGCTGCTAAATCGATGTCGCTCACGCTGGCATCGCGCTCTGCCATGACGTGGCCGACGTGAGCTGCCGCCCGCAGATAGCGCACCGCCGTATCGGCTACATAGCCCTGCCGTTCGAGCGCTCCGGCAAAGCCATCTAGAAATGGTCCGCACGGTCCGCTGCGCAGATGCTCCAGCGTCTTCGACGCAGAAAAGTAGATCTCCAACATGTTTGTCCCCGCTCGTAATCGGCCATCAGTGGCCGAGCAGACGGGGCACCACCGGCGCCATTTTATGAAGAGTGAAAAATCGATGATTCACCGGAAAATACTGGCGCCGCAGTCGTCAGCTCCCCATTACTGAATCCGCCCATAAGACATGTAATGGGCGTTCCACATTACATGTCGCAACCGGCACTGTCCGAAGTGCCAGGGCGCCGCTGCGCGCACCTGGCTGGCCGCGCGCGAGGCCGATCTGTTGCCGGTCGGCTACTTCCACGTCGTGTTCACCCTACCGGCAGAGGTTGCCGACATCGCCTTCCAGAACAAGGCGGTGGTCTATGACCTGCTGTTTCGCGCAGCCGCGGACACGATGCTGACGATCGCTGCCGATCCCAAGCACCTCGGCGCCCGGATCGGCATCACCGCCGTGCTGCACACCTGGGGATCGGCACTGACCCACCACCCGCACGTGCACATGATCGTGCCCGGTGGCGGCATCGCGCCGGACGGCTCGCGGTGGATCTCCTCGCGCCCCGCCTTCCTGCTACCGGTGCGCGTGCTGGGTGCGTTGTTCCGCCGGCTGTTCCTCACGCGCCTGCTGGCATTGTTCGATGCCGGCAAGCTGGCCTTCTTCGGCACCTTGGCGGGCCTCGCGACACGTAAGGCCTTCCTGCGGCATCTGTCGCCGATCCGGAAGAAGCGCTGGGTAGTCTATGCCAAGCCACCCTTTGCAGGGCCGCAGGCGGTGCTGGCCTACCTCTCGCGTTACACCCACCGCGTCGCCATCTCGAACCGGCGGCTCATCACCTTCGACGAGACCGGCGTCACCTTCCGCTACAAGGACTATCGCCGCGATGGCGCTGAACGCCAGCAGGTCATGACGCTGGCGACCGACGAGTTCATTCGCCGCTTCCTGATCCACGTCCTGCCGCGCGGCTTCCACCGCATCCGGCATTACGGTCTGCTCGCCAGTTCGGCGCACAAGGAGGCCATGGCGCTCGCCCGCAGGCTGCTGGGCGCCGCCGCGCCGACCGTTGAGCCTGAACCCGACGAGCCGCCCGATCATCGCCCGCCATGCCCATGTTGCGGCGGGCACATGACCATCATCGAGGCCTTCGCCCGCTGGTGCCAGCCCCGCGCGCCGCCGCAGTCAGCAGCGTCCATCCGGGAGAACACGCTATGATCCGGCATAGCCCATCCTGCATGACGGTCACGCTCATGGCGTCCTGGCTGACGACCCGGCGCATGCCCATCCTGGAATTAAAGCGGGCGCAGGGCACACTGATCCGCAAAACCACCACTGCTCGAGGCCTGACGCCGCACAAAATCACGCTGATCCGACCGCTCGTCGCACTTCGGGCGCGGCAAAGTTTACCCGCCAGAACCATCCCAAAGCCTATTCACCCATAGACCAGCGCGTGGGGCCCGCGGGTTCCTGCACTGGAGGCTTTCGTACGCAAGCGCCCGAAACCCTTCACAATCCTGGCCATTTAGAGCCTAACGAACTCACGTCTGCTTTGGGCAAACCTCGCCGTTTGGCGGATCATTTGGTGACGGCCGTTTTGTCCCAGACCCGGTCATTCACTGCGGTCCGTTGGAAACCATGAACAAATGGTCGCTCTTCGGATCAGAGGCTAATCGGCCTGACTCGGGCGTAAAGCCAACATCAACCGATCGGCTTCGCGCAGTTTCCATCCGATGTTCGCAATCGCACCTTCTTCTGAGCAACTTCGCGAGCTACCTAGAAAGCTACCTAGACGAAACAGGTGGCCGACGACATATTGTCCGACTAGGTATAAGTCATTGATTTATAGATTGAAAATGGTGGACGCACTTGGGCTCGAACCAAGGACCCGCTGATTAAGAGTCAGCTGCTCTACCAACTGAGCTATGCGTCCACACCGTACCGTGTCCGGCAACCGGGAGTGGCTCCCTTAGCGATTTTTGAGAGGCTGCCAAGCCCCAATTTTGAAAAACTAGCGAAGGCTGCCCCCCGGCGCGCGCGACCAGCGGTCTACGGCCATCAGGGTGCCGATGCACAGCATGTTGGTCATCATCGATGAACCGCCGTGGCTCACGAAGGGAAGGGGGATACCCACCACCGGCGCAAGGCCCATGACCATCATCAGGTTGATGCAGACATAGAAGAAGATTGTCGTGACCATCCCCGCAGCCAGAAGACGCGAGAAGCGGTCCGGCGCGCCGAGGGCGACCTTGAGGCCCCAGCGCAGAACCAGTGCGAAGACGAACAGCACGAAGATGCCGCCGAGCATGCCCCATTCCTCGGCCATTGTCGCGAACACGAAATCGGTATGCGCCTCGGGCAGATAATCGAGGTGGCTCTGCGATCCCTGCCCGAAGCCCTTGCCGAACAGGCCGCCCGAACCGATGGCGATCTTGGACTGGGTGATGTGGTAGCCAGACCCTAGCGGATCGCTTTCGGGATCGAGGAACACCAGCACGCGCTTGCGCTGGTAATCGTGCAGCACAGTGAAGAACGCCAGCGGTGCGGCGATGGCTACAGCCGCCCCCCCGCCGAGGAACAGCCACAGCGGCAGGCCGGCAAGAAACATGATCACAATCGCGCCGAAGCTGATCGCCAGGCCGGTGCCGAGATCGGGCTGGAGCATGACGAGCCCCGCCGGAATGCCCAGGAGGACCACTGCCGGCGCGATCGCCCGCCAGGTCTTGATCTCGGACGGCGGCAACACGCTGTAGAACCACGCCAGCACCAGCACGATGCCCGGCTTCATCAGTTCGGAGGGCTGCAATTGCATGAAGCCGAGATTGAGCCAGCGCTGGCTGCCGCCACTGACCCGCCCGAGCAGTTCGACCAGCACCAGCAGCACGCACAGCAGGGCATAGGATGGCAGCGCGGCGCTCTTGTACCACGTCGGCGGAATGCGCGAGACCGCCATGGCCATGGCCAGGAAGACCACGAAGCGCAGGACATGGAGCAGCGCCCACGGCATCAGGTGCCCGCCTGCCGCCGAATAGAGCACGGCGCCGCCGAAGATGACCAGCGCGCTGAGCGGCAGGATAACGCCCCAGGGCTGGCGGGCGATGAAGCGGGGGATATAGGCGCGCTGCATCCTCAGCGCCCCGGAGCCGGCACGGCAGCCGCGGCGGTGGGGGCAGGCGCCGGTGCGGCGGGGGCGGCAGGAGCAGCAGGGGTCTCGGGCGCAGCGGGTGATGCTTCCGGCTCGGGCGCGGGCGGCGCAGCGTCGGTCTGCGCGGCGGCGGGTTCGGGCACGGGGGCGTTGTCCGCTTCGACCGCTTCGGCCGCCTGGGTGTCGTCGGGGGCCTCCGGCGCACTGGCCCCGAACTTGGCCGCATAGGCGTTGTACTTGGCGGCCATGCGCTGCTGCACATTGCCGCCCCATTGCTTCTCGTAGCCTTCGAGCACTTCCACCGCCTTGGCGCGGTCGAACAGGAAGGTCATCACATCGCGCGCGATGGGGTAGGCCGCGCCCGACCCGCCGCCGTGCTCAATGGCGACGGCACAGGCATAGCGCGGCTTGTCGAAAGGCGCGAAGCAGATGAAGTGGCCGTGGTCACGGTGCTTCCATAGGCCACCCTTGCCGTTGCCGATGTTGAGGCCGACGACCTGCGCGGTGCCGGTCTTGCCCGCCATCTGCACGCCGGGGACGGGCAGGCGCGCCTTGCCTGCCGTGCCGCGGCCGTTGACCACTTCGTTCATCGCCGCATGGATCAGATCGAGGTGATCCTGCCGGATGCCGAGCGAAGGGGCGCGCGGCGCGTGGCGGTCCATCAGAAGGCGCGGCGTCAGCTGCAGGCCTGACGCAAGGCGCGAGGCCATGACCGCCTGCTGCAGCGGATTGACCAGCATGTAGCCCTGACCGATGGTGGCGTTCACCGTATCGTAGATCGCCCATTCCTTGCCGTATTTGCGCTGCTTCCACGCGGGATCGGGCACGGTGCCATAGGACTGGCCGGGATAGGGCATCGGAAACTCCTGCCCGAGCCCCAGTCGCCGGGCCATGGCGGCGATCTTGTCCATCCCGATCGCCTGCGCAAAGTGGTAGAAGTAGACGTCACACGACTGGTAGATGCCCTTCATCATGTTGGTCGTGCCGTGGCCGCGGTGGTTCCAGCAGTGGAACACGCGGTTGCCGACGCGCAGCCCCCCGGCGCAGCCCACGCTGGCCTCCGGATCGAGCCCGGCTTCGAGGAACGAAAGCGCGACCATCGGCTTCACCGTCGAGCCTGGCGGATAGAGCCCGCGAAGCACCTTGTTGCGCAAGGGCACGTGGTCGTCTTCCGCCAGCATCTTCCATTCGATGCGGCCGATTCCGTCGGCAAAGCTGTTGGGATCGAAGCTGGGCATCGAGACCATCGCGAGGAGATCACCGGTCGCGCAGTCCATCACCACGACCGAACCCGATTCCAGCCCGATGCGGCGCGCGGCATAGTCCTGCAGGGCGGCATCGATGGTCAGCTGGATGGGCTTGCCCGGCACATCCTCGCGCGTGCCGAGATCGCGCACCACCCGCCCGCTTGCCGTTGCCTCCACCCGCCGCGCGCCAGGCTCACCGCGCAGGCGTTCCTCGAAGTGCTTTTCGAGGCCATCCTTGCCGATCTTGAAGCCGGGGGTGATGAGGAGCGGATTGTGCTCCTTCTCGTAGTCCTCGGCCGAGGCAGGGCCGACATATCCGACGAGGTGGCCAACGGCGGGCCCTGCCGGGTAATAGCGCGAGAAGCCGCGCTGGGGGATGACGCCGGGCAATTCGGGCAAACGCACGCTGACGGCGGCGAACTTCTCCCAATCGAGGCTGGAGGCGACTTCGACCGGCTGGAACCCGCGCGCTTTCGTCAGCTTGTCCTTGATATCGCTGACGCGGTCGGCGGTGAGGTCGAGGAGCTGCGCAAGCGTGGACAGTGTCGCATCGGCATCGACCAGCCGGTCGGGCACGATATCGACGCGGAAATCTGCGCGGTTTGCGGCCAGCGAGGCACCGGTGCGGTCGATCACCCAGCCGCGCCGGGGCGGGATCAGGGTGAGGTTGACGCGGTTGCTTTCCGAGGCGGCGCGGTACTTCGCGTTTTCGGCAACGGCGAGCCACGTCAGCCGCCCGGCCAGCAGCACGCCGACACCGGCCTGCGCGAGGCCGAGCACAACGGTGCGCCGCTCGAACGAATGGGTCAGCTGTGCGCCTGTGACCGGAAGCGGCCTGACCGGCTTGGACCAGGGCATCTTCATCGGCGTCAGACCGAGCGCAGCGGCAGGAGGCGAATGCGATCGAGCAGCGCGATGGCGCGCGTGACCAGCGGATAGAGTGCCAGCGTGACCAGAAGCTGCGGGCCGATCACCAGCGGCAGCGGATAGCCCGCGGCCAGCCCGGCGATGGCGGCCGCCAGCACGAGGTATAGCGTCATCAGCAGGCTGGCGACGGCCCAGTCCTGCTCGAAACTACGCCAGAGTATGCGGTTGTCGATCGCGTCCATCGCCAGCATCGCCGCCGACCACAGCACCACGCCCGAGCCAAACGGCTGGCCGCTGTAGAGATCATCGAAGGCGCCCAGGGGCAGGCCGGCCCAGAGCGGCAGCAGGCTGGGGCGCAACATGCGCCACGAGAGGAACACCATGAACGCCAGCGGTGGCACCACCGGGGCCGAGGCGATTACCGGCGAAAACGCCGCCAGCGATGTAACCATCACCGAAAGCCACGGCAGGCCCGACGCCAGCAGCGGTGACGGGGCGCGATTGATCCGCTGGGGAACAATGTCTTCCGGCCGGATCGGAAGGCTCTGCAGATCGGCCAGGCGCGGGAAGGGCATCAGTTGCTGCCCCCCGCCTCGCTCGGTTCAGGTGCGGGTCCGGCGGCCTGCTGGCTGGCCCCGAGCGCGGCGACCGCAGCGGGCTGGAACACCGGCAGGACGAGCACGAAATCGACCTCCGCGGGGTCGCTGGCGAGGTGGCCCGTGCCGCCATCGTGCAGCACCTGGGTCACCACCGCGACCGGGATGCCCGGCGGATAGAGCCCGCCCGAACCGGAGGTGACGAAGACATCGCCCATCTTGAGCGGATTGACGCCCATGTTGAGCAGGCGGATCGCGATGCGCCCATCGGATTTGCCCTCGACGAAGGCTGGCAGGCCATCGCGGACCCGGCGCACGGGCACGACATTTTCAGGATCGGTGACGAGCAGCACGCGCGCGGTGCCGGGCGCGGTCTCGATCACCCGGCCGATCAGGCCGGCGGCCGAGCGAACCGGCTGTCCCGCGCGCACGCCTTGCAGGGTGCCGGCCGAAAGCACGGCAAAGCGCCGGGTGCTTGCCGAGGTGGAACCGATCAGGCGCGCGGCGGTGACGGGTTTGACGGCGGGATCGACGATGCCGAGCAACGCCTTCAGCCGCCGGTTCTCGCCTTCCAGCGCCTGCATGGTGAGTGCGTTGGCCCGCGCGGCGGCAACTTCGCGGGTGAGCGCGGCGTTCTGGCGCCCGGCCTGGAAATAGGCGCCGATGGCCGCAATCACACCCTGGCCTGCGGCGCGGGTTTCCGCGCCCGCTTCGCCTGCAGGCCGCGCCAATTCGCTGGCCGCGCCGCGCACCGAGGAGAAGGCCTGCGGGTTGACGATGCTCACGACCAGCAGCCCCGCGCCCGCAAGGAACCCGGCCACGGCGATCACGTAGCCGGTGAAGATCCCGTATTGCGCCCTGCGCGAAAAGCCCGGGCGCCGGTCCGCAGGCCGCGCCATGCTACCCTTCCTTATGTGATCCGCCGCATGTGCTTCGGCGGCATCACGCCGTCATCAGCACGCCGCGGTAGATCGGATCTTCCATGGCGCGGCCGGTCCCGAGCCCCACGCACGAGAGCGGATCCTCGGCAACGCTGACGGGCAGGCCCGTCTCGTCGCGCAGGTGCTCGTCGAGCCCGCGGATCAGCGCGCCGCCGCCGGTAAGCACGATGCCCTGATCGACAATATCGGCCGCGAGTTCAGGCGCGGTGTTTTCCAGCGCGATGCGCACACCTTCCACGATCGCGCCGATCGGTTCGGAGAGGGCCTCGGCTACATTGGCCTGCGTGATTGTGATTTCCTTGGGCACGCCGTTCACAAGGTCGCGGCCCTTGATGTGGATCGTCTCGCCCACGCCGTCAGCCGGCACGATGGCGATGCCGAAGTCCTTCTTGATCCGCTCGGCGGTCGATTCGCCGATCAGCAGGTTGTGGTGGCGGCGTACGTACGAGACGATGGCCTCGTCCATCTTGTCGCCGCCCACGCGCACCGAGGTGGTATAGGCAAGACCGCGCAAGCTGAGCACTGCAACTTCGGTGGTGCCGCCGCCGATATCGACGACCATCGAGCCGACCGGTTCGGTGACCGGCATGTCGGCGCCGATCGCGGCAGCCATCGGCTCGAGGATCAGGAACACCTGGCTTGCACCCGCATTGCTGGCGGCATCGCGGATCGCGCGGCGTTCGACCGAGGTGGAGCCCGAGGGGACGCAGATCACGATTTCGGGATAGCGCAGCAGGCTCTTCGAGCCGTTCACCTTGCGGATGAAATGCTTGATCATTTCTTCCGCCACTTCGATGTCGGCGATCACGCCGTCACGCAGCGGGCGGATGGCTTCGATGTTGTCCGGCGTCTTGCCCATCATCATCTTGGCATCGTCGCCCACGGCCTTGACCCGCTTGATGCCGTTGATCGTCTCGATCGCCACAACCGAAGGTTCGTTGAGCACGATGCCGCGGTCCTGAACATAGACCAGCGTGTTGGCGGTGCCGAGATCGATTGCGATGTTCTGGGAACCGAACTTGAAGAATCGGGAAAGCATCGAGGCCATCAGGAAATCCGTGTAAAACTGCGGTTGGGCCCGCCCGCGCGGAATGCGAGAGCGGATCGTGCGGGTCTGGTGAAGAGGGCGCATTAGCAGGACGCCAAAGCAAAACCCAATATTTTGTGAGGTGGAACGCGGGATAAGTACGGGCGCTGGCCTCGAAAAAACGTGGCTTCATCGCTAGTCTCGGCCAATCCATGCTTCAGCCCCTGCGCACCATCCGGCGTTTGCCCGAAAACCTTGTCAACCGCATCGCGGCGGGCGAGGTCGTCGAGCGTCCGGCGAGCGCGCTGAAGGAGCTGATCGAAAACGCCATCGATGCGGGCGCGAGCCAGATTGCGGTGCGCCTCGCCGAGGGCGGTCTGGGGCTGATCGAAGTGACGGACGATGGCTGCGGCATGCGCGCGGACGAGATCGCGCTGGCGCTGGAGCGGCACGCCACGTCCAAGCTGCCGGAGAGTCTTGTCGGACAAGATGGGGCGATCGAGATGGTCGCGACCCTCGGCTTCCGGGGCGAGGCGCTGCCCTCGATCGCCTCGGTCGCGCGCGTCACGATTGAAAGCCGCGCTGGCGCACAGGGCGAAGCCTGGGCGCGGGTGGTCGATCACGGCATTGTCGTTTCCGATGGTCCCGCCGCCCTGCCGCCGGGCACGCGGGTGCGGGTGGAGGACCTCTTCGGCAAAGTGCCCGCCCGCCGCAAGTTCCTGCGCAGTGCGCGTGCGGAATGGGCCGCAAGCCTCGATGTGGTGCGCCGCCTTGCGCTGGCGCGGCCGGATATCGGCTTTGCGCTGGAGCATGATGGCCGCCGGGCCCTGCAGGTCCAGCCGGGCGATACGCTCGCAGCCCGCACGGCGCAGCTTGTCGCGCGCGAACTCCATGACAATGCCGTCGCGGTCGATCTGGTGCGCGGACCCTTCCACCTCATGGGGGTCGCCGGCCTGCCGACTTACAACCGCGGCGTGGCGGACCACCAGTACCTCTTCGTCAATGGCCGGCCGGTGAAGGACAAGCTGCTGATCGGCGCGGTGCGCGGCGCCTATGCGGACATGCTGGCGCGGGACCGACATGCGGTGCTCGCGCTGTTCCTCGAGGTCCCGCCCGAGGAAGTCGACGTCAACGTCCACCCCGCCAAGACCGAAGTCCGCTTTCGCGATCCGGCGCTGGTGCGCGGGATGATCGTCTCGGGCCTGCGGCAGGCGCTGATGACGGGCGACCGCCGCTCGGCGCAGGCGCCCGATGCAGCGGCCATGCAGGCCTGGCAGGCCGAACCGATTGCGCCGCTGCCGCCGCCCGGACCGGCACCGCAATCGAACCTGTTCTGGCAATCGCGCGAGCCGGCGCGCGTCTCCGAAGCCGGGCAGGCCTGGCGCGGGTATGAAGCGGCCGTGATGGCGCCGCCGGCTGCCCGGGCGGAGCCTGCGATGGAAGCAGTCGGCAGTATCGGTCCGGACCACCCGCTCGGCGTCGCCCGCGGCCAGATCGCGGCGACCTATATCGTGGCGGAAGCGCAGGACGGCCTCGTCCTTGTCGATCAACATGCGGCGCACGAGCGGCTGGTGCTCGAGAGATTGCGCGCGGCCGGGGCCGGGGAGGGCACCGCTCCGGCGCAGGCGCTGCTGCTCCCCGAAGTGGTCGAGCTCGACGAGCCCTCCTGCGACCGGCTCGAGGAAGCCGCCGCCGAGCTTGCCGCCTATGGCCTTTCGCTCGAACGGTTCGGGCCGGCGGCTATGCTTGTCCGCAGCGTGCCGGCGGTGCTCAAGGGCGGCGATGTGCAGGCGCTGGTGCGCGATGTGGCGGACGATCTGGCGAAGAACGGCGCGGCGCTTCTGCTGGGCGAGAAGCGTGATCTCGTTTTGGCAACCATGGCCTGCCATGGTTCGGTAAGGGCCGGGCGCGTACTCAGCGTTGCGGAAATGAACGCGCTCCTGCGCGAAATGGAAGTGACGCCGCGCTCGGGACAGTGCAACCACGGCCGTCCGACGTGGATCAAGCTGGCCCACGGTGATATCGAGAAGCTGTTCGGGAGGAAATGATGCGGCGTCTTGCTCTGGCCTCGGTGCTTCTGCTCGCTGCCTGCGGCGCGCCCGCCCCGCCGCCGCCGCCGCCTGCCAGCACGGTCCAGCCCGAACCGATCACCTATCCCGATATCAAGGACAACGCGCTCTACGGCGCCGGCTGCAATTTCACGCCCGAAGGCGGCGGCATGTCCGCGCTGGTGCTGGCGCAGGAAGGGGAGGCGATCATCAAGGTGAAGGGCAAGATCGAGCGCATCCCCGCCGACAAGAAGAGCCAGATCCTCCCCGAAACCGCACGCACCCACTACGTCGGGCCGAACCGCATCCTGCTGCTCGCGCCGCTGCCCGATGCCAAGCCACTTGAAAACGGCGTGGTCAAGACCCTCGCCACCAGCCTCACGATCATGGACCCGCAAGGCCGCATCCAGTTCTTCGCCAAGGGCGTGGTCCAGTGCAAACCGATGTGATGTCTAGAGCAGGCGGCCCATGCTGATGTGGTCTTCCACGCTGAAGCCCAGGCCCTTGTAGAACGCGATCACCGCCGCGTTGGAGCTGCGCACCTGCAGGTTGATCTTGCAGCAGCCCCGCGCGCGCAGGGCTGCTTCAGCGGTCTGCACCAGCGCCTTGCCCACCCCGAGCCGCCTCGCGTCCTGCCGCACGGCGACCGAATAGAGCCAGCCGCGGTGGCCATCATAGCCCGCCATGATCGAGCCGATGACGCGGCCCTGTTCGATGGCGACGAACAGCAGGTCGTCCTGCATGGCGAGCTTGGCCGGGACCGAGACATCGGCCCGGTTGCGCGGCGGATCCTTCGGGAAGGCCTCGCGCCAGAGCGCATCGAGCCCGTCGAAATCAGCCGCCATGTAGGGCCGGATCTCCACGTGCGCCCTCAGTCCGTCCCCGCCGGATCGCGCGTGGCGATCATGCCAAGCGCCCTGAAGCTCATCACCAGCTCGTCGTGCTGGTTGTAGACGCGGGTCTCGCCCTTGATGATGCCCATTTCCGGCCGCGACTTGCTGCGGCGCTTTTCCAGCAGGGTGTTCTCGCAGCGCAAGGTGTCCCCCGGATAGACCGGCTTCACCCAGCGCAGTTCGTCGATGCCGGGAGAGCCGAGGCCGGCCTGCTTGTTGTTCGCCATGTTGGCCACGGTCATTGCCATCGTCATCGAGGCGGTGTGCCAGCCGCTGGCGGAAAGACGGCCGAAATGCGTGGCGGCGGCGGCATCGTCGTCGAGATGGAAGGCCTGCGGATCGTATTTGCTGGCGAACGCGATCACTTCCTCGCGGGTCACCTCGTAGCGGCCGTACCTGCTCACGGCGCCGACGACCAAGTCCTCGTAATACTGCATATATTCAGTACCTTACACGTTGAACTTGAAGTGCATGACATCGCCGTCGCGCACCACGTATTCCTTGCCTTCCTGCCGCAGCTTGCCGGCATCGCGCGCCGCCGCTTCGCCGCCCAGCGTGACGAAGTCCTCGTAGGCGATGGTTTCGGCCCGAATGAAGCCGCGCTGCATGTCAGAATGGATCTCGCCCGCCGCCTCGGGTGCCTTGGCGCCGGCGTGGACGGTCCACGCGCGCGCTTCCTTGGGGCCGACGGTGAAGAAGGTGAGCAGGTGCAGAAGATCGTACCCGGCGCGGATGATTTTCGCGAGACCGGCTTCTTCCAGCCCCAGCGCGCTGAGGAACTCTGGCCGGTCCTCCATCGGCATCGTCACGATATCGGCCTCGATCGCGGCGGAGACGATCACCGCATTGGCGCCCTCGGCCTTGGCCTTCTCGAATACGCGCGCGGAAAAATCGTTGCCGCTCGCCGCGGCTTCCTCCTCGACGTTGCAGACATACAGGACGGGCTTGGCGGTGATCAGCTGCGCTTGCGCAAAAACGCGCGCCTCCTCGTCATCCCTGGGCACCGTCAGCCGTGCCGGCTTGCCCTCGCGCAGCAGTTCCAGCGCCTGGCCGAGCACCGACGCGGTGATCTTCGCTTCCTTGTCGCCCTGTGCCGCCTTCTTCTGCGCCGCGGGCACCCGCTTTTCGAGGCTTTCGAGGTCCGAGAGCATCAGCTCGGTCTCGACCGTCTCGGCGTCCGAAATCGGATCGACCTTGTTGTCGACATGCTGGATGTCGGCGTTCTCGAAGCAGCGCAGCACGTGGACAATGGCGTCCACCTCGCGGATGTTGCCGAGAAACTGGTTGCCGAGGCCTTCGCCCTTGGATGCGCCGCGCACGAGGCCCGCGATATCGACAAAGCCCAGCTGCGTCGGGATGATCTTCTGGCTGCCCGCGATCCGCGCCAGCTCGTCGAGCCGCGGATCGGGCACGCCGACGTTGCCGATATTCGGCTCGATCGTGCAGAACGGATAGTTCGCCGCCTGCGCGGCCTGCGTCTCGGTCAGCGCGTTGAACAGCGTCGACTTGCCCACGTTCGGCAGCCCGACAATCCCGCAGCGAAAACCCATGGTACAATCCTTTTATCACGGATCGGACGCAAACGACCTTATCCGATATCCTGACCGGCGCGATGGTATCCCCGGGCGGCAAGGTCAAGGGGGCGCGGGCGATTACTGGCGATGCCCGGCTCCGGGCCGTGATGGACGGCATCCCCGTTTTGGCCAAACCTGATGCCGTGCTGATCCAGATGGCGGCGCCGCTCAAGGGCCTCGTCCACCTGTTCGCCGCGCCATGCGACAGGATCGAGGTGATGCAGGCCTGCGCAAGGAGAGGCCGGCTGGATTGCGGACTGAGAAGGCCCGAGACACGCGCCCTTCACTGAAATTTCAGGCCTTGTGCCGTAGTCTCTGTTCCCATGAAACGCGCTCTCATCATCGCCGCTTTGCTTGCCACGGCTGCCTGCTCGCGCCCGGATCCCGCCGCGCAGTCTGCCGCCGCCCGGCAGGCCTATGCCGCCGAAGACTATGCTGCCGCCCGCACCAATGCGCTCAGCGCGCTCGATGCCGATGGCGGCAACCGCGAGATGCTCCTGCTGCTGGCCCGCGCCCAGCTCCGTCTGGCCGATGGCGACGGGGCGCAGGCGACGCTTTCCCGGATCGAGGATGCGGGCGTGCACACGCCGGAGACCGTGCGGATGAAGGCCGAAGCCGCGATCCTGCGCGGTCAGCCCGATGCCGCGCTGACCTTGCTTGGCAAGGATGGCGATCCCGAAGCCTGGCGGCTGCGCGCCGCCGCCCATGTCGCACGCGAGGATTCCCCCGCCGCGCTCGATGCGCTGCGCCGGGGCATGGCCGCTGGAGGGCAGAACTTCGCCCTCGCGCATGATTACGCCGCGTTCCTGATTGCGGCGCAAGACTACCAGGGTGCGGCGGCGGCGCTCGAAACCTTGCGCCGGATCGGGCCCGGGCGGCTGGATACGCTGATGGTCGCGGGGACGCTGGCTGCGCAGACCGGGAGGCTGGCGGACGCCAAGCGCAGCTTCAGCGCGGCGGCGGATGCCTATCCCTCGCGTACCGAGCCGCTTACGGCTCTTGCCAGCCTGGCCGACATGGAAGGCCAGATCGATGCGGCGGTCGCGCTGGTCGCGCGCGCGGCCAAGATTGCGCCTGCCAATCATGAAGTGGTCGACCTTACCGTCCAGCTCGCATCGGAAAAGGGCGATTGGGAAACCGTGCGCAAGACGCTGATGGGCCAGGAATCAACGCTTGATCCGCGCTCGGCGAACGGGATGAGCTATGCCGAGGCGCTGCTGCGGCTTGGTCATCCGGAACAGGCGCGCGCGATGTTTGCGCAGGCGCTGCTGCTCTCACCGCAGAACCCCTATGCGCGGCTGATGCTGGCCGAAGCACAACTGGCCGTCGGCGATGCGGCGGGGGCCTTGCGCACAGCGCAGCCACTGGCGGAAAGCGTGCTCGCTGGCCAGCGCGAAGTCGATCTGGCGCTGCGGGCGGCCAAGGCGGCAAACGATCCGGCAGCCGCTGGCTATGCGGCGCGGATGGCCTCGGCACAGTTCAAGGTGAACGCGCAGCTTGCCTCAGCCGGACAAGCCGCGCTGACGCGGCAGGACTGGAAGGCTGCGCTGGCAGCTTATGGCCGCATTCAGGGCTATGAAAACGATGCCGAAGTGCTGCGGCGCATGGCCGCTGCCGCCGTGCGTGCAGGCGATGCCGATGCGGCACTGCGCCACGCCGACCGCGCGCTCGAACTCGCGCCGCGCAATGCCGACATGCTCCATACGGCGGCACTGGTCCGGCTCGAGACGGGCCGTGACCGGGAGACGATGCTGCGTCTGATGAAGGAAGCGACCCGGCTTGATCCGACCAACCGGGTGCTGCGCGCTGACCTGGCGCGGGCCCTGATGGCTGCCGGCTGACCCGACGCGAACGGTGGGCCGATCGGTCCACCCTTGGGTTTCCGCCATTTCGTCCCGGCCTTCAGGGCCGCGCGGTGCGCGGTCCCTGAAGGTGAGGCGGGCAGGGGAAGCGGCTGATCAGCGGCGGCGGCGACGCGCCAGGGCGAGGCCGACGAAGCCCAGACCCATCATGCCGAGCATGCCCGGTTCCGGAACAGCCGTGCCGCCCGAAGTGGTGGTACCGCCCGTCGTGGTGGTGCCGCCGGTGGTCGAGGTCGTGCCGCCCGTCGTGGTGGTGCCGCCCGAAGTGGTGGTACCGCCGGTGGTCGAGGTGGTGGTCGTCCCGCCGGTGGTGGTGGTGCCGCCCGTGGTGGTCGAGCTCGAGGTCGAGCTGCCGCACATGCCCGCGCCGGCGGCGTGGCCGCAGTTGCAGTAGTGGGTGTGCCCGAACCAGGCAGCAGCCGGAGTCGAGATCGTGGCGGTGCCGAGGAGGGCCGCCGAGGTAATGAGAATGCGCTTCATGGTTAAAACCCCTTGCCAGAAAACCGTGGTTAAACCTTATAGAAGCAAACTTGATGCCAATTTCGGAAATCTGCGGTTTCCGCTGGTTAACGCCCCTTAGCGTGTTACGTGACTGTAAGCTGAGCCGACGCTTGTTCCGGTTAATTCTGGCGCAGGGCGACATCGTTCATGAAGCGCACATCGTCGCCGGCGGCCAGTCGGCCCGCCTCTGCAGCCACCGCGCCGAGCATTTCGACCAGGTCGTCCTGCTCCGCCTTCGCGAAGTTGCCGAGCACGTGCCCGGTTACGCGATCCTTGTGGCCGGGATGCCCGATGCCAAGCCGGACTCGGCGGAACTCGGGGCCGATATGCTGGTCGATCGACCGCAGCCCGTTGTGCCCGGCGTGCCCGCCGCCCTGCTTCACCTTGACCTTGAAAGGGGCAAGATCGAGCTCGTCGTGGAACACGGTCAGCGCGTCCGGCCCGAGCTTGTAGAAACGCAGTGCCTCGCTCACCGCGCGGCCGCTTTCGTTCATGAACGTGGCGGGTTTCAGGAGGATGAGGCGCTGTGAGCCGATCCGCCCATCCTGCGCCCAGCCCTGGAACTTCTTCTGGACCGGACCGAAGCCGTGCACTTCGGCGATGGTGTCGAGCGCCATGAAGCCGACGTTGTGCCGGTGGAGGGCGTATTGGGGCCCGGGATTGCCGAGGCCGACCCAGAGCTGCATGGCGAGGGTCTCCCAGTGCGCGACAGGATCAGGGGGAGGGGGCCCAGCCCCTCTCCTGCTGGAGAGGGACCGGGCAATGCATCATCACGCTGTCGTCAGGCGTGTCGCCTGGACCGCGCTGCCCGCTCAGATGCGGAAGAAATCAACGTGGAGCGGGCGTTCCGAAACCGGATGGAAGGCGACGTCCTTGGGGGTCGTGCGCACGGTTTGACCGCCGACAGTGAGCTCGATAACCGAATCGAAGAACTTGCCGGTGCCAAGCTGGCGGCGCAGTTCCTTTTCCTCGACGTGGATCGAAACCGGATCCTGATTGCCGCCGTAGATCACAGCGGGGGTGCGGCCTTCGCGACGAAGTGCACGGGAGGCTCCCTTGCCAGCCCGTTCACGCGTCTCGGCCGGCAGATGCAGCGTATCGCTCATGTGTCCGTACCTTCACGTTATATGTTTCAAACCGATATCCTTGCGCCACGCCTCCAGGGATGACCATGCACGCAGGAACCGGCGGCCCTTAGCGGCTATGGCGGAAAAAGCAAGCGGAACCGGGGAAACGGGCGCGCTAGTACACCCGCTTGACCAGCCACCCGCGCGCCTCGAGCAGGCGAGGAAGGCCGTCCACGCCCGCGACATGCGCCGCGCCCACAGCGATGAAAGGCTTGCCGCCACCCTTCAGCATCGCATTGATCTGGTCAGCCCAGGCCAGATTGCGCCGGGTGAGCAGCGCGCCGCGCAAGATCGGATCGGCGAGGAACCCGGCCTGTGCCTCGCGCGCGATGCCCAGTTCGTCGCCGCGCAGCCACAGCGCCAGCATGTCCTTGTCGTCATCGCGGTTGTCGGCCGCCTCGTGGGCAACCTGCTCGAGCAGCACGGTCTGCGCGCGCGGCGGAAGCGTATCGAAAATGCCGAACTGGCTGTCGATGGTTTCCAGCCCCGTGATGGGACGCGCGCCGATCACCCGGCGCAGCTCCGGCTCGACCCCGCTATCGGGTTCCATGCCCTGCTTGCGGCCGCCGATCGCGGCGATCTGCAGCGCGACGGCCCAGCTTTCCTGATCCTTGAACTGGGCATCGGTGAGCGAGAGGTCCTTGTAGACCTTGGCGAGATCGCCGCGAAACCGGGGCCCCACCCGCTCGCTTGGCGGGGGCAGGCCGGGCGTGAACGCCAGGCGGCCGAGCGCCTGGCCGGCGACCCCGCTGTCGAGTGGCTCGCCGATCTCGAGCACGAGCCGGTCCGCCTCGGCGATCGCGCTGTCGATCGCGGGGCGGTGCCACTGCGTGCCCGGCGGCAGCGAATGGACGGTTCCCAGCAGCCAGCCGTGGACGCCGGTGCTGTCCGAAATGGCCCAGAGCGCCACTTTGGCGGGCTCAGCAGGGGGCGGTTTCGCCGCGCCGCAGGCCGCCAGCGCAACGAGCAGGCACGCCGCGAGCAGTTGCAGGAGGCGGGGGAGGGGGCGGGGTGGACGCATCATCGCCGCACCGGGATGGACCAAGCCCGCGCGCGTGGCAAGAACCGCCGTTTCCGCACTTGCTGCCGGTTGATTTGAACCGGGCAATCGGCCAAAGCGCGCGGGCCATGGCTGACACCGCACCCACCGCTTCCGCACCGCACAAAGCCCAGCCTTTGAGCGTGCAGGACATGATCCTCGCGCTCCATGCCTATTGGGGCGACAAGGGCTGCCTGATCCTCCAGCCTTACGACATGCGCATGGGCGCGGGTACGTTCCACCCCGCAACGACCCTGCGCGCGCTCGGCCCCCAGCCGTGGAACGCGGCCTATGTCCAGCCCAGCCGCCGGCCGACCGATGGCCGCTATGGCGAGAACCCGAACCGGCTGCAGCACTATTACCAGTATCAGGTGATCATGAAGCCGAGCCCGCCCGATCTGCAGGCGCTCTATCTCGGCAGCCTGGCCGCGATCGGCATCGATCCGCTGCTGCACGATATCCGCTTTGTCGAGGACGACTGGGAATCGCCCACGCTCGGCGCCTGGGGGCTGGGCTGGGAAGTCTGGTGCGACGGGATGGAAGTGACCCAGTTCACCTATTTCCAGCAGATGGGCGGCTTCGATTGCAAGCCGGTCGCCGGCGAACTCACCTACGGGCTCGAACGCCTTGCGATGTATATCCAGGGTGTCGACAACGTCTACGACCTGCGCTTCAACAACCACGGCGTGAGCTACGGCGATGTGTTCCTCGAGAACGAACGCCAGATGTCGACGTGGAACTTCGAGGTGGCGGACACAGAGACGCTCTTCGAAGGCTTTCGCCGCGCCGAGGCCGAGTGCCGCAAGGCGCTGGAGGCCAAAGTGCCAATCGCCGCCTATGAGCAGGCGATCGAGGCGAGCCATCTGTTCAACCTGCTTCAGGCGCGCGGCGTGATCTCGGTGCAGGAACGCGCGAGCTACATGGGCCGGGTGCGCGATCTCGCGCGCGGGTCCTGCGAGGGCTATATGGAAAAGTACCGCCCCGAATGGGAAGCGAAGTTCCCGGGGTGGACGGCATGAGCAGCGCAGACTTTCTCCTCGAACTGCGCTCGGAAGAGATCCCCGCGCGGATGCAGGCCGGCGCGCGCGCTGATCTGGAAAAGCTGTTCCGCCGCGAGATGGAGGCCGCCGGCCTCGCCGTCGGCGCGCTGACGGTGTGGTCCACCCCGCGCCGCCTCACGCTGATCGCGCGCGATCTGCCGCTCGCGACCGAGGCGGTCAGTGAGGAAACCAAGGGCCCGCGCACCTCCGCCCCCGAACAGGCGCTCGAAGGGTTCCTGCGCAAGACCGGCCTTTCGAAGGACCAGCTCACCCAGCGTGATGGCGTGTGGTTCGCCGTCGTCGAAAAGCCCGGCCGGGCTGCCGCCGACGTCCTCGCCGAGGCGATCCCCGCGATCATCCGCGCGTTCCCCTGGCCCAAGTCGCAGCGCTGGGGCGCGGCCAGCCTCCAGCCGGACAGCTTGCGCTGGGTCCGCCCGCTATCGGGCATCGTGGCGCTGCTGGGCGGCGAAGTGGTGCCGTGCGAGATCGGCGGCATTCATTCCGGCCGCACCACCATGGGCCACCGCTTCCACCACAGCGGCGAAATCGTGATCGAAGGCGTGGACGACTACGCCGCTAAGCTGCGCGACGCCTACGTGATCGTCGATCATGCGGAGCGCGAGGGGATCGTGCGCGAGGGCGCCAAGCAGGCGGCGGCGGACGCCGGCCTCGCGCTGGTCGAGGATGAAGGCCTCGTCATCGAGAACGCGGGCCTTACCGAATGGCCGGTTCCGCTGCTCGGCCGCTTTGACGAGGCGTTCCTCGAAGTGCCGCCGGAAGTGATCCAGCTGACCGCGCGCGTGAACCAGAAGTATTTCATCTGCCGCGACAGCGCTGGAAAACTCGCCAACGCTTTTGTCTGCACCGCCAATATCGCGGCGCACGATGGCGGCGCGATGATCGTCGCGGGCAACCGCAAGGTCCTCGCCGCGCGCCTTTCGGACGCGCGCTTCTTCTGGGAGCAGGACCGTAAGACGCCGCTTTCGGTGCAGGCCGAAAAGCTCGCACGCATCACCTTCCACGAAAAGCTGGGCACGGTGGCCGACAAGGTCGGGCGCGTCGCCAAGCTGGCGGAATGGCTGGCGAGCGAAGGCATCGTGCCCGGTTGCGATCCGGCGCAGGCGCGCCTCGCCGCGCAGCTCTGCAAGGCCGATCTCGTCACCGAGATGGTCGGCGAATTCCCTGAACTCCAGGGCCTGATGGGCGGCTACTACGCCCGCGCCGAGGGCCTGCCGGATGCCGTCGCCGACGCCATCCGCGATCACTACAAGCCGGTCGGGCAGAGCGACGAGGTTCCCACAGCGCCTGTGACCGTGGCCGTGGCGCTTGCGGACAAACTCGACACGCTCGCCGGGTTCTTTGCCATCGACGAGAAGCCGACGGGTTCAAAGGACCCCTTCGCGCTGCGCCGCGCGGCGCTTGGCGTGATCCAGATCCTCCTCGCCGGGCGCGTACGTTGCAACCTGACGGAGGTGCTGCGCAACGCCATCGCCAGCGTCTTCGCCTCGGTTCTCGAACGCGCGGTAGCGGGCGACGTCAACTTCGCGATCTACATCGAGAAGATCGGCAAGGTGCAGCCGCACCCCTCGCTGCCCTCGGATGAATTTGCCGCCCGCATCGCCGATTTCACATCCGAACTCGGCGATTTCGAGATCAAGCTCGAGCCCTACTCCGAAATTGCGCTCGAGTTCCTGCGCAGCGCGCCCGATGTCGTCGGCAAGACGCCCGCGGCCCTCCTCGCGTTCTTCGCCGACCGCCTGAAGGTCCAGCAACGCGAAGCCGGCGTCCGCCACGACCTGATCGATGCCGTTTTCGCCCTCGGCGGCGAAGACGATCTCGTCCGCCTGCTCGCCCGGGTCCATGCCCTGCAGGCCTTCGTCACCACCGAGGACGGGGTGAACCTGCTCGCCGGCTACAAGCGTGCCGCCAATATCCTCAAGAAGGAAGAGTACACGCCGCTCGCCGCCGATTACACGCGCGAACCCGCCGAGCAGGACCTCGTCGATGCGCTCGATGCTGCCGAACCGCGCGCGGAAGCCGCTGTTGCGGCAGAGGATTTCACCGCCGCGATGGCCGCACTCGCCATCTTGCGCGCGCCCATCGACGCGTTTTTCGAGAGCGTGACCGTCAACGATGCCGACCCGGCCAAACGGGCAGGTCGTCTCGGGCTGCTTGACCGCTTCCGTGCTGCAGTGCACAAAGTTGCGGACTTTGGCCGTATAGAGGGCTAAGGCACTCCATCAATTTTCCGCGAATCCGGGCATACCGGACACATTTCACGTTCGCAGGGAGCCTGTCGGTCTTATGAGCGCATACGTATTCCATTTCGGTGGCGGCGCCACGAACACTGATCCCCGTTCGCGTGACAAGACCATCACGGGCGGCAAGGGCGCCAACCTCGCCGAGATGGCCGGCATCGGCCTGCCGGTGCCCCCGGGCTTCACCATCAGCACCGAAGTCTGCACGGCCTACAATGCCGCGGGCAAGACGTTTGACGAGGCCCTGCGTGCCGGTGTCGCTGCCGGCGTTGCCCACATCGAGAAGGCCACCGGCCGCGTGTTCGGCGATCCGGCGAATCCGTTGCTCGTCTCGGTCCGCTCGGGCGCGCGCGTATCGATGCCGGGCATGATGGACACCGTGCTCAACCTCGGCCTTAACGACATCACCGTCGAAGGTCTCGCTGCCGGCTCGGGCGATGCGCGCTTCGCGTGGGACAGCTACCGCCGCTTCATCCAGATGTATTCGGATGTCGTCCTCGGCCTCGATCACCACCGCTTCGAGGATGCGCTCGAGATCGCCAAGGAAGACAACGGCTTCTTCGCCGATGTCGAGATGGGGGCGGAGCATTGGCAGGCCCTCGTCGGGCAGTACAAGGCCATCGTCGCGGAGGAGCTTGGCCGCCCGTTCCCGCAGGATGTCCACCAACAGCTCTGGGGCGCGATCGGCGCGGTGTTCGATTCGTGGGAGAGCGACCGCGCCAAGGTCTATCGCCGCCTCAATTCGATCCCGCATGACTGGGGCACCGCAGTCAACGTCCAGGCGATGGTCTTCGGCAACATGGGCGAAACCTCGGCGACGGGTGTGGCGTTCACCCGCGATCCCGCGACCGGTGAGCGCGCCTACTACGGCGAATACCTCGTCAACGCGCAGGGCGAGGACGTCGTCGCCGGAATCCGCACCCCGCAATACCTTACCAAGGCCGCGCGGGAGCGGGCAGGGGCCAAGCCCCTTTCGATGGAAGAGGCGATGCCCGCGGCTTATGGCGAACTGGCGCGCGTGTTCGACCTGCTAGAAGCCCACTACAAGGACATGCAGGACATCGAGTTCACCGTCGAGCAGGGCAAGTTGTGGATGCTGCAGACCCGCTCGGGCAAGCGCACCGCCAAGGCCGCGCTCAGGATGGCGGTCGAGATGGCCCGCGAAGGCCTCATCGACGAGGCGACCGCGGTGAAGCGCGTCGACCCGATGGCGCTCGACCAGTTGCTACATCCAACGCTTGATCCCAGCGCCGCGCGTGAGGTGCTCACCCGTG
Source organism: Novosphingobium fuchskuhlense (assembly GCF_001519075.1). Lineage (GTDB taxonomy): Bacteria > Pseudomonadota > Alphaproteobacteria > Sphingomonadales > Sphingomonadaceae > Novosphingobium > Novosphingobium fuchskuhlense. The sequence goes on from NZ_KQ954245.1 coordinate 66,544, forward strand.
GCCTCCCGGCCTCGCCGGGCGCGGCCACCGGCGTCATCGTGTTCGATGCCGACAATGCCGAGCGCCGCGCGCAGCTGGGCGAGGAAGTGATCCTTGTCCGTGTGGAGACCAGCCCCGAAGACATCCACGGCATGCACGCCGCCAAGGGCGTGCTGACTGCGCGTGGCGGCATGACCAGCCATGCCGCCGTGGTCGCGCGCGGCATGGGCCGCCCCTGCGTTTCCGGCGCGTCGGGCCTCTCGATCGACATGACGACCCGCACCGCGCGCATGGGCACGCGCGAGGTGAAGGAAGGCGAAGTCATCACGCTCGACGGTTCGAACGGCGATGTCATGCTCGGCGCTGTGCCGATGGTCGAGCCCGAACTGGTCGGCGATTTTGCCGTCCTGATGGAATGGGCGGACCGTCACCGCCGGATGAAGGTCCGCGCCAACGCCGAAACGCCGCTCGATTGCCAGGTCGCGCGCCAGTTCGGCGCCGAGGGCGTGGGCCTGTGCCGCACCGAACACATGTTCTTCGATGCGGGCCGTATCTCGCTGGTGCGCCAGATGATTCTGGCCGAGGACGAAGCCACCCGCCGCCGCGCGCTGGATAGCCTGCTGCCCGAACAGCGCGCCGATTTCACCGCGATCTTCGAGGTCATGGCCGGGCTTCCCGTCACCATCCGCCTGCTCGATCCGCCGCTCCACGAGTTCCTGCCGCATGGCGAGACGGAGTTCGAGGAGCTTTCCGAAGCCACCGGCCTCGGCGTCGATCACCTCAAGCGCCGCGCGGGCGAACTCCACGAGTTCAACCCGATGCTCGGCCACCGCGGCTGCCGCCTCGGCATCACCTTCCCCGAAATCTACGAGATGCAGGCCCGCGCGATTTTCGAGGCAGCCTGCGATGTCGCGGAAAAGTCGGGCGAGGCGGTCGTGCCGGAAGTCATGATTCCGCTCGTCGCCACCCGGCGCGAACTGCTCATCCTGCGCGCCCTCGTCGACCGCGCAGCCGAAGCCGTCTTCGCCGAGAAGGGGCGCACCCTCGAATACCTTGTCGGCACGATGATCGAACTTCCCCGCGCCGCGCTGATGGCGGGCGAAATCGCCGAGGAGGCGAAGTTCTTCTCGTTCGGCACCAACGATCTCACCCAGACCACGCTGGGCGTCTCGCGTGACGATGCCGCCCGATTCCTCGGGCCCTATGTCGAACAGGGCATCTACCCGCGCGACCCGTTCGTCAGCCTCGATATCGAAGGCGTCGGCCAGCTCGTCGAAATGGCCGCCGTGCGCGGCCGCGAGACACGGCCCGACATCAAGCTCGGCATCTGCGGCGAACACGGCGGCGATCCGGCCTCCATCGCGTTCTGCGAGAAGGTCGGCCTCGATTACGTCTCGGCGAGCCCCTACCGCGTGCCGATCGCCCGGCTGGCGGCGGCGCAGGCGGCGCTGGGGTAGGGTAAGGCCGGCTCACTCCACCAATCTTCGTCATTCCCGCGAAGGCGGGTAACCAGGAGCCATGCCGCTGCGCCGCTCTGGATCCCCGCCTTCGTGGGGATGACGAAGGGTCTGGGGATGCGCTCGCCGCTGGCGAGGCGGCGACCTCAGAACTTCGGCGGGCGCAGTGCCTTGTTCCAGCCGCTGAGCGTCAGGATCGCAAAGCGCTCGCTTACCCGGCCTTCGGCGTCGGCCATGGCGGCAAAGGCGGCATGGGCGCGCGTAGCGCCCGCCTTGCCCAGCGCCGGCCCCGGCCGGGCGAGGCAATTGCCAAGACCCTGCGCGCGCAGGTCCGCCACCAGCCGACCAAGGCTGCGATAGCGCACATCAAGCGTGCGGCTGTCGCTCATCGGATCGGCAAAGCCGCAGCGTTGCAGCAGATCACCGCCCGCGCGCACATCGACTTGCGGGTGGATCCTGGCGGCAGGCCGATCACCGTCGGTCTCCGCCATGATCTGGCGCAGAGCGGGCACGCTGCCCGCGCCGCAGAAGGACAGGACGGCAAGGCCGCCCGGGGCCAGCGCGCGGCGGATATGCAGCATCGCGCCGGGCAGGTCGTTCACCGTTGCAAGCGTGCCGAGCGCAGCGACGAGGTCGAAGCCCGGTTCGGAGATGGGCTGTTCCTCGTCGATCGGCAGTTCGCCGGCGATGGGGGCAGGATCCGCGCGGACGACGGCGCACCCTTGCGCGGCGAGGGCTGCGGCCAGCAGGCCGGTCGTATCGCCAACCACCAGCGCGCGGCGCGGCTGGTGGCGCAGGAACGACAGCCGGTCGAGCAGATCGTCGACCATGTCCTCGGCGAGGAAGCGGGGCGCATCCGCTCGGCGCTCCAGCAGGCGCATCCGGGCACGCATGGCGCGGCGCCGCGCGGGCGCGAAAATGGTGGGGGGAGGGGGACTGGCCATCGCAAAGGCCCCTGCCGCGCGGCACCGCGCTTGCCAAGTCCCTCTTGCGAATCCCGGCGGCAGGGCAGACACTCCAGCCTATGGCCGGCCCTGCCTTTCTGACCCCGATCATCGATCTGGTGTTTCCGCCGCGGTGTCCGCTGTGCGGCGATGCCTTGGCGCAGCAGGGCGGGCTCTGCGCGGCCTGCTGGACACGGCTCGCCGTGCCGGGGGAGCCCGCCTGCAGCACGTGCCAGCGCCCGCTGGCGGACAGCGTGGTGCGTTCGGGCGCGGTGCAATGCGCGCCGTGCATGGCAGAAGCCCCGCGCCATGCCGGGATCGCGGCTGCAACTCTCTACAACGATGCCTCGCGCGAACTCGTGCTCGCTTTCAAGCGCGGCAAGCGCATCGCGCTGGCGGACCTGCTGTCGCGGCTGATGGTGCGCCGCCTGCCAGATCTGGAGGGCGAATGGCTGGTGATCCCCGTGCCGCTGCACCGCTGGCGGCTGTGGGAGCGCGGGTTCAACCAGTCGGCCCTGCTGGCAGCGCGGATCGCGCGGGCGATCCACCAGCCGCTGGTGGTCGATGGCCTGGAGCGCCGCAAGCGCACGCCTTCGCTCGGGGGGCTGGGCAAGCGCGCGCGGGCCGAAGCGCTGCGCGGCGCGATCAGCGCGCATCCGCGCCGCGCCGCGCGGCTGCGGGGGGCAAGGGTGCTCCTTGTCGATGACGTGATGACAAGCGGGGCGACCACCGACGCCTGCCTTGCCGCCTTGCGCAAGGCCGGTGCAGCCGAAGTGCGGATCGCGTGCTTCGCCCGGGTGCTGGACGAAGCGCTCGACCATGTGGACCGCGCTGATCGGCCGCTGGCTGCCTGAAAAGAGGAGGCCTGGAAACACGGCAGGGTTGAAAACACGGCAGGGCCGAAAACACGAAACGCCCGGAGCCTGAACTCCGGGCGTTCCCGTGACGATCTCGTATCTGAGAAGGTCGAACCCGTCACGGCGCGCCCCTTAGCGGCCTCCAGCAAGAGCTGGCTTGTGACGGATGACGGACCCTACCGTAATCCCTGAATTTGTGCCCCTTACCGGCGCTGCCCTGCCCGTTGCGGGGAGCGGCGTGGCCACGGGGACCTCATTGCTTGTTACCCTGAACTCTGGCCTTCGCGCGGCGTCCAGGCACTTGCCCGTTACGCCGAGGCGGCTCCCTCAAGCCGCACTTCGTACATCGGCCATTGCGCGGCGAGGTAAAAGCCTGATGTTCAAGGCCCATGGATTTTGGCAGGGCCATGTGGTTATCGTGCAACAAAAAGACACCCCAGCGGTGGTCCTCGATGAAAGGCCGGTCCCATTTCCACGCAAACTTCCGAGACTGAGCTGCGCGAGCAGGGCAGCGTGTTCATGCCGCGCTTCGATTCAGCGGGGTTGGTGACGGCGGTCGCTCTCGATCATGCGAGCGGCCGTCTGCTGATGCTCGCCCATATGGATGCAGAGGCGATTGCCCGCACGCGCGAGACGGGCCTGGCGCACTTCCATTCGCGCTCGCGCGGGCGGCTGTGGATGAAAGGCGAGACATCGGGCCACGTGCTCAAGGTGATCGAGATCCGCGTCGATTGCGATCAGGACGCGCTGGAGCTCAGGGTCGAGGCGGCGGGCCCGGCCTGCCACACCCTGGCCCCTTCGTGCTTCTACCGCCGGCTTGATGCGGAGGGCGGGCTGGAGCGGATCGATAGTTGACGCTTACGTAAAGGGTAGTTAGGTCGCGGGATATGTCCTCGCGTCCCATCACCACGAGTCCGGAGCGGACCCAGACGGCGGCTCGTCCGGCCCGCAGCGGCGACCATACCGGTCACTTGCACCAGCCAGATGCCCTTGCGCGCGAGCAGTTCACCATCTCCGATCTTTCGAGTGAATTCGGCGTGACCGCCCGTGCGCTGCGCTTCTACGAGGACGAGGGGCTGATCGCACCGACCCGGGTCGGGCTTGCCCGCATCTATTCCAAGCGTGACCGGGCGCGGCTCGCATGGATCATGCGCGCCAAGAACGTGGGGTTCAGCCTCTCCGAAATCCGCGACATGATCGATCTCTACGATCTGGGCGACGGCCGCGCCAGGCAGCGCCGTGTCACGATCGACAAGTGCCGTGAGCGGATCGACAATCTCAAGCGGCAGCAGGCCGATATCAATGCAACGATTGCCGAACTGACGAGTTTCGTCGCGCTGCTGATCGAGCGCGAGAAGCTGGAAGGCCGCCCGGTCGATCCGGGCACCGATACCGAATAACACCCGAGAGGACCTGATCCATGCCCGTTTTCCAGGCGCCGACCCGCGACACCCGCTTTGTCGTCAACGAAGTGCTGGGCCTTGAAAGCTATGGCCATTTGCCCGGCTTCGAGGCGGCGACGCGCGATCTGACCGACAGCGTGATCGAGGAGGCCGGGCGCTTCGTGAACGAAGTCGTCGCGCCGCTCAATCTTTCGGGCGACCAGGAAGGCTGCACGCGCCATCCCGATGGTTCGGTCACGACTCCCAAGGGCTTCAAGGAAGCCTATGCGCGCTACATCGAGGCGGGCTGGGGCACGCTCGCCGCGCCCGAAGTCTATGGCGGGCAGGGGCTGCCGCATGTCATGGGCTTCGTGATGGAAGAGTACCTCGCCAGCGCCAACCAGGCCTTCGCGATGTATCCTGGCCTTGCCAACGGGGCGATTTCGGCGATCTCGTCCAAGGGCTCGCCCGAGCAGCAGGCCACATATCTGCCCAAGATGGTAAGCGGCGAATGGCTTGGTACGATGAACCTGACCGAGCCGCATTGCGGCACCGATCTCGGCCTCATCCGCACCCGCGCCGAGCCGCAGGCGGATGGTTCCTACGCCATCACCGGCACCAAGATCTTCATTTCGGCAGGCGATCATGACCTGTGCGAGAACATCATCCACCTCGTGCTGGCAAAGACACCGGGCGCACCGGAATCGAGCAAGGGTATTTCGCTGTTCATCGCGCCCAAGTTCCTCGTGAATCCGGATGGCTTGCTGGGTGAACGCAATGCAATCTCGGTCGGGTCGATCGAACACAAGATGGGCATCCACGGCAACGCGACCTGCGTGATGAACTACGACGGCGCCAAGGGCTGGCTGGTGGGCGAGGAGTGCAAGGGCCTCGCCGCGATGTTCATCATGATGAACGCGGCGCGTCTCGGCGTCGGCATCCAGGGCCTCGGACAGGCTGAAGCCTCGTACCAGAACGCGCTGCTCTATGCGACGGAGCGCCGGCAGGGCCGCGCTCTGACCGGGCCAGCGGAGCCCCAGCAGAAGGCCGATCCGCTGCTGGTCCACCCGGACGTTCGGCGGATGCTGATGGATGCCAAGACCTTCATCGGCGGGATGCGCGCGCTGTGCATGTGGGGGGCGCTGCAGGTCGACCTCAGCCACAAGGCCGCGACCGAGGAAGAGCGACAGGCCGCTGACGACCTCATCAGCCTGCTCACCCCCGTGATCAAGGGCTACGGCACCGACATGGGCTACAAGACCGCGACCGACATGCAGCAGATCTGGGGCGGACACGGCTATATCGCTGAAAACGGCATGGACCAGTTCGTGCGCGATGCGCGCATCGCGATGATCTACGAAGGCGCCAACGGGGTGCAGGCGATGGACCTCGCCGGGCGCAAGTTGGCCTTGAACGGCGGGCGCGCGATCCAGCGGCTGTTCGCGGTGATCGATGCCGAGTGCGCCGAAGACAATGTAGACGGGACGGTGAAGCTGGTCGCCGAACGGCTGGGCAAGGCAGCCGCCCACCTCAAGGCCGCGACCCTGTGGTTTCTCCAACACGGGACGTCAGACCGCACCGCGGTGGGCGCGGGCGCCTACGCCTACATGACGCTGACCGGTGTGGTCTCGCTCGGCCTGATGTGGCTGCGCATGGCCAAGGTTTCAGCTGCGGCTCTGAGCCAGGAGGGCGCGGACAAGGCCTTCTACGAGGCGAAGCTGCTCTGCGCCAAGCATTGGGCGCTGCGCTTTGCCCCGCAGGCGGGCTCGCTTCGCTATGAAGTGGAAGCAGGCCCGGAAACGGTGATGGGGCTGACGGCCGAGCAGTTCGCCGCCTAGAAAACCTCGGCGAAGAGACCCGTCAGCGCAGCCCAGCTCTGACGGTCGGCGCTGGCGTCGTAGCCGATGGCCGGCACCCCGCGCGCGTCGCTGCCGGGATCGGTGAAGCCGTGCTTCACGCCGCTGTAGGCGTGAAAGTGCCAGTCTGCTCCGGCTGCGTCCATTTCCTCCCAGAAGGCGGTGACTTGCGAGCGGGGCACGAGCGGGTCGGCATCGCCGTGGCAGACGAGCAGGCGCGCCTTGACCGCACCGGGGGCAGCGGGCCGGGCGGTATCGAGGATGCCGTGGAAGCTGGCGGCGAGCACGATGTCCGCCCCCTCGCGCGCGAGTTCGAGCGCAGCCTGTCCGCCCATGCAGTAGCCGATGGCAGCGGCCTTGAGCCCTTGCGCTTCGGGCTGTTCCCGCAGGGTGGCGAGCCCGGCCAAGAGCCGCGCACGATAGCCATCGACCGAGGCCCTGAGCGCCCCCGCCAACTGCATCGAATGCTCGAAATCGCGCACCGGCTGCCCGTAGAAATCGGCGACCATCGCGATGAAGCCGTCTGCCGCGAGCATCTGCGCGCGGCGTTCCATCGGCGAATTGGGGTTCATGATCGTCGGCAGCACGAGAACCGCGCCGCGCGCCGCACCGACGGGGCGGGCAAGCCACCCCGTCAGTTCGGTCTCGCCGTCGCGGTAGGCGATCTGTTCCAGCGCCATGGCTGCTTACTCCGGCAGGAAGTCCGGCACCGAGAGATACCGCTCGCCGGTATCGTAGTTGAAGCCGAGCACGCGGCTGCCGGCGGGCAGTTCGGGCAGCTTCTGCGCAATGGCGGCGAGCGTCGCGCCCGAGCTGATGCCGACGAGCATGCCCTCTTCGCGCGCGGCGCGGCGGGCCCATTCCTTGGCATCGGCCGGATCGACCTGGATCGCGCCGTCGATGGCCTGGGTGTGGAGGTTGCCCGGGATGAAGCCGGCACCGATGCCCTGGATCGGGTGCGGCGCGGGCTGGCCGCCCGAGATGACCGGGGAAAGCGTGGGCTCCACCGCCCAGGCCTTGAGCGACGGCCAGTGCGCCTTGAGCATCTCGGCGCAGCCCGTGAGGTGCCCGCCGGTGCCGACGCCGGTGATCAGCGCGTCAATCGGCGCATCGGCGAAGTCTTCGAGAATCTCCACCGCGGTGGTCCGCACATGGACGGCGACGTTGGCCGGGTTGTCGAACTGCGAGGGCATCCACGCGCCCGGCGTCTGCTCGACGATCTCGAGCGCGCGGGCAATGGCGCCCTTCATGCCCTTTTCGCGCGGGGTGAGGTCGAAGCTGGCGCCATAGGCCAGCATCAGCCGCCGCCGTTCGAGCGACATCGATTCGGGCATGACAAGGACGAGCTTGTAGCCCTTGACCGCCGCGACCATCGCGAGGCCGATGCCGGTGTTGCCCGAAGTCGGCTCGACAATCGTGCCGCCGGGCTTGAGGCTGCCGTCAGCTTCCGCCGCCTCGATCATTGCAAGGGCGATGCGATCCTTGATCGAACCGCCGGGATTGGTGCGTTCGCTCTTCACCCATACCTCGTGGTCGGGAAACAGGCGGGAGAGGCGAATGTGCGGGGTATTGCCGATGGTGGCGAGGATATTGGCCGCTTTCATGTCGCTTCCTTCTGGTGAAGTGTCTTGTCTGCAAACGTGCGCACGAGCCGGAGTTCGGGGAACCATGCGGCCCAGAGCGCGGTGATGACTATCGCACCGACGCCGCCGAATACAACCGCGCCGGTGGCACCCAGCAGAGCGGCCGCGACGCCGGACTGCATTTCGCCAAGCTCGTTCGAGGCGGAGATGGCGAGGCCCGAGATCGCCGAGACCCTGCCGCGCACGGCATCCGGCGTGTGCAGCTGGACCAGCGTGTTGCGGATGAAGACCGAGACCATGTCTGCCGCGCCCAGCGCTGCCAGCATGAAGAGCGATAGCGCATAGTTGCGGCTCAGACCGAAGCCGATAGTCGCCGCGCCGAACACGGCGACCGCGATCAGCATCTTGGCCCCCACATGGCTTTCAATGGGCCTGCGCGCCAGGAGCAGCGCCACCAGCACCGCACCCGCGCCCGGTGCCGCGCGCATGATGCCAAGGCCGTTGGCGCCGACAGGATGCCCGCCGATCATCAGGATATCGCGCGCGTAGACCGGCAGCAGCGCGGTCGCCCCGCCCAGTAGCACCGCGAACAGATCGAGCGTGACGCAGCCGAACAGGAACCGGTCGTGCCACACGAAGCTCAGCCCGCCGACGATCTGCGAGAGCGGATGGGCCCGCTTGTTTTCGTCCGGCGGGGGCAGGGGTCGGATGCGAAACACCGAAATCGTGGCAAGGCCCAGCAGCACCGCAGAAATCGCATAGGGGAGGGCCGGCACCTGCGCGAAGAGCAGTCCGGCAATCGCCGGGCCGCCGACCGAGCCGGTCTGCCAGGCCATCGAGTTGATCGCCACCGCGCGCGGCATGAGCCGGACCGGCACCACGTTCGGCGCGATGGAGGCCATGGCGGGCCCGATGAACACACGGGCGGTGCCGTGCAGCGCGCCCAGCGCGAAGAGCAGCGGCAGATTGAGATGCCCGGCCATCGTCGCCAGCATCAGCACCAGCGCCACCACCATGTCGATCGCGACGGCAAGTCCGGCAACCACGCGGCGGTCGTGGCGGTCTGCGATCAGGCCCGCCAGCGGCGTGAGCAGCAGGACCGGGAGGAACTGCGCGAGCCCCAGCAGCCCCAGCTGGAACGCTGCCGTGCCGATGCTCATGCCATACTGGCTGCGCGCGACGTCGTAGAGCTGGTAGCCAAGCACGACGACCATGCCGGTTGTCGCGAACACCGACAGGAACCGGGCCAGCCAGAAGCGGCGGTAATCCGGAATATCCAGCGGCGAGCGAGGTTCGTCAGCAGTTGTGGTCACGCCGCCCGAATGACAGCGCGGCGCGCACTTGCCAAGCAAGCAAAACTCGTCTGACGTTTAATTCTTCCCCGCGCGTCAGATCTTCAGCGTCGCGGTCAGCCGGATGTCGCGCCCGGCGATCGGCACGAAATCGCGCGTTTCGGACGTGGCCAGGCGGCCGACTTTGTCGAGCAGGTTTTCGCCCGAAAGGATGAGCGCGAGCGCGCCGTCCTTGCCGAGTGGCCGCCAGGTGAGGTTTGCATTGAGCAGGGTGTAGCCGTCGACCTTGGTTTCGTAGGTCGTCACGCGGTCCTGCCGGGCATGGACAATTGCCTCGACATTCGCGCCGAACCGAGCGGACTCGAAAGTCAGCCCGCCGCGCGCGCGCAAAGGCGGAATGCGCGGGGCAGGGCCCTGGGCGGCAAGCTGGGCGTGGACATAATCCACCGCGCCTTCCAGCGAGAGCGAGCGGCCATCGTCCCAGGCCAGCGCCTTCCACGACCCTTCGGCTTCAAGCCCGCGGAATTTCGCAGGAAGCTGGACATACTGGTATACCGGCGCGCCTTCGATCCGATCGCCGGTGGGAACCGGTGCGATGAAGTTGCTGAAATCGGTCGCATAGGCCGTAAAGGCCCCGGCGAAGCGGTCGCTGTGATAGCGCAGGCCCGTTTCCACGGTGTTGCTGCGCTCGATCCGGAAGGCAGGGTTGCCGCGCTCGTAGGACTGCGTCGCATCGTGCAGGCCGTCGACGTAGAGCTCTTCGGCGGATGGCGCGCGTTCGCCGTGGGTGGCCGAAAGGCTTAGCGTGACGCTCTCCACCGGATGCCAGGCAAGCCCTGCGCCAGCGGCGAACAGATTGAAGCCGCGCGCCGGCAGGGCTTTGGGCGCAACCGCAACGTGCTCGCCGCGCAGGCTGCCTTCCAGATCGAGATTGCCCAGCGAAAGCTGCTGGCGGGTGAACCCGGCGAAGCGCTCGGTGATTGAATTGGGAAGCAGGGGTTCGCCGACGATGCGGAAATTGCGCGTGCTGAACTGCACCCCGCTTTCGCCGCGCCAGCTGCCGTGGCGGGCCTGGGTGAGGACCAGGCGCGATTCTATGGCGGCGTTGAAGAACCGCGTGCCGGCGATGCCGTTTGCGATTTCCGCGTGGGTGTAGTCGCCATACGCAACGCGCGCTTCAAGCCGGTCGAAGAACCCGCCGAGATTGACGCTCCCCCGCAGATCGTAGCGCGTCTGGCGCAGAGAAAGCGCAACGCGTTCGGGCATCCCGGCGGAGGGGCGCGGTGGAATGCCATAGTCGCTGTTCAGCCGCTCAACCGAGATTCCAAGCGAACCGCCGCCGTCGATGAAGGCAAGCCCCGCGCCGAAGGTGGTGCCGCGCGCCCAGGAATTGGCGAGGCGCCCGCGCGCATCGAGGCCGGCGGAAAGGTTGGCCGCGCCCGCCATATCACCCGCAGCGACAAGACTCTGCACTTCGTCCTGCAGCCGCGCGCGCAACGGATCCGAGACGACCTCGCCGCCGATGCGCACATCGCCGGCGCGGTTGTATGAGGCATCGAGATGGGCGGCGAGGCGCGGGGCGAGGGCAAGGTCGACCGCACCGCCGAGGTTCACCGAGTCGGCAGCCGAGCCATATGCGGCAAGGGCGTTGAGGGCGACGGGCTTGCTCGGCACACGGCGGGGAATGCGCCGGTCGAGCGCGTTGACCGCACCGCCAGCCGGATCGGCGGCATAGAGCAGCACCTCGGGTCCATGCAGCACGTCGATCTGCTCGACGTTGAGCGTATCGATGGCAACGCCGTGGTCGGCCGAGACCGAAGAAGCATCGAGCGAACCGATCCCGTCGGTCAGGATCTGGACACGCGGACCATCGAAGCCGCGCAGCACGGGGCGCGATGCACCCGGGGCAAAGCCGCTGGTCGAGACGCCGGGGAGGTTTGCCAGCACGCTGCCGATCTGCGCGGCGGCACGGCGAGCAAGGTCTTCGCCGCCGATTACCACAGGTGCGACGATCGCATCGCGGTCGCCCGAGATCAGGCGTCCGGTCACGACGATGGGCGCATGGCCGGCATCATCGGTCTGGGTGGTGTCGATCTGGCTGCCAGCGGCCTGCGGCTGCCCGGCCGAGCCTGCCGTCGCCGGTAGCGGTGCGCGTTCGGCCGGGGCGGCATGAGCCGGTGCAGTGGCGAGGAACAGCCCGGCGCCGAGCGCGCAGCCGGCGGCAAGCGAGGATTTAGGCATTAGGGACACCCGAAGATTTGTTTCGAGCGTCGCTTTATAGTGATGATATAATATATCAAGTTTGAATTGCTGCGATGCGGCAGGGCGTGCGCGGCGTGCCGACAAGCCGCATCAGCGCGAGCGGTGAAGCCTCGGATTGGGCTGCAGCGACTTGATCACCATCAGGAAATCGTCGTTGCGCAAGATTCGTTCGAACTGGAAGCCGGCACGGCTGCCGTCCGTCCAGACGAGGAACGCCTCGATCCGGCCGATGTGCTGAAGCCGGATGGTGATGCGCTCGCCGCGCTGGAGAGCGACCTCTCCCTTGACCATGAAGCCCGTGGTCGAGAGGTTGGTCACGTGCAGCATCACGTCCCCGAGCCGGCGGTGTTCGCCGATCAGGGGCAGGTCAACCGGATGGCGGGTCGAAAGCCGCTGGTCGGTGACGGATAGCTGTGCGCCGCTGGCCATGGTGCCTCCTCGTGATGGTCAAGCACGAGCGGTTCTGGTCCGAATTGGCTTATATTTCGTAAAGACCCGGCACCGTTTTGCCGCTTTCCGGTAAGTGCGTGCCGGTTAACGGCAAGCGCTTGCCGGTTCCTCGGTGCATCAGGCAGGGCGCCTCAGGCCGGGCGCAGGACCCCGTGCTTCTTCTTGCCCGAGGATATCCGCACTTCCGCGCCGGCCACCGTGATGACATGCGCTTCGTCGGTCACTGCCTGCCCCTCGACACGCGCTCCACCGCCGGCGATGAGGCGCTTGGCCTCGCCGCGGCTGGCGGCAAAGCCGAGGCCGATAAGGGCGTCAACGAGCGCGATACTGCCTTCCGCCACCGCCAGCGAGGGCAGGTCCTGCCCCACGCCGCCGGCAAAGGTTGCGGCCGCCGTGGCTTCCGCCGCTGCCGCCGCCTCCGGCCCACGCACCAGCTTCGTCACTTCATTCGCCAGCACGACCTTGGCGGCGTTGATCTCGCTGCCGCCGAGTGTCTCCAGCCGGGCGATCTCGTCCAGCGGGAGGTCGGTAAACAGACGCAGGAAGCGTCCGACGTCGCGGTCGTCGACATTGCGCCAGTACTGCCAGAAATCCCAGGCGGGGAGCGCATCCTCGTTGAGCCAGACCGCACCCGCCGCCGTCTTGCCCATCTTGGCGCCGTCCGCCGTCGTCAGCAGCGGGGTGGTAAGGCCGAAGACTTCCTTGCCTTCCATGCGGCGGGTCAGTTCGATCCCGTTGACGATGTTGCCCCACTGGTCAGAGCCGCCCATCTGCAAGCGGCACCCGGCGGTGAGGGCGAGCTCGCGGAAATCGTAGGCCTGCAGGATCATGTAGTTGAATTCGAGGAAGGTCAGCGGCTGCTCGCGCTCCAGCCGCAGCTTGACCGAATCGAACGTCATCATCCGGTTGATGGTGAAGTGCGGGCCGACGGTGCGCAGCAGATCGACGTAGCCCAGCTTGCCCAGCCAGTCGTCGTTGTCGACCATCACCGCGTCGGTCGGGCCCTCGCCAAAGGTCAGCAGCTTTTCGAACACGGTGCGGATCGAGGCGATGTTGGCCTTGATGTCGTCCGACGTGAGCATCTTGCGGCTCTCGTCCTTGCCCGAGGGATCGCCCACCTTGGTCGTCCCGCCGCCCATCAGCACGATCGGCTTGTGCCCGGCCTGCTGGAGACGGCGGAGCATCATGATCTGGACGAGGCTGCCGACGTGGAGCGATGGCGCCGTCGCGTCGAAGCCGATATAGCCGGGCACGACCTGCTTGGCGGCAAGCGCATCGAGCCCTGCGGCATCGGTGACCTGGTGGATATAGCCGCGCTCGTCGAGCAGGCGGAGGAGAGTGGAGCTGTACTGCGTCATGACGAGGGCGCGCCTAGCACGAAAGGTTCCGGCTTGGAAACGTTCGACCTGAAGGCGCACGCCGCACATCCGGCCAGGTTCGTGAGCGGGGTTGCCGCGCGCATTCTCGCGCTGGATGCAGACTGGCTGACGCTGCGCTGGAAGGTGGATGGGGCAGGGGCGCTGGTCGTGCCGCCATTCGCCGGGCGGGCGCGGACGGACGGACTGTGGCAGACGACCTGTTTCGAACTGTTCGTGAAGGCGCCGGGCGCTGAGAGCTACGCCGAGTTCAACCTGTCGCCCTCGGAGCGATGGGCCGCCTATGATTTCGCCGGCTACCGGGCGGGCATGGCTGAGCGGGCGGTGGAGCGCGCGCCGGTGTGTACGCCCCGTCGCGGCGGTTCTGTGCTGATCTTCGATGCGGCGATCCCGGTGCGCGCGCTGCCGCCGCTGCCCTGGGTTTATGGCCTGACGGCGGTGATCGAGGAGGAGGGCGGCGTGAAATCCTATTGGGCGATGGCGCACCCGCCGGAAAAGCCCGACTTCCACGATCCGGCTTGCATGGCCGGGCGGCTTGCGGCACCGGAAGCCTCATGAAATTCGGTATTGATCGCCTCCTCGCCGACGCCGCGCTGCGTACGCCGCTTGAGGGCAAGCGCGTCGCCCTCGTCGCCCATCCTGCCTCGGTGACGGAGGGGCTTGTCCATTCGCTCGATGCGCTGGCCGCCTGCCCGGGGATCACGCTCACCGCCGCGTTCGGGCCGCAGCATGGGCTGCGCGGCGACAAGCAGGACAACATGGTCGAGACCGAGGACTTCATCGATCCGGCGCTCGGCATCCCCGTCTTCAGCCTCTACGGCGAGGTGCGGCGGCCGACGGCGCGGATGATGGACAGCGCGGATGTGTTCCTGTTCGATCTGCAGGACCTGGGCTGCCGGATCTACACGTTCGTGACGACGCTGCTCTATCTGCTCGAAGCGGCAAGCGGGACCGGCAAGGCCGTGTGGGTGCTCGACCGGCCAAATCCGGCGGGGCGGCCGGTGGAAGGCACGACCTTGCTGGCCGGCTGGGAGAGCTTTGTGGGCGCGGGGCCGATGCCGATGCGGCACGGGATGACGCTGGGCGAGATGGGCCGCTGGTTCGTCGATCATTTCAAGCTCGACGTGGACTACCGCGTGGTGGCGATGGAGGGCTGGGCGCCCGAGGGGCCCGGCTTCGGTTGGCCGCAGGACCGCATCTGGATCAATCCTTCTCCCAATGCCGCGAGCCTCAACATGGCGCGCGCCTATGCGGGCACGGTCATGATCGAGGGCGCGACGCTTTCGGAAGGGCGCGGGACGACGCGGCCCCTCGAAGTGCTGTTTGGCGCGCCGGATGTGGACGCCAAGGCCGTGCTCGCCGAGATGCGGGCGTTCGCGCCGGAGTGGCTGGCGGGCTGTGCGCTGCGCGAGTGCTGGTTCGAGCCAACGTTCCACAAGCATGCGGGAAAGCTGTGCCATGCGCTGATGATCCATGCGGAAGGTGCATTCTATGATCACCACGCGTTCCGGCCATGGCGGCTGCAGGCCCTCGCGTTCAAGGCGGTGCGGAGGCTGTATCCCGATTATCCCCTGTGGCGCGATTTTCCGTACGAATATGTCACCGACAAGCTGGCGATCGACGTGATCAACGGCGGGCCGGGTTTGCGGGAGTGGGTGGACAACCCGGCGAGCACACCGGCTGATCTTGAAGCGCTGGCAGGGCCGGACGAGGCGGCATGGCGCGAGACGCGGGCCGCCTGGCTTCTGTACTGAAGCGGGACAGAAGTCCGCCAGGTTGACACGGTTGACACAGTCCTAAGGACAAACCGCGGGGGCGGTTTTTTTGGGGTCTCTGGCACACGACCCGATCGGCATGAGCGGGTTTTCGGGTGGGTTCACGAGATTCAAAGAGCAGACTTCGATCCTAAGCGAACCGCAGGTCTGTAGGACAGGGCAATCTCGGCTCCCTTCGTTTTCCGAACCGGCTGCGCTTGCAGTTGCCCGGCGATCTGGCGCGGGCTAGCCTCGGTGCGGAAAAGACGGGAGCGGCTGTGATGATCCTGATACTGACGGCAGCGGCACTGGCCGTTACGGCGCAGACTGCGCCCGGGGCTGCAGGCGGAGGGGCAGCAGCGGGAGGGGCACCCGAACTCCTCAATGAAGCTGTAGTCTATCTGGCCGGTGATTATCCCACGGAATCGCTGGTGCGCGAGGAGCAGGGCATCGTCTCGGTCGTGCTCGATGTCTCGCCCAAAGGCGCGGTGACGGGGTGCCGCGTGACGGAAAGCTCCGGCTGGGCGCGGCTCGACTGGGCCAGCTGCGCGCTGGCCCGCAAGCGGTCGCGCTTCAAGCCCGCCCAGGATGCAGCCGGCCAGCCGGTGACCGGGCAATACCGCATGGCGGCGGCGTGGTGGCTGCCCGGCCTCGCGCTCCAGACGGCGCAGCTCGATGTGCCGATGCAGCTTTCGCGCGTGCCGCAAGGCTATCGCCAGCCGGTGGCAGCGCGGCTGATCTTCAATGCCGAGGGCCATGTGACAGACTGCACGGTGACCACCAGCAGCGGCAGCGCGGCGGCGGACCGCGCGGTGTGTGCCTATAGCAGACAGGCCGTGACCATCGCGCCGCCGCGGCCGCCTGCCGGAAGCGGCGGCACTGTTGCGGTGCGCTATCTCAAGGCGGCCCTGTTTGCCCCGACCGGCCAATCTGCCTCGACAGGCACGGCGGGCGGATCGTAGAGCGCCTGCGCAAGCGGCGCTCAGTCCGGTTTGGGCGGCATCTTGAAGCGGGCTTCGCCGATCCGGTCGCGGTGGCGCGAGGCGAGGGTGTAGCCGAGCAGCGCAAGCAGAATCGTGCCGACGAGGATCAGGTAGGGCACATTGGTGCTCGCGTCGGCGCTGCCTTTGAGGCTGGCAAAGACGTCTGCCGCGCCCGTCATGACGATCAGGATCGTCAGTATGAACGCAGGGGAGGGCTCGTCCAGCGTTGGATCGGCCTCGCCCAGTTGGCGGGCGCGTGCTCTCAGCAGAACGTCGATCCAGAACAGCGCGAACCAGCCGCCCTGAAGCGCGCTAACCGTATCCTTCGTGAGCGGAAAGAAGCCCACACGGCCGCCCAGCCACAGCGCGCCGGTGATCAAGGCCGCGATCGGAATCAGCTTCCTGATCGCCTTTTCCATCCTGGCGCGGGGCCACAGCTTCATGGCGCGCGCTCCGGCGCGCGGGCGATGGCAGGGATTGCTTCCTCGCGCCGTGCAAGGCGGCGTTTCAGCACGCGGTGGATGGCGGTGGCCACGAAAAACACACCGATGCATGCGTCAAGCAAGGCGATGTAAGGGGCGCCCTGCTGCCACTCGGCATAGCTGTGCCAAAGACTGCGCAATCCGAGCCAGCCGAAGATCACCGGGAGGAGATTGTAGCTGTCGGTGATGATGGTGTTCATCCTCTGACGGCCATGCTGTTCATACCATGGCGAGCAGGCGAATGCACGGCACGAACCGATCCGATTTGCCTCAACCCGCGTCGTGGAAAATGATGCCGAGTGTCTGGCGTTCGCCCGACAGCACGGTGCTGACCCCGTGCCGCATTGCGGACTTCGACCAGCCGGTGGCGACGAGGCGGGGCTTGTCGCGGACGGGGATCAGCGCGATCTGGCCTTGGTGGATGGGGACCACTTCGACGCGGCTTTGCATCCGGGGGCGGTTTTCCACCAGGGTCAGTGCGCCGCCGGTGTAGCTATCGTCCGGGCTCAGCATGACGACGGCCTGCAATGGGAAATGGATCGGCCCATAGAGGTCCTGATGGAGGCAGTTGTAATCGCCCGCGCGGTAGCGCAGCAGCAGCGGCGTGGGGCGCGGCTGGCCGAAGGCATGACAGCGCGCGAGCAGGACATCGTGGGTCATGGGCCAGATGTCCGTCTGGCCGAGCCGCTCCGACCAGACATTCGCGATGGCGGCGAGCGGGGGATAGAGCGCGGTGCGCAGGGCCTGCACCGCATCCGGCAGGGGATAGGCAAAGTAGCGGTATTCGCCCTTGCCGTAGCCGTGGCGGGCCATGGTGACGGTGGAGCGGAAGCGGCTGTCGTCGTGATAGCTGGCGGCGAGGGCGGCGCAGGTTGCGGGATCGAGCAGGCGCGGGGTCAGCGCGTAGCCGAGGTCGTCGAGGTTTCGGCCAAGCGCGGTCCAGTCGAGCGCGGCGATCTGTGCGGAGAGGGTGTCCATGGGATAGACCTTAGCGCGGGGGAGGGCGCGTGGCACTCCGGGACTTGCGTTTGAATTCGCCCTTCGCCTCGCCTCCTTCGACCCAGCAATTGGCGCGGGAGGGCGGGAAAGATCGACCGGGACGCGGGGCCTATGAGCCTTCCTTAAGCCTTTTTCCTTATAGCCCTTGGCTTGATCGACAAGCGGGACGACTTTGTGAGCTGCAATCACTGCGGAACGACCGGCGCGGACCATCTGTTCCGGGCCAAGGGCTATGATCTGGTGCGCTGCACCGGCTGCGGCCTTGCCTATATCGCCAATCCGCCGAGCGCGGAGGACCTCAAGGTGCTCTATTCGGCGGGGGCGGACTATCACGCGGCGCTGTGCGATCCGGCGAGTGCGACCTTCCGGACGCAGGACCGCATCGCGGTGCGGCATCTGGCAGAGACGCGGCGGGGCGTGCAACGCGGGCAGCTGCTGGATGTGGGCTGCTCGATCGGGCAGTTCGCCGCGCGGGCCAAGGCCGCGGGGTTTGCCGCGACGGGGCTGGAAATGAACGCGGCGAGCGCCGATTTCGCGCGGGGGCATTTCGGGATCGAGGTGGCCGAAGGCACGATCCATGATGCCCCGCAGGAAGCCGGTTCACTCGACGTGCTGACGATGTTCGACGTGATCGAGCATGTGCCCGATCCGCTGGGGGATTTGTGCAAGGCCCATGATCTGCTGGCCCCGGGCGGCCTGATCGTGCTGTCCACGCCCAATATCGACGGGCTGTTTCCGCGCGCCTCGTTGCCGCTGGCAAAGAAGCTGGACTACTGGCCGCATCCGGAGCCGCCGTATCACCTCTACCAGTTCTCCGCGAAGACGCTGGGGGCGATGCTGGAGAAGGCCGGATTTGCGGTGTGCGAGACCCGGCATTTCGCCATCGATCTTGCCTATACCTTCGGCCAGATGCAGACCTTGCTGCGGATGCCGAAGCGGCTCGCCTATGCCGGGCTGTTTGCGCCCATGGCGGCGGCGGGGCCGTGGCTGGGGCAGGGCGACTGGATCTATGTCACGGCGCGCAAGGCGGCGTGATTGCCCTGCTGGCTGGTTGACTGTTTCTGGCCGGGGCCCGACCCTGCGCCGCGAAGGAGACAGACATGGTCGAGGCACGGTGGAACGGCGCGGTGATTGCGCGCAGCGATGAGACGGTGGTGGTCGAGGGCAACCACTACTTCCCGCTCGAGGCGGTGGATGCAGCGGTGCTGAAACCGAGCGCGACGACGAGCGTGTGCCCGTGGAAGGGGACGGCGCAGTATTACTCGCTGGTGGTTGACGGCGCGGAAAACCGGGATGCGGCGTGGTATTACGCCGAGCCCAAGGACAAGGCCGCCGCGATCAGGGGGCGGTTGGCGTTCTGGAAGGGTGTGCAGGTGGGGTGAGGTCGGCCGATGCTTCGGATCGATCGGTCGGCTTGAAACTCAGGTAAAATCCGATCGCAAGCACGGCCAAACCCAGAACCCTGAGCGCGTTGGCACAGATGGGGGCGATGTCGAGCTTTACCGAGCCTCCCGTCACGACGTAGCCGACAAACAGAAATGCCGCGATGGAATAGGCAATCGCAGCATACCGCGCGGCGGGGGTGAGGGAACCACCCGGGTTGCTGAGCCGCTGCACATGGCCTGCCACCGTCCAGATACCGGCGGAGGCGAGCATGATGGTCACCGTCAAGTCTTCCATCGAGCGCGCTCCTCAGTGAAACTGCGGTTTGATCGTATCACGCTGGCCCGCACGCCGGAACCGGAACCCTGACCATTATGGTGCCTAGCGCCAGACCGGCGCGCGCTTTTCCAGAAACGCTTCGATGCCCTCTGCGGTGTTCTCGTCCATCATGTTCTGCGCCATGACTTCGGCGGCGAGGGCATAGGCCTCCGCGCGGTGGACTTCGCGCTGGGCGTAGAACAGCGCCTTGCCGCGGCGGATGGCATCGGGGCTCTTGGCCGCGATGGTGGCCGCCAGCGTGTCGATGCGGGCATCGAGCTGCTCGGCAGGGACGGCGTGGTTGATGAGGCCCCAGTCCTCGGCGGTGTGTGCGCTGATGAATTCGCCCGTCACCAGCATTTCGAACGCGGGCTTGGCGGGAACATTGCGGGTGAGCGCGACCGCGGGCGTCGAGCAGAACAGGCCGACATTGATGCCCGAGACGGCAAAGCGGGCGTCCTGGCTGGCGATGGCGAGATCGCAGGCGCCGACGAGCTGGCACCCGGCAGCGGTGGCGATGCCGTGGACGCGGGCGATGACGGGGACGGGGAGCGCGACGATGGCTTCCATCACATCCGCGCAGGCGGCGAACAGGGTGCGGTAGTAATCCAGCCGCCGCTGGCCGTGCATCTGCCTGAGGTCATGCCCGGCGCAGAACGCCTTGCCCGCGCCGGAGAGGACGACGCAGGCGATCGTGGGATCGGCGGCGAGGCTGGTCAGTTCGGCCTTGAGCGCGGCGAGCAGGTCCTCGCTGAGCGCGTTGTACTGTTGCGGGCGGTTGAGGGTGAGATCGACGCGGGTGCCGCGGCGGGCGCTGGTGAGGATTTCGTTGTCGGACATGAGCGGCGACCTCTCCTGTTTCGGGGCAGCTTACGCCTGTGCGGGCGGGGATCAAGTCGGGCTTGTTGCGGTCCGCATTTACCCCTCCACCACCGCCTGCGGCGGCGGTCCCCCTCCCCGGGACAGGCTCGGGGAAGAATGGTCAGTGCTTCTTGCGGGTCAGCTCGCGCATCGCGCCGTCGAGGCCTTCGAGGCTGAGCGGGAACATCGAGCCGCCGACGAGATCCTTGATCATCTTGGTCGACTGCGAATAGTTCCACTGCTTCTCGGGCACCGGATTGAGCCAGACCGTGGCAGGATAGGTCTGCGCGACGCGGTGGAGCCAGACGGCGCCGGCCTCCTCGTTGAAATGCTCGACCGAGCCGCCGGGGTGGCTTATCTCATAGGGGCTCATCGCCGCATCGCCGACGAACACGATCTTGTAGTCGTGGCCGTACTTGTGGAGGATGTCCCAGGTGTTGGTCCGTTCCGACCAGCGGCGCTTGTTGTCCTTCCACACGCCTTCGTAGAGGCAATTGTGGAAATAGAAGAACTCCATGTTCTTGAATTCGGCGGTGGCGGCGCTGAACAGCTCCTCCACCAGCTTGATGAACGGATCCATCGAGCCGCCGACGTCGAGGAACAGGAGCAGTTTGACCGCATTGCGCCGTTCGGGGCGCATGCGGATATCGAGCCAGCCCTGCTTCGCCGTGCCTTCGATCGTGCCGGGGAGGTCCAGCTCGTCGGCATGGCCCTCGCGCGCGAAGCGGCGCAGGCGGCGCAGCGCGATCTTGATGTTGCGGGTGCCGAGCTCCTTGGTGTTGTCGAGATTGGCGAACTCGCGCTTTTCCCAGACCTTGATCGCGCGGCCGTGCTTGCCCTCGCCGCCGATGCGCACGCCTTCGGGGTTGTAGCCGCCGTGGCCGAACGGGCTGGTGCCGCCGGTGCCGATCCACTTGTTGCCGCCCTCGTGGCGCTCTTTCTGTTCTTCAAGCCGCTTCTTGAGCGTCTCCATGATCTCGTCCCACGAGCCGAGCGCCTTGATCTTCTCCATTTCCTCTTCGCTGAGGAACTTCTCGGCGACGGCGCGGAGCCAGTCTTCCGGAATGTCGACCGGGCGCTGGCCATAGTCGGTGAGCAGGCCCTTGAAGACCTTGTTGAACACCTGATCGAAGCGGTCGAGCAGGCCCTCGTCCTTCACGAAGGTGGCGCGGCTGAGGTAGTAGAATGCCTCGGGCGTCTGCTCGATCACGTCCTTGTCGAGCGCTTCGAGCAGGGTGAGATGCTCCTTGAAGCTGGCCTTAATGCCCGCCGCGCGCAGCTCGTCGATGAAGTTGAAGAACATTTATTTCTCACACGGTTTGATGTCTTGGAGCCAACGATCGACGTGTAACGAGCTATTGTAAGGGTTTCCATCCAATGAGATTGAAAGGTGGCGATAGGGCTCAATTCTCCAATCGGCCTTAACTCTTCCTCCAATCATGCTATCGAACGAAAACTCTGGCTCGCCTCTCGCCTTTTTTTCTTCTTCAATTGCTCTGATGAATGTCTTTAGGTTAGGGCTAAGTTCAATTTGAACAGCAGTTACCCGCCCCTTACAGAAAAAAATTTTCCCTTGGTTGTAATTCCACTGCTCGTCCGAACAACAGGATGCATCTGATTGCTTATCTGCAGGTTCTCCAAGTATCTCAATGACATCATTCTTGAAGATGCCTAACGTGATTTCGTATGGATTGTGGGTCACAGCCTGCGCGTCCGTCGCGAAAAGCAGGGTGCTCATTGCGATCAGGAGCGTGCGGATGAAGCCGAAATTCAGCGCTCGACCAACCGCATTCAATGGACGCATCGGCATAAATTGCCCTTCGTGAGCTGCGGTCTCATCCGCGCGTTAACCGGGTGATTAAGGGGAATGCCGGGCTTGGGCAAGCCTTACGAGGTGGGCGGCGGGGGCGGCTGCCTGGCGTGGCGTTCGATACCTTCGGGAAAGACCGCCCAGGCGGGGGCGTCGTCGGTCCAGATCACCATTTGCGGGGTGAGGTCGTGCGGCGGGGTGATGAAGCCCACGCGCAGGGTGCGGAACTGGGGGCGGGCGGAGACCTGGCCCATGACGGGGGTGCCGCAGGCTGCGCAGAACGACTGGGTGAGGGTGTTGCCGCTGGCGGCGGTGTAGGCATGGGTGCCGAGCGTGCCGGTGATGGTGACGTCGGCGGTCAGGAACATCGCGTTGGTGGTGTGCGCGCCGGCGGCGACCTGCTGGCACTGGCGGCACCAGCACTGACGCACCGCGATGGGCGCTTCGGCGGCGATGGTGGCGGTGACGGCCCCGCAGGCGCAGCGTCCGGTATAGGCCATGGCAAGTCCCTCACATTTGGTATTGTTAGGTACACATACAATTTGTAGGCTGCCGGCAATCGGAGAGGACACCCACAACCATGCTCAAGCTCTACAGTTTCGGACCCGCTGCCAACTCGTTGAAGCCGCTCCTCACACTCTATGAGAAGGGGCTGCCGTTCGAGAAGAACCGGCTCGATCCTGCCAAATTCGAGCACCATACCGACTGGTTCAAGGCGATCAACCCGCGCGGGCAGGTGCCCGCTCTCGTCGATGGCGACCACGTGATCACCGAAAGCACGGTGATATGCGAGTACCTTGAGGACGAGTACCCGACCGAGGTCAAGCTGCGGCCCGAGACCTCGTGGGGCAAGGCGCAGATGCGGGTCTGGACCAAGTGGGTGGACGAGTATTTCTGCTGGTGCGTTTCGACTATCGGCTGGCACCGCTATGTGGGCAACATGGTGAAGAGCCTTTCCGACGCGGAGTTCGAGGAGAAGGTGAAAGCCATTCCCGTGGTCGAGCAGCAGGTGAAGTGGCGCCGCGCACGCGAGGGCTTTCCGCAGGACCTGCTCGACGAGGAAATGCGCAAGATCGGCTATTCGGTGGAACGGCTGGATGCGCACCTCAGGCAGCATGAATGGCTGGTGCCGGGGCAGTATACGCTGGCGGATATCTGCAACTTCGCCATCGCGAACGGGATGCAGCTAGGCTTTCCGGAGTTTGTGAGCGCCGAGAAGACGCCGGGTCTGGTGCGCTGGATCGAGCAGATCAAGGCGCGCCCGGCGGTAAAGCAGATGTATGCCGAAGTGGAGCTGGAGCAGCTGGGCCCGCGGGATTGAAGTTGGAATTTGAGGCTCTCTCCCCTGAAGGGGAGAGGGCTATTCAAACCGGCGGTGGGCCCTTGGGGTGCTTCGGCATGCCTTCCGGGATAGGCGCCCAGCTCGGCGCGCTTTCCGTCCAGATCGCGGCGGTGGGCGGGCAGAGTTCGGGGTTGTCGAGCGTGCCCGCGCGCACGCGCATCGGTAGCCCGGTGGGGGTGACGGTGCGGCTGTAGATCTGGCTGCCGCAGACCTTGCAGAAGCCGCGCTCCACGGTGTTGCCGCTGTCCGCGATCATTGTGAACAGCCCGAGATCGCCGGTGATCGAAACGGCTTCCTCCGGGAACAGCACGTTGACCGTGGCCGAACCGCTGGCGATGCGCTGGCAATCGCGGCACCAGCACATCCGTGCGCCGAGGGGATCGGCCGCGATGGTGAAGCGCACCGCGCCGCAGAGGCATCCGCCGGGATGGTTCACCTCAGTTCGAAGGCCGCCGCGCCATGAAGGCGAGGCGTTCGAACAGCATCACGTCCTGCTCGTTCTTGAGCAGCGCGCCGTGAAGGGGCGGGATCGCCTTGGTCGGGTCGCGGTTTTGCAGGACGTCGAGCGGCATGTCCTCGTTGAGGAGGAGCTTGAGCCAGTCGAGCAGTTCGGACGTTGAGGGCTTCTTCTTGAGGCCGGGAACTTCGCGCACCTCGTAGAAGATATCCATCGCCTTGCTGACAAGGGTCTTCTGGATGCCGGGGAAGTGCACGTCGATGATCGACTGCATCGTCTGCCGATCCGGGAACTTGATGTAGTGGAAGAAGCAGCGGCGCAGGAACGCGTCGGGCAGTTCCTTCTCGTTGTTCGAGGTGATGACGACGATGGGGCGCTCCTTGGCGGCGATCGTCTCGTGCGTTTCGTAGACATCGAAGCTCATCCGGTCGAGCTCCTGGAGGAGGTCGTTCGGGAACTCGATATCGGCCTTGTCGATCTCGTCGATCAGCAGGACGGGAAGCTGCGGCGAGGTGAAGGCTTCCCACAGCTTGCCGCGGCGGATGTAGTTCGAGATCTCGTGCACGCGCGGATCGCCGAGCTGGCCATCGCGCAGGCGGGCGACCGCGTCGTATTCATAGAGGCCCTGCTGCGCCTTGGTGGTGGACTTGACGTTCCACTCGATCAGCGGCGCGCCCACAGCCTTGGCGATTTCATGCGCGAGGACGGTCTTGCCAGTGCCGGGCTCACCCTTCACCAGCAGGGGGCGGCGCAGCAGCACCGCGGCGTTGACTGCCACCTTGAGATCATCGGTGGCGACGTAGTTGCTGGTGCCTTCAAAGCGCATGGACATCCTCGACCTTCTTAACCGGTTGCTTAACGGATAGGGCGTGCAGGCGGGGCTGACAAGAGGCGGAAGGCCAGAGAGCGGAAGGCAAGTGGGCTGAACCGCCACAGGGATGCGGGGAAGCGACACTTGATTCCACGCCGGCCCGTTGCCGCCCCGCACCGCCGCGTGTAGGCGATGCGCGATGCCAGCTGCCGCCACCGTAAGCCCCGCGCGCTACGCTCCGTCGCGCCGCGACCGGGCGGTTTCGTTCGTGCTGGCGGTGCTGGTGGGGGTGTCGCTCATCGCCGTGCTGGTCATGATGACCGGCGTTGTCGGCGGTGGCAGCGCGGAAAACGGGCAGCTCGTGGCGGTCAACATCGCCCCGCCCTCGGCCGACAAGGACAAGCAGAAGGCCGCGCCCAAGCAGGACGTGAAGCAGGAGCAGGTGCAGACGGTGACCACGCCGCCGCCCAAACTGCCGCCGCATGTCGAGATCCCGAGCAAGAATCAGGTCGAATGGCCGCCGGGCTTCATCAAGCTGAGCCGCGAGGACATCGCCAAGGCCGACATCAGCCGGATCAAGCCGGCGGGCGGCGGCGGTGCGGCGGGCGCGGCGAGCGGCGGGGCAGGCAGCGCGGAGGGCAACGGCGCGGGTCCGGGCGGCGCGCGCGTCTACAATGCGGAATGGGTGCGCGAGCCGACCGATGCCGAGCTTTCGCCCTACATGCGCGCGGTGCGCGGCGGCGGGACCGGCGATTGGGCGATGATCATGTGCCACACGGTGGAGCGCAACCGGGTGGAGGATTGCCGGGAG
This sequence comes from Novosphingobium fuchskuhlense, assembly GCF_001519075.1. GTDB lineage: Bacteria > Pseudomonadota > Alphaproteobacteria > Sphingomonadales > Sphingomonadaceae > Novosphingobium > Novosphingobium fuchskuhlense. The sequence continues at coordinate 91,993 of NZ_KQ954245.1, forward strand.
ATGGATGAGAGCCCGCGCGGATCGGGTCTGGCCCGGGCGCTGCGGCAGGCGGCATGGCAATTCCTGGTGCGGCCGCCGCGCGTGGACGGCAAGGTCATGGTCGGCGCGTGGGTGAGCATCCGCTTCGACTGGAAGGCACCGAAGGCCGCCGCAGGCGGGGTGGCCGGTCAGGACTAGCACCTGACCGGCCGGACCCCCGCACCTTCGCACAAGGCGCGGGGGCCAAGGGCTTGGCTCAGAATTCGGACCAGTTGTCCTCCTCGAAGTCGAGCGCGAGGTTTCCGTGGACGGGTGCGGGCGCGGCAGCCGCAAGCGGGCGCGGAGCAGGAGCCTTGGCCGCCGGGGTGTGGCGCGGAGGCGGCGGGGCCGCGACCGTGCCGGTCGAGGCGCTGATCGCCCCGCCCCGGAAGCGCGTCACGAGATTGGCGAGATTGGCTGCCTGCCCCGAAAGATTGCGCGATGCGGCGGCGCTTTCCTCGACCATCGCGGCGTTCTGCTGGGTCATCCGGTCAAGCTCGCCCATGGTCACGTTGACCTTGGAAATGCTCGCCGCCTGATCGACCGCGGCGGTGGCGATGCCTTCGACCAGCGCGCCGATCTCGGCCACCTGGGTGATGATGGCATCGAGCGCCTCGCCGGTTTCACCGACGAGCTGGACGCCCATCTCGACATGCTGCGCGCTGCTGCTGATGAGGCCCTTGATATCGCGTGCGGCTTCTGCCGAGCGCTGGGCCAGTGCGCGGACTTCGTTGGCGACGACTGCAAAGCCGCGGCCCGCCTCGCCAGCGCGCGCGGCCTCGACCCCGGCGTTGAGCGCCAGCAGGTTGGTCTGGAAGGCTATGCCATCGATGAGGTCGATGATCTGGGTGATCGTTTTCGAGCTTTCGACGATCGAATCCATCGCGCCGACCGCCCGCTTGACCACATCGCCGCCGGCATTGGCGCGGTCGGTGGCCCGCACGATGGTTTCGCGCACGGCTCCGGCGTTCTGCGCGCTCTGCTCGACCTTGGCGGTCACGTCGCGCATGGCGTTGGCGGCGGATTCGAGGCTGGCTGCCTGCTGTTCGGTGCGGCTGGCGAGATCGTCGGAGGCGGCGCGTATTTCGGTCGAGCCGGTCTGGACGCTGCTGGCGGTGCCGGCGACCGAGCCGATGACTTGCTCGAGTTCGCTCGCCATCGCGTTGAAATCGGTCTTGAGCCGCGCGAAGGGGCCCTCCAGCGCGGCGGTGACGCGGGCGGAAAGGTCGCCTTCCTTGAACTTTGCCAGCGCCGCGCCGAGCGTGCTGACGATGAGCTCGACCTGTTCGGCCTTGCTGCTTTCGGCGCGGGCAAGCTGATCCTGAAGAGCGCGCATCGCTCGGCCCAGCGCGCCGACTTCGTCTCGCGTATTGGGCACCTGAAGCGAACTATCGAGCCGGCCATCGGCAAGGTTCTGGATGGCGTGGGTGATCTGGCCGACCGGCTGGGCGACGAGGCGTACCATCATCAGGTAGATACCGCCCAGCGTGGCCAGCATGCCAAGCGCGGTGAGAATACCGGTCCACATGGCGACCTGATAGGACATCGCCGCCTGCTGGCCGGCTTCGTCGATATGGTGCTTCTGGTAAACCGAAAGGTCCGTCAGCGCCTTCGTGGTCACTTCGACCGGCTCGTTCGAGGTGGCGAGGCGGGCGAGCGCTTCGGCGGTGCGGCCTTCGGAGGAAAGCTGGATGATCTGGCTGGTGTCCTGGCTCATCTGTTGCCAGCCCGCCTTGAAGGCCTTGAGATAGGCCTTTTCCTTGTCATCGAGATCGGTCGCCTCGAACGCGGCGGTCTCCGCGCTGATGATCTTCTGGTTCTTGGCAATGGCCGCTTCGGCATCGGCCCGCTCGAACTTGTCTGCGGCGAGGAGGTGGGCGCGCAGGGCGTTCTCGAACTCGGCCATGGCGTTGTTCACGTTGTCTGCCGAAAGCGCCTGGGGGACGTGATCCTCCGCGATTTCAATCTCGGCGCCGCGCATGACGCTCATGCGCCAGACCATCGTGCCGATCGCGGCGACCACGACCAGCGACAGCACCGCGAAGATCACCGCGAGCTTGCGTCCGATCGGAGCGTTCCTGAGATATTCCATGCCGAGTGAGCCCGTCTCTGCCGCCACGCGGGACTGCCCGGCGGATATCGGACCCGTTCTAGACGCGGGGAGGCTGCAAGGCGGTTTGGCAGAGGCTAGGGTGAAACCCGGAAGGGGCGGTTAAAGCCGGTTCAACGGCTCAGACCCCGGGCGCGCCGATCGCGTCGAGTCCGGCCATGTCGTCCGCCGAGAGCGCGATGTGCGTCGCCGCGAGATTTTCGCGCAAGTGCGCGCGCGACGACGTGCCGGGGATCAGCAGCACATTGGGCGCGCGGTGGAGCAGCCATGCGAGCGCAAGTTGCATCGCCGTGACGCCGAGCCGGGCCGCATGGGCATCGAGCGCGACCGATTGGAGCGGGGAGAAGCCGCCGAGCGGGAAGAAGGGGACATAAGGAATGCCGTCTGCCGCCAAGGCGTCGATCAGCGCGTCGTCCGTGCGCTGGACGAGATTGTAGGCGTTCTGCACGCAGGCAACCTCGCCGATGGCGCGGGCCTCGGCAATCTGTGCGGCGGTCACGTTGCTGAGGCCGATATGGCGGATCTTGCCCTGCTGCTGGAGGTCCATGAGCGCGCCGAACCGTTCCGCCAGGCTGGTCTCGTCGGTGCTGAAGGCATGGCCGATGCGCAGGTTGACGACATCGAGCGCCTCCACGCCGAGGTTGCGCAAGTTGCCGTGGACCTGCTCGACCAGCGCCGCCGGCTCGGGCGTCATGATCCACGAGGCATCGGAGCCGCGCCGCGCGCCGACCTTGGTGACGAGGACAAGGCCTTCAGGGTAGGGTGCCAGCGCCTCGCGGATCAGCTGGTTGGTGACTTCGGGGCCGTAAAAATCGCTGGTGTCGATGTGATCGACCCCGCTTGCCACCGCCTCGCGCAGCACGGCCACGCATTCGGCGGGATCGCGGGGCGGGCCGTAAACACCAGGGCCGGCAAGCTGCATGGCGCCGTAGCCCATGCGATTGACGGTGAAGCGGCCGAGGGCATGGGTGGTGGGGTGGGTCATTGGTCTATTCCTTGGTGGGCGGCTTTGTCCCGCTGACGATGGCGATCAGTCTCCGCACTGAAGGCAGCCGCCAGACAAGCAGGCAAGCAAGCAGCAGCAGGATCCAGGGCACCGCCGTACCGAGGCCGAGCAGGACGGTCCAGACCATCATCCGCCCGCTCGACATCATGGCTTCGATCGCACCGGCGAAGGGATTGTCGCTGATCGCCAGTGCGGCGATGCCCTGATAGTGGAGGTGCATGGGAGTGCTGGCGAGCTGCACTTGCGCGTCGCTCGTGTTCACCTTGGCATTGGATTTGTCACGCCGCAGTGTCGACGCTTCCTCCTGCAGCTGAGTCCGTTCCCGATCGCCAAGGCCGGGCTGCTTGAGGCGTTGGTCGATTTCTATCAGCCGGGCTTCTGCTTCCGCGGCAGCCTGCGCGGCCTGTGCCAGCTTAGGGGCAAGGTCTTCGCCGGTGATCGTCTGGCTGGAGAGCTGCCCGCCCGCTTGGACGACAGCGGCAACGCCCTCCTTGCCGAAGCTGCGCGCAAGATCGCGGTCAAGCAGCAGATCAAGGCTTGCCCGGGTATCCTCGCCGCGACCGACACGGAATTCGAGACCTTTGATCCTGCACCGTGCAGGTCCGAGCTTTTCGCAGGCGCTAGCGTGCTGTTCCTGAATGGAAGCAACAGCGGTGTTGGGAAGAAGGAAGTCATAGTAATAAGTAAATGCGACCCCAGGGGCCGATTTGGGCGATACGCTGGGAGCTTCATAGGGTGCTTCCGGTGCCTTTTCCGAACAACCGGCCAGCGCCAGCAGCAACGTCAAACCGAGAAATTTGCCGGTATTCCAGCCAGACCATGTCATCTCTGATGCAGCTCCACGTGCAAGATCGGTGCTCAGCTTAGCTTTCGCCTTTGCGAAGTCACGGCGATTTTCTACGCGTCGATCAGTTCCGGATCGAGTTCGCCCGCGCGGTTCTGGATGAACATGAAGCGCTGGGCGGGGTCGCGGCCCATGAGGCGGTCGACGAGGTCCTTCACCGCGGCGCGGCCTTCGTATTCGGGCGGCAGGGTGATGCGGATCAGGCTGCGCGAGGCGGGGTTCATCGTCGTTTCGCGCAATTGCTGCGGGTTCATCTCGCCAAGGCCCTTGAAGCGGCCGACCTCGACCTTCTTGCCCTTGAACTTGGTCGCTTCCAGCTCGGCGCGGTGGGCATCGTCCTTGGCGTAGACCGATGTGGCGCCGCTGGTGAGGCGGTAGAGCGGGGGCTGGGCGAGGTAGAGGTGCCCGCGCCGCACGATTTCGGGCATTTCCTGGAAGAAGAAGGTCATCAGCAAGGTGGCGATATGCGCGCCGTCGACGTCGGCGTCGGTCATGATGATCACGCGGTCGTAACGCAGCGCATCAGCATTGCAGTCCTTGCGCATGCCGCAGCCAAGCGCGAGCGCGAGGTCGGCGATTTCCGCATTGGCGCGGATCTTGTCGGCGCTGGCGCTGGCGACGTTGAGGATCTTGCCGCGGATGGGGAGGATCGCCTGCGTCTTGCGGTCGCGCGCGTGCTTGGCGCTGCCGCCCGCGCTGTCGCCCTCGACGATGAACAGTTCGGTCTCGCCGCTGCCTTCGCCGCTGCAATCGGTGAGCTTGCCGGGAAGGCGCAGCTTGCGCGCGTTGGTGGCGGTCTTGCGCTTGACCTCGCGCTCCGCCTTGCGGCGCAGGCGCTCGTCCATGCGCTCCATCACCGAGCCGAGGAGGGCCTTGCCGCGCTCCATATTGTCGGTGAGGAAGTGGTCGAAGTGATCGCGCATCGCGGCCTCGACCATGCGCGCGGCCTCGGGGCTGGTGAGGCGGTCCTTGGTCTGGCTCTGGAACTGGGGATCGCGGATGAACACCGAGAGCATGATCTCGCTGCCCGTCAGCATGTCCTCGGGCGCGATGTCCTTGGCCTTCTTCTGGCCGACGAGTTCGCCAAAGGCGCGGATGCCCTTGGTGAGCGCGGCGCGCAGGCCCGCCTCATGCGTGCCGCCATCGGGGGTGGGGATGGTGTTGCAGTACCAGCTGTAGGAGCCATCCGACCACAAAGGCCAGGCGATCGCCCATTCGGCGCGGCCCATTTCCTCGCCGTTCGGACCGGCGGGGAAATCCTGGCTGCCGGTGAAGGGAACGGTGGTCACGCATTCGCGGCCCGCGACCTGTTCGGCGAGGTGATCGGCAAGGCCGCCTGGGAACTGGAATACGGCTTCGGCGGGAATGTCCGTCCCCGCGATGAGCGAGGGCGCACATTTCCAGCGGATTTCGACGCCCGCGAAGAGATACGCCTTGGAGCGCACGAGCCGGAACAGGCGCGCGGGCTTGAACCGCGCTTCGGCCCCGAAAATCTCGCCATCGGGGATGAAGGTGACCGAGGTGCCGCGCCGGTTGGGCGCGGCGCCGATGCGCTGGAGCGGGCCGGTGGGCAGCCCGCGCGAGAATTCCTGCGCGTAGAGCTCCTTGTTCCGCGCGACTTCGATGCGCGTGTGCACCGAGAGCGCGTTGACCACCGAGATGCCGACGCCGTGGAGACCGCCCGAGGTGGCATAGGCCTTGCCGGAGAACTTGCCGCCCGAGTGGAGCATGGTGAGGATGACTTCGAGCGCCGACTTGCCCGGATACTTCGGGTGCTCGTCCACCGGCATACCGCGGCCGTTGTCGGTGATGGTGATCTTGCCGGCGGTGGCGTCCGGCCCTTCTTCCAGCGTGACTTCGATGCGGTTGGCGTGGCCGGCGACAGCCTCGTCCATCGCGTTGTCGAGCACTTCGGCGGCGAGGTGGTGGAGCGCGCGCTCGTCGATCCCGCCGATGTACATGCCGGGGCGGCGGCGGACGGGCTCGAGCCCTTCCAGCACCTCGATCGCGGAGCCGTCGTAGGTTTCTTCGGGCCTGCGGGCCGGCAGCTGTTCGAACAGGTCGTCAGACATGGGAACGGCTATAGAACATGCCCGATTCCCGGGGCAATGGGGGTGGGGGGCTTATCCGGCATTATCCACCGGTGCAGGCCTTGGGCCCCTTGCCGGCGCGGAAGGGGGGCGCCGGGGCGAGACAGGACAAGACGGTGCGCGCGCGGGGGAGGCGTCGCTGCGCCGCCGCTCAGGGATCGAGCTTGGCCGGCGCGGGGCTGGCGGTGATGAAGGTGCCTGCGCCCACCTCGCGCACTTCCATCGCGCGAATGGCAACGCCGGACTGCTCGAACCGGAACACGCCGTCGATCCCGATGAACCCGTCAGGCGCATAGAGCTTGGCGGTGGGGAAGAGCGTGCCGGGCGTCCAGCCGCGCGCGACCTTGAGCGTGAGCAGCACCGAATCATAGCCCAGCGTCGCAAGGCGGGACGGCGCGGCCCCGAAACGGGCGCGGTAGGATTGATCGAAGCGGCCCAGACGGTTGTCTGAAACCGCGGCAAACCACGCGCCGCGCAGGGCCAGGCTCTTGGCGATGGCGGCATCGCCGTTCCACAGTTCGGTGCCGATCAGCCGCGTGCCGGCGGCGGCGGGCGCGGCCATCAGCGCGATGCGGCCGCTATCGCCGATCAGCAGCGCATCGACCGGGTGCTTTGCCAGCACGCGGCGCACCGCGCTGGTGACCGAGGTGTTGCTGCGATCGTAGCTTTCGATCGCGGTCACGGTGATCCCGCGTTCGTGCGCGGCCGCGGTGAGCGCGCTGGCCACGCGCTGGCCGTAGGACCCGGTCGGGATGATCGCACCGACCGCCTTCACGCCCTTGTCCTGCGCAAAACCGACGACGCGGGCGATGGCCTGGGCGGGGACCTGGCCGAGCACGAAGACGTCGCGGTCGGCCACGGCGCTGTCGTTCGAGTAGGTGATCATCGGGACTTTGGCCGGCCGCGCCACGCTGGCGACGGCGACCACTTCATCGGCGAGCAGCGGCCCGAGGATCAGGCGGTTGCCATCGAGGATCGCCTTGTTGGCGGCGAGCCCGGCACCGAGCGCGGTGTCATAGGTCGTGATGCGGATGTTGTCGGCATTGGTATCGAGCAGCGCCATCGTCGTGGCGTTGGCGATGGCCATGCCGACCGGCGCGTTGGGCCCGCTCATCGGTACGAGCAGGGCCACGCGGTGGCGGCCGGCATCGGTGGGCAGGACATTGGCGTCCGGCGTCACTTCGACGGGCTTGGGCGGCGGCGGGGGCGCGGCGGGCTTGGGGATGACCGCGCAGCCTGCCAGAAGCGCCAGCGATCCGCACACGACCCAATGCCGGAGGCGCCTTGCCGCTGCCCCACCGCTTCCGAACATCATTGACTTGCCGCTCCCTGGTAGCCGGTCCATTGGTAAGCGTATGAATACGCCCCAAGTAACATCCACGCTTGAACCCGGTCTCTATATAGTTGCGACCCCGATTGGCAATCTCGGTGACGTTAGTCGACGCGCAATTGACGTGCTTTCGCGCTGCGCTGTTGTCGCATGCGAGGATACGCGGGTTACGGGCAAGCTGCTCCACCACCTCGGCATCAAGCGCCCCATGCGGCGCTACGACGATCACGCAAGCGACGGCGCGCGCGAGGCCTTGCTGGGCGAGATGACGCGTGGGGCGGTGGCGCTGGTTTCCGACGCGGGGACGCCGCTGATTTCCGATCCCGGCTACCGGCTGGTGCGCGAGGCACGCGCGCGGGGCATCGCGGTGACGACGATCCCGGGCGCGAGCGCGCTGCTCGCAGCGCTGACCCTGGCGGGGCTGCCGACCGACCGGTTTATGTTCGCGGGCTTCCTGCCGAGCAAGGACAAGGCACGCGGTGACGTGCTGACCGAACTGGCGGCGGTGCCGGCGACGCTGGTGTTCTATGAGACAGGGCCGCGGCTGGTCGCTTCGCTGGAGGCGATGGCGCGCCTGCTGCCGGGGCGCGAGATCGCCGTGGCGCGCGAACTGACCAAGCTGCACGAGGAATGCCGGACAGGGACGGCCGAGGACCTTGCGGCGCATTACACCGCGCATCCGCCGAAGGGCGAGATCGTGCTGCTGGCGGGGCCTCCCGGCGCGGCGGAAAAGCCGGGCGAGGCGGATGTGGACGCGGAATTGATCGCGGCCCTGGCTGACCTGCCGGTGTCGAAGGCAGCGGCGCTGGTGGCGAAGAAGCATGGGCTGGACCGCAAGGCGCTCTATGCGCGGGCGCTGGAACTCAAGGGGTGAGCCGGCAGGAGGCCGAGCGGCAGGGGCGGCGCGGGGAGAGCCTCGCGGCGTGGTACTTGTGGCTTGCCGGCTGGCGCATTCTGGCCAAGCGGCAGCGGATCGGGGCGGGCGAGGTGGACATCGTCGCGCGCAAGGGGCGCACGGTGGCGTTCATCGAGGTGAAGTGGCGCGCGAACGGGGCCGCGCTGGATCAGGCCATCGATGCGCGGCGGCTGCGGCGCGTGGCGCGGGCGGCCGAAGCGCTGGTGCCGAAGTTTGCGGGAGCTGGCGATGATGTGCGGATCGACGTGATCCTGCTTGCACCCGGGCACTGGCCGCGCCACATGGCCAACGTCTGGCAGCCATAGCGCGCCGTTGCAGGAATAGCCGAATGACTCTTCGCGTTGCCGTCCAGATGGACCCGCTGCATTCGATCAATATCAATGGCGACAGCTCGTTCGCGCTGATGCTGGCAGCGCAGGCGCGGGGGCATGAGCTTTACCATTACGACGTCGGCGCGCTCTCGCTCGACGAGAACGACCGGCTGACGGCCATGGCCGTGCCGGTGACGGTGCAGCACGTGCCGGGCGATCACTACAAGGCGGGCGAGGCGCGGCGGCTCGATCTGGGGCGCGATATCGATGTGGTGCTGATGCGGCAGGATCCGCCGTTCCACATGGGCTACATCACCGCGACACACTTGCTCGAGCGGATCGAAACCGAGACGCTGGTGGTCAACAACCCGCGCAGCGTGCGCAATGCGCCGGAAAAGGTGATGGTGCTGGATTACCGGCGCTTCATGCCGCCAACCCTAGTCACCCGGTCGGTGGAAGAGGTGCGCGCATTCCAGAAGCAGCATGGCGCGGTGGTGGTGAAGCCGATCCACGGCAACGGCGGCAAGGCGATCTTCCGCGTTTCGGAAGAGGGCGAGAACCTCGGCGCGCTGCTGGAGGTGTTCAACCAGACCTGGCCTGAGCCGCATATGGTGCAGGCGTTCCTCCCCGAAGTGAGCGAGGGCGACAAGCGCATCGTGCTGGTGGACGGCGAAGTGGCGGGCGCGATCAACCGCAAGCCGGGCGAGGGCGAGTTCCGCTCGAACCTTGCCGTGGGCGGCTATGCCGAAAAGACCGCGCTGACAGCGGATGAGCAGGAAATCTGCGCCGCGCTGGGGCCGGAGCTCAAGCGGCTGGGGCTGATCTTCGTCGGCATCGACGTGATCGGCGGCAAGTGGCTGACCGAAATCAACGTGACTTCGCCGACGGGGATTGTGGCCATCGACCGGTTCAACGGGACCGATACGGCGGGGATGATCTGGGATGCGATCGAGGGGCGGGTTTAGTCCGCACCAAACCGCCGTCCCGTCTGCGGCAGGCCACCTCCCCATTTGTGCTGCGCAAAAATGGGGAGGTCTTTGAGGGCTAGGCCTGCTCCGAGAGCCACTGCTCCAGATACTTGATCGAATAGTCCCCATCGAGGAAGTGGGGGTCGGTCAGCAGCTTCTGGTGGAGCGGGATCGAGGTCTTCACCCCGCCGATCACCATTTCCTCCAGCGCGCGCTTGAGGCGCATGATGCAGCCTTCGCGGGTGCGGCCCGAGACGATGAGCTTGGCGATCATCGAATCGTAGTAGGGCGGGATCTTGTAGCCGGCGTAGAGCCCGCTATCGACACGCACGTGCATGCCGCCTGCGGCGTGGTAGCTGGTAACGAGGCCAGGCGAGGGGGCGAAGGTGAACGGGTCTTCCGCGTTGATGCGGCACTCAATCGCGTGGCCCTTGAACTCGATCTCTTCCTGCTTGACCGAGAGCGGCTTGCCGTCGGCAATGCGGATCTGCTCGCGCACGAGGTCGACGCCGGTGATCGCCTCGGTGACGGGATGCTCCACCTGCAGGCGGGTGTTCATCTCGATGAAGTAGAACTCGCCGTTTTCCCAGAGGAACTCGATCGTGCCCGCGCCGCGATAGCCCATGTCGGCCATGGCCTTGGCGACGATGCCGCCCATGCGGTCGCGCTCGGCGGCGGAGATGACGGGAGAGGGCGCTTCTTCCAGCACCTTCTGGTGGCGGCGCTGCAGCGAGCAATCGCGCTCGCCCAGATGGATGGCGTTGCCGTTGCCATCGCCGAAGACCTGGAATTCGATGTGGCGCGGATTGCCGAGGTACTTCTCGATATAGACGGTGGCATCGCCGAACGCGGCCTTGGCTTCGCTGCCGGCCTGCTGGATCAACGTTTCGAGCTGGTCAGGGCCGGTGCAGACCTTCATGCCGCGCCCGCCGCCGCCCGAAGCGGCCTTGATGATCACCGGATAGCCGGCGGCCTCCGCAATGGCCTTGGCTTCCTTGATATCGGAAACCGCGCCGTCAGACCCCGGGACGAGCGGGAGCCCGAGCGCGCCGGCGGTGCGCTTGGCCTCGATCTTGTCGCCCATGGTGCGGATATGTTCGGGCTTGGGGCCGATCCACGTGATGCCGTGGGCTTCGACGATCTCGGCAAACTTGGCGTTTTCCGAGAGGAAGCCGTAGCCGGGATGGATCGCGTCGGCATGGGTGATTTCTGCCGCGGAAATGATCGCGGCCATGTTGAGATAGCTGTCCTTCGCCGCAGGCGGGCCGATGCAGACCGCATGGTCGGCAAGGCGCACGTGCATGGCGTCGGCGTCCGCAGTGGAGTGCACCGCGACCGTCTCGATCCCCATCTCGTGCGCGGCGCGGTGGATGCGCAGCGCGATCTCGCCGCGGTTGGCGATCAGCAGGCGGGAAATGGCCATGGGTTGCGCGCGCTCAGGCGATAACGACGAGCGGCTGGTCGAATTCGACCGGCTGCGCGTTTTCGACGAGGATCGCGGTGATCTTGCCGCCGGTGGGCGCGGTGATCGGGTTCATCACCTTCATCGCCTCGACGATGAGCAGCGTGTCACCGGCCTTGACCGTGGCGCCGACCGAGATGAACGGCGCAGCGCCCGGTTCGGGGGTGAGATAGACGGTGCCGACCATCGGCGAACGCAGCGCGTTGGCGTGCGTTTCGGCGGCGGGCGCAGCGGGCGCTTCGGCAGCAGCAGGAGCAGCGGGGGCCGGCGCGGCAGCGGGGGCGGGCGCATAGCTCATCACCGGGGCGGCTGTGATCGTGCGCGCGACGCGAATCTTGCGCGTGCCGTCCTCGACCTCGATCTCGGTCAGGCCGGTATCGGAAAGCAGTTCGGCCAGTTCGCGCACCAGTGCGCTGTCGATGGCCATATTGGCGCCCTCGTCGCCGCGGTCATGCCCCATTATGTTGTCCTCGCGGGAATACGTATCGAAAGCGGGTTCCATGCCCGCCGCGCTGCGCAGAGGCAAGAAAAACCGGCGGGGCGGGCGTGGAAAAGCCCTTTTGGCCCCTCAGAGGCGGTGTGCGCCTTCCAGCGCGAGGAGGTAGCTGACGGGGCCGAACCCGGCGATCGTCGCCTTGGCCGCCATGCCGACATAGGATGTGTGGCGGAACGCCTCGCGCGTGTGCGGGTTTGAAAGGTGGACCTCGATCACGGGCGTGCGGATCGCCTTGATCGCATCGTGCAGGGCAATGCTGGTGTGGGTGAAGGCGCCGGCGTTGAGCAGCACCGCCTTGGCGCCGACCGCCTGCGCCTCGTGCAACCAATCGACGAGATGGCCTTCGTGGTTCGACTGCCTGAGATCGATCTCGAGCCCGAGTTCACGGGCGCGGTCTTCCAGCATGCCGGCGATGTCATCCAGCGTGGCCGAGCCATAGATCTCAGGCTCGCGCGTGCCGAGCAGGTTGAGATTGGGGCCGTTGAGGACGAAGACGATGTCGGACATGGCGGGCTCCGCGCGGGGAACAAGGGTTTTGCGTGGGAGCCCTGATAGAGCGTGAGCCTGCCCGCGCAAGCCCCCGGCCAGTCAGCCCTTTCTCCGTCAGCTCCTGCCTCTCAGCCCTTGCCGTTATCCGCCATCGGCGGCGGGGGCGGCGGATCGCCGGCGTCGTCGATCGATGCGGCGGGATCGTCGCCGCCGGGATTGTCGTCGTTCTGCATCACCGGTTCGGGCTGCGCAACGGCCTGCGGCTGGTTCGACACGGCGAGCGATTCGGCGGCCTTGGCCTTCTTCTCGGCGGCATCGGCCTTGGCCTCGACCGCGGCGACCCGCTCCTCAAGCGCGTTGACGCGGTCCACATCGCAGCCGGAAAGGAGCAGCGCCAGCGCGGTGGCGCCGCCGACAAGCGCGATGCGGCGGGACGGGAGCCTGCGGGCGAAGAGGAGGTGGTGTGCGTCCATGCTGCTGAGGGTCATAGCAGGCAAACCTTACCCGAAACTAACCAAGCAGGTGACCTTCACGCATCCGTGCCGCGCACCTTGCCCCATTGGCGCGCCGCAGTGTAGCCGAGATAGGCCGTGCCGAAGAGCGCATAGAGCGGTTCGGGCAGGCCGGCGAAATAGGCGGTCATCGCCTCGGTCATCCCGCGCGCGGCGGCGGGACGCACGGCCGCGAGCAGGCCGAGCGGGATTGCCCAGAGAATCATCGCGTACATGACGTAGAGAAATGTCGGCCGGGCGACCGCGACATAGCGGCGGGTGGACGGCGCGAGATCGGGCGCAAGGGGAGGCTTGGCGGGCTCGGATGGCATGTGGGCGCGTCCTTTCGGCAGGGGGCGGGGACGCTGGTCCATATAGCGGCAAAAACCGATGTAGGAAAATGGTTGGCCCCCGCGCGGCAGCGGCCCCTGCGCACAGAATAGCGCGCCCCTGTCCGCTTTATGGCAATGGACCTGCTGCACTGCGATATATAGGGCAGTGTCTGTGCCCGTCAGGTGGTGTAAGCAGGTGGTGCAGTTCAGGTTCGGGCCAGTTTCGGGGGCAGGCATTTGATCGAGGCTTTGCGGCGGGTTTCCTTTGGGCGGGGCGTGCTGGCGCTGAGCGCGCTGGTCTCTGCCTCGTGCCTCTACGCTGCGGCCGAGGACCCGGTCACGTTCGTCGCGGTTCCCGAATCCGGCCCTTCACTGGGTGAGCGCCGCGCGGCGGTGATCGAGCCGATGCTGGCCGACTACTGCTCGCGCTGCCACAACGACTTTGATCATGTCGCCGGGCTCTCGGTCGAGGGACTGAAGGCCAGCGATGTGGCCGAGGGGCGCAACGCCGAGGCCTGGGAAAAGATTCTGCGGCGCGTGGCATCGGGCGAGATGCCCCCGCATTCGAAGAAGCAGCCGGATCCGGCGATGCGCGCCGATTTCGTGAACTGGCTCGATGAAGGCCGCGCGCTTTATGCAACCGCGCATCCCGATCCGGGCGCCGCGCCGGTGCGCCGGCTCAATCGGCGCGAATACGCCAATGCCGTGCGCGATCTGCTGGGCATCGAGGGGGATTTCGCCGCCGGGCTGCCGCCCGACAATTCGGGCTTCGGCTTCGACAATATCGCCGATGTGCTGAGCGTTTCGCCCACCTTGATGGAGCGCTATGTCGCCGTGGCCGGCAAGGCGGCGCGCGCCGCGACCGGCCTTTTGCCCAAACGCGATTTCGTGACGAGCTGGCAGGTGGCCAAGGACGGCTCGGTGATGAACAGCGGCATCCCCGCCTACAACGAGCGCGCCGGAGCCGATTTGCCGCTGGCCTCGCGCGGGGGCACCGCGGTGCGCTATACCGCGCGCTGGGACGGGGCCTATGACATTGCCGTCTGGCTCAATTCCAACACCAACAACGAAAGCGACCGGCTGGCCGAGGACCGCTTCGTGCTGCGCGTGCCGCTGAAGGCGGGGGAGCATCGCCTCGCCGTCTCGTTCCGGCGGCAGACCTGGCCCGACGAGACGGTGCAGGTGGTGCGCAACACGACCGACTATGTGCCGCTGCCGCTGGAGCAGCCGGCGGACCTGCCGCTGGACGTGTGGGTCGACGGGGCGCGCGCGGGCACGCTGACGGTGCCGGCGTTCCGCGTCCACCCGCGCTATTCGCAGCACAATTTCCCGCGCGATGTGCTGCAGCTTGATGTGGCCGGGCCATTCGAGCCGGGCGGCAATGCCGAACTGGCGAGCCGCCAGGCAGTGTTCGTCTGCCAGCCGAGGCGCCCGGCCGAGGAAGCACCCTGCGCCAGGCGCATCCTGGGCGGCCTTGCGCGGCGCGCGTGGCGGGGGCCGGTGACCGAGGCGGACCTCGCGCCGCTGCTGAAGATCTACGCCGCCGAGCGCGCGGCGGGCGGGTTCGAGAGCGGGGTGGAAGCCGGGATCGAGGCGCTGCTCGTTTCGCCGCGCTTCCTCTTTGCGGTCGAGGCACCCCCGCCGCCCGGGCAGGGCGGCAGCGCATACCGGATTTCCGCCTACGATCTGGCGACGCGGCTCTCGCTGTTTTTGTGGAGCTCGATCCCCGATACGCGGCTGCTCACGCTGGCAGGACAGGGCAAGCTGAGCCAGCCGGGGGTGCTGGCGGCCGAAATCGCGCGCATGCTGGCGGACCCGCGCGCCGAGGCTCTGACCGAGAACTTTGCCGGACAGTGGCTCTACTTGCGCAATCTCGACCAGCAGCGGCCCGATATCACCGCCTATCCGGACTTCGATGTGCCGCTGCGCAGCGCGATGGCGACCGAGACGCGGATGTTCTTTGCGCATGTGCTCAGCGCCAACCGGCCAGTTACCGATTTCATCCGGGCGGACTACACCTTCCTCAACGAGCGGCTGGCGCGGCACTACGGCATCGGCGGGGTGCGCGGGCCGGCGTTCCGCAAGGTCACGCTGGCGGCGGATACGCCGCGCGGCGGGCTGCTGGGGCAGGCGAGCATCCTGACCGTGACGAGCTATGGCAACCGCACCTCGGTGGTGAAGCGCGGCAAGTGGATCCTTGACAACCTGCTGGCCTCGCCGCCGCCGCCGCCGCCCGCCGATGTGCCCGCGCTCAAGACCGAGCATGACGGCAAGCTGCTCACCGCGCGCGAGCAGCTGGAGCTGCACCGCGCCAATCCTGCCTGCGCTTCGTGCCACCAGCGGATGGACCCGCTCGGCTTTGCGCTCGAAAACTTCGATGCGGTGGGCGCCTGGCGGACGCAGGAAGCGGGGCAGGTGATCGATGCGGGCGCGGTGCTGGCGGATGGAACGGCGTTCAAGGGTTTCAGCGGCTTGCAGCAGATACTGATGGATCGGCGCGAGGAATTTGCGCGCGCGTTCACCGAGCGTCTGATGACCTATGCGCTGGGGCGGGGCCTCACGCCGCAGGACATGCCGGCGGTCCGCGCGATCGCGCGCGATGCGGCCAAGGATGACTGGCGGGTGCAGACGATCATCAGGGGTATCGTGATGAGCCCGGGCTTCACCCTGCGGCGGGTTCCGGCTGCACCGACCAATGTCGCGCTCGCGGCAAGCGGATGGAGGCCCCGCCGATGATCGTGAAACGCCCCGCGCTCGGCCGCCGCACCGTGCTGCGCGGGCTGGGCACCACGCTGGCGCTGCCGTTTCTGGAGGCGATGATCCCGGCGGCGCGCGCGGCAGAGGCATCGGCAAGGCCCAAGCGCCTTTCGGTGTTCTACACGCCCAACGGCATGACGATGGACGCCTGGCGGCCCGCCACGACGGGGGCGGATTATGCGCTGCCGCCGACCCTGAAGCCGCTCGAGCCCTACCGGAATGACATGGTGGTGGTGAGCGGGCTGGGGCACCCGCAGGCGGCTGCGTTCGGCGATCGCCCCGCGGGCCACGGTCGTTCCTGCCCGGCGTTCCTGACCGGCGCCCATGCGCGGCAGACCGAAGGCCCGGATATCCGCTGCGGCGTTTCGATGGATCAGGTCTTTGCCGCGCAGCTGGGTGAGGCGACGACGATCCCCTCGCTCGAACTGGGGATCGATCAGGCGAGCCTGCTGGGCAGCTGCGACATCAACTATTCCTGCGCCTATACCAACGGCATCTCGTGGCTGACGCCGACGGTGCCGCTGCCGGTCACGGCCAATCCGCGTGACGTGTTCGAACGCCTGTTCGGCGATGGCGAGGCGCTCGATCCCGCCAGCCGGCTGGCGCAGGCGCGGCGGCAAGCCTCGATCCTCGATTATGTGCGCGAGGATGCGGCGCGGCTTTCGGGGCGGCTCGGGGCGGACGACCGGCGCAAGCTCGACGAATACCTCGACGCGACGCGCGCCATCGATAAGCGCATCCAGCGCGCGGCGGCGGGTCCGCAGGCGGAGGCGGGGAGCTTCGCGCAGCCGGCGGGCATTCCCGCGGACTTTGCCGAGCATGTGCGGCTGATGATCGACCTGCAGGTGCTGGCGATGCAGGCGGACCTCACGCGCGTCTGCACCTTCATGCTGGGGCGCGAGATTTCGAACCGGACCTATCCCGAAATCGGGGTGCCGGATTCGCACCACATGCTGAGCCATCACGGCAAGAACCCCGACAAGCTGGCCAAGCTGGCGGTGATCAACCGCTATCACATGGAATTCTTCGCCTATGCGCTGAAACGGCTGAAGGAAACGCGCGACGGGGCGGGATCGCTGCTCGACACGACGCTGGTGATCCGGGGCAGCGCGTTCGGCGATTCCAACGAGCATGATTTCATGGACCTGCCCGTGATCGTGGCGGGCGGACTTGTTCAGGGCGGGCGGCATCTGGCCGTGGCCAAGGGCACGACAATGTCGAACCTGCTGCTGGCGGGGCTCAATCTGCTGGATGTGCCGGCGACGCGGTTCGGCGACAGCACCGGGCCGCTGGCGGGCCTTGCCCGTGCGTAGGCTGGCCGCGCTGCTGCTGGCGTTCGCGCCGCTGTCGGCCCTAGCGCACACCGGGGAGGACATCGCCCGCGCGATAGCGGCAGATGACGCAGCCGCCCTCGGCGCGGCGCTGGCGCATGGCGGCGATGCCAACGCCGTGTTCGATTATGGCGAGACAGCGCTGGCCCGCGCGGTCGAGACGCAGGATCCGGCGCTGGTCGATCTGCTGCTGAAGGCGGGTGCCAGGCCCACGCGCGCCGATGCGCTGGGCCTCACCCCGCTGCTGCTCGCCTGCGAGCGCGGCAACGGCGCGATTGTCGCGGCGCTGCTGGCCGCGGGGGCACCGGCCGATCAGACGAACAGCGACGGCGTGACACCGCTGGCCATGTGCGCGCGGTTTGCCGATGGGGACGCGGTGCGCGCCCTGCTGGCCCGCGGCGCGGTGCCGGACAGCGTGGATGCGCGCGGGCAGACGCCGCTGATGTGGGCGGCCTCGGCCGGGCGGCAGGATGCCGCAGCGTCGCTGCTGGCGGCTGGCGCGAACGTCAATCGCGCCACCTCGGGCGGCTTCACCCCGCTGTTCTTCGCGCTGGCGAGCGGCAAGGCCGAAGCCGCTTCCGCGCTGATCGCGGCGGGGGCCGATGTGACCCATCGCGGGCCGGAAAAGGCGAGCGCGCTGCAGATCGCGCTCTACTGGAAGAACTGGGCTGCGGCGGAAGAGCTGGTGCGGCTGGGCGGCGGCGATGTTTCCGAGCTCGATCGCGAAGGGCGGCGGCCGCTCCATGTCGCGGCGGCGGCGGGGCAGGGCACGCTGGTGGCGGCGCTGCTCGAGCGCGGGGCCGAAGTCGATGCGCTGTCGGGCCCGTCGCGGATCACCTGGGTGACCGAGGCCAATTTCGGCCTGCCGCCCCCGCCGGTGCAGCCGACCACCGCGCTCATGGCGGCGGCGAAGGCCGGACAGGCCGACGTGATGTGGCAACTGGTGCGCGCCGGGGCGGACGAGCATTTCGTCGACGGGGCGGGTGTCAATCTCGTGCTCGCGGCGGCACAGGGGCGCAGCGCGGCCGCGCTGGGGCTGGCGATCGAGCTGGCGGGGGACGCCAACGCTGCCGACAAGACCAGGACTACCGCGCTGCACATGCTGGCGGGTGGGCCATACTTCCCCGAACTTCCCGCGATGCTGCGCGTGCTGGCTGCACATGGCGCGCGGGCGGACCTGCCCGATGCCAAGGGCAAGACGGCCTTGCAGGTCCTGACCGACGGACTTGCCCCGGTGCAGGCCGCATTCCATGACGTCTTTCCCGACAAGGCTCCTGCGAGCCTTGCGCTATCGCACTGATTGTTCAGCAGAAGGACCACTGCCGATGACCCGAGTGAAACCGATGCTCCTGACAGCCTTCGCCGCGGCGCTGGTGGCCGGCGGCGCGCTCGCCAGCGCAGCCTCTCCGGCTGAGACGATCGCCGCGCGGCAGGCGAACTTCAAGAAGATGGGCGGCGCAATGAAGGCGCTGAAGGACGAGCTGGGCGGCGGGGCGGACAAGGCCAAGCTGCTGGCAGCGGCACGCACGCTGGCGGCCACCGCGCGGCTGCAGGGCGGCCTGTTTCCGGCGGGGACCGGTCCGTCCTCGGGCGTGAAGACCGATGCGCTCCCGGCGATCTGGACGCAGAAACCGGTGTTCGATGCGGCGGCCGGCAAGCTCGTCGCCGAGGCGGACAAGCTGGCGGGCATCGCCGGATCGGGCAATACCGCCGCCGTGCTGGCGCAGTTCAAGGTCGTTGGCGGGACATGCGCTGCCTGCCACCGGCAGTTCCGCGCCGAGGAATAAGCTGCGATGAGCACGGATACGGCCAGAGTAAAGGTGTGGGACCCCTTCGTGCGGGTGTTCCACTGGAGCCTGATCACGCTGTTCGCCATTGCCTGGTGGAGCGGCGAGAATCACGAGATGGAGCGCCACCGGCAGGCGGGCTATGCGATCTTCGCGCTCGTCCTGTTCCGCGTGTTCTGGGGCTTTGCCGGATCGCGCACGGCGCGTTTCGCGACATTCCTCAAGGGGCCGGGCGCGGTCATCGCTTATGTGAAGGCGCATGATCCGGAAGCGCCAACGGACGGGCACAACCCGCTCGGCGGCTGGAGCGTGGCGGTGCTGCTGGCGGCGGTGCTGGCCATCACGGTCGCCGGCCTGTTCGCGGTCGATGTCGACGGGATCGAATCCGGGCCGCTGGCGGACTGGGTGAGCTTCGATGCCGGGCGCATGGCATCGGAATGGCACGAGGGCGTGTTCAAGGCCGCGCTGACGGTGATCGGCCTGCATATCCTCGCGATCGGCTACTACCAGGTGCTCAACGCGCACGACCTGATCGGGCCGATGATCACCGGCAAGCGCGATCGCGCCAAGGGCGAGATCACGACGGACGTGACATGGTCGCCGGTCATGGCGCTGATCGGGATGGCCGGGGTGGCTGCGCTGACCTGGGCGGTGATGGGCGGGTTCAGGTTCGGCTGAATGCTCTTGCTTTGTCATTCCCGCGAAAGCGGGGGTGACGAAGGTTCAGGAGAGCCGCTCGGGGACAGCCTGGGCTTCCTCGGCCAGTGTTTCGGCGGTCATCACCGCTTCCCACGGGAACACGAACCAGCGCTTGTCCTCGGCGCGGTCGATCACTTCGGCGGTGTAGTCAACGCGCGCCCTGGAGCGGCAATTGTCCTTGAGCACGGCGAACCTCAGGTTGTCCGGGTTGCAGCCGTTTTCCGCGAGCAGGCCGCGGATGTAGACGATGGTGCCGCCGCTGTCGTTGATGTCGTCGACAAACAGCAGGCGCGTGCCGGTGGTGGACTTGTCGGCCACCTTGCCAAGCAGCTCGTCGGCAAAGCCGGGGACTTTCGACGAATGGTCGATCGAGAGCATCGGCACTTGCAGTTCGTGGCTGATGTAGACGGCGGGAACGAGGCCGCCGCGCCCGATGCCGATGATGAAATCGGGCTTCCAGCTATCCGCCGCCAGCAACCGCGAAAGCCGGCGCACACTGCCGAGGAAGTCCTCATAGGGGATGTAGTTCAGCACGGGGGCGGCAGCTTCGGTCATGGCAGGCGTGGTCCGGTTGGCGGGCAACAAGGGACAGCCGATACCGGTTCGCCGCACAGACCGCAATTGTGTGGGCGCTCCGTTTTCAACCGCTATTGCGGGCGGTGGTGGCCGGTGGCGGGCTCTGCCAGGCGAGCTGGGCGAAGACGCTCTGGATTTCGCCCAGCACGATATCGGCGGCATAGCTCGGCGGACGGGCCGCCGCGGTGCACAGCGCCAGCGTCATCGGACGCAGGACGGGATCGGAAATGCGGGTGAAGGACAGGAGGCCCGCGCGCACTTCGGTGACGACATCGAGCGAGGTGAGGATGCCGATGCCGACGCCTTCCATGACGAGGCTGGTGATCATCTGGATGTTGTTGCTGGTGGCCTTGCGATCCAGCACGAGGCGCGTGGTGCCTTCAAGCACGGCGATCTGCTGATGGACCGCAAGCGGGGCCGAAGGCACGACGACCGGCGAGCCGGCGCAGGCGGAAAAGCGCACCTCGGCCTGGCCGGCGAGAAGATGGCCCGGCGGCGTGATGAAACCGAGGTGGACATCGACAAAGGCGCGCACGGTGATGTCGCGATAGGATTCGGGGCCGAAAAACACGCCGAAATCGACCTCGCCGGTGGCGATCATGCGGCGCACGGCATCGTTGGCGGCAACTTTCACTTCGATGGTGATGCCGGGGTAGCGGCTCTGCAGCGAGCGGATCGCGGCAGGGATCAAGCCTTTGGCCAGCGCATCGATCACCGCGATCTCGACGTGGCCGCGTTTCAGCCCGCGCAAGTCCTCGATCTGGGCGCGCACTTCGCCAAGGCTCTTCTGCCAGCGCCCGCCGGCGGCCATGAGGATTTCGCCCGCCGCCGTGAGGCGCAGGCCCGTGGGCAGACGCTCGAACAGCGGCATTCCGATTTCGGCCTCGACGTTGAGAATCTGGCGGTCGATCGCGGAGGCGGAGACATTGAGTTCGTCCGCCGCCTTGCGGATCGAGCCGAGGCGGCCGACGGCGAGGAAATAGCGCAGGAAGCGGGAGAATGCCGGCACGTCGTGGGTCCTGTCTGGGCGGGGCCTGTCTGGGCGGGTCATGGCCGGGATTTTACCCTGCCTAATTTTCGCAACACCTTGCGCGATTCATTGCAGTTGCGCGAAACAGGTCAAGATCATAATCACGCTGCAGTGCAATAGAAGGGGCGGTAACCTGGTGCGGGGGAGTGCGGAATTGTGGGCCGTGGTGGCGCGCGCGCTGGGCGCGGTGCTGCTGGCCGCTCCTGCTGCACCTGCGCTGGCAGAGCCGGCACTAAGCGATCCCGCGCGCGAGGCGGCTGTCGCCAGACTGATCGAGGAGGCGCGCGAAAGCCCGCCTGCCTTGCGCGTGCTGCTGCGCGGCATGCCCAAGGGCGGCGACCTCCACAACCACCTTGCTGGTGCGATCTACGCCGAGGATTTCCTGACCTGGGCGGACGAGAAGGGCTTCTGCGTCGATGCCGGCGGGCTGAGTGTGGAGCCGCCGCCGTGCCCGGCCGAGCGGCGGATCACCACCTTTGCCGCCGCCCACGAATTTGCCATGGACCGGCTGATCGATGCGATGTCGACGCGCGGAGTCCAGCGCGGAGTGGGGGCGAACGATGCGTCCGGCCATACCCAGTTCTTCCGCTCGTTCGAACGGTTCGGGCCGATGGGCGGCGAAACCGCGAAGATGCTGACGGCGGCGCGGCGCACAGCGGCGGGCGACACCGTTTCCTACCTCGAGCTTGATCACAACACGCTGACGCTGACGTCGGTGGTGCGCGCGGCGGGCGATGCTGCGCTGGCGCAAGGCGATCTGGCGGCGGTCTACGCCGAGGAGGCGAAGGCCTTCGCGGGCCTGATCCCCAAGGCGCGCGCCGAGCTCGATGCCGACGAGGCCGTTTCGGCCAAGGCGATGGCCTGCGGCACGCCGGCGGCGGAACCGGCCTGCAAGGTTGCCGTCCATTACCTGTTCCAGGCGCTGCGGGCGCTGCCGCCGCGGCAGGTCTATCGCTCGCTGATCCTGGGCTTCATGATGGCGAACGCCGATCCGCGCTTTGTCGGGATCAATATCGTGATGCCCGAGGATGCGTGGCTGGCGCGGCGCGATTATGGCCTGCACATGGCGATGCTGCGCCTGCTGGCCGCGAAGTATCCCCGTGTGAAGATGACCCTGCATGCGGGCGAGGTCACGCTGGGGCAGGTGCCGCCGGCGGACCTTCGGGATCACATCGCGCAGGCGGTGGCTGTGGGCGCGAAGCGGATCGGGCACGGCACCGGTATCGCCTTCGAGGACCGGGCCGAGGATACCATGGCGCGGATGGCGCGCGAGGGCGTTGCGGTCGAGATCAACCTCACCAGCAATGCCGTGATCCTGGGCGTGAAGGGCGCGGACCACCCGCTGAACCTCTACCGCGCGCACGGCGTGCCGGTGGTGCTATCGACCGATGACGAGGGCGTGCTGCGCTCGGACATGACCAACGAATATGTCCGCGCGGTGCGCGAACAGGGCCTCGGTTACAGCGATCTCAAGCGCATCGCGCGTGCGGGCCTTGCCTATTCCTTCGTGCCCGGCGGGGCACTCTGGTCCGATCCGGTTGGGCTGGTGCCGGTGCCCGCCTGTGCTGATTCTGCCACACCTTCATGCGCCAAGTATCTGGCTAGCAACGAGAAGGCGCGACTGCAGATGGATCTTGAACACCAATTTGCAACCTACGAGACCGAGCGGCTGGCGCGGGCGCGAAAGGTGTCTTAAGAACGCAACACAAATAATACGGTCCGCCGCTTTGGTGGCATGATAAAAAACGGGTGCGCTTGGCCAAGGGGATGCCGCATAGCGGCATGGCGGCCGGGAAGACTGCCCGATGGTTTGCGGGAGAGGCGCGGTTCAACCACGCGCATCGCGCTCCTCACGTGAGGTGAGGGCGGAGCGCCATTTGCGTCCCAGGGGGTCAACTCAATGCTCTACCCGAACAAACCTGCGCAGTCTGCTGCGCCGCGCGGCCTTGTCAAAGGCCTTGCCCTGCTTCTCGGTTGCACCGCGCTGACCGTTCCGGCTTTCGCGCAGGAGGCCCCGGCCGACGAACAGCCGGCCAAGGAAGAGATCGTCGTCGTCGGCTCGCTTGGCGCACTGCCCGTCAAGGATGTCGGCTCGATCTTCGGCTTCGACAAGAACCTTGTCGAAACCCCGCGCTCGGCCTCGACCATTTCGAAAGAGCAGCTCGAGCGCTTCGGCGTGAGCGAGATCTACGACCTCGTCGCGCAGGCTCCGGGCACCTTCACGAACTCGTTCTTCGGCGTCGGCGGTGCGCTCGACATTCGCGGCACCCCTGGCGAAGTCTACTTCCGCGGCGTGCGCCGGCTCGACAATCCCGGCAACTACCCGACCCCGATCGGCGCCTCGGACCGCATCGACATCGTGCGCGGCCCGGCCTCGCCGATCTATGGCCCGTCGAAGACCGGCGGCTACATGAATTTCGTGCCCAAGTCGGCCCGCGTGGCCAAGGGCAAGTACATGGACAATCCCGAAGGCCAGATCTCGTACACCGGCGGCAGCTGGTCGAAGAGCGTGCTTTCGGCCGAACTGCGCGGCCCCGGCAAGCTCGGCAGCCAGGCGTTCGGCTACAGCCTCTACGCCGAGGTCGAGGATTCGGGCTCGTACTATCGCAACATGAGCACCAAGCAGACCATTCTGCAGGGTTCGTTCGATACCGACCTCACGCCCAATCTGCGGCTTGAATTCGGCGGCATGTACCAGAACTACAAAGGCCAGCAGAACGGCGGCTGGAACCGCCTGACGCAGGACCTCGTCGACAACGGCACCTACATCACCGGTTCCGCCAAGCCGCTCGACACCAGCGGCGATGGCAAGATCTCGCCCGACGAGTTCGATGCGGCGGGTTCGTTCGGCGTGTTCGGCACGTTTGCGTGCGACAACAAGGGTGTGGGCCCGGCGGGCTGGACCGACGCGTGCCTCAAGGCGAATTTCCCGCAGCTTGCGCTGACCGGCGTCGGCACGGCCAAGCTCGACCGCCGCAACACGCTGACCGGCCCCAACGACAAGCTGTGGAACAAGTCGACCACCGCCTACATGGACCTGATCTGGGACCTCGGGAACGATCTCGAGATCAAGAACCAGCTGTTCTACGACGGCTATGACAACATCAACGAGAACGCCTACGGCTTCTCGCAGTTCCACAATTCCTACGTGATCGAGGACAAGATCGTCCTCTCGAAGAAGTTCACCACGAACGTCGGCAAGTTCTCGGTCCAGCTGTCGCCGTCGGTGCGCTACACCGACTTCCTGCACGGTGACGATTTCGACTACGAGTACTTCCACCGTGTTGACCTTACCAAGGGCTATGACGCGCTCTCGACGCGCCTGCTCTCGACCCAGTCGGGCAAGGACTACTCGTCCTACCTGCGCGGCTACTACACCGATTTCGGGTTCGCCGGTCTCACCGACCTCGATTTCGACTTCGGTCTCGATCTGACGCTGGGTGCCCGCTACGACAACATCAAGGGCAAGTCGTCGAGCGATGCGACCCGCACCCGTTCTAAGAACGGCGATGTCGGTCAGGACACCAAGGGTGTGTGGTCGTGGTCGGCCAGCGCCAACTACCGTCTGCCGTTCGGCCTCGTGCCCTATGCCACGATCTCCCGTCAGTCGGTGGTGATCGCCGGGCAGGGCGCCGAGCTCGATCCGGGCAACCTCAAGGGCAAGACGTGGACGACCGCCTCGAAGCTCTATGAAGGCGGCATCAAGGGCTCGTTCCTCAATAACCGTCTCTATGCCGCCGTGTCGGTCTACAAGCAGAGCCGCGTCGACTTCAACGCGCAGTCGATCACAGTGAACCAGGCGGTCGAGACGCGCGGCCTCGAAGCTGAAATGCGCTGGTCGGTGGACAAGCACTTCCTGGTGACCGGCGCCTATACCCGCACCAACGTCTACAACCTGACGGGTCTGAACGACGGATCGCTGTTCAGCTTCTTCGGCGTGGGCGATCTCACCAACGTCAAGGATCCCTCGCTGTACTTTGGTGGCCAGCTGTTTGGTCTCGTGCCGGTTGCGAACAAGAACCAGTCGCGCCGCGCGGGTATTCCGAAGGATCTGTTCTCGGCGACTGCTACCTACTCGTTCGACAATGGTCTCGCGTTTGCCGGCAGTGTCAGCCATGTTCCGTCGGTGTTTTCGGGCCAGTCGCAGGCGATCCGCCTGCCGGCCTACACGCTGGTCGATGGCAGCGTGTCGTACACGAAGGGGCCGTGGCTGTTCCGCGCGGTCGTGAAAAACCTGACGAATGCCAAGTACTTCCGCGCCAACTTCACTGAACTGTTCGGCGGCACGATCGCGCTGCCCGAGCGTCCGCGCAGCTGGCAGGCCTCGGTCGTCTACAAGTTCTGACCGGGCCATGGGCGAGGGGCGGAAGCGCCGTCCCTCGCCTCTTATTTCTGACGTGATTTCAGGGTGACCATACCCATGCGTCTTTTCGCGCGCCTCGTTTGCGCTCTTTGCCTGCTGCTGCCCGCGGCTGCCCATGCGGCTCCGGTCGCCGATGCGGCGACGCTGGCGGCTGTGCGGGCCTGTGCGCCGGCGCGGCCCTGCGCGGCCAGGCTGCCGGTACGCGTGGTCGTCGTCACCATGTTCGAGATCGGCAAGGATACCGGCGACAAGCCGGGCGAGTTCCAGCTGTGGAAGGAACGCCGCCACCTGACCGAGACGCTGCCGTTCCCGCAAGGCTGGCATGATCTGGCCTATGATCCCGAGACGGGTGTGCTGGCGATCGTGACGGGCATGGGCTCGATCAAGTCCGCCACCGCCGCGCTGGCGCTGGGGCTGGATGATCGGCTCGAGCTGTCCAAGGCCTATTGGCTGGTGGCGGGGATTGCCGGGATCGATCCCGAGGACGCCTCGGTCGGCTCGGCTGCCTGGGCGCATTACCTGATCGACGGCGACATGGCGCACGAGATCGATGCGCGCGAAATCCCCAAGGACTGGAAGAGCGGCTATTTCGCGCTCCACAGCAAGGGTCCGATGGACCCCACGCCGCTGGACCCGGCGAACGGCGAAATGTTCGAGCTCAACCCTGCGCTGCAGGACTGGGCCTTTGCCCTGACCAGGGACATGGCGCTCCCCGATGACGCGCGGATCGCCGAGGCGCGGACGGCGTTCAAGGGCTATCCCAATGCGCAGAAGCCGCCGTTCGTGCTCAAGGGCGACAATCTGGCGGCGATGACCTTCTGGCACGGCGCGAAGATGACGCAGTGGGCCAATGACTGGACGAAGTTCTGGACGCGGGGGAAGGGCGAGTTCGTGACCTCCGCGATGGAGGAGACCGGCACCGTCCAGTCGATCGAATACCTCACCAAGGTGGGCCGGGCCGACCGGAATCGCGTCATGGTGCTGCGGGCGGGCAGCAATTTCACGATGCCGCCGCCGGGAGTGGATGCGGCAACCTATCTCCTGAGCGAGAACCAGGGCTATGCCGGGATGACCGCGGCGCTGGAGAGCCTCTATGCGGTCGGCGGCAAGGTCGTGGACGAGATCACAGCGCATTGGGACCGCTATGAAGCGAGCCCGCCGAAATGAGGGTGCGGTGCTGACATGACGCTGACGCTCATCCGCAACGCGGCCGTGATCGCGGCTATGGACGACGCGGGGAGCGAGATTCCCGGCGGCGCGGTGGCGCTCAAGGACGGCGTGATCCTTGCGGTGGGGACTACCGCCGAACTCGCACCGCTGGCAGGCCATGCCGATGTGATCATCGAGGCGGCGGGGTGCGTGGTGACGCCGGGGCTGATCAACACCCACCACCACTTGTACCAGACGCTGACCCGCGCGGTGCCGGGGGCGACCGAGGCTTCGCTGTTTGGTTGGCTGAAGCGTCTCTATCCGATCTGGGCGCGCTACACGCCCGATGACGTGTTCGCCGCGACGCAGCTGGGGCTGGCCGAGCTGGCGCTTTCGGGCTGTTCGCTGAGCAGCGATCACCTCTACCTGTTTCCGAATGGCGTGACGCTGGATGACACCATCCATGCCGCTGCGGGGATCGGCCTGCGCTTTCACGCGACGCGCGGCGCGATGAGCGTGGGGGAAAGCGCCGGGGGCCTGCCGCCGGACAGTCTGGTCGAGCGCGAGGATGCGATCCTTGCCGACTGCATCCGGGTGATCGACCGCTTCCACGACGCGGCAGACGGCGCGATGGTGCGCGTGGGCGTGGCCCCCTGTTCGCCCTTTTCGGTGAGCCGCGAACTCATGCGCGATGCGGCGCTGCTGGCGCGTGACAAGGGCGTGATGCTGCACACCCATCTCGCCGAAGATGCCGACGACGTGGCTTTCAGCCTTGAACGCTTCGGCTGCCGGCCGGGGCAATATGCCGAAGAGCTCGGCTGGACCGGGCCCGATGTGTGGCATGCCCACTGCGTGCAGCTCGACGCGCAGGAGATCGACCTGTTTGCGCGCACCAGGACCGGCGTGGCGCATTGCCCGGGATCAAACTGCCGGCTGGGATCGGGCGTGGCGCCGGTGCGGCGCATGGTCGATGCCGGGGTGCCGGTGGGGCTTGGCGTCGATGGATCGGCCTCGAACGACAGCGCGAACCTGCTCGGCGAGGCGCGGCAGGCCATGCTGCTGCAGCGGGTGACGCACGGGTCGACGGCGTTTGCCGCGCGCGAGGCGCTGAAGCTCGCGACGCGCGGCGGGGCGGCGGTGCTGGGGCGGACCGATCTGGGCCAGCTGGTGCCGGGCAAGCGCGCCGATGTTGCCGTGTGGGACATGGCCGATGTCTCGTCCACCGGCGCCTGGGACCTCGTCGCGGGGCTGGTGCTCGC
Source organism: Novosphingobium fuchskuhlense (assembly GCF_001519075.1). Taxonomy (GTDB): domain Bacteria; phylum Pseudomonadota; class Alphaproteobacteria; order Sphingomonadales; family Sphingomonadaceae; genus Novosphingobium; species Novosphingobium fuchskuhlense. The sequence continues at coordinate 119,807 of NZ_KQ954245.1, forward strand.
GCCGCCGGCAGGGGTGCGCGACCTGTTTGTCGAAGGCCGCCCCGTCGTGCGCGGGGGCGACCTCGTGCAGACATCGCGCGCCGCCATTCTCGGCGCGGCGCGCCGCTCGCTCGATAGGCTCATTGCCACCGGATAGGAGACTGCCCGCCGTGCCCCCCTCTGCTGGAAGATTGCCCAAGTCGGTCAGCCGGGCTCAGGCCCGTGATCCGGATTTCTTCCCCGGCATGGCCCTCGCGCTTCCCCTCGGCATCCAGCACGTGCTGGCGATGTTCGTTTCCAACCTGACGCCGCCGATCATCGTGGCGGGCACGGCGGGCTTCGGGTTCGGTTCGGCGGACCCGTCCGAACTTATCTACATGATCCAGATGGCGATGCTGTTTGCCGGGATCGCGACGCTGATGCAGACGGTCGGCTTCGGCCCCATCGGCGCGCGGCTGCCGCTGGTGCAGGGGACGAGCTTTGCCTTCATCCCGCTCATGATCCCGATTGTGGCGGGGCGCGGCGTGGGCGCGATGGCGGAGCTGACGACGGCGGCTCTGATCGGCGGGCTGGTGCATGGGGGCCTCAGCGTTTTCGTGGGCCGCGTGCGGTTTGCCTTGCCGCCAATGATCACCGGCCTTGTCGTGCTGATGATCGGGCTCTCGCTGATGCGGATCGGGGTTCAGTATGCGGCCGGCGGTGTCCCCGCGGTGGGCACGCCCGCGTTCGGCGCGGCGAACAGCTGGCTGCTGGCGGGCGTGGTCGTCTTCGCGACGCTGGGCCTCAAGTTTTTCGCGCGGGGGATATGGTCGACCGCTTCGGTGCTGCTGGGGCTGCTGGCGGGCTATCTGGTGGCGCTGATGATGGGGCGGATCTCGTTCGCGGCGGTGGGCGCGGCACCGCTGTTCATGGTGCCGCAGCCGTTCCATTTCGGCTTTGCCCTCTCCGCATCGGCCATTCTCGGTTTCGTGCTGACGGGGTTCGTCTCCTCCATCGAATCCATCGGCGATGTCGAAGCGATCTGCGAGGGGACAGCGGGCCGGCCCGCGACCGATGCCGAACTGAAAGGCGCCGTGGCGGCGGACGGCGCGGGGACGGCGCTGGCGGCGCTGTTCGGCGCGATGCCCAACACGACCTTCAGCCAGAACGTGGGCCTGATCGCGATCACCGGCATGATGAGCCGCCATGTGGTGACGCTGGGCGCGGTGTTCCTTGTGATCTGCGGGCTGGTGCCCAAGATCGGCGCGGGCATCACCACGATCCCCATCGAGGTGCTGGGCGGCGGGGTGATCGTGATGTTCGGGATGGTCGCCTCCGCCGCGCTGTCGATGCTCGCGGGGGTTACCTGGAACCAGCGCAACATGCTGGTGTTCGGGGTCAGCCTTTCGCTCGCGCTCGGCCTGCAGCTGGAGCCGGATGCGCTGGCCCATCTGCCCGAGACGGCGCGGATGCTGCTTGCATCGGGCGTGCTGCCGGCGGCGGTGCTGGCGATCCTGCTCAATCTGCTGCTGCCCGAGGAAACGGCGGGCGACGAGGAACCGCAAGCGGCCGTTATCGCCGGGGATGGAGCCTGAGCGGGTGGTGACGAGTGCGCGCTTTTTTGCAACAAACCGTCCGCTTCATTGCGCTAGGTCGATAGGGTCTGGCGGGGCATAGCGGGGGGAGACATGGCCATTCGCGCGAAACTGCCGACAATCGATCCGTTCCTGATGTGGCTGGTGGGCTGCGTCGTGGCGGCGAGCGTGCTGCCTGCGCGCGGGACGGTGCTGGCGGGGTTCGACTGGGCCGCCAATGCCGCGATCGTGCTTCTGTTCTTCCTCCACGGCGCCAAACTCTCGCGCGAGGCGGTGCTGGCAGGCGTGGGGCACTGGCGGCTGCATCTGATGACGCTGGCGTTCACCTATCTGCTGTTTCCGGTGCTGGGGCTCGTCGCACAGGCGCTGACGGGGCGGCTGATCGATCCGACACTGGCGATGGGCCTGCTGTTCCTCGCGCTGCTGCCCTCGACGGTGCAGAGCTCGATCGCCTTTACCGCGATGGCGGGCGGCAATGTGGCGGCGGCGGTGTGCAGCGCCTCGCTTTCCAACCTGATCGGCGTGGTACTGACCCCGCTGCTGGTGACCGTGTTCATTCATGCGAACGGCGGTGCGGGCGGCGCGATGGACGGACTGGGATCCGCCCAGAAGATCGCGACGCAGCTGCTGTTGCCGTTCGTGGCGGGGCATCTGCTGCGGCCGCTGATCGGCAAATGGATCGATAGCCACAAGAAGCTGCTGCAGCCGGTGGACCGTTCCTCAGTGCTGCTGGTGGTCTATTCGGCGTTCAGCGCGGCGGTGGTGAACGGGGTGTGGCTGCGCGTCGGGCCGTTCGATCTCGCCGTTCTGCTCGCGGCTTCGGCGGCGATGCTGGCGGTGGTGATTGCGGTGAACGGCGTTGTGGCGCGCGCGGCGGGGCTGGCGCGCGAGGATGCGATTGTCCTCCTGTTCTGCGGTTCGAAGAAGAGCCTTGTTTCGGGGGTGCCGATGGCGGGCGCGCTGTTTGCGCCGGCGCAAGTGGGCATCGTGATCCTTCCGCTGATGATCTTCCACCAGTTGCAGCTGTTCGTCTGCGCCTGGCTGGCGGGGCGCTGGCGCCGCGAGGGCGAGGCGCTGGCTGCGGCGTCTGCGCCGCTTCCGCCGCAGGATGAGGCCGCGATGCTGGCGCGCGCCGGGGAGATCGGTCTGCCGGTGCCGGAGGAATGCCGCCCCGGGGTGAACGCCAATCTTGCCCTGCTGACGCGTCATGCGCGCATCGCGCTGGGTGAGGAGGGCGCATGAGGACGGCGAGCGAGATTGCAGCGGCGGTTCGCAGCGGAGAAGTGAGCGCCTGCAGAGTTGTGTCACGCACGCTCGATGCGCTGGCGGCGGATCAGCACGTGGCGGTAACGCGGGTCCTGGCCGAACGGGCGATGGCCGAGGCCGCCGCAGTCGATGCCAAGCGCGCGCTCGGGGGCGATCCGGGGCCGCTTGCGGGTGTACCTTACGCCGTAAAGGACCTGTTCGATGTCGCGGGCCTGCCGACGACGGCAGGCTCTGCCGCGCGCGCCGCGGGGCCTGCCGCGAGCGCCGATGCCGAAGCGGTGCGGCGGCTGCAAGCGGCGGGCGCGGTGCTCTGCGCCACGCTCAACATGGATGCGTTCGCCTATGGCTTTGCCACGGTAAACGCGGATTACGGCACCACGCGCAATCCCCACGGGTCCACGCGGCTGGCCGGCGGCTCCTCCGGCGGATCGGCGGCGGCGGTGGCGGCGGGGCTGGTGCCCTTTGCGCTGGGATCGGACACCAACGGTTCGGTGCGCATTCCGGCAAGCCTGTGCGGGCTCTATGGTCTGCGGCCGGCGCGGGATGACCTGCCGCTCAGGGGGACCTTTCCCTTTGCCGAGAGCTTTGACGAGATCGGGCCGTTTGCGGCGAGCCTCGATGATCTGGCGCTGGTCTGGGGCGTGCTGCGCGGCGAAGCGGTGCTGCCGGCCGGCACTGCGCCAAGGATCGCGCGGCTCGGCGGCCGGTTTCGCGAGAATGCCGATCCCGCGCAGCTGGCCGCGATCGACGCCATCGCGCCCGATGCGCCGCTGATCGAACTGCCCGATGTGGCGCGGGCGCGCAGTGCGGCGTTCGTCATGACCGCTTATGAGGGCGGGCAGCTGCACCGCGACGCTCTGGCCGAAAACCCCATGGCTTATGACCCGGCGGTGCGCGACCGGCTGATTGCCGGGGCCTTGCTGCCGCAAGCGCTCTATGATGAAGCGCGCGGCTTTCGCGCCGAACACCGGGCCGCAATCGCCACGCTGATAGCGGATTTCGACGTTCTGCTGGCGCCGTCCGCGCCCTGCGCCGCGCCGCTGATCGAGGATCAGCTGATCCTGATCGACGGCGTCCCAAGCGAGGCGCGGTCGAACCTTGGCATCCACACCCAGCCGATCACGTTTACCGGCCTGCCGGTGCTGGCGGTGCCCTTGAAGCGGCCGGGGCAATTGCCCCTGGGGCTGCAATTGATCGGCAAGCCGGGCGGCGAAGGCGCGCTGCTGCGGCTGGCAACAGAACTTGAAGACAGAGGCATTACCGGCGTGACCATGCCGGAAGGCGCATTTGCGGGGGGCATGACATGACGGGCGAAACAGCAGATGCGGGGATGCTGGAGACCCGGTTCCACTTGCACGAACGCGGCACCGATGTGCGCACCGAAGTGCTGGCGGGGTTCACCACGTTCCTGACGATGGCCTATATCGTGCTCGTCAACCCGGCGATCCTGGGGCAGGCGGGGCTGCCGGTGGCATCGGTGGCGGCGGCGACCTGCTTTGCCGCCGCCTTTGCCTCGATTCTGATGGGGCTCGTGGCGAACACGCCGCTGGCGCTCGCGCCGGGCATGGGGCTCAACGCCTATTTCAGTTTCACGGTGGTGCAGCAGATGGGCGTGCCCTGGCCGGTGGCGCTGGGCTGCGTGTTCCTGTCGGGCGTCGCCTTCCTGATCCTGACCTTGACGGGGGTGCGGCAGCTGATCGTCTCGGTCATCCCGCAGCATCTGTTTGCGGCGGTCGCGGGCGGCATCGGCCTGTTCATCGGCTTTATCGGGCTCAAGGATGCCGGGATCGTGGTGGCCAATCCGGCGACCTTTGTGGCGCTGGGCAGCGTGACGCAGCCGGGGCCTGCGCTGGCGCTGTTCGGCCTCGTGATCATCGGCACGCTTTCAGTGTGGAATGTGCGCGCGGCCATGCTGATCGGGATCGTGCTGACGACCCTGGCCGGCTGGGTCATGGGGCAGGTCCATGCGCCGACCGAGCCATACAGCCTCGCCGCGCTGACGGCGACGGCGTTCAAGCTCGACATCCCGGGCGTCTTCGGCCTTTCGGGGAAGGCCGGGCTGGGGCTGCTCGAAATCCTGTTCGTGTTCCTCTTCGTCGACCTGTTCGACAATATCGGAACGCTGGTGGCGGTGACCAAGCGTGCCGGACTGATGGACAAGCAGGGCAGGATTCCGGGCCTCAACCGCATACTGATGACCGATGCCGTGGCGACGATGGTGGGCGCGGTGGCGGGCACCTCCACCGTGACCAGCTATGTCGAAAGCGCTGCGGGCGTGCAGGCGGGCGGGCGCACGGGGCTGACGGCGGTGGTATGCGGCCTGCTGTTCCTCGCGACCATGTTCGTGGCGCCTTACGCCAGCCTCGTGCCGCTGGCGGCGACCGCACCGGCGCTCGTGGTGGTGGGCGGGCTGATGCTGCTGCCCTTGACCGAGGTGGACTGGGAGGACCCGATGGCTGCGATCCCGGCGTTCCTGACAGTGGCGATGATCCCGCTGACGTTCTCGATCGCCAATGGCCTGGCCTTCGGCATCACGGCGCACGCCTTCCTCAAGCTGATCAAGGGCGAGGCGAGCTTCAAGGACTGGTTTCTCTACACGCTCGCCGCGCTGTTCGTGGCGCGCTTTGCCTGGATGGCTGCGGCATGATGCGCCGTGCTTTCCTGATCTTTGCGGCACTCGTGGCGACACCCGCCGCTGCCCAGAAGCTCGACGATACGCCGCGCACGGTGGTGATGACGGCATTCTATCCCGAGTGGCATTCGCTTGTCCCGATGATCAAGGATGCCAGGGAGCATACGATCAACGGCAACACCTTTCTGACGGGAACGTTGGAAGGCAAGCCGGTCGTGCTGATGCAGAGCGGCGTCAGCGTGGTGAATGCGGCGATGAGCACGCAGCTGGTGCTTGACCGGTTCACCGTGAAGCGCATCGTATTTTCAGGCATCGCGGGCGGCGTCGATCCGGCGCTCTCCATCGGCGATGTCGTGGTGCCCCAGGACTGGGGCCAGTATCTCGAGGGCTCGTTCGCGCGGATGACGAAGCGCGGGTGGGTCGCGCCGGACAAGGGCGATGCGCAATCGCCTGCGAACTGGAACTTCCTCTTCCCGCGCGGCACGCTGATCACCACGCCAAGCGCGCCGATGAAGCGGGTCTACCGGATCCCGGTCGATGCCGATCTGCTGGCGCTGGCGCAGAAGGTGGTGCCCACCATCACGCTGGAGCGCTGCGTGCCGGCTTCGGAAAAGATGCGCGCAGGATCGGCGCTGTGCCTGCCGAAGACGCCCAAGGTCATGGTCGGCGGGACGGGCGTGACGGCGGGCATCTATGCCGACAACGCCGCGTTCCGCGTCTACCTCCAGAAGGCGTGGAAGGCCCGCGTGCTCGATATGGAAAGCGCCGCGGTGATGCAGGTGGCGATGAGCAATGCGGTGCCGGCCATCGTGTTCCGCAGCCTGTCCGACCTTGCCGGCGGCGATCCGCACAAGAACATGGAATATGTCTTCGAGCATCTCTCCTCGGCCAATTCGGCGCACGTGGTGCGGGCCTTCGTCGCGGCCTTGCCTGACTGATGGACCTGACAACCGTCTCGGGCCGGAAGGGCATGGTCTCCGCACCGCACCGGCTGGCGGCGGAGGCGGGCCTGTCCGTGCTGCAGGACGGCGGCAATGCGGTGGAGGCGACGGTCGCGGTCGCGGCGTGTCTCGCGGTGGTCTATCCGCATATGACCGGGATCGGCGGGGACGGGTTCTGGGTGATCCATGAGCCCGATGGCGCGGTGCACGGCATCCACGGCTGCGGCGGGGCGGCGGGGGCGATCTCGCTGGAGATGTATGCGGGGCTGGCGACGGTGCCGTTTCGCGGGCCCTTGGCGGCGAATACGGTGGCGGGGACGATTTCCGGCTGGGCGGCGGCGCTGGCGAGCGCAGGCGGATCGCTGCCGCTGGAGCGGCTGGTGCGCGATGCCATCGCCCTTGCCGAGGCAGGCGTGGCAGTGACGGCGGGGCAGGCAGCGATTGCGGCAGCCAAGGGGCCGGAACTGCGCGTGCAGCCGGGGGCCTATGCGGCGACATTCGAGCCAGACGGGCAACCGCTGCGGGAGGGCGATGTGCTGCGGCAGCCGGTGCTGGCGCAGACCTTGCGGCGGCTCTGCGCGGAGGGGCTGGAGAGCTTCTACACTGGCGCGCTGGCGGCGGACATTGCAGCGGATCTGGCCTTGCTGGGAAGTCCGGTTTCGGCAGCGGATCTGGCGGCCCATTTGGCGACGCGGCCCGAGCCGCTTACCACGCCGATCAAGGGCGCACAGCTCTGGAACAGCGCGCCGCCGACGCAAGGCTTTGCCTCGCTGCTGATCCTGGCGCTGTTTGACCGGCTGGCGGCGGATACTGCGGACGGGTTCGACCATGTGCACGGGCTGGTCGAGGCAACCAAGCAGGCGTTTCTGCTGCGCGACCGGCATGTGGGCGATCCGGCGTTGACCGGATTCGATTTTCAGGGGCTGCTGGATGATGCGGTGACGCTGGATGCTTTGGCGGCGGGGATCGATCCGGCGCAAGCCTTTGCGTGGCCGCAGCCGCCGCAGTGGGGGGATACCTGCTGGTTCGGGGCGGCGGACGGCGAGGGGCGCGTGGTGAGCGCGATCCAGTCGACCTATTTCGAGTTCGGCTCGGGGCTGGTGCTGCCGAGGACGGGGATCACCTGGCAGAACCGGGGGAGCAGTTTCCGATTGGCGCAAAGTGGCTGGAATGCGCTGAAGCCGCACCGCAAGCCGTTCCATACGCTCAATCCGGCGCTCGCGAAGTTCGATGATGGGCGGGTCATGGCCTATGGCACGATGGGCGGTGAGGGCCAGCCGCAGACGCAAGCCGCGCTGTTTACGCGCTATGCGCGGTTCGGTGCGGACTTGCAGGCGGCGATCAGCGCACCGCGCTGGCTGCTGGGGCGCACGTGGGGGGATCAATCGACCACGCTCAAACTGGAAGATGGCTTTGCGCCGGAGCTTTACGCGGCGCTGGAAGCGGCGGGCCATGCGGTGGAGCGCGTCGGGCCGCTGACCGCAATGATGGGCCATGCGGGTGCCATCGTGCGCCATCCAGACGGGCGGCTTGATGGCGCGACCGATCCGCGCAGCGATGGCGGGGTGGCAGCATGGTGATGGCCAAAGTCTCTGGCGGCGCCCGGGCTGTCGCGCGTTGCGATACGCTGGCGAAAGCGCCGTTCAGTGACAGTGCCGACGGGCTGACGCGGACCTATCTTTCGCCTGCCTACCACGCCGCGCAGGACCAGCTGGCCGAATGGATGGCCGGGGCCGGGATGAGCGTGCGGCGCGATGCGGCAGCGAACCTGATCGGGCGTTATGAGGCGCGCAAGCCGGGCGCACCGGCGCTGGTGATCGGCAGCCATGTCGACAGCGTGCGCGGTGCGGGGGCCTATGACGGTCCGCTGGGGATATTGCTGGGAATTGAAGCGGTTGCAGCGCTTTCCTCAGGCGGCGTGCAGATGCCCTTTGCGGTGGAGGTCTATGCGTTCGGGGATGAGGAAGGCTCGCGCTTCCCGGCGGCAATGCTGACCAGCCGGGCGGTGGCGGGAACGCTTGATCCCGCCGCGCTGGATGTGGCGGACCGTGATGGGGTGCGGCTGGGCGATCTGCTGGATCTGGCGGCGTATCCCTCTGCCGCACGCAGGCCCGGTGACGTGATCGCCTATCTCGAGGCCCATATCGAGCAGGGGCCAGTGCTGGAGGCCGAGGGGCTGGCGCTGGGCACCGTGACCGGGATCGCGGCGCAATTGCGTTTCGAGATCGGGCTTTCAGGAACCGCGGGCCATGCCGGGACGACGGCCATGGGCCTCAGGCGCGATGCCGTGGCGGGCATGGCCGAGATGGTGCTGGCGGCCGAGGAGGTCGCGACGGCGGGCCCGGCCGATCTGGTGGCGACCGTGGGGGTGGTCGAGGTGCCTTCAGGCGCGGCCAATGTGATTGCCGGACGCAGCCGCTTCACGCTTGATGTGCGGGCCGGCCATGCAGCGGTCCGCGACCGGGCGGCAGATGAGATCCTGCGCCGCTTTCGCACGATCGCGGGGCGGCGCGACCTCGGGCTCTCGGTGCGGCAGGTGCATGATCTGCCCGCAAGCCCCTGCGATGCGGGGCTGATGGACCTGCTCGATGCCGCCATGGCAGAGGCGGGGCACCGGCCCTTCCGGCTGGTTTCGGGCGCAGGGCACGATGCGATGATCATGGCCGCGCTGTGCCCCACCGCCATGCTGTTCCTGCGCTGCCGGGGCGGGGTGAGCCACAATCCGGCCGAACATGTCGAACCGGCAGACGCACAAGCGGCGCTGGACGTGATGTCCGGCTTTATCAGACTCCTGGGAGCGAAATGTGACGCTTGATCCCACCTTGTTCGGCGAGATCGATCCGCCGCAGCGCCTGCTGATGGGGCCGGGTCCGGTCAACGCCCACCCGCGCGTGCTGCGCGCGATGGCGGCCGACCTGCTCGGCCAGTTCGATCCCGAGATGACCGGGTTCATGAACCAGGTCATGGCGCTCTATCGCCCAGTGTTCGGGACCGAGAACCAGTGGACCATGCTGATCGATGGCACCGCGCGCGCCGCGATCGAGGCTTCGCTGGTGAGCCTGGTCGAACCGGGCGACACGGTGCTGGTGGTGAACTTCGGGCGGTTTGGCCTGCTGCTGACCGAAATCCTGACACGGCTGGGCGCGCGGATCGAGACGGTGAGCGCGCCCTGGGGCGAAGTCGTGCCGATGGACGCGATTGCCGACGCGATCGAGCACCATGGCCCCAAGGTCGTGACGACGGTGCACGGCGATACCTCGACCACGATGGCGCAGCCGCTCGACGGGCTGGGCGCGCTTTGCAAGGCGGCGGGGGCTTATCTCTACGTCGATGCCTGCGCGACACTGGGCGGCATGGAGATCGCGGCAGACCGCTGGGGCGTCGACGTGGTGACGGCAGGCTTGCAGAAGTGCCTCGGCGGGCCTTCGGGTTCGGCGCCGATCACGATTTCGGACCGGGCGGCGGAGCGCATTTTTGCGCGGCGGCATGTCGAGCAGGGCATCCGCCGCGCTGATATCGCCGACGGGACGGGCCCGCGCATCCCGTCCAACTACTTCGATCTCGCGATGATCATGGACTATTGGTCCGAGAAGCGGCTCAACCACCACACCGAGGCGACCTCGATGCTCTATGCCGCGCGGGAATGCGCGCGGGTGGCGCTGGGCGAGGGGCTGGAACAGCGCTTTGCCCGGCACCGCAAGGCGGGCGCGGCGATGACGGCGGGGGTCCGCGCCATGGGCCTCACCGTATATGGCGATGACGCGCACCGGATGACCAATGTGACCGGGGTTCATATCCCCGACGGCGTCGATGGCGAGGCGATCCGCACCGCGATGCGGGCGCATTTCGAAATCGAGATCGGCACCGCGTTTGGGCCGCTTCAGGGCAGGATCTGGCGGCTGGGCGCGATGGGCTACAACGCGATGAAGCACAAGGTGCTGCTGACCTTGGTGGCGCTCGAGGCCTGTCTGACGGCGGCTGGCCACAAGGTTCCGCTCGGCGCTGCGGTGCCGGCGGCGATTGCGGCGTGGGAGGCGGCATGACGTCACCCAGAGACCTTGTCGGCTATGGCGCGACCCCGCCCGAGGCCCGCTGGCCGGGCGGGGCAAAAGTCGCCGTGCAGTTCGTGATCAACTACGAGGAGGGCGCTGAGAACTCGGTCCTCAACGGTGACAAGGGTTCCGAGGCGTTCCTTTCGGATATGGTGGGAGCGGCAAGCCATCCGGCGCGGGCGATGGCGATGGAGAGCCTCTACGAATACGGCAGCCGCGCCGGGTTCTGGCGGCTGCATCGGTTGTTCACGGCGCGCCGTGTGCCGGTGACGGTGTTCGGCGTGGCCATGGCCATGACGGCCAATCCGGCGGCGGTCGAGGCCATGCTGGCGGCGGGCTGGGAGATCGCGAGCCATGGATATCGCTGGATCGACTACCAGTACGTGCCTGAAGAGGTGGAGCGCGAGCATATCGCGAAGGCCATCGCGCTGCATACCGAGCTGACCGGCGCGCGGCCGCTGGGGTGGTATCAGGGGCGGACCTCGCCGAACACGGCGCGGCTCGTGGTGGAGGAGGGCGGCTTCCTTTACGATGCGGACAGCTATGCCGATGACCTGCCATACTGGGATCGGCGGCATGGGGGGCCGCAACTGATCGTGCCCTATTCGCTCGATGCCAACGACATGAAGATCGTGTCGCTGAATGGTTTCACCGAAGGCGAGCAGTTTTTCAGATACTTGCGCGACACTTTCGAGCAGCTGCGCGAGGAAGGCGGGCGGATGATGTCGGTCGGCCTCCATGGGCGTGTTGCGGGCCGTCCGGGCCGGGCGCGGGCGGTGGCGCGGTTTGTCGATCATGTGATCGCCAGCGGAGATGCGTGGATCGCGCGGCGGGTGGATATCGCGCGGCACTGGGCGGCGGAGCATCCGGCATGAGGGTGAATGATCCCGAACTGCTTGCGGAAATGACCGCGGCCTTCGCAGAGTACGAGCGTGCGCTGATGGCGGATGATCTCCCGGCGATGGACGCGCTGTTTCACAACGCGCCGACGACCAACCGCTTTGGCGTGGGCGAAGTGCTGTGGGGGATCGAAGCGATCCGCAAGTTTCGGAAAGGTCGCGGCGGATCGCCGCAGCGGCGGCTGGGGCATGTGGCGATCACCGTCTACGGCGACACCTTCGCGACAGCGGATGCCGAGTTCTTCCGCGAGGGGAGCGACCGGCGCGGTCGTCAGAGCCAGGCCTGGGTGAAGTTTGTGGATGGCTGGAAGGTGGTTTCCGCGCATGTCAGCCTCGAAGGCGCGACCGCGTGACTGCGCTGTTCGAGCATAGCCCGTGGGTCGAGGCGCGGGCGGATGCCCTGCCTTCGAGCGGGGACCGCCATGCCGACCTCATGGCGGTGGTCCATGCGGCGAGCGCGGAGGAGCAACTGGCACTGATCCGCGCGCATCCCGAGCTGGCGGGCAGGGCAGCCATTGACCGCACGCTGACCGAGGCGTCGGCGGCGGAGCAGGCGAGCGCGGGGCTCGACCGGCTGACGGCGGATGAGTTCGCGCGGTTCCATGCGCTCAATGCGGCGTACCGGGAGCGCTTCGGCTTTCCCTTCATCATCTGCGTGCGGCTGACCGACAAGGCGGGGATTCTCGCGGCGATGGAAGCGCGGCTGGCGCAGACCCGTGAGACGGAGATCGCCACGGCTATCGCGCAGATCGGCGAAATCGTCCGCTTACGGTTGGAGGATGCGCGGTGACTGTGGACTGGGCCGAATGGCTGAACCTGGCGATCCGCTGGTTCCACCTGACGGCGGGCATCGCGTGGATCGGTTCCTCGTTCTACTTCGTGTGGCTCGACAACCATCTGGTCCCGCCGAAATCGGGTGAGGCCTCGGGCGAGGTGTGGTCGGTCCACGGCGGCGGCTTCTATCACAAGCAGAAGTATCAGGTCGCGCCAAGCGAGATGCCAGAGGACCTGCACTGGTTCATGTGGGAGGCCTACACCACCTGGATCACCGGCTTTCTGCTGCTCGTGCTGGTCTACTGGGTGGGCGCGGCGAGCTTTCTGATCGATCCGGCCAAGGCGGCGCTCAGCCCCGTGCAGGCCTTCGGGATCGGCGCGGCGGTGCTGGTGGGCGGCTGGCTGGTCTATGACGGGCTCTGCCGTTCGCCGCTGGGCCGCGAGGACCGCACGCTGGGCGCGGCGTGGTTTGCGGTGCTGGTCGCGGCGGCCTGGGGGCTGTGCCAGATTTTCAGCGCGCGCGGGGCCTACCTCCATGTCGGCGCGATCATCGGCACGGCGATGGTGGGGAACGTATTTTTCGTGATCATCCCCAACCAGCGCAAGGTGGTGGCGGCGCTCAAGGCGGGCGAAGTGCCCGATCCGGCGCTGGGCAAGGCAGCCAAGAGCCGCTCGCTCCACAACAATTACATGACCTTGCCGGTGCTGTTCGTGATGATCAGCCACCATTATGCGGTGACTTTCGGGGCGCAGCGGCCCTGGCTGGTGCTGGCCCTGCTCGGCGCGACCGGCGTTGCCGTGCGGCATGTGTTCAACTTGCGGCATCGGGGCCGGCCGCCGGGGCGGGCCATCGCGGTGGCCGCGGTGCTGGCGCTGGTGAGCGTGACCTATGTTTCGGCGGAGAAGGCGGGCATCCGGCGGATGGCTGGTGGCGCGGCGGATTGGGCGAGCGTCCAGCCGATTTTCCAGAAGCACTGCACCGCCTGCCATGCCGAGAAGCCGGCCAGCGATCTCGTCACCGCGCCGCCGCAGGGCGTGATGCTCGATAGCTACGAACATGCCCGCCAGTTTGCCCCGCGCGTGCAGAAGGTCGCGGTCGATGCCGAGATCATGCCGCTGGGCAACACGACCGGCATGACCCGCGCCGAACGCGACGCGCTGGGCCGCTGGATTGCCGCAGGAGCCCCGCAATGACGACGCTTTCGACCCATGTGCTCGATACCATGCAGGGCAAGCCGGCTGCGGGGATGCAGCTGTGGCTGGAGGATGCGGGCGGCGAGGCGCTGTTTGCCGGCGAAACAAATGCCGACGGGCGCTGCCCCGAATTGCTGGAGCGCGTGCCGGATCTTGTGCCCGGCCGCTATGCGCTGACCTTTGCGGTGGCGGAATACTTTGCCGCCGAGGGCGTGGCGCTGCCCGATCCGCCGTTTCTGGGCGATGTGCGGATCGCCTTCGGGATTTCGGACACTCCAGAGTCCGGGGGCGGCCACTACCATGTTCCGCTGCTGGTCTCGCCCTTCGCCTATTCGACCTACCGGGGGAGCTGAGCCGTGGGGGTGCGCTTCCTCCTCGATGGCGCGGTGGTGGAACTGGCGGCGCCCGATCCGACGGCCACGCTGCTGGAGACCTTGCGCGGGCCGCTGCGGCGCACTGGCACCAAGGAAGGCTGCGCGGAAGGGGACTGCGGCGCCTGCACGGTGCTGGTGGGCGAGGCGGCTGGCGAGGGGGTGCAATGGCGCGCGGTGAATGCCTGCATCCTGTTTCTGCCGATGATCCACGGCAAGGCGGTGATGACGGTGGAGAGCCTCTCTGCCGGGGGGGCGCTGAACCCGCTGCAGGCGTGCATGGCGGCCAATGGCAGCTCGCAGTGCGGGTTCTGCACGCCGGGCTTCGTGATGTCGCTGCATGGGCGGGCCATCGGCGCGCTGGGGAGCGAACTGCCGGTTGCGGACGCGATTGCGGGCAACTTGTGTCGCTGCACGGGGTATGGGCCGATCCTGGAAGCTGGCGAGGCGGTTCCACGATTGGCGCAGGATGATCGTGCGGTGCTGGCTGGGCTGGCTGGCCTTGCCGGCGATGACATGGCGTGCGGCAATTTCGACGGGCGGCAGTGGTTTGTGCCGCGTTCTTCCGACGCGCTGGTGGATGTGCTGGCTGCCCATCCGGAAGCGCGGATCGTGGCCGGGGCGACCGACGTGGGCCTGTGGGTGACCAAGGGGCTGCGCGATCTGGATGCCCTCGTGTTCATCGGCGATGTGGCGGACCTCAAGGGGCTTGAGGAGACCGCCGGGGGTCTGCGGATCGGCGCGGGGGTGCGCTATGCCGAGGCGCATGGGGCGCTGGCGCGGCTGCATCCGGACCTTGGCGAACTGGTGCGGCGGATCGGGGGGCTGCAGGTGCGCTCTTCGGCGACCGTCTGCGGGAACATCGCCAACGGCTCGCCGATCGGTGACGGGCCGCCAGCGCTGATTGCGCTGGGGGCGGAATTGACGCTCCGGTCGGCAGCGGGGCGGCGGACCTTGCCGCTGGAGGACTATTTCCTCGATTATGGGAAGCAGGACCGGCGGCCGGGGGAGTTTGTCGAGAGCGTGTTCGTGCCGCGTCCGGCAGCGGGCAACGTGATCCATGTGTCCAAGCTTTCGCGGCGGTTTGACAGCGATATCTCGGCAGTGCTCGGGGCCTTCGCGCTGACGGTGAAGGCGGGGACGATCACCGCCGCGCGGGTTGCCTTTGGCGGCATGGCGGCGACACCCCGGCGGGCAGCGGGCTGCGAGGCCGTGCTCGCTGGCCAGCCGTTCAGCGAGGCGACCATCGCTGCGGCGGCTGAGGCTCTGACGGCGGATTTCAACCCGCTGACCGACGTGCGCGGGACGGCGGCCTACCGGATCGAGGCGGCTTCCGCCTTGCTCTGGCGGCTGTGGTACCGCGAGCAGGGGGCGGCGGTCTGCGTGCTCGATGTGGAGGCCTGCTGATGGCCGAGGGGAACCCGCTCTGGCCGCAAGCCGCGATGCCGGCGCTGCCGCACGACAGCGCGCATCTGCATGTTGCGGGGCTGGCGCGATACGTTGATGACGAACCCGAACTGCCGGGCACGCTGCATCTCGCGTTCGGGCTTTCGAGCGAGGCGCGGGCGCGGATCACGGGCATCGATCTGGAGCGGGTGCTGGCGTTCCCGGGCGTCGTGGCAGTCTATACGGCGGCGGATATTCCGGGCGAGAACAATGTCGGCCCGATTGCGCATGACGACCGGGTGCTGGCCGATGGCGAGGTGGTGAGCCACGGCCAGCCCGTGTTCCTTGTGGCGGCGGAAACGCGGCTCGCCGCACGCAAGGCGGCGCGGTTGGGCAAGGTGACATACGAGGCGCTGGAACCGGCGATCACCAGCGCGCAGGCGCGCGCGGCGGGGTCGCGGATCGAGGCGGACCAGCGCATGGCGCGCGGGGATGCCGATGGAGCGCTCGCGGCGGCAGAGCACCGGCTGGCCGGTTCGCTGCGGATCGGGGCGCAGGATCACTTCTATCTGGAGGGGCAGGTCGCCCATGCGCGGCCCGGCGAGGACGGGCAGATTCACGTCGTCTCATCGAGCCAGCATCCGAGCGAAGTGCAGCATCTGGTGGCGCATCTGCTGGGGAAGCCCAGTGCCGACGTCACGGTTGAAGTGCGGCGGATGGGCGGGGCCTTCGGCGGCAAGGAAAGCCAGGCCGCGCTGTTTGCCGCCGCCGCTGCGCTGGTAGTGCACCACACCGGGCGGCCGGCCAAGTTCCGCTGCGACCGCGACGACGACATGATCGTGACCGGCAAGCGCCATGATTTCGAGGTCGACTATGACGTTGGTCACGATGCCGAGGGGCGGCTTTGCGCCGTCAAGCTGCGGTTTGCCGGGCGCTGCGGGGCGACCATGGACCTTTCCCCCGGCATCAACGACCGCACGATGTTCCATGCCGACAACTGCTACTTCCTGCCCGATGTCGAGATTGTCTCGGAGCGGCTGAAGACCAATACGGTTTCGGCGACGGCGTTCCGGGGCTTTGGCGGTCCGCAGGGGATGCTGGCGATCGAGCGGGTGTGCGATCATGTCGCAGCGCAGCTGGGGCTTGATCCGCTCGATGTGCGCATCCGCAATCTCTATGGACCGGGGCGCGATGTGACGCCTTATGACATGACCATCGAGGACAATATCGCCCCTGAGCTGATTGCGCGGCTGCGGGAAACCGCGCGCTACGATGCACGCCGGGAGGCGATTGCGGCGTTCAATGCGGGCTCGCCGGTGCTCAAAAAGGGCATCGCGCTGACGCTGGTCAAGTTCGGCATCAGCTTTACCACCACGCACCTCAATCAGGCCGGCGCGCTGGTCCATGTCTATTCCGATGGTTCCATCCAGGCGAACCATGGCGGGACCGAGATGGGGCAGGGGCTCCACATCAAGATCGCGCAGATCGTGGCGGACGTGTTCGGTGTCGGCGTCGATGCGGTGCGGATCACCGCGACGCGGACCGACAAGGTGCCCAATACTTCAGCGACGGCGGCCTCATCCGGCGCGGACCTCAACGGCATGGCGGCATGGCGTGCGGCCATGACGATCCGGGCGCGGATGGCCGATTTTCTGGCGCATGTGTTCGGCTGCGGCGCGGATGACGTCAGGTTCACGCCTGAGGGTGTTGTGGCGGGCGCGGCGCGGATGAGCTTTGCCGAAGCGGCGCGCAAGGCTTGGCTGGGGCGGATTTCGCTGTCGTCCACCGGGTTCTACGCGACGCCGGAAATCGAATACGACCGGGCCTCGCACCGGGGGCGGCCGTTCTATTATTTCGCCTATGGCGCGGCGGTGTCCGAGGTGGTGGTCGACACGCTGACCGGTGAGCACAGGGTGCTGGCAGTGGACATTCTGCACGACGTCGGGCGCTCGCTGAACCCGGCGATCGACCGGGGGCAGATCGAGGGCGGTTTCCTGCAAGGGCAAGGCTGGCTGACCACCGAAGTGGTGGAATGGGACGCGAAGGGCCGGCTGCTCAACCATTCGCCCGCGACCTACAAGGTGCCGACCGCGTCCGACCGCCCGAAGCGGATGCGGATCGACTTGTGGGACGGGGAGAACGTGAAACCCACGATCCACCGTTCCAAGGCGGTGGGCGAGCCGCCGCTGATGCTGGCCAATTCGGTGTTCTCGGCGATCTCGGCAGCGATTGCGGCGACCGCGCCCGACGTGCGGGATATGCCCAGACTCGACGCGCCGGCGACGCCCGAGGCGGTGCTGCGCGCGATTGCCGGGATGCGCGCGTGATGGACTGGCCGGGCGATCTGGCGCGGCTGGCGGCGGCGGGGCCGGTGGCGATGGTGAGCGTGCTGGCGACCGAAGGCTCCGCGCCGCGCGGGGCGGGGACGCGGATGCTGATGACGGCAGACGGGCTTTTCGGCACGATTGGCGGCGGGGCGCTGGAGTTTCGCGCGGCGGAGCAGGCGCGCTGCGTGCTGGACCACGCGCCTGGAACATGGCGGGTGCAGGACTATCCGCTTGGGCCCCTGCTCGGCCAATGCTGCGGTGGGCGGATGCGGCTGCTGGTGGAGCATGTGGACAGGCAGGCGCTGGGCTGGCTGGCCGAGGCGCGCGAGGGCCGGGTGCTGGTGAGCGTGCTGCGGCCGGACGGGATCGAGCGGCAGGTGACGGATGAGCCAGCGCAGCCGGTATCCGCCCGGGGTGACAAGCCGGGCGAGGGCGCGCGGCTGGCCGAGGTGATCGGCGGCTTCCGGCGGCCGCTCTGGCTGTTTGGCGCAGGGCATGTCGGACAGGCGATTGCGCGCCATGCGGGCGGGCTGCCGCTGCGACTGGCATGGTTCGATACCCGGCCGGCGTTTGTGGGCCTTTCAGGTGTGACCTTGGTGGCGGATGCGGATATCGAAGCGTGCGTGGCCGAAGCGCCGGAGGAGGCGGCGCTGGTGATCCTGACGCACGATCATGGGCTCGATTACCGGCTTGCACTGGCAGCGTTGCAGCGGCCTGCGCTGGCGTTTACCGGGCTGATCGGTTCGCAGACCAAGCGCGCGCGGTTTCTGGCGCGGCTGGAGCGGGCTGGGGTTTCCGCCGAGGCGCGGGGGCGGCTGACGTGTCCGATCGGCCTGCCCGGCGTGACGGGGAAGGAGCCGGATGTGATCGCGGTGGCGCTGCTCGCGCAGCTGCTGCAATTGCCGCAGGCGGCTGCGGTGCGGGCTGAGGCGGCATGAAGGGCTTTCGCGGGGAGATCCTGAGCCTGTCGCACGATCCGGCAGGAGCGCCGGATGCGGTGCGGCATGAGGCCGATGGGCTGCTGGTGGTGGAAGCCGGGCGCGTGGTGGCGCGCGGGGCCTTTGCAGAGGTGGCACCGCGCTTTCCGGGGTTGGCGGTGGAGCGGCTGAAGGGGCTGATCGTCCCCGGCTTCATCGATGCGCATGTGCATTACCCGCAGCTGGGCCGCATCGCGAGCCATGGAGCGCAGCTGCTCGACTGGCTGGAGCGGCATATCTTTCCGGCGGAGAAGGCCTTTGCTGATCCGGTCCATGCGGCGGGCGTGGCGGAGGCGTTCCTCGATGAACTGCTGCGGCACGGGACGACGAGCGCGCTGGTGTTCGGCACTGTCCATGCCGCTTCCGTCGAGGCGTTCTTTGCGGCGGCGGAGGCGCGGGAGCTGCGGATGATCTGCGGCAAGGTGCTGATGGATCTGGGGCCGGAGGGCCTGCGCGATACGGTGGAGGAAGCGCGGTCCGAAAGCGAGGCGCTGATCGCCAAGTGGCATGGGCGCGCCCGGCTGGGGTATGCGGTGACGCCGCGTTATGCGCTGACCTCGACCGATGCGCAGCTGGCGGTGGCGGGAGACTTGCTTGCCGCACATCCGGGGGTGCTGCTGCACACGCATCTGGCTGAGAACACCCGCGAGATTGCCGAAGTGGCGGCGCGGTTTCCCGAGGCGGCGGACTATCTCGATGCCTATGACCGGTTCGCCCTGGTCACTGACCGGTCGGTGTTTGCGCATGGGGTGCATCTGCCAGACCGGTCATGCGAGCGGCTGGCAGAGAGCGGTGCCGGGATTGCCGTGTGCCCGAGTTCGAACTTCTTCCTCGGTTCGGGCATGTTCGATTTTGCGCAAGCCGAGCGGCACGGGGTGCGGCTGGGGCTGGGCTCCGATATCGGGGCAGGGACATCGCTTTCGCTGCTGCATAACGCGGGGCTAGCTTATCAAGCGGGGCTGCCGGGGGGCCATGTGCTCGATCCCTTCCGCGCGCTGTGGCTGGCGACGGGCGGTTCGGCGCGGCTGCTCCATATCGACGGCGAGGTGGGCTTGCTGGCCGAGGGGCAGGAGGCCGATTTCGTGGTGCTGGATGACGCCGCCACGCCGCTGATGGCGCGGCGGACGGCGGGGGCTTCGCTGGCGGAGCGGCTGTTCGCCTTGCAGATACTGGGCGATGATCGCGCGGTGCGGCGGACCTATGTGCTGGGGCGCTGCGTTTGGGATAGGGATGCCGGCCATGGACACGCTTGAACGTTTCATTCGGCGGCTGCCCAAGGCGGAGCTGCACCTCCACATCGAGGGGAGCCTCGAGCCGGAGCTGATGTTTGCGCTGGCGGAGCGCAACGGGATCGCCATTCCCTATGCGAGCGTGGAGGATGTGCGCGCGGCCTATGCCTTTTCCAACCTGCAGGACTTCCTCGATATCTACTATGCAGGCGCGGGCGTGCTGCAGACAGAGGCGGACTTTCGCGATCTGGCCATGGCCTATTTCGAGCGCGCGGCGGCGGACGGGGTGGTCCATGCCGAGATCATGTTCGATCCGCAGACGCATACGGACCGGGGGATCGCGTTCGGCGCGGTGATCGAGGGTCTGCTCGCGGCCATGGCCGAGGCGGAGGCGCGGCTGGGGATCACCTCGGCGCTGATCATGAGCTTCCTGCGGCACCTTTCTGAAGACGCGGCGTTCGAGACGCTGGAACAGGCCGAGCCCTGGCTGGACCGGATTGCGGCGGTGGGGCTGGATTCGAGCGAACTGGGGCATCCGCCGGGCAAGTTTGCGCGGGTCTTTGCAGCGGCGCGGGCCAAGGGGCTGAAGCTGACGGCGCATGCGGGGGAAGAGGGCCCTCCGGCCTATGTCCACGAAGCGCTCGATGTCCTTGGCGTCGACCGGATCGACCATGGCAACCGGGCGCTGGAGGACGGCGCGCTGGTGGCGCGGCTGGCGCGTGAGGGGATGACGCTGACGGTCTGCCCGCTTTCAAACCTCAAGCTGTGCGTGGTGGATGACCTCGCCGCGCATCCGCTCGACCGGATGCTGGCGGCGGGGCTGAGGGCTACGGTCAATTCGGACGATCCGGCCTATTTCGGCGGCTATGTTGCGGACAACTACCGCGCGGTGGCCGAGGCGCGGGGGCTTGTCCGGGGCGATCTGGTCCAGCTTGCGAAGAACAGCTTTACGGGATCGTTCCTGCCGCCGGACGCAGTGGCGCGGCACCTTGCGGCGATTGATGCTGTTGCACTTGACTAAAACACCTCTTGCGTCGGAGCGGGGGAGCAGGCCAAGAAAGGCGCTTAGCTTCAGTCTTCGGGAATTCTCCATGCTTCGCCAGACGCTTGCCCTGCTTCTGCTTTCGACCTGCATGCCGGCTGTCGCGCAGTCCGCGCCCGCGCCGACCACGGAACAGCCCTCGCGGGACTTCGGCGGCGCGGACCTGTTCGGCCTCGAAATGGCGGACAGCCCCCAGATCAGCCCGGACGGCACGCGCGTTGCCTATGTGCGCAAATCGGGCGACGTGATGGCGGACAGGATGCGCTCGGCGATCTGGCTGGTTGACGTGAAGACCGGCGAGCAGGTGCCGCTGGCCGGCTCCGGCTCGCAGTTTGCGCCGGTGTGGTCGCCCGATGGCAAGCGGCTGGCCTATGTCGGGGCGGAGGAAAGCGGTTCGCCGCAGCTATACGTGCGCTGGATGGATAGCGGCGCGACGGCGCGGATCACCCAGCTGCCGGATTCGCCTTCGAGCCTCGCGTGGTCGCCCGATGGCAAGCGACTTGCCTATGTCATGCATGTGCCGGGCGAGCCGACCAGGTTCGGCGCGGCACCGGACAAGCCCGAGGGCGCGAAGTGGGCCGAGCCGCTCGAGGTGATCGACCGCGTGACCTACCGTGCCGACGGCGGCGGCTATATCAAGCCGGGGTTCGATCAGGTGTTTGTCGTGGCCGCCGATGGCGGTGCACCGCGCCAACTGACCTTCGGCAAGTTCGATGTTTCGGGACCGCTTTCGTTTTCCTCCGACGGCAAGACGCTGGTGCTGTCCTCCAACCGCCGCGCGGACTGGGAGCGCGAGCCGAACGATAGCGAGGTCTTCGCGCTCGATGTGGCAAGCGGGGTGCTGACACAGCTGACCAGACGCTATGGGCCGGACCAGAACGCGGTGCTTTCGCCCGATGGCAGCAAGATCGCCTATCTTGGCTTTGATGACACGCATCTGAGCTACCAGCCGGGCGCGCTCTATGTGATGGACCGTGATGGTTCGAACGCGCGCGCGCTGACGGCCTCGCTCGATCGCAACATCGAGGATTTGCAGTGGGCGGCGGACGGGCGCTCGGTCTATGTCTCCTATGATGACAAGGCGGTGCGCAAGGTCGCGCGGGTCGATCTGGCGGGCAAGCTGACGGTGCTGGCCGAAGGGCTGGCCGGGGGCGGGCTTGATCGGCCTTACACCGGCGGCAGTTTCAGCGTTTCCAAGGGCGGCGTGATCGCGTGGACGGGAGACGCCAGCGGCGGCCTGCGTCCGGCCAATCTCTTCGTCGGCAAGCGGCAGGTGACGCAGCTTAACGAGACGCTCCTCTCGGCCAAGACGCTCGGCAAGGTCGAGCCGCTGGATGTGACGGCGAGCGACGGGCGCAAGATCGGGGCGTGGCTGGTGCTGCCACCGGGGTATCAGGCGGGCAAGCGCGTGCCGCTGGTGCTCGAGATCCACGGCGGGCCGCACAGCGCCTATGGGCAGGTCTTCTCGACCGACGACCAGCTCTATGCGGCGCACGGCTATGCGGTTCTGTTCACCAATCCGCGCGGCTCCACATCCTATGGCAGCGAGTTCGCCAACACGATCGACAAGAACTATCCGAGCGATGATTACGGCGATCTGATGAGCGCGGTTGATGCCGCAGTGGCCAAGGGCGTGGCCGATCCCGACAACCTCTTTGTCACCGGCGGTTCGGGCGGTGGGGTGCTGACAAGCTGGATTGTCGGCAAGACCGACCGCTTCAAGGCGGCAGCGGCGCAGAAGCCCGTGATCAACTGGATCAGCGAGGCGCTGACGATGGACGGCACCGGCTTCACCTCGCGCTACTGGTTCAGGAAGCAGCCATGGGAAGACCCGATGAGCTACTGGAACCGCTCGCCGCTCTCGCTGGTGGGCAATGTGAAGACGCCGACCATGGTTGTGGTGGGGAGCGAGGATTACCGCACGCCGGTGAGCGAATCCGAGCAGTATTACGCCGCGCTGCAGATCAGGGGCGTGCCGACCGCGCTGGTCAAGGTGCCCGGTGCCAGCCACGGCGGGTTCACCGCGCGGCCCTCGCAATCGGCGGCCAAGGCCTCGGCGATCCTTGCGTGGTTCGACAAGTACCGGACCGACGCGGGCAAGAAGTAAGGTGCGAAGGGTCCTCCTTGCCTTGCTGCTGGTGTTAGCGGCTCCCGCGTGGGCGGCCGAGCCGAAGCGGCAGGTGATCATCGATGACGAGGGTTTCGCGATCCCGCATCTGATGCTGCTGGAGGACCCCCGCGTCGAAGTGCTGGGGATCACCACGGTTTCGGGCAATGTCTGGGCGAACCGGGCGACCGCGATGGTGCTGCGCGGGCTGGAGTTGCTGGGCCGGACCGAAGTGCCGGTGGCGCAGGGCGCGACCTTTCCGTTGCTCAACAGCGAGGCACGCACCGAGCGGTGGGAGGCGCTTTACGGCAAGCTCGTGTGGAAGGGCGCGTTCATGAAGCGCTGGGCCGAGCCGACCGCGCAATCGACCCCGCCCTATCACGGCCCGTTCGACCCGGTGGACCTGCCCTGGGGCAACCCGAAGCTGAAGGCGCTGAACGAGCCGGCGGCACAGTTCCTGATCCGCACGGTGCGCGCGCATCCGCATCAGGTGACGATCCTGGCGACCGGGCCGCTCACCAATCTGGCGCTGGCGCAGCGGCTCGATCCGGAGTTTGCCACGCTGGTCAAGGAACTGGTGATCATGGGCGGCAGCCTTGCGCCGAAGCAGGTGCTGGAGGGCAAGTCTGCTGCGGACTTCGCGCGCGAGTTCGTGAATACGCCGCGGCGCGAGTTCAACATCCGCTTTGATCCGGAGGCGGCGAGCATGACCGCGCACGCGCCGTGGCCGAAGGTGACGATCGTGCCGGCCGATCCCTCGACCGCGACGCAGCTTTCGCCCGCGTTGCTGGAGCGGCTAGCCAAGGCCTCGCGCCCGCCGGTCGCCGCGTTCCTGCGGCGGATGGAGCCGGGCTTTCCGATGTGGGACGAGATTGCCGTGGCGGTCTGGCTCGATCCGTCCATCGTCACGAAGGCGGAGCGGCTGTGGTATGATTTCGATGTCCAGTTCGGGCCCGGCTATGGCGACATGCTGACCTGGCACGATGCCTACCGGCCGGGGCTGGATGAAGGGCAGGCGGACGTGGTGCTCTCGGTCGATGTGGCGCGGATGGAAGCGCTGATGGCGAAGGCGCTGGGCGAGCGCTGATCCGGCTTGGCGGGCAGGGCTGCTCGGCTCTATGGGCGGGCGAGATCAGCCGGAGAAGGCCGTGCCATGAATGCCAATCTCGTTGCCGTGTTCCTTGCCCGCCATGCGGGGCATGAGGCGAAGCCTGCGTGGCTGTGGCAGGAGGAGACGGTCTGCACCTTTGGCGAACTGCCCGCCGCCATCGGGCGCTACCGGGCCGCCCTGGCCGAGCTGGGCGTGAAGCGCGGCGACCGGGTGATGATCAAGGCGGAGAACTCGCCTGGCTTTGCGCTCACCTATCTTGCCGTGCTCGCCTCGGGCGCCATCGCCGTGCCGGTGAACCCCGCTTATACCGCGAGCGAGCTTGCCCTGCTGATAGAGGACGCGGAGCCGGTGCTGCTCGTCCACGGCAGCGCGACGGCGGTGCCGGACGGCGACGTGCCGGCGCGGATGACGCTGGAGCCGGATGGCTCGGGCTCGCTGCCGGCGCTGGCGGCGGGGCTCGAGCCCGATCTGCGGGTGAAGGTCATGGCCGAGACCGATTTTGCGGCGATCCTGTTCACCTCGGGCACGACCGGGCGGCCCAAGGGCGCGATGCTGATGCACCGCAACCTCTCCTCGAATGTCGCGGCGCTGTTCGAGGCGTGGCGGTTTTCGGATGCTGACCGCATTCTCCACAGCCTGCCGCTTTTCCATGCGCATGGCCTTTTCGTGGCGCTCCATCTGGGGCTCTACAGCGCGGCTACGGTGCATCTCATGGGCAAGTTCGATGCGGCCAGGGTGATTGCGCTGCTCCCCACGGTCAGCGTGTTCATGGGGGTGCCGACCTTCTACACGCGCCTGCTCGAGCGCGCGGATTTCGGGCTGGAGGCGGTGCGGTCCATCCGGCTGATGATCTGCGGTTCGGCGCCGCTTCTGCCGTCGGTCTTTGCCGAGATCGAGGCACGCACCGGGCACCGCATTCTGGAACGCTACGGGATGACCGAGGCGGCGATGATCACCTCCAATCCCTATGCTCCGGAAGGTCGCATTCCGGGCACGGTGGGCTACCCGCTGCCGGGGGTCGAGCTGCGCGTGGTCGGCGGCGATCCACGCGTGGAACTGCCGGCGGGCGAGGTCGGCGAGATCGAGATCAAGGGTCCGAACCTCTGCGCCGGGTACTGGCGGCGACCCGAAGCGACGGCGGAAGCGATCGGGCCAGACGGGTTTTTCGTGACCGGAGACACCGGCTTCAAGGATGAAACCGGCCGCGTGACCATCGCGGGGCGTTCCAAGGATCTCATCATCTCGGGCGGGTTCAACATCTATCCCGCCGAGCTCGAAATGGTGCTCGCCGAAGTGGACGGTGTGACCGATGTGGCGATCATCGGCGTGCCGCATCCGGATTTCGGCGAGGGCGTGGTGGCGGTGGTGATGGCAGGGCGGCCCGATCTGCAACCTGCCGCGATCGAGGCGGTGGCGCGTGAAAAGCTGGCGCGCTTCAAGCAGCCCAAGGCGATCCGCATCGTGCCGGACTTTCCGCGCAATGCCATGGGCAAAGTGCTGAAGGCCGAGCTGCGCAAGCAGTTTGCAGGCTTGTTTTCCGGGGAGGAATAAAGTTGGCCGGGACGAGAGGTTCCGAACCACCAGCCTTGCGGTTTGCGGCGGCGCGCAACAACGATTGAGGAGGTTCCGGGAGGCTGAGTGCGGCGCGTGGGGGAGCAAAAGCGCCGCTTGAAATGATTGGTCGGGACGAGAGGATTCGAACCTCCGACCCCCACACCCCCAGTGTGATGCGCTACCAGGCTGCGCTACGTCCCGACCGGAAGGCGGGCGTATAGGCAGGCTCCGGTTGGATGGCAAGGCTTGTTGCAAACACAATGTGTTCGGTCCCGCGCAAAGTTGCCTAAGCCATGCCAAACTGCTAGCGCGCCAGCCGATACTGGCCCTCCGCGCCGGAAGCCCCATGCGAAAGTTGCCTTGTCCGCCATGAACGGTTCTGCTCTTCTTACTCTGCTTGCCGCCGCTGTCCCTGCAGCGACAGACAATGGCCCACCGATCTACATTGCCGCCATCCCCTACGTCGGGATGGCGGCCGTTCTCTATTTCCTGATCCTGCGGCCGCAGATGCGCCGCCAGAAGGAGCAGCAGGCGAAGATCGCGGGGCTGAAGAAGGGCGATCAGGTGGTGACTGGAGGCGGTCTCATCGGCAAGGTGATCAAGGTCGATGACACGACCGTCGATCTCGAACTGGGCCCCAATGTGCGCGTGCGTGCGGTTCGGGCGACGCTTGGTGACGTGCTGCCGCCTGGCGGTTCGGCCCCGGCGAACGACTGATCCCGACACGACGATTGATGCAGCGGCCCCCATCCTGCCATTACCGGATGCGCGAGGCCCCCTTCAGGAAGACTGCTCGCAATGCTTGAATTTCCGCGCTGGAAGGTGATCTGGCTCTGGTCGCTGACGCTGATCCTGGCGGCTGCGGCGATCCCCTCGATTGCCTCGACCATGGGCTATGAACTGCCGGCATCCCTTCATGCGCCCAAGGTGAACCTCGGGCTCGACTTGGCGGGTGGCAGCCACATCCTGCTCGAGGCCGACGCCGCGCAGGTACGCCAGCAGCGTATCGAGGGCATGGACGAGTCGGTGCGGGGCAAGCTCAAGCAGGCGAACCCCGATATCCGCATCAGCGACATTTCCAACCGCGATGGCGCGCTGACGTTCCTTGTCGAGGACCCCAGCAAGGTCGATGCGGTGCGTGAGGCGATCCTGCCCCTGACCAACGGGGCCGGGCTGACCGGCGCGCGCGACTGGAAGATTGATGTCGTTGACGGCAACCGCTTCGTGCTGACCCCGACGCCCGAAGGCATCGACCTTGCCGTTTCGCAGGCGATGGAAACCGCGGTCGAGGTGGTGCGCAAGCGCATCGATGCTCTCGGCACGCGCGAACCGACGATCATCCGTTCGGGCGCCAACCGCATCGTCGTGCAGGTCCCCGGTCTGCAGGATCCGCAGGCGCTCAAGAACCTACTTGGCCAAACCGCCAAGCTCGAGTTCAAGCTCGTCGACACGACCGCGCTGCAGAGCGATATCCAGCGCGGCATCGTGCCGCCGGGCAGCGAGATCGTGCCCTATGCGGCGGGCAAGGACGGCGGTCCGGTTGGCTCGATTGCGGTCAAGCGCCTCGGCGGCATTCGCGGCGACCAGCTCACCAATGCGCAGGTGACCAACAACCAGCAGACCAACGAACCGCAGGTGGCGATCACCTTCAACACCGAAGGCGGCGCGCGGTTCGCCAAGCTGACGACGCAGAATGTCAACAAGCCCTTCGCGATCATCCTCGATGGCAAGGTGCTTTCGGCACCCAACATCAACGAGCCGATCCTGGGCGGCAGCGCGGTGATTTCGGGCAGCTTCACCACGCAGGCGGCGAGCAACCTTGCCATTTCGCTGCGGTCTGGCGCGCTCCCGGTCGACCTCAAGGTCGTCGAGGAACGAACGGTCGGGCCGGACCTCGGTGCGGACTCGATCCGCAAGGGCATGATCGCGATGGCGGTCGGCACGCTGGCGCTGGTGGCCTTCATCCTCGCGGTCTATGGCCGTTTTGGCGCCTACGCCTGCATCGCGCTGGTCTTCAACGTCATGATGATCCTTGGCGTCATGGCCTCGATCGGCACGACACTGACATTGCCCGGCATTGCCGGCTTCGTGCTGACGATCGGCGCGGCGGTCGATGCCAACGTGCTGATCAACGAGCGTATCCGCGAGGAGCGGCACCGCGGCCGCCGCGTGTTCCAGGCGGTCGAGACGGGCTACAAGGAAGCCAGCCGCGCGATCTTCGATGCCAACATCACCAACGTGATCGCGGCGATGTCGATGGCCGCATTCGGCACCGGGCCCGTGCGCGGCTTCGCCATCGTGCTCCTCATCGGTATCGCGACCTCGGTGTTTACGGCGGTGACCTTGACCCGCATGTGGGTCGCCCAGTGGCTGCGCAAGGCGCGGCCTACCGAAATCGCGCTCTAAGGAACCGGTTAGATGAAACTTCTCAAGCTCGTTCCCGACAACACGAACATCAAGTTCCTCCGCTGGCGCGTGCCGTTCTACACCGTCAGCGTGCTCCTGATGGCGGCCAGCCTCGCGCTGGTGTTCACCAAGGGTCTCAACCTCGGCGTCGATTTCATCGGCGGGCAGATGATCCGCGTGACCTTCACCAAGAGCGTCGAGGCACCGGTCGGGCAGCTGCGCGGCGAGATCGAGGCGCTTGGCTATGGCGAGCCGATCATCCAGCGCTACGGCAAGCCCAACGAGATCTCGATCCGCATGAAGCTGCCGGCCGGCGCGGACCATGACAGCGGCCTTTCGGACAAGATGGCCCGCACGATCACGGCGGACATCAAGGCGAAGCATGGCGACGCGCGGGTGGACGGCGTCGATTCGGTTTCCGGCAAGGTTTCTGGCGAGCTGTGGCACAGCGCGGTGCTCTCGCTCGGCCTCGCGGCGCTGGCAGTGGCGGCTTACATCTGGCTGCGCTTCGAATGGCAGTTCGGCATCGGCGCGCTGTTCAGCCTTGTCCACGACGTGACGCTGACTCTGGGCATGTTCGCGGTGACGCAGCTGGAGTTCGACCTGACCATCGTGGCGGCGCTGCTGACGCTGATCGGCTATTCGCTCAACGATACCATCGTGGTCTATGACCGTATCCGCGAGAACCTGAAGAAATACCGCAAGATGCCGATGCCCGAGCTGCTCGACCTTTCGGTGAACGAGACCCTGCACCGCACGCTGGCGACGTCGCTCTCGATGCTGATCACGCTGACGGCGCTGCTGCTGCTGGGGCCGGGCGTGATCTTCGGCTTCACCGCGGCGATCACGCTGGGCATCTTCGTGGGCACTTACAGCTCGATCTATATGGCGGCGCCCATCCTGATCTGGCTGAAGGTCACCTCGAAGAGCTTCGTGCCGACCGACAGCGCGCTCGACAAGCAGGAGCGGCTGGCGCGCGGGGAAGCCTGAGGCGGGCGCTTCACCCCCGCGTCCGTGCCGAGCATGTTCAAAGCCGCGTCCGCGCGGTGTCAGCGGCCTGAGGCGGCCTTTTCGTAGATTGCCGCGAGCGCTTCGGCGTTCACATCCCAGCTGAAGCGTGCGGCGCTCGCGGCCACGTCTGCTTGCGCAGGCGGTGCGGCCAGGATTTCCGCGATGGCCGCTGCGATGGCGGCAGGCGCACGCGCGGCGAGGCGGCCAGCGGCGGGGCGGTCGAGAACTTCTGCCGCACCGCCGATGGGCGGGATGACGAGCGGGGCGCCGCAAGCGAGCGCCTCGATCCAGGCATTGGCGAGGCCTTCACGCTCCGAGGGCAGGACCATGACATCGGCTGCGGCGAGCAGCACGGGCAGCACATCATGGCTGACAGCGCCGAGGAAATGAACCCGGCTGGCAACACCATGCGCGGCGGCACGCGCGCGCAGCGCAGCGTCGTCCGCGCCCGTTCCGGCCAGGGCCAGCTGGACATCGCTTGGCAGGCTGGCGAGCGCTTCGATGGCGAGGGCCTGCCCCTTGATCGGGATCAGCGCGCCGACGCAGACAGCAAGGCGGTCCTGAGGGGCCAGCGCGAGCTGGGGGAGGCCTGCCGAAAGGCTGGCACGCGCTGCGGCGCGGGGCACAGGCTGAAAGCGGGCATGATCCAGCCCGGTGTAGTGCACGGTGATCCCGCCGGACGGGGCCAGGCCGAGCGCCGCCATATCACGCGCGAGGGCGCCGGAAACGGCGAGCACGGCCGCGGCGCTGCGGGCGGCGCTGCGCATCTGGGCAAGGGCAGGGGGGCGATCGCCCCACAGGTGGATATCGGATCCGCGTGCCTTGATCGCGTGGGGCAGGCCAAGCGCATGGGCCACCTTCGCGGCGGCGGGGCCATCGGGATAGAAGAACTGCGCATCGACCAGATCGAACGGCGCCTCGGCATGAAGGCGGCGGGCTAGTGGGAGCACCGCGCGGGTGATCGCCCAAGGGTTGAAGCGACCGGAAAGCCCCGGGATCAGGAGAAAGCGGGGGTGGTGAACCGTGATCGGTCCGCTTCTGTCCACCGGGGGGATCGCGGCGAGCGGCTTGTAGCGGCCGGCGCTGCCGAAGGGGGGCGGCGGCAGGCCGATCGGGTTGATCACCGTGACTTCCCAATCGCCGCGGGCGGCAAGCGCCTCCATCTGACGCGCCACGAAGCGGCCGAAGCCCGGGCGGGCCGGCGCGGCGGGATAGAGCGTCGAAATCGACAGCAGGCGGCGCTTCACCGGCACTTCGCGCGTAAGATCAGAGCGAACGGACGAGCAATTCCGCAACGCCGATCCAGGCCGGGTGATCGATCACCACCTGGCGCTGGCCGACACCGGGCGGGAGCAGCGCGACCCGGTCCCCGTCGCGGTCGATCATGCGGCCGAAGGCGAAACGGCCGCCGGGGCGGGGGGCCAGCACGTCGAGGTTGAGCGCGCGGCCGAAATCGGCAGATCCGATCTGGCGCAGCCATACCTGATCGCCCGAGCGGTACTCACCGGCACCGGCCTCGACCGTCATCACGACAAGCTGGGCCGATCCAGGGCCGACCGGGAACACGGCGGCCATCGGCTTGGCCAGCGCTTCCGCGCCGCCGGCGGCAAGCCGCGCGATGATCTGCGGCTCGCTCTCCGCTTCGGCCTTAACGAGCAGTTGGGGATCGACTTCGAGCGCGGCGGCGATGCGGTTCATCCAGCCGAGCGAAAGCGAACGCATGCCCGTTTCGAGCCGGCCGATCGTCTGTGCCGTGGTGGGCGGCGCACAGCGCGCGGCAACATCGGCCAGAGTCAGGCCCTTCTGACGGCGGATATCACGGATGCGGTTGATCATGTCGGCGCACTCTGAAGGGCCATAGTCTTTACACTTACAGCTTTTGTGCGCTGCGACAAGTTTTGTGCTTTCCTACAAGGCCTAATCTCCGGCATGACCTCAAATGTTCTTTATTTGTTCTTTCAAAGGGGGCGAGATGGCGCAGTTTCTGGTGGAGCGTGAACTGACCGAGGAAGGGCCGCGGCGGCAGGACGGGGTGCGGCCCGGTTCGGGTCCGGGGGCCGTGCGCAGCGTGAAGGTCAACCTCGCCGAATCGCCGCTGACCTGGCTTCATGCGCGCGGGCATCTGAACGACCGGCAGTTCGCGGCGGGCGAGCGGCTGCGCGCCGATTGGGAGCGGGCCGAGCTCGCGCCTTCGGTGACGATGCGCTGGGATCCGGTGCGCATTGCCGGCGGTGAGCCGGGGCTGACGCCGGGAGAACGTCAGCTGGCGGCGCGGCGGCGGTTTGACGGCGCGATTGCGGCTGCGGGGCCCGGGCTTTCGGATATCCTGTGGCGCGTGGTCTGCGCGGGCGAAGGCGTGCCGGCGGCGGAAAAGGCGTTGGCCTGGCCGGCGCGCAGCGGCAAGCTGGTGCTGGAACTGGCGCTCGACCGGGTGGCGGGGTTCTACGGCGTGGCGTGACGATTTTCCCGGCCTACCCGGGCGGGCACCTTGCTTGCCGGAGGGCGGATATGCCAGCGGAAGGCTTTGTGACACGCGGAGCCTGCTCGATGGAAAGACGTGAATTTCTCGCCGGTGCTGCCACCGCTGCGCTGACGGCCTGGCTGCCGGCGCAGGGGTACGCCGTCGGAGTTGCCACGCCGGGCGATGCCGCCTTTGCCGCGCTGGCCGACCGCCTGTTCTACGACAACCTGCTGCTGACACCGCAGCACGCGACCGGGCTTGGGCTCGATACCGGCGTGCGCGCCGCCTTGCGTTCGCGACTTGATGACCGGAGCGAGGCGGGCCGCGCGGCGGTGCAGGCGTTCGACCGCGCCGGGCTTGCCGCGATGCGCAGCGTCGATCCCGCCAGCCTCAGCCCGGCGGTGCGGCGGCAGCGCGATATCCTGACCTACATGTTCGAGCGGCGGCTGGCAGGCGTGCCCTTCGGCATCGAAGGCGTGCAGCAGCCCTATCCGATCACCCAGCAGCAGGGTGTGTACTTCGAAGTGCCGGACATGCTCGACAGCCAGCATCCGGTGGAAACGGCCGCGGATGCCGAGGCCTATCTGGCGCGTTTGAAGGCCTTTGCCTTTGCGCTCGACGAGGACACGCTGGGCCAGAAGCGGCTGGCGGCGCGCGGGGTGATCGCGCCGCGCTGGTCGCTCGATCTGGCGCTGGGCCAGCTCGCCAAGCTGCGCGGGGCCGCGCCCGAGGCCAGCGCGATGGTGCGTTCGCTGACCCGGCGGACTGCGGCCAGAGGCATTGCCGGCGATTGGGCGGCACAGGCGGCGAAGATCGTCGGCGGCGCGGTCTATCCCGCGCTCGACCGGCAGATCGCGCTGGTGAAGGCGCTGCGGGCGAAGACCCCGGCGGGCGACGGCGCGTGGCGCGTGAGGGGTGGCGATGCGATCTATGCAGCGGCGCTGGCGGAGGCGACGACGACCAAGCTCTCGCCTGAAGAGGTCCACAGGATCGGGCTGGAGCAGGTCGCGGATATCACGGCCAAGCTCGATGCAATCCTGAAGGGCGCGGGCTATACCAAGGGCACGGTGGGCGAGCGGCTGACGGCGCTGAACCATGCGCCGGACCAGCTCTATCCCGATAGCGATGCGGGGCGCAGCGACCTCATCGCCTCGCTCAATGCCGGGATCGCGGCGATGGCGAAGAAGCTGCCGCAGGCCTTTGCGAACTTCCCGAGCGAGCCGCTGGAGATCCGCCGCGTGCCGGTGGAGATCCAGGACGGGGCCTCGAACGGCTATTACTACAGCGCCAGCCTCGATGGTTCGCGCCCGGCGATCTATTGGATCAACCTCAAGTCGGTGGGCGACTGGCCGCGCTATTCGCTGCCCGCGCTGACCTATCACGAGGGGATTCCGGGGCACCACCTGCAGGGCGGCTATGCGCAGAAGGGCGGCGCGCTGCCCTTGTATCTCAAGGACTATTTCCTTTCGGCGCATGGCGAGGGCTGGGCGCTCTATGCCGAGCAGCTGGCGGACGAGCTGGGCGGCTATTCCGCGCTGGAGCGCGCAGGGTATCTCCAATCCTTCCTGTTCCGCGCGGCGCGGCTGGTGGTCGATACCGGCATCCACCACTACCGCTGGAGCCGCGAGAAGGCGACCGCCTACATGGTCGCGACGACCGGCTTTGCTGAGGCGCGCAGCCAGCGCGAGGTAGAGCGCTATTGCGTGCTGATCGGGCAGGCGTGCAGCTACAAGATGGGGCACACCGCGTGGGTTGCCGCGCGCACGAAGGCGCAGGCCGCCTTGGGCGACAAGTTCAGCCTGCCGTGGTTCCACGGGATACTGGAAGAAGGCACGATGCCGCTGTTCATGCTGGAGAAGCGGATCGAGGAGCGGACGGCGGAGCGGCTGGCGGCGGGGTGAGGGCCATGTTTGAACAGGCGTTAGCGGGAAGTTGAACACTCGCGCGTAATGTATCCCTCACGCTACCAGGGGGTGCCGCGTGATTTTCTTCCAGCTTGTTGCTGCCTATGCCGCTTTCATTCTGGCGCTCGCGCTGCCGCCGTTGGTTGTCTGGTGTCTGCTTTGGGCGATCTGGCATGGGCTGAGGCGGGTTGCCTCGAGCCTCCGGAAGGAGCGCAGGCTCGACTTGGCGGGCCTGATCATGGTGATCGCAAGCCTTGCTCTTGGTGCTGTTGCCTATGACTGGTGGTGCGGCCCCAGGGCGGAATTGGCGACCTTGCGGCCGGTGGCGATCAACCGGGAACTGGCAACCAAGATTCCGCGGACATGGGTGTTTGATTACGGCGCAGCCTTTGCGGTGTTTGATCTCGTTCCCAAAGGACATGCCGACCGGGTCTTGAATGCGACGGTTTTAACACCGGCGGCAAGGAGCGCGGTCTCGGGCGGAGCGCTGTCAGACTACATGGAGGAAGTCCACATCATCGATAGCCCTGACTGCAACGCCTACGTTGCGAGCGGCGTGCGCGATGCCAATCGTGCGGTTCGGTGCGTAAGGGAAAGCCCCGTCAGCAAGGCCGAGCTGGCGGCGGCGGGCCCCTATCTCGTCTTGCGTGAAGATCATGACGATGAAGTCGAGACGCTCGCCTTCGCCGTCGTTGAGGACGGGCAGACCTTGCCCGTCGCGCGCTGCGAGGGGCGTGCTCCGCGCGAAACCAATCCGTTTCTGGCACTGATCCGTTGGAACAGGAAACTCGAACTCGCGCGGTCGATCTTCGAATGCAGAACGCGCGCAGCGTCGGGCGCTCTGGCGCGCGCGCTTGCGACGGGCGAGATAGGCTGAAACGGCGGGTTTCTCAGGCCCGGTTACCCCTCCACCATCTCCGCCAGTTCCAGCCAGCGTTCTTCCGCTGCGTCCTTTTCGGCGCGGGCCTTGTCGAGCGACGCGGTGAGGGCGGCGAAGCGGGTGGGGTTCTTGGTGTAAAGGTCGGGGTCGGCCAGCGCGGCTTCGTCGCGGGCGATCTGCGCTTCCAGCTCGGCAATGCGATCCGGGAGCTGCTCGTAGTCGCGCTGGTCCTTGTAGGTCAGCTTGGCCTTCTTGGGCGGCGGAGGTGGCGGTGGCGCGGCGGCGGGCTTGTCGGCCGTTTCGCGCGCCACGGGCTTGCCGGCGAGGCGCTGTTCGCGCTGCTTTTCCCAATCGGCATAGCCGCCCGCGACGACATCAACCTTGCCCGAGCCGTCCATGCCGAGCGTGATCGTGACGGTGCGATCGAGGAAGTCACGGTCGTGGCTGACGATGAGGACGGTGCCGTCGTAGTCCGAGATCACTTCCTGCAGCAGGTCGAGCGTTTCGAGATCGAGGTCGTTGGTCGGCTCGTCGAGCACGAGGAGGTTCGAGGGGCGGGCAAATTCGCGCGCGAGCAGCAGGCGCGAGCGTTCGCCGCCCGAGAGCGTGCCGACGCGGGCCTCGACCATGCCGGGATCGAACAGGAAGTCCTTGAGATAGCCGTGGATGTGCTTGCGCACCCCCTGCACGTCGATCCAGTCGCTGCCCTCGGCGACCACATCGCGGATGCGCTTTTCGGGCTGCATCAGGCTGCGCTGCTGGTCGATCACCACGGGGGTGAGGGTCTTGGCCAGCGTGACGGTGCCGCTATCGGGCTCCAATTCGCCGGTGAGGAGCTTGAGGAGCGTCGTCTTGCCCGCGCCGTTCGCGCCGACGAGGCCGATGCGGTCCTTGCGGGTGATGCGCAGGGAGAAGTCCTTGACGATCACGCGTTCGCCGAAGCGTTTGGTGATCTTGTCTGCGACAATCACCGCCTTGCTCTTGGCATCGTCGCTGGCGAGGGTGAGCTTGGCCGCGCCCTGGGGGCTGAGCATCGCGGCGCGGGTTGCCCGCATTTCCCAGAGCTTTTCGAGGCGGCCCATGTTGCGCTTGCGCCGCGCGG
This sequence comes from Novosphingobium fuchskuhlense, assembly GCF_001519075.1. Classification (GTDB taxonomy): domain Bacteria; phylum Pseudomonadota; class Alphaproteobacteria; order Sphingomonadales; family Sphingomonadaceae; genus Novosphingobium; species Novosphingobium fuchskuhlense. The sequence goes on from NZ_KQ954245.1 coordinate 154,986, forward strand.
TGACGCCGCGTTCGAGCCAGTGGGCCTCGATCTTGAGCTTGGCGTCGAGCTTGTCGGCCGCGCGGGCTTCCTCGGCGTAGACCGCTTCCATCCAAGCCTCATAGCCGCCGAAGCCGATCTCGCGGCGGCGGAGCGAGCCGCGATCCAGCCAGAGCGTCGCCTTGGTCAGGCGTTCGAGGAAGGTGCGGTCGTGGCTGATGACGACGAAGGCGCCGTTGTAGCGCTGGAGCCAGGATTCCAGCCATTCGATTGCGGCGAGATCGAGGTGGTTGGTCGGCTCGTCGAGCAGGAGCAGATCGGGCTCGCTGGCAAGCGCGCGGGCAAGGGCGGCGCGGCGGCGTTCACCGCCCGAGGCGCTGTCTGCTTTGCGCGACAGGTCGATGCCGAGCTGGCCGGCGATGGATTCGACTTCGTGGCGCGGCGGGGCGTCCTTGCCGGAAAGCGCGAAGTCCATGAGGGTTTCGTAGCCGGTGAAGAACGGGTCCTGCTCCAGCGTGACGATGCGCGTGCCCGGCTGGACCGAGCGGGTGCCCTTGTCGGCATCGACTGTGCCCGAGAGGAGCTTCAGCAGCGTGGTTTTCCCCGCACCGTTGCGGCCGATGAGGGCGAGCCGGTCGCGTGGGCCGATCTGGATATCGAGACCCTGGAACAGCCAATGCGTGCCCTGGTTGAGGCCGAGGCCTTCCCAGCTGAGGATCGGTGCTGCTGCCATGATCCGGCGCGCTTAGCCGGGGCAGGGCAAGAGGTCCAGTATCCGCGAAAGGCAGCTTGGCACCGGTGCGCACGTTCTGTCATATTGAGACAGTAGGGCAGCGGACCTTGGGGGAACGCGATCCTCTCCTCGCGTTCACAAGCTATTCAAAGGCCGCAGGCTATGGCGCTTCGCATGATGCGTTGGACTTCCGTTCTTCTTGCCGCAGCACTCATCGTTTCGCTGGCCCCGGCCGCCGATGCGCAGCAACAGCGCGCCGACGAGCAGAGCGACATCCGCCGCGATGTGCGCAACGGCAATGTCCGCTCGCTGCGCGAGATCGAGGCGCGTGTGCTGCCGACCAAGCGCGGCATGCAGTACCTCGGCCCCGAATACGATCCGACCGCGATGGCCTATCGTCTGAAGTTCATCCAGGGTGGCCACGTGGTTTTTGTCGATGTCGATGCACGCACCGGGCAGATCCTGGGCGAATCGCGCTGAGCCGAACGGATTGCCGGGAGCAGAACGCCCCGTTCCTTGACCGTTCAGGTTTGTCGCTCCATCAAGCCTCCTGAAGTATGGTCCCGCCCGCAGGCGGGTGCAGCAAGGGGCAAGCGATGCGTATCCTTATCGTCGAGGATGAACCGACCCTCGGCAAGCAGCTCAAGTCGACGCTCGAGGCGAACGGCTATGCCGTCGATCTTTCGACCGACGGCGAGGACGGGCACTTCATGGGCTCGACCGAGGACTACGACGCGGTGGTGCTCGATCTCGGCCTGCCGGAGATCGACGGGCTGACCGTGCTCGGCATGTGGCGCAAGGAAGGGCGGACCTTTCCGGTGCTCGTGCTGACGGCGCGTGACAGCTGGTCGGACAAGGTGGCCGGGCTCGATGCTGGGGCCGACGACTATCTCGCCAAGCCCTTCCAGAGCGAGGAACTGATCGCCCGCCTGCGCGCGCTGATCCGCCGCGCTTCGGGCAATTCGTCGTCCGAACTGATCGCCGGCGGCGTGCGGCTCGATACCCGCTCCGGCCGCGTGACGCTGGATGGCGAGCCGGTGAAGCTGACCGCGCAGGAATACAAGCTGCTGTCTTATCTGCTCCACCACAAGGGCAAGGTGGTGAGCCGCACCGAACTGATCGAGCATATCTACGATCAGGATTTCGACCGCGATTCCAACACCATCGAGGTGTTCGTCACGCGTATCCGCAAGAAGCTGGGGCCTGATGTGATCACCACGATCCGCGGGCTCGGTTACAGCCTCGACGACCCGGCGCAGGGCGGGCGAGGCTGACCCGGCGAGGCCTGACCCCGCGTGGAGCACACCGTGATCGCCCCCGAAGAGGCCGTGCCGACGCCCGCTGCGGCAGCGGACGGCCAGCGGGCGATCGCACGGCAAACGGGATCGCTTTCGCGGCGCATGCTGCTGATTGCGGTGGCGTGGATTTCGGTCCTGCTGCTGGGCGGCGGTCTTGCGCTTGACCGGACGATGGCGGGGCTCGCCACGAGCAATTTCGACAACCAGCTGGGCTACATGCTGACCGCGATGGTCGGTTCGGCCGAGATCGGGCCGGACGGCGAGGTGTTTTTCAACCGCGCACTGGGCGACCAGCGGTTCCTCGAGCCGAGCAGCGGGCTCTACTGGCAGATCTCGGGCAAGGGGCACGAGGATTTCCCGTCGCGGTCGCTGTGGGATCGCACGCTCAAGCTGAAAGGCGATCACTTCGACGGCAGCCCGCATGTCTATGACAGCAGCCAGTTCGGCGGTGAGCGACTGCGGATCATCGAGCGGACGGTGATCCTGCCGGGCAGCCCGATCAGCTGGCAGTTCGCGGTGGCGGCGAGCCGCAGCGATCTCGACGCACAGATCCAGCGGATCCGGGCGATCCTGATCTGGTCGTTCGTGGTGCTGGGGCTGGGCCTGATCACGATGGCGGCGCTGCAGACCTATTATGGACTTGGTCCCTTGCGCCGCGTGCGGCGGGCGATTGCCGACATGCGCGAGGGCCAGGCGCGGCGGGTGGACGAGCCGCTGCCGCTCGAGGTGCAGCCGCTGGTGGAGGAAATCAACGGCCTGCTGGAGCACTCCGAGCGGCAGGCCGAGGAAGCGCGCACCCATGCGGGCAATCTCGCCCATGCGCTGAAGACACCGCTGACCGTGGTGATGAACGCCGCGACCGCCAAGGCCGACGACCTTGCGGACACGGTGATCCGCGAGGCGGCGGTGATGCGCCGCCAGGTTGACCACCATCTCGCCCGGGCCCGCGCGGTTGGCCGCCGTGCGACGGGCCTCTCGCGCGCCAGCGTGGGCGAAAGCGCCGAGGCGGTGGAGCGCGCGGTCACGCGGCTCTATCCCGCCGTGCGCTTTGACCTCGACGGCAACCGCGAGGCCAGCGTCGCGATTGAGCGGCAGGACCTCGACGAGATCCTCGGCAACCTCATCGAAAACGCTGCGAAATACGGAGGCGGCTCGGTCTTCGTGACGATCGACGCGGTGCCCGACGATCCGAAGCATTGCGAGATCTGGATCGAGGACGACGGGATGGGCATTCCGGATGCGGCGCGCGGGCAGCTTTTCGCGCGGGGGGCCCGGCTCGATACCGGCAAGCCCGGGACCGGCCTTGGCCTTGCCATCGTGCGCGATGTGGCCGAGCTTTACGGCGGTTCGATCACGCTGGGCGAGAGCGAGGATCTGGGCGGCCTGATGGCGGTGCTGCGGCTGCCGCGCTCGGCGGGGAAGTAGGGCCCTCAGGCGCGCGGATGCGCGCTGCGGTAGACATCGAGCAGCGTGGCGGCATCGACTTTGGTGTAGATCTGGGTCGAGGACAGGCTGGCGTGGCCGAGCAGCTCTTGCAGGCTCCGAAGGTCCGCACCGGCGCCCAGCAGATGCGTGGCGAAGCTGTGGCGCAGCGCATGGGGCGTGGCCGTGGCCGGGAGGCCCAGCACCACGCGCGCGCGGGCGACGGCGCGCTGGATCATGCCTTGCGCGAGTGGGCCGCCCTTGGCACCGCGAAACAGCGGTGCCTGGCGGTCGAGCGGGAAGGGGACCTTGGCGGCATAGTCTTCCACCGCCGCCTTAACGATGGGCAGGATCGGCACGACGCGCTGGCGCCCGCCCTTGCCGGTGACGGTGAGCGCGTCTCCCAGCGGCAGGACGCCGGCCGTGAGCGAGAGCGCCTCGGCGATCCGCAGGCCCGCGCCATAGAGCAGCAGGAGCACGGCCCGATCGCGCGCGCCGATCCAGGGTTCGGTGCCTTCGTCCGCGACCATGGCGGCGAGGTTCACCGCCTCATCCGGGGTGACAGGGCGGGGCAGGCCCTTCTTGATCCGGGGCCCGCGCAGGCGCGGTGGCGGGGCGTCCGCGCCGCCGGCCTGCGTGCGGGCGAAGGCGAGGAAAGCCTTGAGGGCCGAGAGTTCGCGCGCGGCAGAGACGTTGCCGATGCCGTCTGCGCGGCGGGCGGCAAGCTGGGTGCGGACATCGCCGACGTCGAGCTTCGCGAGGGCGGTCCAGTCGTGCGGGGGCGGCAGCACGGCGAGGAAGCGCGCGGCGGTTGCGACATAGGCGCGCACGGTGTGGGGCGAGCGGCGGCGGGCCAGCGAGAGGTGGCCCCCCCAGGCTTCGAGCAGATCGGGCGCGCTCATGCCGCCACGAGGCCGGCGGGGACAAGCTCCGCCAGCAGACCGTCAAGCAGCGGCATGCCGGCCTCGGTCACGATCAGCCTGTCTGCCCGCTCGGCAAGGAGGCCCTTGCCTGCGTAGAACGCCCGCTTGGCCGGATCGATCAGATCGGTTTCGGCAAGGCCGAAACGCGCCGCGAGCGCGGCGGGCGCGATGCCTTCGGCAAGCCGCAGGCCCATGAGGAGTGCCTCGGCCGCCTGCTCGCGCGCGCCGAGTTCGCGGATATCGGCAATGCCGTGGTGCTGGGCGCTGATGGCCTTGAGGAAGTTCTCGGGCTTGCGGTGGCGTACGGTGGCGAAGCCGCCGCGCCGGCCGTGGGCTCCGGGGCCAATCCCCGCGTAATCCTGATAGCGCCAGTAGACGAGGTTGTGGCGGCTTTCCTCGCCCGGGCGAGCGTGGTTGCTGATTTCGTAGGCGGGGAGGCCAGCGGCGCTGGTGAGCTCGCGCGTGAGGGCGAAGAGATCGCCTGCCGCATCGTCATCGAGCGGGGTGAAGCGCCCCTCGCGCACCAGCGTGGCGAAGCGCGTGCCGGGTTCGATGGTGAGCTGGTAGAGCGAGAGATGGCCGGTGCCGAGCGCGAGCGCGCGGGCGAGTTCGGCCTCCCACAGGTCCGGCGTGTGATCGGGGCGGGCGTAGATCAGATCGAAGCTGACACGGGCGAAATGGCGCTGCGCCACCTCCAGCGCGGCGAGGCCCTCTGCGGCATCGTGGAGGCGGCCAAGGAAGGTGAGCGCGCTGTCATCGAGCGCCTGCAGGCCGAGCGAGACGCGGTTGATGCCGGCCCCCGCGAGGGCCGCGAAATTGGCCGCTTCGACCGAGGAGGGATTGGCCTCCAGCGTGATCTCGATATCGGGCGCAAAGCGCCAGTGGCGGGCGGCGGCTTCGATCAGCGTGGCGACCAGCGCAGGCGGCATCAGCGAGGGGGTGCCGCCGCCGAAGAATATCGAGGTGAGCGTCTGCCCGCCGGTCAGCGCGGCTTCGTGCGCCATGTCGGCGAGGAGCGCTTCCTGCCATGCCGCAAGGTCGGTCCGTTCGCGGACATGGCTATTGAAATCGCAATAGGGGCACTTGGCGAGGCAGAACGGCCAGTGGATATAAAGGGCAAAGGCCATGCCCCTTTCCAGCCTGACTCGGGCTGGTAAAGTCAAGGCCCAAAGCTGAGGGAACAGCGCATATGCCCCGCATTCGAGCCCTTGCGACCATTGCCATTGCCGCACTGGCCGGCGCTTCGCCGCTGGCGGCCGAAGTCACCGTGGTGCCGACCGAGACCGTGGCGGCGCGCCTGCTTGCGGCGCACAATGCCGAACGGGTGCGGCGGGGCGTGAAACCGCTCGTCTGGAGCGCCAAGCTAGCGGATCACGCCAGGACATGGGCGCAGACGCTGGCCGTGTCCGACATGTTCGAACATGCGCCGGTGGGGGCCGATGGCGGAGAGGGGGAAAACCTCTGGACCGGCACCAAAGGGGACTTCACCCCCGAAGAGATGATCGGTTTCTTCATCGACGAGAGCAAGCAGTTCAAGTCCGGCGCTTTTCCGGACGTTTCGACCACCGGGCGCTGGGAGGATGTGGGGCACTATACCCAGCTGGTGTGGAAGGACACGCGCGAGGTCGGTTGCGCGGTTGTGCGCAATACGCAGCGCGATTTTCTGGTGTGCCGCTATTGGCCGGCGGGCAATGTCGTGGGACAGCCGGTCTACTCTTATGCGCCGGCGGCCAAGCCCGCAGCCGCAGCCGCAGCCGCTGCACCGGCGCCGGCAAAGGCCGGCCCCGCGAAAATCAGTCCATCAGCGCCGAAGAAACGAGCTTCGAAAAAGCGTCGGCGCGGTGGCTGATCCTGTGCTTTTCGGCCGGGTCGAGTTCGGCGAAGGTGCGGCTGTCGCCTGAGGGTACGAACACCGGATCATAGCCGAAGCCCATCGTGCCGCGTGGCGGCCAGGTGAGCGTGCCGGGGGCGCGGCCTTCGAACACGGCCTCGCGGCCATCGGGCCACGCGAGCGCGAGGACGCAGGCGAACCAGCAGTCGCGCAGGGTATCGGGGCCGAGTTCGGCCAGCTTGCCCTCGACCTTGCCCATGGCCATGTACCAGTCGCGGCCCGGCCCGCCCTCAAACGGCGCGGCTTCGGCCCAGTCGGCGGTGTAGACGCCGGGCGCGCCGCCGAGTGCTGCCACGCAGAGCCCGGAATCATCGGCCAGCGCAGGCAGACCGGACGCGCTGGCCGAGGCGTGGGCCTTGATCAGCGCGTTTTCGGCAAAGGTCGTGCCCGTCTCGGCAGGCTCGGGAAGCCCGAGTTCGCCCGCCGAGAGGCAGTCCATCCCATAGGGTTCCAGCAGCGCCCGGATCTCGCGCAGCTTGCCCGCATTGTGCGTGGCGATGACGAGTTTCCCGGGCTGCAGCAGGCGTGTCACCGGGCCACAGCCTTGTCCTGCGCAGCGAAGATCTCGGCGCAGCCGATGCGGGCAAGGCGCAGGAGGCGCAGCAGGCCTTCCTCGTCGTAGGTTGCGCCTTCCGCCGTCGCCTGCACTTCGGCGATATGGCCACCCTCGATCAGCACGAAGTTGGCATCGGCATCGGCCGAGCTGTCCTCGATATAGTCGAGATCGAGCACCGGGGTGCCCTGATGGATGCCGCAGGAAATCGCGGCGACCTTGCGGGTGAGCGGATCTTCCTTGATCGCGCCGCTGTCGAGCAGCCCCTGCACCGCGAGGCGCAGCGCGATCCACGCGCCCGAGATCGAGGCGGTGCGGGTCCCGCCGTCGGCCTGGATGACGTCGCAATCGAGCGTGATCTGGCGTTCGCCGAGCTTCTTGAGATCGGTGACAGCGCGCAAGGAGCGGCCGATCAGGCGCTGGATTTCCTGCGTGCGGCCCGATTGCTTGCCCTTGGCTGCCTCGCGGCTGCCGCGCGTGTGTGTGGCGCGGGGGAGCATCGAGTATTCCGCCGTGACCCAGCCTTCGCCCTTGCCGCGCATGAAGGGCGGCACGCGCTCTTCAACCGAGGCGGTGACGAGCACCTTGGTATCTCCGAAACCGATCAGCACCGAGCCTTCGGCGTGCTTGGTGAAACCGGTCTGAACCGTGATCGCGCGCATCTCGTCTGCGGCGCGGCCTGAAGGACGCATGGGAATTCCTTTGTCTGCTGTTCGCGACGCCTTTAGCCCGCGCGGAGCGGAATGAAAGGCCCCCCGGTGCGAAAAGGCTGTGTTCCACAGGGCGCGGCTGCTTTGACGGGCGGGCAAAACGCCCTAGATAGGCGCCATGGCTGGACCTGGACTTTCCGAACTCACGCTGCGAGCCCGCGAAATCTTCCGGCTGGTGGTCGAGGGCTATATTGCCAATGGCCAGCCCGTTGGCTCGCGCACAATTGCGGGGAGCGGAGCGGTGGGGCTTTCGCCTGCCTCGATCCGCTCGGTGCTGCAGGAATTGCAGGACGCAGGGCTGCTCGCCGCGCCCCATACCAGCGCAGGGCGGATGCCGACCGAGGTTGGCCTGAGGCTGTTTGTCGACGGGATCATGCAGGCGGCCGAACCCTCGCTTGCGGAGCGCACGCAGATCGAGCGGGGGCTGGCGGAAGGGGGTACGATCGAGGCGGCACTGGCGGCGGCGAGTTCGACGCTTTCGGATCTTTCGGCGGCGGCGGGCGTCGTCATGGTGCCGCGCCGGGAAATGCGGCTTGCCCAGATTTCCTTCGTACCACTGGGGCAGGCGCGCGCGCTGGTGGTGCTGGTGGGAGATGACGGCAGCGTCGAGAACCGCGTGATCGATCTGCCGAGCGCGGCCAGTGCCTCGGCGCTGGAGCAGGCGGGCAACTACCTGACTGCGCGGATGGCGGGGCGGACCCTGGCCGATGCCTTGCGGGCGATCCGCGCCGAGATCGCGAGCGGGCGCTCGGCGCTCGATACGGCAAGCGCGGCGCTGGTCGAACGCGGCCTTGCCGTGTGGAGCCGCGATGCGGCGCAGCGGCCGGTGCTGGTGGTGCGGGGCCAGGCCAACCTGCTCGACGAGGCTGCGCTGGGCGATATTGAGCGGGTGCGGCAGTTGCTCGACGAACTGGAAAGCGCGGAGGCGATTGCGAACGTGCTCGATGCCGCGCGCGAGGCGGACAGCGCGCGCATTTTCATCGGCAGCGAGAACCGGTTGTTCTCGCTCTCCGGCTCATCGGTGATCGCCGCGCCGTGGCGAGACGGGGAGGGGCGCGTGGTCGGTGTGGTGGGCGTTATCGGGCCGACGCGGTTGAATTATGCGCGGGTTGTCCCCATGGTTGATTTCACGGCTCAATCCTTGAGCAGGATCATCACGCAAGACGGATTTGGTAGAAAATGACTGATAACGACACGCGCCCGCAGGACCCGGAAGTGGCGGCGGAACTGGAAGGCGTGCCTTCCGAGCTCACCGATGGCGGCGATGTGCAGGCCGAATTGCTGGAGGCCTTGAAGGCGGATCTCGAGGCGGCGAAGCAGGACGTGCTCTACGCCAAGGCGGAGACGCAGAACGTGCGCCGCCGCATGGAAAAGGAAGTGGCCGATACCCGCGCCTATGCCGCGACGGCCTTTGCGCGCGACATTCTCTCGGTTGCCGACAACCTTTCGCGCGCGCTGGAGACGATCCCGGCAGAGCTGCGCGAGGACGACAAGATGAAGAACCTTGTCGCCGGGCTGGAAGCGACGGGGCGCGAGATCGAGAAGGTGTTTGCGAGCCACGGCATCAGCCGGATCGCGGCCAAGGGCCTGCCGCTCGATCCGCACCAGCACCAGGCAATGCTGGAAATCCCCTCCAACGATGTGGAGCCGGGCACCGTGCTGCAGGAACTGCAGGCCGGCTACATGATCAAGGACCGCCTGCTGCGCGCCGCCATGGTGGCGGTGGCGAAGAAGCCGGATTGATCAGGCGCCCAGCAGCCCCAACACCTCGTCCGTGTCGTAAAGGTCCGCGAACACGAACGCCATGCTGTGGAGCGTGGCGGCGTGTTCGACATCGGTCAACGCCGCGTTCGCGTCGGCGGCAAACAGGACGCGGTAGTTGAACTGCATCGCATCGCGCGCGGTGCTCTCGCAGCAGCAGTTGGTGAGCGTGCCGGTGATGAGGACAGTATCGATCCCGCGCGCCTTGAGCACGGCGTCCAGATCGCTGGTGCCGGGGGTGAAGCCGCTGAAGCGGTGCTTGTCGACCACGGCGTCGCCGGGCTCGACATCGAGTGCCGGCCAGAAATCGTGATAGTGCGCGCCGGGCGTGAAGGCAGCGCGGTGGGCGGCAGCGCCGGTGCCGAGGCGGCGGACGAAGACTGACCAGCTTGCCGCATCGGGCGTGGTGAAGCGCAGGAACACATTGAGCCCGCCTGACGCGCGCACGGCAGCGCTTATGCGGTTGATGTTGCCGACGATCTCGCGCGCCATCGGGACTTCGACCGGCGAGCCCGGCTCCATGAAACCGTTCTGCATATCGACGCAGATGTGGGCGACGCGCTGCGGGTCGATATCGTCGAACACGTTGCGGACGCCGCCGCGCGCGGCAGCGACGGCATCGAGAATGACGTGGTGGTCTACGGTGTGGGGCATCGGGGCATCCTCGTGTCTCGTTGGATGCTGCCGTGCCGAAGGGGCGAGGGCCAGCGGCTTGTTCGGGGCGTTTCGGCTGGCGGAACGGTCAGGCGAGACGCGCGTCGTCCGCGCCGAAGGGGAGCACTGCCCGCAACGCGTCAAGCGGCGGCGCGCCGGGCTGCGGGCGACCGCGCGCTGCCAGGAAGGCATGGCGCACGAGTTCGGCCTGCTGCTCGATGCCATAGGCGGTGAACGGCTTGCCCGGGACGAAGCGGTAGGCATAGCGGCAGAAGGGATGCCGCGCGACCGGCAGATAGAAGCGGCCGCGCTGCTGGGTTTGCCAGACATGCACCAGTTCGTGGATGAACAGGCCCTGCAGACCGAGCGGAGCCGTGCTGAAGTCGTCGCGGTAATGCGGGCCATCCGGGTGAAAATGGATGTGGCCCATCGGTGCCATCACCGTGCCGCGCGGCTGGAAGGGAAAGAAGCGCCGGCGCCATAGGCGCACCGGCGCCAGATCGATTGCTGTGCCGAACACGCCCCGCGCCAGCGCCGCTTCGCCGGCTGTCAGCGGGCGCGCGCCGCCCGGCGGAACCGCCTCAGCCCCGCTCACATGTGGTCCATCATGCCTTCCATGGCGCCGACTTCCTCGACCTTGGCGAAAGCACTGACCTTGTCGCCATTGGCCAGCGTGAAAGTGACCTCGACGTCCTTGCCGGGCTTCACCGTGCTGGCGAGGTTGAACAGCATGACGTGGTAGCCGCCAGCCTTGAATTCAGCCGGCTTTTCCTGGCTGAATTCCACCGAGGTGACCTTGTCCATCGACGAGACGCCGTTCTCGGTCTTCGTCTCGTGCATTTCGGCGCGCTCGGCACCATCGACGTGGATGGCGACGAGCTGGTTCGGCTTGCCGGCATCCTGCTGGATCGTGAAATAGAGCACACCGGGATTGCCCGGCACGGTCGGCAGCTTGATCACGGGTTCGATCACACTGACGTTCGGCGCATTGTCCGGGGCGAGTGGATCGGATTTGGTGCCCGGCGCGGAAGCCGCGGCGGAGGCCGATGCGGCGGCATCCGGCGCGTTGCCGCTGCAGGCAGCGAGCGCAAGAAGGCTCGTTGCCGCGAGGGCCGCAAGGGCCATGGAACGGATGGGGCGCATCGGGGGCTCTCTCCAGTCTTGAAACGAAACGAAACACGCGGTGCGGCCGGGGCCTTGTCCCGCGCAGAAGGCGACCTATATCGCCCCCTGACGGAGCTGCATAGACGAAGGCTCGCCCGGTTCGGGGGGCCGCACCCGCAGCGTCCAAAGGGCAAGGAAACAGGAACACCATGGCTAAAGTTATCGGTATCGACCTCGGCACGACCAACAGCTGCGTTGCGGTGATGGACGGCGGCACCTCGAAGGTCATCGAGAATTCCGAAGGTGCGCGCACGACGCCCTCGATCGTCGCTTTCACCAAGGATGGCGAGCGCCTGATCGGGCAGCCGGCCAAGCGCCAGGCCGTGACCAATCCCGACAACACGATCTTCGCGGTGAAGCGCCTGATCGGCCGCCGCTTCGAAGATCCCATGACCCAGAAGGACATGGCGCTGGTTCCCTATGGCATTGTCAAGGGCAAGAACGGCGACGCGTGGGTCAAGGCGGGCGGCGAGGACTACAGCCCCTCGCAGATTTCGGCCTTCATCCTGCAGAAGATGAAGGAAACCGCCGAGAGCTATCTCGGCGAGACCGTGACGCAGGCGGTGATCACCGTGCCGGCCTACTTCAACGACGCGCAGCGCCAGGCGACCAAGGACGCCGGCCAGATCGCGGGCCTCGAAGTGCTGCGCATCATCAACGAGCCGACCGCAGCCGCGCTCGCCTATGGCCTCGACAAGCAGGACGGCAAGACCATCGCGGTCTACGACCTTGGCGGCGGCACGTTCGACATCTCGGTGCTGGAAATCGGTGACGGCGTGTTCGAGGTGAAGTCGACCAACGGCGACACGTTCCTCGGCGGCGAAGACTTCGACAACGTGCTGGTCGAGTACCTCGCGGACAAGTTCAAGTCGAAGGAGAACATGGATCTCCGCACCGACAAGCTCGCCCTCCAGCGCCTGAAGGAAGCCGCCGAGAAGGCCAAGATCGAGCTTTCGAGCGCGCAGACGACCGAGATCAACCTGCCCTTCATCACCGCGCGCATGGAAGGCGGCAGCACCACCCCGCTGCACCTCGTCGAGACCGTCACGCGTTCGGACCTTGAAAAGCTCGTCGCCAAGCTGATCGAGCGCACGCTCGAGCCGTGCCGCAAGGCGCTGGCCGATGCGGGCGTGACCGCGAAGGAGATCGACGACGTCGTGCTCGTCGGCGGCATGACCCGCATGCCCCGCGTGCGCGAGATCGTGAAGGAGTTCTTCGGCAAGGAACCGCACACCGGCGTGAACCCGGACGAAGTCGTGGCCATGGGCGCGGCGATCCAGGCCGGCGTGCTGCAGGGCGACGTCAAGGACGTCCTGCTGCTCGACGTGACTCCGCTTTCGCTGGGCATCGAGACGCTGGGCGGCATCATGACCAAGATGATCGACCGCAACACCACGATCCCGACCAAGAAGAGCCAGGTCTACTCGACTGCCGAGGACAACCAGCAGGCGGTGACGATCCGCGTGTTCCAGGGCGAGCGCGAGATGGCGCAGGACAACAAGCTGCTCGGCCAGTTCGACCTCGTCGGCATTCCGCCCGCGCGGCGCGGCGTGCCGCAGATCGAGGTGACGTTCGACATCGATGCCAACGGCATCGTGAACGTGAGCGCCAAGGACAAGGGCACCGGCAAGGAACAGCAGATCCGCATCCAGGCCTCGGGCGGCCTCTCGGACAGCGACATCGACCAGATGGTACGCGATGCCGAGAAGTTTGCCGAAGAGGACAAGAAGCGCCGCGAGGCGGCCGAGGCGCGCAACAACGCCGACAGCCTTGTCCACGCGACCGAGCGTCAGCTTGAGGAGAACGGCGACAAGATCGACGCCGCGCTGAAGTCCGAGATCGAGGCGGCGATTGCCGAGACCAAGACGGCGATCGAAGGCGGTGACCCGGCCGACATGAACGCCAAGACCCAGGCGCTCACCGAAAAGGCGATGAAGATGGGCCAGGCGATCTACGAGAAGGAGCAGGCTGCTGCATCTGCTCCGGGCGCCGAGGCTCCGAAGGACGCCGAAGACGTGGTTGACGCCGAGTTCTCGGAAGTCGACGACATCAAGTGATGTTGCGTTGAACCGGCCCGCCGCCTGTCCTTCGGGTGCAGGCGGCGGGCCGTTGTTCTGAGATAGGAACCGCAATGTCGGCAGAGATTGATTTCTACGAACTGCTCGAAGTCGAGCGCACCGCGGACGAGAAGGTGCTCAAGTCCGCCTATCGCAAGCTGGCCATGAAATACCATCCGGACAAGAACCCGGGGTGCCAGGACAGCGAAGCGAAGTTCAAGCAGATCAACGAGGCTTATGCCTGCCTCTCCGATCCGCAGAAGCGGGCGGCCTATGATCGCTATGGCCATGCCGCGTTCCAGCAGGGCGGTGGCGGCGGCCCGGGCGGCTTTGGCGGCAGCGCCGATTTCGGCGATCTGGGCGATATCTTCGAGACGATCTTCGGCGGCGCGTTCGGCGGCGGCGGACGCCAGCAGGCGCGCCGTGGCGGCGATCTGCGCTACGACATGGAAATCACGCTGGAAGACGCCTTCCATGGCAAGTCCGCCGAAATCGCGGTCGAGGTGGCGCAGAGCTGCCAGCCCTGCAGCGGCACCGGCGCGACGCCCGGAACGTCCGCGCGGCGCTGCAACCTGTGCGGCGGGCACGGCAAGGTGCGGGCGCAGCAGGGCTTTTTCATGGTCGAGCGGACTTGCCCGACCTGCCATGGCCGCGGCGAGGTGATCGAAAGCCCCTGCAAGAGCTGCCGGGGCGAGGGCCGCGTCGACGCCGAGCAGAAGCTCGAGGTGCAGATCCCGGCGGGCGTGGACAACGGCACGCGCATCCGGCTTGCCGGCAAGGGCGAGGCGGGACCGTTCGGCGCACCGCCGGGCGATCTCTACATCTTCCTCCATGTGAAGCGCCACCGCATGTTCGAGCGCGAGGGCACGACGCTGCTCACGCGCTGCCCCATCAGCTTCACCAAGGCGGCGCTGGGCGGCGAGATCGAGATTCCCGGGCTGGACGGGGCGCGGCACAAGATCGAGATCCCTGCCGGCATCCAGTCCGGCAAGCAGCTGCGCAAGCGCGGCGCGGGCATGCCCGTGCTGCAGGGGCGTGGGTCTGGCGATCTGGTGATCGAGATTCAGGTCGAGACGCCGACCAAGCTCTCGGCCCGTCAACGCGAATTGTTGCGCGAGTTCCAGGCGACCGAGACGGGTGAGGAAACCCCGCAGTCGAAGGGCTTCTTCGACCGGATCAAGGATGCGTGGAACGATCTGACGGAGTAGGGGCGCGGGCTGTTCCCCGTTCGGATCAGCCACCCCTTTCGTCATTGCAAGCGCAGCGAAGCGATCCAGAGCGTTAGGCAAGCCGCGCTGGATTGCTTCGTCTCTGCGATCCTCGCAATGACGAACGTGAGGGGAATTTTGGAAGCGCCTCAGCCCCCGGCAAACATTGTGTTCACCTCAGCGATCACGCCGTCGACCATACCCGGTTCGGCCGTGAGGCGCGGCTTTTCCTCCTCCAGAATCGCGAGAAAGACATCGCGTTTGAAGGTGCGGATCACGCTGTCCGGCAGGGGGGGCTCGGCGGTTGAGGCAATCAGATCCACCGTGCGCTCGGCGCCGTGGAGCCGGCCCCAGAGGTAGTCGTTCTCGCGGTAGGCGCGCGCGAAAAACGCACCGAAGTGGAAGAATTCGATACCCTTGAGGCAGGCCCGCGTGCCGCCGTGACGGATCGACATCGCGTCTTCGGGCGAGATGCGGTCGACCTTGACGGGATCGAACTCGCCCATCCCTTCGCCCTGCAGCAGCGGCAACGTGGCGACATCGTAGAACGGAAAGCCGAGGTAGGCGTATAGGAAGCGGCGGCGCAGCGGCTTGCTCATGGCGGCGAGGCCGTCGATGATCATCGCGTCGACGGCAAGGTCGATACCGGTCAGATCGCGCCGCCGCGCAATTTCGGCAAGGATGACACCCGGATGGCTGAGCGCGTCCGCAGCAGCCTGCGCGAAGTCCTCGCCGAGGCCGGCGCCGGTTTGTTTCGCCTGATAGAGCGCCTGTGCCCGGTAGACGATATTGCGCGCGGCCTCGCGCTCCGCCGGAGTGATCCCTTCGGCATCGTCCCAGTCCTGCGTCAGGCGGCGGGCGAGCAGTTTCAGGCGGCGGATGCGGAAGCCGAAATCATGCGCGCGGAAAAAGGCGATGGCCTCCGCCGTCGCGCCGCCCCTGGCCTGCGCAAGGCGGTCGAACCCGCGCGTCGCGAGATGTGCCCAGAGCTCGGCCTCGACCGCACCGCGAGGTGGAGCGTCCGCCATCGCTCCCTCGATCACCTCGGCGAGTGACGTCACCACGCCGGCGAGCTTGACCTGCGCGTAGCCGTGGAACGCGAAACCGGCCTGCTCGGCGGCGGCCTGCTGCGCCTTGGCGCGCCACGCCGTGAGACGCTTCTGGTTCGGATGATCGAAGAAGAAGGTAAAGCCGAAAAGCCGCTCGACCGCGGTATCGATTTCGCCGCGCAAGGTATCGACGATCATCCTGAGGCGCGCCCGCTCGCGCGATTGGGCTTCGAGGGCCTCGAGGTTGTCGCGGATCGGCTGTTCGCGCGGGATCGAGGAGAGTGAGCCGAAGATCGCCGAGAAAAAGCCGACCGGCCGGTCCGATTGCGCGGGCACGCCGATGCCGGGGCTCGGGTCGATATAGACAAACCGGCGGTCAACCTCGCGCTGGGCGGGCCTGTCGCGCAGCACGGCCATGGCGGGCGCGAAGGGCCGGTTGACGAGAACAGCGCCATCGACGAGCGCTGCCTCGGCGAGCTGGCCGCGCTTCCAGCGGCTTGGCATCACGCGTTTCAGGAACGCCTCGCGGCCCCGCCAGGCCAGCCTGCGTTCGCTGGTGAGCCTGTCCATTTCAGCGAGCATGAGCGGGGGAAAGGCCCCGGGAAAGCTGGCGGTCGAGCGTGCGGCGAACACGAGTTCGGCGCGTTCGGCAATGTCCTCGCCTGTGCCCGCGGCGGCATTGCGGCGAAAGCCGATGGCCAGGCGGTGCTCGCTTTCCTCGACCACCGGCGGGCTGTTGAGCCTGAGGTCCTCGAGGTGGCCGTTGAAGTCGGTGACGGTAACGAGGAGATCGAGCGGGTGTCCGGCCGGCAGCAGCGGCGCGGTTTTGCCGCCGGTTTCGCCCATGGCGTCAAGCGCTTCGGCGAGCAGGTGCGAGAATCCGATCCCGCTGAACGGCGGGGCGAACCAGCGCGCACGAATGAGGTGCGAGAGCTTGAGGCGCACTTCGCGGCGCGTGCTGGCCGAGGCCACCGTGCGGCTGACGACATTACCGGGGCGCTTCAGGAGGAACCACACCAGCGGCTGTGCCCAGAACTTGGCAAAGCGGCTCCAGGGGCGGGCATCGGGGTCGAGCAGCACTTCGACATCGGCGCGCTCCAACCAGAGCCGGGAAAGCGGCTCGAGGCTCTGTCCGCTCGCTAGCGCCTGCGCCAGGAACACGCCATTGATGCCGCCCGCGCTCGCGCCCGAAATGATGTCGGGCAGGATTCGCAGTTTGAGTTCGCGGATCTGCACGAGGGTTTCAAGCAGCCGACGATAGACCGCTTCGGGCCCCGTGGCCGGCGGGCTCTCGTCGTGAAACGCGCGGCTGGCGCGCGTGGCGTACCAGATCTCCTTGGTGACACCGTGCATGTAGACCGCAAGGCTGATGCCGCCGTAGCAGACCAGCGCGAGCCGCAGTTCCTTCTCCCGCATGGCACGCACCATGACAGCGATTTGTCCGTTTCGCCAGTGCAGGCGCTGCATAAGTCGATGCTGTAAACCGCGCCGACAATTCCGGCATGGCGTAACAATCAGCCACGCAATTTCGCGGCTTTTGCCGGTTAACGCCGAGAAACAGGGTGTCAGATTTACCGACGCTTTACCCCTCGGAGCCTAGAAGACGCCGAGAAGGCCCGTACCGGGCCGACAAGCCGGATGACCGGGGTAGCATGATCCGCCTGTTCAAACTCTATATCCCCAACGCGGTGTTCCTGCTGGCGCTGCTGGATTTCGTGCTGCTGATCGCCTCGGGCGAGCTGGGCTGGATGGTCCGCGCACACCAGATCGGCATCGATAACGGGATCGTGGCGGACAGGTGGGTGCCGCTGCTGATTTTCGCAGGGCTGGTGCAGACCGCGATGATCTCGGTCGGCGTCTACGGCTCGGACGCGCTGCGTTCGATGCGCTATGCCACCGCGCGGCTGCTGGTGGCGATCAGCCTCGGCATCATTGCACTTTCAGTGGTCTATTTCATGCTGCCGGGACGCACGCTGTGGCGGTCGAACCTCTTCTACGCGATGTTCATCGCGATGGCGCTGCTGGTGTTCATCCGCATCCTCCTGGGCGGCCTGCTGGGCACGGCCGTGTTCCGGCGGCGCGTGCTGGTGCTGGGCGCCGGCGAGCGGGCGGAACGCCTGCGCCAGCTGGGCGAGCGGCTTGAAGCGGGCTTTGTCATCGTCGGCTTCGTCGGCATGAGCGACAGTGCGCCGGTGATCAAGGAAGCCATCAACCGCACCGCGATCCACAATCTCACCCGCTATGTCGAAAACCTCGGGGTCAGCGAAGTGGTGCTGGCGCTGGAAGAGCGGCGCAATGCCCTGCCGCTGAAGGACCTGCTGCGGATCAAGACCACCGGCGTCCACGTCAACGACTTCTCGACCTTCATGGAGCGCGAGACGGGCCGCGTCGATCTCGACACGGTGAACCCCAGCTGGCTCATCTTCTCGGACGGGTTTTCTTCGGGCCGGATGATCTCGAGCGCCTTCAAGCGGATCTTCGACATTTGCGCGAGCCTGGTGCTGCTCCTGCTGACAGCCCCCGTCATCGCGCTCTTCGCGATCATCGTGAAGCTCGACAGCCGCGGGCCGGCCTTCTTCCGCCAGACCCGTGTCGGGCTCTACGGCCAGAACTTCAGCCTCATCAAGCTGCGCTCGATGCGCACCGATGCCGAGAAGGCCGGCGCGCAGTGGGCGGCCAAGGACGATCCGCGCGTGACCCGTGTCGGCAAGCTGATCCGCAAGCTGCGCATCGACGAACTGCCGCAGGCCTGGACCGTTCTCAAGGGCGAGATGAGCTTCGTGGGCCCCCGTCCGGAGCGGCCCGAATTCGTCTCCGACCTCGAGGACAAGCTGCCCTATTATGCCGAACGCCACATGGTGAAGCCGGGCATCACCGGCTGGGCGCAGATCAACTATCCCTATGGTGCCTCGATCGAGGATTCGCGCCACAAGCTCGAATACGATCTCTACTATGCCAAGAACTATAGTCCGTTCCTCGACCTGCTGATCCTCCTCCAGACGCTGCGCGTGGTGCTCTGGAACGAGGGCGCGCGCTGAGCTGCAGCCGGGAGCGCCGCGATGCACAGTCCGCTTGGATGGACGGGCCTCGGCCAGTGGAGCACCCTCGTTGCAGCGTTTGCGGCGATGCTGCTCACGGTGTGGATGGCGGACCGGCGTCGGCGCGGCAGGGAAACCAGCCGTGCGCTGATCGGGGCGCTGACACTGACCACGGCGTGGACGCTGCTGGGGTCCGCGATGGGGCCCTTTGCGGCGGTCACCCAAGTCTTCGAACTGCTGCGCAACCTCGGCTGGCTTGCGGTGGTCTATTCGCTGTTCGCGCGCGACAACCGGCATACCAGCGTGGTGCAGGTGCGCCCGGTGCTGGCCGTGCTGGCCATGGTCGAACTCTTCCAGCTCATGCTGCTGGTGCTCGCTGTCCGCTTCGCTGCGGTCCAGCCCGCCGTTGCCATGATCTTCCAGCTGTCGGTGATGTTCCGCCTGTTGCTGACGACGGGCGCACTGGTGCTGGTCCACAATCTTTATGTCGGTGCGATCAGCGGGCAGCGCGATGCGGTGCGGTGGACCGCGCTCGCGCTTGCGCTGATGTGGGGCTACGACCTCAATTTCTACACGATCGCCTACCTCGGGCGGATGATCCCGCAGGAAATGGTGGCGCTGCGCGGGCTGATCCAGATTGGCGCCATACTGCTCGTCGCCGTCGGCGCGATGCGCGGCGGATCGCCGCTTCGCTTTTCGCCGAGCCGGTCGGTCGCGTTCCAGTCGCTCTCGCTGCTGGTGATAGGCGGCTACCTGATCCTGATGGTCGCCGCAGCGCAGTCGGTCGCCTGGCTGGGCGGCGATGTCAGCCAGCTTGCGCAGCTGGGCTTTGCCTTTGCGACGACGGTGGTGATCCTCGCGCTCGTGCCTTCGGGGCGGCTGCGCGGCTGGCTCAACGTGATGCTGGCCAAACACTTCTTCCAGCACCGCTATGACTACCGCGCCGAGTGGCAGCGCTTTACCCGCACCATCGGCCGCGCCGGACCCAACGCCCTGCCGCTGCATGCCCGCGTTGTTCAGGCGCTGGCCGACATTACCGACAGTGCCAGCGGGGTCATGCTGATTCCGGGCGAAGGCGGCGATCTCGTGCTGGCCGCGCGCTGGCAATGGCCTACGATCGAGGTTCCCGCCGAGGCCATGCCCGCGGCCACAGTGCAATTCTTCGAACGGCGCGGCTTCATCGTCGATCTCGACGAGGTGCGCGCCGGAACCGACCACGAGGGCGAGGCCGCCCTGATGCCGCGCTGGCTGGTGGAGGAACATGGTGCCTGGGCCCTCGTGCCGCTGCTGCACTACGACCGGCTGGTCGGGCTCGTCGTGCTCGGCCGCCCGCCGCTGGCGCGCAAGCTCGACTGGGAGGACTTCGATCTGCTGCGCGTGGTCGGCCAGCAGCTCGCCAGTTATATTGCCGAGCACAACGGACAGATCGCGCTCCTCGAGGCGAGCCGCTTCGACGAATTCAATCGCCGCATCGCCTTCGTCATGCACGATATCAAGAACCTCGCCAGCCAGCTCGCGCTGCTGGCCCGCAATGCCGAGCGCCATGCCGACAACCCCGCGTTCCGCAAGGACATGCTGGTCACGCTGACCAATGCGGCCGACAAGCTCAACGCCCTGCTGGCGCGGCTTTCCCGCTATGGCGCGGGCGGTGTGCAGCGGATTGAGGCCATCGATGCGACCGAGATCGCGGCTGCCGTGGCGGCGCGCTATGGCGGGGCAGGGGGCGATTGCCCGGTCTATGTGACGCAGAGCCAGTCCTGCCATGTGATGGCAAGCCGAGAGACGCTGGAACAAGTGCTGGCCCATCTCGTCCAGAACGCCGTCGATGCCAGCCAACCCGGCATGGCGGTGTTTCTCCAGACCCGGCACGACGGCGTGTCCGGGGTGATCGAGGTTGCCGATACCGGCTGCGGGATGAGCGCGGACTTCGTGCGCAACCGCCTGTTCAAGCCGTTTGTCTCGACCAAGGCGGGGGGCTTCGGGATCGGCGCGTTCGAGGCGCGCGAACTGGTGCGGGCAATGAACGGACGGCTGGAAGTGGAGAGCCGCGAGGGCCTCGGCAGCCGCTTTGCGGTGCGCCTGCCGCTGGTGGTGACCGCCAAGGGCGAAACAATTCCTGACGCGCAGTCAGGCGACAAGAAGGTGGCGTGATGATCCAGGAACGGCCCCCGAGCCCTGTAAAGGCGCTCCCCAAGCTCCTCATCGTCGAGGATGATCCGGGCCTGCAGGCGCAGCTGAAGTGGGCCTACGAGGACTTCGAGGTGTTTATCGCGGGCGACCGCCAGAGCGCGCTTGCGCTGCTGCGCGCAGAGGAACCGGCGGTGGTCACGCTCGACCTTGGCCTGCCGCCCGATCCCGACGGGACGAGCGAGGGCTTTGCCGTGCTCGACGCGATCATGGCGCTGAAGCCCGATACCAAGGTGATCGTCGCGAGCGGCCATGGCGCCCGCGAGAGCGCGCTGCGGGCGATCAGCCAGGGCGCCTATGATTTCTACGCCAAGCCCGTCGATATCGACGCGCTCGGCCTGATCGTGCGCCGTGCGCTCCATCTCCACCGGATCGAGGCGGAGAACCGCCAGCTTGCCGAGCGGGCGCCGGAAGACAACCGGGTGCTGGGCCGCATGATCACCGGCGCGCCGGAGATGGTGAAAGTGGCGCGCACGATCGAGCGGGTGGCGGGGACCAATGTCTCGGTCATGCTGCTGGGCGCGAGCGGCACCGGCAAGGAACTGCTGGCGCGCGGGCTCCATGAGGCGAGCCCCCGCCGACAGGGCGCCTTCGTGGCCATCAACTGCGCGGCGATCCCGGAAAACCTCCTCGAAAGCGAGCTGTTCGGCCACGAAAAGGGCGCGTTCACCGGTGCGGTGAAGACCACCGAGGGCAAGATCGAGCAGGCGAGTGGCGGCACGCTGTTCCTCGACGAAGTGGGCGACATTCCCTTTCCGCTGCAGGTCAAGCTGCTGCGCTTCCTGCAGGAGCGCACGATCGAGCGCATCGGCGGGCGGCGCTCGATCGAGGTGGACACGCGGATTGTCTGTGCCACGCATCAGAACCTCGAGGCGATGATCACCGACGGGCGGTTCCGCGAGGACCTGTTCTACCGGCTTGCCGAGATCGTCGTGCGCATCCCGAGCCTGGCCGAACGGCCGGGCGATGCGGCGCTCCTCGCCAAGGTGTTCCTCACGCGCTTTGCCGCGGAGATGAACCCCTCGGTCAAGGGCTTTGCACCCGATGCGCTGGCTGCCATCGATGGCTGGACCTGGCCGGGCAACGTGCGCGAGCTCGAAAACCGGGTGAAGCGCGCGGTTATCATGGCCGATGGCAAGCTGGTGACGGCCTCCGACCTCGATCTTGCCGAACCGGGCGAGGACGAGGCCAATCCGCTCAACCTCAAGTCCGCGCGCGAGGTGACCGACCGCAAGATGATCCGCCATGCGCTCGCCCGCAGCGAAGGGAACATCTCCAATACCGCGCGCCTCCTGGGGATCAGCCGGCCCACGCTCTATGATCTCCTCAAGCAGTACGACCTTCAGCATTAGGCGCCCGCTCGCCCTGACGCTCTCGGTATCGCTTGTCTTGCTGGCGCTGGCGGGACCGGCGGCGGGAGCTTCGCGGCTGGATACCTTGCGTGCCAAGGCGCAGGCCGCGATCGAGCGGCGCGATCCGGTCTCGGCAGAGGTCATGCTGCGCGCGGCCGTGCGCAGCGGCACCAGCGAAGACGCCCTTCGCGCGCACCTGGGGGAGGCTCTGCTCGCCCAGGGCGACCGGATTGAGGCGCGCAAGGTGCTGGAAGCCGGCGCTTTCGCGCCCGGTACCGAGTCGCTCGGATGGCGCGTCAGGGGCCAGATCGCGCTGGCGGAAGGCAATCTGCAGGCCGCCGCGAACGCATTCGATATGGCGCTGCGGTCGAATCCCGGCGATTCCGACTTGTGGGTCGCGATTGCCGCGCTGCGCTTTTCGGGCGGCGAGCAGCTCCAGTCGATCGAGGCGGCGGACCGCGCGGTGCAGCTCAATCCCCGCAACGCGCGGGCGCTGGCGTTCCGCGGCCTGCTGATCCGCGAACAATATGGCCTTGCCGCGGCCCTGCCGTGGTTCGAGGAAGGCCTCAAGGTGCAGCCGGACGATCCTGCGCTGCTGGGCGAATATGCCGCCACGCTGGGTGACATGGGCCAGTATCGCGCCATGCTGATTGTCTGCCGCAAGCTGGCGCAGGTCGATCCGAAGAACCCGCGCCCGGCGTTCCTCCAAGCCGTTCTCGCCGCGCGGGCCGGAGAGACCGACCTTGCCCGCACGATCCTCCAGCGCACCGGCGCGGCCTTTCGCGACATGCCGGCCGCGATCCTGCTGGCGGGTGTGCTCGAATACCGCGCCGGCAACATCAACGTGGCGGTGGAGCAGTTCGACCGGCTGGTGCGGATGCAGCCCGACAACCTCGAGGCGCGGCAAATGCTGCTGCGCGCCCTGGCCCGGCAGGGCAGTGACCAACCGCTTGTGAGCCGCTTCGACGGCGATGCGCAGCAACCCTGGGCCACACCTTATACGCAGAAACTGGTCGGGCAGAGCTGGCAGCGGCTGGGGCAGAAGCAGCGGGCCGGTGCACTGCTGGCTCTGGCGGCGAAGCCGCACGCGCATGGCCCCGCGCCGCTGCTGACCGAATTCGGTTCCGCTGTGCTGGGAGCGACCTATACCGATGGGCCCAATCGCGCCCAGACGGCGGTGCCCTTTATCCGTGCGCTGCTGAAGGAAGGCCGCAAGGACGAGGCGCAGACCGCGGCCGACCGACTGCGCGATGCCAATCCCGGCGCCGCGGAGGCCCATCTGCTCGCCGGTGACGTGCGCATCATGCGTGGGGACGTGGCCGGGGCGCTGGCCGATTACCAGAACGGCGCCGCGATCCGCTTCAACGAACCGGTGCTACGGCGCATGGATGCGGCGCTGCGCGCGCTGGGGCGCGTGCGCGACGCCGATAGCATGACCTCGCGCTATCTCGCGCAGAATCCGCAGAGCCTTGTTGCCATGCAGCTCCTCGCGGCGGCCTGGGCGAGCGGGCCGCGCCGCGACGCCTGGACGGCGGTTTCCCGGGCGCTGGCCGCGCGCGGGCAACCGGTCTCGGCACGCTAGGTCTCGACATTAAGTCTCGACAGAAAGGCCATCGCGCGGCAAACCGGCATTTCAATTGATCGGTTAAAAATGCGGGGTGAGTGATGGCTGGCGCGCTGGACGGTTTGACGGTTCTTGAATTCGCCGGGATCGGGCCCGGGCCTTTCGCGTGCATGATGCTGGCCGACCATGGCGCCAAAGTCATCCGGATCGATCGTCCTGGCGGCGGCGGCCGCACGGGCGATGCCGGCAACCGCGACATCCTCAACCGCAACCGCGTCCGGGTCGAGCTCGATCTGAAGGATCCCGCCGCGATCGCGCGCATCCGTGAACTGGTGAAGACCGCTGACGCGATCGTCGAGGGCTATCGCCCCGGCGTGATGGAGCGGCTGGGGCTGGGGCCGGACGTGCTGCTCGCCGACAATCCGCGCCTGGTCTATGGCCGCATGACTGGCTGGGGGCAGGAGGGGCCGATGGCGCCGCTGGCGGGCCACGATATCAACTACATCGCACTCGCGGGCGCACTCCACACCTATGGCGAGGCCGGTGGCAAGCCGCAGTTTCCGGTGAATGCGGTCGGTGATTTCGGCGGCGGCGGCATGGTCATGGCGTTCGGCGTGCTGGCGGGCGTGCTATCGGCACAGCGCACCGGCAAGGGGCAGGTCATCGACTGCGCGATGGTCGATGGTGCGGCGATCCTTTCGGCGATGACCTGGACCTTCTTCGGCAACGGCCAGTGGAAGGACGAGCGCGGCACCAACCTGCTCGATGGCGGCGCGCATTTCTACGATACCTACGAGACCAGCGACGGCAAGTGGATCGCGCTGGGCTCGATCGAGCCCCAGTTCTACGCGCTGCTCATGGAAAAGAGCGGCCTCGGCGCTGATCCGGCTTTCGCCGCGCAGCACGACCGGTCGCAGTGGCCCGCATTGAAGACCAAGGTGGCCGCGCTGATCCAGACCAGGACGCGCGCCGAATGGGAAGCGATCATGGACGGCACGGACATCTGCTTCGCGCCGGTGCTCAGCCTCAAGGAAGCGCCGCACCACCCGCACAACGCGGCACGCGGCACTTTCGTCGAGGATGGCGGGATGACGATGCCGGCACCCGCGCCGCGCTTCACGGGCACGCCGGCGCCTGCGCCGAAGCTCGCCTCTGAGCCGCTGGACTAGCCGGCCCTCAGTCCGCCCGCAGCGCGTCCTCGATCTCGCCGTCGGGGAAGCGGCGGTTGTGGCGGACGGACCACCACAGCGATAGGCCGATCAGCACCGCGCCGATCAGGCCCGTCACGGTTTCCGGAATCGCGATATGCGCCGAGATCAGCATGATCGCGGCGAGTGCGATGATCGCCCAGAACGCACCGTGCTCGAGATAGCGGTATTCCGCGAGGGTCCCGGTCCGCACCAGCAGCAGGGTCAGGGAACGCACGAACATCGCGCCGATCGACAGGCCAAGCGCGATCACGACCATGTTGTTGGACAGCGCGAAGGCTCCGATCACCCCGTCGAAACTGAACGATGCATCAAGCACATTGAGATAGAGGAAGCCGGCGAGGCCCGAGCGTACGACTTGCCCTGCCGCCTGCTGTGCTGCTTCGCGCATTTCGAGCAGGGTGCCGATCGCCTCGACCACGATGAAGGTCACGATGCCGAGCGCGCTGGCGCCGAGGAAGGTCAGGGCCTCGGCGGAAGGCAGCAGCAGCGAAACGCCGTAGACCGCCATGAGCAGGATTGCGATTTCGGCGGCCTTGATATCGGCAAAGCGCGCGAGGCGGCTCTCGAGCCAGGTGATCCAGTGCACGTCCTTCTCGCCGTCAAAGAAGAACGAGAGGCCGACCATCGCGAGGAAGGCGCCGCCAAACCCGGCGATGCCGACATGGGCGCTGGAGACGATCGCTTCATAGCGCGCGGGCTCGGTCAGCGAGATTCGCAGCGCCTCCATCGGGCCCATGCCGGCCGCAATGGCGACAATGGCCAGCGGGAACACGATCCGCATGCCGAAGACCGCGATCACCATGCCCCAGGTGAGGAAGCGGCGCTGCCACACCGCGTCCATCTCGCCCAGCACCGCCGCGTTGACCACGGCATTGTCGAACGAGAGCGAGATCTCGAGCACCGAGAGCATCACCACGATCCACAGCATCGCGAGTGTGGCGGGCACGGATGCAGTCTGGAACCAGCCATAGGCGGCCGCCAGCGCAAGGCAGACAAGGGTGAAGGCGATCGAGCCGCCGAAATTCCTGAGCAAGCGTTGGTCCCGTCCTGACCGCAGGATAGCGGTTGCCGACGGCCTTACTTCGGTTGGTAGGTCTGTTCCACCCCCGGAAAGGTGCGGGCGCGCACTTCGGCGGCATAGGTGGCGGCAGCGGCTGAAATCGTCTCGGCCAGGTGCTCGTAGATCTTCACGAAGCGCGGCGTGCGCTCGAACATGCCGAGCATGTCGTCGGTCACCAGCACTTGCCCATCGCACTGCGCCGAAGCACCGATGCCGATGGTGGGGCAGGGGATGGCCTTCGTGATCGCGATCGCCAGCGGCTCGACCACGCCTTCGACGACGATGGCAAAGGCGCCCGCATCGGCAATCGCGCGCGCGTCGCCCACGATCTTCTCCGCTTCCGCCGCGCTGCGCCCGCGCGCGTTGTAGCCGCCGAGCACATTGACCGCCTGCGGGGTGAGGCCGACGTGGCCCATCACCGGGATGCCGCGCTGGGTCAGAAACGCCACGGTCTCTGCCATCGCCGTCCCGCCTTCGAGCTTCACCGCATCGCAGCCGGTTTCCTTGAGCAGGCGCGATGCGCTCTCGAAGGCCTGCTGCGGCGACTGTTCGTAGGCCCCGAAGGGCATGTCGACAACGACCGCCGCGTGATACGAGCCGCGCACCACGGCCGCGCCGTGCGCGCTCATCATGTCGAGCGTGACGGGAACGCTTGAGGGCAGGCCATAGATCACTTGGCCGAGTGAATCGCCGACGAGCAGCAGGTCGCAGTGTGCATCGAGCAGTTGCGCCTGGCGCGCGGTGTAGGCTGTCAGCATGACAACCGGTTGCTCCGTCACCCCGTCCACCTTGCGCTGGCGGATGCCGGGGATGTTGAGCCGCTTCATCGGCGCCGGGGTCGGGTGCGCGCGGCTCGTGGCGGTGTCGAGAACGTAAGTCGTGGACATGGCGAGGTTCCCTGTCGCTGGGCCCGTGCTTTTAGAACAATGCCAGAAAGCCGCAAGGCCGGGTCCGTTTCGGTCTGTTGCTGTCCCGCTGCAACGCACGTGTCTGGGGAAAAAGCGCTTTGCGGCGGCGGCCCTCGGCGCTAGCAATAAAAGTAGCAAACCTGGTGACGGCAGCTGCGCCCGCGCAATGGTTGGATGGGCGCAATCGGCTGACGGACCAAGGCGGGAGAAATCAATGTTCGGTCGCGTCAAACCTCTCGACGCCATTCTTGCAACTGCCGAGAAGAAATCGCTGCATCGCTCGCTCGGCGCGTTCCAACTGACCATGCTCGGCGTCGGCGCCGTCATCGGTACCGGCATCTTCGTGCTGACGGCCGAGGCGGCGCAGAAGGCGGGCCCCGGCATGATGATCAGCTTCGTCATCGCCGGCTTCGTCTGTGCGGTGGCCGCCCTGTGCTACGCCGAAATGGCCGCGATGGTGCCGGTCTCGGGCTCGGCCTATACCTACAGCTACGCCGTGATGGGCGAACTGGTCGCGTGGATGGTCGGCTGGGCGCTGATCCTTGAATACGCGATCGCGGCCGGCGCGGTCTCGGTCGGTTGGTCGGGCTACATGATCGGGTTCATCCAGCACAGTTTCCATATTACTGTTCCACTCGAATTCGTGCGCGGGCCGTTCGATGGCGGGTTGATCAACCTGCCGGCGATGGGAATCGCGGCGGTGATCACGTGGCTGCTTGTGCTTGGCACCAAGGAAAGCGCCACGGTCAACGCGGTGCTGGTGGCAATCAAGATCGCGGCGCTTTCGATGTTCGTGGTACTGACCTTGCCGGTGATCCAGACGGGCAAGTTCGTGCCCTTCGCTCCGCTTGGTTTCACCGGCATTTCGGGCGCGGCGGCCTCGATCTTCTTTGCCTATGTGGGCTTCGATGCGGTCTCCACCGCAGCGGAGGAGACCAAGAACCCGCAGCGCAACATGCCGATCGGCCTCATTGGCAGCCTTGGCATCTGCACCGTATTCTACATGCTGGTCGCCGCCGGCGTGATCGGCACCGTGGGCGCGCAGCCCATGTTCGGTCCGGCAGGCGAAGTGCTGTCGCCCGGCACGCCCGCACTTTCCGCCGCCTGCGCCGCCGTTCAGGACAATGCGGTGGTCTGCTCGAAGGAAGCGCTTGCCTGGACCCTTCGGTCGGTCGGCTATCCCTTCGTCGGCTGGCTGGTCGGTGCCGCCGCCATTCTGGCGCTGCCCTCGGTGATCCTCATGATGATGTTCGGCCAGACCCGCATCTTCTTCGTGATGAGCCGCGATGGCCTGCTGCCCGAGTTCTTCTCGCGCATTCACCCCAAGTTCCGCACCCCGCACGTGATCACGATCCTCACCGGCGTGTTCGTGGCGCTGTTCGCCGCGTTCTTCCCGGTGGGCCTGCTGGCTGACGTCTCCAACTCGGGTACGCTGTTCGCCTTTGCCGCGGTTTCGATTGCGGTGCTGGTGCTGCGCCGGACCGATGCCAATCGGCACCGTCCGTTCCGCACGCCTGCCGTGGCGCTCGTCGCGCCGATCTCGATCGCGGGCTGCGTCTACCTGTTCTTCAGCCTCTCGCGCGAGACGATCCTGCTGTTCTTCGGCTGGGCGCTGGTCGGGCTGGTGATCTACTACACTTACAGCCGCAGCCGCAGCCATCTGGGCCGGGGTACCGTCGAAGTGCACGAGACGGACGCCGATATTCCGCCACAGTCGGTGCCGCCGGTCGTCTGATCGCCGGATCCGCGCCATGCCAAGAGGGCCGCTTCCCCAGGAGGGAGGCGGCCCTTTTGCATGAAGGGGTAGGGCAGACGGGGAGATGCTTGCATGATGGAAGGATAAGAACATAATAGGAACATGAACCGAATCGAAGCCTGTTCCAAAGTCCATGTTCTTTCGCCGCCGCTGCCTGCGGGATTGCGGCGCGGTGCTGTATCCAGTCTCTCCAAGTCCGCGCGCTGGCGGCCGGGGATCGCCGCCTCGTGCCGCCACACCGAAGTCTTCGCCGCCGGCGGGGAGGCGACCGGCGCCGCGCTCGCGTTGGCTCTGGCGCGCGATGCCCTTGGTGCCGATGCAGACGATCAGCGCCCCTGGCTCTGGGTGCAGGACAAGGCGGCGCTGCGCCTTTCCGGGCGGCCCTATCGCCCCGGCCTTCCCGAACATCTGCGCCACCGTCTGATCCACGTTGCCGCCGCGAACCCGGAGGACGCGCTCTTCGCGCTGGAAGAAGGGCTGCGCTGCCGCGACCTCGCCTTCGTGATCGGGGAGATCGCGGCTAACCCCCGCGCGCTCGATTTCACGGCCTCGCGCCGCCTCAGCCTCGCGGCGGAAAAGCATGGCACCGCGCTGTGGCTGGTGCGGCTGGACGCACGCAGTGATCTCGGCTCGGCGCGGATGCGCTGGCGCGCGGCTGCCGCCGCCTCGCCTCCGCCGCGCTGGAACCCGCAGGCGCCCGGCCGGCCGGCATGGCGCGCCGAGCTGTTTCGCGCCCACACCTTTCAACCCGGATACTGGACCTTGCGCGATGACGGTACCCATCTCGCCGCAGCCCCTGTCGCGCCGGATCATGGCGATCTGGTGCATGGGATTGGCGCTCGATCGCTGGCGGCTGGCTGAAGGCTGCGCGGCGGGAGCAGGGGCCGACGCCGAACCGCTCGCGCTGATCGCCGAAACGGCGCACGGACCCCGGATCGCCACGGTGAACGCCGCAGGGGCAGAGCAAGGCGTGCGCCCCGGCGCGATGCTGGCCGACGCGCGCACGCTGTGCCCGCAGCTTGCCGTGCGCTCCGCCGATCCCGCGGGAGACCTCGCGTTTCTGGAAAACCTCGCGCTCTGGGCGCAGCGCTGGGGGCCGTGGAGCGCGCTCGATCCGCCCGATGGCCTGCTTGTCGATACCACCGGCACCGCCCACCTGTTCGGCGGGGAGGCCATGCTGCTGGCGGACGCACGCGCGCAGCTTGCCCGGCGCGGCCTTGTGGCACGCGCCGCGATCGCGCCGACGGCAGGTGCGGCCTGGGCGCTGGCACACTTCGGGCCTGAAAGCGCGATCCTCGAAGCCGGGGACGACCTCATGGACCGTCTCGCGGGGCTGCCGGTCGCGGCCTTGCGGCTTGATGACGATGTCCTGCTCCTCCTGCGCCGCCTGGGCCTGAAGCGGCTGGGCGATCTGGCCGGCATCGGGCGTGAGGCGCTGGCGCGGCGCTTCCGCAATCGCCGCTCGCCCGGCGCAAACCCGCTGGTGCGGCTCGACCAGCTGCTGGGCCGCGTGCCCGAACCGCTGCTCCCGGTGGTCGCCGCCGAGCAGCCGATGGTGCAGCGCCGCCTGATGGAACCCATCCGTCACCGCCCGCTGCTCGACCGGGTGCTGGCAGACCTTGCCGAGGACATGGCGCGCGCGCTGGAGGGACGCGGGGAGGGCGCGCGCCGGCTCGAACTGGCGGCGTGGAAGGTCGACGGCGATGTCGTGGTGCGGCGGCTCGAGATGGCGGCGGCGACACGCGATCCCGCGCATGTCTGCCGCCTGTTCGCCGCGCGGCTCGATGATCTCGATGCAGGCTTCGGGATCGAACTGGTGCGCCTTCTCGCCCCGTGGACCGAACCGCTCGCGCTCGCGCAGGCCGAACTCGATGCCGCAGCCGAACGCCACGGCACCAGCCTTGCCGCCTGCATCGACCGGCTGACGGTGCGGCTGGGTGCGGAGGCCGTGCGCCGCCCGCTGCCGCGCGCCAGCCACTTGCCCGAACGTGCGCAGCGCTGGGCCCCGCCGCTGGAGCCGCTGCCGGGGCTTCAGGAAGACTTTGCCTTCCACGAACGTCCCCTCAAGCTGCTCGACCGGCCCGAGCCCATCGCGGTGATCTACGAAGCGCCGGACGGGCTTCCCCGCCTGTTCCGCTGGCGCGGCGGCGTGCACGAGATCGCCCGCGCCGAGGGGCCCGAGCGCATCGCCCCCGAGTGGTGGCGCGAACGCTCCAGCGTGCGCCTGCGCGATTACTACCGCATCGAGGACAGCACGGGCCGCCGCTACTGGATCTATCGCCACGGCCTTGCCGGCGATGGCCGTGGCGGCGCGCCCGAATGGTTCCTGCAGGGGCTTTGCGCGTGATGGCGCGCGCTGCGATGTCACATGCCTGAAGGCCCGCTCACCCCGGCGCGGCGCCATGTCTCGCCTGATGAAGCCTCAGGCGCACCCGCCCGCGCGCCCTTTGTCGAACTCGGCCTTGTCACCTGCTTCTCGTTCCTGCGCGGGGCGTCCGATCCGGTCGACCTCGTGCTCGCCGCGCATCGCCTCGGCTATGACGCGGTTGGCGTGGCCGACGCCAATTCGATGGCGGGTGTGGTCCGCATTCACGGCGAGGCGAAGGCTCTGGGGCTGCGGCCCGTGATCGGCTGCCGGATCGAAACTGTCGAGGGGCTCGCCTTCCTCGCCTATCCGCACGACCGCGCCGCCTATGGCCGCCTCTGCCGCCTGATTTCCGCCGGACGCATGGCACGGCTCGATGGGGAATGGCAGGCCAAGGGGGTGTGCGAGATCGATCTCGCGCTGCTGGCCGCGCATGCGCAAGGGGTCCACCTCGTCCTTCTGCCACCGCGCGATCTGGATCAGGTGTTCAAGGCCCGGATCGCCAGCAATGTGGTGCCTTTGCGCGAAGGGCACGGGCCAGAAATCGACATCGTATCCCTGCCTTTTCCCGCGCTTGTCCCCCATCTTGTCCACAGCCTGCCTACCATGCGCCACCTTGCGGCCAGCTATCTCTACAGCGGCGATGATATCGCGCGGATCAACGCGCTCGATGCGCTGGCCCACGAGAACGGCCTTGCGCTCCTCGCCACCAACGACGTGCACTATCACGAAGCCGCGCGGCGACCTTTGCAGGACGTGATGACGGCGATCCGCCACAAGACCACCGTCGCACGCGCCGGGCACCTGCTCCACCCCAATGCCGAACGGCACCTCAAACCGCCTGCGGAAATGCTCCGCCTGTTCGAGCGCTGGCCCCATGCCGTCAGTGCCGCGCGCGCGCTTGCCGATGCCTGCACCTTCAGCCTCGATGAACTCAGCTACGAATACCCGGAGGAAATCTGCCCCGAAGGCCGCACACCGCAGGACTGGCTGGAGGAGCAGACTTGGGCTGGCGCGGAGGGCCGCTACCCCTCCGGCGTGCCCGAGAGCGTACGCGATACACTGGCGCGCGAACTGGCGCTGATCGGCAAACTAAACCTCGCAACCTACTTTCTGACGATCAAGGATATCGTTGATTTCGCGCGTAATCAGGATCCGCCGATCCTGTGCCAGGGGCGCGGTTCGGCGGCCAATTCGGCCGTGTGCTATTGCCTTGGCATCACCGCAGTCGATCCGGCGCGCCACGCCCTGCTGTTTGATCGCTTCATTTCCGAGGATCGCAACGAACCACCCGATATCGACGTCGATTTCGAGCACGAGCGGCGCGAGGAAGTGATCCAGTACATCTACCGCCGCTATGGCCGCCAGCGCGCGGGGCTCTGCGCGACGGTTATCCACTACCGCCCGCGCATGGCGATCCGCGAGGTGGGAAAGGCGATGGGCCTGACCGAAGACGTCACCGCCGCGCTCGCCCGCACCGTCTGGGGCGGCTGGGGCAGCGAGGTAGCCGAGCGGAACGTCGCGCAGGCCGGGCTCGATCTTGCCGATCCACACCTCAAGCGGGTTCTGAAGTTGACCGAACAGATGATTGGCATGCCGCGCCATCTCTCGCAGCATGTCGGCGGCTTCATCCTTACGCAGGGGCCGCTGACCGAGACGGTGCCGATCGGCAATGGCGCCATGGCGGATCGCAGCTTCATCGAATGGGACAAGGACGATATCGACGCGCTCGGCATCCTCAAGGTCGATGTGCTGGCGCTCGGCATGCTCACCTGCATCCGCAAGTGCCTCGATCTGCTGGGCGAGCACCACGGCCGGACCCTCACACTCGCCACCGTGCCGCGCGAGGATCCGGAGACTTATGCCATGCTGCGCAGGGGCGATTCGCTGGGGGTGTTCCAGGTCGAAAGCCGCGCGCAGATGAACATGCTGCCGCGCCTGCGCCCACGCGAATTCTACGATCTTGTCATCCAGGTCGCCATCGTCCGCCCCGGGCCGATCCAGGGCGACATGGTCCACCCCTATCTCCGGCGGCGGCGGGGCGAGGAGGCGGTGAGCATCCCCGCGCCGGGCCCCGCGTTCGGGCCGCCGGACGAGCTTACCTCGATCCTCGGCCGTACGCTCGGCGTGCCGATCTTTCAGGAGCAAGCGATGAAGATCGCGCTCGATGCGGCCAAGTTTTCAGGCGCGGAGGCCAACCGGCTGCGCAAGGCC
The DNA here is from genome assembly GCF_001519075.1 of Novosphingobium fuchskuhlense. Classification (GTDB taxonomy): domain Bacteria; phylum Pseudomonadota; class Alphaproteobacteria; order Sphingomonadales; family Sphingomonadaceae; genus Novosphingobium; species Novosphingobium fuchskuhlense. The sequence goes on from NZ_KQ954245.1 coordinate 188,043, forward strand.
ATGGCGACCTTCCGCCGCCGGGGCATGGTCGACGAATTGCAGGACATGATGGTCGAGCGCATGACCCAGCGCGGCTACGACCGCGATTTCGCGCAGCGCTGCTTCAACCAGATCCGAGGCTTCGGCGAATACGGTTTTCCTGAAAGCCATGCGGCGAGCTTTGCGCACCTCGTCTATGTTTCGAGCTGGCTGAAGTGCCACTACCCGGCGGCGTTCGCCTGCGGCCTGCTCAATTCGCAGCCGATGGGCTTCTACGCACCGGCGCAGATCGTGCGCGATGCGGCGGAGCATGGGGTGCCGGTGCTGCCGGTGGATGTGAACCATTCGATGTGGGACTGCACGCTGGAGCAGGAGGGGGAGGGGCTCCGCCTCGGCCTGCGCCAGATCGACGGCCTGCCCGAACATGTCGCCGCCGCGCTGGTTTCGGCACGCGAGGCGGGGGGGCGGTTTGATGATGTTGCCGCGCTCAAGGTGCGGGCAGGGCTCTCGCCCGCGATGATCGAGCGGCTGGCTGCGGCGGATGCCTTCGGATCGATGGGGCTGCCCCGGCGCCAGGCGCTGTGGGATGCGCGCAGCCTTGTGGCCGCAAGCGCGCTGCCGCTCTTCGCCGCCGCCGATGCGCGCGAGGAGGGGGAGGAGCGCGCCCGCACCCGCCTGCCGACCATGCCGCTCTCGGAGGAAGTCGTCGCCGATTACCAGACGCAGCGGCTTTCGCTGAAGGCGCACCCCATGGCTTTCCTGCGCGCCGAGCTTGCCGAGCGTGGGTTCGTGCGGGCGGCGGATCTCAGGGACCGGAAGATGCGCTCGATGGTGCGCGTGGCGGGCGTGGTGCTGGTGCGCCAGCAGCCGGGCAGCGCCAAGGGGGTGTGCTTCATCACGCTGGAGGACGAGACGGGCGTGATCAACCTCGTGATCTGGCCCGACTTGAAGGAGAAGCAGCGCAGCGTGGTGATGGGCGCGCGGCTGATGGAAGTGCGGGGCCGCGTGGAATACGACGACGAGGTGATCCACGTGATCGCCCAGCACCTGACCGATGCAAGCGAGGGGCTGTCGCGGCTGTCCGACGATGCGCTGCAGCCCGCGATGGCCCGTGCCGACGAGGTCAACCGGCCCGTGCCCGGACGCGTCCCGCCGCCTGCGCGCAGCCATCCGCGCAATGTGCGGGTGATCCCCAAGTCGCGCGACTTTCACTGAGCCTGCCTGCCACAATTGCGCCGCGTAGCCCGACTAGGCGCCGGCCGCATGGACATCGTGAGACTGACCCCTGATGATACGCTGCGCTTCCTTGCGCTGCGCCAGATCATGTTCGACGCCGAGGCGATGAGCTTTCGCGGCGCCGGCGCGGACGACGATGCCATCGGCGTGGCGGCATGGCGCGAGCGACTGGCGCGCGATCATGTCTATGCCGTGGTGCAAGGCGGCGAATGGCTCGCGGTCGGCGGCCTCACGCGTATCATCGGGCAGAAGCTCGATCACAAGGGCCTCGTCTGGGGCATGTACGCCGTCCCCGCAGCGCGCGGCACGGGCGCTGCGGCGCGCATTCTCGAGCAGCTCGAAGCCGCGGCCCGCGAGATCGGCCTGCGCCAGCTGCAACTGACCCTGATGGCTGACAACCCGCGCGCCCAGACACTCTACGAGCGCCACGGCTACGTGCTCTATGCCAAGGAACCGGACTCGGTGCGGCGCGCGGATGGCAGCTATGTGGATGAAGCGCTGATGTGGAAGCGGCTGTAGGCCGTTCCTTTGATCAGGTCCGCAGCCGCTCAATCCCCTGCGCGAGCGCGACATAGAGCTTGCCCATGTCCGACGAGAGCAGCGTTACCCCCAGCGCATGGCCGTCGCGGGTCGAGAGCAGCTGGCGCAGCATCGCCTCGAAATCATGGATGTAGCGGTTCACGTGACCGCGGAATTCAGTGTCGGTTTCGTAGTGCTGCTGCACCGCGCGCACCTCGCCGCTGTCGAGCAGGCTGACCGCGCGGCGGGTGAAGATGCCGCGGTCGCCGCGCAGGTACGAGGCCCAGGCGGTTTCCGAGACATCGGCCGACAGCACCTTTGTGATGTCGATCGCGGTGGAATTCAGGCTCTCGGTGATCAGCGCGGTGCGGCGTGCGAAATCGTTGTCGACCTGCTCCTCGGCGCGCTCGCGGGCGCGCGTGACGCGGCTTTCGAGATTGCCGGCCAGTTCATCCACCTTGGCGAGCTGGTCGCGCATCTGGATCGCTGTCTCGCGGCTGGCGGATGCTGCGTTGTCGATCGCATCCTCGAGCCGCGCGATGAGTTCGGCGCCGCGGCCCTGCAGCACGCGGACGATGGCGGCATTGCCTTCCTCGCCAAGCCGCGCCGTCAGTGCCTCGATTTCCTTCGCCGCGCCCTCGCGCAAGTCCTCACCGACGCGGCCCGCAGCATCGCTGAGGCGGGCCACTGCACCAGACAGCTCGCCTTCGATGCCCTGCGCGAGGGCAGTGCTTTCGTCTCGCGCGGCGGCCAGCAGGTTGCGCAGTTCGCCAAGACGGGCTTCCTGTTCGGCGGCCTGAACGGCAAGGTTCTTCTGCAGGCGCGCCATCTCGGCTGTCGCGGCCTTGAGCGCCCCGCGCGTGGTTTCGACGTCCTGCGACAAGCTGCGCCCGGTATCGCCGGCCTCGCCGAGGGCGCTGCGGATCCCCTCGACCCGGTCGGCAAACTCGCCAAGTCCGTTTTGGGCACTGCCGATCGCGGCAGGGAGAGTCGTGCCGGCGTGCTCGCTGCCGGCCTGGATCAGTTCGAGCAGGCGAACCGCTGCATCGGTGAGCGTGCCGATATGCCCGTCGGTTCCGGCAAGTGCCTCGCGCATGTCGACCAGCCGCTGGTTGAGGGTGGCGAGCGCGCGATCGATCGTGGCAGCCGTGGCATCGCCCGTCTCGCCCGAGGCTTGGAGCACGCCGGTGAAGGCGGCCACTTGCGCGGCGATGGTATCGCACTGGTTGCCAAGCGCGTGCGCTTCTTCAAGCTGGCGCTGGCGCTGTGCTTCGACCGCTGTGTCTAGGTCGGCAAGTTTGCGTGCCAGAGCCTCAGCAGCCTCGGCGCCGGCAGCGGCCATCGCACCGCGACGTTCGCGAATCGCGATATCGAGATCGGCGAGGCTTTGCGTAAGCGCGGCGCGCTGTTCGGCTGCAGCAACCTCGAGATTGGCCCGGCGGGCGGCAAGCTGCTCGTCCAGCAAGCTGGCGTCTTCGGAAATCCGGCGGGCCAGATCGGTGGCATTGGCCTCGAATGCTGCGAGCCGCTCGCGCGAGGCGGAGATAAGCGCCTCATGGTCGTTCCCCAGCGTTTCGAGCGCGTGGCGCAGGGCGGCCAGCTGTGTCTCGGACCGGTCGGCGAACTGGCGCAGCGCGGTCTCTTCAGCCGAGCCCAGCGAGCGGCTGAAGGCCCCGCTTTCGGCGCGCATGGCGGCAAACCGCGCGCCAAGCGCGGCGAGGGTGTCTTCCTCGGCCTTGATGATCGCGTCGCGCTGGCGCACGAGCTCGTCGTTCAGTGTTTCGGCACGGGCACGCATGGCAGCAAGGGCCGCCACTTCCTCGGTGTCGAGCCGCTGGCGATGGCTTGCGGCCCCTTCTTCGAGCGCGGCGAAGTGGGCCGCGCTGACCTCACCGATGCGCGCGGCGCTTTCCTCGAACTCGGCAAGCGCCGCCGATACCCGCTCGCGCACCGTGCCGACTTGCCGTTCGCTGGCGAGGCCGAATTCGTTGAGCCGCTGGAACCCGGCGACAAGATCTTCGAGCTGGTTGTGTGCGGTGCGGCCGGCATTGGCGATGGTGTTGGTGACGTCCTTTGCCGAGTTGGCAATTACCGGCAGCTGCCCTCGCAGCTTCTCCATGTTTTCCAGCGCGTGGTCCGAAACCGTGGCAATGCGGTCTACTTGCGCGCCGTTTCCGACGATCAGCGATTGAAGCTGCCCGGCGCTGCCGCTGATCCGTTCGACCGCGATACGGCCGAGTGATTCGAGATCGCGGCCCTGCGCCGCGATGAAATCGCGGGCAAGCGAGAGTTCCGTGTTCACCGCCGTCAGCCGACGCTCCAACCGTTGCGATTCGAAGCTGAGCAGCCGTGCCGCGTCCCCGAACCGCGCGGCCTCGCGCCGGCTGTTGCGACGAACGAGGAGCAGCGTGACCAGCACCACCAGCACCGGCGCGGACCATGCGGAGAGCAATCCTGTCCAGATCGCGAGCGGCTGAACCTGGCGGAAAATGGCGAGGTTGCCCGCGACGAATGCCGCCGTCCAACCCGCGATCAGCGCCGCAGCGATCGCAAGACCGAGCCATTCGCGCTCCAGCCGGGGCGTATCCACGCTCTCGTCATCCCAGGCAGGCGCGCTGTCCTCGGCTGCGGGAGCGATCGGCCATCCGGCACCCTCTGCATCCTCTGTGGCGGCGGCAAGCGCGGGGACGGCGTCTGCCTCCTCGACCGGTGGATCGCCCGCCAGGCGTTTGCCGAGGCGCACGGCCGCAGCGTTTGCCGCGCCATCTTCGGCGCCGCCTTCAATGGCGATGATCTTTCTGCCCCCGAACATCGCTATTCATTAACACACTTCGCCCCCCCGCTTAAACCCAGCTTAACCCGTTACGGATATTTGCTGGGTATGGCTTACCTCGGTGACGCAATCGATGCCCATCTCGCTGTGGCAACCGGCGATGATGCGGAGCTTTTTCGCGAGCTGCGCGCCGCGTTCGTCGAAAGCGCGCGTCGCCAGTTCGGCCTGCTTGGCCGCGCACGCTGCGACGGCAATTGGGAAATGGCCGCGCTGCGTTTGAAGAGCCTGGCCGCGACGTTCCATGCCGAGGACCTGATCGCGCTCGCCGAGGAAGCGCTCACCGGCGCGCCCGGAGAGCCTGCCGTGCTGCGGCGGATTGCAGCCGCACTCGATTCCCTCGAACCAACCGGTTGATACGCCGCCACTCTTGGCATTGCTGCCCGGCGGCCCTAGCATAGGGCAAAGGGAGGTCGCCGCCTTGCGGGTCGCATTACTGTCGTTGATGGACGCCGCTCAGGGCGAGCCACCGGGTCTTCGCGGCCTGCTGCCGATCGGTGGCCGCTCGATCCTGCGCCATCAACTGGGGCTTGCCATGGCGCTTGGCTGCGCGCGCATCGTCGTACTGGCCGAGACGCTGACGAACGATCTTGTCGCGCTTCAGCATGCGGCCGAAGCGGGCGGCGCGCGGTTCCACGTGATCGCTTCAGCGCGGGCGCTGGCGCCTCTCGTGGCGGCGGAGGACGAGTTGCTCGTGCTGGGCGAGGGGCTTCTGGCCATGCCCGAGGATGCCCTGCGCCTACTGGGTGACGGGCCGGTCGTGCTGACGCTCCCGGTCGAGACGGGCCTGCCGCTGGGGTTCGAGCGAATCGATATCAACAGCGCGGGGGCCGGCGCGATGCTCCTGCCCGGCAAGCTAATCGCGGCGCTGGGCGATCTGCCCGGAGACTGGAATCCGGGCTCCGCACTGCTGCGCATCGCGTCGCAGGCGCGTGTGGTGCAGCGTGAATTGCCCGCGCTTCTCCTCGATCAGGGACGCTGGCGCCTGATCCGCGACGAGGCGGAGGCGCACCGTGCGGAACCGGGCTGGGTGCGTCTGCACACGGCGGGCGCGCAGGTCCGCTCACCGGGCTCGTGGATCGCGGCGGGTATCGTGCGGATGCTGGGGCCGGCGCTGCTGCATGCGGGAACCCGGCCCTATGTCATTGCGCTTGGCGCGGTGATTACCGCACTGCTCGGCACCGGCGCCGGCTGGTTCGGCTGGTGCGGCCCCGGCTTTGCGATGCTGGCGCTCGCCTGGCTGGTTAATCAGGTTGCGGCGCTGCTGGCCCGGGTTGAACAGGATTCGCTCATTGCCTGGTCGGGCGGGGCACCGCTTGAACACCTGGGCGAATGGGTGCTCGATGGCATGTTCATCACGCTCTGCGCATGGCGCAGCGAGATTCCCGCGGTGGCCGGAGTCCCATGGGGAATCGCATGGTTCCCGCCGGTGGTGCTGTTCCTGCTGATGCGGCTGCTGCGGCGCGTGCAGCCGGACGAAATCTGGACCTCGTGGCTGGCGGACCGCTTCCTTGTCGGGGCGCTGCTTGCGCTCACCAGCATCCTGTTGCCGTTCGATTTCGTGTTGCGGCTGCTGGTAGTCTCGCTCATGGTTGCGGGGCTGTTCCTCGCCAGCGGCGGGGATGGGCGGACAAGCGCCCTGTCGGACGGCGGGAGATCTGCATGACGCAGGGTCGGACCAGCATTTTGTGCTGCCCCGGTGGAAACCCGGAGCTGCCGGTGCCCTCCCGTTTTCTAACCCCGAATTAACCAGGCCGGGTTAAGGCTGGCAATCATGGCCATCCCCGCACCTTCGGGCATTCAGACCGGCAGACCAGCCGGCACATCGGCAGGCGCGAGCGCTTCGCGCATGGCAGAGGATATTGCCGCCGCGCGCGGGGCGATTGCCAATGTCGTGCCGATCCTGCGTCATCTCCTGCGCAGCGACGATAATTCGATCTTCAGTGACGAGATCATCGCGCGCGTGCGGGGAATGTTCCTCGATGTGGCACGCCAGTTGGTGGTGGCGCTGGCCGAAGCGGCGGGTCATGCCGAGCCGGAAGGCTGGGCTCATGAGGCGGCAGACGAACTCGCCCATCTGTTGGCCGATAATTCCGCCTTTCTCGAACATTTTCACACGCTTGCGCTGGAATGGCAATGGACGTCCCGGCTTGAGCGCAGCCGTGGGCTCGACCCCGTGCTCCCGCCGCTGCTCCAGTCCCGCATGGCCGATACCGATGCCGAGGTCTCTGCGGGGGCGATGGGCCTGCTCGCCGCGCAGGCCCGGTTCTGCCAAAACCAGCGGCGCATGCAGCTGCCGCTGGAGGAATTGCCAGGCGATCTCGTCCACATGGCGCTCATGACCTTGCGGGGTCATGTCGGCGTCGACGCTTCGTCGGAGTCCTATGCGGTTGTCGCCGAGCGAAGCGTGCGCGCGCGGATCGACGAGACGCGTTCGCGCCTCGCGCGAATGAGCAGCCTGCTCGACAGCATGGGCGGCGAGGCCGGCGCTGCGCTCGACCTCGACAAGGCTGGTTTCGCCATGTTCCTCACGGCGTTCGCGCGCGGTTCGGGCCTCTCCCGCGAGGCGGCGATCATGGCAACGGTTGACAGCCAGCTGCCACGCCTGATGCTCGCACTCAGGGCATGCGGGCTTTCGTCGACCGCCGTCGTCGCCACCGCCCAGGCGCTGCACCCGGATGCGGTCCTGCCCGGAGGCCATGCAGAGCTCACGCCCGCTGCCGCCGCCGCGCTGCTTGTGCAAGCGGGAGACCGGATGTGAGCGCGCTGCGCGAACAGGGTACGGCACCGACCACGCCGAGTGGCCTCATCCGCGCCCGCACCGATGGCGCTGACCATCTGGTCGCGGCCGACGAGCCGCTCGCCGGCTTCCAGATTCGCGCCGGTGGTGCAGTCCCCGGCGCCATCGTCATGCCTGCGCTGCTTTCGCTCGTGCGCCGTGTGCGGCGGACGGGACAGTCTGCATCGCGCGCCATCCAGTCGGTCGACGAGGGCCGGTCGGTCGCGGCCTGGGCGCTCGTGACTCCCGAAGGTGATGGCACCGCCATCGAGCTCAGCCAGTGGCATCAGAGCGAGGAAGCCGCCGCCGAAACCCCGGTGTCCGAGGCCCTGCTGCGCCATCTTGCCGAGGCCGAAATCCTGCTCGACGATGCGCAGCGCGTTATCGCCGCCAATGTGCGTGCGGGCGATCTTGCCGGCCTGGCTGCTGCGCTCGAAGCCGGACGTGGTCGCTACTGGACCGAGTTCGTGCGGATCGAACGGGTGAGCGATCTCATGACCACGCGGCAGGGGCCGCTGCACTGGCGGTTGCTGGATGACGCGCCGTTCTCGGTCCTGGGTTCGCCGCGCAGCTGGCGGGCGCGGATCATCCCGCGCGTGCAGGGCGGCTTTACCCTGCTGGCGGTGCCCGAGACGGCCGAGACCCTGCCAGAGCCGACCCCGAAGCCGACCCCGGCACCGGACGCGGCCACGAACGCCGGAGCTTCCGAACCCGGCTGGAGCCGCTTGCTGGGCCGCGAGCTGGCCCCGGCACTGCGCCAACCGATCACGCGTATCATCGCCAATGCAGAGACCATCCGCACCCGGCTGGCGGGGCCGCTGGCCGAGGAATACGCCGGCTATGCCCGCGACATCGCAGATGCAGGCCGCCACCTCATGAGCCTCATCGAGGACCTCGCCGATCTGGAAGCGGTCGAGGCACCGGGGTTCGCGCCGGCGCCGGACCGGATTGATCTGGCCGATTGCGCACGCCGCGCCGCGGGCATTCTCTCGGTTCGCGCGCAGGAGCGCGGCATCACGCTCCGCACGCCCGGTGAAACGGCGCATGTGCCGGCGATCGGAGAGTTCCGGCGCGTGCTTCAGGTTCTGCTCAACCTCGTCACCAACGCGATCCGCTACAGCCCGGAAGGCTCGGTGGTCAGGCTCGAGACCGGCGAGGACGCGCGCGGTGCCTGGATCGCGGTGCAGGACGAAGGGCAGGGGCTCGACGCCGAGCAGGCGGAGCGTGTGTTCAACAAGTTCGAACGGCTGGGCCGCAGCGGTGACGGTGGAAGCGGCCTTGGCCTCTACATCTCGCGCCATCTCGCGCAGGCGATGGGCGGCGATCTCGTGGTAACCAGCGCGCCCGGAGAAGGCGCGCGCTTCGAGCTCACCCTGCCGCCGGACCGCGGCGCCTAGGATTTATCGGCGGCGCTGCGCCAGAACGAGCAGGCCCGTCCCGGCCAGCGCCAGCACGCCACCCCACAGAATCCAGATCTTCTGCTCCAGCATGAAGCTGGACGCCGGCCACATGATCAGGCCAGCCCCCTGGCCCATCCAGAGCAGGCCCATGAGGAGAGCGAGCACGCCCAGAACACGCAGAACCAGGGTCATCTCACTCTCCTCGGGATGGGCGCGCCGGTCTCAGCGCTTGTCGACAGGAACGTAGTCGCGCTGCGCCGGGCCGGTGTAGAGCTGGCGCGGGCGGCCGATCTTCTGGCCGGGATCGCTGATCATTTCGTTCCACTGCGCCACCCAGCCGACCGTGCGGGCCAGCGCGAAGAGCGCGGTGAACATCGCGGTCGGGAAGCCGATCGCCGAAAGGATGATGCCCGAATAGAAGTCCACGTTGGGGAACAGCTTCTTGTCGATGAAGTAGGGATCGTTGAGCGCAATCTCCTCCAGCTGCAGCGCCGTCTCGAACAGCGGATCGGTGACCTTGAGCGAGGCGAACACCTCGCGCACCGTCTGCTGCATCACCGTCGCGCGCGGGTCGTAGTTCTTGTAGACGCGGTGGCCGAAGCCCATCAGGCGGAACGGATCGTTCTTGTCCTTGGCGCGCGCGATGTAGTGCGGGATGCGATCGGGCGTGCCGATTTCCTTCAGCATGTTGAGCGCGGCCTCGTTTGCGCCGCCATGCGCCGGGCCCCACAGACAGGCAATGCCCGCCGCGATGCAGGCAAACGGATTGGCGCCCGAGGAACCGGCGAGACGTACGGTCGAGGTCGAGGCGTTCTGCTCGTGATCGGCATGGAGGATGAAGATGCGGTCGAGCGCGCGCTCGACGATCGGGTTCACCTCGTACTCCTCTGCCGGGACCGCGAAGGTCATGCGCAGGAAGTTGCCGGTGTAGGAGAGGTCGTTGCGCGGGTAGACGAAGGGCTGGCCGACGGAATACTTGTAGGCCATCGCCGCAATCGTCGGCATCTTGGCGATCAGGCGGTGCGCGGAGATCTTGCGCTGTTCCGGATCCGAGATATCCGTCGAATCGTGGTAGAACGCCGAAAGCGCGCCAACGACGCCGCACATGATCGCCATCGGATGCGCGTCACGGCGGAAGCCGCGGTAGAAGACCGAAAGCTGTTCGTGGACCATGGTGTGGCGCGTGATCGTGCGGCTGAACTGGGCCAGCTCGTCGGCCGAGGGCAGCTCGCCGTTGAGCAGCAGGTAGCTTACTTCCATGAAGCTCGAATGCTCGGCCAGCTGGCCGATCGGATAGCCGCGGTGGAGCAGCACGCCCTCGTCGCCGTCGATGTAGGTCAGCGCGCTGTCGCAGCTCGCCGTGCTGGTGAAGCCCGGGTCGTAAGTGAACTTGCCGGTCTCGGCATAGAGCTTGCGAATGTCGATGACATCGGGACCGATCGTGCCGCCCTTGATCGGCATCGAGATGGTCTTGTCGCCATCGTTCAGGGTCGCCTGGTTGTCGCTCACGATCTACCCTCCTGTTTATGCGTCGTTTGTCGGGTTCGGGCCGGGGCCCGGAAAGTCATATCACGCGGCCATTGCGGCCTGGTCTGCAATCCGGGCGAGCGACTCGTCTCGGCCCAGCAAGACCAGTACGTCGAAAATTCCCGGTGAGGTAGTCGTGCCGGTCAGCGCGGCGCGCAGCGGCTGCGCCAGCTTGCCGAGGCCGAGCCCGCGTTCTTCCGCCATGGCCTTGAGCGCGGCTTCGAGCGCTTCCGCAGCCCATTCCTCGGCGGCCAGCCGCTCCGCCATCGCACCGAGCAGCGCGCGCGCCTCGTCGGTCAGGAGGCCTGCCGCCTTTTCGTCGAGCGCCAGCGGGCGCTGCGCGAAGAGGAAGCGGGCACCGGCAGCCAGTTCAAGGAGATCCGCCGCGCGCACCTTGAGCACCGGCATGGCCTTGGCGAGGAGGGCGAGACCCGTCCCGTCAAGACCGCCCAGCCGATCGGCGACCAGTCCGGCCAGCCGGGCGTCTTCCGCCTCGCGAATGTAGTGGCCGTTGAAATTCAGCAGCTTCTTGAGGTCGAAGCGCGCCGCGCCTTTGCCGACATCGCCGATCTCGAACCATTCCACCGCCTGCTCGCGGCTGATGATCTCGGCATCGCCGTGGCCCCAGCCAAGCCGGAGCAGGTAGTTGAACACGGCTTCGGGCAGAAGGCCCAGCTCGTCGCGATAGGCATCGACGCCCAGCGCACCGTGGCGCTTGGAGAGCTTCGCGCCGTCCGCGCCATGGATCAGCGGGATGTGGGCATAGGCCGGGTCTTCCCAGCCCGCCTCTCCGTCCTCGCCTTCGATCGCCTGCATCGCGCGGATGATCACAAGCTGGCGGAAGGCATTGTTGATGTGGTCATCGCCGCGGATCACGTGGGTGACACCCATGTCGTGATCGTCGACCACCACGGCGAGCATGTAGGTCGGCGTGCCGTCGCTGCGCAGGATGACGTAGTCGTCGATTTCCGCATTCTGGACGGTGATCGGGCCCTGCACGAGGTCGTCGATGGTCGTTGCCCCATCGCGGGGGGCCTTGATGCGCACCACCCAGGGCTGGCCTTCCGGCCAGGTCGCCGGATCGGCATCCCGCCATTCGCTTTCGATGCGAAACGGGCGGCGCTCGGCCTGCGCGGCGGCGCGGCGGGCGGCGAGCTCCTCCTGGCTGAGGTAGCAGCGGTAGGCGTGCCCTGCCGCAAGCAGCTTGTGCGCGACTTCGGCATGGCGATCGGACCGCGCGAACTGGAACACCGGCTCCTCATCGCCGCCCAGACCCAGCCAGTTCAGGCCATCGAAGATCGCCGCGATCGCCGGTTCGGTCGAACGGGCGCGGTCGGTATCCTCGATGCGCAGCAGATAGGTGCCGCCATGATGGCGCGCGAAAAGCCAGTTGAACAGCGCGGTGCGGGCACCGCCGATGTGAAGATAGCCGGTGGGCGAAGGCGCGAACCGGGTGACCACGCCCTTCCGCTCGGCGGCCGTGCGCGCGCCTGATCCTGCAGAAACGGTGTCACTGGCGCTTGCCATTGCGGGCGCAATCCTTCCTAATCCCGGCCATGCCGCCAACCTCGGCCCTACCTCTCGGTGAACCTGCGGCGTGGCGGACACGCCTCTGGGACAAACTTGCCGCCTTGTCCAGCATGCACCGCACCATTGAGGCGTTCCTTGGCAGCCGGCCGTTCGAGCGCGGACCGTGGCTGGCGGTCGGCTTTGGCATTGGAATCGCTTGCTGGGCGGTGCTGCCGGGGCCGTGGCAGTGGGCAGGCTTCCTCGCATTGTGCGGTGCGGCGGCGATGGCCGGCCTCCTCATCGATGCAGAGGGTGATCTGGGCCATCTGCGCAGCGCGCTGATCGGCATGGCGCTGATGCTGGCTGCGGGCTGCACCGCGATCTGGGTCAAGTCGGCACTGGTAGGGCAGCCCGGGATCGCGCGGCCGGAAGTGGCGATGATGCAGGGCCGCGTGCTGGACCGGCAAGTCGAAGGCGCGCGCGACCGGGTGCGCCTGCTGCTCCGCGCGCAGGTGGAGGGCCATCCCGAACCGCTGCAGGTGCGGCTCAACCTGCCGGACGAGAACGATCAGCCCGGCCTTGTCGAAGGCGCCGAGGTCCGCCTGCGCGCCCGGCTCATGCCGCCCGCGCCGCCGATGCTGCCAGGATCCTACGATTTTGCGCGCGCCGCGTGGTTCCAGGGCCTGGCCGCCACCGGCAACGTGATCGGGCCGGTGACCCTCATCGCGCCGGCGCACGAGAGCTGGTCGCTGCGGCAGTGGCAGCAGCGGCTTGCAGACCATGTCCGCGCGCAGCTTTCAGGCTCCCCCGGCACGATTGCAGCCGCATTTGCCAGCGGCGACCGCGGTGCGATTGCCGAAACCGACGAGGAGGCGATGCGCGATGCGGGCCTCACGCACCTGCTGTCGATCAGCGGTCTCCATGTCAGTGCCGTGATTGCGGGTGCTTATTTCCTGACGATCCGGCTGCTGGCCTTGTTCCCGTTCATCGCGCTGCGTGTCCGCCTCCCGTTGCTCGCTGCGGCGGTCGGGGCCGGTGTGGGCTTGTTCTACACCGTGCTGACCGGCGCCGAAGTGCCGACGGTGCGTTCGGTCGCGGGCTCTTTGCTGGTACTCGCCGCGCTGGCGCTCGGGCGCGATCCGCTGTCGCTCAGGCTGCTGGCCACTGCGGCGCTGATCGTCATGCTGCTCTGGCCCGAGGCGGTGCTGGGGCCCAGCTTCCAGATGAGCTTCGCCTCGGTGATCGCCATCGTCGCGTTCAGCACGGCGGCGCCGGCCAAGGCGTTCCTCGCGCACAGTCACGAAGGGCGCGTCACGCGGATGGGGCGCCATCTCGCCATGCTGCTGCTGACCGGCCTCGTCATCGAGCTGTCGCTCATGCCGATCAGCCTGTTCCACTTCCACCGTGCCGGCATCTATGGCGCGGCCGCGAACGTCATCGCGATCCCGCTGACAACCGTGCTCACCATGCCGCTGATCGCGCTGGCGCTCGCGCTCGACATCTTCGGCCTTGGCGCACCGGCATGGTGGGCGGTGGGCAAGTCGCTCGAACTGCTGCTGTGGCTCGCGCATCTGGTGGCCGCGCAGCCGGGTGCGGTGACGATGATGCCTGGGATGAGCGGTGCAACCTTCGGGCTCTTTGTCGCCGGGCTGCTGTGGCTTGCGCTGTGGAGCGGGCGGGTGCGGCTCTGGGGCTTCGCGCCGATCGCGCTGGGCGTGTTGGCGCTGGTGCTGACGCGGACGCCCGATGTGCTTGTCTCGGGCGATGGGCATCATGTCGGCATTACCGGTGAGGGGCCTGATCTCCTCGTGCTGCGGGCGGTGCGGGAAGAAAGCTATACCCGCACGGCGCTGCTCGAAAATGCAGGAATGACGGGCGATGCCGTCGCGCTGGAGGACTGGAAGGGCGCGCGGTGCAATCCGGACTTCTGTGCGATCACGCTGGTGCGCGGCGGGCGGCGGTTCGATATGCTGATGGCGCGGGGGAAGGACCTCGTCCCCGTGCCCGTGCTGGCGGCTGCTTGCGCCCGCGCCGATATCGTGGTGGCCGACCGCCGCTTGCCGAGCGCCTGCAAGCCCCGCCTGCTCAAGGCCGACCGCGCGCTGCTGGGCCAGACGGGCGGCCTTGCCATCGATCTTGTTTCAGGCCGGGTGCGCAGCGTGGCGGAGACGCAGGGCGAGCATGGCTGGTTCCACCGTCCACTGCCCCGGCAGCCGGGATCTCATCCATTCGCCGCGCGGCGGTCCGGGCCTGTCGCTACCGGAGCGCCAGGCCCCGCACCATCTCAGTGATAGCGGCGCAGCAGCCCCGCGAGCTTGCCCTGAACCTGGACTTCATCCGGCTGGTAGTACTGCGGGTCGTAGGCCGCATTGGCCGGATCGAGCCGGACCATGCCGCGTTCGCGCCTGAGGTACTTGAGCGTCGCTTCCTCGCCGCGGACTAGCGCGACCACGATTTCGCCGTCACGCGCGTTGTCCGTGCGGCGCACGAGTGCATAGTCGCCATCGAGAATGCCTGCCTCCACCATCGAGTCGCCCGATACTTCAAGCGCATAGTGCTCGCCCGCGCCGAGCAGGGCGGCAGGGACGGGAAGGGTGGAGGTGCCTTCGAGCGCCTCGATCGGAACACCGGCGGCGATGCGGCCGTGGAGCGGGATCTCGATCACGTCGTTCGCGGGCTGGCGCGCCGGAGCGGGACTGCGCAGCGGAGCCAGTGCGGCCGAAGACGTGCCCGCCACAGTGACGGAGGCAGAGGCGCGGCTGGCTGGCTTGGCGCCGCCCGCGTCACTGTCACGGATCACTTCGAGCGCGCGTGCGCGGTTGGGCAGGCGGCGGATGAAACCGCGTTCTTCCAGCGCCGAGATCAGACGGTGCACGCCCGACTTCGACTTGAGATCGAGCGCTTCCTTCATTTCCTCGAACGAGGGGGAGATGCCGGAATCTTCGAGACGTGTCTGGATGAAGGTCAGCAGTTCATGCTGCTTGCGCGTTAGCATTCGTGCGCACTCCCGTTTGGTGAACGAATGCGGAACGAATAAGCAACGAAATTTTATGCGTCAAGCAATTCCGCGCATTTACAGCAGGTATACCGGAACAAACTGACCCGCCGGTGCCTCGGGCGCATGAGCCGGCCGGACCACGAGAGCATTGGCGCGGGCCAGCGAGGACAGCGCGCCGCTGTCTTGAAGGCCATCAAGCGAGACCGTGCCGGCATCCCACACGGCGCGCAGGAACTCCATGCGGCTGCCGCCGGCCGGCATAGATTCGCTGAGCGCGGCGGGGATCGGGCGGGGCATGGCATCGGCCGCGCCCAGCGCGGCGCGGATCAAGGGCAGGAGGAAAAGGAAGCCGGTGACGAAGGCGGCAGCGGGGTTGCCGGGCAGACCGAGGATCACCTGCGCGCCGCGCCGCGCGACAAGGAGCGGCTTGCCCGGCTTGATCGCGACGCGCCAGAAGGCAAGCTCCGCGCCGAGTTCGGCAAGGGCCGGGCGCACCAGATCGTGATCGCCGACCGAAGCGCCGCCGCTGGTAACGATGACGTCGGCGTCGCGTGCCGCATCGAACGCGGCCTGGAGCGCTTCGAGCCGGTCGGGCACGGGGCCGGTCCGGGTGATCCGCACCGCCGGCTGGGCGGCGAGCGCGGCGAGCATGGCGCTGTTGCTGGCGGGAAGCTGGTGGTCGGCAAGGTTCGCGCCGGGGGCGGCCAGTTCGTCGCCGCCGTCGATCACTGCGAGGTGGAGTTGGCGGCGGACTGGCAGGTGGGCATGGCCGGCAGTGAGGGCGAGCGCGATCTGCGCCGGCCCGATCCGTGTGCCGGGGGCCATCAGCATATCGCCGCGGCGGAAATCCATGCCGGCAGGGCGGATATGACGATGCGGCGGCTCGGGCGGCGTGCCGGTGAGGGTCAGGCGGTCGCCTTCGCGCGCGGCGTCTTCCTGGATCAGGACCATGTCCGCACCGGCGGGCACGAGCGCACCGGTGCTGATGCGCGCGGCCTCGCCCGGGCCGACCACGCCGGCAAAGGGGCGGCCGGCGGCGCTTTCCCCGATCACGCGCCAGGGGCCGGGGAGATCGGCAGCGCGCAGGGCATAGCCGTCCATCGCGGAGACATCGGCGGCGGGCTGGGTGCGCAGCGCGGTCAGCGGTTCGGCGAGCGGGAAGCCGAGGCAATCGGCGGTGGCGCGGTGTTCGATCGGCAGCACGGGGGCTATCGCCATCAGGCGGCGCTGCGCTTCCTCGAGCGGGAGGGGCGGGTTCGGGCGTGCGGGGGTCTGGTTGTTCAAGGTGCGCGCCAATCGCCCGATTTGCCGCCGCGCTTTTCGACGAGGCGGATCTCCGAGATGACCATGCCTTTGTCGATGGCCTTGGCCATGTCGTAGACGGTAAGCAGCGCGACCGAGACGGCGGTGAGCGCTTCCATTTCCACGCCGGTGCGGCCGGTGAGCGAGGCCGTGGCGCGGGCTTCGACGCCGTCGCCCACGAAGGCGAACTCGACGCTGACGGCATCGAGCGCGAGCGGGTGACACAGCGGGATCAGCTCTGCCGTGCGCTTGGCCGCCATGATCCCGGCAATGCGCGCGACGGCGAGCACATCGCCCTTGGGCGCGGTGCCATCGCGCAGGGCGGCGAGGGTGGCGGCGTTCATGCGGATGCGGCCGAGCGCGACAGCGACGCGCTGCGTCTCTGCCTTGCCGCCGACATCGACCATGCGGGCGCGGCCCTGGGCATCGAGATGGGTCAGCTCGCTCATGCCCTCAAATCCAACAAGGTTGACACAGTTGACACAGTCCTGAGGGAAAACTCCGGGGCCGGTGGCATGGCGGGATCAAATGGCCGGGAGACAAGGGAAAAGCGCGGTTTCATTGGGCCGTGATGCCATAACCGGACGGTGTAGGACAGATGGCAATGCTGATAGCGCTCAGCGGGGCCAGGCCTTGGCCAGCGCGATGCCGGCGAGGTTCTGCGCGCGCTTGATCCGGCGGATGCGGACACGGGCAAACTGGGCGCTATGTTCGCGGTAACTGGCGAGAAATGGTGCGAAGTCGGCGCCGGCTCTCAGCGTACCGCTGGCTTGTGCAACGACAAAAGCAGAATCGCCAAGGAGGACGATATCGGTCGCACCGAGCTCGCGGGCGACAGCGAGTGCATCGAGCAGGGCTTGCCATTCGGCATGATCGTTGGTGCCCTGGCCGATGGCGGGGCGATGCCAGACCCGGCCCCGCGCCGCGACCGCGGTTTCCATCATGCCGGGGTTGGGGCGGCAGCCGCCATCGAAGAACAGCTTGAGGGCTTGCTCAGGCACCGAGCAGAACGCGGGTGGCCGCCGTCACGTCGGCATGGCGCATCAGGCTTTCCCCGACGAGGAAGGCCTTGGCGCCGGACGCTGCAAGCGAGAGCACATCTGCATGACTGTTGATGCCGCTTTCTGCCACGAGGAACGCGCCTTCGGGCGAGAGCGGGGCGAGGCGCGCGGTGGTGCCGAGATCGGTGACGAAGCGCTTGAGATCGCGGTTGTTGACGCCGATCAGGCGCGAGCGGAGGCGCGCAGCGCGCTCCATCTCGGCTTCGTTGTGCACCTCGACGAGGACGTCCATGTCGTGTTCGCGCGCGGCGGCCTCGATCTCGGCCATCTGGCCATCTTCCAGCGCGGCGACGATGATCAGGATCGCGTCCGCCCCGATGGCGCGGGCTTCGGCGCATTGCCAGGGATCGACCATGAAGTCCTTGCGCAGCACCGGCAGGGTGCAGGCAGCGCGCGCGGCGACGAGGTAGTCCTCGTGGCCCTGGAAATAGGGCGCATCGGTAAGGATCGAGAGGCAGGTCGCGCCGCCTTGTTCGTAGGCGCGGGCGTGGGCCGGGGGATCAAAGTCGGCGCGGATCAGGCCCTTGGAGGGGCTGGCCTTCTTGATTTCGGCGATCAGCGAGAAACCGGTTTCGGCCTTTGCGCGCAGAGCGGCCTCGAAGCCGCGCGGGACGGTCTGCTCGCTGGCGCGTGCGGCGAGATCGGCGAGCGTGGCCGAGGCCTTGCGAGCGGCGACTTCCTCGCGCTTGGTGTCGCAGATTCTGGTGAGCGTGTCGGTCATTTCAGCGCCGCGATCCAGCAGTTGAGGAGCGCGTTGGCAAGGCCTTTGTCGATGGCTTCGGCGGCTTCCTCCACGCCTTCGTGCCAATCGGCGGCTTCGCCTGCGACCATCAGCGCGGCGGCGGCGCTGAAGAGGACGGCGTCGCGGTAGGGGCCGGGCTCGCCTTGCAGGAGTGCGCGCAGGGCCTTGGCGTTGGTGGCGGGGTCGCCGCCGCGCAGGGCATCGACGGGGGCGCTGGCGAGACCGGCATCGGCGGCCGTCACGCGGCGCATGAGCACGTTGCCGTCCCGCACTTGCGCGAGTTCGTTGCCGCCCGCGAGGCTGAGTTCATCAAGGCCTTCGTCGCCCGAGACGACGAGGCTGTGATCGGTGCCGAGGCGGCGGATGGCCTCGGCGTAGATCGGCACATAGGCGGGCCGGGCAATGCCGACGAGCTGGCGACGCACGCCTGCGGGGTTCGCCAGCGGGCCCATGAGGTTGAAGATCGTACGACGGCCGAGCGCTTTGCGGATGGGGGCGATCCGGCCGAGCGCCGGGTGGTGCTTCTGGGCGAAGAGGAAGCAGATGCCGAGGTCGCCGAGGGTCAGTTCGGCGGTTTCGGCGGCGCGATCGAGGTTGAGGCCGAGGGCCTCGAGGGTATCCGCCGCGCCGGCCTTGCTGCTGGCGGCGCGGTTGCCGTGCTTGGCGACGGGGACGCCGCAAGCCGCGACGACAAGGCTGACGGCGGTCGAGACATTGAGCGTGTGGTGGCCGTCGCCGCCGGTGCCGCAGACGTCGATGGCGTTCGGGGGTGCGGAAATCGGAATCATCCGGGCGCGCATGGCGCGGGCGGCGCCGGCGATTTCCGGGGCGGTCTCGCCGCGTTCCGCCAGCGCGACGAGGAAGGGCGCGATGGCCTCGTCCGGCAAAGTACCGTCGAGGATCGCGGCGAAGGCGGCTTCGGCTTCGGCTTCCTCGAGCGGGCTGGCGGTGACTGCGGGAAGCGTGGTCATGCCGCGAGGTGGGTGGGCAACTTCGCGGCGATCCCGCACATCTTCAGGAAGTTCGCGAGGAGGGCGTGGCCATGTTCGGTCGCGATCGATTCGGGGTGGAACTGCACGCCGTGGATCGGGAGCGAGACGTGGCGGAAGCCCATGGCGTGGCCATCATCTGACGTGGCGTTGACGACGAGGCTTTCGGGCACGTTCTCGACCACGAGGCTGTGATAGCGCGTGGCAGTGAAGGGCGAGGGGAGGCCCTCGAACAGGCCGGTGCCATCGTGCGTGACGGGCGAAGTCTTGCCGTGCATCAGCCCGCCGCGCACGACCTGGCCGCCGAAATACTGGCCGATCGACTGGTGGCCGAGGCACACGCCGAGCAGCGGCACGCCCGCATCCGCCGCCGCGCCGACGAGATCGAGGCTGATGCCCGCCTCGTTGGGCGTGCAGGGACCGGGCGAGATCAGGAACCCCTGCGCGCCGGTAGAGATGGCCTGCCCGGCAGACATCGCATCGTTGCGCACGACTTCGACCTTCGCGCCCATTTCCATGAGGTAGTGGACGAGGTTCCAGGTGAAGCTGTCGTAGTTGTCGATGACGAGGATCATAGGGTTTGGAACCTTACTGGCCGAAGCGGGGTTCGGACGCGACGCGCAGGGCCTCGCGCGCCGCGGCGAACAAGGCGCCGGACTTGGCTTCGCATTCGCGCTGTTCGTATTCGGGGTTGCTGTCGGCGACGATGCCCGCGCCCGCCTGCACGTGGAGCACGCCGTCCTTGAGCACGCCGGTGCGCAGGACGATGCAGCTGTCGACCGAGCCGTCGGGGGCGAAATAGCCGACGCCGCCAGCATAGGCCCCGCGCGTTTCTGGTTCGAGTTCGGCGATCACTTCGCAGGCGCGGACCTTGGGGGCGCCGCTGACGGTGCCGGCGGGGAAGCCGGCGAAGAGCGCGTCGACGCTGTCGGCCCGCGTGGTGTCGAGCTTGCCGACCACGTTCGAGACGATGTGCATGACGTGGCTGTAGCGCTCGATGGTGTAGCTTTCAGTGACCTTGACCGTGCCGGCGGCGGCGACGCGGCCGACATCGTTGCGGCCAAGATCGAGCAGCATGAGGTGCTCGGCGCGCTCCTTGGGATCGGCGAGGAGGCTCTGCGCGTTGTCGCGGTCCTCGGCTTCGGTCTTGCCCCGGGGGCGGGTGCCGGCGATGGGGCGGATGGTCACTTCGCCGTCGCGGATGCGCACGAGGATCTCGGGGCTCGAGCCGATGAGCGCGAAGCCGGGGAGATCGAGGAAATAGAGGAACGGCGAGGGGTTGATGCGGCGCAGCGAGCGGTAGAGCGCGGCAGGGGGCAGCGGGAAGGGCACGGTGAAGCGCTGGGCAAGGACGACCTGGAAGATGTCGCCCGCCTCGATGTAGTCCTTCGCGCGCAGGACCATGCGGGCGTAGTCTTCGGGTGCCATCACGGCAGTCCGCTCGGCCGGTTCGGCGGCTTCGAGGCGCGGGTCGGCGGGGACGGGATCGGCGAGGCGCGCGAGGGCGGCGTCGATGCGGTCCGCCGCGGCGGCGACGAGGCGTTCGGGCGCTGCGGAACCGGGCCAGACGGGGGCGACGGCGATGAGTTCGTCCGACAGGCGGTCGAACACGAGGACGACGCTGGGGCGCACGAAGAGCATGTCGGGCAGTTCGAGCGCGCTGGCGGGGGCGCGCGGGAGCTTCTCGACAAGGCCGATGGTCTCGTAGCCGAAATAGCCGACGAGGCAGGCGAGCGACTTGGGCAGGCCTTCGGGCACATCGATGCGGCATTCGCCGACCAGCGCGCGCAGCGCGGCGAGGGCGGGTTCGCCATGGGGGGCAAAGGCCTCGCGGTCGGTCTGCCACTGGCGGTTGATGACGGCCTCGCCGCCCTCGGCGCGAAATATGAGATCGGGATCGAGGCCGAGGAGGCTGTAGCGCCCGCGCACTTCGCCGCCTTCAACCGATTCCAGCAGGAAATCGCCGCGGCCGGGCTGCATCAGCTTGAGTGCGGCGCCGACCGGGGTTTCGGTATCGGCGATGAGCTTGCGCCAGACGAGCGCGGGGCGGCCGGCGGCGAGGGCGGCGCGGGCCGCGCTGCCGCCATCGGGCAGGAGGCCGGCGATCGCGGGCTCCGCCGTGTCCGACGCCGTCGCCACGGCCTTACTGGCCGCCGGAGAGCTGCGTGCGCAGCGCTGCGATAGCCGCCTCGTTGCGCTTCACGCCGACCGCCTCGCGCACGGCCACGCGCAGCTGGTCGACATATTCGCGGCCGGCCAGCTGGCCGAGTTCGACGCGGGCGCGGGCGGCGAAGGGATCGCCGGGCTTGATCGTTCCGGGGGTGACCTTGTTCAGCGCCACGACGACGAAGCCGGCCTTGGCGGGGGCTTCGAGCTTCTTGGCCGTGCCCTGCGCCATCTCGAACATCAGCTGGAGCGTCGAGGGGATCTTGGGCTGCATGGCATTGAGCTGCTGACGTGGCATGTTGACCTGCTCGGGCGCGGGCAGCGGGATGCCCAGAGCCTTGATCGCCTCGGCAAGCGGTACCTTCTTCGCGAGCGCGGCCATGACCTTCTCGCTGGCGGCCTTGGCGGCGCCGAAGCCGCGCGTGATGTTGAGATCGGCCATGACCTTGTCCTTGATCTCGGCGAGCGGCGGCGGTGCGGCCGGGGTGATCTGGCCGACGTCGTAGATGACGTAGCGTTCGCCCTGCTTCAGCTCGGCAACCTGCGGCTGGCCTTCGCGTTCCATGGCGAAGGCGGACTGGATCAGCGGGACGACATCGGGACCCGGCTTGATATCGGTGCGGCCCGGAACGGTGCCGTCAGCCTGCAGGGGATCGGTGGTGATCACGGTGAGGCCGGCGCTCTTGGCGACGTCGGCAAGGCCGGTGCCGCTACCGAAAGCATCGTCGAACTTCGCCGAGAGATCGGCGAGCGCGGCCTTGCGCTTTTCGGCGGTGATCGCGGTGACGATCTCTGCCCGCGCCTGGTCGAGCGTCTTGCCCGGGTTCTGCACCACGCTGTCGAGCCGGATCACGTGCCAGCCGAGCGCACCCTTGGCCGGTGCGGCAAGCGTACCCTTGGCGGCGGCAAACACCGCAGCGGCAACCGCCGGAGAAGCATCGCTCTCGAGCTTGGTGCGGGTGAGGGCGGGGATCTTGCTGGCCGAGAGGCCTTTGGCAGCGGCTGCGGCCTCGATCGATTTGCCGCCCGCGATTTCGGCGGCGAGCGCCTTGGCGGCGGGCTCGGTTGGCACGATCACCTGTGTGAAAGCGCGCGATTCGGTCGGCGCATAAGTGGCCGCGCCCAGCTTGTAGCGTGCGGCGACTTCGGCCTCGCTCGGCGCGGCGACCGCCTTGATCGCGCTTTCGTCGAACACCGCGTAACGGATCGTGCGGCGCTCAGGGCGCTGGTAGCGGGCGGCGTTGGCCTTGTAGAAGGCGGCAACATCGGCATCGGATGGCGGCGTCTTTGGCGCGAAGGCGGCGGAGGGAATCAGCTGCACCGTGCCCTCGCGCGTTTCGGTGAGGACGGCGGCGTAGCGCATCACCATGCTCTCCGGCATGGCTGCGCCGACGCCTGCGGGGATCAGCACCTCACGCGCCATCAGCCCCTTGGCGACATCGTCGCGCAGCAGCGTTTCGGACACGCCCTTCTGCCCGAGCAGCGCTTTGTAGACGGACTGGCTGAACTTGCCGTCAGGCCCCTGGAAGGCCGGCATCTTCGAAATCTCGCTGTCGATGAGGCGGTTGCTGACGGCCATGCCGACCGAACCCTGCCTTGCCCATTCCATCACGGCGGCGCGGTCGATCAGGCTGTCGATCACCTGCTCCATTGCCCCTTGTGCAATGAACTCCTTCATCGTCGCAGTGGGGCTTTGCTCGCGCGCGTTTTCAAGCGCGTTGCTCATGGCCTTCTGCACTTCGGCCGTGGCGATATGCGCCGAGCCTACCGTTACCGCGCGGTCGGCATTGCCGCTGCCGCCGAACTTGGCACCGGAAAGATCAGCGCCTGCGAACGAGAGCGCGATAAGCCCGAGGAACACCAGCGCAAATGCAACGCCGATACGGGACTTGGTCAGGGAACGGATGAAGCCGAGCATCGGGGCCTGTCGTTAGCAATGAACACGGTGGAGAATATCCTCGTGGCGCATTAGGGGGCAAAGCGGTTTCCCGCAATGGTCTGCACCGGCAAGGCGCGCGCTGCGGCGAACCATTCAATTTGCCAAGGGGGCAACCCTCCCGGAAGTTAATCACCGACTTTGCGGATGCCGCGCTTGGCAAACCTGCCCCCGGTTTGATAGCGGCCTCGGCATGAGGAGGAATCATCTCGTGCACAAATGCAGGGTCTCATGAGCCAGCGTCCCTACATCGTCGGCAACTGGAAGATGAACGGGAGCCGCGCCATGCTTTCCGAAGCGCGCGCGGTCGACCGCGCCGCGCAGCGCTACCCCGATGTCGAAATTGCCCTCGCGCCGCCGTTTCCGTTTCTGGGCTCCGTGCGCGAAGCGGTAACCGCGATCGGCGTCGGCGGGCAGGATTGCCACACCGCCGCCAAGGGCGCGCATACGGGTGACGTTTCTGCCGCGATGCTCGCCGATATTGGCGCGGATTTCGTGATCCTGGGCCACAGCGAGCGCCGCCGCGATCATGGCGAGGACGACGCGCTGGTACGCGCCAAGGCGGAAGCCGCGCTGGCGGCCGGGCTGGGCGTGATCATCTGCGTTGGCGAAACGCTTGAGGAGCGCGATGCCGGCACGGCCGAAGCTGTGGTTTCGCGGCAGATCGAGGGCTCGGTTCCGGCGGGCGAGAGCGCGGCGGTTGCCGCCAGCCGCCTTGCGGTTGCCTACGAACCGGTGTGGGCGATCGGCACCGGGCGGGTCGCCGCGGTGGAAGACGTGATCGCCATGCATGTCGCCGTGCGCGTGCGGCTGGCCGCGATCTTTGGAGAGGAGGCGGAGAAGATCCGCATTCTCTACGGCGGTTCGGTGAACGGCGAGAACGCGGCGAGCTTGCTGGCGGCGCCGGGTGTCGGCGGCGCGCTGGTAGGCGGCGCGAGCCTGACCGCCGATGCCTTCCTGCCGATCGTGGCGGCGGCCGCGCAGCCGGAAGGCTGAGCATCGGCGGCGGCGGCAGGCGCCGGGCCCGGCGGGCCCGGCGGGCCGGTGCCTGCGCCCTTGCGCGCGGCGCGGCCACGCCCTAGATGCGCCTCATTCTTGTCAGGCGGAACGCAATGTCTCTCTTCATCTTCCTCACTGTCATCCAGGCGCTGGTTGCGGCCGCGCTGGTCGGTGTGATCCTTATCCAGAAGTCGGAAGGCGGCGGTCTCGGCGTCGGCGGCAGCCCGGCAGGCTTCATGTCGGCGCGCGGCGCGGCGGACTTCCTTACCCGCGCGACGACCGTGCTGGCGACCGCGTTCGTCGGCCTCAGCATCGTGCTGGCGGCGCTGGCGGTCAGCACGACCTCGAATCGCACGATCGATACGTCACTTGATCGCAACGCGCCGGTGCTTCCGGCCGATCCGCTCGCGCCAGCCCAGACGGCTCCGGGACAGACGGCTCCGGTGCAGGGCGTTCCCGCCGCAGGGCCGGCGCAGGCTCAGCCCGCAGCTCCCGCTTCGGCCGCACCGGCCAAGGGTGCCGCGGCGGATCCGCTCGCCGGCGGCGCCAAGCAGTAATCCACCAGCGCCGGTTCGTCCGGCACCCGTTCCCGGTGCATCCGGCCGCCCTGCGGCGGCTGGCCGCGCCGGTTTGTTTTCGTCCATGTTCTTTCGCTTGTGGATTGCCGGTCCGAATCCGGTCGGCACCCTTGCGCATTGTGAGCATCTGACGGTAAGGCCCACCTCCCATGGCGCGGTTCATTTTCATCACCGGCGGCGTGGTCTCCTCGCTTGGCAAAGGGCTTATGGCAGCGAGCCTCGCGGCGCTGTTGCAGGCGCGCGGCTTTCGGGTGCGGATCCGCAAGTTCGACCCCTATCTGAACGTCGATCCGGGCACGATGAGCCCCTACCAGCACGGCGAGGTCTTCGTGACCGACGATGGCGCGGAGACGGACCTCGACCTTGGCCACTACGAACGCTTCACCGGCGTTTCGGCGCGGCAATCGGACAACATCACCTCGGGCCGCATCTACCGCGACATCATCGCCAAGGAGCGACGCGGCGATTACCTGGGCGCGACGGTGCAGGTGATCCCGCACGTGACCGACGCGATCAAGGCCTTCGCGCGCGACGAGACCGACGATCTCGATTTCGTGCTCTGCGAGATCGGCGGCACGGTGGGCGATATCGAGAGCCTGCCGTTCATCGAGGCGATCCGCCAGCTGCGCAACGAGATGGGCCGCGAGGCGACCTGTTTCGTCCACGTGACGCTGGTGCCCTATATCGCGGCGGCGGGCGAGCTGAAGACCAAGCCGACGCAGCATTCGGTGCGCGAGCTGACCGGGCTCGGCATCCAGCCCGATATCCTGCTGTGCCGCTGCGAAAAGCCGCTGCCGGAGAACGAGCGCGCCAAGATCGCGCTCTTCTGCAACGTGCGCAAGGAAGCGGTGATCCCCGCGCTCGATGCGCGCAGCATCTATTCGGTGCCGCTGCAGTATCACGGCGAGGGGCTCGATTCGGAAGTGTTGCGCCATTTCGGGCTTTCGAGCCCGGGTCCGGACCTCGCGCGCTGGACCGACATTGTCGACCGCCACCAGAACCCGGAAGGCGAAGTGACCATCGGCGTCGTGGGCAAGTATGTGGGCCTGCAAGACGCCTACAAGTCCTTGAACGAGGCGCTGGTCCATGGCGGCATGGCCAACCGCGTGAAGGTCAATATCCGTTGGATCGACGCTGAGATCTTCGAGAAGGACGATGCCGAGATCGCGGCGCATCTGGAACCGATGCACGGCATTCTGGTGCCGGGCGGATTTGGCGAGCGCGGGACGGAAGGCAAGATCGCCAGCGTGCGCTTTGCGCGCGAACGCGGCGTGCCGTTCTTCGGCATCTGCCTCGGCATGCAGATGGCCTGCATCGAGGGCGCGCGGAATCTGGCCGGGATCAAGGGCGCGAGCTCGACCGAGTTCGGTCCGTCCGAAGAGCCGGTGGTGGGCATCATCACCGAATGGATGACGCCCGAGGGGCTGGAGACTCGCGCCGCCGGCGGCGATCTGGGCGGCACGATGCGGCTGGGCGCCTACGAAGCGCAGCTTTCGGGCAACAGCCATGTCGCGCAGATCTACGAGGCGGATGCGATCAGCGAGCGCCACCGGCACCGCTACGAAGTCAACGTTGCCTATCGCGAGCGGCTTGAGAGCGGCGGCCTCGTGTTCTCCGGCATGTCGCCCGACGGGCTGCTGCCGGAAATCGTCGAGCGGCCAGACCATCCGTGGTTCATCGGGGTGCAGTTCCACCCCGAGCTCAAGAGCCGGCCGTTCGAGCCGCATCCGCTGTTCAGGAGCTTCATCACCGCTGCGGTGAAGCAGGCCCGCCTGGTCTGACCGGTCGGCGCGGGGAGGGGGACTGGAAATGGATGCCGCCACACTCGCCGAGACGCTGACCGCTTCCAGCCTGCTGGCAGGCTGCGCGCCCGAGGAATTGGCCGACATTGCCGCGCGCGGCACGGTGCGCAGCTTCAAGCCGGGCACCGCCATCATCCTGCAGGGCGATCCCGGCGATACGCTGTGGATCATGCTTAAGGGCCTCGCCCGCGTCAGCATGGTGGCTGCCAATGGCCGCGAGATCGTGCTGGACTATGCCGAGCGCGGCGCCGTGCTGGGCGAGATCGCGTTTCTGGATGGCGGGGAGCGCACGGCGAGCGTCGAGGCGATCGAGCCGGTCGAGGCGCTGGGGCTGACGCGCGCCGCCTTTTCCGAGATCGTCGGCAAGCATCAGGGGCTGGCGATGCGACTGCTGCAGGCGATGGCGCGGCGGCTGCGACAGAACAACACGGTGATCGAGGCGGACCGCGCCTATACCTCCGGACCCCGCCTTGCGCGTTTCCTGCTGCGGCTGATGATGGGCGGGGAGGGCAGCGAGGCCGGGGGCGAAGCCCGCCTCAAGATCGCGCTGAGCCAGGGCGAACTCGGCAACTTCGCCGGCATGTCGCGCGAGCAGATCAACCGCCAGCTTTCTGCCTGGGCGGACGGCGGGATCGTCGCGCTGAAAGGTGGGCGCGTGACGGTGCTGGACCGCGAAGCGCTGGTTGATATCGCCGAAGCCTGGTAAACGTATACGAATGCCGTCTGGCCGGCTGCGCACGGCGCGCTAACCATGGCGGCATGATCCGCCATCTCATGCTCGCCGCGCTGCTTGCGCTTCCCGGTCTGGCCCATGCGGCCGAGGCCTTGCCGCTGACCGAGGGGGTGAGCGAGGTCCGCCATCCGGCCTGGTCGAAGCGGGCCACGATCTACGAGGTCAACATCCGGCAATACACGCCCGAAGGCACCTTTCGCGCCTTCGAAAAACATCTGCCGCGCCTGCGCCGGATGGGCGTCGACGTGCTGTGGATCATGCCGGTCAATCCGATCGCGAAGCAGGAGCGCAAGGGCTCGCTCGGCAGCTATTATGCGGTGAGTGACTATCTGGCGGTGAACCCCGAGTACGGCGACATGGCCGATTTCAAGCACCTTGTGGCCGAGGCGCACCGGCAGGGCTTCAAGGTGATCCTCGACTGGGTGGCGAACCACACGGGCTGGGACCACGTGTGGACCCGCGAGCATCCCGACTGGTACAAGCGCAGCGCGGCGGGCGAACTGGAAGGCTACCATTACACCGACCTCAGCGATCATCACGAGGAAGTCTGGGCCGATGTGATCGGGCTCGACTACAGCAAGCAGGCCGTGCGCGACGGGATGATCGCGGCGATGAAGTTCTGGCTGACAGAGACAGGGATCGACGGGTTCCGCTGCGATGTCGCGTGGACCCTGCCGGTGGCATTCTGGGATCAGGCGCGCCGGGAGCTCGATGCGGTGAAGCCGGTGTTCCTGCTGGCCGAGGCCGATACGCCCGAGATGCAGGCGCGGGCCTTCGACATGTCTTACGACTGGAAGCTCTACCACCTCCTCATCGACGTGGCGAAGGGCAAGGCGGACGCACGCGATCTGGCGAAGCATTATACAGCGCCCGCGCGCCGCTATCCGGCAGGCGCGATGCGCATGACCTTCACCAGCAACCACGACGAAAACTCGTGGAACGGCACCGACCGGGAGCTTTACGGCGACGGCTCGGACGCCATGGCCGTGCTGGCGGCGACCTTGCCGGGGATGCCGCTGGTCTACAGCGGGCAAGAAGAAGGCCTCGATAAGCGGCTCAAGTTCTTCGACAAGGACCCGATTCGGTGGGGCAAGCTCCCGCGCGCGGCGTTCTACCAGTCGCTGCTGGCGCTGAAACACGCGCATCCGGCGCTTTCGAGCGAGCATGTGCCGGGCAATCTGGAGATCATCGAGACCGGCAATCCCATGGTCTTCGCGTTCCGCCGGATCGCAGGCCGGGACCACCTGCGCGTTGAGGTCAATATCTCCGGCGAGGCACAGACCTATGGAGTGGCCGGCAAGCCGCGCAGCCTTGCGCCCTGGCGCTGGGTGATTTCGGAGCGGCGCTGATACGAAACAGGGCGGCCCGTGAAGGACCGCCCTGTTCGCTGGAGATACCGGGATCGGTTAGGCTGCGGCGCTGGTGTCGCCCTCGACGACGGTGAGCGGTTTGGCATCGCTGCCGCCGATCAGCACCTTCTTGGGCTTCATCGCCTCGGGCACTTCGCGCACCAGATCGATGATGAGGAGGCCGTCAGCCAGATCGGCGCTCTCGACGCGGACGAAATCGGCGAGTTCGAAGCGGCGCTCGAAGGCGCGGTTGGCGATGCCGACGTGGAGGAAGTGGCCGTCCTGCGCTTCGGTGCGCTGGCCCTTGACGACCAGCAGGTTCTGCTGGGCGGTGATGTCGAGATCGTGCGGCTTGAACCCGGCTACCGCGAGGGTGATGCGGTATTCGTCATCGCCGCGGCGCTCGATGTTGAAGGGGGGATAGTTGTCGCCGGCATTGGCGCGGGCCTGGCGTTCGAGCAGGTCGAACAGGCGATCAAAGCCCACAGTCGAGCGGCGATAGGGGGTGAAATCGAAACGTTCCATGTCTGCAATCCTCGTGTTTGAGCAATCTGCACAGTGGTTGTCATTCGGCGGCCGGACCCGAAGTGGCGTCCGGCCGTTTCTGTGTGGTCACGCCCGCCTTGCGGCGCATGACACGAGCAACCATGTGTGTTAGCGAAATTGCGTTTTCAAGAGGTGCTCATGAGCGAAGCTGCTGCCCCAACCGCATCTGTCGAGATCTACACCAAGTGGGGCTGCCCCTATTGCAGCCGCGCGCTGGCGCTGCTGGGGCGCAAGGGCGTGGACGTGACCGAGTACGACATCACCATGGGAGGGCCCAAGCGCGCCGAGATGCTTGCGCGCGCGCCCGGCGTGAGCACGGTGCCGCAGATCTTCATCAACGGCCAGCACGTCGGTGGTTCGGATGATCTGGCGGCGCTCGATGCGGCCGGCAAGCTCGACCCCATGCTCGCGGCATGAACGCTGACACGCGGCGCATCGCGCTGCTGCAGATGACCACCGGCATCGATCCGGCGGCCAATGCCGCCGCCATGGCCCGCGCGGCGCAGGAAGCAGCGGACGCGGGTGCCGCCATGCTGTTCACACCCGAAATGTCGGGCCTGCTCGACCGCGACCGGGCGCGCGGCAGCCGGCACGTGGTGCCGGAGACGGAAAGCCCGGTGCTGTCCGAGGTCCGCAATGCCGCCGCGAAGGCCGGCATCTGGGTCCACATCGGCAGTCTGGCGGTCAAGGCCGAGGACGGTTCGCGCTGGGCCAACCGCGCCTTCGTGATCACGCCTGCCGGCGAGATCGCCGCGCGCTACGACAAGATTCACATGTTCGACGTCGACCTGGCAACGGGCGAGACCTGGCGCGAGTCCGCCGCCTATCAGCCCGGCGAGGCGGTGGTGACGGTCGAGGGCACCCCGCTCGGACGGCTGGGGCTGGCGATCTGTTATGACATCCGCTTTCCGGCCCTGTTCGAGGAACTGGGGCGGCGGCGCTGCGATGCGATTGCCATTCCTGCCGCGTTCACCGTGCCGACGGGGCGCGCGCACTGGCATCTGATGCAGCGGGCGCGCGCGGTCGAAGCCAGCGCCTTCATCGTCTCCGCCGCACAAGTCGGCCGGCA
Organism: Novosphingobium fuchskuhlense; assembly: GCF_001519075.1. Classification (GTDB taxonomy): domain Bacteria; phylum Pseudomonadota; class Alphaproteobacteria; order Sphingomonadales; family Sphingomonadaceae; genus Novosphingobium; species Novosphingobium fuchskuhlense. Next base: position 218,092 of record NZ_KQ954245.1, read on the forward strand.
CGAGGACGGGCGCGAGACCTATGGCCACAGCCTTGTGGTCGACCCCTGGGGCGAGGTGGTGCTCGACATGGTCAGCGAAAGCGGGCCTCACGGCGCGCTAGGTTTTGCCGAGATCGACCTTGCCCGCATTGCCGAGGTGCGGGCACAAGTGCCCAGTCTTGCCAATCGCCGGGCAATTCCTAAATCCATCACATGATTGTCTTTGATCTTGAATGCCGCGCGGGCGGGCACCGGTTCGAAGGGTGGTTCGCCAGTTCCGAAGACTTTGCCGGCCAGCAGGCGCGCGGGCTCGTGACCTGTCCGGTTTGCGGCGCGCCCGAAGTGGACAAGGCGCTTTCCGCGCCGCGCCTCTCGCGCAAGAGCAACCAGCTGCCCGCGTCCATGCCGGTACCGGCCGCGCCGCCGGTCGATGTGCCCGTGGCCTCCGCCCCGCTGCCCCCCGAAGCGGTCGCGATGCTGAAGGCGGTCGCGGCGGCGCAGAGCGAAATGCTCAAGGCCTCGACCTGGGTCGGCAAGAACTTCGCCGAGGACGCGCGTGCCATGCATTACGGCGAGAAGGACCCAGCACTGATCCATGGGCAGGCGAGCCCGGCCGAAGTGCAGGGCCTGATCGAGGAGGGCGTGCCCGTGGCGCCGGTGCTGGTGCCGATTGTCCCGCCGGGTGAGGTCAACTGATTGCCAGCCGGCGCAGCCCCGCGTAAGGAGCACCGCGGTGGCGCCCGTAGCTCAGCCGGATAGAGCACCAGATTCCTAATCTGGGGGCCGTGGGTTCGAATCCCGCCGGGCGCACCATTTCCCGACCACCGCCCGGGCTTCAGACGCCGACGCGATCTCTCAGATAGGTCAGGTACTGGCGCATGGCGTCCATCGCCTCGTCGTTGATGGCGAGGAGATCGCGGCGGCGGTCGAGCGGATCGGACCAGCGCCGGATCAGGCCCATGTCGACAAGGCTGCGGATCTGGCGCAGCGCCGTGCTCATCGGCACACCGGCCGCCTGGCACACGCTGGAGACGGGGACGGTCTTCCCTTCGAGCCGGGCCGAGCTCAGATCGAGCAGGATATCCCACATCGGATCCGAGAACAGCGCCGGATTGAGGAATTGCCCGCGCTGTTCGCGCATGCGCACCAGCTTGCGGGTGATCTTGAGCAGTTCGGCATCGTCGACCGGGGCGGGCGGGGCAGGGGCCGCCGAAGCCTGATCGGCGTCGCCAACCGGACCGCGCAAGCTGGCGCTGAGCGCGGCGAGCGAGCGTTCGCCGCACAGGCGCAGCCATTTGCGCATGGCGCGGCGCAGCGCGGCGGCCAGATCCTCGCGCGAGACAGGCTTGGTGAGGAAATCGCCCGCCTCGTTGCGCATGGCGGCCACCGCGACATCGATGCTGCCGAAGCCGGTGATCACCAGCGTGACCAGCGGCCGCTGCGAGGCGAAGCGCGAGGCCAACTCATCAAGCAGCGAGAGCCCGGTCATCCCCGGCATCTGCACGTCGGTGACCACGATTCCGATGCTTTCGTCCTCGGCAATCGCACGCAGGGCTGATGCGGCATCGAGCGCATAACTCGAGTGATACCCAAGGAGATGCGCGGCCTCCACGACCTCCTCGGCCGTTGCGCGGTCGTCGTCGACGACGAGAATGCGGGCTTGTGCGTTGTCCCGCTCTGCAATGACCTTGGCGTTCATGTTCTCACGTGACTTAGACTTCTTGCTGGAAATTACATCCGCTTTGGACTGTATTGTATCCAAAGCCGCGCATGTCGAATGCAAACGCATCAATCAACGTTACATTGGTGCCAATGTGGCACCGATCCGTGTCGATAGGCTCACTGTAAATGCCTAGGACTACCGCCAAGCTACCACTCATGCTTAGTTTTGGATGAGGGGTGAGCCCGTTGGGTTCAGGGCTATTCCAAGCGGGGAACACATGGCAGACGACGTGACGACGAAGGTTCAGGAATGCCTGCACGAGCTGCGCCAGCCGCTCAACGTGATCGGCCTTGCCACCGGCAACCTTCGCTCTGCGCTGTGCCCGGGCCTGAACGCGGAGCAGGCCGCCTACCTCATGGCGAAGCTCGACCGGATCGACGAGCAGATTGCGCGCGTTGGCACCCTTGCCGAGCATATGACGACGTTGGTGCAAGAAGACCTGCTGGCGCCGCGCCCGGCCTGATACGGAGCGAACACCCATGTACGGAATGGCGCACCGCGCGCTTCGCCAGATGATGATCGACCGGCTCGGCCCCGCCGCCTGGGCCAAGGTCGAACGCGAGACCGCTACGGGACCGGCGGACCTGATCAGCCTGTGTGTCTACGACGATTCCAAGACCATTGCGCTGATTGCGGCGTCTGCGGACAAGCTCGGGCTTTCGTTCGATGACGCGCTACGGGTGTTCGGACGCTACTGGGTGCAATTCGCCGAGCTCAGCTCGTTCGGCCCGATCATGGATTTCACCGGGCAGGACATCGTGACCTTCATCAACAATCTCGACCGTATGCATCGTTCGGTGGTGCTCGCGATGCCCGATGCGCGGGTCCCTTCGTTCACGCTGCTCGACGAGACGCGCCAGAACCTGCGGGTACGTTACCGGTCCGATCGGACGGGGCTCGAGGCATTCGTGATCGGCCTGCTGGAAGGGCTTCTGGACCGGATGAACGAGAAAGGCACGGTGGAAGTGATGGCGCGGGCCGGCAATACCATCGACTTCGCCATTCACCTCGACAGGAACTGACCGGTCATGAAGGCTGCCGTCACTCTCCGTGAATCGCAGCTTGGGGCGCTCTTCCGGGCCTTTATCAAGGTCGACCGGTGCTTCTTTGTCGTGGCTGCCGGTCCGTTCTTCCTCTCGCGAGAGACCGCGGTCGTCCCCGGTGCGGCGCTGGCCGAACTGTTCACGCTGCGCCATGATCGCGATGACGAACAGGCACCCGCCCTTTGCGAGGCGATCGCGGCAATGGCGGACACACCCGAGCGGCTGGAAATCTTCTGCCGGACCAAGAACATCCGTCTGGCGGGGATCACCTTCTCGACCGAGGATGGCGGGTTCCTCCTCGCGCTCAACATCGTGCCCGAGGACTTCATCATCGAAGGTCAGGGGCTGACCATTTCCGACTTCTCGCAGATCGATGCATCGGTCCCTGCGCTCACGCTCATCGGGATGCAGCGGGCGTTGCTGGCCGAGGCGCGCGAGGCCGCGATCGATCTGGCCAAGGCGCAGTCCCAGGCAATGGATCTGCTCGAGCGCACCCAGCGTCTCGGGCGCTATATCGTGCATGATCTGACCAATTACCTCTCGATCATCCGGCTCAATGTCGCCAACCTCGCGCGCTCGGCCGGCAATGCCGAGACGAGCCGGGCGGCAATCGAGGCGGCGACCCGCCATGTCGGCGATCTGGTGCTCTCGCTCGAACGCCTGACCGGCCACCGCGACGTGGAGGTCACCCCGATCCCGGTTGACCAGACGATCCGGTCGAACCTCGCGTTTATCGCGGCTTCGCTGCCTGCGGACTTCACGCTCGATTTCATCGGCGGTGCTGCGCAGGCGGCTGTGCGGGCGGGCCGGACCGAGCTTATCACCATGCTGACCAACGTGATCGTCCAGGCCCGCGCCGCAATGGTTGAAGGCGGAGCCATCACGATCTCGACCTATTGTTCGAGCGAGAAACTGCCGACCATGGGCGCCAGCGCCGACGAGCGCTGGATCGTGATCAGGATCCTGCACGACGGACCGGGTTTCGACGAGGACACCGTGCGGCTGATGCTCGATCCGACCATGTCGGTGCAGCACGACGGCCCGGACTTTCCGCTGCGCTCGGTGCGGACCTGGGCGCGTTCGGCGGGCGGCGATGTCCGCATCGCTCCCCTGCCGGGTGTGGGCACGGACATCTGCATCCATCTGCCGGTGAGCGACCTTTCGGAGGAACCCGAACTGGCCGTCGCTCCGCTGCCCCGCCGGGCCGAGCCGCACACCGGCGCCAACAGGCGCGTGCTCGTGGTCGAGGACGAGATCCACGCACTCGATGCCATGATCGAGATCCTGCGCCTGGAAGGCTATGCCGCAACGCCAGCCTCCAATGCTGCAGAGGCCATGGACGCGCTGCATGCGGATCAATTCGACATCCTGCTGACCGATGTCGTGATGCCAGAGCGCAGCGGCGTCGAACTGGCGAACGAGGTCGAGGCGCGCCATCCCGGGATGGGGATCATCCTGATGAGCGGCTACCTGCCCGACGAAAGCCAGCTGCAGCCGCATTGGCACATGCTCCGCAAGCCGATCGACCTCAGACTTCTCTCCAAGACACTGGCAGCAACCTAAGGCGGGCTGGCGGGGATTCCCCGGAACTAGCCGACTTTCAGGTGCGCAGCCTGCTCGGTCCGGGCGCTGGTGAGCTGTGCAATCAGCATATCGACTGAAAACGGCTTTTCGAGCAGCGGCCAATCGAGTTCGCCCCCCGCGTGGCGGGCGGCATTGCCCGACATCACGATCACCCGCATGTCCGGATCGCGCCGGGCTGCCTCGCGGGCAAGAACGGCGCCGTCTTCCCCATTGCCGAGAAGGAGATCGCAGAGCAGCACGTCGAACTTTTGCCGCGCAAGAGTGGCGAGCGTCTCGCCGGATGTGGCGCAGCCCGTCCCGGCATGGCCGGCGATACGCAGCGTCTCGAGGATGCCGCTGAGCAGATCGGGCTCGTTGTCAACAACGAGAATGCTGAGACCGGAGGGGCGTGGCGGCGGCGGGGCAGCGATGACCCTTGTGTTTCCTGCATCGACCCCGCTTTGGCTGGCCGGCAACAGGATCTGGATCGTGGTACCGGCGGAGCTGCTGCTCAGCACCCGGGCAGTTCCGCCATGATGGGCGGCAAAGCCGAGCACGGCGGCAAGGCCAAGGCCGGTGCCTTGTGCGGGCCCCTTGGTCGAGAAGAACGGTTCGAACGCCCGCTCGCGCACGTCCTCTGTCATGCCCAACCCGGTGTCGCTCACCTCGACGATGACCAGGGGCCCGCTGCGCAGTCCCGCAGGCAGTTCGGCGCGGGATGGGCAGCCGGCGTCGGCGTTGCTGCACCAGGTGCGCACGGTGAGGACGCCCTGATCACCCATGGCATCACGCGCATTGATGGCGAGATTGACGAGCGCATTGTTGAAGCCCGCCGGATCGACTTCGACCAGCAGCGCGCTGTCCGCAAGCTGGACTTGCACGTCGATCCCCGGGCCAACGGCGGCGCGGATCAGCGCGATGAGGCGCGTGGTGAGGGTGTTGACGTCGGCATGTTCGGGAATGCCGCGCGGATGGCGGGCGATGCCGAGCAGCGAGCGGGTGATATCGACCCCGCGCAGCGAGGCCTGGGCGATCAGGGCAAAGCGGTCGCGCGCCGCATCGCTCTCCGCCTCGCGCCCGCCGATTTCCGCATGGTTCGCGATGATACCAAGTATATTATTGAAATCGTGTGAAAGTTCCCCCGAAATCTGCCCGATCAGTTCCATCTTCCGACTGTTGAGCAGCTCGGCCTTGGCCTCGATCATGATGATGCCTTGAGCCAGGCTGACGCTCATTTCCTCAAGGATGCGGATCTCGTCGTCGGCAAAGGCGCCCGACTCGGTGGAATAGAGCGTGAGCGAGCCGAACGCACGGCCGTCGCGCAGCAGCGGGAAAGCGGCGATGGCCTCGAACCCCCGGCTGAGTGCTGCCTCGCGCCATGGTGCAAGATCGGGATTATCGGCCACCGATTGCGAGACGCAGACCCGGCCTTCGCGCACGGCACGCGCTGTCGGACCAAGGCCGAAGACGGGATGATGGGGGCGGATGTCGAGCGCGGTGATGTAGTCCGCATGGTTTGCCGCATGGGCGGTGACACGGATCCGCGCGTCCGGTCCGAATTCGCGCAGACCGATCCACGCCGCCGCATAGCTGTCGTCGGCGGTCAGGCTCTGGCAGACTAGCCGGTGCAGGTCGGAGCGCGACTGGGCGCGCGAAATCGCGGCGTTGACTTGTGCGAGTGCACGCAGCGCACGGCGATTGCGCAGCATGCTCTGGTGATTGCGCCGGTCCTCGGTCACGTCGGTGGCAAAGCCGATCCAGTAACCGGTGCGGCCTTCCTTGATATCATGCGGATAGAACTGGACGTTCATGATCCGCTCTGCCCCTTGCGCCGTGAGCATGCGGAATTCGGTTCGGAAGGTCTCTAGCCCGGCCTGCCCGGCGCGGATCTCCCGGCGGACACGCTGGCGATCGGCGGCATGGACCTTTTCAAGCCGTGTTTCCGCCGCCTGGAACAGCGTGATGTCGTCCTGCCCCCAGATCTGCTCGTACTTCATGGTGGCGAATGCGGTTTCGCCCGAAGGATAGCGTTCGATCCAGATGATCTGGTCGATCGAATTGGCGGCAATGCGGGCGACGTCGAGATGGGCGAGCAGGGTCATGCGGACCAGCAAGAGATATCCGACAGCCCAGACAAGCAGGGCAAATCCGACTGCACTGATACCAAGGGCCGGCCAATGGAAGGCAGCACGCAAGTCTACCAATACCAGCAAGGCTGCAAAGATCGCGGCTATCAATGGCCAGACCCGCGCATCGACGCGCATTTTCGAAATCCCCCACGCCCCTTTTGCCGCATGTGCGGCTGGCTGCCCTTTTTCGGCCCCGGATCAACCCCGACCGAAGCGCTACGCCCCCCGATGCAGCCCCCGGACAAGTACTAATACCTCTCCCGGTATTGCATCGCAAACCTGAGGCAAGTGTTAACGGAAACTTGCTGACAGGGCCGGGACAGGCTGGGAACTCGCCTGTCCCGGACCAAGGTCATGACCTGAACGGATACCATCCGCAGCAGCGGAGGCACCGTGCCGGATATCCTTTGGCAAGGGCAGTGTCCGGCGTCAGATCGATCACGGAGACATGTCTGCCCGGCCACTTGGCATGGCCGGGCGCCGCTCTTCTGTTATTGGCACGCAACACTTGGGGACGATTGCGCACAAACCCTCGGAACCTTTCCGGTTGCGACCCGAAGGTATCAGGTGCTGACGTCACGCATTTCACCGAGGTAAACCTCGTCCACCGCCCGTGCTGCGCGCCATGAGGCCGGGCCGGTGCGGGTGATGATGCGTGCGCAGAATTTGCAGCGGCCATAAAAGAACAGGCCGTTGGACTTGATCACGGGACCCGGCGCGTGGAGACCGAGGGTGCGGCAGACTGACCGCCCCACCTTGCGCCCCACAGCGCCCGACACGCGATCAAGCATAGGCATGGGTTGGCGAGAATTCGTCCTGCGCGGGATGAAACTCACCCGAGCTCAGCGCGATCACGATCGCCTGCGCGGTATTGCGCACGTTGAGCTTCGCAAGAACGTTGCGGCGGTGAATGTCGACCGTGCGCGGGCTGATCGCCAGCTTGACGGCAATCCGCTCCGTGGTGCAGCCGTTGATGACATCGCTGAGCACCTGGCGCTCGCGCGTCGTCAGCATCGACACCTTTTCCTTGGCGCGGCCGCCCATGACCCGTGCAGGCTGGTTGCGGCGCAGGTCTTCCTCGGCGCGCGACACGGCGCGATCGAGCAAGCCCGGCTCCGAGGGCCAGACCACGAAATCGGAAGAGCCATCGCGGATCGCGGCGACCGCCTTTTCAAACCCCGCATTGCACGAGAATTCGATCTTTGCCGAAACCGGTGCACGATCGGCGCGGTACTTGTCGATCAGAACGCGGCAGGGCGATTCATGCCGCACCATGAAGATGACCGGGCGATCGATCTTTGCGGGCAGTTCGCCGACATCGTTGAACACGACGCTGCGGATCCCCAGGGCGTTCAGATTGTGCGAGATTTCCGCGCGCAAGTGAACGCTGTCTTCGATGACATAAACTGCTGTTCTATCGTCCATTTTATCGACCTGTGCAGAAGTTCACTAGTCCAGCTTGCCTACTTGGCATTGCCGGTTGCTGCCATCTCGAACGGTGCCATTGCGGCAGCGAGAGTGGGGCAATTGGTGCCAGATAAATTGAAACAACCACTTTGGTTGTACTTGTTGGCCGGATGGTGATCCAAATCGGTGGTATCGTCAGACCCGGCGCAGAATCCCCTGATTGCGGTGATTGGTGTTGACCCGGTGCTTCGACTTAACTTCCCAGCTGGCATTGCGTTCAGCCAGTTCGCGCAGGCGTTGCAGCGTTTGGAGCATCAGCGCGAGACTGATCGGCGTATCGAACGCAACGCCGAACACCTGCTCGTTCACCCAGCGAACCGTGGCGGTGACGGTGCGGTTGTCCGGCAGCTGGATCTCGGCCATCTCGCCGGGAACCGGCGGCAAGTCGCGGCACGAGGCGCACAGGCCGTGTTCCGAGATGTTGCGGATCAGGATATCGAACAGCGGCAGGCGTTCGGTCTGCATATGGCCGCGCAGAAGGCGGCGTTCGCGGACGTCGCGCTGCGGGTGAGCGGGGAAATGGTGCATCAAGGCTAGCTCCATCGGGCTTTGCGCATGAGGTTGGCGATGGTCCCTGGTCGGCGCCCGGCCGCCCTTTCGAGCCGGGTTCCGGCGACCGTACGGGCTGCCCCCGGGTTGGGGCGACCCATGACGGATCGCCCCGGTGGGGAACTCGGACGCAGCGGCCGCGCGGAGGCGGCTGCCGTGAAAGCTGGCGAGGAGGTTGCGCTTAGCAGATAAGGTAAACGGATGGGGGCGTGCCGCACGCGGCCGCTTCGGTGCGCGCACGGCTCCTGCGCGCAAGGCGCGGCGCAGCCTGTCGCCAAAGTGCGGCATTGCGGGCCATATCTGGTGTACCTGTGCGGCATGGTTTCCCCCATCGACAGGGAAAACTTACGAACCGGACCTTAACAGCGGTTTGGAAGCCCGGTAACCAAATGGGCTGATTTTTTGCAAAATATTGCGGGAATGTGCCGAAAAATGTGGCGCGCCCTGCAGGGGTGTATGTTTCAAGTCCACGCAAGGGCTTAGTTTGGCGCACCTGCCGATTTCCGGCCACGCAATTCCAAGCATCCTGCGACCATTTGGCTAACTCAATCGGGCCAGAAGCGGACGGCAATCCACTTCCGGCCCTGACCACAAACGAACGTACGAGGTTCGATATGGCTGATTTGCTGACTACCCGACAGGACGAATCTATCCAAGCCCGGTTCTGGGATCGCGTTGATGTGCGCGGGCCGGATGAATGCTGGGAGTGGCAGGGCTATCGTGACCGCTACGGTTACTGGCAGGTGCGCACAGAGTCGGGCGTGAAAGCGGCTTCGCGTGTCGCCCTATTGCTGGCGAGCAATCTGCAGCGGTCTGATCTTCACGCGCTGCATAGCTGCGACAATCCGCCATGCTGCAATCCAAATCATCTGCGCTGGGGAACGCCGGCCGAAAACTCGGCGGACAAGTCGAAGCGCGGAAGGCATCGCAACAAGGCGTTTGGCGGGTTCGACAACCCGAACTGCAAAATAGCGCCGGAAGCCCTGCCGGAGATCGTGCGGCTAATCGATGAAGGTGTCCTGACAAATGGCGCGATCGGCACGAGGTTCGGCGTCACTCACGCCATGATCAGCAAAATCAGGACAGGCAACGCGTGGCGATCGCAAGTCGAAGCGATCCGTGTCGGATCTACCCCCACACCGGAGACAGCAGCATGACCCAGGAACCGAACGTGACGCAGGCTGACGATGGCCCATGCACTGATTGCTGGAACACCGGCATCACAGTGCAGACCGAGCGCGCTTGCACTTGTGATGCAGGTGCCTGCCACCGCACCGCCAGCGCGCCCGCTGGTGAGGTGGTGCTGCGGTGGGAGGGGGATGACCTCATGCTAGGGCAAGAAGCTGTTGTGATGGTTTTTCGCGGTGGTTTTAACAGATGGTATTGGGCACAGTATGGACCGCCCGTTGGGACGGGCACTGCTGCGACTGAGGCCGAAGCCAAGTCCGCTGCCGAACAGGCCGTACGCGACTGGCTCGCGCGCGTTGGCCTCGCCGCCCTCGCCCACCCCAGCGGAGACGTTGCCGATCTGGTGGAGGCTTTGGAGCGCATCGCTTCAGGTACTGACATTGGCGGTCCAGATGCTGAAGTGCAGTGCGCTCGCATCGCCAGCGCCGCCCTCGCCAAGCACCGCACCGCAGCGGCGGGAGAAGGGTGATGGGGGACGCATGGCAGACCAAGCCCGAGTGGCGAATGGGTCATTCGTTCAACAACGATCACCCGCTTTTAGACGCGATCCTGCAAGTTCGCCGCCGGAGCGCTGGTGACCTCTCACCCGGTTATCGCAGCGGAGACGTAGGCGAGGCTTACGACCAAGGCGTGTTGGATTGCTACCATGCGATTAAGCGCGTGATGTTCGGCTTTCCGGCGCTTGATTGGAAACAACCGCCACGCTCACCAGTCGCCTCGCACCCGAAGGAACCCCGCCCATGACCGACCTACCCCAGCGCATCGAGGCGGCAGAAGGGGCGGAGCAGCGCAAGTGCTTGAACTGCGACCGAACCATAGCCGGTCATGTGATGCTCTGCCAGCGATGCTTTGATGACGACCAGGCCTACGATGATCGCGGCGAATGCGCCAACTGCGGTGGCGAAGGCGTCACCTACGGCTGCTCATGGGATTGGCAGTGCGAAACCTATGACGAAGGCGAAGGCACCTGCTTGTGCGAGCGCCCTTGCGAATGGTGCGCCGCCGCCCTCCGCGCAAGAAAGGACCGTGGCGATGGGCGTTGAAAGCATCGCCGCGCGGCTGCCTTATCGCATGGGCTACAAGTCACCAACCGAGCGCGAAGAGATCATGGAGCGCCGCCGCGAGAACATCGCGTTTGCAAATGCGCGCGGACATTCCGTTTCGTTTAAATCGCACCTTCTTTCGGATTGCTCACCGTTCACCGAATGGTGTGCGCGCCACATGTAAGGAACCAGAGCATGACCCCCATGACTGACGACCTCGACAAGCTGGCGCGGGGGCTGACTGCGGCGCAGCGAAAGGCGCTGTTGAGCGCGTGGGCGACTGCCTTGGGCTTTTTACCCTCAGTAGAAGGCGAATGCCGATTATCAACCCTGAAGGGGCTGGAACGGCGCAGGTTGGTTTCGCAAACAAGTTTCTGCCTCACCCCCCTCGGCCAGCGCCTCAAAGCCCACATCGAAAGGACCGGCGATGGCATTCAATGACTATCATGCTTGCGACAACTGCGGCGAGCGCAAGACCTTTTACGATGCCGACATGGACCCTGAATGGGTCGATGGGGTTTGGCGCTATAATTACAGCAAGAGCGGTGTGGAAGGCGCACCAGCGTTCCCCGGTTATCGCCTCTACGCGCTCTGCAATGTCTGCGAGAAAACACACGAGATAGTTATTCGCGAAAGGACCACCCCCATGCCGACTAACCCCGATCTGGCCGCGCTGAGTGAGGCGGCGACGCCCTGCCCTTTTTGCGGGGCGGCGGGAAAACTCATCCACCCCATGGGCGAATGGGTGAGCCGCGAAGAGGGGTACGGACCCAACGGTTCGAGAATAGTCTGCACGTCTCCTGCGACAGTCTGTTGCGCAATGACCTCCGCATTTTACGGGCCCGACCAAGACGCTCAAGCCATCGCTGCGTGGAAGCGCCGCTCCGGCGACCTCGTGCTGATCGACCGCGAGGGGATGCGGGAGAGGAAGTTCACTCTCGGTCAGCGCGTTACCAAGATCAAGGGCAGCAAGTGGACCGGGCGCGTTGTCGGCTTCTACAGCACAAACCTGACGCCGGTTGGCTATGCCATCGAAAGCGAGAACGAACCGGGCAGTGTGCAAATTTACCCGGAAGCCGCCATCGCCGCGATCCTGGGGGAGGGGAAGTGATGCTCTCACAAGCAATCAAGGAATGGTTTTGCCGCCATTCGTGGCAGCGCAGCCGATACGTCAACCTCGCAACCGGGGAGAACCTTGGTTGCCTATGCACCAAGTGCGGAATGTGGAAGCCATGACCGACTGCCAGCACACGACGCAACGTTTTAATCAGGTGGGCGAGGAGCGTGGCTGTTACTGCATCAACTGTGGCCTCAAAACGATGGCTGTCGAAGATCATCCGTGCGGTGAATGCTGCCATGTATTCCGAAGCGCTGGCTACACTGGATGCAGCAAGCACTTGATGGCTGTCCACGAAAACATGCGCGTATCCTACAAAATAACAGAAGGTTCATGCTGGGAGCAAAAGCCATGACCGCGCCGTTTGATTGGGCTGGGCTGTGGAACGAAGCGCATCAAATGTGGGCAGATGAGCGTGGTGCGGCAGACATTGCCAACCACCTCCGCACCCGCATCGAGGCCGCGTTTGTGCCGGTGGAGCGGCATGCAGCGCAGCTTGTAGTCCAGAGCCTTTTGCGTGCCAATGCCACCACCCGCGCCGAAGCAGCCGAGGCTGTAGCGGACGACGTACACAAGGCGTTGTGGGCAGCCGAGGCCCGCGTGAAGGCGCTGGAGGAGGCTTTGCTTCCCTTCGCTCGCATTGCAGATCACAACAACCGGCTTCCAAAAGGGGCTTCCGTTGGCGTCAATATCGACCGATGCAGAGACGCCCGCCAAGCCCTCGGAGGTGATCATGAGCACGGATGAACTGGTGGAGCGGCTGCGGATACGCATGACAATCGTTCAGGAACTTGACTGCGTGGAGTGGGTGCCGGACCCTCTTTGCCAAGAAGCCGCCGACACCATCGCCACCCTCACCGCCCAACTCGCCGAAGCGCGGGCGAGCGAAAGGGCGGCTGTGGTGGCTTGGGTCAGAGCACAGTGCAAAGCCGGTGAGGATATGGGTTTCACTGCGCAGGCCCGAGCCATTTCCAGTTTTGCTACCGCCATTGAACAAGGGGGCCACCTGACATGACCGACGAGATCGAATCTGTGAAAGCAGCGATCCTTAGTGCTCCGACGCGCAACGGAATTGTTGGCGACTTCCTCCATGATGACGAAGCGTTGAGCATCGCCCTCTCCGCCATCACCGCGCTCGACAAGCACCGGGCCGAACGCGCGGGGGAGGTGGAGAAGCGGTTGCGGTCCATATGGCCCACAGGTTCGCCCAATGAGGCGGCAGGAGCGGCTATCATGGACCAAGCCGCCGCCACCATCGCCGCACTACGGGCCGAGCTGGCAAAGGCCGAAGAACGCGGCGTGCGGATGGGGATCGAGGCGGCGCTAGACCGGCTATCGTCTGATGATGTGGAAGCGGCATTGCGGAATTTGAACACCCCGACAGGCCGATCTGTCTTGATCCGTGCCCGCGCCCTGTCCGAACTCGCCGCCGCCGATGCTGTGCTGCTGGACTTGCCGGATACCCTTGCCGACAGCGATGGGGATGATGGGGCATAAGATCGCAGGCCGCGCGCGTTGAAGGGCGCGTGAGGCCGAGACGAAGCGCCAAGCGGTTCGCCGCTACCTTAGCAAGTCAGGGCCGCTTGTGGCGCGAAAGGCCTACTTCTCCACGCACCCCGAGATCAGCGCCATCGCCTGATCAAGCGCTGAGCTCAGCCGCAGCGCGTCGGCGGCGAGCAGATCCGCATCGCTCACGGCATTGCCCGTCAGCTTGTCGCCCACGCGCGGCGGCACGCCGGGCACGTCGCTGGCCTTGATGCAGGGAACGGGAACGGGGACTTCCACGCGCTCGGTGCGGACTTCGATTGCCGGCGGCGTGGAATGCGCGCACCCGGCGAGAGTGAAGGCGGTCATACTGAGCGGGGCGAGGATCAAGCGACGCATCACAGTTGTCCTTTCGCAGCCATGACGGCCGGGCTCGTCCGGCAGTTGTCACCGGTGCCCGCAGAAGCCCGCTGAGCATCGATCCGGGCGGCAAGGTCCTCACGCACCGCCGAGCGGTCCTTCGCTGCGCCCAGCGCCGCCTGTCCGGCCAGAACGCGCTTGTCGGCGTCCGCCTTCAGTCCCTCGACGGCAGCGTTCTGCTCATGCAGCGCTTTGGTCAGCTTGTCGTTCGATTGGATGGTGACTTCTTCGGCCTTGCGCCAGCCGTTGCGCTCGAGCGTCAGGGCGTCGACTTCGCGCGCGCGCATCGCGCAAATGTGCCACTGCCAGAGATTGAGCGCGACCGACACGGCCAGGACCGCGCCCAGCAAGTGCACCGGCGTGGCGGTGATCCAGCGCCATTGATCCTTGATCACGCCTTCTGCGTCGGCGAGCCAGCGCCCGAAGAGCGCCATGATAATAGAGGCGATCATGGTTGCGCCTCCGGAGAAGCGGCCGAGCCGGTCGGCTTGAGCACGGTGATGCCTTCCTTGGCGACGACCTGCGCCATCCAGTTGGGAAAGGGGACGAGGTGAATGCCCGTGCCGGCGCCGCGGTGGCAGCTGGCACAGATCACCACGAGGTTGCGGATATCGTCGGGGCTGGCGATCGGCTTGTCGCCCAGCTGCGCGGCGTAGCCGTAGACGTCCAGCCGGTGCGCCATTTGAAGCACCTTGCCCGGATCGGCAAAATCCCATTCGGCCCACTCGATCAGGAAGTGATGGACCTCCCGGTGATCCTTGCCCCCGCAGCAAAAGCACGGCGTGTCGAGCTTGGTGACCAGCGTCCGCTTGTTCGCCGTGAACTCCGGGCTCTCCGTGCGCTGGGCATGCGCAGGATACTCGACGTCGATGCTGATGGTCTCGCGCTGGTCGTGCGCGGCAACGGGATCGGTTGCAACCATGATCATGTCAGGCGTCCTTCAGGCAAGCGGCGCGCTCACGCTGGCGGCGCGAGGTAAGTCCATCGATGGGGCACAGCCACTTCCCGTCCTTTTTCCGGGTGCAGGCCTTGCCGGGGCGTGGTGCTGAAAATGTGGCCTTGTCCCACGGCAGGAACGCATCACAGGCAGGACCGATCTTGCCGCTGTCGACCAGCTTGCGCGCGGTCGACCCGCACCAGCTTGGCGAACCGATGTTGTAGGCCATTGAGACGGCGGCGAAGCGCACGTTGTCACGTCTCGGGATGGTGAGCGCGAGCCCGGGCGTGCAGCGCATCACGTCGCTGGCAGTGGCGACCAGTTCTTCCTCGAGCATCACGCTGCACTGCGGCTCGGTGAACTGATCCTTCACCGTGATCGGGCGACCCTTGTACCGGGTCAGGCCGTCGCACGCCGTAGCGACGCCGACGCTATCGAGATAGGCCCTGAGGTACTGCGGCCCCGCGATGTGCTTGAGCGAGGCCGTGCCATCGACCTGAAAACTGACTTCGACCTTGCGGCCCGATTCCTCGGCCGGCACCGCCTTGAACAGCATCGTGGCGGTGGCAATGCCTACCAGCGCGACGAGGGTGCCCTTCCTGGCGCGCGAGGGCTGCGGCGGCGGGTTACTGGCCATCGGGCGCCCCCTTCGGCTTGATCCCCGGCTGCTGGCGGGTGCGGGCCCAGATCGGGATCACGGTGAAGACGGCGAACGTCACCAGCGGGCGGTAGTGCTCCGGCACCAGCGCCAACGCTTGCTGCGTCTCGTTGGGGTAGGCCACGGCATAGCTGGCGAGCGGGCCAACAAGCAAAGCCAGCTGCACCGAGGTGTACTGCAGCCAATAGCGCGCAGAGGCGCTGGCCGCGTTGATGCGATCGATGAGGGTCATGGATTGTCTCCGTCAGGTTCCGCGCTCTGCCGACTTGGGCGGTCGGCTACGCGTCCGGTCAGCCACCATTCGCGATAGCGGATCAGCCACCAGCCCAGCGTGGCGGCAAGCACGAGGAACGACAGGATCGGTGTCAGGATGCCCGCCCAATAGGATATGACGGTCACAAGGCCGGTCATTCCTGCTGCGTTGTCGAGCAGGTGCTTTGCGTCGTGCTCGACCATCATGCCCCCAGCGCTCGCCAGTGATGAACGCGGCCGGTGCCGTCATTATAGATCGTGAAGCCGCCGGCGCTGGGAGTAGAGATACCCGACGAGCCCTGTACCGATCCGCTGCTGATCGAACTGTCGACCCATGAGATCTGAACGTTGTAGATCGCCGAGATCGTCAATTCGGGGAAAAGGCTGGCGAACGATACGGTGGCTGAACTATCTTGGCCAATTGAGATCTGGCCCCACATCTCAAGCACACCGCTGGCGCGCTTTTCGTAACCGTTGGTGCCAAGCTGAGCTGCAGGGATGCCAACTCGCGCCCAGTTGGCCGCGCTCACCCCATCCGGGTCTGTCGTGTTGCCATCAACGAGGTTCAACCATTCGACGCCGTTTGTCGCCGAGGATGCCAGCTTGGCGCCCTTGGCATAACCGCCGATCGCGGACGCGAACGTCGCGTCGAACAGGGCGGGGCCGCCCGCTTGGTTCCATTGCGCCTGCTCGCTGAGCCATTTCAGAATCGCGTTTAAGTCTTTTCCATTCGGCGGAACGCCGCCCGAGCCTTCAGGTGTGAAGCATTCAATCGGAAAACCGTCCTCGAGGCTGGCCGGTGCATCCGTCGAGCTTGCCGTCTGATGCGCAGTCGGCAGCGTGCGAATGGTGGTTGACGTGGCCCCATTTGCGAAGGGGATCGGAAACCGATCAGGAAGATCGCTCTGGTTCATTTCACGGGGTCTCCACCGTGACCGCAACCCCAGCCGGCTTAGGCAAAGCGCCGGATTGAGTGACGATCGCGTAATCTACTTTCGACGGAGCCGCGCTGAAGACATAGGTCATGGTCATGTCTGCGTTGTCGCGAACGTAGACGTTGCCGTAGCTGGGGAAGAGCGCGCGCAAGATCGCATTGACCGACGGGATCGAGCAGTTCGTGATATTGAGCGCTGCCTTGGCCAGGATCATCTGGCGATAGGCATCGTCGGAGACGCTGTAGTTCGGCGTCAGGCGCTGGGCAGAATAGAACACGCCTTCGCCGAAAGGCACCGCGCTCGGTTGATCGGAGAAGCCCAGATAGTCGGCTGTGCTGATATACAGCGACCGCGCCACACCGACGATGCGCCCCAACAGATCAAGGCCAAAGCCCTGCGCGGTGTCGACATTCCACACCCAGTCCCGAAAGCCTGAGAGCTGAGCCTGACGGTCAATCGCCGTGCCCATGGTATCGAGGATCGCGAGCAAGATCGGGCTGTTTGCGTACTGGCTGAGTACGGTATCGCGGATCGAAAAAAACGGCTCTGCACCGTCGCCGGGGCTGCCATAGCCGAGCGGGAAGGAACCGAGGGCGTCTGGAACGATCATGCCAGCGCAACTGAGATATTGGCCCGCGCGATGCTGGCGATCTGGTTGATGTTGAATGCCGCGCTCGAAGCCGTGGGCGAGCTGGTTGTGCCAATTGCTATCGAGGTCAGCTGCACCCAAGCGCCCAGCGCTGCAATGGCCTGAGCGAACTGCAGCGCGTAGACGGTGCCGCCGATGGTCGGATCAAATGCGGCGATAATGGCATCCTGCACCTGCGTCACCGCATCGGCAGGTACCGTGCCATTGTCTGCCAACGTGACCGCGACATAGACAGGAACAGCCGCCGGGCGCTGAAACTTCACGGTGTAGGAAGGATAAGGCGCGACGTACCCGGTCTTGTCGGTGACTGTGACGGACGTGCTTCCGACCATCCCGCAGCCTGGCGGTTTGCGGCTCCAGATCGCCGCGGCAATGTCGCTGTCGAGGCCGCCTTGCACCGCGACATAGATCGAACGCGCTGCGACCGAGACGCCGCCGATGGTGAGAGCGGAACCGGTCGAATTCTCGGTCACGTAGACGTCGGTGACGTTCAGCACGTTCAGCACCGCTGCCTTGATCGCAGGCAAGATGCCGGCCGCGTTCAGTGCAACGCTGGCTTGCCGGCGCGCCTCGAACTCAGGCGCCGTTTCCTCAAGGCGTCCCAGCGTTCCATCTGCAGCGTTCGTGATCGAATCCCAGCCCGTGACCGTGCGATAAATCCGGTTCAATGATCCTGCCGGGCACGTGATCGGGCCTGTGTTCAGCGCAGCGAAAGTGACGGGTACCGAACCGCTTGAGGGGATTGTGGCTGCCCCGGTGCTGTAATAGATCGTGCCGTCGCTGGCCTGTGCGAGGGATCCCTGCGGAAGAACTGTGCCCGAGGCCCCTGCGCAGGTGCAGATTACGGTCGTCGGTGTGGCGGCGATGCGCTCAAGGAAATAGAGCCGCCCGATCGCATCCTGCATCCGGCCCGATGAGCGCGCGGGGTCGACGAGGTTGACGTATTGGGCGAGCAGGTCATTGCTGGCGCCCAATGCGGCGGTGAGCGACGTCACAAGTTGGCCCTGCGGTGTCGCATCGGATTGGTTAAGCCTGCCGCCAAATGCGGCCTGAAAATCAGCCCACAGCGCGGATTTGATCGCGTCCTCGGTCGGAAGGACGATACCCCCGGTCGTGAAGGTGGGGACAGGGATCGTCATAGCGTGGTCGCTCCACCATTGAACTGGACCTGGCCGGAGAGGCCGCGCGCGGTAATCGACGAGAGATAGACCGTGACATTGGCTACCCCGGGCACGCGCTTGGCGGCGGCGACGAGGTATTCCTTGATCAGCTGCACCGGCACGGCCCGGCCGAGGATGTCGGTGATGTACGGAATGCCGATGGTCGTGTCGTACCATGCCTCGCCGAGGATCAGCCGGCACTCGGACGCGACGTCTTGTTCCTGCGCGTAGGGCTCAACCGCAACGGCGATGTCGCCGGTTGAGGTCAGACACAAATCCCACTGCGTCCGGTCGAGAAGAAGGGTTGCGGCCATGTAAACTAGGGTAGGCCAACCACTGCCTCAGGAGGGCGGCCCAGTCGTAGCGGTTCCCGCCGTGACGCCGCCATGGGTATGCGTCGAAAGCGCCTTGCCGTTGCCTGTAACTTCGCCGGTGGCGGTGATGGCACCGGATGAGGTGATATCCTCGCTCACCGTCAGGCTGCCGGTGATTTGCGTGTCGCCGGCGATCTCGACCGCGCCTGTAAGCTTGATCGTGGTAGCTTTGACCTCGACCTGACCGTCTTGAACGTCGATCCATGTGGTCGCGGTCGGGCCGAGGAAGCCGCCGAGATAGAGCCCATCGGCCCAGTCGAACCGGCGGCGCGAAGGCGGCGGCGCGGCGTCCTTGGTTGCACGCACCGAAGATGTGTCGGAGTGGCAGAACGAGGCCATGCCTATGTCGCCGACAACCGGAACTGCCCGGATCGCGGCGGGGCCCGCGCGCAAGGTGAAGAAGGGCAGATTGTGAATTGTGCCATGCGGTACCGCCACGCCAGCGCCGTCGATCTGATGAACAAGCGGCTCGACGTCGACGGTATCGCCGTTGACAGCCACGATGCGAACCAGCGCGGTTGTCGCCATCCCGTTCATGACCTTGCGCGCGATGAACTCGATAAGCGAGGCATCGTTCTGCGTGTCGCGGACGCTGCTTTGCCCGGTGATCGTCATGCCTGACTGTCCAGGTAGCTGGTTTCGATGTCAGTGAACCACTGGCCATTCGGCACGTTGCTCTCAAGGCGGTGAGCAAGGGCGCGCACGGTCCACTGCCCATTCGCCGCGGAGAACGGTGTCGTCACGCGCACGAGGCGGCCGTAGTCAATATCTGGCCGATAGAGCGTCGAAAATTGCAAGCCGCCTTGGGTGAACGCGGGATAGCCGACAAGGCCGGTTTCCACATTGATCGGGATAGCCTCTCCGGCTCGCGCTCCATTCTTCGGCCAGATCGCGACGACTTTGGCAACGTCATCGACTGTCCAGTTGCAATCCACGTCGCGACAAATTGCTTCGATCTGCGATTTCGGAGAGCCAGGCTTGTAGGGCGTGTTGAGCGTGGCGTTCACGCCGCCATTCTCGAAGCCATAGCCGATCTGAGATGCGATCTGCAAAACCACGGTCCCGGCGTCGACGGCGCCATTGTAGCTGGTGGGCGGGATCGTCTGCGATAGATCGACCAAACCCGACGCAGCCGACACATGGAACATCACGTCAGGCTGCTGACGTCCATCCGCCCAAGCTTCCATGATCCCGCCCGAAAAGCACACCGCGCCGCCGGCCGAAATCCGCAAGCTGTTGTAGGGACGCTGTTCGAAGAAGAACTTCTGGGTCACGGTGAGCTTGTTCATGAGGTCGAGCGACATGCCCCAGACCTGCACATCAGCGCGGGCAAACTGAATGCCGTCGTGAACCACGTTGACGGAGCAGCGCAGGCCGTCGAGCGTGATTGTATCTTGCCCAGCTGCGCCGAAGTCGCCCGCGCCAAGCTGAAATGTGAGAGACACCTTGCGCTTTTCGAAGCTCATCGCGCCAGCACCAAGGCATAGCGAGTTGCCAATCCGAGCCAATTCGGGTCGGAATTACCCTGCTTGTCGATGAACGCGAAATCGCCGGGAAAGCCGAGATAGGGCGCATTGATGATCGGCACGCCGTCGCGGCAGAGGACGCTCGAAACCAAAGGCACGCCGCCAACCGACACGTCAGCGAAAAGCCCGGTGGACTTCTGCGCCAGCGTGACCAGCGCGCCAATCCCGCCGATCGGCACGAACAAGCTCTGCGATGGCGTGTTCGGAATAAGCGGGATGTTCTGGATGGTCTGTATTTCGCCTTCGAACGGCTTGATCGGCTTCACGTCCGTGATTGCCTTGAGTTCCGCGCTGGGCGCCTCAGGCTGCACCGTGCCGGCGCTCACGGGGCTTGCCGCGCTCGGTTCTTTGCTGTTGCTCGTGGTGGCAGTTGCATCGACGCGGATCTCGCGCAGGATCAGCTCGGCAGTGATGAGGTTCGCACCCTGCTCGCGGCTGCGGTCAATCGATACCCGCTCAATGTTGACGTTCAGATGCGACCATTCTGGCGTGACGACGTTGTAGAGCTCGGTGTCGCCGCGCAGTTCTTCGATCGTGCGCAGGAACTCCCGGCGTTCATCGAACCTCCCGCCTTTGCAGAGCTGCACCCGTACCGCGAAGGGCAACGCGACCTTGTCGTAGCTTTCGAACTGACCGTCCTGAAGCGGATAGTCCGCGATGCGGTATTCGGCGTCGTAGCCGATGGAATTCACCGTGTCTGCTGTGACAGCAAGGCTGTTGTCGCTGGCGCGATAGATGCCCCACTGGTCCTTTTTGGTCGCGGTGACCGCAATCGCATCCCCTGTCAGTCGACCTGTTGCCGCGCCTGTGCTGTTGCTGGCATCGCGCAGGACCGAAGGAACGCCGGGCGCGATTGGCACATCGGGGGTAAGGGGACCTGCCATCAGGGGTTCACAATCGGATCAGCTTGAGCGACGGCCATGCGGCGGCGGACCGCGCTGTTCATGTCGCGCGCGATGCCGTTTGCGTCAGTGGCGGCAGTCTTGATGTGAATGCCGCCGTGGATGGTGATCACGCCGTTCCGGCTGTGTGCGCCGATGAAGCGGCTAGCTTCCCTGAGGTCACGCGTCGTTTCGTGGCCTTTGGCCGGACGCAAGAAACGACCGATCATGGCCGGTGCTGTACCAAGCCCGCGCTGAGCCAGCACGGCAGCACCGCCCGGATCGCCGCCGTTCAGTTCCGACCACAGAAAATCTAGTTGCTGCTGTAGGTTGGGGTGATTTCCGTAGCGCCGGAAAAGTTCTTTCTTCCGATTGCCCAGCCATTGCGAAAGCCCGTACGCACCCGACTTCTGGTTCAGCGCATCAGGATCAAGGCCGCTCTCTGCATAGAGCGCCGCGGTGATCCCGAGCGCTTTGTTGCTGGCAAGGCCTTTGCTTCTGAAAAAGCTGTAGACTTCGGATTCGTGGCCATGCTGCCCCATAGGCATGCCGCTGCCAGAGGTGCGAAATTCGAACAAGCCGGGGATACCCCAGCTTGACCCGCCGCCTTGTGTTCCGGCACCGCTGCCACCGCCTGGAACGCTACCACCCAGCACCTTCACCAATTCGGTCAGCAGCGGCACGATCTGGTTGAGGATCGGCACCAGTGCCTTCTGAAGCTGGGCGTTGAGGTCAGCCATCTCCTTTTGCAGGTTTTCGGCTTCCTTGGCGGTCTTCTCCGCATCCTTCGCGCTTGCCTCATACTGCTTGAGCAGCTTGTCGACGCTGTCCTTGCCCTGCATGAGGAAGTAGATCGTCGATTGCGGCAGGCCGATCTGCTGGAGCAATGCGGAATAGAGCTGCGGATCCTTGCCAGCCAGCTTTGAGCCAGCGAGCTTCGACAAGATGCCGCCAGCGTCCTTGTCGCGCAGATCGTTGCCGGTGATCCCGAGCCGCCCGAATGCGGCTTGCTGCGCCGGATCAAGTGCGCCGGTCCGAAACCCGATACGTGCGTTCTGAATCGTCTGAAGCGCGGTGTCGGCATCGCCAGCCTGCCCACCAACACTCTTGACCGCCTGCCGCCATGCCCAGATCTGCTTGACCGACATGCCGATCGCATTGCCGAAGCGGTCAGCCGAAGCGGCGCCGGTAGCCATGTTGGCGAGAAAGCCGGTGATCGAACGCGCGCCGAGGAATGCCAGGCCGAGCCCGATCACTTCGCGCGAGACGCTCTTAATCGCTTCGCCGGTCTTGCGGCCAGCCTGCTCCATGCCGTCGAAGGTCTTCTTCGACTGGTCGCGCAGGCGCTTGTTGCCCTCATCAACTTCGCGCTCGCCATCCTTGTAGCCCTTGGTGTCAAGGCGGAAGGTGGCGACGAAGGCGTCGATGATGTGCTCTGACATTGCGCGCTCCGATGGTGTAAGGTCAGGATATGAAGCGCATCACCCTCACGCTAATCGGTCTTGCACTTGCCGCGCCAGCGACAGCCAGGCCCATCACTGCAGCAAGCCTTGAGCGTCAATGGTTTGCGCTGGATCGGGAATGCAGGGGCGGCAATCATGAACCCGAAGATGCTGTCTGCCGGAAGCGCGATGCGGTGGAAAATGCACTGGCGCGGCGCGGGCGGTGCTGGGCGTATCGTGACCCAAGCGTGTTCCCGTATCAGTACCGCTGGCACGACTGCCGCCAACGGAGACCTTAACCGCGTTCCGCAGCTTCTTGCCCGCGCCGTTCATTCTCGGCTTCGACTATGATAGTCTCCAGCAGCAGATAGAGGTCTTCAAGGCTATAGTCGCGCTGCAGCTCAAGCAAACTCGCCCGGCCAGCGTTGATTACTGCGCCGCAGGTGCCGGGGATGTTGACGAAGTCCGCTGGTTCGAACCGATTCCCGCCAGCGCCGCCAAATTCGAGAGCGCGGCGGCGATCGAAAAACCCAGATGCAGTTCCAGCACCTCCGAGCGCAACTTGAGCAGGGTCGCGACGTCTGCGATGTCGCCGTCATTGAGGTCGTCACCGCGCATAACCGGACGGCTGAGCGGGCGGCCCGAGTTCGGGTCGATCTTGTTCGGATCAGGCACGAATGTGATGCAGCCCAGCATCTCGTCCAGAAGCGGTTCAGCCTCTTCGAAGGGAAGCGCCTTGAACGCCTCCAGGCCCGCGATCAGGATGCCGACGGCACCAGATCGGATAGTTTCGTCGCCAACCTCGACGCCCGCTCGGCTCAGCGCCATGAGCGCGCGCGTGGCCCAGCGTTCGGCATCATAGGCAGATTTCTCGACGATCAGGAACGTCTTGCCATGATCGCGGCCCTCAACCTCGATCACGACGGTCTTATGCTTGCGCATTGATCACCTCAGAATGCGGGTGCGGGCGTGACGGACTGCCAGATGATCGAGAAGCGGCGCGGCTGCGCAGTCTTGCGCAACGCCGGGATCGGGACATAGCCGGTAAGAACACCGCGCGTCATGGCATAGCCCTTCTGCGTGCCCGGGATCAGCAGTGAGCCAGACGCAAAATAGGTTTCGCGCGCCTGCTGCTCAAACGTGAACCAGTTTTCGAAGAAGTCGATGCTCGAGCTGTCGGCCTGCAGTGTGATGTTCTGCGTGACGGGAACGGGCACGAAGCCGGCACTGAGACGGCCATCGATGCCCATCATCGTTTCCTTGGGCGTGATGGCGTCCATATCGGTCATATCGTCGGTCGAGAAGCCTGCGATCTGGATCGGGATCGGGAAGATCGTGTCGACCGCGAGAAGGAGCTTCGCGTTTGCGCTGGTGAGCGTCCGGGTGTTCATCGGTCGGGCCCCTTACTGGACGTTGAGCGAGGACAGGACGATCTGCTGCACCGACTGACCATCGGTGTAGAAAATCGTGGTGACGGGCGAACCGCGGTTAGCGCGCACCGGGGCGCCAGGATCCTTGACCGAAACGTACCAACCCCGGCGAGACAGTGTGCCCGCGATGTCCTTACCGGCGAGGTTGTTCACGATGATCGCCTGCTCGGCGCTGAGTGTCACGCCCGCCCGGATCGCGCCGAAGTTCAGAGCATCGTCGATCACACCGCGCAGCGATGCCTCGATCAGCGCATAGCCATCGGAATTGTAAGGCACCTGCCCGACGTTGGTCAGCAGGTTCAGCAGCGCGAGCTGGGCCGCGTTGTTCATCCAGACCTGACAAATCCACGAATCGATCCAGCGGAACACGCCCGAAACTTGGCCGGGATAGAACACCGTCCATTGGTCGTTGGCGGTGCCGTAGGCGCCCACGAAGTTGTAGCCGTTCGCCGCAAGGTTCGCGGCGATGGTCTGATTGGTGACGCCCGCCGCGACATTGCCGGACCTGAAGGCCATGGTGAACCGGCCATTATCCCGGCTGAAATCGGTGCTGGCGAGCGCGCCCATGACGAACGCAGCGACCTTGATGCCATTGCTGGAATCGTAGACCAAAGCACTGGAGCCATAGTCGTTCGCCACGACCTGCGCGCCAACCGAAGTCGTGTCGCCTGATACGGTGGCCTGCGAGTTGTTGTCCCACCCGACGTAAAGATAGCGGTTTGCCTGCCCGTCAGCCCAGATAGCGAAATTGAGCTTGTCCGTGTCGGTCGGTTCGAACACCGTGCTGAACGACACGAAATCCTGCGTAAGCGCGGTAATGGCCGACATGCACGATGCAGGCGTATCGACGGCAGCGCCCTGCGAAACCGTCGCTCCAGCGGCAGCGGTAAGCCGCAGGCCGGCCGAGAGCGAGCCAGACGCAGCGGTGATGGTCGAGGTCGCACCGGTGGAGCTGTTCGTGAAGACGAACGCATCGAAGTTGCTGCTGTAGCTGACCGTGAAGCCGGGCGAGGTAAAGGCCGCCTGGATGATCGACGCCGCATTGTTGAAATCGGTGGCTGCCGACAGGTTGATCGAGGAAGACGTCTTGGCCACGCCGCCCACGGAAATCGTCAGTACGCCGGACAGCGCCTGAAGTTGGGTCAGGGTCAGGCCCATGCGCCCGCCGCGCAGGAAAGCCGGGGCCGCAGTGTCGACGTAGCGGTAGAACTTGATCTGCGCGGGCTTCAGGAACGAATTGTCGTACCCCGCGAAGTAGACGGTCGCCATCGTCGCTTCATCGGACAAGGCGCCGAAGTAGGCAGCGACATCAGCCTGCGACGAGAACGTAAGCACGGTGCTGGTGGGCACGATGGTGTTCGACGTCAGCACAAGCCCGACGAGATCGAGGCCAGTGCCGCCAGCGCTGATCACGCCGGGAATGACGTTGACGATCGCCGAAGCGGGGATCGAATTATTCGGCATGTGTGACCTCCGACAAACCTGTAATGATGGTATCGGCAAACTGGGTCGAGACGGGCGTCACGATGTTGCCATGCATCGCAGCCTCGAAAGTCCAGCGCTGAAGATATTGCTGCTCACCGGCCACTAGCGGCAACTGCGCGGGCTCTGTGCAGTAGAGAGGCGCAAGGCCCGAAGCGGCAAGCTGATCAGCCGCCCAGGTATCGCGGAACACAGTGACGATGGCCTGCGTTGTCTCCGGGCTGGCCGGTCCATAGACGTCGACCTGCACATCAAGGCGAGTGGAGAGACCAATGTCGGTTCGGCCCGCTGCGGGCGCCGGATCGGTTGAAGGAACAGCGGCGCGCTCGTTCGTCGCCATCGCAACGCGGCGCGTAGGTGTGATCGCGCACCAGTTCTTGCCCTGCGGCATCGGCACGCGGCTGACCTGCCCCTGCACCACTTCAGTGCCGCTCGGCACGACAAGCAGGAGCACCGCGCGCAGGGCCGTCATGGCCTGCTCTTGCGTGATTGAAGGCGTCATGCCTCGGGGTCCTGCATCTGCGACGTGATCGCTGCTTTCGACCAGCCAGCACCCGGCCAGCCCTCCAGCAGCGCAACGACAAGCCAGGTCTGGCCGCGCAGACCGGCCGGTGTCTTGGCATCGGTACCGAACACGATGATGTCGCCGCCCGAATTGGATGGCCGATCGACGCTTGAAAGCTGGATGTTCGCGTAGACGCTGGCTTGGCCGTTTGAGATATTGAGCTTGTCGAGGTGCTGCAGTTCCTTCTGGGTCAGGGCCTGCACCTGCACCGTGATCGGCTCATCGGCAGCGTAGTTGGGCACTTGTCGACCGGAATCGCTGAGCGTGTAGCCGGTTGAGCGCCGCAGCGTGGCGACGATGTTCGGGTTTATGCTTGATGTGAGGCTGTTAGCGATCCCACGCAGGTTCATCGCACTTCCTTGTCGACGGAGGCGAGCAGGTTGCCGGTCCAAACGAGCGGCTTTCCAGCGGGCGCCGTCTCTCCGGCCGCCACATCACGCCGCGCTTCCTGCACATCACCGAACGTCTGGCCGCCCATGGGAAAACGCTGCTTGAGCAGATCGGTGACCGGGCTGTTAGCAGGGCCGGTCGTCTGGACGATTGCCTCGCGCAGCTGGCCCGCCATGCCTTCGCCCATGAGCTCCAGCGCCTTGTCGGCCTCGTTATCGGTGGCTGCCAGCACCGCGGCGAATTGCTCGCCCCATTGTGGTGACTTGTCGGCGATCATGTTGGAAAAGAACGGGCGTGGGGGAATGCCCGCGCCGGGCGCGCCGAAGTTGTTCAGCGCGGCGACCGTGGCGACTGAGGTGCCGTCGGGATAGGTCGCGCCTTCGAGAAAGCCGACCCGCACCTCAGATGCCTTGCCGAGCTTGTCCACAAGCGCGCGGATCGCAGCAATCGAGCGTTCGCCGCCGCTTACCTCCGCCATACCGGCCGCTCGAACACGTAGGCCGGCGCAGCGACATAGGTCGCGCTGCGATAGGGTTGCGAGGCCTTCCAATAGGTCAGGCCGTACTGCGTCTGCTGGTACCATGCCGCCGAACCGGGAAGGGTGCCGGTGTCCATTGAAACCGAAACCGAGCCTTCCGACGCGGAAGCCACTCGCCCGACCTGATCGGCTGAGCGCCCGGAAGCGCCAGCCAGCGCGGCGATGTGCGCGGTGAGCATGTTGAGCAGGAGACCGCGCACCGCGATGTCGGAGACAGGGGAGTCGTCGCTGTTGTCGAGGTAGATGCAAGCCTCGGCGAAATACAGAGACGCGAGCGCCTCATCGACGCCCGCGAACTCTGGATAGCGCGCAGCCCAAGCGGCGTAGTTGAACACCGCCTGCGCCACATCAATTCTCCTTGGCGACGACCTCGACGCCAAGCTCGTCGGACGACTTCTGTTCCAGTCCGGTCGAAACTTCAGGCGCACGCTCTGCAGCTTCAGCATCGGCC
Source organism: Novosphingobium fuchskuhlense (assembly GCF_001519075.1). GTDB lineage: Bacteria > Pseudomonadota > Alphaproteobacteria > Sphingomonadales > Sphingomonadaceae > Novosphingobium > Novosphingobium fuchskuhlense. The sequence goes on from NZ_KQ954245.1 coordinate 245,468, forward strand.
TTGTTGGCAGCGGCCGCGAAGATCGCACCGTTCAGGACAGGCGGGAAGTTGCCCACGGATTCCTTCCAGCCGGTGAACCAGTCGGCATCGACACCATGGGTCATGCCATAGCCGTCGATCAGGATCGGATCCTTGGTGACGGGGTCGAGCATGCGCGCGCCGTTGAAGGTGACGGACTTGCCGGCGAACTCGGCGACAAAGCCGAACGGAAGCTTCGAACAAACGGTTACCGTTGCCATGGATCAGGCCCCCAGCATCTGCACAATGGCGATCGGGTAGCGCAGGACGGTGCCCCACGTACCGGCGGACTTCTTCTGTTCCCAGCCCGAAGCGAGCGGGATCACGGGATGCACGCGCATCTTCTCGGTGAACGCCGACTTGGTGACCGGCAGCCCGTCGACGCTGGTCAGCTTGAGCTGGATCAGGTTGCCCGAGCCCGTTGCGAACTGCGGGATCACCGTGAACTTCACGTTCGGGAACGACTGCTGGATGATTTCCTTGACCGTCTTGCCGAAGTCGTTGGTCTTGGCCAGGTACGGCTCCAGCGTGTTCGGGATGCCGCATTCCATCGGAGACGACATGTTCACAAGCGCCGGGAGCTGGGTCTGCAGCTGCGTGTAGAGCTTGAGGAAGTCGTTGTAGATTTCGATGGTGGTGCCGACCGCCCAGGTCAAGCCACCAGCCGTCTTGGTCGTCGGCGAGATTGCGTTCGACAGCGCCGGATCGTTCATGCCGCCATAGAGCTTCAGGCCGGACACGCCGAAGAAGTAGGACGTGTTCAGTGCGCGAGCGAGGGTCTGGTTGCTGGCCTCGGAAAGCAGTGAAGCCCAGTCGATCCGAGCCTCGCCGTAGCGCGCGAGCTCGCGCTCGCCCCACCGCGTGAAGGTCTGGAAATGGAACGACTGGCGCGACACCCAGTTGGCATTGCCGTTCGACTTGCCGTTCTGATTGAAATCGCCGTAGGCCGACGTGTTGCCGGTCATCTCGGTGATCGGGAACGTCGCCGTGTCGGTCGTCCAGTCACCCATCTTTTCTTCGCCGTAGAACTCCGCGGCGACGGTGGGCTGGAAGACGACCTTGATCTGGCTCGGATCGATATAGGTCGAGAACAGCGAGGGGATGCCAGCATTCGGCGCCGAAAACAGCGAAGGCTGGGCGTCCATCGCAAGCGAGGCGGACCGGCGCCAGCCCTCGGGCAGGTATTCCATGCCAGCGGGCAGTTCGATGCCGCCAGCCGACAGGCGGGCGCGATGTTCGGAGAGGCGTGCGGTCAGCATATCAGAATCCCTTGTCCGAGATGACAATGATCTCACCCGAAGCGGCCTTGGTCTTCACGAAGAAGCGCGTTTCATAGGCGGTGGTGATGGTGGCGGTCACAGTGCCCGACGCCGAAGCGTTAGCGCTCAGCGTCGCAGTCCCGGCGCCCGCATTGACGGTCGCAATGGTGGCGCCCGCCGGAATGCCCGTGCCGGAAATCGGCATGCCAGGGCTGAGCGTTCCGCCCGTGAACGAGATTGCAGTCGAAGCATTGGTCGTGGTGACGGAAAGCGTCGACGTCGGCGGCGACCCGGCCGTTCCGAGCACGATGGTGCCGTCCGCATACTTGGCGAAGACCTTCTGACCAATGGTCGGGGTCGAAGGCGCCGTGATGTAGAATGCACCGCCATCGAACAGCGTCACCTCCATACCGGCATTCACGGCGAATGCCGATTCTGCGAGATACGTGGTGATGACTGCGCGCTGGTCGCGGCCGACGAAGCCGAAGCGGGTCGATGCGAGGTTGGGCTTGCCGTTGGTGACAACGCCCGTGGTATCGTCCGCCCAGGCGAAGGCAGCGATGACGACACCGGCGGCGCCAGCGGTCAGTTCACCGTCAAGCGCGGGGACAGTGGACCACGGTCCGGTGGTTGCGAAATCGCCGGGAACGCCAATGGCGAGATTCTGGGCGACGGAAGTCTGAAAGCCAGTCATGTTCAATTGCTCCCGTAGAGTTCGGCGAAGCTGTCGTTGGCACGCTTCACGGCCGCTGCGTCGAAGGTCATGGACTTGGAGCGGGTGCGATCAGCTTCACGCTGCACCATCGCCTTGAGGGTCGTGACGGGCGCGCCATCAATGGCAGCCCGCTCAATGCCGACGCTCTCAAGCGCGAAGGCGTAAACCGCCGCCGCGCTGTCCATACCGATGACTTCGCCGACCAGCGGCGCGACGTCGCGTTTGGCAAGTTCGATGGCAGCGACCCGGGCTGCGCCGCGCGCTTCGGCTGCCGCGATCATCTTCTTGACCGTCGCGGCGTCCATGGCCGGCTTTTTGCCGTCCTTGTCCTCTTCTTCGTCCTCTTTCTTTTCTTCTTCGTCCTCGGCTGTCTTAGCCTTGGGTTCGCTTTCGTTGCCCTCGTCCTTGGCCCCGTCTTCCTTGTCGATCATGTCCTCGTCAGCGGCGAGGGGCTGGATCGCAGCGAGCGCCTTGCCGAGTGCATCCGCGTCAAGCGCGGCGTCGGCGGCGAGGTGAGGGGCCACCAGTTCGGCAACCTTGCCAGCGAGCTTGCCCGCCGCGCCCTTCTTGCCGATCGAGGCAGCAGTGACGCCGGAAAGAACCGGCGCGAGGTCGATCTTGGCATCCGCCGCGAGGAGCGGGCGGACGTGGGCCTGAATGGCCCCGGAAATCATCAGCGCGGTGCGCGACTTGAGCTTCATCACTTCATCTCCGACTACTACGTCCGGCCCCGCACGCCCTTCAATGACGAGTGCGACGTGGTTGCCCATGATCTCCCGCATTACACCGTCGTAACGCAAACCTTCTGGCGTTGTGCCCGGCGTCATGTCCGCGCGGTATCGGTAAGCGCTTGAAAGCTCGCGCTTTCTGTCGGCTTCGATGGCGTCCTGCGCGGCTTGCTGCCAGATCACGAGGCTGTTCTTGAGAAATGTCCCATCGAACTCGGCATCGGTGCCGGTGGACCCGATGATCAGGTCTTCAGGCAAGCGTTCGGGCAGCACCGGCACATGTTCGGACAAGATTGGCAGGTTATTGAACGTGTCCGCCGCGCTCGCCAGTTCGGCGGGATCGCGGTAGAGTTGAAATATCCGATCTGGATCAAGGCCCAGCTCCGCAGCGCCGGGAATTTCGCGCCCGTAATAGGGGCAGACATTGGCCTTCGAGATGTTCGACACCTCGACGTGCAGGAAACCATTGGCATCCCGGCTACGGGCCGATGGCGCGCGGTCCATGGCGAGAAGAAGGGTCTGGGTCATTATGACAGCACCAAGCCGCGCTTGGTCATGACCAGCTTGCAGAAGTTGAAGATGTCCGCGATCTGCGCGTCGGTGAGGGCGGAGCGGTGCTTCGAGACCATCGCGATCCGGCTTGTTCCTGAAAAGACAGCTGACCCAGCGCTGCCGCCAATTCTTTCGGCCACCGCAGAGTTGGTAACGCGGCTAGCCGCAGAGTTGGTGACGGCTGCTGCCAGCACTCCACCATTGGCGGTATAGGTGCTCAGGACACCGCCGGTGTATTTCTGAGCAACAAAGACGAAGGCCGTCTGCGCCGCCGAGCCATAAAGCGTTCGGCTGACAAGCGTTGGGCCCGAGGCGACAACATGCGAAAGTGTCTGCAGGAAACCAGAACCGCTGACCCCGGAGTTCCACTGCCCCCAGACCGGGCGATCTGTGGTGTCCATCTTCTGAAAGATGGCGATCCGAGTAAAGTCCGTCGAAGCTGAGTCCAGGTCGTTGGTCTGGATGAAGTTAGCCGCTGCTGTCGGGTCTCCGGAGAAGGTTGCATAGCCGGCCGCGAAGGTGACGTTGGCGCCCACCGTGGCGTCCGCGCCGCCGCCCGGGATCTGGTTGGTCTTTGACGTGTTTGCGTCGACACCCAGATAGTAGAGCGATGAGAGGTTGGTGGTGACGGGGTATGCCGAGATGTCGACGTAGTTGCTGAAAGTCACACCGGGAACGATGATGTCCAAGCCCATGGCGGCGATCCTTTAATTCGAGAAGGGGTAGGAGAAGGCGACGAGCCAGCGGTTGCGTTGACCAAGATCGCCGAGGTTGTCGCGGATATTGCCGCGCCACTTGTTTGCGTTGGTCGCGTCGGTGCCGGTGTCTGCATATCGAAGCGTGGCGCCGCTCGGGATCGCGGTGCTTGCCACGATCTTGATCGTATCCGGACCGATGATGGTCACCGAAGCAATCGTGAGCAGCGTGCCGCCGCTGTCATAGAGATTGAAGCCGTAGTTGGTCTGCGCGACCACCTGCGTCGTATCGACCAGCAGCTGCCCGGCGGCGACGTTGAACTTGACCAGCGCAATCTTGCCCTGGCGCTTGAGCGAGACAGGACGCAGCGGCTCGTAAGCCGTCTGGTCGATCACCGCGCGCTTGATCGCAAAGGCGAAGTCCCGACCGATGTCCGCCATGCCGGGCGGAAGGTAATGAATGTTGCTGCTGCTGACCTGCCCGTATTGGTAAGACGGGCCGGAGCAGTAGATATAGGGGTAGGTGTCCGCCGCACCGACATACCGCGTGTAGACGCCCCGCGCAGACGCATTCGTAGTCCCGTCGGTGTTGATGCTGGGATATTGCTCCCAAGTGATCAGCGGCACTTCGCCCTGGCCTTGCACGATCGACTGCGCCTGCGTGCTGATGTAGGCACGCATGGCCTCAAGCTGCGTGGCGTAGGGCGTTGCGATTGCCGAGTTGCCCTGCAACCATGTCACGCAGAGTACGGCATAGGTCTTGCCCATTGCCTGCGCGATGGCATAGCCGCGCGTGATCTGCTCGATCACCCGCTTCATGTAGATGCCTGCGGGATCGGCCAGATCCTCGATGTATTTGCTGCCCTCGCCGGGATACGAAACGAGCAGCTGAAACGCCTGATCGGTCATGGCCGTATTGTTCTCGGCAAGGATCAGGCGCTTGATTTCGTTGGCCATGGCGACAGCACCAGTTTCGCCCACATTGGCCGTTGTGAACTCCGGCGTGCCGACACGCTGGTTCTCCACGGCCGGAACGAAAGATTGCAAGGCGGTCGCATCCTGGGCCACCGAATACTGCTGACGGATGCCTTCGCCCTGAGCATTAAGGTTGAACATGAGCGTGTCGTAGGGCTGCGTCGTATTGATCACCGGGATCGCATCGAAGCCGCCAGCCCAGCTCTGGCCGTAGTAGATGATATGGTTGATCTCGGCCGGGAAAGCGCCGGGCTTGCGATCCGTCGTGGCGAGGAATGAGTTCTTGCGGAACACGCTATCAGCGCTGAATTTCACCGCCTGTCCGCTAACCATGCGCGTGAGGCCGTTGGCGTCTACGTCGAAGACGACGTGATTGTTCGCATCCTTGATCGCCAGCGGATTGCCAGTGCTCGACTGAAATGCAGTTCCTCCACTGCCAATCTCGATGGTCGGAGCGGTCACCTTGGGAGTGATCAGGCGCACGAGCTCGGTGCTGCCGTCTGCATTGACCCGGACCACCACTCGCTTGCTTGCATCGCTGATGGTCAGCACTGTCCCAGAATTTTGAGCCAGAATTCCAGAAACTTGCGCCACCAGTGCTGATGCCGTCTGGCTGTCGAGGTCGCCAGTACGTTGCCAACCTGCAGGACTGGCCGAATAGGTGTAGTCGCCAGCATTGCTGACCGTGCCACCAACGACTGGATCGGTGTGCGTCCCGGTATCGCTAGCTCGGACGCGAGCGCGGTCTCCGGCCAGCATGCCGGTTGCCGAAGCCAGTGCGCTCCATGTCGCGAATGGAATGGCGTTCTGCGAGCGCGCGAACGTCGATGCCAGCCATGCGCCAGAGGGCGACGTAACTTGTGTTCCGCCAAAGGGAGCAGAACCGAACGATCCGGCATTGTTGCCGCAAAGCAGAAATTGCGAGCCGTCCGAGGACACGGCCCAATATTTTTGCTGGTTTGCAATGATCGCGCCGACCACCGCAGTAAGCGTGGTCCCGGCGGGCAACGTCGCACCGGTCGGGATCGTCACAGTCGGCGGGGTCGTTCCGGATCCCAAGCCCGTGTTGATGATATCCACTCGCGCTGTCGTGGCCGACGTAACGACGAGATTGGCAACCATTCCGGTAATCGACCCGCCGGAAAAGGTCAGCGGATAGGTGCCAACGGTCGCGCCAGTTATGGCCGTTCCGCCGATGGATACCGACGTCACGCCCTTCGGTAGCGTCGAGGCATAGGCATTATCGTAGATCGACATGCCCGAAACGACCGTTTGCACGGCACTGCCGACGAAGGCGCGATCAGAGGAGACCTGTAGCGCATCAGCTTGAGACAGTTCGGAATAGGCTTGCGCATCAAGCGCGGCAGCACGCGCGTCCGCTGTCAGCTGCACCGAGTCCAGATCTACCGAAACAGGAACAAACGACACCTGAGCGCCGTTCTTGAGCGCGATCGCAACACCGCCATTGGACGAATACAGCACCTGCCGCACGAGCTGGCTCGATGCCGACAGCCACGTGCCGCGCCCAACTTCCCACGCGCTCCCCTGTTGGATCGAATAGGAGTAGTCACGCCCGTTGATCAGCGCGTCGGTGCCGCGAAATCCCGTGACAGCCGAGCCCAGCTTGAGCGGCCCAGTACCCGTCGAAGTGATGTTGATCTTGACCAGGTCAACCAGCGAAGACGCCATGAGATGCTCCCTTGTAATCTCATGGTAGGGCGGAGCGCTGGATCAGGTATCGAAGCCGGGAACGATGGGCACCGCGACACATCGGCAATTGATCAGCGTGCCGGGCCACACTTTCCCTTCGCCGTCGCCGAAATCGTGACCTTCGCGAATATCGTAGGCCCGCCCCGAGAACCGGACATGCGGTTCGCGCGGGTGCTTGCCGCCAGCGCTGTGCATCCACTTTGCTTTCGTGATGCCGAGCTCAAGATGCCGGGTGCGGGCCATGACGGCCGTCGCCTTGTTGTTCTGATCCCGCGCGATCAGCGATGCCCGGCGCCTCGTAATGCCGTAGCTTTTCTCCAGCGCCTTGGTGAGCGCGCCGAGATCGCGGCCTTGTGATACCGATTGGTTGACCAGCATCTCGACCTTGGTGAGGTGCTGGCTCGCGATGGACTTGATCAGTCCGACGTTTTCGGCGCGCACCGCGGCGAAAGCATCGCGCATGGCGGGCGTCATCTTGAAGCGAACCGACATGCCGCCCTTGCGCAGCATCTCCGCGAGTGCTCGATCACACCGGGCGCGGGTTTGGGTCGCGAAGTACTCGGCGAGGCTGTCGGCAAGGTCATCGAAGCGTCTGAGCCAGCGCCGGGCGATGCGCGACATGACGAGCTGCAGTTCCTTGGCCGGGATTTCGTCGGCGGCGATGACGGTTTCAGGCTCGCGCTTGTTCCAAGTCCGCTCGATCTCGCGCAGCAGCGTCCGGTGCATTTCAGCCAGCGCGGCCAGTACCCGCTGTTCGTATTTGATGCGGATCGGCGCGGCGGGGCGAATGGGCTTGAGCATGGGTCATTCCTTGCCCAGCAGCGGAAGCGTATCCTCTTCGCCCACCTCGAGCGGTTCGGGTTCCGGCGCAGGCCCGGTCAGGCGGCCAGCATAGAGCCCGCCTTCCTCATCGTTCAGCCGCTCGCGGGCTTCCTCCGGCGATACGATGCCAGCAGTGATGTAAGCCGAATCAGCTTCGGCGTCGGACTTGCGGATTGCCGCCTTGTCCGCGTCCGACATCTCCCACAGGCTTTCAAACTCGAAACCGATCTTGTCGTCGATCGCGCCGAACAGGCTCAGCTGCACGACCTCGAGCAAGGTCTTGAGCCCGGGCCCGATGATCTTTTCCTGATAGCCAGCAATCTTGTCGTAGAATGCCCTGATCTCTCCATCCGATGAGGCATTCAGGCCTGAAGGTGTGACACCAAGCAGGATCACCAGCGGAATGCCTGATACCGACGCGATCTGCTCAATGGCCTGCGACTGCAGCTTGTCGAGGCCCGCGATCGGCGCCGAGACGTTGCTGAACTCTTCGGTATCCTTGTCGATCGCGAATGTTCCGCGATTGCTGCGGGTTTTGTTGAACAGGTCGACCCGGTTGAAGAATTGTCGTTCCGCGCCAGCCACGCCGGTCAAGATTTGTTCCATGTCCGTTGCGAGCACCATGACCGAGAATGCATCGATCAGGTCCGACACCGACTGGCGAGTGCGCAGCCAGTTGTCGACGTAGGGCTTGATCATCTGGCTCAGGGCCACACCGCCGAACGCATAGGCTGGCTTCAACATGTTCGGCATCGGCCGACCGACCATGGTCAGAAGGCGGGAGGCATGCACGATGTTGCCAGAGACGTACCAGGTCGAAGGATTGTAGAAATCTGGCGCGAGCGGGTTCTGCGCCGAGTATGCGCCGGGGTAACACCACATCGGTTCGACCACGCCGAGGCGCTGCAGGGGCCGTTCCGGGCCGATCTTCTTGCTGTCCAGCACCAGCGGGACCGGCAACTCCTGCGGTTTGTCGAAGTCGCCGAAATCCATGAACAAATGGATGCGCCCGAAAAAGCATTCCTTTTCGACAGCTTCGCGGACCAAATGGCGCACGTCGAGCCGGTCCAGTTCAGCGATGATCTTGTCGACCTTGGCCTTGTCGCCAGTGACCTTGATCCACTTGCGGGTGCAGTGCTCCGCCCAGATCGAGGCGACGTGCCGATATTCCGCGCGCTGGCTCAGTTCGGCGAGATAGGGATAGCCGAGAAAGCCCAGCCCCTCATGAGCGCCTTGGTTCGTGGCATAGGAGATGAGCGCGTCGGTGGTTGGCACCGCGTCCATCGCCATACCCTCCGGTAGCGTTCCGGTCATGGGTGCCGCGCGTTGAAAGGTCATTTCGGGCAAGAAGATAGGCGAATTGCCGCGCTCGGCCTCGTACAGCGCGGCTTGGCTGACACGCATCTCGCGCGCGGTTTCAATGACCGTCAGGGCTTGAGGCTGCGTTGCGGTGGTCGAATTCCAGAAGGCGCGCCACGCGGCACGAATGCGGCCAAACATCAGGCCGCGACCTTTTCCCCGGTCCACTGCATTTTCGCGCCGCTGCCATCAATCCACCATAGACGGCGCTTGCCTTCATCCGTGGTGTTCTCGTTGACCTCAGGAGCAGGGTATCCATGCGATTGAGCGTGTCGCGCGATCATCAGGCGTCCCGCTTCCAGCCAGAGATCATCTTCGGTCATCTGATTCATGTCAGACTTCAGGAGCGGCTTAAACTCGCTGACTGCTTTCGGGGGATGGATCATGTCGAGGCCCTCGCTGCGAACGTGTAATCCCATGGTACGCCGCACTGCCTCGTGGTAGGCAGACGCATGGTTCTCACCTTACGCGAGCTGCTTGAGGCAGCGCTTGCGCATCTCGAGCTTGAAGCCCGGGAGCCGCGCGAGGCCATGCTGAGCGAGGAAGAGCAGGAGGCAATTGTCGCCGCCTTGGCGAAAGCTACGCAGCCGCCAGAGCATCGGGACTGATCATCATACCGCGGCGCCCCGGCGCGAAAGCCATCACGAAAGCATCGGCAAGGTTGGGGGAGGGCTGGGCCCCGCCGACGCGGTTCGACTTCGCCAAGTCCTTCTTGCTTTCAACCTTGACGCGGCCGGCGTTGTCGAAGTCACGCTTGGGCGTGCAGAGTTCGTCGATCAGCTGGTTGAGGTGCGGCATCGTGCTGTCGATAAAGACAAGCTCGTCCTGGCTCGGCACCTGGCCACCGTTGACCGCGTTGAAGGTCGCCCGGAACCGATCCGCGAGAAGCCACCAAGCCTGCGCCTTGAGGTTCGCGAAGAAGTCTTTGTTGGTGCGTGGCGGGTGCGAGCGCGCGTAGATCGAATCGGGCCGGAACACGGCTGCACCAGCATTGAACCCGGTATGGCGAACAGTTCGGTGCTGCGTATCCCCGGCGTTCAGTTCGTTGATCTTGGCACCTGTCATCGCACCGACGCCGATGCTGTCGAACATGATTTCCGCGTCGTGCTCCAACGCAAGGTTCCAGACGCGCGTCGCCGACTTGAGCAGCTCATGCTCCCCGGCCTTCCAGAGGTCGGCGTGGTAGGCGAGCGCGCCATGCGCTGCGATTGCTGCATTCTTGTCCGCGCCGCCATCGGCAACGTCGAAGCCGATGCGTTTTTGCCCAACGGGCGCGATACCGAGCTTCTTGTGCGCATCGATCGCGGCCATGACCCACGAGCGCTTGATCACTGCATCGTCGTCGTCGTCGCGCGGGACGCCAAGGTAGATGTGCTCGAAATCAGCCTCGTCTTCTGCGCGAGCCGCAGCGATCAGATCCAGCATGGTCTGCGAGAGAAACGGGTTTTCGTCGAAATTGATCTGCCGCACCAGCGTTCCCGGCGGCGGGTTCACCACAAAGCGGCGCCAGGCAAAATCGGTGCTGAGCTTGGGATTGAATATGATCCAGAACTGCGAGCTGTCCTTGCGCAGCGTAGGGTTCAGGATTTCCCATTGCTCCGCGGTGAGGGCATGAGCCTCTTCAAGCCAGCAGATATCAATGCTCTCGAGCGACTTGATCTCGGAAATGTGCCGCCACAGGCCGTAGAACAGAAACTCCGAGCCGGTCCGGCGGTGCACGATCTTGTTGTCGAGGACGCGGAATTGACGCTGCAGCCCGAAACGCTCGATCTGGATCTTGAGCAGCGAGTAGACCGATTCCTCGATCTTGTTTTGAAACTGGCGGGCGCAGAGGACGCGGATGCGGTAGTTGCAGGCGAGGTAGATGATGAACCCCGCCGCGTCCCATGATTTCGACGATGCCCGGCCGCCGTAGAGGATCCGGTTGCGGATCGGCTCGCCGTTGCCGTTGCGCTTAGCCAGCCAGAACGGCTTCAGCACTGGATTGAGCGTCGGTCCGCGATTGTGGCCGATCTCGGCCTGCGCGACTGGAGCCGCCTGTGGGTCAGGCGTTCCGCTGATCAGCTTCCTTGGCCGTTTCGCGCGAGGCTTGGCGACAACCATGGGCGATCAACCGGCCTCACCGTCCTCGCCGTAGAAGTGACCGAGACCGGACGCGATGTTGACGTTGACCTCTGTGCCCGCAGCTTCCTTGAACGCTGCCACGTCAATGTGCTTGCCGCACATTTCGAGCGCGCGCAGAGCGTTCTTGCGATCGTTTTCGGCATGGGCTTCTTCGAAAACCTGAGCAGCCTTTTCGAGCACCCATTGCGCCGTGATCTTGGTCGCTTCGGCACGCTCCTCCTTGGCTTTGGTAATAGCGGCGGCAACCATAGCATTCGATAACAGGCGGCTTGACTGCTCTTGTGCCGTCCGCGCGCTGTAGCCCGCCCGGATCGCCGCCTGCGTCGCGTTCAGATCGACGAGGTATTCTTCAACAAATCGCAGTCGTTTCGGGGTGAGCGTGGCCATAATCTTCACCTTACCATTTCGCCACGCCGCGAATATCGACGTTGCCCCAAAACCCCCGGCGTAAAGCTTCAAGGAACGGACGAGGCGCTTCCCATCCTTTGGCGATCAGTTCGACCGTGGCGTCGAAATCGGATCGCAGCATGAGCAATTCGCCCAGGTGCTTTGCGACGATGCGTTCATCTCCGCGCCCAAGATTTGCAAACCAACCCGGTCCGGCTAGTTTGACTTCCAAGCGGCCCTGTTCGATCAGCGCGCAAATTGCCTCACGCGAAACTTCACCACCTACTCGGCAAACTTCCGCCAGTGGGATGTAGTTCCTGTCATCCGGCAGCCGGTCTTGCGGTATTTCAGAAATCCACCCAAGCTTTGTAGCGCGGGCGATAATCTGATCATCGGTCAACACCGTATGATTGCGTTTCCAGAACTGACCCTTCGCGTTGGGCGCGCCATCGGCGGTGCAACGGTAGACCGATCCCCATCGGCGCAGAAATTCCGCAGCGCAGCCGGCTCGGCTCATGTCGCGGTGCGCGATCAATGGGCGGGCAGTGAAACCGCGATCGGTGCGCGACTGGCCGATGCCGCGCTTCATGCGGGTCTGCGGACGGATTTCAAGTTCACGGCGCCAGCGAGTCACGGTGGCGAGGCTGGCGTGGTAATGCCGTGCCGCGCCCTGTGAGCCGAGAGAGCGGAGGATCGCAAGAAAGTCAGCTGGGCAGTCACGGCGAAGTCCGACGACAGCGCAACGCTTGCAGCGGCCGCGTGAAGAGCGATTGATCACGACCCCGCAATCCCGGCAGCGCTTGATCTCGCGGCGGTGCTTGCGCAGGCGCGCTCCGACGTTGGTCATGGCAAAGCTCCAGGCGAATAGCGGCAGGTCAATGGTGGCGGACAAGGTCATGCGCCGTCGTTCCGCTCTGCGTGAAATCCGAACGGCTCTGTCTTGCTGCGCTCCGGCTTGCGGCTGTCGAACCAGCGCTTGTTCGCTTTGGGCGCTTCCAATGTCGGTATGTTGGTGTTGCGCGGGCGGTAGGTCATGCGGCGCCTCGACCATGCAAACCGGCTGCCGCATCAGCCTTGATCAACTCGATTTCTTCAGCGCTTGGTTTCCACCGATCCGGAGCAGGCAGGTGGCGATCACGCGGAATGACGTCGACGCCCAGCCGCGTGCGGCGCAGAGAAAGCAGTTCCTCGCCTTCCTTCAGGATCGTCGGCACGATCTGTCCGTGGTGAGTGCAGGTCCGGCGCGCGGCGGCGCAAGCTGCTTCGAGGATGTCGCGGGGAAGGTGCGCAACCTCGCCGGTGGCAACGGTCAGCCAGGCATGCGCGTCCTCGCCAGACATGCCGACCGGCTTGACCAGCGTAAGGCAGCTTGTGACGAGCGCGACGGCCTCAGTGGCGCCCGAAGGTGCCAGTTCCACGGGCTTCGAGTTCTGCAGCAACCTGCCGTCCGATGTCGACGAGCGCGGGCTTGGCAGCCGTGCCACCACCTGTCCGAATGTCTTTGCCATTTGCAGTCCCCTTCAGTTCATCCGGAGCATAGATCGCGCCCCAACCCTTCATCACCGCGTGTTCGAGTAATCGGCCCGGTGGCCATTCACCGGTGGCCAGCTTGGCAATGTCGGCGAGAAAGCCGCGGTACGCCGTGGCCGTGTTCGGCAAGCGCTTGGCGCGGCGGTTCTTCAGGAAGTCTGCCCAGACCGAGCCATCAGCCCAATCCGGCTTGGGGAATTCGCCACCAGCCGGGGCCTTACGCGCAAGTGCGCTCGCGCAGGGGGATGTTTCCGGGTGGGTATGGGTGGGGGGGTTAGAGTTATTCTCATTGGGGGGGCGGGAAAGGGCGGGGGTGGCCGTGACTGTCCCATCCATGTCCCGTGACTGTCCCGTGACTGTCCCGTCCATGTCACGCGTATTGGCGCGTTGACGGCGCTTGCGTTCACGAGCGGCAGCGCGCGTCGCCTCGATTGCCGCATCTCGTTCTTCAATTGCACGCACGGCGATCAGGATGGCATCAAACGGCGCTCCTGCATCAGCCATGGCCTTCATGAGTTCCGAGGTGGTCACAGCGCGTGCACCTCGATCTCAAGCCGCCCAGGTGCTTCCGGCTCGGCATATTCGTACAGCGGCACGAACCGGCTATCGTTCACCTTGAGCGCGTCCGCGATGCCATCGAAGATGGGTTTGCAGCGGTTGCCGAAATTGACCCGATCCCCGCGCCGGTTCGGTGGCACGAAGCGAATGCGCACCACGATGTCACCTTGATCCGGTGCCGTTACCTTGGCTGCGAGAGCGGCAGCCTTCGCCCATGCGCGCCACTTGGCCGTGACGGAGGACTTGCCTCGCCAGTGGCCTTTGGCGTGCCCTGAGAGAGCGGCAGGAGGGAACGGCAACCGGATCATAGGTCAGGCTTCGGCGCTACCGACAAACAGCGGCAGGCCGGTATCAGCCTTGACCTGCTCACAGGCCTCGGTGAACGCGTGCTCGAACACCATATCCGGCCGCCAGAGGTCGAACCAGAACACGATGCCGCCGCCCTGCCTGCGGTAGCGGAACCGTGCGAGGATCTGGTCAAGCACCCGGGCGCGCGCGAAGATCGGGATGCAGATCATGAATGCGTTGGGGAGCACCAGCTTGTTGCCGCTCGCGTCGAGGTGTTCCGACTGGAACACGACTTCAGCCTCGCCGCTCGAAAGATTGCGGGCCTCGCGCAGCGTCGACGCTTCATTGACCTGCAGGCCTCGCGCGATCTCGATCAGCTTGGAAGGGCTGGCGAGATTGCCGCCGGACTTCGAAAGGAAGTCCTTGGCCGCATCGGACTGCGGCTTGTCGGAAGTCACGTCGACGATATGATCTTCGAGAAACGCCGCGAAGTCAGCCATCGACATGGGCTTGCCGTCAGCCTTGCTCCACGCCTTCCACTCGTCGGACAACGGAAAGCTGTAGACCGCCTTGTGCTTGAGGTTGCAGGGGTCGCTCTCGTAGCCAGCAAAGTGGTAATCGAAGATCGCAGTCAGCTTCGGCGCTTCCATATTGTCGACCGCGAAGACCGCGCTGTTGCCGCCCTTGAAGCGGTTCACATGGTCGATGAAGCTGTCCAGCCGCGTGTGGGTTGCCGTGCCGGTGCGGCGCAGCGGAATGTCGCGGTAGGGATCGAGCTGCGACGGGCTGATGATCTCGACCTTGTCGCCGAGAAGTGCCGGCGCTTCAGTCCCATCGCGCGGATCCTTGATGGTGACGATCAGGCCGCGCAGGTGGTCGCTGGCGGCGGCAATGCTGTCGCGAACGATAGCGCCCGCCTCTGTGGTGTCGGTCATGTCTGGTCCTTTCAGGCGCTGCGCACAGTGCGCGGTTCAGCGGTGATCTCGCGGATGGTGCCGAACAGGTTGCCTTGGCCTGGCTTGTTCGGCGTGAAGCGGTTGTCGTCCGTGACCCAGCCGATCGTGCGGCTCACCTTCTCCGGCGGCAGCTTCAGAGTGACCTGCGGCGTGAAAAAATAGACGCCGTCATGCTCGCGCTCGACATCGATGGTCAGCGTGATCTTGCCCTTGACCTTCTTGCCGGTGTCGACGCCGAGCTCTTCCATGTCCGCCGAGAATTCCTGCAGCTTGTCGGCGCAGTCCTGATTGAACGCGCCATCGTTCAGCATGGCGATCAGGTCGGTGAGCGTGGTGACAGAAGGATAGCGCCTGCCGCCATCTGCAGCTCGATCTTCGATGATTTCCCCGGTGTCCGAGTCGTAGTTTTCCTTGGGCATTTCATTCTCCTCGGCGCGGGGTACAAAGGGATCGAGCGTCGCGCCGTCGCTCGTCGTGGAAATGGCGGCGCGGCGCTTACCCACGCGGCTCCAGTTCGGGCAGCGGCGGCAGGCCCATATCGGAGCGCATCAGGCGGGCCTTGGCGCGATACCGTTCGCGGTCGCCAAGACAGCGCAGTTCGGACAGCGTGCGGCCCGCGTCTGACGCGGTGGGACGGCGGCGGAACAGGCGCATCATGCGGCGGGCTCCCGATAATCCTCAGCCCGCTCCAGGCGCTTCCGGCATGGCGCGATCCAGTCAAAGCGGGTGTCGTCCTCGCCGTCGATCCACACGAGCCAGCAATAGGCAGTTGCGGTCGATCCCTCAGGAGCCAGACGGCCCCGATGCATCACTACGCGCTCGGCAAATTGGAGAACAAAGCTGGGCGGATTGACTTTGAACAGGCTCTCGTACCGGCCCTGCCCTTCAAGAAAGGCAGTGCGCACGATCATGGCAAAACCATGCTCGCTGCTGGCGGCCGCGCGCGCGATAAACTGCTCGGCAAGGCGGAACGGCGGGTTTGTGATGGTCCAGTCGACCATCGGCGGCACCGGGCCCCACAGATAGTCAGCCACCGGAAAACCTGCGCCATAATCATGGACGTCCGCGGCTTCGACGGTGCCGAAATACTCGGCCAGCGGGCGCGCCATGTGTCCGCGATTGGCAGCGGGTTCGCGGCAGGTCAGTTCGCAACAGTCATCCCGTTCCGGGCACCAGTTGCGCACCAGCCATTCGCAGAGCGCGCGGGTGGCCCACGGGGGGGTGGGAAAATCGTCCAAGCTGTCGTGCGCCTCATGACGTTGCTGCATCACGGCCGAGGATCGGTTCTGGCTCATGCCGCACCCGCCCGCACTTGCCCGGCAAGCTGCTCATATGCGGTATCGGACAGGTCGAAGAGGCTCATCACCTCTTCGCGCGAAACGCCCTTGGCGATGGCCCGGCGTGCCTGATCATGGCCCGCAACCTGCGCGCTGAACTTGCCATCGCGCTCGGCCAGCATGGCGAGGATGCGATCGCGCAGCGTGGCGCTCCCCTCTTGCATCGCCTCACGGTGTGCAGGGTCGTTGCCGCCCATCTGGCGCGTCATGCCAGTTTCTCCAGCGTTTCAGTCACCAGCGGATTGCGCGCGGCATACTTGGGGAGGTTGTCGATCAGGTGCTTGATCGAACTGTGATCGCGGCCCAAACGGCGCCCAATCTTCTGCAGGGACTGTCCCCGGCGGCGCAGCACAGAAGCGACAACGCAGCGCGCCTCGACCGCCGCAGTCTCGTGCGACCGGCTCAGCACGTCCTCGGCGCTGATGTTCATCAGCTGCGAAACCTTCTTGACCAAGGCGCGCGTGGGATTGTCGAGCTTGGTTTCCCGAAGCCGGATCCGATGCTCGGCGCACAGGCCAGACGCGTTCTTCCGGTCCAGTCCGACCTGGCACACCGAACAGCGCTTCGTGTTCGGGTGCAGGAACGCCCGCACGCAATGGATGCAGCGCCCGGTCTTGTTCCGGCGCACGTTCAAAGCACCGCCGCAGTCGGCGCACTGGTGCTTCGACACGCGCGGATTGGATGCAACGCGCTTCACGTTGTCGTTGATGTGCGGCATCCCGAGGGGCGGCAGACCGCGCGAGATCAGGATGCTGTCGCGCAGCTTCGCCGATCCGCGCGCCATGTCGCGGAAATCGCAGAAGTCGGCATAGCGCAGCGCGGCGTTGTCGGCAGGCGCGTAGGCTGGGCGGGCGCTCATGCTGCCACCCGCAGACGCTTGCGTTCCACCGAAAGGATATGCGCCGAAAGCCCCTCGACGCAGGCCTTGAGCGCAGGCAGGCTATCGAGCTCGCCCTTGATGCCTTTGGCCCGTACCATCGCCGCCAGTGCGTCGGAAAGCAGCGCCACCGGTTCGCCATCCTCGCTCGGGGGCGGGGCGTAGAGCGCCTGAAACGGGGCAAGGAACTCCTCGCCAAATGCCGCGGCGATCCGGGCCAGCGTGACAGACCCGATATCGTTCTTCTCGTTGCGGATGTTGGCAACGGTGCCGGCGGAGATGCCTACGCGATCGGCAAGCATCTGGTCCGTCAACTCATGCTCGCGCTGGATATCGCGGATGATGTTGGCCGCAGCGCGGCGCAGTGATTTTGTGTCCGGCAAAGCGAAGGGCAGCAAGACATTGCGGTCAAGCATCGGGTATTGCTCCATTATGGCTGGAACAGGGAACATCGAAGAAAGACGGGACCGCAGGGTATTGGGGG
Source organism: Novosphingobium fuchskuhlense (assembly GCF_001519075.1). Taxonomy (GTDB): domain Bacteria; phylum Pseudomonadota; class Alphaproteobacteria; order Sphingomonadales; family Sphingomonadaceae; genus Novosphingobium; species Novosphingobium fuchskuhlense. The sequence continues at coordinate 262,842 of NZ_KQ954245.1, forward strand.
GCTGCGGTCCCGCAGGTGCCCAGCGGCGGTTGCATGTCGCCGGGGGGAGAGTTCATTGGCGCGGCTCGCGGTCGTTGAAGCCGGTAAACGGGCCGAAAGCCCAAGCCGCGAGACAGGCGAGGGCGATCCACCACAAGGCGATCACGATCAGGGCGTCCGTCATCGGTCAGTGCCCTCCGGCGGCGCAGATTGACTCCGCGCCGCCTTCGGCCATCCTGTCGGAGCGACCCGAGACAGGAGAATCAAAATGTCTGAAGATGTACGCGTCACCAATTGGCCAGCTGGCGGCTCGCATCAGGCAGTTGCGCTTGAGATGTGAAAGATTTTGCGCGCGACACACTACGAAGCGGCAACAAATCTTGACGACGATGTCGCCTTGTTCACCCGATGCCTTAGGGTCGTATTTGGAAAATCCGATACTACGTCCTGAAGGCAGCGTCGACGGCGTCGAGCTTGAGCTTGGCGTCGTCCTGGCGCTCGCCGGTGACGAAAGCGTAGAACGCTTCCGCGTCGGTAAGGTCGCGGCCATTGCTGAGTGCAAGGGCAACGCAATCGAGCGCAACGCGCTGTTCTTCGATCGTACGCATGTCGTTTCTCCTTGGGGAATGGGGCCGGCCATCGTCACGCCGCCGACTGGCTGGGGCGCTGAGCGATGTTGAGCATGATACCCTTCTCTCTCGCGAGGGCTTCAATGCCGGGGATGCGCCACTTCGGGATTGACCCGGATGACTTCCAACTCGACACGGTGGTCGGGGCGAGATCGAGCGCCACAGCAACAGCAACAGTGCCGCCAAGAGCCTCAATGATGTCCGAAGGTGTATCCATGCAGGAGAATTACGATATTCGTAAGCTGCCTGCAAGGGGAAAAGTTACGATGTCCGTTATCGACGGGGGCTTACGATTTTCGCATGGTGTCCCGATGGTCACTCATGACGACATCCGCGATGAACTGCTGAAAAGGCTGGCGGAAAAGCGCGTGACCGGCGCTGGCATCGCCAAGCTTTTGGGTATTCCAGCCCCTCGTGTGGCGGAAATCAAAAAGGGCACGCGGCGCATTCAACAGAATGAAATGCCCATCCTTGCTGAGTTTTTCGGGTTGGGTGAAATTGACAGTCCGAGCGTTGATACGAATGTCGTTTGGGTACCGGTGATCGGCATTGCCGCAGCCGGCAGTTGGCGAGAGGCGATTGAAGTGCCCGCGTTTCTTGTTCCACAGATCAAGCGAGCCGGGTGCAACCAGGCTTTCGCGGTTCAGGTTGATGGCGATAGCATGAATCAGATCCTGCCCGAGCGGTCTTACGCCGTGGTGGATCCCGATCAGAGAGAACTGCGCAACAACCGCGTCTACCTGATTCAAAACGGAGGCGGGGAAACGACCATCAAGCGCTTCTGCACGGAGCCCGCGCGGTTTGAGCCGGTATCATCGAATCCGATGCACAATGTCATTCACATTGGAGAGCACGAGATCACGGTAATCGGCCGCGTGGTGTCGTTTACGAGTGACGAAGGGTTGTAGCTGATGCGGCTAATCCTTGAAGCCTATCGCTGGGTCACGCTGTTTGCTTTCTGGGTGTCGTTTCTGTTCTTGCTGGTGCCGGTCGCTGCGTTTTTCATGCCTGGCTATCATGTCGAGTACGGCCCGTGGGCGCTGTTCGGGTTTGCCGGCGTTGCTTTCACCTTTGCCGCGTCCGGCCTGAACGTCATCGGCATCGCGATCTACGACCAGCTTCGCGCGCTCACCACAGAGGCCGAGTACGCGCGCACCGAAATCGCCTATCTGCGCGAGGAGCTTCAAGGGCGTGACTAAGCGGCTGAGGCTACCGCTTGGCACGCCAGCGCCGGGCGATGGCAAGATAACCCCGTCGAAAACACCGCTCTACCGGGGCAATGAGCCGGAACACGAAATAGCCTGCGGTAACTGCGACACGGTTCTCTTCGAACGGATGGGCGAAGAAGGGCTTCGGCATCACCTTAACACCGTCAACCGCTGCGTGCTCCAGTGTGTTTGCGGCGCCTATAACTTCTTGCCAGTTCAGACACGCATCTAGTTCCAGGCTGGTCAGCGTGCGCGACCACAAGTAGGTCTTCCCGCCCGGAATATCGAACGGCGGACCCACATTCTCACCCTTGGCCCTAAGCTCCCGGATGACTTCGGCCCGAAGTGCAAGGGCTTGCTCGTGTATCACGTTGCATGCGCACCTGTTTTCCATTTCCATTTTCCTACAGCCCCACCGCTCGGCATGATCGGCATGAGCGTGAGCTATCGATTTTCGCACATTGAAACAAGAAAATTACGAAAACCGTATTGACGTATGGATACGAATATCGTAATAAATCTCCAACAGCCGGTGAGCCGAAAGCGCAGACCCGGCCAGTTTGGAGACTTCCGATGGCTACACCTGTCACCACTGCTGAACTGATCGCGATCCTCGCGCCGTTCGCTGGCTACAAGCTCAACCCGCCGCGCAGCCCCGAGGGCTATCCCCGCCAGAACGTCGCGGTCGATATCTACGCCCGTGCCGAGCACATGATCGATTGCGATCTGCGCGGCGTCGATGCGGATGGCGTCGGGGTGTTCTTCTACAACGCCCGTGAGGTCACACCGTGGGACCGCATCCGCGAGGTCCGCGTTGCTGGCCTTGATGCCGATGGCGAACGGGTTTCGACGCGCGTATTCCAGCACGTCGGTGCTGTGAAGGTGGCCGCGTGAGCGCGCCAGCACTCGCCGTCGACATGTGGACCTACAAAGGCTGGTCCATCAGCGCGGACTACCCGCCGATCCCGACGCGCGCCTTCGATTGGTCCGCCACATCGCCCGATTACGACGCTGATTGCGATCAGGACGGGTTCCATCGCTGCGCCGGCCAGACCCTTCACGCCGCGACCTACGAAGACCTGTTGCAGGCCATCGAGGACGCCATTGTCGATGGAGTCGACGCATGAGCGACACACTCATCCAGCGCGCTCGCGACATCGCGGCGGACCAGTACATCCGTTTGGAAGTAAAGCGCCCAACGCCCCTCCGTACCTTGGAAGAATGGGCACCGCACGTCGCTGCCTACAGCGACATGATCCGCCAAGGTTCGTTCGACCGCAACATTGAAGTGCAGACTGCGCTTGCCGTTTTGCGGAGTGTCGCGTGATGGGCAGCCTCACCAGAACCGCCGCTGCCTGCGCCGCCGCCGCGTTCCAGCGCCACACCTTCACCGCATGGCAGACCCTGACCGGCGGGCAGGCGCACCCGGTCGATACCGGAAAGGCCGAGGCGCTGGTCGAAGCAGTCGCCAACGCCGCGCGGCTCTGCCCGCACAAGGCGACCCTGTTCGTTCTGCAGCGCGACGAGCTGACCGGCGCGCAGGTGCTTTCGGTCAGCGCGATCAAGGCCCGCAAGGTCTGGCGCAAGTGCCCGGACAGCCTGATCACCAAGCAGGTTTCCGAAAGCTATCCCGCCGAGATCACCCAGGTCCGCATGTCGGCCTTCGCGCCGTGGTCGTTCGACGTGTTCGCCGATCCGGTTGGCCGCGGCGCTGCCGGGTGCGTGGACATAGCCGCCAGCTTCGCCAGCAAGCACAGCGAGGAGGCGCACTAGGCCATGCACCCCGCCATCGCCCTCATCCGCAGCCACCCGCGCGAGTTCTGGCCGGTCCTCTGGGCCATGCCTGCCTTCGCCGCGCTGTTCACTCTCGTCTGGATTGTCACGCCATGAACCGCAGTCCCATCGCCACGCGCATCATGCCCGGCCTCTACGGCACGGAAATCCGTGTTCCGGCCTACGTGGTCGCCCAGCCTCGCAAGCGGGGCGTCATCACCGATTGGCTTCGCGAAAAGCGCGCGGCCGCCGCCAAAGGAAGCAACTGATATGAACGCACCTACGAGAATCACCGCTGGCGTTCCGGCTGTCTATGCCAAGATCGCTGCCATCCAGGCCGAGCTGGCGCGCACCGGCATTTCCAAGTCGCGTCGCAATCAGCAGCAGGGCTACCAGTTCCGCGGCATCGACGAGATCTACGATGCCTTGTCGCCGCTGCTTGCGGCCAATGGCCTCTGCATCCTGCCGCGCATGGTCAGCCGCGAGGTTGTCGAGCGCACATCGGCGAAGGGTGGCGCGCTGTTCTATGTCACCGTCGAGGCCGAGTTCGATTTCATCGCTGCCGAAGATGGATCGGTGCATGTCGTCCGCACATTCGGCGAGGCCATGGATAGCGCCGACAAGGCCACGAACAAGGCAATGTCGGCTGCCTACAAATATGCCGCGCTCATGGCTTTTGCGATCCCGACCGAGGGTGACAACGACGCCGATGCCACCACGCACGAGGTTCAGAGCCGGGGCAATACCCAAGCTCCGAAGGCCGAGCCGCGCCAGCGGCAGTCGGCAGGCATGTCGGATGCTTCGTTCGCGAAAATCACAGGCCTCTTGCAGGCAACCAACACCGCGCCCGGTGTCATCATCGAATATTACAAGGTCAAGAACCTGCGCGAACTTAGCAAGGCGCAGTTCGATGAAGCCGTGTCTCGCCTCGAAGACCGTCTCGCCAAGGCTGCTCACGAGCAGACCAACCAGCAAACTCAGCAGCAGGGCGGGGATTTCGATCCTGCGTCGCTCGAGAACTGCCCCTTCTAAGGAACCCCGGCATGCTGACCCACTATCAGTCCAGCAAGGGCGCTATCGCGATCAATGGTATGCCTTTGCGTTACGCTAGCAACGCCCTCGCCAAGCTCCGCCGCGATGAACCCGAGCGTTCCGGGGAGATCGAAGCGCTGCATGCTCACGTGACGAAGCTTGAGGCTGCCGCCGAAGACGCGACTGCCGTCGCGGTTGCTCCGCCTCCGATCGGAGACAATGGCGGGCCGCCGATCGAAGAGTCGGGGCCAAAACTCACGACGTGGGACGCAGTGAAGACCAACCTTGATGATCTGCTCACCGAGGCTGGCAACTGGGCTGATGGCATCGATATCACCAACCAGGATCAGGCCGACAGCGTTGGCCGTTTGCGGGGTCTCCTGCAGCAGGCCGTGAACGCCGCTGATGACGCGCGAGTGGCGGAGAAGAAGCCGCTCGATGATCAGATCGCGGAAATTCAAGACCGCTACAACGCCTACATCGCGCCGATGAAGAACCGGCAGCCGGGCAAGGCCAGCAAGGCGATCGCCGCGCTCGGCAACCTTTTGACGGTCTGGCTGAACAAGCAGGAAGCTGATCGTCGCGAGCGTGAAGCCGCTGCTGCAGCCGCCGCCGCCGAAGCTGCAGCAAAGGCGCTGGCAGAGCGGGCCGAGGCCAAGGAAACGACCGACTTGGCCGTGATGGAACGCGCGGATGAAACACTCGCCGCCGCAGAGGAACTTATCCGTCAAGCCAAGGGCGTCGCGCGGGAGAAGGTCAGGGCAGGCGGTGGTGATGGCCTGCGCGCTCAAGCGCTGCGCACCTCTTACGTGGCCGAGCCGAGTGGCGAGAAGGACGCGTGGACCGCTGCGCTGCGCCACTACATGAACCACGAGCCCGAGGAGATCAAAGCCCTGATCCAGCGGCTTGCGAGCGCCGATGCGCGCGATCCCGGCAAGCGTGCGCGCGGCATCCCCGGTTTCATCATCCGCGAAGTGAAGGAAGTCTGATTATGGCGAGCGTCAACAAGGTCATGCTGATCGGCAACTTGGGGCAGGATCCCGAGGTCAAGAGCTTTCAAAACGGCGGCCGTCTTGCGGTCCTGCGCATCGCCACCAGCGAGACGTGGAAGGACAAGGCCACTGGTGAGCGGAAGGAACGGGTTGAGTGGCACACCGTCTCGATCCAGTCCGACGGTCTTGTCGGTGTCGCCGAGCGCTATCTGCGCAAGGGCAGCAAGGTCTACATCGAAGGCCAACTGCGCACCCGCAAGTGGCAGGCACAGGATGGCAGCGACCGCTACAGCACCGAGGTTGTGCTTGGGGGGATCGGGGGCTCGCTGGTCATGCTCGACGGCGCCAACAATGACAGCGGGCAGGGCGAGAGCCAGCGCGGCGGACAGGCGCGCGGCGGCACGGGCGGCGGGGCAGGGCGGTCCGGTGGCTTTGGGAGCCAGCAGCGCGGCGGTTTCGCCGACGACGACCTCGACGACGAGATTCCGTTCTGAGGAGCGTCACCATGGCTGATACCGAACCCCTTCTGTTTCGCGTTTCCCTTGGCACCCTGCGCCCGATCAACGGCGCGGCGGCGGAAGCACTCAAAGCCGTGGCCGATGGCTCGATGGTCCGCATCGAGATCAAACGGACGCAGGGCAATGTGCGCCGGATGGCTTGGTATTGGGTCATGCTGAAGATCGCGATCGACAACCTTGCCGATGCTTTCGACGGCCCGGTCACGACCGCGATGCTGCACAAGTGGCTGAAGCGGGAGGCTGGCCTCGCGCGGCCCATCGTGTCGCGCAGGACCGGAGAAATCCTCGACTACGACTACGACAGCATCGCCTTCCACAACATGCCGGAAGGCGAGCGCGCGAAATTCGTCGACTTTGCCAGCGCCAAGCTTGCGGCGCGCCTTGGCTGTCATCCCAGTGAACTCACCAGCGAAGCGAAAGCCGCAGCATGACACACGCCGCCCCCTTGCCGCCGATCACTGCACCCGCCGACATCATGCTAGAGGCCCGCACGAATTGCGCCGCCCGGGCGACTTCGCGCGGTAAGCCAGAGCTTGCCGACGCATTCATGCGCTGCACACAGGACGCAGGCTGGGCGATCCGCCACGAGGTTGCCAAGCTCCTGGCGGAGCGGGCGTCGTGACATGCCCCGCAACGAAGGCATGCAGCCCGGTGCCACGAAGGGCAAGCGCGTCCGCGTGCGCCTCAGGAATGGCTACGACAGCGCGAACTACGACCCGCCGCACTGGCCGGCCGACACGCTGCGCTGGACCATCAGCACCCCGCCACACCCGAGCGACATCCTCGCTTGGAAGCTGGCCGATTGACACTTTCCACGAGGGGCCGGGCGGCCGACGCAAGACAGGTCGCCCGGTGATTTTCAAATGAACGCGATCGCGCTTCCCCTGACAGTCGCGGACATCGTCGCCGAGTATGAAGCGAAGGATCGCGCTTTGGCCGCCGAGATCAAGGCGCTCCACGATGCCTTCACGCGCCTCGATCTCGCGACGACAGTGCAGGGCACCTATGTCGAGCGGGTCGCGCAGAAGCCTTACCTGCATATCGACACGCTGCGGAAGAACCTGCTCAAGTCGGGCTGGCGCGCGGTCTATGAACGCCTGCAGATCGACAGCATTGCCAGCGCCAAGGATCGGAAGCTGTTCGATCAGGCGCTGGCCAATCCGCCGCCGCTGTCTGTCGAAACGGCCAAGGCCACCTTCGGCGATTACCTGATCCGCCCGCGCTTCCACATCTTGCGCGGTCTGGCCGAGGCGTTCTGCGCGCTCGATCCGGCCTACAAGTCGCACAGCCGGGTGCGCATCGGGGTGAAGGGTCTGCCCAAGCGCGTCGTGCTGAACAACTGGGGCGGCTTCTCCAGCACTTACGGGCGCGACCGGTTCCAGGACATGGCCAACGCGCTCGCCGCGTTCCGCCGCCAGCCGCGCGTCGAGTGGTGCGAGATGCTCGACATCGATGAGCAGCATAAGCTTGGCAGCGATGCCGTGATGAACGGCCGCACCATCAAGCGCTACAAGTCGGCAGGGCAAGAGGAAGAGTACCACGCGCCGGACCGCGGCCTCACCATCCGCAAGTTCGGCAATGGCAACGCCCACGTCTATTTCGATCACGACGCCCTGCACGCCGTCAACCGCGCGCTCGCCGAGTTCTACGGCGAAGTTCTGCCCGATGCTGAACCCGAAGGCGTAAAGCCCAGCGCGAGCACAGCGGTATCGAAGGATTTGCAGTTTTACTGGTCGCCGCCCAACGTGATCGAGCGCGCGCTGGCATTCGCCGGCGTGCCCGACTTGCGCGGATGGCGGCACAATCGGCCCGCGCCGATGAAGGTGCTTGAGCCGAGTTGCGGCGATGGCCGCATTCTCAATGTGCTGCGCGCCTATGGCCATGTTGGTTACGGGATCGAGTACCACCCGGGCCGCGCGGCCGAGGCGAAGGCCAAGGGGCATTCGGTCTTGTGCGCCAACTTCCTCGATTGCGAGCCGATGCCGTTCGAGACGGTGGTGATGAACCCGCCGTTCTATGGCAGGCACTACGTTCAGCACGTCCGCCATGCCCTGCGCTTCGTCCAGCCGGGCGGAGTGCTGGTGGCCATCCTTCCCGCCACCGCGCGCTACGACCACGGCGAATTGACCGGGGAATGGGAAGACCTGCCCGTCGCCAGCTTCGCCGATGCCGGCACCAACGTCCCCACCACCATGCTCAAGATCAGGAAACCCGCATGACCAGCTTCAGGGAAGCCGCGCGGGCCGCCCCGCCGCTCACCGTGCATGCCGTTACGCATGAGGGCGTCGATCTGACGCTGCAGTCGTTGCGGGCTTATTGGGGCAACCACCAGCACTTCGCCGTGGCATGGTCTGGCGGGAAGGACAGCACCGCGCTACTCACCCTGATCATCCACCTGATCGATGCCGACTATCTGCCGCAGCCCGAATGCCTGCATGTGTTCTACGCGGACACCCGGCAGGAACTTCCGCCGATCCAGCTCGCCGCCGAGCAGATCATGGCGCGCCTCAGCACCCGCAACTGGATCAAGTTCCATGTTGTGCGCGCCCCGCTCGACAAGCGCTTCATGGTCTACATTCTCGGGCGCGGCGTGCCACCGCCGAACAACAACACGCTGCGCTGGTGCACCCGGCAGATCAAGGTCGAGCCGATGGCGGCCGCACTGGCCGAGGCCATGGCCGAACTGCCCGGCACCGCCCTCATGCTCACTGGGGTGCGCCAGGGCGAAAGCGCGATCCGCGATGGCCGAATTGCCATGTCGTGCTCGAAGGACGGGGCCGAGTGCGGTCAGGGCTGGTATCAGCAGGTGCTGCCCGAGGCGAAGGGGATCAAGGGCCGCATCGCCACGCTCGCCCCGCTGCTGCACTGGCGCGTGTGCTGGATCTGGGATTGGCTGAAGGTCTTCGCGCCTATGCCCGAATTCGGGGGCTGGCCGACACAGATCCTTGCCGATGCCTACGGTGGCGACGATGCCGAGGAGATCAACGCCCGCACCGGCTGCATTGGCTGTCCGCTCGCGTCGAAGGATACCGCGCTCGAAACCGTGGTCGCCATGCCGCACTGGGCGCATCTGGCACCGCTCACCGAACTGAAGCCGCTCTATCGCTGGATGCGCAAGCCGCGCCAACGCCTCCGCAAGAGCGGAGTGGAACGGCTGAAGGACGGCTCAATTGCCAAGAACCCGCAGCGCATGGGGCCGCTCACCTTGGAGGCCCGTAGCGAGGCGCTGGAGCGCATTCTCGATATCCAGCGCCGCGCCCGCGTCGATCTCATCAACGCCGAGGAGGAGGCACGCATCCGCGAACTGATCGCCGCGCGCACGTTCCCTGACAAGTGGGATGGAGACGAGCCACGCGCCGATCTCTGGCTTGATGCTGTTTACGGCGACGGCACCAGCCAGCCGATCCTTTTCAGGGAGCTCGTAGGTTCATGACCGGCCTCATCATCGACAACTTTGCCGGCGGCGGTGGCGCCAGTACCGGGATCGAGCAGGCGCTCGGCCGCATGGTCGATATCGCGATCAATCACGATGAGCAGGCGCTGCGGATGCATGCAGCCAACCATCCCGGCACGCACCATCTGCAAAGCAATATCTGGCAGGTCGATCCGCTTGACCGGCACAGCGACGATGCCCGCGCCACACTGGACGACTACGGCCCTGAGAACCCGCCACCCGGAATTTGGGTTGGCGTCTCTGTCGAGGATCAGCAGCGTGCGGACGAGCGCGTGGCCGACTTCCGCAACACCCCGGCGGCGGTGCATTTCGTCAGCTACGAGCCTGCGCTTGGCCCGGTCGATTGGTCGGGCTGGGGGTTCGTCGACCAGATCATCGGCGGCGGCGAGAGTGGCCCGAAGGCGCGGCCTGCTCATCCGGACTGGTTCCGGAACACCCGTGACTGGTGCGCGGCATTCGGTGTCGAATACTTCCACAAGCAGAACGGCGAGTGGCAGCCCAGCGAATTATGCTCGATCAATTGCAAGGCCGAGACGATCATCTTCGACGCCTCGGCCAGTGTTTGGCGGCATTCACATGATGGCGGTTGGATCGGCGATCAGGCCATGTGCCGTGTCGGCAAGAAAGCAGCCGGCCGCCTGCTCGATGGCGTCGAACACAATGGTATGCCTGCATGAGCGCCGCACCAACCTATCTCGCCGCAGGTGCGGACATCAGCTCGTGCGAACGCTATCGCTATAGGCTCTGGCGAGAATGGCGCAACCATCCCGCACCTGCAATGTGGGACATGTGGACCGACGATCTTGGCCTGCCGGTCGTTGATGGCGCCGGTGAGCAGCTTGGTGAGCCGCTCGCTTGCGTGTTCGTCATGCTCAATCCGTCGACGGCCGACGGCCACACCGATGATCCAACGGTCCGGCGCTGCGTCGGTTTCGCCCAGCGCCTTGGGTTTGATCGGCTCGAGGTGGTCAACTTGTTCGCCTACCGCGCAACAGACCCGCACGAGCTACTCGCCCTTGGGCACCAGGACGATCCTGTAGGCGTTCGGAACCAGCGGGCGGTGGCAAAGGCGCTCGATAGTGCGGGCATGATCATTTGCGCTTGGGGAGCCCACGGCGGGCATCTGGGGCAGGATCAGACCATTCTGGGCTGGATCGACACCAGCAATCAACGCGGCGCGCCCGTGATGGCGCTCGGCCTGACCAAGAATGGTCACCCCCGGCACCCGCTATACCTGGCCGCAGACAGTCAGCCGATTGCGTTTGAGGGATTGCCGGCATGACCTGCGAGCGCGTCACTCCCCCCGGCGGCGGCACGGCGATCAAGCGCGCCCCCGAATACGTGGCCTCCGGCAAGGAAGTCCTGCGCGACGGCGAGCACTTCGCGGACATGCGGTCGCCCGGCGCAGCGGTTGCGGCCGCACTGCTGTTCAACAGCGGCGTCCTGATCTGCCAGAACGTTGACGAGGCTGAATTTGCGCTGGTGCGCGAGGAGTTGTGGGGATGAGCTACGCCGAGAACACCGCCGTCTCAGTCGAGCGGTCGATCTCCGAGATAGTCACGCTGGTGAAGCGCGCCGGCGCCAGCCAGATCGGCCAGATGGACGACGAGGCTTTCTACGCGATCCAGTTCACGCTCGCCGACAGGATGATCCGGTTCCGGCTGCCGTGGCCGAAGCTGGACACGATTCCGACGCACAATGGCAGGCATCAGGCGCTCACCCTGACGCAACGCCTGGACAAGCTCGATCAGGTCAAGCGGTCGAAGGCGCGCGCGCTGTTGCTGGTGATCAAGGCCAAGCTGGAAAGCGTCGAAAGTGGCATCGAGACGATGGAACAGGCGTTCCTTGCCAACGTCGTGCTGCACGGCGGGCAGACGGTCTATGACCGCATCGCTGAGCCGATTGCTCTCGAATACCAGACGGGCAGGCCGACCGTCGCTGGACTGCTGGCGGGGCCGGAATGAGCACTGCCCGCCAGCGCCAGACGCGCCCCAGCTACCCGCCGCCCACCAAGCTCAAGAAGCTGGTCGCTTCACTATGACTGCGCGCGTCCGCTTTCGTGAAGCTGACATCAAGCGCGCGGCTTCGGGCGTGGTCCGCGCTGGCATCCCGATCGCGCGGATTGAGATAGACCACACCGGTAAAATCGTGATCATCCCCGGCCAGCCAATCGCGGCTATGGAATCGGGCGAATGGGCAGACCTAGAGTGAACGTCACGCTACCCCGTTATGCGAGCGCCTATCGTGATCGCCACGGCAAGCAACGCATTCGCTTGCGCCGGACAGGCTGGCCCACGTTGCAGGTCCAACATGCACCAGGAACAGCCGAGTTCACCGAAACCTACCACCAGTGGCTTGATCATGGCCGCATTGAGGTCGGCGCCAGCAAGATCGTGCCGGGGAGCTTTGATGATCTGATCGCCCGGTTCTACCGCTCGAAGGAATGGGCGCAGATCAAGGAAACGACTCGCTACACCTATCGCGGCGAACTCGAGCGGTTTCGCGCCAAGTACGGTGAGCGCAGCGCCAACACTATGACTGCGCGTCATGTGGCGAACCTCATCAACAAGATGGCAGCAACCCCGAGCGCGGCGAACAATCTGCGCAAGCGGCTAGGCCAGTTGTTCCGATTCGCCATTGAGATGGGCTGGCGCACCGATAACCCGGCCAAGAGCGTTGCAGGGCTGCGCATCCGGTCAAAGGGCTTCGCTACATGGCAGGAGGAGCAGATTGCCCAATTCGAGGAGCATTGGGCCGTAGGGACGGTCCAGAGGCTCGCTTTCGACCTTGCGCTCTACACTGCCCAGCGCCGCAGTGATGTGCGCGTGATGGGGCCGCAGCATGTCGCGGGCGGATCGATCCGCGTGCGGCAGCTCAAGACGGATAAGGAACTGGTGATCCCGATGCACCCGCGCCTGATCGAAAGCATACTGGCGACCAAGACCGGTCACCTCGCATTCGTCACGAGTGCGAAGGGCGCGCCGTTCAGCACAAAGTCGTTCGGCATGTGGTTCGCCAAGCAGTGCAGGGCAGCCGGGCTGGTCGGCTATTCCATGCACGGTCTGCGAAAAGCAGCTTCTCGGCGAATGGCAGAAGCGGGCCTCACAAATCAGGAGATCAAGGCAATAACCGGCCACGTCACCGACAGCGAAGTTGCGCGCTACACGCGCGAGGCCGAGCAAGTTCTGATCGCCAAGCGCGCGATGAAAGTCATGAGTTTGGCTAACCTGTCAAATTCTGATTTGGCGCACCTTCCGCAAGGTACCGAAAATGCTTGATAATTTTGAGGTTGTGGCGCGCCCTGCAGGATTCGAACCTGCGGCCACCGGCTTAGAAGGCTGGTGCTCTATCCAGCTGAGCTAAGGGCGCGCAGCTGGCGTGCCTCATAAGGCCGCTTTGCGCCTCGTGCAAATCACGTTAGCAACACGCACCATGAACGCGCACCATATCCCCCGCATCGAAGGCAGCGCCGGCGCGCGCCGGCACTTCCGCTATTTCGACTATCTGATGGCGGCGTTCGTCGCCATCCTGCTGCTGTCGAACCTGATCGGGGCAGCCAAGCTCACGACGGTCGGGGGCTACACGTTCGGCGCAGGCATCCTGTTTTTCCCGGTTTCCTATGTGCTGGGCGATGTGCTGACCGAAGTCTACGGTTATGCCCATGCGCGGCGCTGCGTGTGGGTGGGCTTCTTTGCGCTGCTGTTCATGGCGTTCATGAGCTTCGTGGTGGTGGCGATGCCGCCCTCGGCGGGCTGGGGCTGCGCCTCGAGCGGGGACCCGCGCTTTGCCGAGATCGTGGCGAAAACTTCGGCCGGGGCGGTGTGCCAGACGACCTATGATTCGGTGTTCGGCAGCACCTGGCGCATCGTGATCGCCTCGGTCACGGCATTCTGGGCCGGGGAGTTCGTCAATTCCTTCGTGCTGGCGCGGATGAAGGTGTGGACTGGCGGCAAATACCTGTTCACCCGCACCTGGGGCTCGACCATCTTCGGGCAGGCGGTGGACAGCGCGCTGTTCTATCCGATCGCCTTCCTCGGCACCTGGGCAACCACGGATGTTATCCACGTGATGTGGACCAACTGGGCGCTCAAGGTGATCTGGGAGATCGTGCTGACGCCGGTGACTTACGCCGTGGTGGGCTTCCTGAAGCGGCAGGAAGGCGTCGACGTGTTCGACACTGACATCGACTTCTCGCCCTTCGCGAGCACTGAGGACGCCTGATGATCTACATTGTCCTCAATGGCGGGGCCATTCTGGCGGCGACGCTGGCGGGGCTGGTGCTGGGGACGATCTGGCAGATCGCGGCAGACCGCCGGCAAATCAGCGGGCGGGGCTGGATCGGCAGCCTTGCCTTCGCGTTCCTCGCCGAGGCTTGGCTCTGTGCCATTCTTGCCGGGGCTTTGATCCTTGCGCCACCCAAGGGCAGCGTGTGGACGATGACAATCGGCAGCGCCGTGGTGATCTGGCTCGGCTTCGTACTGCCGAGCCTTGCCGCCTCGTACCGCATGCGCGCGCTGGCGTGGCGGGCGGTAACGGTCGATTGCGGCTATTGGCTGCTGGTGATGCTAACGCAGGCGGTGGTGCTGCGTCTTATCGGGCTGGTGCCGCCGCCGGTGTGAGGCGACCATGGCCCTCCCCGATTGAGCGGGAAGGGCCCGGTGCGGGAGAGGCGAGTGCCGCTCAATCGGCGATCAGGCCGATGGCGAGGTAGATCAGGATCAGCGAGCCGAAGCCGACCAGTGTGCCGATGACCCAGGCGACGCGCACCAGCGTCACATCGAGGCCGAAATAGTCGGCGATCCCGGCGCTGACGCCCATGATCTTGCCGCGCTGCTTGTTGAGACGGAAACCGCGCGTGGCGGGCGAGTGGACCCCGTGGTCCTCGAAGCGCAGGTCGCTCATGCGGCGTACTCCGTGACGGTGGCGGTGTGGAGCGGGCTTTGCGCCGGGGCGTTCACGGTACCGCCGACCAGGGCGAGGGTGAGAGCGAAGGCAGCGGCCGCGCTGAAGATGGGAGCGGTGAAGGAGCGGATGGTGGTCATGTCTGAAGTCCTTTCCTGAGTTCGAAGTTGGCGCCGTCCAGTCCGTCCGGCGTATGCCAAGGTCTCTGCATGGGTCGTGCCAAATGCGAGAAATGGCGGAAATCTGGGGTTTCATTCAGGCCACCTAGCCAGTTATGCTTATCGAAATGCGAACGTTTGGGAAATTTCACCGACTTTCGGTATCGGGTAATTCCGAAATCTTGCCGCTTGCCTTTTGCGGCCCTCTCGCCTAGGGGCACTTCATCCCGACATTGTGAAGGCAAAGTCTGGGCTGGCGCCAAGCGGGGCCGGCACCAAACCCCTGTCTTCGCTGTGCCGGCCCGTTGGAGCATGCATGAACGATATCGCACGGATTACCGAGATTGCCGAAGAAGAGGCTGCCAGCCTCGGCTTCGATCTCGTGCGTGTGCGCTATTTCAAGGGCGGCGAGATCGGGGATGAGGAGCACACGCTCCAGATCATGGCCGAGCGGCCCGAGACCGGCCAGCTGGTGATCGAGGACTGCGCTGCGCTGTCGCACCGCATTTCCGATCGCATCGATGCGTTGGAAGAAGCGGGCGATGTGCTGATCGCGGAGGCCTACCGGCTCGAGGTCAGCTCGCCGGGGATCGACCGTCCGCTAACCCGCGCGAAGGACTTTGCCGCCTGGACCGGCCACGAGGCGCGGATCGAACTTGCTGAACTGCTTGATAATCGGAAGCGCTTCCGTGGCGATCTCGCCGGGTTCGACGCCGAGAGAGAGATGATTTCGATCAACGACGATGGCGTGGTATATACCGTACCATTCAGCCTCGTTGCCAATGCCAAGCTGATCCTGACGGATAAGCTGATCGCCGCTTCCCGACCGCTGGATACCAGCGGCGTGGATGATATTGTTGAGGAACAGGAAGACTAAGCCATGGCCAGTGCGATTTCCGCCAACCGTGCCGAGCTGCTCGCGATCGCGAACTCTGTCGCGACCGAGAAGATGATCGACAAGTCCATCGTCATCGAGGCGATGGAAGAAGCGATCCAGAAGTCCGCGCGCAACCGCTATGGCGCCGAGAACGACATTCGGGCCAAGCTCGATCCGCGCACCGGCGACCTGCGTCTGTGGCGCGTCGTCGAAGTGGTCGAAGAGGTCGAGGACTACTTCAAGCAGGTCGATCTCAAGCAGGCCGAGAAGCTCCAGCCCGGCGCGAAGGTCGGCGACTTCCTCGTCGATCCGCTGCCGCCGGTTGACCTCGGGCGCATCGACGCGCAGTCGGCCAAGCAGGTGATCTTCCAGAAGGTCCGCGATGCCGAGCGTGACCGCCAGTACGAAGAGTTCAAGGACCGCGCCGGCGAAGTGATCACCGGCGTGATCAAGTCGGTCGAGTTCGGCCACGTGATCGTCAACCTCGGCCGCGCCGAGGGCGTGATCCGCCGCGACCAGCAGATCCCCCGCGAAGTGCCGCGCGTGGGCGAGCGTGTGCGGGCCTGGATCATGAAGGTCGAGCGCCAGAACCGTGGGCCCCAGATTTTCCTCAGCCGTGCGCACCCCGAGTTCATGAAGAAGCTATTCGCGCAGGAAGTGCCCGAAATCTACGATGGCATCATCGAGATCAAGGCCGCCGCGCGCGATCCGGGCAGTCGCGCCAAGATCGGCGTGATCAGCCGCGATTCGAGCATCGACCCGGTCGGCGCCTGCGTCGGCATGAAGGGCAGCCGCGTGCAGGCCGTCGTGCAGGAACTGCAGGGCGAGAAGATCGACATCATCCCCTGGAGCGAGGACACCGCGACCTTCGTGGTCAACGCGCTCCAGCCCGCGACCGTGAGCCGCGTGGTGATCGACGAGGAAGAAAGCCGTATCGAGGTCGTCGTGCCCGATGACCAGCTGTCGCTCGCCATCGGTCGCCGCGGCCAGAACGTGCGTCTGGCGTCCTCGCTGACGGGCTCTGCCATCGACATCATGACCGAGGCGGAAGCCTCGGAGAAGCGCCAGAAGGAATTCGCCGAGCGCTCGAAGATGTTCGAGGAAGAACTCGACGTCGACGAGACGCTCTCGCAGCTGCTGGTGGCCGAAGGCTTCAGCGAGCTGGAGGAGGTCGCCTACATCGATATCGCCGAACTCGCGGCGATCGAAGGGTTCGACGAGGAGCTGGGCCAGGAACTGCAGAGCCGCGCGCTCGAGGCGCTGGAGCGCCGCGAGGAAGCGCAGCGTGAAGAGCGCCGCGGCCTTGGCGTCGAGGATGCGCTGGCCGAGCTGCCCCATCTGACCGAAGCGATGCTGGTCACGCTGGGCAAGGCGGGCATCAAGACGCTCGACGATCTGGCCGATCTCGCCACCGACGAACTCATCGCCAAGAAGCGCGGCGGCGAACAGCGCCGTCGCAACAACAATACCGAGAACCGCCGCGACCGCGAACGCAGCGAGCGCACCGAGGACAAGGGCGGCGTGCTGGGCGAATACGGCCTCTCGGAAGAGCAGGGCAACGAGATCATCATGGCCGCGCGTGCGCACTGGTTCGAAGACGAACCGGCAGTTGAGGAGGCCGCCCATGCGGAATCCTCACAATGATACGCTAAGCTCCGACAGGATTGGCAGCAAGCCGGCCGGGACCTCCGTAAAGGAGGCCCAGCCGGAGCGCAAATGCGTGCTGACCGGGCGCCACGATGCGCGCGGTGAGCTTGTGCGGCTGGCGATTTCGCCCACCGGCGATGTGCTGCCCGACGCCCTGGCGCGTGCGCCGGGCCGCGGTGCATGGATCGGCGTTGCCGAAGCCGAGCTGGCGGCAGCCGTCGCCAATGGCAAGCTGCGCGGCGCGCTGGCGCGCGCGTTCAAGGGCGCGCCGCTGACCATCCCGGCCGATCTCCCGGAGCGGACCCGCGCGGCGCTGACCCGCGCGCTGACCGACCGACTCGGGATCGAACTGCGCGCGGGCAACATGCTGCTCGGCACCGAAAAGATCGCGCAGGGCGCGCGCGCCGGCGCGGTGGTGTGGCTGGCCCATGCCAGCGATGCCGGAACCGACGGTCCGAACAAGCTGGCCCAGGCCTGGCGCGTGGGCGAGGAAGCTGAAGGAACCGGGCTCAAGGGCATTATCTTGCCGCTGGACCGCGCGGCGCTGTCTGTGGCATTGGGCCGCGACAACGTGGTTCACCTGGCGCTGACCGATGCCGCCGCGGCCGAACGGGTCGCGGTGCCGCTGCGGCGCCTGCTGCATTTTCTAGGGTTTGAACCAGACACGGCGCACGCGGCTTCGGCTGCGGGCGAAGATATTGATACGAAGGGTATGTGATTTCGATGAGCGATGACAAGAAGCCGACGCTGGGCCGCAGGCCGCTTGGCCTGAAGACTTCGGTCGAGGCGGGCGAGGTCAAGCAGACCTTCAGCCATGGGCGGACCAACAAGGTTGTCGTCGAGGTCAAGCGGCGCAAGCTGATGCCGCGCACCCCGGGTGAAGCCGCGCCGACGCCTGTCGAGACCCCGGCTGTCGTGGCTGCACCGGCGCCTGCGCCCGAGCCGGTTCGGGCACCCGCGCCGCCTCCGCCGCCGCCCGCCGCCTCGCGCGAAACGCGTCAGGAAATGCAGACCCGCCTGCTGCGCGAGGCAGAGGAAGCCCGCCTTCAGGCGCTGGAAGCGGCCAATCGCCGCGAGCAGGAAGAGCGCCTGCGCGCCGCCGAGGAAGCGCGCCGCGCCGCTGAAGCGCGCAAGGCCGGCGAGGTCGAGGCTGCCGCCCCTGCCGAAGCGCCTGCCGCTGCCCCGGTCGAGGCTCCTGTTGCCGAGGCTCCGGCTCCGGCTCCCGCTTCGGCCCCGGTCGAAGCGCCGGTTGCTGCTCCTGCCGAGGCTGCCGCTCCGGCCGAAGCACCGGCTGCCGCCGAACAGGTGCAGCCCGCCCCGCGCCGTTTCACGCCTGTCGTCGCGCCCAAGCGGCCCGAACCGCCGGCAAAGAAGCCTGCCCATGCCCCGCGTGACAAGGGCGCGGGCGATCGCCGCCAGGCGGGCAAGCTCACCGTCACCCGCGCACTCAACGAGGACGAGGGCGCCCGCGCCCGCAGCCTCGCCGCGCTGAAGCGCGCCCGCGAGAAGGAGCGCCGTGCGCACTTCGCCGGGCAGTCGCAGCCGCGCGAAAAGCAGGTCCGTGATGTCGTGGTGCCCGAGGCGATCACGGTGCAGGAACTGGGCAACCGCATGGCCGAAAAGGCCGCGGACCTTGTCAAGGCGCTGTTCAAGATGGGCATGATGGTCACCATCAACCAGACCATCGACCAGGACACCGCCGAGCTGCTCGTCACGGAATTCGGCCACAATATCAAGCGCGTGTCTGATTCCGATGTCGATATCGACACGGCGGCCGACGTCGATACCGACGAGACGCTGCAGCCGCGCCCGCCGGTCGTCACGATCATGGGCCACGTCGACCACGGCAAGACCAGCCTGCTCGACGCGCTGCGCGGCACCGACGTGGTGCGCGGCGAGGCCGGCGGCATCACGCAGCACATCGGCGCCTATCAGATCAAGACCAAGAGCGGTGACCACATCACCTTCCTCGATACACCGGGCCACGAAGCCTTCACCGAAATGCGCCAGCGCGGTGCCAACGTGACGGACATCGTCATTCTGGTGGTTGCGGCGGACGACGGGCTGATGCCGCAGACGATCGAGGCGATCAACCACACCAAGGCCGCCGGCGTGCCGATGATCGTGGCGATCACCAAGGCCGACAAGCACGAGGCGAACCCGCAGAAGATCCGCGAACGTCTGCTCGAGCACGAGATCGTGGTCGAGGAAATGTCGGGCGACGTGCAGGATGTCGAGGTTTCGGCGAAGACCGGGCAGGGCATGGACGAGCTGATCGAGAAGATCCTGCTCCAGGCTGAACTGCTCGAACTGCGCGCCAATCCGGACCGCGCGGCGGAAGCCACCGTGATCGAGGCCAAGCTCGACAAGGGCAAGGGCCCGCTGGCGACCGTGCTGGTCAATCGCGGCACGCTCAAGGTGGGCGACATCCTCGTGGTCGGTACCCAGTCGGGCCGCGTCCGCGCGATGCACGATGACAAGGGGCGCCAGATCAAGGAAGCCCCGCCGTCGCTTCCGGTCGAGGTGCTCGGCCTTGGCGGCGTGCCGATGGCAGGCGATACGCTGACCGTGGTGGAAAACGAGGCCCGCGCCCGCGAGGTCGCCGCCTATCGCCAGGAACGCGCGACCGCGAAGCGCACCGCGCAGGCCCCGACGAGCCTCGAGAACATGTTCTCCGCGCTCGCCGCCAAGCAGGCTGTCATCGAATATCCGGTGGTGGTGAAGGCCGACGTGCAAGGGTCGACCGAAGCGATCGTCAATGCGCTCAACCGCATTTCGACCGACGAAATCAAGGTGCGCATCCTGGCTTCCGGCGTGGGTGCGATCACCGAAAGCGACGTCAACCTCGCGCAGGCGAGCGGCGCGCCGATCATCGGCTTCAACGTCCGCCCCAACGCCAAGGCGCGCGAACTGGTCGAACGCTTCAAGGTGCGCATGAAGTACTTTGACGTGATCTATCAGCTGACGGACGACATCCGCCTCGAAATGGCCGGCCAGCTCGGGCCGGAGCGGATCGAGACCGTGGTCGGCCGTGCCGAGGTCAAGGAAGTGTTCCCGGCGGGCAAGCGCGACAAGGCGGCCGGTCTGCTCGTGGTCGAGGGCTTCATCCGCAAGGGCATCAACGCCCGCCTCACGCGCCAGGATGTCATCATCTCGCAGACCGTTATCCACTCGCTGCGCCGCTTCAAGGACGACGTGCCGGAAGTGCGCGCGGGCCTCGAGTGCGGTGTGGTGCTGGCCGATACGAACGACGTGAAGCCGGGCGACCAGCTTGAAGTCTTCGAGGTCGAGGAGCGCGTGCGTACGCTGTGATGCGCGCGCTTCCGCCCCGGCTGGGTGAGGGGAGGTCCTGATGCCCCGCTACGTCGCTCTCCTCGGCTCCATCAATGTCGGTGGCAATCGCCTCTCGATGACGGAGCTGCGCGAGGCGTTCGAGCGTGAAGGGCTGGAACAGGTCGAGACCGTCATCGCGAGCGGCAACGTGCTGTTCGAGCATGAGGAGCGCCCGGGCGAGGGCCTTGCCGAAATGCTCGAATGGATCGTCAAGGACCGGTTCGGCTTCCGCTCGATGGTGGCGGTGCTGAACGCGGCAGAGCTGCGCAGCGCGATCGAGGACAATCCCTTCACGGGGGACGGCGCGGATGCCAACGTCCACACCATGTTTCTTGATGGCGAGGCCGATCCGGCGCAGTTTCGCGTGCTGGTTGAGGATCAGGCGGCGCGCGGCCCCGAAAGGCTCGCGCTGGGGCCCCGCGCGCTCTATATCGATTTCGTCGAAGGGGTCTCGGCCAGTCGGATGACGGGCGCGTTTCTGGAACGGCGGCTCGGCCGGCGCGGCACGGCCCGCAACGTACGCTCGCTTGCCCGCATTCTGGCGAAGCTGGGCTGAAGGATAGACATACTATGGCAAAGCCGCCCGCATCCCCCGAAACCCGTTCGGTCCGCCTGCTCAAGGTAGGCGAACAGGTGCGCCATATCCTCTCGGAGCTGCTGATGCGGCAGGAAGTGCACGACGATGTGCTCACCGCGCATTCGGTTTCGGTGACCGAAGTGCGCATGTCGCCCGACCTTCGCCACGCGACTGCCTATATCAAGCCGCTGCTCGGCGCGAACGAGGAGGCGGTGCTGAAAGCGCTGCGCACCAACACGGCGTTCTTCCAGAAGGAAGTCGCCCAGCGCCTGCGCCTCAAATATGCGGCCAAGATGCGTTTTCAGGCCGACGAGAGCTTCGACGTGGCGAGCCATATCGACAAGCTGCTGGCCGATCCGCGCGTGGCGCGTGATATCACCGAGGCCGGCGACGAAGCCTAGCTCGGCACCATCCGCGCCCGGATGGTGACATTGACCATCGCGCCGATGATCCACGGAAAGGCGGTCATCCCGAACTGGCGGCGGTCGATCACGCCGGTGCCGACGATCGAGATGGGCTGCGTGCCGCCGGTCGAGAAGGGCGGGACCGAAAAGGTGACTGCGAGCCGGATCGGCCGGGTCACCCCGCGCGCGGTGATCTGGCCTTCGACTTCGGCGGTCCTGTCGCCGGTCATCTTGAGCCGCTTGCCGACAAAGCGCACCGTCGGGTGGTGGGCCACGTCGAAGAAACTTCTGCCTTTCAGCGTGTTGGTCTGGGCATCCCCGGTCGTCAGCGTGCGGGCGTCGATATCGACAACCATGTCGAGCGCTTCGAGATTGGCGAACGAGAGGTTGAAGGTGCCCGACATGTCCGGGAACTTGGCGGTCTTGCTTGCAATCCCGAAGAAGGGGACCTTGGCATCCACATGGCTCGCGCTCTTGTCGATCACATAGCGCAAGTCGCCCGCCGCGCCCAGTGCGGGCTGGAGCATGGTGAAGAGCGCCGCTAGCAGCACGAGGAAGCGAAGCGGAAATCGCGGCATGACGGTCCTTCGTGAGGCGGCGGCAACGGCTGGTACCGGGCTTTGCTTATAACGGGCGACGATGACACTTCATTCCCGGCGGTGGCCGGAAGTGATATTTTAGGAGCGCGTGGCATTTCTAAAGCCCCGTCCAACTTACGGACGCTTGGCTTTCGCGCGTCAATGCCTATGTGATGCGCGCCATGGCAATCCTCCCTTTCCGCCACCCCGTCATGCCGGGCACCACGCCGTGAGTATTCCGCCGCTCTACGTCGCGCTGGAGGAAGGCGATCTTAGGATCGAGCCGCTGCACGAGGGGCACCGCGAAGCCTTGCGGGCTGCCTGCGCCCAGGACAGCGAGATCTGGGACATCTACCCGTTCTGCTATCTGGGCGAGCATTTCGACCCGCAGTTCGACAGCCTGCTGGCGGGCGGGCCGGGGCGGCTGGTCTATGCCGTGTTCAAGGAGGGCGTCGTGGTCGGCATGACGGCATGGATCACTTTCGGCGATCCGGGCTGGTCGGTGGAGATCGGCAACAGCTTCATCGTGCCGGCGCTGCGCGGCACCGGCTTCAATGGCAGGCTCAAGCGACTGATGATCGATCACGCCTTTGCCTGCGGACTGGAGCGCGTGGTGTTCAAGGTCGATGTCATCAACACCCGCAGCCGCGCCGCGGTGCGCAAGCTGGGCGCGGTGGAGGAAGGCGTGATGCGGCGCGAGCGAAGGACCTGGACCGGCCGGGTGCGCGATACCGTGATCTACGGCTTGCTGCGCGCGGATTGGCAGGCCGCCCGCGCATGACCAATCCCTTTTATCTGGCCGCCACGGTGATCGTGCCGATGGTGTTCGCCATCGTGCTGCACGAGATCGCGCATGGCTGGGCGGCGCGGCTGCTCGGCGATCCGACGGCCTATGAGCGCGGGCGGCTGAGCCTCAATCCCTTGAAGCACGTCGATCCGATGGGGACGCTGATCCTGCCGGGGATGCTCAAGCTGCTCGGGCTGCCGGTGTTCGGCTGGGCCAAGCCGGTGCCGGTCAATTACATGCGGCTGCGCAGCCCCAAGCGCGACATGGCACTGGTGGCGGCGGCGGGGCCGCTGACGAACTTCGCGCTGGCGGCCATGTCGGCGGTGGCCTTCGGGTTGCTGCTGCGCGGGATCGGCCCGCAGGAGACGCCGGGGCCGGGCGTGCTGTTCCTGGCGGACAACCTCAAGAACTTCATCGCGCTCAACGTGTTTCTCGGCACGTTCAACCTGCTGCCGCTGCCGCCGTTCGATGGCTCGCGCATCGTGCGGGGCCTCGCGCCCGATGCCGGCGTGCGGCTGCTCGACCGGATCGAGCCGGTGGGCATTCCGCTATTCATGGCGGTGTTCATCGTGCTGCCGTGGCTGTTTCCGGGTCTCCATATCGTCGACCGGCTGGTCGGCCCGCCGATGGAATGGATGCTCAGTCAGTTCGAGCATATCGTGGCACTGGTGGCCGGGCCGGAGCTCGATTGAGCGCGCCGGGCATGGTCAATGGCTGGATCATTCTCGACAAGCCGCATGGTCTCGGCTCCACCCAGGCCGTGGGCGCGGTGAAGCGCAACTTGCGGGAAGCGGGCTACGGCAAGGTCAAGGTCGGGCACGGCGGCACACTGGATCCGCTGGCGACGGGAATACTTCCCATTGCCATCGGCGAGGCTACCAAGCTCGCCGGGCGTATGCTCGATGCGAGCAAGGCCTATGCCTTCACGGTGCGCTTCGGGGAGGAAACCGACACGCTCGACCTTGAAGGCAAGGTGATCGCGGCAAGCGATGTGCGGCCGGCGCCGGCAGCTATCGCGGCGATGCTGCCGCGCTTCACCGGGCCGATCGAGCAGGTGCCGCCGGTCTTCTCAGCGATCAAGGTGGATGGCGAGCGGGCCTATGAGCTTGCCCGGGCGGGCGAAGCGGTGGAACTGAAGAGCCGCGCGGTGACGATCCATTCGCTGGAGATCACCGCCGAGGGGGAGGGCGAGGTCACGCTCGTCGCCCACGTCTCCAAGGGCACCTATATCCGCAGCCTCGCGCGCGATATCGCACACGCGCTCGGCGCGGTCGGTCATGTCACCATGCTGCGCCGCCTCAAGGCCGGGCCGTTCGGCCTCGCCCAAGCGATTTCGCTGGACAAATTGAACGAGGTGGGTAAGGGCGCACCCCTTGAACACGTACTCTTGCCGCTGGAGGCAGGGCTGGTCGACATCCCGGCTCTTGACCTTTCGCCCGAGCAGGCAAGAGCGGTCCACCAGGGCCGCGTTCTTGACGGGCTGCCCCATGACGACGGGCTTTACTGGGTGCGCAGCGGCGGAAAGCCGGTGGCGCTGGTTCAGCTATCAGGCTCCAGCCTGACTGTCGCGCGGGGGTTCAACCTTCCCGATGTCGCGGAGTAAGTACAATGTCGGTTACCGCTGAAAAGAAGCAGGAAATCATCGCGGACAACGCGCGGGCCAAGAACGATACCGGTTCGCCCGAAGTGCAGGTCGCGATCCTCACCAGCCGCATCCTGACCCTGACGGAGCACTTCAAGGCGCACCACAAGGACAACCATTCGCGCCGCGGGCTGCTGATGATGGTCAACAAGCGGCGCTCGCTGCTGGACTATCTCAAGAAGAAGGATGTGGCGCGCTACAATGCCCTCATCCAGAAGCTCGGTCTGCGCAAGTAACCAAGCGGAAAGCGGCCCCCACGCGGGCCGCTTTTTGCATGTGGCGCCCGTTTCGCAATTCGGCGGACGGACGCATCCCATGGGGCCAGACAAGCGCCCCGCACCGGACCGGGACGGCACACCCGGCAGCAAACCCCGCGCGCAATAGGGCGGCGGGCTGAAGGAAAACACATGTTCGACGTCAAAACCGTATCGCTGGAGTGGGGCGGGAAGACCCTCACTCTGGAAACCGGCCGCATTGCCCGTCAGGCTGACGGCGCGGTCCTCGCCACATATGGCGAAACAGTCGTGCTTTGCGCGGTGACTGCCGCCAAGAAGGTCAAGGAAGGCCAGGACTTCTTCCCGCTGACCGTGCACTATCAGGAAAAGTTCTCGGCCGCGGGGCGCATCCCGGGCGGCTTCTTCAAGCGTGAGCGCGGCGCGACGGAAAAGGAAACGCTGGTTTCCCGCCTGATCGACCGTCCGGTCCGTCCGCTGTTCCCCGAAGGTTTCTACAACGAGATCAACGTCATCGCCCAGGTGCTGAGCTATGATGGCGAGACCGAGCCCGATATCGTGGCGATGATCGCCGCCTCGGCTGCGCTCACCATCTCGGGCGTGCCCTTCATGGGTCCGATCGGCGCGGCGCGCGTCGGCTTCAAGGACGGCGAGTACCAGCTCAACCCGTCGATGTCGCAGGTTGCCGAAGGCCGTCTCGATCTCGTCGTCGCCGCCACCGATGCGGCCGTGATGATGGTCGAATCCGAAGCCAAGGAACTGACCGAAGACGAAATGCTCGGTGCGGTCATGTTTGCGCATGACGAGATCCGCAAGGTCGTCGGCGCGATCATCGATCTGGCCGAGAAGGCCGCCAAGGATCCCTGGGAAATCGACCTCACCGACAACACGGCGGAGATCAAGGCCAAGCTCAAGGCGCTTGTCGGCGCCGATGTGGCCGCAGCCTACAAGCTCACCGACAAGTCGGCGCGTTCGAACGCGCTGAACGAAGCGCGGGCCAAGGCCAAGGAAGCCTTCGCCGAGGAAGGTCCGCAGACCCAGATGGTCGCGATGAAGACCATGAAGAAGGTCGAGGCCGACATCGTGCGCGGCGCCATCCTTAAGGACGGCACGCGCATCGACGGGCGCACCACCACGCAGGTCCGCCCGATCGAATCGATCGTCGGTTTCCTGCCGCGCACGCATGGTTCCTCGCTCTTCACGCGCGGTGAAACCCAGGCGATCTGCACCACCACGCTGGGGACCAAGGACGCCGAGCAGATGATCGACGGTCTTGATGGCCTGTCGTATCAGCGCTTCATGCTGCACTACAACTTCCCGCCGTACTCGGTTGGCGAAGTTGGGCGTTTCGGTGCCCCGGGCCGCCGCGAAGTGGGCCACGGCAAGCTCGCCTGGCGCGCGCTGCACCCGGTGCTGCCTTCGAAGGAAGACTTCCCCTACACGATCCGCGTTCTCTCGGACATCACCGAGTCGAACGGTTCCTCGTCTATGGCGACCGTCTGCGGCGGCTGCCTTTCGATGATGGACGCCGGCGTTCCGATCGAACGTCCGGTTTCGGGCATCGCGATGGGTCTGATCCTGGAAGGCGACGAGTTCGCCGTCCTTTCGGACATCCTGGGCGACGAGGACCACCTCGGCGACATGGACTTCAAGGTGGCCGGCACCAGCGCGGGCATCACCACGATGCAGATGGACATCAAGATCGCGGGCATCACGCGCGAGATCATGGCCAAGGCGCTGCATCAGGCGAGCGAAGGCCGTGCGCACATCCTGAACGAGATGACCAAGGCGCTGGGTTCGGCCCGCACCGAGCTTTCGGCCCACGCGCCGCGCATCGAGACGATCCAGATCGACAAGTCGAAGATCCGCGAAGTGATCGGCACCGGCGGCAAGGTGATCCGCGAGATCGTCGCTGAAACCGGCGCCAAGGTGGATATCGACGATGAAGGTCTGATCAAGATCAGCTCGTCCGACATCAACCAGATCGAGGCCGCGAAGAAGTGGATCCTCGGCATCGTGGAAGAAGCCGAAGTCGGCAAGATCTACGATGGCAAGGTCGTGAACATTGTCGATTTCGGCGCGTTCGTGAACTTCATGGGCGGCAAGGACGGTCTCGTCCACGTGTCCGAGATGCGCAACGAGCGGGTCGAGAAGCCCACCGATGTCGTCAAGGAAGGCCAGGCCGTGAAGGTCAAGGTCCTCGAGATCGATCCGCGCGGCAAGGTTCGCCTGTCGATGCGTGTCGTCGATCAGGAGACCGGTGCCGAGCTCGAAGACACCCGTCCGCCCCGCGAGCCGCGTGAACCGCGCGGTGACCGTGGTGATCGCGGTGATCGCGGCGGCGACCGTCGTGGCCCTGGTGGACGCGGTGGTGATCGCGGCCCGCGCCGTGATGGCGGTGGCGGCCGTGACCGCGGTCCGCGTGGCGGCGGTGAAGGCGGCGGCGATCACATGCCGGCGTTCCTCAAGTCGGACGACTGATCGTCCGGCTGTGAGGCCGATTGAAAGAGGGGCTCGCGGAAAACCGCGGGCCCTTTTTTCTTGCCTTGGCGCGAGGGGCGGGGAACCATGCGTCCGGCAGCACAAGCGGAAGGGACGACGGGCGATGCGGCTGAGGCTCACCAGGGGCGTGATCATGGCGGGGCTGCTGGCCTCTTCGGGGGTGGCCCTGGCTTGTGCCGATACGGGGTGTGAGCCGGCATGGTCGCTGTTTGGCGGTGCACTGGCCTGCCACAACCGTGTGGTCATCGCGCCGGGCAACGACAGCCGGCTCAACCTGCTGGCGCTGCTGCGCGATTCGGCCGGGCTGGGGCTGACAGGCGGTGTGGCGACGGGCGGCGACTATCCCAAGCACGCGTATGACGAGGAGGATTTCGGCCATGTGTTCCTCGACTGGGGCCTGGCGACGCGGGGCTGGGTGCCCGAGGCCGATCCGCTGGCCGATGCGCCCCCGGGCCCCTGCGAACGGTTCAAGGCGGCGAGCCCGGCCTTCACCGCCGCGATGGCCGCAAACCGCGCGCTGGGCGAGGCGGAGCGCGGCGCGCTGACCACGGCACGCGAGAAACTCGTGGCCCGCTGCAGCGACAGCGCGCTGCCCACGGTGCTCCCGCAAGTGCGTGTCGGCAGCGCGCCAGCCAAGGCCTTCCTTGGCTATCTCGCCGCCTCCGATGCCTTCTATGGCGCGCGCTATGACGAAGCCGCCACTGGCTACCGCGCACTGGCCGGGGCGTCCGACCCCTGGGTTGCCGAGACCGCGACCTACATGGTCGCGCGGGCCGAACTGGGGGCAGCGCTGGCGAAGAGCATCAACGAATATGGCTTCTTCGACGGGCTCAAGACGGTCGACAAGGCGGCGGCCCTGCGCGGCAAGGCGGCATTGGCCGACTATCTCAAGGCCTGGCCGAAGGGCCGCTACACCGATTCCGCCAGGGGGCTGGAGCGACGCGCGCTGTGGCTGGCGGGCGATTTTCCCGCGCTCGGCCAGCGCTATGAAAGCCTGCTGGCGAGCGCCCCGAAAGACGGCGCGCCGATCGTCGACCTCATCAACGAAGCGGACGGCAAGTACCTTTCCACCAGCGACAACCCCGACCCGCGCGGTGGCGGCCTGCTGCTGCTGGCGGCGGCGGATCTTAAGGCAATGCGCGTTGCCGATCCCGACGACCGCTATGACACGGGCGGCGCGGAAACGCCGCTCGATGTGGCGGCACTGGGCAGCCAGCAGGCCGCCTTCATGCGAGCGCCCGCGCTTTACGCGTTCCTGCAGGCCAACCACGCGTTCTACGTCGCCAAGGACTATGCGCGTGTGCTGCAGCTGATCCCGGACGATGCCAAGCGCACCGCCTACACCCCGCTCGCGTTCAGCCGGCAGGTGCTGCGCGGGCAGGCGCTGGCGGCAAAGGGCGATCCCAACGAGGCGGGTTTCTGGCTGGAACTGATGGGCGGCGCCAAGGCGCTGTGGCAGCGCCCCACGGTCGAGCTGGGCCTCGCGATGAACTGGGAGCGCCACGGCAAGCTGGCGCAGGTCTTTGCGGCGGATTCGCCGATCACCGACAGCGATGTGCGCGAGATCCTGCTCGCCCATTCCGCCGGACCCGCGCTGCTGCGCAGCGCCGCGCTCGATGGCGCGCGGCCCCGTCACGAGCGCGATGCCGCGCTGTTCACGCTGCTCTACAAGCAGCTCAGCCGGGGTGACTATGCCGGGTTCGCCGCCAATCTCCCACTGGTGCGCGCGGACGCCCAGCCCGAGGGGATCTGGAACATCGGCGCAGGCGCGCCGGTGGCGATCGGTCTGTTCTCCAAGGGGCGCACGGCGGGGGGTGGCTTCGCGTGCCCGACCATCGACGCCACAGCCCGCGCGCTTGCCGCCAATCCGCGCGATGTCCACGCCAGGCTGTGCCTCGGCGAGTTCTGGCGGCTCAACGGATTTGACGGCTTTACCGCGCTCGACACGGCGCCGCCGCGCGGGCGGCTGGGCGGGGCGGCCAATGACTATCGCGGCGCGCCGCTCGCACGCGGCGCGATCTACGCCTCGGTCATCGGCGATCCGCGCAGCACGCCGGACGAGCGCGCCTATGCGCTGTTCCGCGCGGTGAGCTGTTATGCGCCCTCTGGCTACAACGGCTGCGGCGGTGTCGACGCGCCAGTGGCGCAGCGCAAGGCCTGGTTCGACCGGCTGCGGCGCGAGTTTCCTAAGAGCGCGTGGACGCAGAAGCTCAAGTACTACTGGTGAAGGCGGGGACGGGGGCGGCATTGCTGGCCGCGCTGGCGCTGGCGGCAGCGGGGTGCCGGCAGGCGCCGCAGCCGCAGCCGCAGCCGGTCGATCCGGCGCGGCATGACCGCTTCTTCCTCTGGGCCGGGGTGCCGCCGCCACCCGCCGTCGCCCGCGCCCGCGAACTCTACATTCTCGGCGGCGAAGTGCGGCGCGGCGGACCGGTGCGGATGACCCCCATGCGCGCAGGGCCGCCGCGGGTGCAGACGGCGGCCGTATGGCTGACGGTGCGCACCGAACGGCTCGACTGGGATGGGCGCACCTGGGACGCGGTGCGCGCCATGCTGGCCCGCTGGCGCGCGGCGGCTGGCAGGCTGGAAGGGCTGCAGATCGACTTTGATGCAGCGACGCCCGGACTGGATCGCTACCGCGCGTTCCTCGAGAGCGTGCGGCGGGAACTGCCGCCCGGCACGCGGCTGTCGATCACCGGGCTCATGGACTGGAGCGCGAACGGCGATCCGGCCGAACTGGCGCGGCTGGCGGGGCTGGTCGACGAAGTGGTGATCCAGACCTATCAGGGCCGCCACACGATCCCCGGCTATGCCGACTGGTTCCGGCATATCGACACCCTGCCGCTGATCCACAAGATCGCGCTGGTCGAAGGTGGCGAGTGGGCGCCGCCGCCTGCGCTTGCGCGTGACCGGCGATTTGCCGGCTATGTCGTGTTCCTGCTGAAACCTTCCAGGCAGCCTGCTACGCAGCCTGTTGCTGGGGCCCGGGGTCCTCGCCAGCCTTGAGGATGCGGTTGCGGCCCGATTGCTTGGCCGCATAGAGCGCCTCGTCCGCCGCCTTGAGCGCCGCGCTCTTTTCCGGATAGGCGAAGACATCCGCGATGCCGCCCGAGAAGGTGATCTTGCCGAAGGGCATGTCATTGGCCCGGTTGACGAGCCGGCGCTCGGCGATCTCCTCGCGCGCGGCATCGAGCTTTTTCCAGGCCTTATCAACCGTGTGGTTGCGCCAGATGACGGCAAATTCCTCGCCGCCATGGCGCGCCACAAAGCAGCGCGCATCGGCGATGCGGCTCAGCGTCTCGCCGACGAACTTGAGCACGCGGTCGCCCGCCGGATGGCCGTGGGTGTCATTGACGCGCTTGAAGTGATCGATATCGACGAAGGCCACGCAGAGCGCTTCGCCGTTTTCCTGCGCCTCGCGCATCTCGCGCTCGAGCATGTGATCGAACGCGCGGCGGTTCGGCAGACCGGTGAGATGGTCCATATCCGCGAGGCGCCGGGTCTCCTCCAGCGAAGTCTGCAGCGCCTGTGCGCGGCGCTCGCTGCAGGCCAGCTCGGTCTCGATCGCGATGCTGCGCTCCATCATCGCGCGGGTGAGCGCGGCGAGTTCGGTGATCACCACGCCCGCACGGCCGACGCCTTCCAGTTCGTCGACATGCTGTCGCAGCGCGCTGCTGTATTCGCTCGTCGCGGTGCGCGCGCCGGTGGTGGTCCTGCTGAATTCGTCGAGGCTGTCCTCGAGGCGGCTCATCAGCACGGCAAGCGCCTCGCCGTTCTTCTCGTGCGTGCTTTCGGCGCGCTGCTCCTCGATCCAGCCGAGCGTGATCGGCAGACCCTTCTCGGTGCGTTCGAGGATCAGCTGGGCCAGCCGCGGCGCGCCGCCGGTGACGCATTCGTAAGCGACCGTCAGCGTGACGGGGAGGATCTCGAGATCATGGTCGATCAGGAAATCGGCGATCTTGCCGATCATGCGCCGCTTGGCAGGAAGCCATACCTCGCGCGCGGTGAGTTCGCGCGTGTTGCCATGTGCCGGGGTATCCGTACCCGGTTCGGCGGCATCGTCTTCGGCGCTGCCGCTGAACCACTGCCACCAACGCGCCTTGCGCGCGTTTTCATCTGTTGTCTGTCCGCTCATGTCATCAAGAACGGCGAAGGCCACGCGGAATTAACCACGTGGCCTTGCAAAAGTGACGCAAATCCGGGGTTTTTAGACCGTATCGGACTTAACGCCCGAGCCGGTTCAGCGGACCCGGGGCCCGCCGAAAGGCATCGGCGGCGGCGGCCGACGATGGCCGCGCGGCAGCTGCGCCTGATAGGCGCGGCCGCAATGCTCGACGCAATACGGGAAGCCGGGGTTCACCTTGTCACCGCAGAAATGGAAATCGGGCTCGCCGGGGTGGCCCATCGGCCAGCGGCAGATGCGGTCGTTGAGATCGAGCAGCCCGGTCTTGTCGGCCACTTCCTGGCTTGGCCGGGCGGGCACGAGGCGGCGGGGCGGGGCAGGGGGGATCGGTGCCTGCTGATCGCCGGGGCCCTGACGCAGGAACCCGCCGGGGCCGACTGAGACGATGCGCGGCTGGGGCGGCGGGGCGGGCGTGTCGCTCGCCGGGCCGGCCGCTGCTGTGCCGTCCTGGGCCGCAACCTGCGGGGCGGTATCGGTGGACGGTTCGGACTTGACCGCCGGCTTGCGCGCGGGGGGCGGTGTAGGGGTGTTTTCAGGCGCGGGGGGCACCGGGTCGAGCGGGTGCAGTTCGCGGCGCACAAGCCTGGCAAGATCGGCTGGCGATCGCGGCGTTTCCGTCTCGCTGCGCGCAGGTTTCGCCGGAGTGGCCTCGCTCTTTTCGTTCGGCTTGACGGGGGAGGGGCGCGCCTTCAGGCCGAGGCGGTGGGCCTTGCCGATCACGGCATTGCGACTGACCCCGCCCAGTTCTTCGGCGATCTGACTGGCGGTTGCCCCGCCTTCCCACATCTTGGTCAGCTTCTCGATCCGCTCGTCCGTCCAGCTCATGTGCGTTTCATATCCTTCAAATCCTGCCGCCCCGCGCGAACCGTTCGCCCGTGGAAACTGCCGGCTGCGGCGCAGGTCCGGTGCAATGCCTTGCCTTGATCCGGCATGCGCGATACCGCACCGTCCATGGCCGATCAACAGATGCCCCAAGGCGGGGCCGCTTCCCTATCCGAGCAACGCAGCGGTGCGGGCGATTTTCCGCCGCCCGGGCAGCTGCGCTTCCGCAGCATCAATCGCTTGGGGCTGTGGACCCTCTATATGAAGGAGGTGCGTCGCTTCTTCAAGGTGCAGACCCAGACGATCTGGGCCCCGGCGGTGACAACACTGCTCTATCTGATGATTTTCACACTGGCGCTGGGCGGCGGCGGGCGCATCGTGCTGGGCGTGCCCTTCGCCACGTTTGTCGCGCCGGGCCTGATCGCGATGGGGATGATCAACAATTCCTTCGCCAATTCGAGCTTCGGGCTCCTCGTCGGCAAGATTCAGGGTACGATCATCGATTACCTGATGCCGCCGATCTCGAATGCGGAGCTGATCCTGGCGCTGGTGGCGGCGGCCGTCACCCGCGCGATCCTGGTCGGACTGGCGGTGGCCGGCGCGATGCTGTTCTGGCCGGGCGTGGACCTGACCGTGCATCACCCCTGGGCGGTGATCTGGTTCGGCCTGATGGGCGCGATCCTGCTTGCGCTGATCGGCGTGCTGACCTCGCTCTGGGCGGAGAAGTTTGATCACAATGCGGCGATCACCAACTTCGTGATCACCCCGATGTCGATGCTTTCGGGCAC
Source organism: Novosphingobium fuchskuhlense (assembly GCF_001519075.1). Classification (GTDB taxonomy): domain Bacteria; phylum Pseudomonadota; class Alphaproteobacteria; order Sphingomonadales; family Sphingomonadaceae; genus Novosphingobium; species Novosphingobium fuchskuhlense. Next base: position 295,857 of record NZ_KQ954245.1, read on the forward strand.
GTTCTACGTGATCAGCAATCTTTCGCCGACGTTCCAGACGATCAGCCGCTTCAACCCGATCTTCTACGTGATCTCGGGCTTCCGCTTCGGTTTCCTGGGCCAGAGCGATATCGGCACAACCAACGAGGCGGTGCTGCACGGCGCGATCGGGCTCGGCGTGCTCAATCTCGTGCTGTGGGTGGCGATCTACTATATCTTCCAGTCGGGCTGGAAGCTGAAGGCCTAGTTCTGGATGCTCCTCGCCTCTGCGAAGGCGTTGCGGCACCTACCCGGTGCCGCAACGCCGCGTCAACGCAACAACATCAGTGCGAGAGGCCGCGGCGCAGGCGGTAGCGTCCGTCGCGGAAAGCCTCGAACATCTCGTGTACCGAAGGGTGGTCCACCGGGCCGCCGTCCGCATCGGACATCAGGTTCTGCTGGCTGACATAGGCGACGTAGCTGTTCTCGTCGTTCTCGGCGAGGAGGTGGTAGAACGGCTGTTCGCGCGGTGGGCGGATTTCGGCAGGGATCGATTCGTACCATTCCTCGCTGTTGGCGAAGACCGGGTCGATATCGAAGATGACCCCGCGGAAGTCGAACAGCTTGTGCCGGACGACATCGCCAATGGCGAACCGCGCTCTGGAGACGTGGGGAGCCGTGATCTCGCGACCGGCCTGGGGCGAAAAGAAACTCGCTCGATCCATGACCGGGAATATAGGGCTTCGCGGCTGCGAAACAAGCGAGCCTTGGTGCAAGACCCGTGGATTGTAGGAGAGGTGTCACATGTTTCCCCTTGGCAAGCGCGGGGCCATGCGCTAACGGCGCGCTTCCTCGACCGGGACGGCTACGGCCGGCTCAACGACACTTCGCGGAGAGGTGGCAGAGTGGTCGAATGCACCGCACTCGAAATGCGGCATACGGGTGACCGTATCCAGGGTTCGAATCCCTGCCTCTCCGCCAAGTGCCTTCAAGTTCCGGCCGGAGGAGACGATGGCCGTTCCGCCGTGAGGTCTGGCACAGCCCGCAGCGCCTCGCGTGCGCAGGCCTCGTCAGCCGCGCCGATCACTGGACCTGCGGCCCCGCTGACGGCGACTGCGCCCATGAGCTCGCCCATCATGTAGAGCGGCACCGCGCCGCCTTCGACGAACATCGTCGGAGTCACTTTGGTCAGCTGTGCCGGATCGCGCGCGACAAGGTCCCGCGCCGCGCTGCTCGGCATGCCAAAGGCGATGGCAACCTGCGCCTTGCGCATTGCGACGAAGACATGGCTGCCATCGGCGCGTTCGCCCGATAGCATGGCGCGCGCCTCGCCCTTGCTGTCGACCACCGCCGCGCCGACAGCGTAGCCTTTGGCAGCGCAGGCGACCACGGCGGCGCGTGCCAGCGCTTCCGCCTTCGCATATGCGGCCCCCGCGCCGTGCGCTCGGGCGGCGCGGAGGGATCGTGGAGGACCGTGCCCGGCGGCAGCGGCGGGGGAGGGGGCAGCTTGCCATGCGCGTCGAGCATGCCGAAGGGCGGGAGGTTATCGCCGGGCAGCGATTGCGGGCCGGCCGGCAGATCCTGCCACGGGCGGCCGCCCGAGGGCCCGGCCAGCGCGGAAGTCGCCAGAGCAGCAACCGCAGCCAGCAGGATCACGCGATATTTCATCGGCATCTTCTCCCGTCGGCGGCCCTCAGGCTGTCGAGCCTGGACCCGCAACGCGGCGCTGGCCAGCAGCTGTGCATGCTGCCGCTCAGGGTTCCCCGCATCCTTCAATGTAGCGCCGGATATCGAGGCTGAGGTCTTCGATCGGGGCGTAGTAACCGTGGGTGTGGACGCGCGCGGCGATGCCGGACTGGACGCGTTCGCAAACGGCCCAGTCCTGCCGGTTGACGAGATCCCAGAAGTCCACCGCGTCCGACGGGTCGAAATCGGCCTTGGCCACCTCGTCGGGGTGGAACAGGAAGCGGCATTCGATCAGCGTGCGGTCAGCAGCGAGGGGCCAGAGCAGGAAGGCGGCGGCATGGTCGCAGCTCACGCTCAGCATGAGGTTGGGATAGATCAGCTCGCCCTTGTGGCGCACCTTTTCCTCTTCGGAGAGGCCGGGGAAGGGCGCGCGGCGGGTGGTGCCGTCCCAGGTATAGGTCACCGCACCCTCGCGGTGGGGGATGCCGGCTTCCCAGTCGAGGTCGATGCCGCCGCGTGTGCGGAAAGCTGGGACGATTGCCGTCAGTTCCGGATGGACGCCCGGGCAATGGTAGCACTCGTTGTAATTCTCGAGGATCAGCTTCCAGTTGGCGTTCAGCTCGTAGCGGATGGTCCGCGCGGTTACGAGATCGGCGAGCGGATAGTTGCCGAGGCGCCGCGCGGGATCGGCGAGGCCTGCAGCGAAATCGGGCGCTGTATCGGGTGACAGGTTGAGGAAGATGAAGCCGCCCCAGCTCTGCACGCCGACGGGGTGCAGCGGGAACTGGCTCTTGTCGAAGCCGGGGGTATCCTGCAGCTGCGGGGCGGCCAGCAGGCGGCCATCGAGCGCGTAGGACCAGCCGTGGTAGGGGCAGCGGATCATCGTACGGCCCACCACGCCGGCATCAAGCGTGACGCCCCAGCGCGCGTCGCTGGTCGCATCGCACATCCGCGCGCCGCGGTGGCGGCAGACGTTGTAGTGCGCATGGAGCGCGCCTTCCTTGCCGCGCACCACGATCACGCTTTCGCCCGCCACATCGAGCACCTTGTGATCGCCGGGGGCAGGCATGTCTTCCTCGCGCCCTGCGCACAGCCATTGGCGGTGGAAAATCGCCGCCCTGTCGCGCACGTGGGCCTCGGCCGTCAGATAGGCGGCGCTTTCAAGCGACTTTTCCATCCCGCCATTGGCCTGCTGAACGTTCATCGCCGCTTGCTCCGCATCGCTTATTAGACGCTTGCCTTATAAGCGGCATTGCGGCAGTCATCCAGCCGGAAAGCGAAAAGGACAGGCAGCGCGGCCATGGATGTGACGAGCAAGGTCTGGGACGCGATTGTCGTGGGGGCGGGGCACAACGGCCTGACCGCGGCGGCCTATCTGGCAAAGGCCGGGCGTTCGGTGCTGGTGCTGGAAGCGCGCCCCATCGTCGGCGGTGCCTGCGTGACCGAGGAGGTCATTCCCGGCCACCGCGTGTCGTTTACGTCCTACATCGCCTCGATGCTGATGCCGACGGTGATCCGGGATCTCGATCTCGGCCGCCACGGGCTGCGCATGGTGGCCTGCGATCCGATCCTGACGGTGCCGCTCGGGCCGAATGACGCAGGCGAGGCCGAGATCATCCGCTGGTGGGCTGACCCTGCGCGCACCGCGCAGGAAATCGCCCGGTTTTCCGCGCGCGACGCCGAGGCCTTTCTCGATGTCGAGCGCAAGCTGAAGGCGCTTGCCGCCTATCTTCAGCCCTTCTTCCTCGAATCCCCGCCAGACCTTGCCGCACGCGGGCTTGACCGGCTGCGCGAGGGATTGCGGATGGTCCGCCGCTTCCGCCGCATCAAGGGCACCGAGATCGGCGAGATGGTGCAGTTCCTCACCGGCAGCCTGGGCGAGTTCCTTGACCGGCACTTCGAATCCGATGCCGCCAAGCGAATGATCCTGGCGAACAACGTCTATGGCAAGCACGGCGGGCCCTATGAGCCGGGCTCGGCGGTCGGGCTGCTGTTCCACCTGCTGGCAGGTGGCGACGATGCGGTGCAGGGCTTCAACGGCCATGTCATGGGCGGCATGGGTTCGGTTTCGGGCGCGATTGCCGCCGCGGCGCGCAGCTTTGGCGCGGTGATCGAGACGAGCGCACCGGTGGGCAGCATCGACGTCTATCAGGGCCGCGCGACGGGGGTCACCCTCATCGACGGGCGGCAGGTGCGCGGGCGTGTCGTGCTGTCCAACGCCGATCCCAAGCGCACGTTCCTGACGCTGCTGGCCAAGGCCGATCTCCCCGATGATTTCCGCCGCGATATCGCCGCGATCAAGATGGGCGGGCCGGCGGCCAAGCTCAACATCGCGCTGTCGGGCGAACCCACTGTCATCGGCCGCGCGAGCGATGCCACGCCGCTCGAACGCGCGCTGCTGACCATCGCGCCCACATTGGAAGGGGCGCAGCGCTGCGCAGATGCGGCGCGTTTCGGCGCCGTGCCGGACGAATTGTGGATCGATTGCGTGATCCCCAGCCTTGTCGACGACAGCCTCTGCCCGCCGGGGCATCACATGCTGACCTGCTTCATCCAGTATCTGCCCTATGAACTGCGCGAGGGCACCTGGGACGAGAAGCGCGAGGCGCTGGCGGACGCGATCATCGACCAGATCAGCCGGCACATGCCGAACCTGCGCGAGCTGATCCTTGGCCGGGTCATGCTGACCCCGCTGGACCTTGAGCGGATCTATGGCCTCACCGAGGGCAATATCTTCCATGGCGATCTGCACCCCGGCGCGCTGTTCTCGATGCGCCCGGTGCCGCGCTGGTCGCAATACCGAACGCCGGTCGAGGGGCTTTACCTGTGCGGCGCAGGCGCGCACCCGGGCGGCGGCGTGACCGGTGCGCCGGGGCATAATGCGGCGAAGCAGGTGCTGCGCGACACCAAACGGCAGGCCAGAACGACGCAGGACCGCCGCTGATGGCCGGCGGCGCCCCCCATCCGCCAAAGGTGATGGGCGTTGCCGATCTTGCGATGTTCTATGTCGTGACCGGCGTGAGCCTGCGCTGGATCGCGACGGCAGCCGCCTTCGGGCCAAGCTCGATCCTCGTCTGGATCGGCGCGATGCTGTGCTTCTACCTGCCGTTCGTGCTCGCCATCGTCGAGCTCTCGTCGCGCTACCCGCAGGAAGGCGGGCTCTATATCTGGACCCGCGAGGCCTTCGGGCCCTACGTGGGCTTCATGGCGGGGTGGAGCTATTTCACCTCGAACCTGCCCTATTTTCCCAGCGTGCTCTATTTCGACGCGGGCAACGCGCTCTATATCGGTGGCGAGAGCCTGCAGTTCCTGCGCGGCAATCCCGTGTTCTTCATGGGCTTTGCGCTCACCGCGCTCGCCTTTATCACCGCGATCAACATCTTCGGCCTGCGCTTCGGGCGCTGGCTGCACAATCTGGGAGCGGTCGGCATGTGGGGGCCGGCCCTCATCGTGATCGTGCTGGGCTTCGCCGCGTGGTGGCAGTTCGGTTCGGCCACACGCTTCACGCCCGCCGCGTTCGTACCGGTGTTCGATATCCAGCACATGATCATGTGGGCGGCGATTGCCTTTGCGCTTTCGGGCGCGGAGACGGCCTCGTTCATGAGCGGCGAGATCCGCGAGCCCCGCCGCACCATTCCGCGCGCCCTGCCGATCGCCGGCGTGGTGATCGTCTCATGCTACATCATCGGCACCTTCGCGGTGCTGCTGGCGATGCCTGCTGGCGAGGTCAACACACTGCAGGGCCTGATCCAGGCGGGCGCGGTGGCGGCACAGAAGGTGGGGGCGGGCTGGATCGTGGTGCCGCTTGCACTGCTCATCACGCTGGGCAATCTCGGCGCGGCGAGCGGGTTCCTGTCCTGCGCCGCGCGGATTCCCTTTGCCGTCGGGATCGACCGGCTGCTCCCGCCGGTCTTTGCCAGGGTCCATCCCAAGTGGGGCACGCCCTACGTCGCGATCCTCGTGCAGGGCGGCCTCGGCGCGGTGCTGTGCATCCTGGGACAGGCTGGCACGGGCGTGAAAGGCGCGTATGACGTGCTGGTGAGCATGGGTATCATCGCCGCCTTCCTGCCGTTCGCGCTTGTCTTTCTGGCGGTGATCCGCCTGCAGGGTCGTCCTGCCGAGCATGGTGTGACCCGGCTGCCCGGCGGGCGCGTGACCTCGATCCTGTTTGCCTGCCTCGGCCTCGCCACGACGCTCGTCGCGCTGGTTCTCGCCGCCTTTCCGGCCCCGGATGAACCGAACAAGCTGCTGGCCGTGATTAAGATTCTCGGGCTCACCGCCGTGCTGCTGGGCAGTGGCAGCGTGGTCTACATCCTCGGCCAGCGCGCGGCGCGGCGGGCAGCCTGATCCTGGCCAACCTTGCCCCCGCAGAGCCGGCCAAGGTGCGCCGCCGCCGCGCGTCGCCGGTCGTGCGGCGGGCGGACCTCGTCGCGGCGACAGTCAGCTGCCTGGCCCGACTGGGAGCCAAGGGCGCGACAGGCCGCGAGATCTGCCGCCAGGCCGGGGTAAGCCACGGGCTGCTGCGCCACTATTTCCGCAATCCGGACAACCTTCTGCTCGAGACCTATGAGCAGCTCTGCGAGGACATGCTCACCCAACTCGAGGCGGCGGCGCTGCCCCATGCGGCAGACCCGCGGCAAGCGCTGCACCGCTATTTCGTCGCGGTGTTTTCGGATGACTGGGCCGGACCCGAGATCATCGGCGCGTGGATGGTGTTCTGGCAGCAGGCGCGCAGCCGGGCCGATTTCGCGGCGGTTTCGGACAGCTTCAATCTGCGCCAGCGGGCGCTGCTGGCACGCCTTGTCGGCCAGTTGCCGACGGCGCCCGGAGCCCTGCCGATGGCCGATGCCATTGCGCTGCTTTCAGCCGTGCTCGATGGCCTCTGGATCGAATACTACCTTTCGGACCAGCGCACCCCGCGTGAGCGCTGCATCGCCTTGTGCGACGCAGCCGCGCGGCGCCTCTTCGCCCTTTGAGCCGCGCACAAAAAACTTTGGAATAAATGCTGGCGGCCGGCGTTGTCGGTTCAGGAAGTCCCGTCAGGCAATTGCCGGGCCGGGCCAGCGCAGAACGAACCGAAAGGCAGATCATGTCAAAGATCACAGGAACCTCTGGCGTCGATACCCTGACCGGCACCGATCTCGCCGACACACTTCTGGGGCTGGGCGGCAATGATACGCTCACCGGGCTCGCCGGAAACGACAAGCTCGATGGTGGCGCGGGTGCTGATACGATGACCGGCGGCCTCGGCAACGACACCTATTTCGTCGACAATGCCGGCGACAAGGTGATCGAGAAAGCCGGCGAGGGCACCGATACGGTCAACGCCCTGATCAGCTATCAGCTGACCGCCAATGTCGAAAACCTGCTGCTCGGCGGCACGTCCGCGATCAACGGTGCCGGCAATGCACTGGACAACACGCTGACGGGCAACGCCGCGGACAACACGCTGTGGGGGCTTGCCGGGAAAGACAAGATCGACGGCGGCGCCGGGAACGACCAGATCGTCGGTGGCTCGGGCATGGACATCGTGACCGGCGGTGCCGGCAAGGACACGTTTTTCTTCCTGTCGACCAGCGATTTTTCCAGCCACACATCGAGCAAGGCGGATACGATCGTCGATTTCACGGCGGGCGATCACATCGATCTCAACCAGATCGACGCGGTGGTTTCTGCGAGCGGGTATGGCGGCGGCGGCAACCAGGCGTTTCATTTCATCGGCACCAACAGCTTCCACAACCACACCGGGGGCGAGCTGCGCTATGTCGTCACGGGGGGCAACACCTATGTCTACGGCAACGTGAACGGCGACACGGTGGCAGATTTCTGTATCAAGCTGGACGGGGTCCATACCCTGTCGGCAAGCGATTTTGTTCTATAGCCTCGATCCCTGACCACGCCGGCACGGGGCAGGCCCCGCGCCGGCCGGAGATATATTGCATGCTCGATCCTCTCTCGCGGCGGTTCGCCCGCCGCTCGCTTCTGGGTGTCTGCGCCGCGCTTGTCGCCGTGGCGCCCTTGGCCGCGCGCGCCGATACGGTCGCGCTCGATCTCGCCAAGTATCGCGGCAAGGTCGTCTACGTCGATTTCTGGGCCTCGTGGTGCGGGCCGTGCAAGCTCTCGTTCCCGTTCATGCAGAGCCTCGCCGCGCGCTATCCGGCGGGCGATGTCGCGGTTGTGACGATCAACCTCGATCGTCAGCGCCCTGCGGCAGAGGCCTTCCTTCGGCAGGTCCATGGGACCCTGCCGGTGGTCTACGATCCCGCCGGCAACCTCGCCAAGACCTGGAAGGTGGCCGACATGCCGACGTCGCTGGTGTTCGACCGCAAGGGCACGATGCGCTTCCGCCATCAGGGATTCTTCCCCGGCAAGGCGGTCGAATACGAGGGGCATGTCGCCCAGTTGGTGCGGGAGAAGTGAGCATGGCCCGCATTCGCGCAGGCGCCGCCCTCTTCGCGCTCGCTGCGCTGTCCGGATGCGCCCACATCGGTGCGCAGCCGTGGCAGCGTGATGTCCTTGCGCGCAAATCGATGCAGCTTGCGCGCGAGCCGGCGATCATGGCCTTCGACGAGCATACCTATTTCAGCAAGGAAGCGGCCTCGGGCGGGCGCAGCTTCGATGGCGGAGGCTGCGGATGCAACTGACCGGCCCCCGCATTGCCGGCACGCTTGGTGCGCTGGCGGGCGCGCTTCTTGGCGCTGCGCCACTCGCTGCGCAGACAGCGCCGGAAGCAGCCCCCCAGGCCGCACCGCAGACGGCTCCCCAGACGGGGGAGGCCGCGCCCAATGCCTATGACGAGACCTCGAGCGAGGCCGGTACGCTCGTCGCCGATACCGCAGTGCTCTATTATCAGGAGGACGAAAGCCGCGTTCGGGTGATCGAATCCGAGACCGGCCTGACCTGGAACCGCGCCAATGGCACGGTCATTTCGGGCAAGTTCGTCTATGATTCGCTGACGGGCGCGACACCAAACGGCGCGGCGCGCAGCCGCAACGTCGTGCAGACCTTCCGCCCGCCGACCCAGCGCGGCGGCCATCTGCCCGCCGCCTCCACCCGCGAGCACGCGGGCGATACCACCACCGGCGCCTCGGGCATCTACGAGATCAAGCGCGGCCGCCTCCCGGTCGATGCGGGCTTCAAGGACAGGCGCAAGGCCGTCGACCTTGGCGTGACCGTACCGGTGGCGAGCGGGCTCAAGCTCAGCATGGGCGGGGCGGGTTCGTGGGAGATGGACTTCACCTCGTATTCGGGCCGCGCCAGCCTCGCCAAGGAGCTGTTCAACAAGAACACCACGCTCTCGCTCGGCTACAACTACGAGCGCGACAGCGTCAAACCCTTCACGGGCATCCCCCGCGCGCTGGCCAGCATGGGCGAAACCGTGGTCGGCACCGGCCGCCACAAGGTCGTCTCCAGCTTCGTTGCGGGGCTGACGCAAGTGCTCACCCCGGGCTGGCTGGCCCAGCTCAACTGGAGCCACGGCGTCTCGACCGGCTATCAGACCGATCCCTACAAGCTGGTCTCGCTGGTCGATAGCGCCAGCGGCGATCCCTTTGCCTATGTCTACGAGAAGCGGCCGGATCGCCGCGTGCGCGATAGCATCTATGCCGGGACCAAGTTCGCGCTGGGCTCTGCGGTGACAGACGCCTCTGTGCGCTGGTACCGGGACAGTTGGGGCATAAAGTCTTGGACCTTCGCGCTGTCCGAGCACGCTCCGCTCGGGCGCAGCGCCTATGTCGAACCCGGCATCCGCTATTATCGACAGACCGGTGCGCGGTTCTTCCGCCACTATCTGCTGATTGATGAGATCACGCCCGATTTCGTCAGCGCCGACAGCCGGCTTGGCGCGTTCCATGCCTGGACTTTCGGGATAAAGGCCGGGGCGAAGATCGCACCCAACCTCGAAATCTATGGCGCGGCGGAGCGCTACATCCAGGAAGGCCAGCGCTTCGATCGCACCGCGCCGGGCACGCTGGCACGGACCGATCTCTTCGCCGGCTCGAAGTCGGTAAGCCTGATCACCGGGCTGCGCGTGACCTTCCGCTGACCGAACATGGGATTGCCGTCATGAAAATCCGGGCCAGAGCACTGCTCGCGCCGATTACCGCACTGCTGCTGGCCGTGCCGGCTGCGGCCGCACCTGCCGAACATGCGCACTACCGGGCGGAACTCGTCGCCGAGAGCCGCGAGCCTGCGGCAGGCGACACGGTGACCGCCGCGTTCCACATCACCCTCAAGGACGGGTGGCATATCTACGGGCCCAATCCCGGCGATACCGGCTATGCGCCTGCCGCTACATGGACGGCCCCAGCGGGGGTGACCGAAGGCGAACTGCGGCATCCGCCGACGAAGCGGCTCGTGCTTTCCGGCCTCGTCAGCAATGTCCACGAAGGCGATGTCGTACTGCTGCAGGACCTGCATCTGCCCAAGGGCCTTGCGGCAGGAACCGCACTGCCGCTGCGCGTCAATCTCGATCTGCTCGTCTGCTCGGAAGGCTCATGCGTCCCCGATCCGGTCGACCTCGAGCTGCCCCTGACCATCGGGACTGGCACGCCCGATCCTGAACAGGCCGCGCTCTTCGCCAAGGCGCGCGCCGCCATCGCACCGCCCGCCGCCACCAAGCTGCCGCCCGCTCCTGCAGCCGCCGCATTCGACCTTGCCACTTACGCGCTCGCCTTCGGTGCGGCGCTGCTGGGCGGCTTGATCCTGAACCTCATGCCCTGCGTGTTCCCGATCCTCAGCCTCAAGGCCATGGCACTGGCCCGCTCCGGCGGCAGCGCGGCCCATGCCCGCAGCGAAGCCCTGGGCTATAGCGCCGGGGTGATCGGCACCGTGCTCGCACTGGGCGGCGCGCTGCTTGTGCTGCGCGGCGCCGGCAGCGCGGCAGGTTGGGCGTTCCAGCTCCAGAACCCCACCGTCGTGGCCGGGCTCCTCCTGCTGGTCAGCGCGATCGCACTCAACATGGCCGGCCTGTTCGAGCTCCCCTCGCTGAGCGTCAGCGGCAAGCCCGGTTCCGGCTTCACCGGCTCGCTGGCGACCGGTGCACTCGCGGCCTTCATCGCGACACCGTGCACCGGCCCGTTCATGGCCGGCGCGCTGGGTGCAGCGCTCGTCATGCCGCCGCTCGCTGCCCTTGGCGTGTTTGCCGGGCTTGGTCTCGGCATGGCGCTGCCATTCCTGCTGCTTGGCTTCTGGGCCCCTGCGCGGCGGCTGATCCCGCGTCCCGGTCAATGGATGGTCGTGCTGCGCCACGTGCTGGCCGTGCCGATGTTCGCAACCGCGCTCGGCCTTGCCTGGCTGGTCGGGCGGCAGGCCGGGATCGGCGCGATGACCACGGCGCTGGGTGCCGTGCTGCTTATGGGCCTAGCGCTGTGGTGGTACGGCGTGCGCCAGCGCGGCGGCAAACATGGGCTGCCCGCGCTGGTCCTGGCCAGCACCGCGCTGCCGGTGATCGCGCTGGGCGTGGTTGCCGCGCCGGCTGCCGCGACCGATGCGGCCGTGGCGGATTCGCTCGGCAGCCAGCCCTTTACCGAGAGCCGGCTCGAGGCCTTGCGCCGCGAAGGGCACCCGGTGTTCGTCTACCTGACCGCCGACTGGTGCCTCACCTGCAAGGTCAACGAGGCCACCGCACTCGATACGCCGACCGTCGCGCGGGCTTTTGCGGCAGGCGGCGTTTCGGTGCTGCGCGGCGATTGGACCCGGCAGGACCCTGCGATCAGCCGCTTCCTCAAGGCGCACGGCCGCGCCGGGGTGCCGCTCTATCTGTGGTATCCGGCACACGGCGATGCGCGCGAACTTCCGCAAGTGCTTTCGACCGATCTGCTGGCCGGGCTGACGCGTAGCTCCTGACCCGCCTTGCCCTTTGGCCGCGTCCGTTGCAGAGACGCGGCCAAAGGCAAAAGGGAAGGGTTGATGGTTCGGGATCGCAAGCAGCGGCATCTGCGCAGGGCAGGGCTCGCCCTTTTCGTATTGGCCGCCCCCGTGGCCGCCTTGGCCCAACCGGGCGGTGAGCCCGGCACGGACAGCGTGCGCGTGAGTGTGGGCACCACCTACGTCGATGGCACATATGGCCAGTCCGCGCGGACCGAGATCGTCACCGCACCTGTTTCCGTCAAATACACCCACGCGCGCTTCAGCGTGAAAGTGACCACGGCCTATGTCCATTTGCGCGGCCCCGGCACACTGCTCGACGGCAGCGGCAGCGGCGCATCGGGTAGCGGCAGCAGCGGAAGCAGCGGCAGCGGCGTGGCCAGCGAGCCGGAAACCGAGAGCGAGGGCGGCAGTAGCGGCAGCGGCTCCGGCTCCGGCTCGGCCAGCGGATCGGGGGAAGGCGAGGGGACCGGCGCCGGGACCGGCACAGATACCGGAACCGGCACTGGCACTGGCACTGGCACTGGCGGTGCCGTCACGCCGGTAGCGCGCCGCAATCGTGGCGGCCTCGGCGATACCACGGTCACCCTGGCCTACAGCCTGCCGCTTGGCGAACATCTGGCGCTCGAACCGCGCAGCCGCGTTAAGCTGCCGACTGCGTCTTCGCGCAAGGGGATCGGCACCGGCAAGGTGGACGTGACGCTGGCGGCGGATCTGGTCGGCACATTTGGCGGCACCACGCTTTATGCCAGCGCGCGGCGGCGCTTCCTCGGGCGCAATGTGCGCTTTCCGGTCCGCGATGGCTGGGGTTTCGGGGCAGGCGTCAGTCAGGCGCTGAGCCCGGTCCTCACGCTCGGCGCGGATTACGACTGGCTCCAATCGGCAACGCGCGGGCACGGACCGATCAGCGAGGGAACGTTGTGGGTCAGCGCGCGGCTCAGCCGCCAACTGCGCCTGCAGGCCTATGGCGGCACCGGCTTTTCGCAGCGCAGCGCCGATACGATAGGCGGGCTGACGCTCGTCTGGCGGCCCTGAGGCTGCCGGCGCAGCCCAAGGCCCCCATACGTCCAGCGCTTTACTGCCAGCCTTTCCCGATCAGCGCTTTCTCGTCTGCCGCGCTGACCGGATCAGACGCCTTGAGCCGCTGGTAGGCCCCTTCCAGCGGTGCCGGATCGGCACCGCCCGCCACCGCTATGGCGCCAGCATCGGGCGCGGCACCGGCATGGGCGCGCGCCTCGATCGTCCAGCGTCCGCTGCCGGTCCGGCAGGCCAGCGCGGTATCCTCATCCTCGCGGTATTCGCGGCACCAGCGTCCGTCGGCGGCGCGCACCGTCAGCAGCGGCGTGATCGTGCGGCCGTTCGCCAGTTTTGCATTGCCGAGCGAGGCGGTCCGTTCGAGCGCACCGGAGAGGTCGTCGACGGGGGCTGCGGGGCGCAGCGTGAAGACCAGTGCCGCCGCAAGGCTCGCCGCTACGGCCGAGCCCGCCGCAAGCCAGCCGAAGCGTCCCCTGCGCGGATTGTCGTTGGCCGCGACGGGGGTTGTCGCCAGCCCCATCCGCGCGATGAGATCGTCATCGATCGGGCGCTCGTTCGCGAACAATGCCCCCGCCAGGGCGCGGTCGTTTGCGGCCCATTCCCCGGCACGTGCGGCCAGCGCAGGATCGCGTTCGAGCGCGGCGGCAAAGGCTTCGGCTTCCTCGGGCGGCAGCGCGCCATCAAGCCAGGCGGCAAGCCGTTCGTCCTCGCTCATCATCGTGCTGCCTCCTGCCGCCGCAGCGGCGCAAGTTCCTCGGCAATGCGCTGCCGCGCGCGGGCGATCCGGCTCATCACCGTGCCGATCTGCACCTCCATCGCCTCCGCCGCCTCGCGGTAGCTCAGCCCCTCGACCACGACGAGCAGGAAGGTCGCACGCTGGTCCTCGGGCAGCGCCTGCAGCACGCGCTGCGCGGCGGCGAGATCGGACCGCGCTTCGGTGATCGCGCGCCCGTCATCTCCGGTCAGTTCCTCGGCATGCTCCAGATCGACGCTGGTGCCGCGCCGCTTGAGGCTGCGCCCCCGGTCGATATGCAGGTTCTGCGCGATGCGATACATCCAGCTGTCGAGCCGGGTGTCCTCATCGAAGAGGTGCGCGCGTCCCAACGCGCGTTCAACCGTGGCCTGCATCAAGTCGTCTCCATCGTGTGGCGATCCTGCGAGACCTTCGCAAAATCGGCGCAAGCGGGGGAGCAGCGCGATAATGCGCGTCTGCAATCCGGTTGCTCCAGATCGGTTTGGTCCCATTGTCCTCCACCACAACGACGGCGCGGGATGCTTATTCCCGTATTAATCTTTAAGCCACACGTTCCCGGCCAGGGAATACAAGCGGCGGCGAGGCGTTGTCGCACGCAAGGGGTGGCGATAAGGGCAAGGAATGAACAAGCAGTGGATCAGCGGTGTGGCATGGCTCGCGGTGCTTGCCGCGCTGTGCCTGCCCGCTGCATCCCCGCTGCAGGCGCAGGAGCGCGAGGCCAGCGAGCACCGCGAAGTGGCCGAGCCGCGCGAAATCCGCGAGATGCCCGAGCCGCGCGAACGCGAAGCGCGCGAGAGCCGAGAAAGCGAAACGCGCGAGAGCGAGAGCCGCGATGGCATGGCACAAGCCGCTGCCGATGCCGGGTGGCAGGCCGATGCCATTCGCGATGAAGGCGCCGACCGCGACGAGGCCGGCAATCCCGTGCGGCAGGGCGAGGTCATCGCGTTTTCGCTGCCGGCCTCCGCCGAGCAGCATCTGGTCGCTGCCGGCTACCGCGTGGTCAGCCGCAAGACGCTGGCCGCGCTGGGCGAGGATGTCGTGCGGCTGGGCGTGCCGCATGGCCGCAGCCTGCGCGCGGCCATCGGCGAAGTGCGGGCGGCAGCGCCCGGCGCTGTCATCGACTACGACCATTACTACGGCCTCGGCCTTGCCGGACGCGGCAAGGGCAAGCCCGAACGCAAGGCCGCAGTGCCCGCAGCTGCCGCATCCGGCTTCCCGGTGGGGATGATCGATACCGCCGTCGTGCGCCACCCTGCGCTGGCCGCGGCCAAAGTCGTCGCCTGGAGCGGGGGCGAGGCACCGTCCGTCCCCGCCGCCGCGCAGCATGGTACAGCGGTTGCCTCACTGCTGGCCGGGCGTGGCGCGACGACCATCTACAGCGCCAACATCTTTCGCGGCCCCGCCGGGCGGCCCTTCACCTCGCTCGACAGTCTGGTCGAGGCGATGGAATGGCTGCTGGGGCAGGGTGCGCCGGTGATCAACATGAGCATTGCCGGTCCGCCCAATGCCGTTTTGCAGAAGATGGTCTCGCTGGCGGGCGCGAAGGGCCACATCATCGTGGCGGCGGCAGGCAACGATGGCCCGGCCGCGCCGCCCGTCTTTCCTGCAGCCTTGCCCGGCGTGGTCGCGGTAACGGCAGTCGATCCGGCGCTCAGGATCTACCGCTATGCCAACCACGGCCGCTACATCGGCGTCGCGGCCCAGGGCGTCGGTGTGCTCGCGGCGGCGTCCGCGGGCGGCTATGCGCGTTATTCGGGCACCTCGTTCGCCGCGCCGGTGATTGCCGCAAGGCTGGCGCAGTGCCGCGCCGAAGGTCGCAGCGGCCCCGCTTGCATCGACGCGCTGGTCAGGTCTGCGCGCGATCTCGGTGCGCCGGGTTATGACGAGACTTACGGGCACGGCTACATCGATTGAGCAGCGTCCGGGGCGAAATGCCCACGGCATCGGCCAATTCCTCCACGGATTCGGGGAGATCGACGGCTTGACCGCAATCGCGGCAGCGATAGAGGGGCCCCATGTTGTCCGCGTCTGATCTCCGTCCCCGTCTGCTGCATGCTTTCCTCGGTGAGGCGGCTGCGCGCCATCCGGAAGGCACGGCAATCGACGTGCCGCCCGCGCGCAACCGGCCCGAGCGGCAGACGATGACTTATGCCGAGCTTGCCCGGCTGACGGACCGGCTCGCGCTTCACCTGGCGCCACGGCTCGAGCCCGAGCGGATCGTTGCGCTGCTGCTCCCGCGCACCTCGCCGATGCTTTATCTCGCGCAGATTGCGGTGCTGAAGGCGGGCGGGGCCTACACCGCGATCGATCCCTCGTTCCCGGATGACCGCATCGCCGAAGTGCTCGAGGATGCCGACGCCGTGGCGGTGCTGACCGATGTGGCCGGTGCGCAAAGGCTCGGACCGGTGGCAGGCGCGATCCCGCTCCTCGATGCTGCGGCGCTTTCGCAGGCGGAGCCGCCGGCAGGGGCCGCGCTTCCCGCCGACGTGCGCCCCGAGCAGCTCGCCTATGTGATCTACACCAGCGGCACGACCGGCAAGCCCAAGGGCGTGATGGTGGAGCACCGCAACGTCGCCAATCTCGTGGCCTCCGATCTCGCAGAGTTCGCGCTGGGCCCGGCCGACCGGGTGATCCAGGGGTCCTCGGCGGCCTACGACAGTTCGATCGAGGAAATCTGGCTGGCGCTTGCTTCGGGCGCGACGCTGGTGGTGATGGACGACGAGGCGGCGCGCCTCGGGCCTGACATCGTCGAATGGCTGCGCAGCGAGCGCGCCACCGTATTCTGCCCGCCGCCGACCTTGCTGCGCAGCAGCGGCTGCCGCGATCCCGAAAACGCGCTGCCCGATCTGAAGCTGCTCTACGTCGGTGGTGAGGCGCTTCCGCGCGACATCGCCGACCGCTGGGCCAAGGGGCGCCGCATGGTCAACGGCTATGGCCCGACCGAATGCGCCGTGACCTGCCTGCGCGGCGATATCGTGCCCGGCGGCCCCATCACCATCGGTCGCCCCGTGCCGGGCATGGAGGCCTATGTGCTGGATGATGCGCTCCAGCAGGTAACGGAAGGCGAGCAGGGCGAACTGTGCATGGGCGGCGCGGGCGTCGCGCGCGGCTATCGCCACCGCGAAGACCTCACGGCCGAGAAGTTCGTCGACCATCCCATCTGCGGGCGGATCTACCGCACCGGCGACCTTGTCCACCGCGAGCCGGACGGCAATCTGTTCTACCACGGCCGCATTGATGCGCAGGTCAAGATCCGCGGCTACCGGGTCGAACTGGGCGAGATCGAGGCGCGGCTGGCGGCGCTGCCGGGTGTGCGCGGGGCGGCGGCGCGGCTGCAGGATGCGGGCGGCGTGCCCGAACTTGTCGCCTACGTCGTGGCGGAGGACGGTGTCTCGCCGCTCGACCTCGACGATCTGCGCACCCAGTTGGGCAGCACCGTGCCGAGCTACATGGTGCCGCGCCGCATCGGCCTGCTCGATGAACTGCCCACCACCGTGGGCGGCAAGCTCAATCGCGCGGCGTTGCCGCCGATGGCCTTCACCGCCGATGCTGCGCCCACCCGTGCGATCGTGCCGCCCGCCACGCCGCTTGAATCCGCGCTGGCGGCCGCATTCGCGGATATTCTGTCTCGTCCGGCTGGCATCTCGGTCGAGGACGATTTCTTCGAGGATCTCGGCGGCGATTCCCTGAGCGCCGCGCTGCTGGTGACGCTGCTGCGCGAAGATGGCGCCGCAGACTGGGTTACCGTGAGCGACATCTATGCCGCGCGGACGGTTCGCGGGCTCGCGGCCATGGCCGAGGAAGCCGGCGCCGCTGCAGACAGCGCTGCGCAGCATGTGCCGGACGCGCTTGTGCGTGAAGGCAAGGCCCGGCCGCTGCTTGCCAATGTGGTGCAGATCGCGTGGCTGGCCGGCGAACTGGCGTTCGGCGGCTGGGTAAGCTGGTGGGTGGCCTGGGAACTGTTCCCGGCCCTGTTCGACAAGCTGAACCTTGTTGCCTTCGTGCTGCTCACCCCGCTGATCACGGTGGCTGGCGTCGTGCTCTATCTGCCGGTTTCGGTGGGCTTTACGATGCTGGTGAAATGGGCGGTGCTCGGGCGGTATCGCCCGGTCCGGGCACCGGTGTGGAGCACCTATTACCTGCGCCACTGGGTAACGATCCAGTCCGCCCGGCTCATTCCCTGGCCGATGCTTTCGGGCACGGTGTTCCACAATGCCGTGCTGCGCCTGCTGGGCGCGAAGATCGGGCGCGGTGTCCATATCCATCGCGGCGTTCATTTGCACCGCGGCGGGTGGGATCTGCTCGAGATCGGCGACAATGTCACGCTGGGGCAGGACGCGCATCTGGGCCTCGTCGAGCTGGACCGGGGCGATATCGTCGTCGGCCGGATCGTGATCGGCAGCGATGTGACGCTGCAGTCGCGCGCGTCTGTGGAGCATGATTGCCGGGTCGGTGCCGGCAGCGTGATCGCACCGCTGTCGGTGGTCAATCCGGGCACCACGGTCCCGTCCGGCGAGCTGTGGGACGGGGTTCCCGCCCGCCGCGTCGGCCCCGCAGCGCAGGCGCCGGTGCTGACCGCGGGCGGCCGCCGTCTCCATCCCGTCGTCCACGGCCTTGCTACCCTTGCGGCGGAAGGCACCGCCACGATGCTCGGCGCGTTGCCCACGGGGCTGCTCGCGCTGCTGCTGTGCGGGCTGCTCGGCGTCGGCTCGAACGAGATCTGGACCTGGATGTACGAGCCGAAGCTCGATCCGCAGGTGCTTGCGGTCGTCATCGGGGTGACGACGATCAGCGTTCCCGTCAGCCTCGTGTGGAGCGCGCTGATGCTGCGCGCGATGGGCCGGGTGCAGCCGGGCGTGATCGATCGCTGGAGCCTTGATTACATCCGCGTCTGGATCAAGTCGGCGGCGGTCTTCAATGCCGGACAGTGGCTTTCAGGCACGTTGCTCTGGAAGCACTGGCTGCGCCTGGCGGGCGCGAACATCGGCGAAAAGTGCGAGATCAGCACGATCTTCGACGTGACGCCCGAACTCGTCACCATCGGCGCCGAGACCTTCTTTGCCGATGGCATCTACCTCGGCGGCCCGGAGATTTCGCGCGGCACCGTTACGCTGGCGCCGATCGTGCTTGGTCGCAACACGTTCCTTGGCAACCATGCGGTGATCCCGGCCGGCGAAGTGCTGCCGGACGATATCCTGATCGGCATCAGCACGGTCGCCCATGCCAGCGAGATTTCCGCCGGCCAATCGCGCTTCGGCCGGCCGAGCTTCGATCTGCCGCGCCGTCAGGTCGTGGAAATGGACCGCAGCCTGACCCACGATCCTTCTGCGATCCGCTACGTCAACCGCATGTTCTGGGAACTCCTGCGCTTCGTGCTGCCGGTCGGCCCGCTGCTGGCGACGGTGCTGTGGTACAAGCTGCTGGTCGAAGGCGCGCCGGAATCGACCGATCTTGAGTTCGCGCTGATCGTGATCCCCCTGGCGACACTCGCGCCGCTGGTGGTGCTGCTGCTGACCGTCACGGCCGCCAAGTGGCTCCTCGTGGGCCGCGTCAAGCCGGCGCAGCACGCGCTCTGGTCGTGCTGGGCAAGCCGGTGGGACTTCGTCTTCGTCGTCTGGGCGCGCTACGCCAATGCGATCCTGCAGCAGCTCGAAGGCACGTTCCTGCTCAATGCCTATTTGCGACTGATGGGGCTCAAGATCGGCAGGATGGCCGTGCTGGGGCCACAGTTCTCGCAAGTTGTCGATCCCGACATGATCGAGATCGGCGACGGAGCGACCGTGACAGCCTTCTTCCAGGCGCACACCTTCGAGGATCGCGTGCTCAAGGTCGACAGGGTCCGCATCATGGCCGGTGCGACGATCTCGGCCGGCACCGTTCCGCTCTATGGCTGTGTGGTGGGCGAGGGCGCGCATGTCGGCCCGGGAAGCGTGATCATGAAGCAGGAGCACCTGCTTCCCGGCCTGTCGTATCAGGGTGTGCCGCTGCGGGTGGTGCGCGGCTAGAGCACGAAATCTGTTGCGGCGAGGGCGGGGCCGCCGTCGATGCGGATCGCAAAGTCGGCGATTCCGTTGCCGTCGATATCTCCGCTGACAAGGCCAACTCCGGCCGTGACAACGTAGTGCAACTGGCCGGCAACCTTGCTAAAGGCCGCGCTGCCGATCCACACGAAAGCATCGTTGACGTTCGCCGTCTGCTTGATCGCGTCGATGCCCGAAAGGTCGATGTAGTCGCCCTGGGCGGTGCTGAAGTCGAGGATCACGTCGGCCGTGGTTGCGGCAATGCCCGGCAGGTCCTTGATCGAGGCAAACCGGAACGCATCGCCGCCACCGCCGCCTGCCAGCATGTCGCGCCCCGCGCCGCCGATCAGCACGTCGGCCCCGCCACCGCCCAGCAGCTGATCGGCTCCGTTGCCGCCGTCGAGCACGTTGCCCTCGTCATTGCCGACCAGCAAGTCCGCGCCGGTGCCGCCGATCAGGTTCTCGATCCCGGTCAGCGTGTCGTTGCCGCCGCCGCCGGTCGCTTGCGCGCCGCTGATCGCAAGGCTCACCCGCACCGCCGCGCTGCCCGAGGCATAGCTTGCGGTGTCGCTGCCCGCGCCGCCATCCAGCACGTCGTTGCCGGCACCGCCGACCAGGACATCGTCATCTTCGCCTCCGCGGAGCGTATCGTTGCCTGCACCGCCGTCGAGGAGGTCGGCCCCCGCGCCGCCCGCCAGCGTGTCGTCGCCGCCCGCGCCGCGCAGCGTATCCGCGCCCGCGCCGCCGTCGAGGAGGTTGGCGAGTTCCGAGCCGAGCAGCGTATCGGCACCGGCTCCGCCCAGCGCATTCTCGATCGTGCAGCCAAAGGCGATGCCGATGTTGTTGGTCAGCGAAACCCCGTCATAGGCGAGCGAGGAATAGGCCCCGGGCTTCAGGTCCACGGTGCAGCCCTGGCTGAACGCGGCGACGCTGAAGGTATCGGTCCCGCCGGCATCCCAGATCGCCTCGAACGACGGCGCGGCGGGATCGAAGGCGTAGGTGTCGTCGCCGGTGTGGTAGGTCATGTTGGCGCCGTAGAGTTTCTGGATCGCCTGGATGTCGTAGACCATCGGCGAGACGATCAGGAACTTCGCGGTCCCGCTGGCCGGGTCCTGCCACCAGACCTTTTCGGGCGAGGTGTAGGACATGATCGTGAAGCGCTGGTTGTCGAACCCGGCGGGGATCTTCGGCGCTTCGAAGGAATGTTTGAGGCCGAGGCTGTGGCCGATCTCGTGCAGGATCGCCATGTAGTTGTAGGTACCCGGCGCGAACGACTGGCCGATGATCGCATCGTCGATCCAGATATCGCCGTGGGCATTCCCGCGCCCGTCCGAAATGCCGAGCGAGTAGCCCCAGTAGCCGGCTGAAACCGCCGATGAAAAAGCCACCCGGATATCGCCGACGGTGCCGTCCGCCGTTTCGGCAACCTGCGTGAAGGCGATGTTGGCCACGTTGGACCAGGCAGTGAAGGCGCGGGTGATCATCCCCGCCTCATCCGCGTTCACAGCCCCTGTCACTGCCGCCGTATTCTCACCCCGGCCATAGGGATTGGTGAACTGGCTGGCCACCCCGTCCATCCACGGAAAGCTGTAGCTGATCTGGGTCGGCCCGGCGCCATCCTTGGTCGACCAGACCAGACGGAAGGCCGGCTGCGAGGGAATCAGCGCCGTGATGAAGGGATTGGTGCTCGCACCTGTGCGCATCACGGGGGACATATCGGAGAAACGGGGCATGATCTTGGCTCGTGCTGGGGATGGCCCTCCAAGCCTTGCCAGCGGCGGCTGAAGCT
Organism: Novosphingobium fuchskuhlense; assembly: GCF_001519075.1. Taxonomy (GTDB): domain Bacteria; phylum Pseudomonadota; class Alphaproteobacteria; order Sphingomonadales; family Sphingomonadaceae; genus Novosphingobium; species Novosphingobium fuchskuhlense. The sequence continues at coordinate 316,966 of NZ_KQ954245.1, forward strand.
GTGTCTAAGCAGCCATGCGGAGTTCTGCGCAGGGCAGATCGCCCGATTTGCCGGGGGTTATGCCGTATCAACCATCATGTCCCGCCCGCTCCCGGGATTGCCGATGGTTAAGCGTTTTCGCGTTGCCGTTCAGGACTTGTGTGCGGCGAGATAGGCCTCGACAGCCTTTGCCGTGCCCGGTGGCACATGGAGGCCCAGCTTGCTGCGGCGATAGAGCACGTCCTCGGCGCTGCGGGCCCATTCCTGCCCGGCAAGGTAATCGACTTCGGCTCGCGTCAGTCCGCCGCCGAAATCGGTGCCCAGATCCGCCATGGTCTGCGCGTTGCCGAGGATGACCGTGGCGCGCGTGCCATAAGCGCGGGCGAGGCGGGCGATCAGCGCGGCCGGGAGCGCGGGATGCGCTGCCGCCAGCTCTGCGGCAAAGCGCTCGAAATCATCTCCGGGGATGTCACCGCCTGGCAGGTCCGCTCCCGCCGTCCAGTCGCCCGTGGCCCCGGGGTAGAACGGGACCAGCTTTTCGAGCGCGTGCTCGGCCAGCTTGCGATAGGTGGTGATCTTGCCGCCGAACACGCTGAGCAGCGGCGCCCGCGTCTGGCCATCCGGGCCACTGCCGCCATCCAGATCGAGCACATAATCGCGCGTCACGGCCGAGGCACTCGCGGCGTGGTCGTCGTAGAGCGGGCGGATGCCGGCGAAGCTCCACACGACGTCCTCGGGGTGGATCGCCTTCGCAAAATAGCGCCGCACCGTCTCGCACAGGTAGTCGGTTTCCTCGGACGAGATTTGCGCCTTGCCGGGCTGGCCCTGCCATGGCTCGTCCGTCGTGCCGATCAGCGTGTAGTCATGCTCGTAGGGGATCGCGAAGACGATGCGGCGATCCGGGTTCTGCAGCATGAAGGCATGCTCGCCTTCGTAGAGCTTCGGCACCACGATGTGGCTGCCCTTGATCAGGCGCACGCCGCGGTCCTGGCTTGCGTTCGCCGCGCGCTGCAGCACGTCCTCGACCCACGGGCCCGCCGCATTCACGAGGCCTTTGGCAAAGACGGTGCGCGTGCCGCCATCGCCCGCGATCTCGGCCTTCCACAGCGCGCCTTCGCGCCGAGCGGAAACCAGCCTCGTGCGCGTCTCGATCTGTGCCCCGCGCTCCGCCGCATCGCGCGCGTTGAGCACGACGAGGCGGCTGTCTTCGACCCAGCAGTCCGAATAGACGAACGCCGTCTTCGCGCCGGGCCGCAGACCATTGCCGAGCGCCGAGCGGGCGAGGTTGACGGTCTTCGTCGCCGGCAGCTTCTTGCGGCCGCCGAGGTGGTCATAGAGGAACAGCCCCAGCCGTACGAGCCAAGCCGGGCGCGGCGAGTTCATCTGGGGCAGCACGAAGGCCAGCGGCCAGATGATGTGCGGCGCCATGCCGAGCAGGCGCTCGCGCTCGATCAGCGCTTCGCGCACCAGTCGGAACTCGTAATATTCAAGGTAGCGCAGACCGCCATGGATCAGCTTCGTGCTGGCGGACGAGGTGTGACTGGCAAGATCTTCCTGCTCGACAAGCAGCACCGATAGGCCGCGCCCTGCAGCATCGCGCGCAATACCTGCGCCGTTGATCCCCCCGCCGACGATCAGCAGGTCGAAGGATTCGGGATCCGGCACGTGTTTGCTCCTGCCTGTCATTGCGGCCAATTCGTGGTTGGCCTGCTCCTTAGCCACGCATGCGTGTTCATACAAATGCAGCAAGTGCAACCTGTGATACGAATACAAGATAGCGCAGCTCGGGGTAAATGCGGTAACAAGGGCCATGCGAGAGGCAATGACAAACCCGGCGGATGACCGGGAGACCCTATCGAGACAGCCGGATTTCGGGCTGTTTTGCACCCCACATCCCGGCATCAGGGCGATTCGCGCTTGAAGCCGCTATCGGTGTTCGCGGCGATGCTGACCGCTTCGTCCGTTGTGGCCGCGCCGGCCGAAGCGGCCGCGCCTCCCAGCATTCCGGAGATCGGCTCCCCCGCGCTGGCCGCCCTCGGGCCCAATGGCGTCGGCGTGATCGAGAAGACGGTGGTCGACAGAGCCGCCGTCGATCCGCTCGGTACGCTTGCCAAGGGCGAGCTCGTCCGCGCCGACCGGACAATGCCGCTGGTGATCTGGTATCCGGCGCATGTCGGCCCCAAGGATCGCCGCGCCACCTACCGGGCAAGCCTCGTCTCCGAGCCGCCGAGGCCGCCTGCCTATTTCACCGTTCCCGCGCTCGCTGTGACGGATGCGAAGCCGGCGGGGCAGGGCTATCCGATCGTCCTCCTGTCCCATGGCTACAACAATGATCCGGTCATGCTGTCATGGCTGGGCGAAAACCTCGCCACCAAGGGCTATGTCGTTGTGGCCATCCGTCATCATGATCCGGCCATCACCGATACCAAGCAGACCCCCGCGACGCTGATCCGCCGTCCACTTGATATCACCTTCGTGCTTCGCCGCATTCGCGATGGCCTGCTGGGGCGGCTTGGCGACAGCACGCGCATTGCGCTCGCGGGCTATTCGTTCGGCGGCTACGGCGCACTGACCGTGGCGGGCGCGCAGATCGATGCGGGAAGTCCTGCCGTGAAGCGCCTGCCTACCGCGCTCGTCGAGCGGTATACGGGGAGCGGACCGGAGGTCGCCGCGCTCCATGATCCGGCGATCAAGGCCGTCGTCGCGATAGCGCCGGCCGGCGGCTCGCCGTGGGCGGCCTGGGGGGCAAACGGCCTGTCGGGCATCAAGGCGCCGCTCCTGGTGGTCGCTGGTACGGCAGATCGCACCGTCGGGTATGATCCTGGCCCCGCGGCGATCTTCCGCGATGCCAAGGGATCGGATCGCTGGCTGCTGGCCCTGAAAGGGGCCGGGCACGCCATCGGGACCAATCCTGCCCCCGCCGAAATGCGCGGCACCGTGTGGGATTTCGACTGGTTCGAGGACCGCATGTGGCGCAAGCCGCGCGTCAACAGCATCGCGCTGCACTTCATCACGGCGTTCCTTGATCTGCAGCTCAAGGGCGAGGCGGCGAAGGCCGAGTATCTCGCGGTGCCGTCCGAGGAATCCGACGGCGCCAAGTGGACGAGCGACGACAAGCGCTACGATGCGGTGAGCGAAGGCGGCAGCAACCCGACGTGGAAGGGCTTCGTCAAGGACCACCAGGACGGACTGATCCTGCGGCACTTGCCGCCGTCCCCTTAGGGCGGGGACCGCACCGCAGAAACGCAGCCGTCAGCCGCGCATTTCCGGCACCATCTCGGTGGGCGTCGGAGCATCGCGGCCCATGCCGTTCGAGAAGTGCCGGATGATCCATTCGCGCAGGAGGTAGATCGCCGGATCGCCGAGATCTTCGGCATGAGTCTTGAGGTAATAGCCGAAACCGTCCGCCGAGACGCGGTCATAAGGCATCACAAGCTGGCCGCTGGCGATTTCCTGTGCGAACATGTCAATGTCCGCCAGCACCACACCCGAAGCGCCGATGGCATAGCGCACGGCCGAAAACGCGGTGTCGAATGCCAGCCCGTCACCCGCCTCGATCGCAAGACGCTGCTGTGCGGCGTAGCTGGACCACAGGAGACCGCGCGGCTCTCCCTCCAGCTTCACGTGCAGCAATTCGTTGTCGTTGAGGAACTGCTCGAGGCTCTTGCCCTCATGCGCCGCCGCCGTTTCGGGCGAGCAGAGCGGGGCGACCCGAACCATCCACAAGAGGTCCGCCACGCTGTCGTCGACATTGGGGCGGTCGAACACCACCGCCATGTCGACGTTGTCGCGCGGGGCGCCGGTGACGTTGGAGGTCACCACATCGATGCGGATCTCGGGATGCTCCTTGTGGAACTGGGCCAGCAGCGGCAGCGCGTTCTGGTAGAGCAGCGAGGGCGGGATGTGCAGCCGGATCGGCCGGCTTTCGAGATCCTTGTTGCGGATCGTGTTGATCGTCTGCTCCATCCGGTCAAGGCACTTGCTCACGACGGGGAGGAGGATCGAGCCCGCAGGGGTCAGCTTGAGACCGGTTGGCCCGCGTTCGAACAGCGGGCGGCCGATCAGATCCTCGAGGCTGCTGACATGGCGGCTCATCGCGCTCTGCGAAACCGTGAGCGCCTGCGCGCCAGCGGTGAAGCTCATGTGCCGACCGACCGCCTCGAACGCCCGCAGCGCGTTCAGCGGCAGCCAGCGGCGATTGATGAGGCGATCAGGCGCGATTTCGGTAACTCCACTGGATTTTCGGGCATTTTGCTCCGCGCATTGATCTACGTCAATCCGGCTCATCGCGTGAACGTTCTTGCCCCACGATAATAGTTTATAATATGAGCCTTCAGGCATTTTTATCGTGAGGCCTGCCATGCTGCTACCCGCTGAGTTCGATTTCCATGCGCTGGAAGTCTTCGTCCTCACCGTCGAACTGGGCGGCATGACGGCCAGTGCGCAGCAGTTGCGCATCACCCAGTCCGCCGTGTCGCAGACCATCGCGCGGCTCGAGCAGGGGATCGGCGCGACCCTGTTCGATCGCACCCTCCGCCCGCTCGGGCTTACCCCGGCGGGCCGCGCGCTCTACGAACGCGCGACGCACTTGCTCGCCACCGCGCGCACCATGGTCGACGAGGTCCGCGAAGGCGCCAACCAGCCGATCGACAAGGTGACAGTCGCGATGGCGGAATCGCTGGCGATCCTGCTGACCGGACCGCTTCTCAACCGGCTCGGCCCCCGCGTGGCGCGCTGGCGGGTGCGCTCGGGGATTTCGCTCAACCAGCAGCAGGATTTCCTGGCGCGGCGTGTCGATCTGCTGATCACCGGCAGCAGCGTGCTCGAAAAGCAGGAAGGCGTGGTCCACCACGACGTCCTCGACGATCCCTTCGTGCTCGTCTTTCCGCCCAGTTTCCGGGGGGCTGCCGATCCGATCGCGGCGGCGGAGGGCCTCCCGTTCGTGCGCTATTCGCTTGATACCGGAATGGGCCAGCGCATCGAAAGCCAGCTTACCCGGATGCGGCTGCGCCTGCCCAACGTGATCGAGGTCGATATCGTGCCGCAGCAATTGAATGCGGTCGCGCTGGGGATCGGCTGGTCGATCACCTCGCTGCTGTGCCTTGCCGCGATGCCTGCGCTGATCCCGGATTTGCGGGTCGAACCGCTGCCGCGCGCGCGGTTTGCCCGCCGCATCCAGGTCGTGAGCCGCGCCGGCGAACTGGGCGACCTCGCTGCCGAGACCGCGGCGCTGGCGGGCGAGACGATCCGGAGCGAAAGCATGCCTCTTGTTCTTGCGCAGCTCCCCTGGGCGGCGGACCTGCTCGGCAGTGTATGATCCATCGATGTCAGTGCATTACGGTCATTGATACGGTATATGATTCTTGATGATGCACTGCTGAGCCCGTGCAATCCGGGATAGGCTGCAGGAGAAAATGCGGCAGGCAGACGGCCGCCAATCCCAGCGGGGGAATGCATGAACCAGACCACCACGTCCGCAGCACCGGTCACGATCACCGAAACCGGGCTTGAGCTCGTGCTTCCCGGCGGGCGCGCCGCCTATTTCAACGCCTACTGGCTGCGCGACAACTGCCCGACGTCGTTCGACAGCCAGACGCGCGAGCGGGTGTTCGATATCTTCCACCTTGAGGCTGCCCCGCGCCCGCGCCGCGCCGAAGTGGTGGAAGGTGCGCTCGAAATCACGTGGGACGGCGAGAACCACACCAGCCGCTATCCGCTGGACTGGCTGGCCGATTATGCCGAGGGCAAGCGCCGCCACGATCCGTCAGACCTGCCGCGCCGCGCCTGGTATGCCGATCACTACCCCGACATCGCCCGCTTCCCGCAAGCGGAGCTCATGGCCGACAAGGCCAAGGTTGCCGAATGGCTGAGGGCGCTGATCGTCGAAGGCGTGGCGCTGGTGACGGACATGCCCGACAGCGACGAGGGTCTGACCGATCTCGTCAAGCTGATGGGCCACGTGCGCCCGACCTTCTTCGGCGAATACTTCGACGTGATGACCCATATCGAGCCGACCAACCTTGCCTACACGGCCAAGGCGCTCGAACTGCACACCGATACCCCGGCCGAGGACATGGCTCCCGGCGTGCAGTTCCTCCATTGCCGCGCCAATAGCGTGGAGGGCGGGGCCAACCTGTTTCTCGATGGTGTCGCGGTCGCGAACGATTTCCGCGAGCTCTACCCGGAGGACTTCAAGCTCCTCGCCGAGACCGAAGTGCCCTTCTACTGCGAGCACGACACATACGACGTCCGCTCACGCCAGCGGGTGATCGAGCTTGACGCGCATGGCGAGGTGTCCGGCGTCACCATCAGCCAGCACATGGCCGACGTGTTCGATCTGCCGCAGGACGTGCTTGACCGCTACTATCCCGCGTTCTGCCGCTTCGGGCGGATGCTGCAATCGGACAAGTACCTCATGCGCTTTCGCATCAACGCGGGCGAATGCATCGTGTTCGACAACCACCGCATCGTCCACGGGCGCGAGGCCTATTCAGCCACCAGCGGTGCGCGCTATCTGCGCGGGACTTATGCCGATCGCGGCGAAATGCGCAGCACCTATCGCGCGCTGACGAGTGAAGGCCGCTTCAAGTGACGGAAGCTGAAGTCGCGGCGCTGCGCGAGGACCTTGCCGCCGCGTTCCGCATTACGGCGCAGATGGGCTGGTCGGAATCGGTCGGCAACCATTTCAGCGCGGCAGTTTCGGATGATGGCAAGCAGTTCCTCCTCAACCGCAAGTGGCAGCACTTTGCCAGCATCAAGCCGCAGGACCTGATGCTGCTCGATGCCGACGATGCGGACGTGATGAACCGGCCCGATGCGCCCGATGCCTCTGCCTGGACCATCCACGGCACCGTACACCGCCAGTGCCCCGCCGCGCGGGTCATCATTCACTGCCACCCCCCGCACGCCACCGCGCTCGCCACGCTCGCGGATCCGCGCATGCTCCCGCTCGACAACAACACGGCGCGCTTTTTCAATCGGCTTGCGATCGATCAGGGCTTCGGCGGCATTGCCGATGAAGCGGAGGAAGGCCTGCGCCTCGCCGCTGCGCTCGGCGGCAAGAAGACGCTGCTCATGGGCAATCACGGCGTGACCTGCACCGGCCCGACGGTCGCCGAAGCCTTCGAGGACCTCTACTTCTTCGAGAAGGCCGCCCAGACTTTGCTGCTCGCCTATGCCAGCGGCCAGCCGCTCAATGTCCTGTCCGACGAGGTCGCCGAGAAGACTGCGCGCGGCTGGGACGACTATCGCGGCATGTCCTATGCGCATTTCGACTGGCTGAAGTCGCAGCTACCGCCGCTCGTCTGATCCGATGGACCTCGTCCCCGCCACCATGGAAGCCGTGCTGCTCACCGGCAACGGCGGGTTCGATTGCCTCTCGCACCGAACCGATGTGCCGGTGACGAAGCCCGGGCCAGGCGAGGTGCTGATCCGGGTTGGCGCGGCGGGGGTCAACAACACCGATATCAACACCCGCACCGCGTGGTATTCCAAGGCTGTCACCGTGGCCACCGAGGCTGGTGGCGGTGATGGCTTTGCGGAAGCGAAGACGGAGGATTCCGGCTGGACGGGGGCACTGCCGCAGTTCCCCCGGATTCAGGGTGCCGATGCCGCCGGCAGGATTGTCGCCGTGGGGGAGGGCGTGGCTGCCGCCCGCATCGGCGAGCGCGTTCTGGTCGAGCCGGTGTTTCGCGGTGCGGGGCCGTTCGAGGCGGTCTATTTCGGATCCGAAGTCGATGGCGCGTTTGCGCAATATGCGCGGATGCCGTCTGCCCACGCGCACCGCATCGAAACGCCGCTGAGCGATATCGAACTCGCCTCGTTCCCCTGCGCCTATTCGGCAGCGGAAAACATGCTGACGCGCACAGCGCTGGCGGCGGGCGAGCGGGTCTTGATCACTGGCGCGTCGGGTGGTGTCGGCTCGGCTGCGGTTCAGCTGGCCAGGCGCCGGGGGGCCGAAGTCACCGCACTCGCCAGCCCGGAAAAGGCCGAGGGCGTGCGTGCGCTCGGTGCTGCCCACGTCGCGCCGCGCGATGCCCGTTTCGAAAGCGAGAGCTTCGATGTGGTGATCGATGTGGCGGGCGGGGCCGGGTTCCCGGCACTGCTCGATGCCCTGAAGCGCGGCGGTCGCTACGGCGTGGCGGGCGCGATTTCGGGCCCCATCGCAGAGCTGGACCTGCGCACGCTCTACCTCAAGGACCTGACGCTTTACGGCTGCACGATCCTTGAGCCGCAAGTGTTCCCCAATCTCGTCGGCTACATCGAACGCGGCGAAATCCGCCCCGTTGTCGCCGCAACCTGGCCGCTTACGCATATCGTCGAGGCGCAGCGCGCCTTCCTTACCAAGCAGCACGTCGGCAAGATCGTGTTGATCCCCGGAGAATGACTCACATGAAGATCGGTTTCATCGGCCTCGGCAATGTCGGCGGCAAGCTCGCGGGCAGCCTGATCCGCAATGGCCACGACGTTACCGTGCGCGATCTCAATCCCGAGCTCGTCGCCGAATATGTCGCGCGCGGCGCCAAGGAAGCGGCCAGCCCGCGCGAACTCGGCGAGGCGGTCGATGTTATCATCACCTGCCTGCCGTCGCCTGCCGCCAGCGCCGCCGTCGCGGAGGGCGAGGACGGCTTCCTCGCCGTCATGCGCCCCGGCCAGGTCTGGATGGAAATGAGCACGACCGACTATGCCGAGGTCCTGCGCCTCGGTCCGCTGGTGGAAGCCAAAGGCGGCCTGTTCATGGAATGCCCTGTCTCTGGCGGTTGCCACCGCGCGGATACCGGCAATATCTCGATCTTCGCCGCCGGCCCGCGCGAGGGGTTCGAGCGCGTGCTGCCGGTCCTCACCACGCTCGGCCGCCGCGTGCTGCATACGGGTGACTGGGGCACCGCCTCGCAGCTCAAGGTGATGACCAACTTCCTGTGCACCGCGCATCTCGTCGCGCTCGCCGAGGCGCTGACGGTGTGCAAGGCGGTCGGGCTTGATATGAACACGACCTACGAGGCGATCCGCATCTCCTCGGGCAACAGCTTTGTCCACGAGACGGAGAGCCAGGTCATCCTCAACGGCAGCCGCGACATCAACTTCACGATGGACCTCGTCTCCAAGGACGTCGGCCTGTTCGACAAGATCGCCCAGGAAACCGGCGTTCCGGTCGAAATGTCGCCGCTGATCGTGCGCCTGTTCAAGGAAGGCGAGGCCGCCTACGGCCCGCGCGAGTTCTCGCCCAACATCATCCGCCGCTATGAAGAGCCCGTCGGCATCAAGGTGCTGGGCACCGGCTTCCCGGACCAGATGGTCGATGACGAGCCCGAAGAGCAGGGCTACGAAGTGGTGCCGCGCCGGTAACGCCTGAAGGCGCGCCGGCCGGGCCTACCGCCGGCGCGCATCCTCGAGGATCATCGCGGCACCCTTTTCCGCCACCATCACTGTCGGCGCATTGGTGTTGCCGCTGGTGATGTTGGGGAAGATCGAGGCATCGATCACGCGCAGGCCCTCGGTGCCGTGCACCCGAAGCCGCGCATCGACCACCGAAACTGCCGCGTCCGGCCCCATCGCGCACGTGCCGGTGGGGTGGTAGACAGTATCGGCCCGCGCGCGGAAATCGGCGAGCTGGTCTTCCTCGCTCGCGACCTGCGGGCCGGGGATCAGCTCCTCGGTGATCATGTCCGCCAGCGGCCTGCTCGCCGCGATCTGGCGGAGCAGGCGGTTGCCCGCGCGCACTTCGGCGATGTCCTGCTCGGTCGAGAGGTAGTTGGGCTGGATCACCGGATAGGCCAGCGGATCGGCCGAGCGCAGTTCGAGGTGTCCCCGGCTCGTCGGGCGGCAGGGATTGAACGAGAGCAGGAACGCCGAAAACGGATCGGGATTGAGCAGCTTGCGCGCAGCCAGCGGTGTCTTTGTATAGCTTACCGGGCTGAAATAGAGCTGCAGATCGACATTGGGCGCATCCTTCTCGCTGCGCACGAAGCCGCCGCTCTGGTTCACGCTGAGCGAGAGCGGCCCGCGCCGGTCGAACGCAAAGCGCAGCGCCGCCTGCGCCTTGCCGAGCAGCGGGTGGAGCTCGTCGTTCAGCGTGGCGGTGCGGACCTTGTAGAAATACGAGACCGCGAGATGATCCTGCAGATTGCAACCCACGGCGGGCAGGTGGCTCTGCACGCCAATCCCGTGCTGCGCCAATGCTCCACCATCACCGATGCCGGAGAGCATCAGCAATTGCGGCGAGTTGATCGCGCCGCCCGACAGGACCACTTCGCGGCGCGCGCGCACCTGGTGGAGCTTCCCGCCGCGCCGATACTCGATGCCGACAGCGCGCGAGCCTTCGAACAGCACGCGCGTGGCCTGCGATTTTGTGCGCAGTTCGAGGTTCTTGCGGCGGCGGGCAGGGTGCAGGAAGGCATTGGCGGTGGAGGCGCGCCAGCCGCCGCGCGTGTTGATCTGATAGAACCCCACGCCTTCGGGGTTGTTGCCGTTGAAATCGGTCGTCACCGGAAAGCCCAGGCCCTCCGCCGTCTCGATAAAGCTGTGGCACACCGGGTGGACGTGCGGGGTGATCTCGGTCACGTGCTGCGGCCCGCCGCGCCCGTGGTGCGCGCTGTAGCGGTCGAAATCCTCGGACTTGGTGAAGAAGGGCAGCACATCGTCCCAGCCCCAGCCGGTATTGCCCGCCGCGCGCCAATCGTCGAAATCGCGTGGCTGCCCGCGCACATAGACCATCGCGTTGATCGAACCCGAGCCACCGATCACCTTGCCGCGCGGCCAGTAGCTGCTGCGCCCGCCAAGCCCTTCGATGGCTTCCGTATCGTACATCCAGTTGATGCGCTTGTCGAAGAAGGTGCGGCCATAGCCGATCGGCATCTGGATCCAGATCGAAAGGTCGCTGCCGCCTGCTTCCAGCAAGAGTACGGTGGACTTGCCGTCCTCGGTCAGCCGGTTGGCCAGCACGCATCCGGCGGTGCCGGCGCCCACCACGATATAGTCGAAGGTATCGCTCATCAGAACACCGGGTGCTGGGTCATTTCCAGGTGCAGCATATCCCCGGTGTAGGGATGCGCGCGGGCGACGTCCTCGTTGAGTTCGACCCCGAGGCCGGGTTCGGTCGGCGGGATCACATGGCCCTCCTCGAAACGGATCGGGCGTTTCAGGATATCGGTATGGAACCCGCCCCAGGTCTCGATGCTTTCGAGGATCAGGAAATTGGGTGTCGCGGTTGCCAGCTGGATATTTGCGGCGCCCACCACCGGCCCGCAATAGAGGTGCGGTGCGATCTGGGCGTGGCGGACTTCGGCCATCCCGGCGATCTTCTTGGCCTCGAGCAGCCCGCCGACGCGCCCCAGGTTCATCTGCAGGATCGCCGCGCCGCCTGCATCGAGCAGGCGGGCAAAGTCGTATTTGGTCGAAAGCCGCTCGCCCGTCGCGATCGGGATCGAGGTCGCGCGGGCGACCTTGGCCATTTCCTCGGGCGCATCGGGCGGCACGGGCTCTTCAAGCCACAGCGGATCGGCTGCCTCGAGCCGCTTCGCGAGCCGGATCGCACCCGCCGCGGTCATCTGGCCATGAGTGCCGAACAGGAGGTCTGCGCGGCTCCCCACCGCCTCGCGCAGCGTGTTCGCAAATCGCTCGGACAGGTCGAGCGCCTCCAGCGACAATTGCCGCCCGTCGAACGCGGAATAAGGCCCCGCCGGATCGAACTTCAGCGCGGTGAAGCCCAGTCCGAGGTATTCCGCCGAACGCTCCGCCGCGAGATCCGGGTCGTGATAAACGTCCGTCTTGTCGCCGGGGCGCGGGTAGATATAGGTGTAGGCACGAAGCCGCTCGTGAACCTGCCCGCCCAGCAGCTTGTAGACCGGCTGCCCCGCCGCCTTGCCGATGATATCCCAGCACGCCATTTCCAACGCGCTCAGCACGCCCATCAGCGAAAGGTCGGAATGCTGGGTAAACCCGCTCGAATAGACCCGCCGCCAGAGGGTCTCGATGTCATGCGGATCGCGGCCCTCGGCATAGCGCGCGAAGACGTCTTCGATCATCTTGGCCACGAGGTGGGGTGAGAAGGGGACGCAATAGGCCTCCCCGATCCCGCTGATCCCGCAGGCCGTCGTCAGTTTGACGAACACGAAGTAGCGCCCGCCGAAATGCGGCGGCGGATTGCCGACGACGAAAGTCTCGATGTCGGCGAGTTTCATGCCGCCGCTTCGAAACCGTTGATGATCTTGATCTCAAGGTAGTCGTGGAGGCCGAATTCGCCCCATTCACGCCCGTTGCCCGATTGCTTGTAGCCGCCGAAGGGGGAGCAGTATTCCTGTCCCGCTCCGTTGAGATAGACGCTGCCCGCGCGCAGCTGCCGCGCCACCCGGCGCGCGCGGTCGAGGTCGCCAGTCTGGACATAGGCGGCGAGGCCATAGGGCGTGTCGTTGGCGATGGCGACGGCGTCCGCCTCGTCCTTGAACGGGATCATCGTGAGCACCGGCCCGAAGATTTCCTCGCGCGCAATGGTCATCTGGTTTGTGACGTCCGCGAAGATCGTCGGCTGGACGTAGTAGCCGCGGTTGAACCCGTCAGCGCGGCCCGGACCGCCCGTCACCAGCCGCGCGCCTTCCGCGATGCCCGCTTCGATGAGCTTCTGGATGCGCTCGAAATGGACCTTGCTCACCACTGGACCAATATGCGGACCCTTTTCCATCGGGTCGCCGAGCTGCACGCTTTCCGCCACGCTCTTCGCGATCTCGACCGCCTCGTCATAGACCGAGGCCTCGACCAGCATGCGCGTTGGCGCGTTGCAAGATTGGCCGGTGTTGTTGAAGCAGTGGCGCACGCCGCGCGTGACGGCAGCCTCAAGCCCCGCATCGGCGAACACGAGGTTCGGCGACTTGCCACCCAGTTCCTGGCTGACGCGCTTGACGGTCTCGGCGGCGGACTTTGCCACCTGGATGCCCGCGCGGGTCGACCCGGTGAAGGAGACCATGTCGGCCTCAGGGTGGCCGGTCAGCGCATCGCCGATGCCGGGGCCGGTGCCGTGGACCATGTTGAACACGCCCGCCGGGAAGCCCGCCTCATGGATGAACTCTGCGAAGAGCTGCGCCGAAAGCGGCGCGATTTCGCTGGGCTTCAGGACCATCGTGCAGCCCGCGACCAGCGCCGGGCCGATCTTGGCGGCGAGCTGGTTGATCGGCCAGTTCCACGGCGTGATCAGCGCGCAGACGCCGACGGCCTCATGCACGAGGCGTCCCCGGCTGCCGAGCTGGCGTTCCCACACCATTTCACGCGCGGCCCGCACTGTTTCCTTAAGGTGGCCGGGCCCGCACTCGGCCTGGGCATTGTAGGACAGGTCGTAAGGCGCGCCCATCTCGGTGCTGATGGCCGTGACCATCTCGTCATAGCGCGCCTCGAACACCGCGATCAGCTTCTCGACGAGCGCGAGACGCTCTTCGAGGCTCGTGGTGGAATAGCCGTCAAACGCCGCGCGGGCGGCTGCCATCGCGCGGTCGACATCGTCCGGGCCGCAAAGCGCCACGCGCGCGCAGACTTCCTCTGTCGCCGGATTGACTGCCTCGAACAGCGCGGTCGAGGTTGCGGGCAGGGCCCACTGGCCGTTTATGTAGGAGGGGAGGGGCTTCAGCTCAGACATGACCGATGGCTCGCTTCTGGTCTTCGACGATCGTTTTCGCCGCCATGAAATAGTGGAAGGCCGCCCAGAAACCGGTCGGCGCGAGGATGAGGAGCGCCGAGCGCAGCGAAGCGGCGTCGGGGCCGGCGGGCCCGGCAAAGTAGTCGCTCAGCATGCCGACGCCCTGCGGTGCGACGATCAGGTTGAACACGTTGGCGATAAGCAGTGCAATCGCGCTGAACATCGCGCGCATTTTGGGCGGTGCGAGGTTCTGGCCGAGCGCGAAGGCGGGGCCGATGTAGAAGTAGATGCCCGGGATGAACAGCCACAGCGATACCGTCGCCAGCGTCAGGTTGTGGGTATAGATCGCGATGATGCCGGGCACTGTTGCGACCGCGGTCACCGCGCCCAGCAGGTACACGATCTTGCGCGGATCGGTGTAGGACGGACGGCCGAGAATCCAGGCTGTCAGGAGCGAGGCGCCGATGCCCATGACAAGATGGATCGGCCCGACGATCGCGCCGGCCGCACCGACGTCGATCTGGTACGTGCGTTGCAGGAACGTGGGGATGAACCACATCAGGCCCCAGCCCCAGAGCGCGCCCACGCCGCTGCCCATCATCACGTGCACCGCCGATTTCTGGCTGAGGCAGAAGCGCATGGTTTCCATGAGCGTCGGATCATCCTCGCTCTTGATCACGTCGAGACAACCGCGCTTGGGCTCGCGGATCGTCGCCATGATCAGCAGCGCGAGCAGCACGCCGGGAATGCCGAGTACGAGGAACGCCGCGCGCCAGCCATAGGCATGGGCCACCGCGCCCGCCATGTCCGCGCCGATCCATGCACCGATGGGGGCGCCGAGGCAGAAGATCGTCAGCGCCATCGGGCGCCGCGCGGCGGGGAAATAGTCGCAGATGATCGAGTTGCAGGAAGGCGTGCCGCCCGCCTCGCCCACGCCCACGCCCATCCGCGCGAGCAAGAGCTGCATGTAGCCGCGCGAAAGGCCGCACATCGTTGTCATCACCGACCACAGCGTGATCGAGATCGCCAGCAGGTTGCGCCGGTTGTAACGGTCGGCGATCCACGAAAGCGGAATGCCCATGCTCACGTAGAACAGCGCCAGCGAAACGCCGGTCAGAAAGGCCACGCCGCCATCGCTGAGATGCAGGTCGAGCCGAATCTGCTCCAGCACGGTCGACATCACGTAGCGGTCCGCGATGTTGATCGTGTAGGCCAGCATCATGACCAGCAGCACGTACCAGCGCAGGGCTGCCGAAGCATTCTCCTCGCCCGCGGGGGCGGCGGTTGCACCTATTGCTGCCATTGCCGTTCCTGTCCCTTTTCTGTGTTGATTTATTGTGGTGCCAGCTCGGGGCCCAGCGCCTCGCGCAAGGCCCCGAGCCAGGGCTCGAACTTCTTCCACTGATCAAGTCCGTCGCGGAAGATCGGCCGACGGACCTGTTCGGAGCTCGGCGTGCGTACGCTGCGCCTCGTCTTGTGAAATTCGATGCAGGCTTCTTCGAAGGGGAGGCCGCAGTAGTCGAGGATCCGCCGCACGCTGCCTTCAAGGTCCTCGACCACGTCCTCGTGCTGCACGCGCAGCACCCGGCCGGGGAGCACCGCGTCCCAGTGGTCCATCAGCTCGACATAGGTCTTGTAGTAGCGGGCGATGTCCTCGATCCCGTAGGTGAATTCCTGCCCTTGCGCGAAGAGCTGCTTCAGATTGCTGAAGCAGCACGCCATCGGATCGCGCCGCGCGTCGATGATCTTGGCGTTGGGCAGAATGAGGTGGATCAGGCCGACATGCCGGAAGTTGTTCGGCATCTTGTCGATGAAGAACGGCCGGCCGAGAATGCGGTTGGGCATCGTGTCCGCGATATACTGCGCGCCGTAACGGCGCACGGCCTCGGCATCGAGGTCCTGAAGCGATCCGGGATAGAGCGGCTGGTCGAAATTGAGCTCGCGGCCCTGCAGTTCGTGCACGATGCGCTGGATATCGGGCAGTTCCTGCGTGCCTTCGACCATCGAGTGCGAGGCGAGGATCTGTTCGAGCAGGGTGGAACCCGAGCGCGGCAGGCCGAGCACGAAGATCGGGGAGGGATCGTCCAGCCCCCAGCCTTCGCGCGCGGCAAAGAAGGCGGAGGTGCAGACGCGCTTCTGTTCGCGGGTGTTGGTTTCGAAGACCTCGGGTATATAGCCGTTGCTGGCACGGTGCATGGCATTGCCGCGGACATAGGCCGCCCACGAGCCTTCATGGTCGCCGGCGTCTTCCAGCGCCTTGCCCAGCGCGAACGCGATGTGGATGCGGTCCACGTCGGCAGTTTCTGGGGCCTCCAGCCGCCCTTGCATGACCGCGATGGACTCAGGCGAAAAGCGGTAGGTCTTGAGGTTGGCGAGGCTCCACCAGGCATCACCGAAATCCGGCCGATCGGCGGTCGCGGCCATATAGGCGTCGATCGCTTCGGGCGTGCGGGCTTCGGTCTTGAGCGCGTGTCCGAGCCAAAGGTTGAGATCGGCCCGGCGGACGCGGGCTTCCAGCGTGTCGCCTGCTATCTCCGCGATCATCGCGCGGTATTCCGGGATCACGCTCTCGAAATCGCCAAGGCCCACCCGGATCGTGGCGGCCTGGATGCGGTGTGCATGGTTCCCGGGATCGCGCCGCAACAGCGGCTCCAGGGCTTCGCGCGCCTGGGGAAACTTGTGCCGCGCGATCAGCACCTGCACATATTCGTGCCGTGCTTCCTCATGGTCGGGCACCAGCGCGAGCATGCCTTCATAGAGCGCCTCGGCATCGTCGAGCACATTGCGGCGATGGCCGATCTGAGCGAGCAGACGCATCGCTTCGGGGTGGTTTCCCGCTTCCAGCAGGAAGCGCCGGATGAGCGATTCCGCCACATCGACCTCGCCATCGCCGTAAAGCACTTTGGCCTGAACGATCGGCGGTGGCAGGCTGGCGAGATGGGCGAAATGGCGCGTGGCGAGTTCGGCGCTGCGGGTGTCACCCGTCATGCGGTAGAGCCCGTCGAGCATGCGCCAGCCCATTGCCAGCGCTGGATTGGCCCCGACCGCGAGGCGCAAGTCGAAGATCGCCGCCGGTGCATCGCGCCGGGCGACATGGCAGAGCCCGCGCTCCAGATAGAGCTGGCTGAAATTGGGATGATGCTGTGCGAAGCGCGCCAGCGCCTCAAGCGCGGCATCGGTCTGCTGCAACATGCGCAGCGAATGCGCCTCGATCAGCAGCAATTCGCGGTTGGCGGGATCGACGGGAAGCAGCTTCCGTGCGCCTGCGGCAGCGGCCGCGTAATCGCCCTTGGCCTGGAGGGCATGCAGCGCCGTGATGTCGGCCTCGGGCACTGCGGCAGAGGGCGAAGCAGGGCGTGTCTTGTCAGTGGGAGTCAATTCGATCTGCGTGGCCATTAACGCACTTTCCTGCCGGCTGACGCCGTTTGCCCATCAAACTCGCCCATCAAAGGCTCTGGGCCGCCGGAAAGCAAGGGGTGGCGTTTGTGGCGCCACCCCTTCCATTCATTTGCATCAGATCACAGCTTGGTGGCGATCTTGATGCCGTAGGTCAGCGGACGGACAACCGTCGAAGTCTTGATGAACTGCGACGAGTTGGTGAACGTCGATGCGTGGCTGTTGAAGATGTTGTCGCCAAACAGCGTAACCGTCCAGTTGTCACGCGTGAAGCCGACCTGGGCGTCAGCCAGCGCGTAGCCCTTCATCTTGTAGCGCAGCACCGTGGTGCCGGGGACGATGATCCCGTTCGGGCCGACACCGTTGCCGTTGCCCGCTTCGTCGCCCGACGGGTAGGTGCCCGGCTGGTTGAAGTACGAGCTGGTGTAGTTCACGCCGCCCGCAACGAACCATTCCACGCCACCCTTGCCGGTCCATTCGTAGCGGCCGCGGATGTTGCCCTGGAAGTGCGGGCTGAACGGCGTGATGCTGCCAGGCGTACCGAACGGGCTCTGCACATCCTTGACCGCACCGCCCGAGAACACCTGGGTGATGCACTTGCCGAAGCTCGACACACCCGGGTTGTTGGCGATGAAGCAGGGCGAATTCGCCTGCTTGCTGTCATTGTAGGTCGCCGAACCCTGGAACGTGAGGCCTGCGGCCGGACGTGCCACGATCTGCACTTCGGCACCCTTGATGTGGTAGGTCGGGCCGTTCACCGCGAAGGCGGTGTTGCCGAAGCCGGCTGCCGGGTTGAAGAAGCCGATCTGGATGTTGTCCCAGCTCATGTAATAAGCCGAGAGGTTGAACGTGACCTTGCGGTCGAACAGATCGGTCTTCAGGCCGCCTTCCCAGTTGGTCAGGTTGTCCGGCGCATAGGCGGCGGAAACCAGCAGCTGCGGAGCGTGCGGCGGCAGCGGATCCTTCACACGGGCCGAAGAGCCGCGGTTGAAGGCGCCCGGACGGAAGCCCTGGCTCCACGTTGCGTAGAGCATGGTGCCCGGCGAGGGCTTCCAGGTGATCGTCGCCTTGCTCTTGAAGCCGCTGTAGTGCGCCTGCAGGTTCTGCGCATCGAGGTTCGAGCCGGTCGCGCAGACCGGAACCTGATAGCAGCCGCCGTTGAACGAGGAGTAGACCGAGCCGGTCTCGTATTCCTTGTAGTAGTAGTGGCGGGTGCCGCCCGTGATGGTCAGGTTCGGCAGAATGTCGAAATCGACCGAGAGGAACTGGGCGTACTGCTTGAAGCCGCGCTGGGTGTCTTCACCGAAGGCGACATACGGCCCACGCGGACCCTGCACGTTCAGGGTCGCGTTCGGATTTGGCGCGACGAGGCCCATGCAGACGGTGCCAGCATTCTTGATCTGGTCAGCGGTGAGCGAGGGATCGCACGACGGGATGGTCTTGTAGTCCCAATCCTGGTTGTCCTGGATCTTGAAGTTTTCGTAGTACGCACCCGCGATCGCCCGGATCCGGCCGCTGTCAGGCGTCGAAATGCGGAATTCGTGGCTTTCATGCGTGTTGCGGACCTTGTCGGTCCAGTAGCTGGTCGGCTCGTAGCAGTACGGCGCCTTGCCGACGTTCCAGTAGTAGTTCGCACCGCCGGTGCACTGATAGAAGATGCCGTAGGTCGAACGCGCGTAGTTGGTGTAGTCACCCTGCTGCGAGATGTGACGCGTCAGGTACGCACCGGTGTAGATCACCTTGAAATCGCCGAGCTTGCCATTCAGCGTCCAGGCGGTGTTGGTGTAATCGTCCTTGTTGTACTGCGGCGCGAACAGCGTCGAGGACAGGCCAGTCAGCGGCTGATAGTCATACGTGTAGCTCTGGGCCGCGAACGTGCCCTTCGACTCGAGCTTCTGGTAGGCCTCGGTGACGAGCAGGTCCCAGTCCGGCGCGATCTTCCAACCCACCGCGACGCGGCCACCGGTGTAGTCCACCGGGTTGAAGTTGTCTTCGACCAGCGAGTTGTTGTCGTACTTGCCCTGACGAACCTGCTGGTCCGGGGTCAGCTGGTTGCCGTTGCCCTGATAAGCGAGGTAGTACGAGCCGAGGTCGCTCGGCCGACGCGTGAACGTCGAGAACTTGTTGTCGATGTAGCCGCCGTGATGATCGGCATAGACCACCGCGCGGATCGCGAGCTTGTCCTCGATGACCGGGATGTTGAACATCGCGTTGAACGACCCGTTCGCCGCACCCTGCGCCGTGCCGCCGAAGCTGCCTTCGAGACGGCCCTCGAACTTGTTGTACTTGGGCTTGTTGGTGATGTAGCGCAGCACACCGGCCTGCGCGCCGCCGCCGAAGAGGGTGCCCTGCGGACCCTCGAGCACTTCGACGCGCTCGATGTCGGCAACATAGATGTCGACGTTGCGCGCCGGGAACTGCATCGACTGGTCATCGAGGTAGACCGCCACGTTCGGGAAGCCGCCGATCGTCGCCGAGGACTGCTGACCCGCGAAACCGGCCGACAGACCGCGCAGGAAGATCGCGCCCTGGCCCGGACCGTTGTTCGAGAAGGTGACGTTCGGGGTGTACTTGAGCAGGCCGTCGATCGAGGTGACGTTGAGCTTGCTCAGCGTGTCGGTGCTGAACGCCTGAAGGGTCAGCGGCACGTCCTGGATCGACTGGTCGCGGCGCTGCGCCGTGACGATGATCACGTCAGAGCTGGTGGAGGCGGCGGCATCTGCCTGCGGCGCAGACTGCGCCAGCGCCAGTTCGCCCGAGCCCAGCGCGACGGCCGCGGCGGCGCACGACAACATAAACCGTGATTTCATTGTTACCCCCATCTTTCCCATATTTGTCCGACACCTGGCCGGAGCACACCAACGACGCGATGGCTGGCAAAGCGGGAAAAAATTCAGGGAAAACCTGCGGGGAAAGGCGCGAGGGGCAATGCAACAGCCGCTCCGCACCAGATCAGCCGAACCCGGCGGATCTTCTCCACGCTGGCAATACCCTGATTTTACTCCCCGTTTTTTGCACGCGCATCGTCGCGTTTGGGGAAGCCTAGGAGAAACCAAAGGGTAAATCCACCCCCAGAATGCCGCACTGCAATGTCGTGTCCGGGTGTTGCATTTCGGTCGCGCTGCATTCGTATGCAGCCAGCATCCCTCATAAACAATTGAAAAAAAATAATATTACCCGAACTCGCTGAATTCCTTGGTCTCTTCTGAAACCGCTCTGCCTGCGCCGGGCGCCCCATCGCCATGCCTTTTTGTCATTTTTCCATGGCGGCATAAGGAAATCCGATTGGCTGCATTCCTCGCCATGGTCCACCCGGATGCCATCCGTTCCTCGTGCCATCGGGACAACTCACGCATGATCGACCTCAGCCGGATCGGCTCGCTTCTGGCCCAGCGGCCGGAAGGGCACTGCCTTCCCCAGGCCCTCTACAATGATGCCGAAGTCTTCGATTTCGACATGACCGCCATCTACGGCACCAGCTGGCTCATGGCCGGGTTCGAGTGCGAGCTGCCCAAGGCGGGCAGCTATATCTCGCAGATGGTCGGAAAATGGCCGGTGCTGATCGTCAAGGGCCGCGACGGCGAGATCCGCGCGTTCCACAACACCTGCCGCCACCGCGGGTCGATCCTGTGCGCGGCGGGCAGCGGTTCTGCCCCCAAGATCGTCTGCCCCTACCACCGCTGGACTTACGAGCTCGACGGCTCTCTGCTTTCGGCGATGCGCATGGAAGAGGGGTTCGACAAGGCGGCGCACAGCCTTCGCCCGATCCAGCTCGAGCGCGTCGCAGGCTGCCTCTTCATCTGCTTTGATGATAACCCGCCGCCGTTCAACGAGTTTGCGCTCCGGCTTGAGGAATACCTTGCGCCGCACGATCTGGCGAATGCCAAGCTCGCGTTCGAGAGCACGATCACCGAATATGCCAACTGGAAGCTGGTGATGGAGAACGGGCGCGAGTGCTATCATTGCGCGACCGGTCACCCGGAACTGGCGAAGACCTTCCCGGTCGGCATGAAGAAGCACTTCGACGTCGATGGCGACCTGCGCGTGCAGACCTTCCACGAACAGATGGCGGCCGTCGGCCTCGCGACCGAGGCGATCGAGGGCGACTGGTGGCAGCTGGCGCGCTTCCTGCTCAACCCCGAGGTCGTCTCGCTCTCGATGGACGGCAAGCACCTCGTCAAAAAGCTGATGTGCGATCGCAACGGCGGCGATATCGGCTCGATGCGCCTTGCCATCGATCCGCACAGTTTCCTTCACGCGACGGCCGACCACACCTTCATGTTCAGCGCGATGCCGGTAGGCCCGCACGAAACCGCGGTGACCGGCAAGTGGCTGGTCCACAAGGATGCCGTCGAAGGCGTCGACTATTCGGTCGAGGACCTCGCCGACCTGTGGACGCGCACGAACCTGCAGGACAAGGAGCTGGCCGAAAACAACCAGCTCGGCGTGAACAGCCCCGGATACGTCCCAGGGCCTTATTCGCAGGAAGCCGAGATGCTCGCTCTGCGCTTTACCGACTGGTACTGCGACACGTCCGCCAAGTATGTCGAGAAGCATGGCCGCTGATTCTCTCAAGGGGTTACGCCCCGAAACGCTCGCTGTCGCCTTTGGCTATGACCCTGCCGAGGCGCTCGGCGCGGTCAAGCCGCCGGTCTATCTGACCTCGACCTTCATCTACCCCAGCGCCCAGCACGCGAAGGACGTCCACGAGGCGTTCTTCGACGGCACCGGGCCGCTGGCGGGGAAGAAGGGTGAGGGGCATATCTACTCGCGCCTTGGCCATCCGGGGCTTGATATCCTCGAGGCCCGCCTTGCCGCCATCGACGGCGCAGAGGCCGCCGCTGCGTTCTCGAGCGGCATGGCCGCGCATTCCTCCATCGCGCTGACGTTCGTGAAGCCGGGGGACAGCGTGCTCCATGGCCGCCCGATCTATGGCGGGGTCGACATGCTCTATGGCTCGGTGATGCCGGGCTTCGGTACCCACGTCGAAACCTACACCGATGGCTGCGACCCGGATCATGTCCGTGCGGCCGCCCGCGCCGCGCTGGCCAAGGGGCCGCTCGCGCTGATCGTCGCGGAAACCCCGGCCAATCCGACCGCCGCCATCGTCGATCTCGATCTCATGGTCGCGGTCGCGGACGAGATCGGCCGCGAGACCGGTCGCCGCCCGCTGGTGGTGGTCGACAACACCCTGCTCGGTCCCTTCGCGCAGCGCCCGATCGAGCAGGGCGTCGATCTCAACATGACCTCGCTCACCAAATACTGTGCCGGGCACAGCGATCTGCTGGCGGGCGGGGTAACCGGCAAGCTCGAGCTGATCCACCAGTTGCGTACCCTGCGCACAACCTGGGGCAACCATCTCGATCCCTTCACCGCCTGGCTTGTCGTGCGCAGCCTCGAATCCGCCTCGGTGCGGATCGAGCGGGCGATGGCGAATGCCCGCAAAGTGGCCGAATTCCTGCAGGGTCATCCCAAGGTTGCCGGTGTCACCTATCTCGGCTTCCTCAAGGAAGGCACTCCGGCGCGTGCGGTCTATGATCGCCAGTGCAAGGGCGCGGGTTCCACGTTCTCGTTCCACCTGCAGGGCGGCGAGGCGGAATCGTTCCGCATGCTCGACGCGCTGAAGCTCCTGAAGCTCGCGGTCAGCCTTGGCGGTTCCGAAACGCTGATCTGCCATTCGGCGACCACCACCCATTATGCCGTCCCGCGCGAGGGGCGCCTTGCCGGCGGCATTACCGACGGCACGATGCGCTTGTCCGTCGGGCTTGAACATGCCGACGATATCATCGCGGATCTCTCCCAGGCACTTGAGGCTGTCTAGAACCATGCACGTGAACAACGGAACCGATCCCCACGCGATCGGCACCAAGCTCCCTGCGCCCGAGGCGCGCTATGACGTGGTCGTTGTCGGCGCTGGCCCGGCGGGCCTCGCCGCCGCGCTCGCCGGGGCAGGGGAGGGCAAGTCGGTCCTCCTCGTCGACGAAAACCCGATTCCCGGCGCGGCGATGGGCAACGACGTTCCGCTGCTGTTCGGCGGCCGCATGACCACCGCCACGCAGAACGCCGAGCGCATGCTCGAGACCGTGTTCATGAGCGAGCCGATGCTCGAAGCCGCGATGGAAGCCGGCGTCGAGGTGCTTCTCGGCACCAGCGCCTGGGGCGTCTATCGCAATGGCCCCGGCGTGACCGGCCTCCCGGAAAGCGTCGTCGCTCTGGCGGACAAGGATCGCGGCTGGATCGTCGGCTACAACCAACTCATCCTCGCCACCGGCGCGCGCGATCTGGCCATCGGCTTTCCGGGCTGGAACCAGCCCGGGGTGATGGGGGCCGCCGCGCTCGAACGCCTGCTGGCGCATTACGAAGCCTTTGCCGGCAAGCGCGTGCTCATCGTCGGCAGCCATGATCTGGCCCTGAACGCCGCGCTCCTCGCGCGGGAAAAGGGCGTCGAGGTTGCCGGCTTGGTCGAAGTGCGCAGCGCCCCGCAAGGCGATGCCGCGCTTGCCGACGCTGTCCGCGCCGCGCAGATCCCCTTCTACCTCGAAGATGCCCCTGCCGAAGCTATCGGCGGCATCGACGGCGTCGAGCGCGTCCGCCTGCTTTCGGGCGCGGTGATCGATGTCGATACCGTGGTGCTTGCCATCGGCCTTGTTCCCTCGATCGAACTGATCGATGCGATGGGCGGCAAGCGCGTGCTCGATGGCGCGCGCGGCGGCTATATTCCGGGCGAGAATGCGGGCGTCACCTGCGTCGGCGATTGCGCGGGCCTTGCCGATACCGGCTTCGACCATGTCGAATACCGCATGGAATGGGCGCGCGAACTGGGCAAGCTCTCTGCGCCCGACACGATCGTCTGCCAGTGCGAGGAAGTGACCCGCGCCGATCTCCTCGGCGTGCAGCCTCCGCGCTACCTCGAACGCCCCGCGCCGATGCAGGCGCGCTCATTGAATACGTTGATCCAGGACGGCCCGCCCAATCCGGATCAGATCAAGCGCCTCACCCGCGCCGGCATGGGCGTGTGCCAGGGCCGCCGCTGCCGCGATCAGGTCGCGATGATGCTGGCGATGGCGGCGGACGGCCCGTTCGGCTCGGTCCCGCTCGCCACGCACCGCGCCCCGGTCCGCCCGCTGCCCTTGCGCATTCTCGCCGATTGGGAAGAGAGCGAGGACATGCGCGCCGGGTGGGACGTCTGGTTCGGCATCCCGACCCAGTGGGTGCCCTACCGGGATATCGACACGCCGCGCGAGCGTGAGCATCAGGAAGCCATCGCTGAAGGCTGGAGCCTCTGACCATGACCTATGTTGGAATGCCCACTCCCAGCGAGACGCCGCAGGAAACCATGGCGAAGATCGCCGGCACCGCGGCGAAGATGAAAGTCGTGATCGTCGGCGGCGGCGTCTCAGGGCTCAGCGCGGGCTGGTGGCTCGCGCGCTCGGGCGCGTCGGTTACCGTGCTCGACAAGGGCATCGTCGGCTGGGAGGCCTCGGGCCGGAATGGTGGCGGTGCCTCGCACTACCAGAGCCCGCTGTTCGAGGAAGAGCAGCGCATGTGGCCGCACATGGACGCGTTGCTCGGTTATCCGACCGAGCACCAGCAGGAACGCCTGGTCATCGCGGTGACGCCCAAGCAGCTGAACCAGTACCACTACCTCGCCAAGATGAACAACGACATGGGCTACCGTGTCGATCTGCTGACAGGCGATCAGGTGCGCGCGATGGTGCCGCTTGCGGGTGACAACTGCCTTGGCGGCATGCACTACCGCTTCGGCGGCCATGCCAACCCGCAGCGCAGTGTGCAGGCCTATGCCTGGGCGCTGCAGGATCTGGGTGGGCGCATCTATCAGCACAGCCCCGTTACCGGGTTCGAAACCGAAGGCGGCAAGGTCGTCGCGGTTCACGCCACCAGCGGCCGGCATGAATGCGATGCCGTCGTCGTGGCCGCCGGTCCGCAGATTCAGGCCCTCATGGCCAAGCTCGGTGTCGAAGTTCCGCTCGCCGCCGCGCGCGCTGAAATGATCGTCACCGAACCCGCACCGATGATGCCCATCGGCGGCGTTGACGGCAACGGGCTCTATGGCCGCCAGACCCTGCGCGGCAATCTCGCCTATGGCGGCGGCCCGCACGAATGGCTTGAAACCTTCGAAGCCGGCCCGCCTGCGCGGCCCAGTTCGCCGCTCACCCGCAACCTGGCGCGCCGCGTGGCGGAGCTGTTCCCCAAGGCCGCGCACCTCAACGTCATCCGCTCGTGGGCGGGCATCGTCGAGAACACGCCCGACGGCCGCCCGATCATCGACCGCATGAAGGCGCCCGAGAACGTCACCGTCATCACGATGTCGGGCGTCGGCTTCGGCCTGTCGCCCGCATCGGGCCATGCGGTGCGCGATCTGGTGGTCGATGGGCAGTGCAGCTTCACCGATCTCGCGAAGCTCAGTCTCTCGCGCTTCGACGGCATCGGTGCGGACTGGCGCGAGCAGCGCGGCTGGCAGCCTCAGAAAGCCGACCTCGCGGCATGAAGACGCCCTATTCCGCCTTCAGCCTGCTGCGCGGCGCACTCAACGGGCAAAAGCACTGGGAACCGGCGTGGCGCGATCCGGAGCCCAAGGCGAGCTATGACGTGATCATCATCGGCGGCGGCGGGCACGGGCTCGCCACCGCCTATTATCTCGCCAAGGTCCACGGCATCCGCAATGTCGCGGTGCTGGAAAAGGGGTGGATCGGCGGCGGCAATGTCGGGCGCAACACCACGCTGGTGCGCTCCAACTACCGCCTGCCGCAGCTGCACAACTTCTTCGAGTTCGGCCTCAAGCTGTGGCACGGCCTCAGCGACGATCTGAACTACAACGTCATGTTCAGCCCGCGCGGCGCCATGTTCCTCGGCCATAACGATGGTGACATGATCAAGCTCGCCGAGCGCGGTGATGCCATGCGCTGCGACGGGATCGACGCCGAACTGCTCACCCCGAAGCAGATCGCGAAGATCGAGCCGCTGCTCGACCTGTCGCGCACGGCCCGCTTCCCCATCGATGGCGCGCTGATCCAGTGGCGCGCCGGCACCGCGCGCCACGATGCGGTCGCCTGGGGCTATGCGCGCGCCGCCGATGCGCTGGGCGTCGATATCATCCAGAAGTGCGAAGTGACCGGGTTCGTGAAAGACGGCAACCGGATCATCGGGGTCGAGACCTCGCGCGGCCGCATCCTTGCCGGCCGCACCGGCATCTGCGTCGCGGGCCACAGCGGCCATGTCGCGGGGCTTGCCGGCCTTCGGCTGCCGATTGAATCGCAGACCTTGCAGGCGCTGGTGACCGAGGGCGTCAAGCCGATGGTCCAGTCGGTCGTCATGTCGCAGTCGCTTCACTTCTACATCAGCCAGTCCGACAAGGGCGGCATCGTGATGGGCGGCGATCCGGACAACTGGCCCAGCTATGCCCGCCGCGGCCAGCCCACGATCAAGGAACACGCCATCGCGCAGGCGGTGACCTGCATGCCCGCGCTCTCGCGCCTCAGGATGCTGCGCACCTGGTCCGGGGTCACGGACATGAGCTTCGACGGCTCGCCGATCATCGGCCCGAGCCCCATCGACGGGCTCTATCTCAACGCGGGCTGGTGCTACGGCGGCTTCAAGGCGACCCCGGCTTCCGGCTGGACCTATGCCCACACGCTCGCCACCGGCAAGCCGCACGCGCTCAATGCACCCTTCAGCCTCGAACGCTTCATGACCGGCGCCACGATCGACGAAACGTCCGTCGGCCCGTTCCCGAACCACCGCTGAGACAGGCTTAGACATGTACCAGATCACCTGTCCCCACTGCGGCCCGCGCGCCCAGACCGAATTCACCTACGAACGCACGACCGACTCCGTCGTCGATCCCGCAGGCGACGCGCAAACCGCGATGCAGGCACTCTATACCCGCGCCAATCCGATGGGCCTCGATGATGAAATCTGGCGCCACACCTACGGCTGCCGCGCGTGGATGGTGCTCACCCGCCACCGCGTCAGCCACGAGATCCACGCCGTGAAAGCCATCGGTCCGGAGGCACTGCCATGAGCGGCCCGACGCGCGTGCCTTCGGGCGAGGAAACCATCGAATTCACCTTCGACGGCACGAGCTATCACGCCCGCCAGGGTGACACGCTTGCCGCCGCGCTGCTCGCCAATGGCATCGGCCTTGTCGGCCGCAGCTTCAAGTATCACCGCCCGCGCGGGATCATGACCGCCGGGATTGAGGAACCCAATGCCCTCGTCACCGTTGGTACTGGTGGCCGCGCCGAGCCGAACACCCGCGCGACGGACGTCTTCGTCTATCCCGGCATGGTTGCGAAGAGCCAGAACCGCTGGCCCAGCCTCTCGTTCGACGTCGCGTCGATCTTCGGCCTTGCCGCGCCTGCGCTGGGTGCGGGGTTCTACTACAAGACCTTCTTCGGCCCCGCGAAGCATTGGCTGCGCTATGAAGGCTTCATCCGCCGCGCCGCCGGGCTTGGCAATGCGCCGACCGAGCCTGATCCCGACAACTTCTCGCAGTCCGCCGGCTTCTGCGACGTGCTGGTGGTGGGGGCAGGGCCCGCTGGCCTCAAGGCCGCGCTCGATGCCGCCGAAGCGGGCAAGCGCGTCTGGCTGGTCGAGCAGGATGCCGTCCCCGGCGGCTCGCTGCTGCGCGATCCCGATCCTGCGATAGATCCCGGCGCGATGGTCGAGCGGATCGAGGCGCTCGGCGGCAAGGTCTTCCTGCGGACCACGGCGTCCGGCTACTGGGACCACAATTTCCTCACCCTCAGCCAGCGCCTCGTCGAACCCGGCGCGGTGCCGCCGCATGGCTTTGCCCAGCGGCTGTGGCATGTGCGGGCAGGGCGGGTGGTGCTTGCCACCGGCCTCATCGAACGCCCGGTGCCCTTCGCCAACAACGATCACCCCGGCGTCATGCTGTCCCAGGCGGTGCGCAGCTATGTGCGGCGCTGGGGTGTGGTCCCCGGCAAGCGCGTCGTCATCGCCACCAACAACGATGATGCCTATCTCACCGCCACGGCGCTTGTCGAAGCCGGTGCGGAGGTGGTTGCACTGCTCGATGCCCGCGCCTCGGGCCCCGCCGCGCCAGCCGGGGTTACCGTCTACCACGACGCGCGGCCGGCCAGCGTCTCCGGCCGCAAGCACGCGCTGCGCAAGGTCACCGCGGTGATCGGCGGCAGCGAGCAGAGCTTTGACGCAGACCTCATCGCCGTCTCGGGCGGGTTCGTTCCCGTCTCGCATCTTCACATGCAGGCGGGCGGCAAGCTCGAATGGAACGTGGAGGCACAGGCCTTCATTCCCGGCAGCAACCCGCAGGTCTGCGAAACCGTGGGCAGCGCGCTCGCGCCGCCGCCAGCGCCCGCCGTGGCGCCTGCCGGCAAGGCCAAGAAGAGTTTCGTCGATTTCCAGAACGACGTCAGCCTCGCCGACATCGACCTCGCCTGGCAGGAAGGCTACCGCTCGGTCGAGCACCTCAAGCGCTATACCACGCTCGGCATGGCGACCGATCAGGGCAAGACCAGCAACATGGTCGCGCTCTCGCGCCTTGCCGAAAAGCAGGGGGTGACGGTGCCCGAGGCCGGCCTCACCACGTTTCGCCCGCCGTTCACGCCCGTTACCATGGGCCTGCTGGCAGGCGCCGGCGCACGCAATGCGGGGGCACACGTGCGCCGGATCCCCCTCCACGCGCTGCATGAAGCGCATGATCCGATCTGGCAGCCGCTCGGCTACTGGTTCCGCCCGCGCGCCTATCCGGTGAACGGCGAGACCCTTCAGCAGGCAGCCCTGCGCGAAGCCCGCACCGTGCGCACCGCGGCGGGTCTCAGCGATGTCTCCACGCTCGGCAAGTTCGAAGTCAGCGGTCCCGATGCCGCGAAACTGCTCGAACTCGTTTGCGCCACCACGGTTGGCAAACTGGCCGTCGGGCGCGGGCGCTACACCTTCATGTGCCGCGAGGACGGCTTCGTAAATGACGATGGCACCGTCTGGCGCCTCGCCGAAAACCGCTACCTGCTGACAAGCTCCACCGGCGGCGCGGACCGCATGGCGCACTTCATGTCCTACGTGCGCAACAGCCTGCGTCCGGAGCTCAAGTGTTCGGTGGTCAACGTGCAGGAGTACTACGGCGGCATCGCGCTCGCCGGTCCGAAAGCGCGCGGTATCCTCGCCGCGCTCACCGGAGCGGAACCGCCGCGGCATATGGGCTATGCCCCGGGTATGCTCGCGGGCGTGCCGGTCCATGTCCTCGCCGCCAGCTACAGCGGGGAGCGCGCCTTCGAAATCCATGTCGAGGCAAGCCATGCCGCCGCCGTCTGGCAGGCCATCGAAGCCGCGACGCGGGCGGAAGGTGGCGCGCCGTATGGCCTTGAAGCGATGGAACTGCTGCGCATCGAAAAGGGCCACGTGGTCGTCGGCGGCGAAGTCGACGGCCGCTCGACCCCGCAGGATCTCGGTCTTGGCGGCATGCTCAACAAGGCGGGCGGCTTTATCGGCGCGGCGGGTCTGACGCGGCCTGCACTCAGCGATCCGAACCGCAACAACCTCGTCGGGCTTGTCAGCCTCGATGGTCCGATCCCCGAAGGCGGCATGCTGATCCAGCGCGCTGGCCAGTCACCCCAAGGCCATGTCACGGCCGCCGCCCGCCGCATCATCGAAGGCGGCGCCATCGCGCTGGCGCTGTTGCAAGGGGGGCATCACCGTCACGGCGAGGAGCTTATCGTGACTTCGCCCACGCGCGGCGAAAAGGCCCGCGTGCGGGTGACCTCGCCGCACTTCTATGATCCTGCCGGGGAACGCTACCGTGACTGACGCCACCTCGATCATCGCGCTCCCCGCCGCGCCGCTTCATGCGCTGGAAATCTGGAGCAACCCGCAAGACCTTGCCACCCGCGTCCACAAGGCGCTCGGCTTTGCGCTCCCGCCGATGAACCGCAGCGCGGGCAACGCCGCGATCACGCTGCTGCGCTACGAACCCACCGTCTGGCTGGTCGAAGGCGATACCTCGGTGCTCGCCGATACGCTGGGCGATGACGGCGCGCTCACGGCCATCGGCGGCGGGATCGTCCGCTTCCGCATCGCCGGTCCGGGCTGGCGCGAACTGCTGCTGGAGGGCGGTGTCTTCGATACCAGCCCCGCCGCACTCCCGGTCGGCGCCACCGCCGCCACGGTGATCGACCATGTCGGCGTGCGCCTCTTTGCGACAAGCGAGGACGCCTGCATTGTCTACGTGCCGGCAAGCTATGCGCAGAGCCTGCACCACTTCTGGGAAGAGGCGCTCCCGCTGCTGGGGGCGTAAGCGCTACCTTCGCGTGTGCCCGCTCTGGATCCCCGCCTGCGCGGGGATCCAGAGCGGCTAAGCGAAAACCTCAGTGAATCCGCGCGCCCTGCCGCCTGAGTTCGGCCTGCACTGCTGCGACATCCACGCTGGCAAAGTCCCGGCCCGTCTTCACCGATACAGCCGCTGCCACGCCCGCGCCCTGGCCGGAGACCGCGCAGCACATCATGTTGCGCACGGCGGCATGGCTCACCTTGTCGCCGCCGATCACCCGGCCTGCGACGATCAGGTTCGCAATGCCCTTGGGCACCAGCGAACGGTAGGGCACATGGAAATAGCGCCCGGTCGTCGGCAGGATCAGCAGCCCGTAGCCGTCGATGAATTCGGGGAAGATGCCGATGGAATCCTCGAACCGCGCCTCGCCGCGCACGTCGTCGCCGGTCATGTTGTAGGCTGCATCGATCTTGCGCGTGTCACGGATCCCAAGCGTCATGCCGAAGTTGCGCAGCTTGGCGGTCTCGCACCCCGGCATGAACGCGCGCAATGCGGCAATCGCGTGCATGGCATCGGCGCGGCCGTCCATCTCGCCGCGGGTCAGGCTGTCGGGGTCGGTGCCGTCGAGATAATGGTGGACCAGGTTGAGGTAGGTGAGATCGCCCTGATCCGAAACCGTGCCCCACGTGCCCGCAATCGTGGCGAGGTTCGGCGGCAACAGACCTGCCTTCAGCGCCTGCCGGAAGGGCTTCCTGAGGAACGGCGAGAACATTTCGTCCTCCTTGCCGCTTGTCGTGATGTCCCACTCGCCGCCACCGGACCAGTCGCCATAGGTCTGCGGATCGGCCTTCACCGCCTCGATGAAGCGCGCCTTGTTCACGCCGCTCATCGAGAACATGACCGAGACCGACATCATCTCGTCCACCGGATGCTTGATCGTCGGCGCGCCGCCGCGGAAGGCCAGATCGGCATCCCCGGTCGCGTCGATCACGCGGCTCGCCAGGATCGCCTCGCGCCCCGCCTTGCTCTCGACGATCACACCCCGGATCACATCGCCTTCCATGATCGGTGCCACGACCAGCCGGTGCAGCATCGGGATGACGCCCGCCTCGCGCACCAGCACGTCCGCGACATGCTTGAAGGCTTCGGCATCGAGCGCGTGGCTGATCGATTGCGGCTCGGGCAAAGCTGCGTCCATCGCGATCGCGCGGTCCTCGAACTCGCGGCCGATGCCTTCGCTGTCGATGGTCGTGGGGTGGCGATACCAGGCGAAGCCCTCGACGCCGACTTGCGTGATATTGCCGCCGAAGCAGCTGTAGCGTTCGACCAGCGTGGTCTTGACGCCCGCGCGCGCCGAGGCAAGCGCTGCGGCGAGGCCGCCGGGGCCCGAGCCCACCACGAGCACATCGGTCTCGTGGATCACGTCGATCCGGCGGGCGGGCTCTTCGATCTGTCTGGTCATGGCTTCAGCAGCATGACGCACATGCGCAGGCGGTCAACCGGCGCGCGGGCGGCCGGGCGGGATTAAGCAAGTCTGATGTAGAGCTTCATCCTAGGTGATGCCGCTCAGACGCGGCGGATGCGCGAGGGATCGCTCATCGGGGTATAGACGCGGTGCCGCGTCTCCACCTTCCACTCGCCCGATACCTGTGCGACATGAGCCTGCCGCTGCAACGCACGGCCGAGCGCTTCGAGATCGAGCGGCGTATCGAGCTGCATGCCGAAGGTGTGGCCGCCGAACCAGCGGACGATACCGGACACTTCCTGCTCACCGGGAAGCACCACCAGAACGCGTTCGCCGCGCACCGGGGCGGGCCCGCGGGCGCTGGCGCCGAGGCCGGTCGCCGAAACGTTGCGGATCACGATATCCTGCACTTCGCCATCACGATGGATCAGGCGTGCACGGATGATGCGCGGTTGACGCTGTTCGCGCACCACCTGATCCGTCGGCGGAATGGGAGCCATGAATGACATCTACCGCACCATCACCTTGCAACTTTCCAAACCGCGCGGCTTGCGCGCTTCCGGCCCATATTGGATCAAGAGCGGTAAACGATCCGTTATGCATGCAGTGGGGAACTGCATGATCGCGCAACTTTTGTCCCACTGCGCGCCGGGAAGTCCCGGTTCGGCACCGAAACGTCCCGATACAAGGCCAACGCGTGCTCAGGCGGCGTCGACCATCACGATCTCGCTGTCTTCCAGCGCCGTCACGGTCAGTACCTCGATGTCGCGGATCGCTGCGCCATCACGGGTGTTCACCGTCACGTTCCCGATCTTCACCGCGCCCGTGGCCGGCACCAGATAGGCCTTGCGGGCGAGGCCGAGGGGATAGGTCGCGGTCTCTCCGGCACGCAATGTCGCACCCAGAACGCGGGCATCGGTGCGGATCGGCAGGGCGTCGCCGTCGCCTTCGTAGCCCGAGGCCAGCGCCACGAACTGTCCGGCGCGGTCATGCCTCGGGAAAGGGCGTGCGCCCCAGCCCGGAGCCTCGCCGCTGCGGGTGGGCATGATCCAGATCTGGAAGATGCGGGTCGTCACGTCTTCCAGATTGTATTCCGAATGGCGGATGCCGGTGCCTGCGCTCATCACCTGCACGTCGCCCGCCTCGGTCCGGCCCTTGTTGCCCAGACTGTCCTGATGGGTGATCGCGCCTTCGCGCACATAGGTGATGATTTCCATGTCGCGGTGCGGATGCGGCGGGAAACCGGACTTCGGCGCGATGGTATCATCGTTCCAGACGCGCAAGGACCCCCAGTTCATCCGTGCCGGATCATGGTATTCGGCGAAGGAGAAGTGGTGCTTGGCATCGAGCCAGCCGTGGTTTGCACCGCCGAGGCTGGCGAAAGGGCGCAGTTCGATCATGTCGGTTCTCCTGATGCGCGCCCGCCGCAACGCATGGGCGCCTTCGTTGAGAGGGATATAGCGCTTGCCGGCTTTCCTGTTCAGTAGGATAAAGTGCACCGAACTATTCTATGGAGTCGAATAGTGACCAATCCCGGCACCCCGACTTTCGACCAGCTGCGCATCTTTCTCAGCATCGTCGATACCGGCAGCTTCGCCGGTGCGGCGCGCGCGCTGGGCCGCGCCGTTTCGGTGATCAGCTACGGGGTATCCAATCTCGAAGCCCAGCTCGGCGTGACCCTTTTCGACCGGGAAGGCACGCGCAAACCCCGGCTCACCACGGCTGGAAGGGCCTTGCTGGCCGATGCGCGGGCCATCGCGCTAGGGGTCGATGGGCTCCGCGCCAAGGTCAAAGGCCTGCTGGGCGGGCTGGAAGCCGAAGTCGATCTCGCGGTCGATGTCATGATCCCGCCAGAACGGCTGGCCGGTATCTTGCGGTCTTTTGCCGCCGTGTTTCCCACGGTCCAGCTGCGCCTGCATGTCGAGGCGCTCGGCGCGGTCAGCGCCATGGTCCTCGCGCGCACGGCCACGATCGGCATATCCGGCCCGCTGGCGGCCGAAATGGCGGATCTTGAAAGCATGGCGGCGGGGGCGACGCTGCTCGTCCCGGTCGCTGCGCCCGATCACCCGCTCGGCCGCATGACCGCGATTCCTCCCGGCGCCGGGCGCGATTACATCCAGCTGGTCCTGTCGGACCGGTCGGGCACGACCTCGGGGCGTGATTTCGGCGTCGTCAGCCCCAAGACCTGGCGCCTTGCCGACCTCGGTGCCAAGCACGCGCTGCTGCGCGAAGGGATCGGCTGGGGCAACATGCCCATGCCAATGATCGAGGGCGACCTCGCTGCCGGCACGCTCGTGCGCCTTGCCATGCCGGACTACCCGGGGGGTGCGTACCGCTTCATGGGCGTATGGCGCCGCGACACCCCGCCCGGTCCTGCCGCGCAGTGGCTTCTGGACCAGTTCGTGGCGTGCAGCGGGGGCGATGCCGTCGCCATCAGGATGCCAGAGGCCTGAAGGTCAGCTCACGCCCGCGGCAAATTCCTTCAGCATCTGCTTGGCGATCACCAGTTGCATGATCTGCGTGGTGCCTTCGTAGATGCGGTAGATGCGCGCATCGCGGAAAAAGCGTTCCGCTTCGTACTCTGCGAGATAGCCCGCGCCGCCGTGGATCTGGACGCAGCGGTCCGCTACGCGCCCGCACATCTCGGAGGCAAACATCTTGAAGGCGGCGGCTTCCATCAGGATCTTCTGCCCCGAATCCGCCTTGGCAATCGCGTCGCGCATCATGCACTGCGCCGCATAGATCTCGGCCTGGCTGTCCGCGAGCATGGCCTGAATCAGCTGGAACTGCGCGATCGGCTCGCCGAAGGCCTTGCGCTCGTTGGCATAGCGGATCGCGGTATCGAGGAAGCGCCGCGCCTGCGCGGTCGCGGCCGCACCCACCGAGAGCCGCCCGTTGTCGAGGCTCTGCATCGCGGTGGCGAAACCCTTGCCTTCCTCGCCGCCCAGCAGCGCGTCGCCCGGCACGAAGACATCCTCGAGGATGATATCGCCGATGTGGCTGCCCTGCTGGCCCATCTTCTTGTCGGACTTGCCGCGCGTGACGCCCGGTGTATCGAGCGGCACCAGAAAGGCCGAGACGTGCGCGTTTCTCGGCAAGTTCTCCTTGCTCGTGCGCGCCATGATCAGGCCCACTTTCGCATAGGGTGCGTTGGTGATGTAGCGCTTGGTCCCGTTGAGCACGTAGCCATTGCCGCAGCGCACCGCCATTGTGGCGAGGCCTGCCGAATCCGAACCCGATCCCGGCTCGGTCAGCCCGAATGCGGCGATCTCGCCCGCTGCCAGCCGGGGCAGCCACTCGGCCTTCTGTTCCGGCGTGCCCGCATTCTTGATGGCCGAGCAGACCATGCCGATGTTGATCGAGATGATCGAGCGGAACGCCGGCATTGCATAGCTGATCGCGTGGATCGTCTCGATATACTGGCTGATGTTCATCCCCGCGCCGCCGTATTCCTCGGGCATGGTGAGGCCGAACAGGCCCATCTCGCGCATTTCGGCGAGCAGCTCTTCCGGGATCGCGTCGCCCGCGATCACCTGGGCTTCGGCGGGAATCAGCCGTTCGCGCACATAGCGCTGCAGCTGTTCGAGGAACTGGGCGAAGACCTCCGGATCCATGCCTGCATTCTGGCCGGAATTGCGCGCCGCGCCGTTCGCATCACTCATCAGGCAATCCTCGTCATTCTCGTTGTTTCACAGACGCTAGCCAAGATTTTGCGGCGGGGGAATTGCTCTTTGCTCCCCATCATCAGGGCGAATGCGTAGCTCTAAGGTCAGCCGGTTTCAGCCACACGGATGGCATTCAAAACGGACCATGCTGAAACGCGTCGAAACCTCCGAGCTCAGGCTTGGCATGTTCATCCACAAGCTGGAGGGAAGCTGGTTCAAGCATCCCTTCTGGAAAAGCAAGTTCCTGCTGGAGGAAATGTGGATGCTCGAGGCGTTGCAGCGCAGTTCCGTCGAAACCGTGATCATCAATACCGAGCGCGGGCTCAACACCGTGCCCGAGCGCGAGGTTGTCGCGGTAGGGGCTGTGGCCTCTCCCGCCGCGCCGCCATCCCAGCGCGGTCTGCCGCGCCCCGCCGCGAACAAGTTCGCCGCCGCCCGGGTCGCCACGGCCAAGGAGTTCGGCACAGCCCGCAGCATTGCCGAACGCCATTCCAAGCTCGTCAGCCGCGTGTTCATCGAAGCGCGCCTCGGCCGGGGCATCAGCGCGCGCACGGTCGATCCGCTGATCGACGATATCTACGCCTCGGTGCAACGCAATCTCTATGCCTTCAACGGGTTGCTGCGTTGCCGCGAGGACAGCGAGGAAACCTATCGCCACGCGCTGGCCACCAGCGCGCTGATGATCGCGCTCGCACGCCAGATGAACCTTTCCGCTGCCGAAACGCGCGAGGCGGGCATGGCGGGCCTGCTGATGGACGTCGGCGCAAGCCAGGAAACCGGCGGTCCGCCCCATCCCGAGGAGGTCTGGGCCGGTACCACCACCGATCTCGAAGGCGATGCGCTTTGCCAGCATGTGCTGTCCGGCCATGCCCTGCTCAAGGCTGCAGGCGATATTCCCGATGCCGTGCTCAAGGTGTGTCTGCGCCACCACGAGCGGCTCGACGGCTCCGGCTACCCGCATCGTCTGGCCGGGCGCGAGATCGATCGGCTTTCGCGCATGGCCGCGATCTGCGACACCTACGATCTGCTCGTGGCCGGCAAGGAAGGTCGCCCCGGGTTCGATCCGGCCCAGGCGATCCGCCACATGGGTGAGCATGGGTATGGCCTCGATCCCGAGATCATGGTCGATTTCATCGAGATGATCGGCATCTATCCGATCGGCGCCTTCATCGAACTGCGCTCGGGTCGCCTCGGCATGGTGGTCGACGAGGGCCCCAACGAGCGCGCCTTGCCGACCGTTTTCACGTTCTGGTCAAAGCCGCTCGGCAAGAAGGTCAAGGGCGAGGTGATCGTCCTGTCGCAGTGCTACGGCGCGGACGAGATTGCCGGCATCGCCCAGCTCGGCGGGCTCGATCTGCCCCCGCTCGGCGCGCTGCGCCAGTCGCTGCTGACCGCCTACGCGCGCACTGCGGCCTGACCGAGCAGGTCCATCGCCAGCGCTTCGGCGACGCGGATGCCATCGACCGCTGCGGACAGGATGCCGCCCGCATAGCCCGCGCCTTCGCCCGCCGGATAGAGCCCCGGCGTGTTGAGGCTCTGGAGATCGCTCCCGCGCGTGATCCGCACCGGCGACGAGGTGCGCGTCTCCACCCCCGTCAACACCACGTCCGGATGGTCATAGCCCGGCATCTGGCGGCCGAACACCGGCAGCGCCTCGCGCATGGCGGCAATCGCGAAATCGGGCAGGCACTGCGAAAGGTCGGTCGGCGTCACGCCCGGCTGGTACGAGGGCGTGATCTCGCCGAACCCGGTCGAGGGCCGTCCGGCAAGGAAATCCCCGAGTTTCTGCCCGGGCGCGCGATAGGTGCTGCCACCCGCCACAAAGGCCAGCTCCTCCCACTTGCGCTGGAAGGCCACTCCGGCGAGGGGACCACCGGGATAGTCGCGGTCCGGGTTGATATCCACGACGAGGCCCGAATTGGCGTTGAATTCGGCGCGCGAATACTGGCTCATCCCGTTGGTGACCACGCGCCCCGGCTCGGAAGCAGCGGCCACCACGCGCCCGCCCGGACACATGCAGAAGCTGTAGACCGAGCGGCCATGGCTGGTCTGGTGGGCCAGCGAATAGGCGGCGGGGCCAAGGATCGGATGTCCCGCACCCGGGCCATAGCGCGCGACATCGATCAGGCGCTGGGGATGCTCGATCCGCACGCCCACGGCAAAGGGCTTGGCCTCGATATGCACGCCCGCCGCGTGCAGTACGGCAAAGGTATCCCGCGCGGAATGGCCCACTGCCATGATCACCCGCCGTGCGGGCAGCACTTCGCCGGTCGAGAGCACGAGGCCCTCCAGCTGCCGCTCGCCGTGCGCGTCCCTGCCGATCACGAAGTCCTCGACCCGCGTCTCGAACCGGTACTCGCCGCCGAGCGCCTCGATCGTCTCGCGGATCGACATGACCATCGTCACCAGCCGGAACGTGCCGACATGGGGGTGGGCCTCGGTCAGGATTTCGGGCGGGGCGCCGGCTTTGACAAATTCGGTGAGCACCTTGCGGCCAAGGTGCCGGGGATCCTTGATCCGGCTGTAGAGCTTGCCGTCGGAAAAGGTGCCCGCACCGCCTTCGCCGAACTGGACGTTCGATTCCGGCGTCAGTTCGCTGCGCCGCCACAGGGCCCAGGTATCCTTGGTCCGCGCCCGCACCGCCTTGCCGCGCTCGATGATGATGGGCTTGAGGCCCATCTGGGCCAGGATCAGCGCCGCCAGCAGCCCGCACGGCCCAGCGCCGATCACCACCGGGCGCGGGCCCTGCCAGTCTGCCGGGGCCATCACGGGGAAGCGGTAGCTCGTATCGGGGGAAGGGCGGACATGCGCGTCGCCGGCATGGCGCGCGAGCACCGCCGCCTCGTCGGTCACGCTCGCGTCGATCGCATAGACCAGCTTGATTGCGGACTTGCGCCGCGCGTCATTGCCGCGCTTCGCCACGCTGTAGCGCAGCAGAGCGGTCGGCTCGATTTCCAGCCGCTCGGCAATTGCGGCCTCGAGCTCGGCAGGCGAGTGATCGAGAGGCAGCTTGAGTTCGGTGAGGCGCAGCATTTCCTTCCCCTACCCAGAAGCGCGGCAGGGGGAAAGGTTCAGTGCATGTGGCCGGCAACAATCGCGTCGAACACCGCCTCGTGCAGGGGCTCGATGAAGGCGCAGCCGGCTTCGAAGCGGTCGGTCCAGACAACCTTGGCCTGGCGCGGCGGCAGGCCGGGCAGGGTGATCCACACGCATTCGCCCACGCGCAGCCGCTCCATGCCCGCAAGACGCAGGCCGTGGCGTGAAAGATCGAGGATCTGGGCGGCAAGCCGCACGATCGTGCGCCGATACTGCACGCGCACCATCAGCGGGCGCCGTTCGGACTGGCGCTCCTGCTGCGGACGTTGCTCGGACATTTCGGCGGACATGCAAGCTCCGGCTTGGCTCCCGGGATCGGAAGACCTCTCAGATATACCCCGGCAATGACTACTATTCCTTTAACCTCGCGGAAATTATGGCCTGCAGCGAAAACGGAGACTATCTGCCGTCCATGGACTTCGTGCTGCACACCTACTGGCGATCTTCCGCAGCCTGGCGGGTGCGCACGGCGCTTGCGTTGAAGGGCCTCGCCTGGGAATCCGCTCCGCACAATCTGCGCACCAACGAGCAGACCGCGCCCGGTTACCTCGCGTGCAATCCGCAAGGGCTTGTCCCGGCGCTAGAAGTGGATGGCGCGGTGCTCACGCAGAGCCTCGCGATCATCGCCTATCTCGACGAGCGCTTTCCCGAACCGCCGCTGTTGCCGGATGACCCGCTCGAGCGCGCCCGTGTGCGGGCCTTTGCGCTGGCTGTCGCCTGCGATATCCACCCGGTGCAGAACCTCAAGGTGCTGCGCATGCTGCGCGCGCGCGGTCTCGATCAGGCCGCGGTTGACGGCTGGGCGCGCGAGGTGATCGAGGGCGGCCTTGCCGCCTGCGCCCGCCTGATCGAGGACCGCACGGGCCCCTATTGCTTCGGCGCGGCGGTCACCCTTGCCGATATCGTGCTGGTGCCGCAGATGGCCAATGCCCGCCGCTTCGGCGCGCGGACCGACTGGCCCCGGCTCGAGGCGATCGAGGCCGCCGCGCTCGCGCATCCCGCCTTTGCCCTGTCGCGCCCCGAGGCCCAGCCCGACGCCGATCCCGCCTGATTGACATTCGCGCCCCATACGGGAAGGTTGCGCGGATGAACGCCCGTTCGCTCCTTCTCGCCGCCTCCGCCGCGCTCGTTCTGCTCGGCGCGGGGCCAGTTTCCAGCAAGGCGCCGGTCGATCCGGCTGCCGCGCTCCAGCAGCGGCTGCTCACGCTCGATACGCATCTCGATACGCCCGCCTCGCTTGCACTGCCCGGCTGGTCGATCACGGAGGCGCATACGGCCGGGGGCGACTACACGCAGGTCGATCTTCCGCGCATGAAGAAGGGCGGGCTCGATGGCGGGTTCTGGGCGATCTACACCCCGCAAGGGCCGCTTACCGCCGTCGCCACCCGCAAGGCGCGCGATTTCGCCCTCCTGCGCGCCTCGGCGATCCGCGAGATGGTGGCCGCGCATCCTGAAAGTTTCGCGCTGGCCGGCAAGGCCGCCGATGCCGCCGCGATCAAGGCTGCGGGCAAGCGCGTGGTATACCTCTCGATCGAGAATGCGTGGCCGCTGGGCGATGACCCGGGCCTGCTGCAGAGCTTCCACGCCATGGGCGTGCGCATCGCGGGCTTTGCGCATTTCCGCACCAACCAGTTTGCCGACAGTTCGACCGACAAGGCGAAATGGGACGGCCTCAGCCCGCTCGGCGTCCAGCTCCTTGCCGAAATGAACCGGCTCGGGGTTGTTCCCGATCTCTCGCACAGTTCGGACCGCGCGCTCGATGATGCGCTGCGCCTTTCAAAGACGCCGATCATCCTCACCCATTCGGGCTGCAAGGCGGTGTTCGATCACCCGCGCAACATCGACGACGCCCATCTGAAGGCACTCGCCGCGGCGGGCGGGGTCATCCAGATCAATTCGGTCTACGTGAAGGGCCTCAAGCAAAGCCCCGAGCGCGAGGCGGCCATGAAGGCGCTCGAAGCGAAGTACCCCGAAGACAAGACACTGACCGCCGAACAGCGGCAGACCTACCTTGCCGAGCGCCGCGCCATCGACGCGAAGTTCCCCGAACTGCGCGCCAGCTTCGATGATCTGATGGCCAATCTCCTCCACGCGATCGCGGTCGCCGGAGTCGAGCATGTCGGCATCGGTCTCGATTGGGATGGCGGCGGCGGTGTTGCCGGCCTAGAGGATGTCGCCGATCTGCCGAAGATCACCAAGGCGCTGCTCGCGGCCGGCTACAGCGAAGCCGATGTCGCGAAGATCTGGTCCGGCAATGTCCTGCGCGTCCTTGCGGCTGCCGAAGCCGCGGCGGAGCGGCCGAAGTCCTGAACGGCGGGTCCTGAACGGCGGAACCTGAGCAGCGGGGGGCGCGCCCTGCGTCCTCAGCGCACTTGCGGCTTCAGCCCGAGATGCGCGGCCAGTGTCTTGAGGTCCCGCTCGACCCCTTCGTTCAGGAGCACGGCGATTTGCGGCTGCACGGTGAGCACCAGCATCCCGTCTTCTACGGTGAGCGCGCTCCCGCTGATGCCTTGCGCGGTGTTGCCGCTGAAGCGGCGGCACAACCGTGTGGCAAGGCCCCAGGCCTGCGCCTCGCCGAGTTGCTCGGCCGGCGCCAGCCGGCCAAGCTCGACCGGCAGGTCCAGGCGGCCGGTGTTGGCGATCATCGCTGCCGCCAGCATCGCGCGGTCGGCCGGTGAAGCACCGATCCAGCGCTTGCGCAGCGCCCATTCCCGGGCAAGATCACCGCGCAGGTTGGGCTCGACCATGCCGGTCGCAAGGCACAGCATCGTCGCGGTCAGTCGCAAGTGCTCGGTGCCCCAGGCTGTCCGCGGCAGGCGCGCCGCCGAAGTCCAGCCCGAAACCATGGCCGCGGTGCCGGCGGCTATGCCGTATTCGCTGGTAAACGCGGCGGCGCCTGCCACCAAGGGGTCCTGCAGGCGCACGCCCGCTTGCATCCGCTCCCACAGCAGCCCTTCGCGCAGGCCCCACGAAGAGAATACCAGCCGGGCCGGTTGCAGCGCGCGGATCAGCACGAAGAGCAGGTCCGCGGTATCGGGCAGGGCGGCGAGGCGAGAACTGGACAGCCCCGGCACCGGTTGCAGCGTTTCGGGCTTGCGGCGCGCGAGGGACTTGGCGATCGCCTGCGCCGGGGCGGCGGCAATCTCGAAGCCGTGCGGATCGTCGATCGGCCAGCTAACGACAGTCATGGCATGGCGGGCAAAGGCGCGCAGCGAACCACCGACGAGATAGAGCGTCGAGCCCGGGTCGGCGCGCCAGTCAGCCCGTTTGAGCATCTTGGCCACCGTCTGGCCGAAGGCGCGTTCGCCGCCTGCGCGCAGGGCCGGCAGGCGCAGCGTGCCGAGCGGCAGCGAGGTGCCGTGGCGGCAGCCGTCTGCATCGATATCGACGAGTTCGAGGCTCCCGCCGCCCAGATCGCCCACCACGCCGCGCGCGGCTGAAAATGCGCCGATCACGCCATGCGCGCTGGTAATCGCCTCCTCTTCGCCGGAAAGCAGCCGGGGCGTAAGGCCCAGCGCGCGAATCCGCTCAAGAAACGCCTCGCCGTTTGCCGCATCGCGCACCGCAGCGGTTGCCACCACGTCGACATCGGTGATGCCCTTGAGATCGAGCAGCGTGCGATAGCGGGCAAGGCTGGCAAGCGCGGCGGCCGAGGCGCGCTGGCCCAGCTTGCCGTTCTCCGCTACGCCTTTGCCCAGCCGCGCGGTGACTTTTTCGTTGTGCAGCACATCGGGCGCGCGTGCCGGCCCGCCGTAGATGACGAGACGCACGGTGTTCGAACCGATGTCGATGATCGCCCGGGTGGGCACATAGGCAGATGGGCGGCTGAGACGGGTCATTCAACAGGTTCGGATCGGTTCATGTCAGACGTGCGTGGCGCCGCCGCGCCGCAAGGCGAGCTTGGGCACCTTGCTGCCCTTGGTCAGCGCCGCGCCGCGCCCGGAAAGCGAGGGGTTGGTCATGAAATACCGGTGGACATTGAAGGGCTTGTCGCCCGGATCTGCGCGGTGGTAAGTCCCGTCGTGCTCCAGAATCCAGCTCTGTTCGGTGTCGAGCAGGTTGGCGAGCATGACTTGGTCGAGCACCTGATCGTGCACCGTCGGGTTCTTGATCGGCACGAGCACCTCGACACGCCGGTCGAGATTGCGGGTCATCCCGTCGGCTGAGGA
Organism: Novosphingobium fuchskuhlense; assembly: GCF_001519075.1. Taxonomy (GTDB): domain Bacteria; phylum Pseudomonadota; class Alphaproteobacteria; order Sphingomonadales; family Sphingomonadaceae; genus Novosphingobium; species Novosphingobium fuchskuhlense. The sequence goes on from NZ_KQ954245.1 coordinate 359,621, forward strand.
AATGAACACCCTGGCCCGCCGGTTGGGCAGTGCCGCACCATTGCCAAAGGCCCAGATCCGGCTGTGCTCCAGGAAGCGGCCGATCACCGACTTAACCCGGATGCGCTCGGAAAGCCCCGGCACGCCGGGCCTGAGACAGCAGATCCCGCGCACGACGAGGTTGATTTCCACCCCGGCATTGCTCGCGGCATAGAGCCGATTGATCAACTGGCTGTCGGTCAGCGAATTGAGCTTGGCCCAGATGGTCGCGGGCTTGCCGGCCTGCGCGAACTGGATCTCGCGGTCGATGCATTCGTAGAGCTTGCGGCGCACCCCGATCGGCGCGATCGCCAGCATCTCGGTGGCCTTGGGCTCGATGTAGCCGGTGATGAAATTGAACAGCAGGCCCGCATCGCGCCCGAATTTGGGGTCTGCGGTGAAGAAGCTGAGATCGGTGTAGATGCGCGCAGTGACCGGGTGATAGTTGCCCGTGCCGAAGTGGCAATATGTCCGGTACCCATCGCCCTCGCGGCGCACCACCATTGAAACCTTGGCGTGGGTCTTCCAGTCGACAAAGCCGTAGATCACCTGCACCCCGGCGCGTTCGAGCTGGCTGGCCCAGTGCAGGTTCTGCTCCTCGTCGAAGCGGGCCTTGAGCTCGACCACCGCCGTGACCGACTTGCCTGCTTCGGCCGCCGCGATCAGCGCCGCGATCACCGCCGATTGCTTGCCCGCACGGTACAGGGTCTGCTTGATCGCCACGACATCGGGGTCGGACGCGGCCTGGCGCAGGAAATCGACCACCACGTCGAAGCTCTCGAAGGGGTGGTGAATGACCAGATCCTTGGTGCGGATCGCCGCGAAGCAATCGCCATCATGTTCGCGCACGCGCTCGGGGTAGCGCGGGATGTAGGGCGCGAATTTCAGTTCGGGCCGATCGGTGTCGACAATCACGGAAAGCCCGTTCATCGCCAGCAGTCCGCCGGCCTTGATCACCGTCGCATGGTCGAGCCGCAGCTTGTCGCGCAGCAGGACTTCGGCTTCGGGGTCGAAGTTTTCCTGCACCTGCAGCAGGATCACCTTTCCGCGCCGCCGCCGCTGGATCGCGGTGCGGAAGTAGCGCACGAGGTCCTCGGCGTCTTCCTCGATCTCGATATCGCTGTCGCGCAGAACGCGGAAGGTGCCGTGACCCTGAATGCGGAAACCGGGGAAGAGCTTGCCTGCGCAGCGCAGGATCAGCTCCTCGATGCTGATCCAGCTCGCCGGATCGCCGGGCAGGCGCACAAAGCGCGGCAGCGCGGGCGGCACGAGGATCATCTCGGTCACCGGCTCCCCGTCCGCCAGCCGGACGAGCGTGAAGAGAATGCCGGTCCCCTGGTTGTTGATGAAGGGGAAGGGATGCGCCGGGTCGATGGCCTGCGGGGTCAGCGCGGGGAACACGTGCTGCTCGAAATAATGCGCCATCCAATCGGTCTGCGCTTTTTCGAGCTTGCGATCGCCGACAATGCGGATGCCCGCGCCATCAAGCTGCGCGGTGAGGTCCGCCAGGATCGTCTGCTGCGCGCGCACCAGTTCATCGACCCCGCGATAGGCGGCCTGCAATTGCTGGGTCGGAGTCAGGCCGTCGATCGAGAGCTCGTCGATCCCCTGGCGCACCTGCGCGGCGAGGCCTGCCACGCGCACCATCATGAACTCGTCGAGGTTGGTGCCGGAAATCGAAAGAAAGCGCAGCCGCTCGAGCAGCGGGTAATTGGGGTTCTGCGCTTCGGCCAGCACGCGCCGGTTGAACGCCAGCCAGCTCAGCTCGCGGTTGAAGAAGCGGTTCACCGGCAGCGTCACCGCCGCGTCGCCGCGGATCGTGCCGGGCGCTTCGGCCGCTTCGAAGGCGTTGTTCGCCGCAGTCTGCGGATCATCCATGTCAATATGCCCCCCCAGCGTCCACCGCCATGCGGTGGGATGCGGCGCGGCATGATGGCCGATTGCTACCGAGCGATGACATGATCGCGGCATAGCACGGGGCGGGCCGGGAAAGGCAAGGGGCGCGGCTTGTTTTTGCCGGTCCAGTCGCGGCGCGCTGTCGCTCGTGCTGCCAGCCGCACCGAAAACCTTGTCACCGGGCCGCGAGGTAGCCCTCTCAATGTCTATTCATTTCGTCGACATTTTGCCTCATCCGGGCGCTCCCTTATTCTCTACTTTATGAGTTGAGATATCATCGGGCCGAGGCAGTCGCTGTGATTCGGGTCAAAACCGGTCCGCGGCGAGGGCTGGCTGGCGGATGGGATAGCTTCTCTTTGCGCTGGCCAAGCAGAACTCTAATGTCTATCGTATTTATTGAGTTTAGTGACGACCCGAAGCCGCTGGGAACCCCTGTCGGCCGACGCAAACGGGAGTACGACGCATGACCACACGCGCCAACAGCCGGCTGCTTCCTCGCCGCGCGGTTCTTGCAGGATCGCTTGCGATGGGGCTGATGCTTGCGGGCTGCTCGTCCGGCGGCGGCAAGCCGGGTGAGGTCGAGCTGACCAACGTCTCCTACGATCCGACGCGTGAGCTCTATCAGGCGATCAATCCCGCCTTCGCCGCCTACTGGAAGCAGAAGACCGGCAAGGACGTCACCTTCCGCATGAGCCATGGCGGCTCGGGCAAGCAGAGCCGCGCGATCATCGACGGGCTCGAGGCCGATGTCGCGACGCTGGCGCTCGCTTACGACATCGATGCCATTTCGGCGAAGGGCAAGCTGCTCCCTGCCGATTGGCAGAAGGCGCTGCCGGACAACAGCGCGCCCTACACCTCGACCATCGTGTTCCTCGTGCGCAAGGGCAATCCCAAGGGCATCAGGGACTGGGGCGATCTCGTGAAGCCCGGCGTCGAGGTGATCACCGCCAACCCCAAGACGGGCGGCGGCGCGCGCTGGAACTTCCTCGCCGCCTGGGCCTGGGGCCGCAAGGCGGGCGGTTCCGACGCCGCGGCCGAAACCTATGTGAAGCAGCTCTTCCAGCATGTGCCGGTGCTCGACAGCGGCGCGCGCGGCTCGACTACCACCTTTGTCGAACGCGGCATCGGCGATGTGCTGATCTCGTGGGAAAACGAGGCGTTTCTCGCCGAGAAGAAGCTGGGCAAGGGCAAGTTCGAGATTGTTATGCCCTCGCTTTCGATCCTCGCCGAGCCGCCCGTCGCGGTGATCAGCGCGAACGCGAAGAAGCACGGCACAAGCGAAGTGGCCGAGGCCTATCTGCGCTATCTCTACACGCCGGAGGCGCAGACCGCGATCGCGCACAACTTCTACCGCCCGCGCGATCCGGCGATCGCGCAGCAGTTCAAAGCGCAGTTCCCCGAAATCCCGATGGTCACCATCGACAAGGACTTCGGCGGCTGGGCCAAAGCGCAGAAGACCTTTTTCGATGATGGCGGCGTGTTCGACCGCATCTACGCCAAGAAGTAGGCGGGGCAGGGGGCTTCACCATGTCCGCTCCAACTCTGGCCAGCAGGCGCTGGAGGCAGCCGTCCGTGCTGCCCGGCTTCGGCCTCAGCTTCGGCTTCACGCTCGCGTGGCTGACGCTGATCGTGCTGATCCCGCTGGCCACGATCTTCCTCAAGGCCGCAGGGCTGGGCTGGTCGGAGTTCCTCGCCGTCGGCTTCAGCCCACGCGCGATGGCCGCCTATCGGCTGAGCTTCGGCACCGCCGCGATGGCGGGCCTCGTGAACGCGGTGTTCGGCCTGCTCGTTGCCTGGGTCCTCGTGCGCTACGACTTTCCCGGCAAGCAGGTGGTGAGCGCGCTGGTCGATCTGCCGTTCGCGCTGCCCACCGCGGTTGCCGGCATCGCGCTGACCGCGCTCTATACGCCTGAAGGCTGGATCGGCCAGTTTCTGGAGCCGCTCGGCATCAAGGTCGCGTTTACCTGGATCGGCATCTCGATCGCGCTCGTCTTCATCGGCCTTCCGTTCGTTGTCCGCTCGGTCGAGCCGGTTCTGGCGGACCTCGGCCGCGAGGTCGAGGAAGCGGCCGCCACGCTCGGCGCGACGCGCTGGCAGACCTTCCGCCATGTGATCTTCCCCGCGATCGGTCCGGCGCTCCTCACCGGCTTCGCGCTCGCCTTCGCGCGCGGGGTGGGCGAATACGGCTCGGTGATCTTCATCTCGGGCAACATGCCCGGCCGCACCGAAATCGCGCCCCTGCTCATCGTGACCCAGCTCGAGCAATATGCCTATGCCGGCGCCACCGCGATCGCGGTCGTGATGATGCTGGCCTCCTTCGCGGTGCTGCTGCTCATCAACCTGATCCAGGCCGCGAGCCGGCGGAGGATGGGCGCATGAGCGGCCGTTCGCCTACCACCGAGGGCCCGCTGGCGCGCGCGCTGCTCATTGCCGCCGCGCTCGGCTTTCTCGGCTTCTTCCTCCTGCTGCCGCTGCTGACGGTGTTCAGCGAGGCGCTCCGGCAGGGGGCAGGGCCGTTTCTCGATGCGCTGCACACCGCCGACGCGCTGGCCGCGATCCGGCTGACCCTGCTGATCGCCGCGATCTCGGTCCCGCTCAACGTCGCCTTCGGGATCGCCGCGAGCTGGGCGATCACCAAGTTCCAGTTCCCCGGCAAGGCGCTCCTGATCACGCTGATCGACCTGCCGTTCTCGGTTTCGCCGGTCGTCTCGGGCCTGATCTTCGTGCTGCTGTTCGGCGCCAACGGCCTGTTCGGCGCCTGGCTCGCCGAGCATGATCTCAAGATCATCTTCGCGGTCCCCGGCATCGTGCTGGCGACTGTTTTCATCACCTTCCCGTTCGTCGCGCGCGAGCTCATCCCGCTCATGCTCGAACAGGGCAAGGACGACGAGGAAGCCGCGATCTCGCTGGGCGCAAACGGCTGGCAGACCTTCTGGCATGTCACCCTGCCCAATACCGCTGGGGCCTGCTCTATGGTGTGCTGCTGTGCAACGCGCGCGCCATGGGCGAGTTTGGCGCGGTCTCGGTCGTCTCGGGCCATATGCGGGGCGAGACCAACACGATGCCGCTCCATATCGAGATTCTCTACAACGAGTACGATTTCGTCGGCGCCTTCGCGGTCGCCTCTCTCCTTGCGCTGCTCGCGCTGGTGACGCTCGTCGCCAAAACCGTGCTTGAGTGGCGCTTCGGCCTCCATGCAGGAGCACGGCATTGATCCAACTTCGCGGCATCACCAAGCGCTTCGGGGATTATCCTGCGCTGCACGGCATCGATCTCGATGTCGCGCCGGGCGAGTTCATCGCGCTGCTCGGCCCCTCGGGCTCGGGCAAGACGACGCTTTTGCGCATTATCGCAGGGCTGGAATTCCAGGATGGCGGCTCCGTTCTGCTTGGCGGCGAGGACGTCTCCTCGCTGCCCGTCGCGCGGCGCCATGTCGGCTTCGTGTTCCAGCACTATGCGTTGTTCCGCCACATGACCGTGGCCGACAACGTTGCCTTCGGCCTCAGCGTGCGCCGGGGGAAGGACCGCCTGCCCAAGGTCGCCCGCCTTGCCCGTGCCGAGGAGTTGCTGCGTCTCGTCCAGCTCGAGGGTCTCGGCAGCCGCTATCCCGGCCAGCTCTCCGGCGGGCAGCGCCAGCGCGTCGCGCTCGCCCGCGCGCTGGCCATCGAGCCGCGCCTGCTGCTGCTCGACGAGCCCTTCGGCGCGCTTGATGCGAAAGTCCGCAAGGACCTGCGCCGCTGGCTGCGGGATCTGCACAAGCAGATGGGCCTTACCTCGATCTTCGTGACCCACGATCAGGAAGAGGCGCTCGAACTCGCCGACCGGGTCGTCGTGATGAACCAGGGCCGGATCGAGCAGATCGGTGCGCCCGATGCGGTTTACATGAACCCCGAGACGCCCTTCGTCTCGCACTTCGTGGGCGAGACCAACCGCTTGCCCACAACGAGCGGCGAGATCCATTTCCGCCCGCACGAGATCACGCTGGCGCCCGATGGGGCCGAGGCGCTCCTGGTCGACAACGTGTTTCGCAAGGGCGCGGTCTGGCGTGCGGAAGGCCTCCTCGCCGGCAGCGGCCAGTTTGTCGAACTGGATCTGCCGAGCAGCGGCGAGGCACCGCGGCTTGGTGAGACAATCCGCTTCAATCCGCACCGTGCCCGCATGTTCACCGCAGATGGAGCTCAGACCCAAGGAGAAAGCCGATGACCACTCAGTCCGCGCCCAGCGACGCGGAACGTCACCTTGAAGAAAGCCTTGCCAGCGTTCGTGAAGCGCTGACCGGGCTGCGCTTCGGCACGGTGGCCCTCACCGTGCATGAGGGCCGCGTCGTGCAGATCGACGTGACCGAGAAGAAGCGCCTCAAGCCCAGCTGACCTGACTAAACCCCTAAACCCATCATCACACCGCCTACCGGACCACCGGAGGCATCGTGACCCTGATCCAAAGGATTGACGATGACTTTGCGTGTTCTCTTCCTCGCGGGGGCGGCGTTTCTGCCGCTAGCCGCCAGCCCGGCCCTTGCTGCCGAAAATCCCGCTGATGCTGCGCCTGCCGAACAGGCCACCTCGGTCGGCACAGGCCAGTCCGACAACGATACGATCGTGGTCACCGCGCGCCGCCGCGCCGAAACCGCGCAGGACGTGCCGCTCGCCATCTCGGTCGTCGGCGGCGATCACATCGACGCCACCGGTGCGTTCAATGTCGGCCGCCTCCAGCAGCTCACGCCGACGCTGCAGTTCACCTCGTCCAATCCGCGCAACACTGCGGTCAACATCCGCGGCCTCGGCGCGCCGCTCGGCCTCACCAACGATGGCATCGAGCAGGGCGTGGGCATCTACGTCGACGATGTCTTCTTCGCGCGCGTCGCCTCCTCGACCTTCGATTTCCTCGATGTGAAGCAGATCGAAGTGCTGCGCGGGCCGCAGGGCACGCTCTATGGCAAGAACACCACCGCCGGTGCGATCAACATCACCAGCCGCCAGCCGACCTTCGAACCCGAGGGCCGCTTCGAGATCAGCGCCGGGAACCTCGGCTTCACGCAGGCCAAGGCCGCCGTCTCGGGCCCGATTTCCGATACGCTGGCGGTGCGTCTGGCAGGTTCACTCACCCGCCGCGACGGCACGATCTACAACGTGACGAGTGGCAAGTGGGTCAATTCGCAGGACAACCTCGGCCTGCGGGGCCAGCTCCTGTGGAAGCCCGCCAATGGCTTCGAGATCACGCTGGCGGGCGACTACAGCCACCAGGACCCCACCTGCTGCACCCAGGTCTATGTGCGCACCGGGGCGACGCAGCGTCCGCTGAACCGCCAGTACGCCGCGCTGGCGGCCGCGCAGAACTATGCCGTGCCCAGCACCAATCCGTTCGACCGCGTGACCGACGTCGACACACCGCTGCGCGCCAAAAACGACATCGGCGGCGCCTCGGTGCGCGCAAAGATCGATACCGGCATCGGCACGGTGACCTCGGTCACCGCATGGCGCTTCTGGTCGTGGGACCCTTCGAACGACCGCGACTTCCTCGGCCTGCCGATCACTGCCAAGTCGAACAACCCTTCGCATCAGGACCAGTATTCGCAGGAACTGCGCCTTTCGGGCGAAACCGGCAAGCTGGGCTATACGCTGGGGGCATTCGGTTTCTACCAGAAGATCCGCACGAATGGCATCCAGCAGCAGGGTGCTGCCGCCAGCAAGTGGCTGATCAACCCGACCAACGCGCTGTCGAACGATCCCACCGTGCTGGATGGCCTCACGGCCAGAAACACCATCAACTTCAAGAACACCAGCGCTGCGATCTTCGGCAAGTTCATCTACAAGCTGACAAATGCCTTCTCCCTCCAGCCGGGCTTCCGCCTCAATTACGACAAGAAGGAAGGCAGCTACAATTCGGTGGTGACGGACGGCGCGGGCAACCTCGTTGTGTTCAAGACCGATGCGGCGGGTAAGAGCCTCAACTCGAAGGTCGAGGCGGCGCAGCTTGCCGTGCTCGCCCCGCAGTCGTTCCTCGCCAACTTCAGCGACTGGAACTTCTCGGGTGACGTGACGGCGGCACTGGATGTCACCCGCGACATCCACCTCTATGCAACCTATGCAAAGAGCTTCAAGACCGGCGGCATCAACCTCAACGGCGTCCCTGCCGATGCGGTGACAGGCGTGCCGCTGCTCGAACTCGCCACGATCAAGCCGGAATCGGTCAACCACTTCGAAGTGGGCATCAAGACGCAGTTCCTGAACCGCAAGGCGACCTTCAACCTCACCGCGTTCCGCACCGAGGTGAAGAACTACCAGACGCAGGTTTCGAACTTCGCGGTCGGCAACATTCGCGGCTATCTCGCCAATGCCGACAAGGCCCGGTCGCAGGGCGTGGAATTCGATGCCTCGTTCCGGCCCAGCGATCGCTTCAACATCTACGGCAACGGCGCCTACACGGATGCCAAGTTCGTCTCGTTCAGCAATGCCCCCTGTCCGCCGGAGCTTTCGGGCGGCAAGGCGCAGCCGCTCGATGCGAACGGTGTGCCCACCGCGCCGGCGGATCTGCCCGGAACGCCGGGCGGCATCAGCCCCGCGCAGTGCGACATTTCGGGTTCGCGCCTGCCGGGTGTCTCGAAGTGGGCGTTCTCTTATGGCGCGGAAGGCAACGTGCCGGTCAAGCTCTTCGGCAAGGACGGCCAGATCTATCTCGGCGTCGATGGCAGCTATCGTTCGGACTGGTCGTCCAACGCCAGCCCCTCGGCCTATACCAATGTCGACGGGTATGCGCTGACCAACTTCCGCCTCGGTTTCCGTGCCGAGGGCCGGCTCGATATCTATGGCTGGGTGCGCAACGCCTTCGACACCCAGTACTTCGATCAGTTGGCCGTCGCCTCGGGCAACACCGGCCTGATCGTCGGCAATCTCGGCGATCCGCGCACGTTTGGCGGCACCGTCAAGCTCACCTTCTGAAGGGTGACACGCGGTCAGGGAGGGCAGGGGACCCATGGTCGATGACTGTGGGTTCCCGGCCCTCCTCAACCGCCCGCCCTCACCGGGTCACAGCACGAAATCGCCGGCGTGCACGTTGATATGGCCGGTAAGCACGATGCGGAAATCGGCGTTCCCGTCGCCGTCGGTATCCCCCAGCAGCGACGTCGCGGTGGCGCCGAACACCAGCCGCAGTTCCCCCGCGATCTGATGGAAATGGTCGAGGCCGATGAAGGTGAAGGCCTGATCGCCGCCCACCAGCCGGTTCGCGTCCACCTCGGAAAGGTCGATCCGGTCGCCTTGCCGGGGCCGCATGTCGGTGATGACATCGCCGCGGGCGAGCGTCTTGCCGCCGAAATCGCCCTCGCCGAAGACGAACGTATCGCGCCCGGGCCCGCCGGTGCAGACATCGCGGCCCGATCCTCCGATCAGCGTATCGCCGCCTTCGCCGCCGCGCAGTGTGTCCGCGCCGGATCTGCCGCTCAGGGTATCGGCGCCGCCAAGACCGTCGATCCGGTTGTCCGCGGCATTCCCGCCAATCCAGTCCCCGCCGAGGGCCGACCCGATCACCGCCTCGAAGCCGAGGTATGTGTTGCCGTGGAGGACCCCGCCGGCGGGCCGGCTGAGATCAAGCGCCAGAATGACCGAGCCGCCGTGCGAGAAGTCGAGCGTGTCATAGCCCTCGCCGCCGGTAACGCGGTAGGTCGTTTGCCCTGCGATCAGCAGATCGTCGCCGTCGCCCAGGGTGATGGGGCCTCTGATTTCGCCATCCCGGTTGTCCAGGATGTCGCTTCCCGCTCCCAGCCGCACCGCGCCGATGATCGCGCCCCGGTTGGTCATCACGTCCGCCGCATCGGTCAGCTGCACGAGGCCGTTGATGGCTCCGGCATTGACCAGCGTTGCCGCATCACCCGTCACGACAAGCGCCTCGCCATGGGGCCTCGCCGCAGTGATCGAGCCGCTGTTGTCGAGCGAGAAGCCCTCGCTGGTCGCGGTGATGATGGCGCCCTGGATCGATCCCGGGTTTTCCAGCGCGGCACTCGCCACGGGCCGGTCAACACCGATGAGTATGGCCTTGCCCGGTGCGAGGATCGAGCCGTGGTTTTCCAGCCGCACGCGGCCTGCGGCAAAGCGCACGGCCGTATCGGAAGCGGAGAGCTGCCCGCCCCGGGCGATCACCAGCGATTGGGCATCACCGCTGCCCCCGTCCAGCAGCACCGCCCCGCTTTCGCCGCGGATGAGACCTGCCACCGTGATCGTGTGGCCTGAGCCCAGCGCGCTTACGGCGAGCCCGTCGCTCGACGTGATCAGGATGCCTTCCGGCACAAGGAGATCATCGCCGGTGCCAAAGCTGTTCTCTGCAATCACAAGCGACATGGCCGATGTCCTGACACGTTCTGTGGAGAGCAGACCGCCCTGCGCGCGGTGTCCGGTGGACGAATCGCGTGCACTCGAGGTCCGGCGGGCGATTTGCCGCGCCGCTGCCATGCTGGCAAACGGCGCCCGGCCTTCGTCACATCATGGTGAAAGCGGCTCTAGCGGTTGCCGTCGATGAAGTCCCCGAGCACGCCCAGAGCCGATCCCTCGCCGCGGTTGCTGCCGCCTGCGGGCATCGCGGCCGCCACCACCCGGCCGGCAAGCCGCGCGAAGGGGAGCGACTGGATCCACACCTTGCCGGGTCCGGTGAGCCGCGCGAAAAACAGGCCCTCGCCGCCGAACAGCACGCTTTTCACGCCGCCGGCGGCGATCAGATCGAAGTTTACCGAAGGGGTGTAGGCGGCAAGGCAGCCGGTATCGACATGGAGTTCCTCGCCGGGTGCGAGTTCCCGTTCGACCAGCGTGCCGCCCATCTGCACGAAGACCCAGCCGTCGCCTTCCAGCTTCTGCATGATGAAGCCTTCGCCGCCGAACAGGCCGGTCATGATCCGGCGCTGGAAGGCGATGCCGATGCTCACGCCGCGCGCCGCGGCGAGAAAACTCTCCTTCTGGCAGATCAGGGTGCCTCCGAGATCGGAGAGCTTGAGCGGCAGGATCGTGCCCGGAACAGGCGCTGCAAAGGCGACGCGGGCCTTGCCGATGCCGCGATGGGTGAAGACCGTGGTAAACAGGCTTGCGCCCGTCACCAGCCGCTTGCCCGCACCGAGCAGCTTGCCCATGAAGCTGTTGTCGCCCGCTTCGCTGCCGTCACCGAACACCGTCGTCATCTCGATGGTGCCGTCCTTCCACACGAAGGCACCCGCTTCGGCTACCGCGCTTTCTCCCGGATCGAGCTCGATCTCGACGAACTGGAGTTCGTGGCCCTTGATCTCGAAATCGATATCGTCGGCAATGCCGGCGCTGCGCATGTGGCGCCAGGGGTTGTTCGATGCCATGTCGGGCTCCTTGCTGAAGCGGGGTTAGCGTGGTTGCACCATAGCCGCTCCCGCTCTCCGCACAGCAGACTTTATGCCCCGGTCCGGTCGCTTTCAGGCAGCACAAGGGCAAAGGCGCTTGCTTCATCAAGCGGGCGGCCAAGGTGAAAGCCCTGGCCATAGGCGCAGCCCATCTCGCGCAGCAATGCGCCTTGCTCCATCGTCTCGATCCCTTCTGCCACGACCGAAAGGTTGAGATTGCTGGCAAGGTCGAGAATGGCGCGAATGATCTTGCGGCTCTTGGGATCGTCCATCGAGGCGATGAACGAGCGGTCGATCTTGAGCGTGTCGAACGGCAGATTCTGCAAGTAGCTGAGTGAGGAATAGCCGGTGCCGAAGTCGTCGAGGCTGGTCTTCACGCCCCAGCTGCGCACCTGCTCCAGAACCTGCCGGGTCTGGTCCGGGTCGATGATCGCGACGCCCTCGGTCACTTCGAGCCGCACCAGTTCGGGCAGCACACCGGTCTCCAGAAGCACGCGCTGGACGTGCGCGGAAAACGTCGGCTGCAGAAACTGTTGCGGCGCGATGTTGATGCTGATGTAGGGCAGTTTGCTTGCGGCCAGCCCGCGGGCGGTCAGGCGCTTGTGCAGGCGGGCTGTCGCGTTGCAGGCCTGGCGCAGCACCCAGTCGCCGATGAACACGATGAGGCCGCCCGCCTCTGCTGCCGGAATGAAGCCTCCGGGCTCGACCAGCCCGCTCCGGGGATGGTTCCAGCGGATCAGCGCCTCGAAGCCGCGCAACTGCCGATCCTCGCCGAGCGCGAAGATCGGCTGGTAGAACAGGGTGAACTGCTTTTCGCGGATCGCGTCGCGCAGTTCGTTTTCCAGCGCCATGCGGTAGCGCCGTTCGTTGCCAAGGCTTTCGGAGAAGGTGACGACGCCGCCATGCCCGCCGGACTTGGCCTCGTACATCGCCAGGTCGGCATCCTGCCGCAGCTGTTCGACCGTGGTGTAGCCGGGTCCGCTATGCGCGATTCCGATCGAGAGACCGACATTGACAAGTTCCTCATCGATCCTGATCGGCGCCTTCAGCGTGTCGATCAACGCACCGGCCAGATCCATCGCGGGAGCGGGGCCGCGAACGCCGTCCAGCACCACGACGAACTCGTCACCGCCGACCCTCGCCAGCGTGCCGTGCCAGCCCGTCGGACTGGTCCTGCGCTGATTGTCCATGCTCGCCGTCAGCGCCTGATCGAAGCGGCGTGCGGTCTCGATCAGCACGATATCGCCGGCGTGATGGCCATACTTGTCGTTGATCGCCTTGAACCCGTCGAGATCGATGACCATCACCGCAAGGCCCGAACGGCTTTCCGGCAGCCGGTCGAACGCGGCGCGCGAGCGCTCGTCGAGCAGGGTGCGGTTGGGCAGCCCGGTCATCGAATCGTGCAGCGCGTCATGCAGCAGCGCGGCGCGGGCGCGCTCGCGCTCGATCACCCGCGCCAGCTGCGTCGAGGCCTGCGTCACCGTCAGCAGGATCGCATCCTTGTCGATCATGGCCGTGCGCGCGAAGAACTCGAGCACGCAGACGATCTCGTCGGCGATCATCACCGGAAAGCCGCAGGCCGAGCGGATGCCGCACGAGGCGGCGGCGACCCTGCGGCAGAAGCTGGTGGCCAACTCCCCCTCGTCGATCCAGTGCGGGTGGGAATCGCGCAGCACCCGACCCGGCAGGCCTTCGCCGCTATGGAACGTCCGTTCGCGCGTTGCCTCCACCAGCGGGAACAGCCGTGCCGGTTCGGCGGTATACCAGGCATCGCAAGAGACTGCCCGGGCCTCTCCTTCCACACGGTAGGCCGTGCCGAAGGCCCAGTTCATGTGCTCGCAGATCTCCTTGAGCACTTCGCCGATGGCCTCGCTGAAATTGTTCGAGCGGTTGGCGCAATCGGTGATCCGTTGCAGCAGCGCGAGCCGGACCTGGCTTTCATAGAGTTCGCGCAGGCCCCGTTCGGCAATCGCCTCTGCCTGCAGGCGCCCTTCGCGCTCGCGCTGGACAAGCCGCTCAAGCCGCTCGACCGTCGCGGCAGCATCCGGGGTGAGGGGAAGCGCTTCCGCTTTCACCGCCGCGGGCTCAATGCGACCAGTCGAGGGCGATACGGCAGACCGGATGGCCTTCGAGCATACAGGAGAGGTGCTCGATCTCCACGCGATTCCCGTAGTGGTCCGCCGCGCCTTCGATGAAGCCGTGGGCCAGCCGGCACATCCGCCGCGGTGACTGGTAGGCCAGCCCGGTGCGCCCGTCCTCGAGATCGTGGAAATGGAAATGCGGACAACCTGCTCCGGCATAGAGCTTGCGCACTTCGGGATGGATGATGTCGTTGATGCTCGCCACGAACGATTGCGCGGTCTTGTGCGGCGAAAAGAACAGCTCATAGCGTTCGTGGAGCAAGGGAATGGCGCTCCGCCCGAACCAGCGCAGCACCTCGCCGGGCGTGATCCCCAGCGCAGTCGAGGCGGCATCGACCAGCCGGATCACTTCGCTGTCGGGATAGCTGCCGAGCGAGGTATAGGAGCCTTCCAGTCCTGCCAGTTCCAGCAGGCTGTCCCATGCCAGCAGCCCATGCTCGCGCACCACCGCATCTTCGAGCAGGTTGAAAACGACGCCTTTCATGGCCGACTGCACTTTCCGCAGGAATTGTCTGGAGGTGCTTTGCCACCGCGCTTCTGCGTGCCGCGTGAAACAGGCTATCGGGCCCTTTGCCTATTGCGAAGCAGGCGGCCGGTAACCATGTCCGGGACGGGCCGGGCAGGTGTCCTCATGCCGGCGCGATTGATCGATCCAGTCAATCAATCTGGTCAGGATTGATCATTAGCGGCGTGCCTCGATCCGGGTTAGAGCGATCCTGCCCAAGCGGCCCCCCTTTCAGACGGACCATCCCGGTCCGCGCATTCAAGGAAGCGATCCGATGTCCCTGCTGAGCACCCCGATCAAGCCCTTCGCCAACACGGCCTACAAGGAAGGCAAGTTCATCGACATCACCGAGGCGGATATCGCCGGCAAGTGGGCGGTGTTCTTCTTCTACCCGGCCGACTTCACTTTCGTCTGCCCGACCGAGCTCGAAGACCTTCAGGACAACTATGCCGAGCTGCAGGGCCTGGGCGTCGAGGTGTTCGGCGTTTCGACCGACACGCACTTCAGCCACAAGGCCTGGGCGGACAGCTCGCCGGCGATCGGCAAGATCACCTACTACCTCGTGGGTGACCAGAACCACACGCTGACCAACGCCTTCGACAACCTGCGCCCCGGCGTCGGCCTTGCCGACCGCGGCACCTTCGTGGTCGATCCCGATGGCATCATCCAGCTGATCGAGATCACCCCTGAGGGCGTGGGCCGCAACGCGGCAGAGCTCGTGCGCAAGATCAAGGCCGCCAAGTACTGGCGCGAGCACCCCGGCCAGGTGTGCCCGGCCAAGTGGGAAGAAGGCAGCGAGACCCTCGCGCCGTCGATCGACCTCGTCGGCAAGATCTGAGCCGGCAAGATCTGATTTCGCTTACCGCGAGCGGCGCCTCCCGCCGCTCGCACCCCGCCGGGCGGCGCTCCTCCCCCTCCATTGTGCCGCCCGGCACCCTTTGCTTCATCCCTCTCCATCCCCATATCCCCCACGCGCAGGCCCCAGCCGCCCGCGCGAACGTGCCCCCGCGCGCCCCATTCAGGAACCCTCGCCATGCCGCTGCTCGATGCCGCCACCACTGCCCAGCTCAAGGCTTATCTCGGCAACCTGCGCCACCCGATCGAACTCGTCGCCAGCCTCGGTGACGACGCGAAGAGCGTCGACACGCGCAGCCTGGTTGAGGAAATCGCCGCCTTGTCCGACAAGGTCAGCGCGCGCTTCGACGGCAGCGATGCCCGTCGCCCCAGTTTTGCCGTCGGCAAGGCGGGAGAGCCCGCGCGCGTCCACTTCGCCGGTCTCCCGCTGGGCCACGAGTTCACCTCGCTGATCCTTGCGCTGCTCCATGTCGGCGGCCACCCGCCCAAGGAAGAGGCGGACCTTCTCGAAACCGTGCGCGGCCTTGAAGGCCCGCTGCACTTCGAGACGTTCTTCTCATTGACCTGCCAGAACTGCCCCGATGTCGTGCAGGCGCTCAACATAATGGCCGCGCTCAACCCCGCGATTACCCATGTCGCCATTGATGGCGCGCTGTTCCAGAACGAAGTCGAACGGCGCAAGATCATGGCGGTGCCGCAGGTCTTCCTCAATGGCGAGCCCTTCGGCCAGGGCCGCATGGACCTCGCGCAGATCGTCGCCAAGATTGATACCGGCGCCGTGGCCCGCGCGGCGGAGAAGATCGCCGCCAAGGAACCGTTCGACGTGCTCGTGGTCGGCGGCGGGCCCGCCGGCGCGGCAGCCGCCATCTATGCCGCGCGCAAGGGTATCCGCACGGGTGTGGTCACCGAACGCTTCGGCGGGCAGGTGCTCGATACGATGGGCATCGAGAACTTCATCTCGGTCCCGCACACCGAGGGCCCGCGCCTCGTGGCCCAGCTCGAACAGCACGTGAAGGACTATGCCGTCGACGTGATGAACCTGCAGAAGGCCGTCGCGCTGAAGCCCGCCAATGGCGACGGCCTCGCCACGGTCGAGCTCGAGAGCGGCGCGGCCCTGCGCGCGAAGACCGTCATCCTCTCCACCGGCGCGCGCTGGCGGCAGATGGGCGTTCCGGGTGAGGACGAATACCGCAACAAGGGTGTCGCCTATTGCCCGCACTGCGATGGCCCGCTCTACAAGGGCAAGCGCACCGCGGTGATCGGGGGCGGCAATTCGGGCGTCGAGGCCGCGATCGATCTGGCCGGCATCGTGGCCCATGTCACGCTGATCGAATTCGACAGCCAGCTGCGCGCCGATGCCGTCCTCCAGACCAAGCTGCGCAGCTTGCCCAATGTCACGATCATCACCTCGGCGCTGACCACCGAAGTGATCGGCGATGGCGAGAAGGTGACCGGACTTGTCTATCGCGACCGCACGACCGACGAAGTCCGCACCGTCGAACTCGAAGGCATTTTCGTCCAGATCGGCCTCGTACCCAACACCGAATGGCTGAACGGCGCGCTTGCCATGACCAACCGGGGCGAGATCGAGATCGACAGCCACCTTGCGACAAGCCTTCCCGGCGTCTTTGCCGCGGGTGACGTCACCACCGTGCCCTTCAAGCAGATCGTGATCGCGATGGGCGAGGGCTCCAAGGCCGCCCTGTCGGCTTTCGACTACCTCATCCGCCACTGAGGTTTCCGCAAGCCGGCAGGCGTGCGGCAAGCGGAGACTGTGCATGGTTGCTCTGGATCCCCGCGCAGGCGGGGATCCAGAGCGGCACACACCACCTTGGCTATCCCGCGCAGGCGCCGCCGCAACTATCACCCGCGTTTCACGCTGCACTGCCACAAACATTTGCGTCCTGCGACGCTGCATCTTAAGAAGCGCGCAGTTCGCATCGCAGAAAGGCCAGCATTTGGCGACCGAGACCCTGACCCGACAGGCCGTGACGCCCGAGCTTGATCTCGATGGCCTCGATTCCATTCTCGGCATCCATGTCGGCACACTCAATACGCTGCTGCTTTCGCGGCTTGAGCGGCATCTGGAATCCTTCAAGGTCACGCCGAAGCAGGTCGCGATCCTCTGGCTTGTCAACGCCAACCCCGGGGTCAAGCAGTCGGATCTCTCGCGCTTCTTCAAGATCGAGCGGCCCACGGTGCACCAGTTCGTGCGCCAGCTCACGATGAACGGCCATCTCGTCTCCGAACCTTCAAAGCTCGATCGCCGCGCGGGTGGCCTCTGGATCACCGAGACCGGCACCGCCACGCTTACCGCCGCGCGCGAGATCATCTTCACCGACGAGGCCGAACTGCTCAGCCCGCTCACACCGGCCGAGCGCGAGGAGCTCTACCGCCTGACCATCAAGGTCTATCTTTCGGTGCCGAACCGGACCTGAACCTTTCACGCGGACAAACAGCGTATTAAGCTCGGATACAGGACGCCGGTCCTAAAAGGTCGGGGTTCAGACAGGGGAGTATCTCATGCAGTTTTCTAAGGCACGTCTTGGTTTGGTGTCGCTTGGTGCGGCAACGCTCGCGGCCCTCACGGCGGCCGGTGCAGCGCAGGCCGCAGGCGCACCTGCGGGCGACGCCGGCCGGGGCAAGACGGTGTTTGCCCGCTGTGCCGCGTGTCACGATCTCAACACCGGCGCGATCCGCATGGGCCCCAGCCTCAAGGGCGTGGTTGGCCGCAAGGCAGGCACTTTCGCCAACTTCAGCTATTCGGCGGGCATGAAGGGCAAGGGCGTCACCTGGGGCCCCGATACCCTCGATGCGTTTCTCACCGCGCCGATGAAGTACGTTCCCGGCACGCGCATGGCCTTCCCGGGCCTCAGCAATCCGCAGGACCGTGCCGACGTGATCGCCTACCTCAAGGTCGCCGCGAAGTAAGTCCGCAGGCCCTTCCCTCGCGTGCCTGGCACAATGGGGGAGGGGTGCTGCTCGCGCAGAGCGGGCGGGGGCGGCCCCGACGAAAGCGGACGCCTGAGCGCCTGCAACGCTCCCCCAAGCCGGACCGCACAGTGTGCATTGAAGCCGCGGTTGTCCTGCCGGACTACCTGTGAGGCATGTTCCCGGTCTTCGGTACGCTGTCGGCGGTATCACGCCGGGCGCAACGAACCGCTTTCCTACACACCCCGAAATGCGGCATGATCCTCGCCGCTCCTTGAACCGTGGTTTGCAATGCAACGCCAGCCGCCGCACTTTCCCAGCGCAACCGTGCCGGGAATGGCGGCTGAGGCGTGCCCTCGGGACTTGTCCAACAATGGTCCGCTTCGGCGGACACGTGGTCAGGCTCGCCATTTTGGGGCATTATTGCTTAAAAACAAGCGTGTAAGTGGAATACCTGAGAGGATCTCTGTTTCCTCTCTGGACTGTGTCAACTGTGTCAACCTCACGCCGGATCTCAGTGTGCCGGATGCGCTGCGTGCCGTTTGTCCACCACGGCAATACGTATGCGCCACAGGCGCGGGTAGACTTTCCCGTGGGCCTTGGCACAACGGCGCGCGAAGAAGCCGGGGGGTGACCGGCTCATGGGAGAGACCGCGTCATGGCCATGGCCCCGACCGCTGCTGCTGATTCCGCCGCTGATTCCGGCAATGTCGATGCGCCCGAACTGCGCATCTTCGTCATGGCGCTGTTCTTCCTGTTCGGCGGCATCACCTCGCTCAACGATGTGATCATCCCGAAGCTGAAGGACCTCTTCACGCTCAACTACACCCAGGCGATGCTGGTGCAGTTCTGCTTCTTCACCGCCTACGCGGTGATCGGCGTTCCGGGCGCACTGCTCGTCAAGCGCATCGGCTACATGCGCGGCGCGGCTGCTGGTCTGCTCACCATGATGGCGGGCTGCCTGCTCTTCATCCCCGCATCGCAGAGCGCGCTTTACGTGCTGTTCCTGTTCGCGCTGTTCATCCTCGCCAGCGGCGTGGTGCTGGTCCAGGTCGTCTCTAACCCGCTGATCTCGCTGCTCGGCCCGGCGCGCACCGCCAGCAGCCGGCTTACCTTCGCACAGGCGTTCAATTCGCTCGGCACCGTGCTGTTCCCGCTCGTTGGCGCCAGTTTGATCCTCGGCAAGATCAAGGACGTGAAGGTCGACCAGCTCGTCGGTCCCGCGCTCGATGCCTACCGCGTCACCGAGAGCCGCCTTGTCGTCAACACCTACATCGGCCTTGCCGTCAGCCTTGCGCTGGTCGCCGCCGTGGTCTGGGCCAACCGCAACCGGCTGAAGGGCGAGCGCCACGAGGAAAGCTCGATTGCCGCCAGTTTCGCGCTGCTTTCGCGCCCGCGCTTCGGTTTCGGCGCGCTGTGCATCTTCCTCTATGTCGGTGCCGAAGTGTCGATCGGCTCCATCATTGTGAACTATCTCTCGCAGCCCAGCGTGATGGGTATCGACCACGAAGCCGCCGGCGGCCAGATCTGGAAATACTGGTTCGGTGCGATGGTGGGCCGCTTCCTCGGTTCGGCGCTGCTGCGTTTGGTGAGCCCGGCCAGGACGCTGGCGGCCTGCGCGGCGGGGGCAATCGCCCTGCTGGCGATTTCCACTCACACATCGGGTCTTGTCGCGGCCTATAGTCTGCTCGCCATCGGTCTGATGAACTCGATCATGTTCCCCACGATCTTCACGCTCGCCTGCGAAGGCCTCGGCAAGCGCGCGGCGGATGGGTCGGGCATCATCAACGTCGCCATCTTCGGCGGCGCGGTCGTCCCGCTCGCCACCGGCGCGCTGGCCGATGCGACCGGCAGTCTGACGATGGCGCTGGTGCTTCCCGCGCTGTGCTATGGCGTTATCGTCGCGTTCGGCCTCTTCGCCGTGCGCCCGGTCGAGCCCATTGCGGGGTAAGCTGCGGCGGGGTTAATTCTACTCACGCCGTTGACTTTCGGCGCTCCCCCGCCACATTGGCCCCATGCTCTCGCAAAAGACGCGCTACACGATCCGCGCCCTCCAGCACTTGTCCGATACCTTCGGGCAAGGGCCGGTGCGGCTTGACACCATTGCCGAGGCGCAGAACATCCCGCGCAAGTTCCTCACCGTCATCCTCTCCGAGATGGCGCGCGAGGGTATCGTCATCTCGCACCGCGGGCGGGAAGGGGGCTACGAACTCGCCCTGCCGCCGGTCGATATACGCTACGGCGATATCATCCGGCTGACGCGCGGCAGCCTCGCGCTCACCCCCTGCGCCAGCCGCAATGCGCATGAGACGTGCAACAACTGCCTGCCCGAGGCCGATTGCCGGCTGCGCGGCCTCATGCTCCAGCTGCGCGACGAGATGGCGGCAATGCTCGACCGGATCACACTGGCCGATCCGATTACGCTGGAACCGCCGTTCGAAGAGCAGGCAGCATAAGAGGTCCGGCAAAAGCGGTGAACTTCACTTGGCGTTCATTCGCCTGCTGGCTATAGCACCGCCATGATCGCGCTTCCTTCCGGCCGCAGCCCCCTGCGCCTGCTCGCACTTGCCACCGCCACCGCCATTCTCGGGCTCACTGCCGGTTGTGCGGGAACCAAGGCGCGCAAGGACGTCGCCTACGTCGCACGCGATGTCGATACGCTCTATGCCGCCGCCAAGGATCGGCTCGACAAAGGCGACGCCAAACAGGCCGCAGCGCTGTTCGACGAGGTGGAGCGCCAGCATCCCTATTCGCCCTGGGCCCGCCGTGCCCAGTTGATGAGCGCGTTCAGCTACTACGCCGCTCGCGACTACCCGAAGTCGGTGCAGTCCGCGCAGCGCTTCCTCTCGATCCATCCCGGCAACAAGGATGCGCCCTACGCGTACTATCTCGTCGCGCTGTGCTATTACGAGCAGATCAGCGACGTCACGCGCGACCAGAAGATCACCCAGCAGGCGCTGACCGCGCTTACCGAAGTGGCCCGCCGCTATCCCAATACCAGCTACGCCACCGACGCGCGGCTGAAGCTCGATCTCGTCAACGATCACCTTGCCGGCAAGGAAATGGAGATCGGCCGCTACTACCAGCGCAGCGGCAAGTGGCTGGCGGGTACCTTGCGCTTCCGCACCGTCGTCGAGAAGTACCAGCAGACCAGCCATACTCCCGAGGCGCTCTACCGGCTCGTCGAGAGCTATCTCGTGCTCGGCCTGCCCGAACAGGCCCAGAAGTCCGCTGCGGTGCTGGGCACCAACTACCCGGGCAACGAGTGGTATGAGCGCGCCTACAGGCTGATGAACGCGAAGGCGCCCGGCACGACCGCAAGCTGAACGCGAGCGGGGCGGCCGGTCAGGCCGCCGCGCCCATCCGGCGCGCGTGCGCTGCCTTGCCGAGTGCGTTGAGGAACTGGTCGGTAGCCGCTTCCCAGCTATAGCTCTTGCCATGCGCTGCAGCGGCCTTGCGGTCGCAGGTGAGCGCTTCGCTGATCGCTTTGGCCAGATCCTCGTCCAGTGCACCGACCGGTTGCGGGAGGGTGCCATCGGGACCCAGCCCGCCCTTGCCGACAACGTCGATGGGACCTTGGACCGGATAGGCCGCCACTGGCAGGCCGCAGGCCATGGCTTCGATCATCACCAGCCCGAAGGTGTCCGTCCGGCTCGGAAAGACGAAGACGTCGGCGGAGCAATAGGCCTGCGCCAGCTTCGTGCCCGAAAGCGCGCCGAGGAACTTCACATGCGGGTAGCGGGCGCGCAGATGAGCCAGATCCGGCCCGTTGCCGACGACCACCTTGGTTCCCGGCACATCGGCATCGAGGAACGCGCCGAGGTTCTTCTCCACTGCGACGCGGCCGACGTTGAGCAGGATCGGGCGCGGCAGGTCGGCCAGCGCTTCGAGCGGCGTATGTCCGGGGTGGAACAGGCTTGCATCGATCCCTCGTGACCACGCCGTTGCCTGGGTCAGGCCATGGCCAACAAGCTCAGCGGCCAGTGTCGGTGTCGAAACCAGCACGGCGTGGCTGGTTGCATGGAAGCGGCGCATGATCGGCCAGAACCGGTCGGGGCTGAGACCCGTGCGCATCGCTGCATAATCGGGGAAGCGGGTATGGAAGGCGCTGGTGAAGGGCACCCCGTTCGCCTTGCACCAGCCGCGCGCGGCCCAGCCGATGGGGCCTTCGGTGGCGATGTGGACGATGTCCGGTGCAAACGCGCGCAGCATGCGCCGCGTGCGGAAGCGCGGCAGCATCGCCAAGCGAATCTCGCTGTACCCCGGCAAGCCGAACGTGAAGAACTGGTTTGGGGTTACCAGCATGACCTCATGGCCGCGCGCGGTGACCTGCTCGACCGTCGTCGCCAGTGTTCGCACGACGCCGTTCACCTGCGGATGCCAGGCGTCGGTGCAAAGCGCGATCCTCATGCGTCTTCCTTGGCAACTTGCGCACGGTCGGCCGTGGCTGCCTTGGCGGTCCTCGCTGTGGCTTCCTCGAAGCAGATCGCGGCCCAGTCGATGATCGAGATCTCGCCCGCGTGGTCCTCGACCAGCGCGGTGCAACTTTCGACCCAGTCGCCGTCGTTGTAGTAGGTCACCTCGCCAATCTGGCGGATTTCCGCGCAGTGGATGTGGCCGCAGACCACGCCGTCGACATCCATGTCGCGCGCGGCATGAGCGACCGCCTCTTCGAACGCCCAGACGAACTGGACCGCATTCTTCACGCGCTTCTTGAGGTAGGCGGACAGCGACCAGTAGGGCAGCTTGAACCAGCGGCGGACCTTGTTGAACCAGCGGTTGGCGCGCAGCAGGAAGGCGTAGGCCTGATCGCCGAGGAAGGCGAGCCAGCGCGCATAAAGCACCACCCCGTCGAACTTGTCGCCATGCGTCACCAGAAGGCGGCGACCATCCGCCGTCTCATGGATCGCCTCGAGCGCGATTTCGACCCCGCCGAAGCTCATACCCGCATAAGGGCGCAGCATCTCGTCATGGTTGCCCGCGATCAGCACCACACGGGTGCCGCGGTGCGCCATCTTGAGCACGCGGCGAACCACTTCGTTGTGGGCATCGGGCCAGTACCAGCCACGCGACAGGCGCCAGCCGTCGACGATGTCGCCGACAAGGTACAGCGTCTCGCACTCGATCGAGGCGAGGAAATCGAGCAGCATGTCCGCGTTGCAGCCACGTGTGCCGAGGTGGATGTCCGAGACCCACACCGTGCGCACCTTGCGCTTGGGGCGGAAACCACGCGGCTCGGGCAGATCGAGCCATGCCGGGATGGACTTGGCGATTTCATTGACGGCGGGGGAAGTACCCCAGGCTTGTTCGCGGCGGGTCATTGCGAACCCCTTATTCCAGTTTGATAACTGAGCCGAATCGCTGTCACAATCTCGTTTCGTTCACATGGCACTATGTCACTCGGCTGTCACATAGGGGCCATTTTGCCCAATTTATCCACAGAATGATCAACAAGGTGACAAGGGGCGGGTGTAGCCGGTAAGGATCATCGACAATGCTCACGGGCCTCGCCATCCGCAACGTCGTCCTCATCGAGGCACTGGACCTGTCGTTCGGGCGCGGCCTTGGTGTGCTGACCGGCGAGACCGGCGCGGGCAAGTCGATC
Organism: Novosphingobium fuchskuhlense; assembly: GCF_001519075.1. Taxonomy (GTDB): domain Bacteria; phylum Pseudomonadota; class Alphaproteobacteria; order Sphingomonadales; family Sphingomonadaceae; genus Novosphingobium; species Novosphingobium fuchskuhlense. Next base: position 382,921 of record NZ_KQ954245.1, read on the forward strand.
CTGCTGGATTCGCTGGGGCTTGTGCTGGGTGATCGCGCGGACGGTGGGCTGATCCGGGCAGGCGCCGACGAAGCGAGCGTGACCGCAACATTCGAGTTCGCGCAGTTGCCTGCGGCGCTGGGGGCGGCGCTGGCAGAAGCTGAGATTTCCGTCGAAACGGGCGAGCCCCTCATCATCCGCCGCCGCCTGCGCGCCGAAGCGGGAAACGCCGTCGGCAGCCGCGCTTTTGTCAACGACCAGCCCGTCAGCGTCGCGCTGCTGCGCGAGCTTGCCCGCAGCCTTGTCGAACTGCACGGCCAGCACGACGATCGCGGCCTCGTCAATGCGCGCGGCCACCGGGCGCTGCTCGACCGCTATGCGCGCGCAGAGGCAAGCGATGTGGCCGCCGCGTGGGAGCGCTGGCGCGCGGCCGAGACCGCACTGACGGCTGCGCGGGACAGGCTCGCGGCTGCCGCAGCTGAGCAGGACCTGCTCGTGGCCCATCTCGCCGAACTCGCTCTGCTGGCACCGGAAGTAGGGGAGGAGGATGAGCTGGCCGGGCAGCGCGCGGCGATGCAGAAGGGCGAGCGCCTGTCCGGCGATCTGGCCGAACTCCAGCACCTCTGGACGGGATCGGATTCAGCCCTGGCCTCGCTGCGCAGCGCCTCGCGCCGGCTTGACCGGATTGCCCATGAACATCCGCTGCTCACCGAGGCGCTCGAAGCGCTTGACCGCGCAGTGATCGAGGCAAGCGAAGCCGAGGACAAGCTGGGCCGCGCGGCAGAGGCGCTGTCCCACGATCCCATGCTTCTCGACCGGATCGAAACCCGCCTGTTCGATTTGCGTGCCGCCGGTCGCAAGCACGGCTGCACGGTCGACGAACTGCCCGCGCGCATGATCGAGATGCGCGCCGCACTCGACCGGATCGAGGGCGGCGAGGCGGCCATCGCCGATCTCGATCGCGCGGCGCAGGACGCCGGCCTCGACTACCGCGCCAAGGCTGAGAGCCTTTCCGTGGCGCGGGCCGAGGCGGCGCGACGGCTTGATGCGGCGGTCGCTGCGGAGCTGGCGCCCCTCAAGCTCGACGCTGCCCGTTTCCGCACCGCCGTGGTGCGCCAGCCGGAAGACCGCTGGGGTCCGCACGGTGTCGATGCGGCCGAATTCCTGATCTCCACCAACCCCGGCGCGGATTTCGCCCCTCTCGCCAAGATCGCCTCGGGCGGGGAACTCTCGCGCTTCATCCTCGCGCTCAAGGTGGCGCTTGCCGAAGAGGGCGGCGCGGCCACGGTGATCTTCGACGAGATCGACCGCGGCGTCGGCGGCGCGGTGGCCAGCGCCATCGGTGAGCGCCTTGCCCGGCTTGCGGAAGGCGGCCAGCTGCTCGCGGTGACCCACAGCCCGCAAGTCGCCGCGCGTGGGACCGCGCATTATCTGATCGCCAAGTCCTCGGAAGGCACCGTCACGCGCACGTCCGTCCGCCAGCTTGACGGGGCAGGGCGGCAGGAGGAAATCGCCCGCATGCTGTCTGGTGCGGAGATCACGCCGGAGGCGCGCGCACAGGCCGAACGCCTGCTTGAACAGGCATGACACCTGCCCATCCGCTCGATCGGCCGATCTGGTCCATGCTCAACGGACCGCAGGCATCGCTGGCCATCGCGGATGGCCCTGTCTGCCGGATCGATCCGACCTATGGCCCCTTCGCTGCCGCCGCACCGGGGCACGAGGCCGAACTTGCCGGCCTCCTTGCCGGCGCGGAGGACGAGATCTGGCTCGTCGAAGCCGAAGAGCAGGCCCCTCCGTCCGGCACGCGGGTGCTGCGCACCGCGCCGCTGCTGCAGATGATCGCGGATGGTCCGCCTGAGACCTTTGCCATCGACCCGGACCTCATACCGATGTCCGAGGCCGACGCGGCGGACATGGCCAGACTGGCGCTGGAAACCCAGCCCGGTCCATGGCGCTCCCACACCCATCGCTACGGCTCCTATTACGGTCTTCGCGAGGATGGCCGCCTGATTGCCATGGCCGGCGAACGCATGCGCCCTGCGCTGGGCCTTGCCGAACTCAGCGGTGTCTGCACCGCGCCCGACCGGCAGGGCAGGGGCCTTGCCGGACGCATGATCCGCCGCGTGCTTGCCGGCTTTGCGGCGCGGGCGGATACGCCCTTCCTGCACAGCTATGCCTATAACGCCCACGCCATCCGCCTTTACGAGACGCTGGGTTTCCGCGCCCGGCTTTCGCTGGTGGTAACCGTTCTGGGGAAAGCCGAGTGACTGCCGACCCGCTCATGCCGGACCTCTCCGAAGCCGATGCCGCGAACGAACTGATGCGCCTTGCCCGCCAGATCGCGCGCCACGACCGGCTTTATCACGCCGACGATGCGCCCGAGATCAGCGATGCCGAATACGATGCGCTCGTGCGCCGCAACGCCCAGCTTGAGGCCGCCTTTCCTCACCTGATCCGTGCCGACAGCCCGAGCCGCAAGGTGGGGCATGAAGTCGCTGCCTCGCCGCTGGGCAAGGTGGCCCATGAAGTTCGCATGATGAGCCTCGACAACGCGTTCTCGGACGAGGAAGTCGAGGAGTTCGTCGCGCGGGTCCGGCGCTTCCTCGCGCTGCCCGTGGATGCCGAGGTGGTGATGACGGCCGAGGACAAGATCGACGGCCTGTCCTGCTCGCTGCGCTACGAAGGGGGCCGGCTCGTGCGCGCCGCCACGCGCGGTGACGGGCAGGTGGGCGAGGACGTGACCGCCAATGTCGCCCACATTCGCGATATCCCGCAGGTCCTCTCCGGCGATGCCCCCGCCGTGTTCGAGATCCGGGGCGAGGTCTATATGGCCAAGGCCGATTTCGCCGCCTTGAACACCGCGCAGGAGGAGAAGGGCGAGAAGCTCTTCGCCAATCCGCGCAATGCCGCGGCGGGATCGCTGCGCCAGAAGGACGCCTCTGTCACGGCGAGCCGCCCCTTGCGCTTCCTTGCCCATGGCTGGGGCGCGGCGAGCGCTGTGCCGGGCGAGGCGCAGTTCGATGTGATGCGGCAGATTGCCGCATGGGGTCTGCCGGTTTCGCCGCTTCTGGTGCGCTGCCGCTCGGTCGAGGCGATGGTCGCGCATTTCCGGGAGATCGGTGTGCAGCGGCCGGGGCTCCCGTATGATATCGATGGCGTGGTCTACAAGGTCGACCGGCTCGACTGGCAGGAGCGGCTCGGCTTCGTTGCCAAGGCGCCGCGCTGGGGCCTCGCGCGCAAGTTCCCTGCCGAGCGCGCCGAGACGGTGATCGAGGCGATTGATATCCAGGTCGGGCGCACCGGCAAGCTGACGCCCGTTGGCCGTTTGCGTCCGGTGCTGGTCGGCGGCGTCACTGTCACCAATGTCACGCTCCACAACCGCGACGAGATCGGGCGGCTGGGTCTGCGCGTTGGCGACCGTATCGTGCTCCAGCGCGCGGGCGACGTGATCCCGCAGGTGGTCGATAACCTGACGCGCGAGGAACCGCGCGAGGCCTATGCGTTTCCGGATCACTGCCCGGAATGCCAGTCCGAAGCCGTGGCAGAGGAAGGCGAAGTCGATGTGCGCTGCACAGGCGGGCTGATCTGCCCGGCGCAGCGGGTCGAGCGGCTGCGGCACTTCGTCAGCCGGGGGGCGCTCGATATCGAGGGGCTGGGCGAGAAGACGATTGTCGAGTTCTTCGGCCTCGGCTGGCTGGAAAGCCCCGCCGACATTTTCCGCCTCCACCAGCGCCGCAGCGAGATTGTCGGGCGCGAGGGGTGGAAGGACAAGTCTGTGGACAACCTGTTGGCAGCGATCGAGGCCAAGCGAAGCCCCGATGCCGCGCGGCTGCTGTTCGGGCTCGGCATCCGCCATGTCGGCGCGGTGACGGCGCGCGATCTGATGAAGCGGTTCACCACGCTGCCGGCGCTGCGCGCTGTGGCGGAGCAGGCCAAGGCCGAAGACATCGAGGCGGCGGCGGAATTGCTCGGGATCGAGGGCGTCGGCCCGGTGGTTGTCGAGGCGCTCGGCGATTTCTTCCACGAGCCGCACAACATCGCGGTCTGGGAGGATCTGCTCTCCGAAGTCGCTCCGCCAGACTACATCGTCGAAACCAGGGCCAGCGCGGTTGCGGGCAAAACGGTCGTCTTCACCGGCAAGCTCGAGACGATGAGCCGCGACGAGGCCAAGGCGCAGGCCGAGGCGCTGGGTGCGCGGGCGGCGGGCTCGGTTTCGGCCAAGACCGATCTGGTCGTGGCCGGGCCGGGCGCGGGCTCGAAGCTCAAGCAGGCCGCCGCGCTCGGTATCGAAGTGATCGACGAGGCGGCCTGGGCCGACATCGTCAAGGCGGCGGGATAGGGGACGGTCTATGCTTCTGATGATGGCTGCGGCTGCACTGATGACATCCACCCCGACCGAAGCGCGGGTGCGCCGCGAACTCCACGCGGCACCGCGCCCTCTGCGGGCGTTCCTGGTACGGCGCGCCGGATGCAACCACTGGGGCGGCGAGGAAGGCTATGATGCCGAGCGCGCGGCCCAGATCACTGATGCGGCGCGCAAACTGCGCTGCGACCGCATCGAAGCCGATGAAAAGCGCATCAAGCGCCAGTACGCCAAGTCGCGCCGCGTGCGCTGGCTGCTCGCTGCAACCCGCGATTGGGACACCTTGCCATGACCTTTGAAGACCTTGCCCCGATCGGCATCGAAGCCGGAAAACTCCTCAAGGCGAAAGGCCAGTCGGTTGCCGTTGTCGATGGCGCGACCGGAGGGCTGATATCCGCCGCGCTGCTCGCGATGCCGGGGGCCTCGGCCTACTACCGCGGCGGCGGTGTCATCTACACGCTGAAAGGCCGCCGCATGGTGCTGGGGCACGAACCCGGCAGCTTGCGCGGGCTGACGTCTGCAACCGAAGCCTATGCCCTCGCGCAGGCGCGCCTCATCCGGACACGCTATGAAAGCGACTGGGGCGTGGCGGAAACCGGAGCGGCGGGGCCCGGTGTCCATCCGCTCGGCGTCGCCTCCGGCACCAGCGCAGCGGCGGTGGTCGGGCCGGATTATGAAGCGGCGCTGGTGATCGAGACGGGCCATGACGACCGCCTCGCCAACATGATCGCCTTCACCCGCAATGCACTCCAGCTTCTCGTCAGCGGCCTGAACGCCGCCTGAGCCACAGGATCGACCAGTTGCCGCGGCTCATCCGTGCGCGCAGCGAAAAGCCGGCGCGGGTGTAGGCGCTGCGAACGGTCCGCTCCTGCGCCGTCAGCAGTCCGGCCAGCAGAACGCTCCCGCCCGGTGCCACGGCCTTGCGGAAATCGGGCGCCAGTTCGGCCAATGGTCCCGCCAGAATATTGGCGATGAGCAGATCATAGGGCGCGGCGGCACGCAGCAGCGGATGCTCCATGCCCGGCGCGATCACCATCGCGAGCTTGCCGGGACCATCACCCAAGGCGATGCCGTTCAGCGCCGCATTCTCCGCCACGACCGGCCCGCAGACCGCATCGATATCGCTCGCCGTCGCGCGTGCGCGCGGCCACAGATGCAGCGCTGCAAAGGCGAGCAGGCCCGTGCCCGTGCCGATATCGGCAAGGTTGCGCACCATGAGGCCTTGCGCCTTGATATGCGCAAGCATCGCGAGGCAGCCCGAAGTCGTCTCGTGGTGTCCGGTGCCGAAGGCCTGGCTGGCCGGAATCACGAAGTCCCGCAGGCCGGGCACCGGCGGATGGTCCGGGGTACGGACATGGAATGGCCCTTCGGTGAAGGGTTCGACATTGTGCTGGCTGAGCGTAACCCAGTCGGCATCAGCCAGTTCCTCGATGATCAGCTTCGGCGCGCCATCGGCAAACAGCGCCGCGATGGCGGCCTTGTCTGCAGCGGTTGGCTTGCGCTCCAGCCATGCTTCGAGCTGCCATGCATCGGGCTGCGCAGGATCGCTCTGCCCGCCGCCGAGCACGATGGAGAAATCCCAGTCCTCGGCATCTTCATGCGCCAGAAGCGCGGCGCGCACCACGTCAGCCCGGGCGCGGATGGTGATCTTCCAGCTCACTTCGCGGTTTCCTTCGCCAGTTGGGCATCGAGCCCCTTGCGGCCCTTGGCGGCGTAGGCGCGGCAGGCGTCCTGCGGCGCAAGCGGCTCCTGGCCCTGCATCCGCTCGAACAGGTTGCTCACCGAGGGGTGCGGCGTCACCAGAATGCCGCAGCGCCGGGCCGCGATGGCCGCGAAAGTGCGGCGGAACCGGGCGACGACCTCGGGATGATCGGTGAAGCGATAGGGCGGGGCGGCCAGCGCGGAAATGCTGTCGACATAGCTCACCGTGCGGCAACGCTTGTCGGCGCAGCTTTGCCAGCTCCAGCTGGTCGAGCCGGTGGTATGTCCCGGCGTTGCCGACATGACGAGCCGCACGGGGCCGACCCGGATGACCGAGCCCGGCGTGACGATGCGGTCGGTCTTAACCGGCGCGAAGGGGTGGTCCTTGAGCACGCCGAACTGCGAATCTGCGGGATCGGGTGCGCCGGTCTGGGCAATCCGCGCCGCGGGGGCGCTGAGTGCGACCCTGGCGCCGGTCGCCTTCTGCAGGGCCGCGAGCCCGCCGACATGGTCGAAATGCTCGTGGCTGCTCACGATCCAGCGGATATCCTCCGGCCGGAAACCCAGCGCGCGGATATTGGCAAGAATCGCGGGAACCGCCTGATCGGTTGCGCTGTCGACCAGAACATGGCCCTGCGGCGAGGTCACCAGCAGGACGCTGACCGTGCATGTGCCGACATAGAACGTGTTGCCATAAAGCCGGGCGGGTGGGGCGGGGGCGGAGAAGTCCTCCGTATCGCCGCACTGCTTGACCAGCGCCTGCGTGGCCGCACGGTCCGGTCCGGCGGAGGCGGGCCTCGCGTGAACGACGGCCGGGGCCAGCGCGAGCGCCAGCGCGGCGAGCGCCCTAGCGGACAAAGCTGGCTCCATTGGCGTCGATCACCGCGCCCGTCATGCTTGGCGGCGCATCGAGCGCGCAGAACACGCCGATGGCGGCGATTTCCTCCGGCGTTGCCACTCGGCCCAGCGGAATGTCGGCAAGCAGGCCCGCGCCGCCGCGGCTTGCAAGGTAATCCCCCGCCATGTCCGTATCGGTGAAGCCCGGTGTCACCGCAAAGCTCAGGATCCCTTGCGCGGCATATCCGCGTGCGATGGTCTTGTGCATCGCGATCATCCCGCCCTTGGCCGCAGCATAGTGCCAGTGCGCAGGCGAATCTCCCCGGTAGGCCGCCCGGCTCGCCACATGGACAAACCGTCCGCCCACACCGCGCGCCTGCCAGTGGCGGACGGCAAGGCGTGAGAGTTGTGCGGCAGAAGTCAGATTGATCCGTAGCGTCTCTTCCCAGCCATCCAGCCAGGCGATGTCCGAGCTGTCGATGGGATTGGCGGCAAAAAGACCGGCATTGTTGACCAGAATGTCGATGGCACCACCCGCGGCCGCCAGCGCTTCCTCCCACAGCATTTCCGCCGCCGCCGGTTCGCCAAGGTCTGCGCCGAGGATGCCCGGAGCAGCCTTGCGGCCATGGCGGATGACGGCGGCCCCGCGCGCGGCCAGCGCGTCTGCAAGGGTGGCTCCGATGCCCCGGGTCGAGCCGGTGACAAGAATGACAGGTGCTTTCATGATCCCGCGCTCTACCAGTGATTGGGGCCGCTGCAACAGGGCCAGAAACATGGCACGCGCGATTGCCCTACCGCGACGGTTGCACCGGACCACTTTTGGGCTAATACGAATCGCGATCACGCCGTGCTTCAAAGGCATGGCATTTTTGGCTAATTATTTGAGGGGGTTCTATGGCGCAGGCGCGCGGGCCACGGCCACTTTCGCCGCATCTCGAAATCTGGCGCTGGGGTCCGGCGATGCTGGTCTCCATCCTGCACCGCATCACCGGCAACGGCCTGGCGTTTGCCGGCCTCGGCCTGCTGCTGTGGTGGGTAGGTGCGCTTGCGGGTGGTCCGGCCAGCTACCAGACCTTTCTCGACTGGGTCTGGCTCGCGCCGACGCCAGGCCTGCAGAGCGTCACCGCCATTCTCGGCAAGATCGTCCTCGTCGGCCTGACCTGGGCCTTCTTCCAGCACATGGCTACCGGCATCCGCCACTTCGTGCTCGATATCGGTGCTGGCTACGAGCTTGAGGCCAATGCCCGTTGGTCTTCGCTGACGATCCTGTTCTCGGTCGCCGCCACCAGCGTGTTCTGGGCCTTCGTGCTGCTGCGCTGATCCATTCCACCGATCCTGCGATCCATACCCTTTCAAGGACATCTCATGGGTAACGGTACTTCCATCGGCCGCGTGCGTGGCCTCGGCTCCAGCCACCAGGGCACGCACCACTGGCTGAGCCAGCGTCTCACGGCGGTCGGCAATCTCGTGCTGATTCCGTTCCTGATGATCAGCCTCGCGCTCATGCCCGCGCATGACTATGCGACGATCCACTCCTGGGCGGCCAAACCCCTGCCGGCCACCGCGCTTATCCTTATCATGATCAACACCTTCCAGCACGCGCGCATGGGCGTGCAGGTCATGCTGGAAGACTACATCCACGAAGAGGGCGGCAAGATCGCCGCCTGGCTTCTCGTCAACATCCTGCCGTTCGCGGGCGCTGCCTATGGCATCGTCTCGGTCGTGCGCATCGCTCTCGGGGGCGCCTGAGCCATGGCTTCTAATCCTGCCTACAAAATCATCGACCACACCTACGATACCGTTGTCGTCGGGGCCGGCGGTTCGGGCCTGCGCGCCACGATGGGTTCGGCCCAGGCCGGCCTGCGCACCGCCTGCATCACCAAGGTCTTCCCGACCCGCTCGCACACTGTCGCGGCGCAGGGCGGCATCGCCGCCAGCCTCGGCAACAACAGCCCGGACCACTGGACCTGGCACATGTACGATACCGTCAAGGGCTCCGACTGGCTCGGCGACCAGGACGCGATCGAGTACATGGTGCGCGAGGCCCCGGCCGCGGTTTACGAACTGGAGCACGCCGGCGTTCCCTTCAGCCGCAACGCCGAAGGCACGATCTACCAGCGGCCGTTCGGCGGCCACATGCAGAACATGGGCGAGGGCCCGCCGGTCCAGCGCACGTGCGCGGCGGCGGACCGCACCGGCCACGCCATGCTTCACGCGCTCTATCAGCAGAGCCTGAAGTACGATGCGGACTTCTTCATCGAATACTTCGCGATCGACCTGATCATGGAGCCCGGCGCGAACGGCGTGCCCGAATGCCGCGGCGTGATCGCCATGTGCATGGACGATGGCTCGATCCACCGCTTCCGCAGCCATGCCGTGGTGCTCGCGACGGGCGGTTATGGACGCTGCTATTTCACCGCGACTTCGGCGCACACCTGCACAGGTGACGGCGGCGGTATGGTCCTGCGCGCAGGCCTGCCTCTGCAGGACATGGAGTTCGTGCAGTTTCACCCGACCGGCATCTACGGCGCGGGCGTGCTCATCACCGAAGGTGCGCGCGGCGAGGGCGGGTATCTAACCAACTCCGAGGGCGAGCGCTTCATGGAGCGCTATGCGCCGTCCGCGAAGGATCTTGCCAGCCGTGACGTCGTCAGCCGTTCGATGGCGCTGGAAATCCGCGAAGGTCGTGGCGTGGGTCCGCACAAGGACCATATCTACCTCCACCTCGATCATATCGACGCCAAGGTGCTGGCCGAGCGCCTGCCGGGTATCACCGAAAGCGGCAAGATCTTCGCGGGCGTCGATCTGACGCGCCAGCCGCTCCCGGTCGTGCCGACCGTCCACTACAACATGGGCGGCATCCCTTGTAATTACCACGGCGAAGTCGTGACGATCGGGCCGGATGGCAATCCGGAAACCGTTGTCCCCGGCCTCTTCGCGGTGGGTGAAGCAGCCTGCGTTTCGGTCCACGGTGCGAACCGTCTGGGCTCCAACTCGCTGATCGACCTCGTGGTGTTCGGCCGCGCCACCGGCCTGCGCCTGAAGGAGATCATCAAGCCCGGCTCGTCGCACAAGGCCCTGCCCAAGGACAGCGCCGACATGGCGCTGACCCGCATCGACACGTTCCGCCATGCCAACGGCGGCTCGCCCACGGCGCAGGTCCGCATCGAGATGCAGCGCACGATGTCGGCCCACGCGGCGGTCTTCCGCACCGACGAACTGATGTCCGAAGGCAAGACCAAGCTCGCTGCGACGTATGAGCGCATGGCGGACATCAAGGTTTCGGACCGCTCGCTGATCTGGAACTCGGACCTGATCGAGACGCTCGAACTCGACAACCTGATCGCGCAGGCGTCGGTGACGATGCATTCGGCCAGCAATCGCAAGGAAAGCCGCGGCGCCCATGCGCACGAGGACTTCCCCGATCGCAACGATGGCGAGTGGATGAAGCACACCGTCAGCTGGTTTGATGGCTGGGGCGGCAAGAGCGGCCATGTGCGGCTCGATTACCGTCCGGTCCACGAATACACGCTGACGGACGACGTCGAGTACATCAAGCCCAAGAAGCGCGTGTACTGAGCATGTCCGCGCCGATCGGGATTGGGCGCGGAACGGGACTGCTGATGGCCGGGCTTGCCTTCATGGCGGGTCCGGCCCTTGCCGTTCCGCCGCCCGAGGCGCGCGCCTATCCCGATCCGCTGGAAGCGGGTTGGAAGGGCAAACCCGTCTGCGTGGTCCTTGAGGACAATGCGAAACTGCGCACCTTGCGCTGCACCTTTCCGCCCGGCGTGGGGCATGAGCGCCATCGCCATGCACCGCACTGGGGCTATATCCTCAAGGGTTCGACCATGCGGATCACCACGGCAAGCGGGACGGTGGTGCGCCACCTCAAGGCAGGCGACAGCTGGTGGAGTGACGGGATCAGCTGGCACGAGGGGCGCAATATCGGCCGCACCACCGGGGTCTACCTGATCGTCGAACCCAAGACCTGAGCCTCGCGCCGCGGGTGGCGCACGTTGTTCGGCGGACTCCAATCAGCGGTGGGCCGAAGAGGAGCGGACGGTTCCTCCTGAAAACTGCACGGTGTCCTCTCGGCTTGCGCGCGGAGCATGACGCAGGCCGCGCTCGACAAGGCCGTGCGTTTGTCGGGCCAGTCCTGACACAAGATTTCCCGTTCAGCGGTGGTGGCGGCGGTAGACCTTCCGGCTGCTGCGCATGCGCTTTGGTGCGCCGGGTTCAGCCTGCGGAGTTTCAATGCCGGTCGCGGTCGAGGCACGAATTGCTGCCACCTGTGCGGCTGTTGCCGACCGCGCCGGATAGCGGCAGCCGCGGGCCTGGCCGTAGCCCTTGATGAAGGCCCGGCGCACAGCTCCGGCGTAGAGTGCCACCTGCCATAGCCGTTCGCTGGCGGCCGCACCGGAGACTTCACGGATCACGCCGCCAAACGGGATGAAGCTGGAGATCACCGATCTGGCCACGCTTCCGACCGTGTTGCCGCGCTTCTCGTCTCTCGTCTTTTCGACCGCAACGTCGATATCATCGCCCAGCGCCGCATCCAGTCTGCCGATTTCTGCCTGCATTGCGGGGCATGATCTGAGGCCGGTGAGGCTATAAGGATCCTCGCGCGCGGACACGAGGATCGGAGGGATGTTCTTCTTCTTGATGTTGAGCTCACTGAGCGGCGCGGTGACGACATCGCCGGCCGTAACATTGGATGGAGCAACGACCGTCTGCGCCATCAAGGAAGGCGCGGCGGCGGATACGGCTGCGCCGAGAAGCAGCGTGATGACAAAGCGGCAGGTCTTCATGTTTCTGTTCCGTTCTGCGCTCCCCTACACCCTTAATCGCAACCAACCGCATCAATTCGATTCGCTGCCGGCAGCGCGGAAGGTATCGCAGGCGTCCTCGTTGCCGGTTTCCAGCCCCTTGCGCAGCCAGGCCATGCGCTGGGCGCTGCTGCCGTGGGTGAACGCGGCTTCGACCGGGGTCCGTCCGGCGGACGCCATCAGCGTATCATCACCGATCTGGTGGGCGGCGCGCAGGCCTTCCTCGATATCGCCGGGATCGATCCGGTCCTTGTTGCGGGCGGCCCAGACGCCGGCATAGCAATCGGCCTGCAGCTCGAGCTTCACGGAAAGCCGGTTGGCCATCGGTGGATTGCGGCGCTGCGCCTCGCTCACCTGCTCCGACGTGCCGATCAGGTTCTGCACATGATGGCCATATTCGTGCGCCATCACGTAGGCCCGCGCGAAATCGCCTCCAGCTCCGAGCTGCTTGTCCATCTCCGTGTAGAAATCGGTGTCGATGTAGATGCCCTGATCAGCAGGACAGTAGAACGGCCCCATCGCGCTCTGTGCCTCGCCGCAGCCGGATTGCCCCTCGCGCGAGTAGAACACCAGCTTGGGTGCCTTGAAGCCGATCCCGGCTTGCTGGAACAGCGGTGCCCAGGTCTTGTTGAGTGAGGCCAGCGCATTGCAGCTTTCATGGCTGAAGGCGTTGACGTTGCAGCTTTCCGCAACGCTTCCCGGCCTGCCAGGCAAGACCTGAGGTGCCGACGAGCCCTGAAGGTTCTGGAGCGCCCCCAGCGTCTGCAGCGGATTGATGCCGAAGACGAGCGCACCGATCAGCGCGATCACGATGCTCCCGCAACCGACGCGTCCACGCGTGCCGCCGAAAGAGAGGCCGCCACCGCCGCCGCGCTGGTCCTCGACATCAATTGAATTGTCGAAATCATCGAGCCGCATCGCCCGGTACTCCTGTTGCCGCACCGGATGTCGAGCATGCGGCTGCCGCCTGCAAGAGCATTATGTGCTGAATAGGGAACTTGCGCAGGTGCGTTGCATTTGCCAGCAAGGTGGGTGCGCCGGGCCGCTCGGGGATAGCGATGAGTCGTTGTGGGTAAGCCACTTGCCATGATCTTTCCCACCCGGCCTCCCATCCGGTTCCGGCAGCGCAGGCGATTGGCAAAACTGTTTTTTGCCCTTCTTGCGCTCGTGCCGATGGGAGCGCTGGCGGCCGGTCCATCCAAGCGACAGCAGGTTCAGATCGAGGCCCAACTGCGTCAGCATGTTACCACGCTCGCCAGCGAAGAATACGGCGGCCGCGAACCAGGCACGCCCAGCGAGACGCTGACGCTGCGATACCTTGCGCGCCAGTGGTTCGATATCGGGCTGGAATCGGGCACCAACGATCCCGGCAACGCCTGGTTTGCCCCGGTCGAACTCGTCGAGCGCGAGCCGCAGGGGTCGCGGGCCCAGTTCTTCCATGGCAAGCGGCGTGTCCCCGTGGCCGATGGCGGCTTCTTTGTGGTGACGTCGGGCCTGCGCAGCCTCATCGAGAACGCACCGCTGGTGTACGTCGGCAAGAGCCTGGGCGGTGATGGCGCGCGGACCGAACTTGCCGGACGGGTCGCGGTGATCCTCGATAGCGAAGCCAAACCGGAACCCGTCAAAGGTGCGGGCAGTGCCGGCGCGCCGCCTGGCTTGGACCGGGCGGGCAAGCTGCTTGAAAGCGGTGCGGCGGCGGTCCTGACGGTGCTTGACGGCGAACGTACGCTCGATGGTGTAATCGCGCGCCGCCGCCGCGCCGGATATGCGCTTTCCGGCGAGCGGATCGGCGGCGACATCGAGGTGTTCGTTTCAGCCGATGCAGCGCGCCAGATGTTCGCGGCGGCCGGGGCGCCTGATCTTGCCGCCTTGCGCGCGGCTGGCGCGGCACCCGGTTTCAGCGCCAGACCGCTCGGCATTGCCGGATCGTTCGAGGCCACCAACCGCGAGACGCGGATCAAGACGCACAACCTCATCGGGAAGCTGGAAGGTCGTCGACCGGGTTCGGGCGCGCTCGTGCTGATGGCGCACTGGGACCACTTCGGCAAATGCGCGGCGCCGCCTGCGGAAAAGCAGATCTGCCCCGGCGCGGTCGACAACGCCTCCGGGCTAGCTGTCCTCACCGAAGTCGCGCGATTGCTGTCTGCTGGCAAACAGCTCGATCGTGATGTCTACTTTGTCGCCACAACCGGCGAGGAACTCGGTCTGCTTGGCGCTCTCGCCTTTACCGAGAATCCGCCGCTGCCGCTGAACACTGTCGTCGCCGCTTTCAATGTTGACAGCACCGGCCTTGTCCCGGCGGGCCTGCCGGTGAGCGTGGTGGGGCAGGGGTTGACCCCACTTGATCCGGGTATTGCCAAAGTCCTCAAGGCGATGAAGCGCAAGCTCGCGCCCGGAGAAGCGGCCAATGCCTTTGCGCGGCGACAGGACAGCTGGGCCCTTATGCAGCACGATGTGCCCGCAGTCATGGTGAGCACCAGCTATTCCGACCCGACAAGGCTCGAGTTCTTCATGGATAACATCTATCACCGCCCGTATGATGAAGCTGCGCGGGTGATCTACGGCGGGATGGTCGACGACGTGCTGATTCAGACCGAACTGTTGCGCTTCTTTGCCGATACAAAGGCCTGGCCCGCCGCAGGACGGGGGCAAGGCAGGGCTCCCGTAGCGGCCGCTGGTGCAAAGTAGGCCGAGGGCCCTAGCCTAAGCCGCCCGGCTTGATTACATGGGCCGCCACGATTCGTCCCCCTTACGCAAGTGGCGCAACCCATGGATATCCCTCTCGGCCTGACCTTTGACGACGTTCTGCTGCGCCCCGGCGCATCGGACATGGTGCCGACGCAGGCGGATACGCGCACCCGGCTGACCAGCTCGATCACGCTCAACATCCCGGTCATCTCGGCCGCGATGGATACCGTGACGGAAGCCGATATGGCGATCGTGATGGCCCAGCTTGGCGGCATCGGCGTGCTCCACCGGAACCTTACCGTCGAGCAGCAGTCCGCTGCCGTGCGCGCGGTCAAGCGCTTTGAAAGCGGCATGGTGGTGAACCCGATCACTGTCACCCCCGATGCCACGCTGGGCGATGCGCAGGCGATCATGCGCGCCAACAAGATCAGCGGCATCCCGGTCGTCGAGGCCAGCGGCAAGCTCGTCGGTATCCTCACCAACCGCGACGTGCGCTTCGCCGACAATCCCGCGCAGCCCGTGCACGAGCTGATGACGCACGACAATCTCGCCACCGTCAAGCTCGGCACTTCGGGTGACGAGGCGCGCCGCTTGCTCCACCAGCGCCGGATCGAGAAGCTGCTGGTGGTCGATGATGCCTTCCGCTGCATCGGCCTCATCACCGTCAAGGATATCGAGAAGGCGGTTACCTATCCGGACGCCACCAAGGATGCGAGCGGACGCCTGCGCGTCGCCGCCGCGACCACGGTCGGGGAAAAGGGCCTCGAGCGCACCCGCGCGCTGGTCGAGGCGGAATGCGACGTGATCATCATCGATACCGCGCACGGCCATAACCGCGATGTCGCCCGTGCGGTCGAAGCGGTGAAGGCGATGTCCAATACCGTGCAGGTGATCGCGGGCAACGTCGCCACCGCTGAAGCCACGCGCGCACTGATCGACGCCGGTGCCGACGGCGTGAAGATCGGCATCGGCCCCGGCTCGATCTGCACCACGCGCATCGTTGCCGGTGTCGGCGTGCCGCAGCTGACGGCAGTGCTGGAATGTGCGGCGGAAGCGGCAAAGTCGGGCGTGCCGGTGATCGCCGATGGCGGTCTGCGCACGTCGGGCGATGCGGCCAAGGCGCTGGCGGCAGGGGCGAGCACGATCATGGTCGGCTCGATGCTGGCCGGGACCGAGGAAGCGCCGGGCGAGACGTTCCTCTATCAGGGCCGCGCCTACAAGTCGTACCGCGGCATGGGCTCGGTCGGTGCGATGGCCCGCGGCTCGGCCGACCGCTACTTCCAGCAGGACATTAAGGATTCGATGAAGCTGGTGCCCGAAGGCATCGAAGGCCAGGTGCCCTACAAGGGGCCGGCAAAGGACGTCGTTCACCAGCTCGTCGGCGGTATCAAGGCCGCGATGGGCTACACCGGCAGCCCGACACTCGAAGCGCTGCGGGAGAACGCGCGGTTCGTGCGCATCACCAATGCGGGCCTGCGCGAGAGCCATGTCCATGACGTTTCGATCACGCGCGAGGCGCCGAACTATCCCTCGCGCTGAGTTCTCCGCATGACCCCCGCGGCGCGGGTGCAATCGGCGATAGAGGTGCTCGACGCGGTGATTGCCGCCGCGCGGCGCGAAGGTGCATCGGCCGAGCGGATCACGGCCGATTGGCTGAAGGCGCGCCGCTTCATCGGCTCCAAGGACCGCCGTGCGATCCGCGATCTGGCCTGGTCTGCGATCCGCTTGTGCGGGGAAGTCCCGGAAACCGGGCGTGCGGCCATGCTGGCAGTGGCCCGGTGTGATCCGGCCCTTGCCGCCTTGTTCGACGGGTCGAAATATGGTCCCGCGCCCATTGGGGAGGATGAGCCGGTCGCGGCGGCGGGCCTTGCGCCCGCGTGGCTTGAGGAGCGGCTCGCCGCGTCGGGAATTTCGCGCGAACAGGGTGCTGCCTTGCTTGACCGCGCACCGCTCGACCTGCGCGCCAACCGGCTGAAGACGACGCGCGACCGGCTCGCCGCAGTGCTGCCGGTGGCGGCGCAGACGACACAGGCCCCCGATGCGCTCCGGCTTCCTGCCGGAACGCCGGTCGAAACCTGGCCGGAATTCGCCGAGGGCCTGTTCGAGGTGCAGGACACCGGCAGCCAGCTGACCTGCAGCGCGCTTGACGTCCGGCCCGGCGAGGCCGTGGTCGATCTCTGCGCCGGAGCCGGCGGAAAGACGCTGGCGCTTGCCGCCGCCCTGCAGGGCGAAGGTCACCTGCTCGCTTGCGATATCGACCGCCCGCGCCTCTCGCGTCTCGCGCCGCGCGCCGCGCGCGCCGCCGCGCGCGTCGAGACCCGGTTGCTCGATCCCGGCCGCGAGGCGGCGGCTCTGACAGACTGGCAGGGCCGCACCGATGCGGTGATGATCGATGCGCCGTGCTCGGGCACCGGCACCTGGCGGCGCGGGCCCGAAGCGCGCTGGCGGCTCACGTCGCAAGCTCTTGCCCGCTATACCCGCACGCAGGCTGACGTGCTGCGGATCGGCGCCGGATTGGTGCGCCCCGGCGGCCGCCTGACCTACGTGGTCTGCTCGCTGCTCGATGTCGAAGGTCCCGAGGTGGTTGCCGCGTTTCTGGCGGCTAACCCTGGCTGGCGGGTTGCCGATCAGCAGGTGGGGGCGGGGACCCCGCGCGGCGCCGGCTGCAGGCTTACCCCTTGGGACGATTCGACGGACGGGTTTTTCTTCGCAACACTCCACCGGCTATGATAGGCAACACGATCATGGATGCCGGGGGACCACGTGTGCCGCATGGCCGGCTCTGGGAGTTGTTGATGCGCTACATGCCTTTGGGGGTTGTCTTGTCCCTTCTCGTGGCTGTCACGGGAAGTTCCGGATCGGCCGGTGTTTCGCTGCCGACCGACCCCCGCGCGAAGGCCCTCGTCGAAACCGGACGCGAGTTGCTCGGCCGCGGCGATGTCGAGGCCGCCACCGACAGCTTTGAATCCGCGCTTGCGGTCGATCCGGGCAATCCGGCGACGTTCCTTGCCCTCGGCGATGCTGCTCGCGCTTCCGGCATGCAGGGCAAGGCCATCCACTATTACCGCGAGGCACTTGAGCGCGATCCCAACAACCTTGCCGCGCTTTCGGGCGAAGGTGGAGCCATGGCGGAAAAGGGCGCGATCGAGAAGGCCAAGGGCAATCTCGCCCGGCTCGAGGGCCTGTGCGGGCGCAATTGCCCCGAGGCACAGAGCCTTGCCAGTGTCATCGCCAAGGGCCCGGTTGCCCGTGTCGTCTCCGCCGATGCGGTGAAGCCTGATCCGGTGGTCGAGGACAACTGATCTTCAGATCAGCGCGCGGAATTCCTCGACAACCTGCCGATAGACGCGCTTCTTGAACGGCACGATGAGGTCCGGCAGCAGCTCGGGTTCGACCCAGCGCCACGCCAGGAATTCGGGATGCGAATGCGCATCGAGCCGGATCTGCTCATCGGCACCATTGAAGCGCACCAGCAGCCAGCGCTGGCGCTGGCCGTGGTAGCGCCCTTTCCACAGCTTGCCGATCAGGTGATCCGGCAGGTCGTAGAGATATTCCTCGCTGCTTTCGGCGAGGATGGTGACGAGATCGGCCGTCACACCGGTCTCTTCCTCCAGTTCGCGCAGCGCGGCGGGGTGAAGCGCCTCGCCTTCGTCGATCCCGCCTTGCGGCATCTGCCAGGCATCCCCTTCCTTGCTGTCGATGCGCTGGCCGACGAAGACGCGGCCCTCGCCATTGACCAGCATGATGCCCACGCAGGGACGATAGGGGAGCCCGGCAGAATCCTGAGACATCAGGCGCGGTCCAGCAGCAGGCGGACGGCCGCAAAAATGCGCTGCATGTCGCCATGGGCGCTTGGGAAGGCCTTGCGCAGCTGCGCGAAGGCGTGGGTCGTGCCCTTCATTTCAAGGAATACGACCTCTGCTCCGGCGCGGATCAATTCGGCGCCGTATACGCGACCGCTGTCACGGATCGGATCGAGGCTGGCAGTGACGAGCACGGTCGGCGGCGTATCCGCGTGGTTGCCATAGATCGGAAAGGCGCGCGGGTGGCCTGGCTCGGCCTGATAGGCGGCGGAAAACCACGCCATCGTTTCCGCCGTCAGCACGAAGCCGTCCGCGAATTCCTGGAACGAGGCGTGATCGGGCTTGTCGTCGCTCAGCGGATAGATCGGCACCTGCAGCACCACCGGCACAGCGGCGGGCTTAGCCGCCAGTGCCTGCGTGATCACGATGGCAAGGTTGCCGCCGGCCGAATCGCCCATGGGGATGAGGCCGGAGATCTGGCGGCCAAGTTCCTCCGGGCTCGTCGCGACCCAGCGCGAGGCCGCTTCGCAGTCGTCCGGTGCGGCGGGGAAGGGGTGTTCGGGCGCGAGGCGGTAGTGCACCGCGATCACCGGCATATCGAGCTCGGCTGCGATTTCGGTGCAAAGCGAGTGGTGGCTGTCGAGATCGCCGATCACGAAGCCGCCGCCGTGAAAGAACATCACCGCTGGGCCCGGCTCACGCGTTTCGCGCGCATCGTAGAAGCGCAGCGGAATGTCGCCCGCAGGTCCGGGGCAGGTGAGGTCCTTGATAACCGCTAGCTCGCGCGGTTCGGCCTCGGCCAGTACACCCATCTGCACATAGCTTGCGCGCGCGCCTTCGGGGCCCATCTCCGACATGGTGGGGCCGGGCACCGAGGCCATGAAATCGAGGAAGGCCTTCACATCGGGGCGGACATAGGGACTGCTGGCGGTGTCTGACATGGGTATCCTCTTCCTCCTGGCGTTCTGATCTGGCTGAGTCGGCCTCGCGGCCAACTGACAGGACTGTTATTTGCGGGGCTTGACGGGCGGGGGCAATCGGAATCAAGAGCGAGTGCAAGATTTGCGGTGCATCAGTTTTTCTTCTTTGCGTACCGCTAGATGAGGACATACGCGCCCCTAGACGAAGCAAGGTGCGCAAGAGGACGCGAGCGGCTGCCTGGCCGGCCTCCCGCGGATAACAGAGGAACATATGGCGACAGTTCTTGAGAGCGAACCCGAAGGCCACACCGGCGGGAGCGACAACGCCCCCGCGCCCGAAGCTGTCGTGGTGCGGTTTGCCGGCGACTCGGGTGATGGCATGCAGCTGACCGGCGGCCAGTTCACACTCTCGACCGCGCTGGCGGGCAACGATCTTGCGACTTTCCCCGATTTCCCGGCCGAGATCCGCGCACCGCAGGGCACGCTGTTCGGGGTTTCGGCGTTCCAGATCAACTTCGGCTCGACCGAGATCGACACCGCAGGCGATGCGCCCGACGTGCTTGTCGCGATGAACCCGGCGGCGCTCAAGACCAACGTCGGCGCGCTCAAGCCCGGCGGCCTGATCATCGCCGACACCGGCGAGTTCAACAAGCGCAACCTTGAGAAGGCCAAGTATGACGTCAGCCCGCTCGAGGATGGCAGCCTCGAGAAGTGGCAGGTGCTTGCCTTCGATATCTCGGCGCTCACGCTGGAAGCCGTTAAGCCCTTCGGCCTTGGCAACAAGGAAGCGCTGCGCTGCAAGAACATGTGGACTCTCGGCCTCGCGCTGTGGATGTTCGACCGTGACCGGCAGCCGTTGATCGACTGGCTCAAGGGCAAGTTTGCCAAGGCGCCAATCCTCGCGGACGCCAATATTGCCGCGCTTAATGCCGGCCACGCCTATGGTGAGACGGCGGAATTGGCCGGGCCGCTCAAGCAGTATCACCTCGCGCCGGTCGATAGCGAGCCGGGCCTCTACCGCACGGTGACCGGCGCCGAGGCCGTTTCCTATGGTCTCGTCGCAGGCGCGCAGCTTGCCGGGCTCGACCTGTTCTTCGGCGGCTATCCGATCACGCCTGCCTCCGCGATCCTCCACAACCTCGCGCGGCTCAAGGAATTCGGCGTCACCACCTTCCAGGCTGAAGACGAGATTGCCGCGATTGCCGCCGCGATCGGGGCCTCCTTCGGTGGGCAGCTTGGTGTGACGTCCTCGTCGGGCCCCGGCATCGCGCTCAAGGGCGAGGCAATGGGCCTTGCGATCATGACCGAGCTGCCGCTCGTCATCGTCAATTCACAGCGCGGCGGTCCGTCGACGGGCCTGCCGACCAAGACCGAGCAATCGGACCTCTACCAGGCGGTCTACGGCCGCAACGGCGATGCGCCGATGCCGGTGATCGCCGCGCGCAGCCCTTCGGACGCGTTCGAGTGCGCGATCGAGGCCTGCCGCCTTGCGGTGCAGTACATGACCCCGGTCATGCTGCTGACCGATGGCTATATCGCCAATGCTGCCGAGCCGTGGAAAGTCCCTGATCCCAATGGTTTCGAGCCGTTTCCGGTTACCTTCCTCGAAGAACCGAACGGTCCGGATGGAGCGGTGCTGCCCTATGCGCGCGACGCGAAGGGCGCGCGGCCGTGGATCAAGCCCGGCACGCCCGGTCTCATGCACCGCATCGGCGGCATCGAGAAGAACCCCGGCACCGGCAACATCGACTACGCGCCCGCCAGCCACCAGGCGATGACCAATGCGCGCAAGGACAAGATCGACGGCATCGCTGCCGGCATCCCGGCGCAGGAAGTCACCCTTGGCGAAGCAGGCGGCAGGCTCGCGTTGGTCGGCTGGGGCTCGACCTATGGCCCGATCCACCAGGCCGTGCGCCGCGCCCGCCGCAAGGGCCATGATGTCAGCCACATCCATGTCCGCCACATCTGGCCACTGCCCGAGAACCTCGGCGAGCTTCTCAAGAGCTATGATCAGGTTATTGTTCCGGAAATGAACACTGGCCAATTCAAGACCGTCCTGCGCGATCAGTATCTGGTCGATGCCAAGCCCTTGAACAAGACGAGCGGCCAGCCTTTCACCATTGCCGAAATCGAAGCGGCGATTGCCGCAGCGCTGGCCTGAGGGAAGCAAGACCATGAACGACATGACCCCCATCGCCAAGGTCCAGACCACGCTCAAGGACTGGGAAACCGATCAGGAAGTGCGCTGGTGCCCGGGCTGCGGTGACTACGCCATCCTCAAGGCAGTGCAGCGGACGCTGCCGGAACTCGGTGCGGACCCGGCCAAGACTGTGTTTATCTCGGGCATCGGCTGTTCGAGCCGCTTTCCTTATTACGTCGAAAGCTACGGTTTCCACACCATTCACGGCCGTGCGCCCGCTTTTGCCACGGGGCTCAAGCTCGCCAATCCCGAGCTTGACGTCTGGCTGGTGACGGGGGATGGCGATGGGATGTCGATCGGCGGCAACCACACGATGCACGTGCTGCGCCGCAATCTGAACACGCAGATATTGCTGTTCAACAACGAGATCTATGGCCTGACGAAGGGCCAGTATTCCCCCACGAGCCGCCTTGGCACCGTTTCTCCGACGACGCCATTGGGTTCGGTCGATCGTCCGGCGACGCCTTGCGCTTTCGCTCTGGGCGCAGGCGGCCGCTTCATCGCACGGGCCTATGACGTCTCGAAGGAACTGCCCGCTGTGCTCAAGGCCGCCCATGCCCATCAGGGTGCGGCCTTCGTCGAGATCTTCCAGAACTGCATCGTCTACAACAAGGACGTCTTTGCCGATTTCACGGAAAAGGCTGGTGCTGCCATGGGGCAGCTCTGGCTGAAGCACGGCGAACCGATGCTGTTTAACAAGGGCACCAAGGGCATTGCGCTCGATACCGAGACGCTCGCGCTCAAGGTTGTCGACGTGGAGGATGGCGACTGGCAGGCAGCGGGCGTACGCGTCCACGACGTGAAGAACCGCGCGCTGGCGCATCTGCTGGTCGAGATGCCGTTCGGCCCGTTCCCGATGGCGCTTGGCGTGATCTACGACGATCCGCGTCCGACCTTCGAGGCGGCCGTGATCGAGGAACGCGCGCGCGCCTCCGCCGGCAAGACCGCAAACCTCGCCAAGCTGCTGAGCAAGGGCCAGACCTGGACGGTCGACTGAGGCCTGCCCCTACGGGGTAGTGGGACGTGGCGCTGGCCTGTGCGATAGGCCGGCGCCATGACCACCCCTTCCATCGTCTGGCTTCGCCGCGATCTGCGCCTTGCCGATCAGGCTGCCTTTGCCGCAGCGGCTGCTGCTGGGCCGGTAATCCCGGTCTATGTCCTTGACGACGAGACGCCGAGGCATCGCCGCATGGGGGCGGCCTCGCGCTGGTGGTTGCATCATAGCCTTGCAAGCCTCGACGCCGATTTGCGCGCGAGAGGCTCGCGCCTGATCCTGCGACGTGGGCGCTGCGAAGAGGTGCTGGCACACCTCGCGCGGGAGACAGGCGCGACCGCCGTCCACTGCCTGCGCCATTATGAACCCTGGTGGCGCAATGCCGAGCGTGCGGTGGGCGAAGTGCTCGACCTTCGGCGGCATGACGGCAATTATCTAGCTCCGCCGGGATCGGTGACCACCGGAAGCGGCAGTCCCTACAAGATCTACACGCCCTTCTGGCGCGCACTCGAAGCTCGCATGCCGCCCGCTCCGCCGCTCCCTGCGCCGGACCGTCTGCCGGCGCCCGAAGCGTGGCCCGCTTCCGATACGCTGGCCGAATGGAACCTCCTGCCCACGACGCCCGATTGGGCCGGCGGGATGCGCGCGGAATGGACACCGGGCGAGGCAGGGGCTGCCGCGCGGCTCGAGGCCTTCCTGCCCCGCGCCCGCGTCTATGCAGACCGTCGCAATCTGCCCTCGGTACCGGGAACCTCGCGGCTATCGCCGCATCTGCATTTCGGGGAAATCTCGCCCGCGACGATCTGGCATGCGACAGCTGAGCGGGGCGGGACGGTCGGCACCTTCCTCGGTGAGCTGGGCTGGCGCGACTACGCCCAGAACGTGATCCTGCAAATGCCGGACTACGCCGGAAAGCCGGCGCGCGAGGCGTTCGATGATTTCCCCTGGCGAGATGACCCCGCCGGCCTCAAGGCCTGGCAGCAGGGGCTGACGGGCTATCCCATCGTTGATGCCGGGATGCGCGAGCTCTGGACGACGGGCTGGATGCACAACCGCGTCCGCATGATTGCAGCGAGCTTCCTCATCAAGCATCTCCTGATCGATTGGCGCGAAGGCGAGCGCTGGTTCTGGGATACGCTGGTCGATGCCGACTACGGCTCCAACGCGGTCAACTGGCAATGGAGCGCGGGCACCGGCGTCGACAGCAATATGTTCGTGCGGATCATGGCGCCGCTGACCCAAAGCCCCAAGTTCGATGCGGGGGCCTATATTCGCCAGTGGGTGCCCGAACTGGCGCATCTCGATGATACGCGCATCCACGATCCCGACGTCCGCCCGCGCGGGTATCCGGCTCGCTTCGTCGGCCATGCCGAAGCCCGTGCACGGGCACTGGCGGCTTATGCGGAATGGAACGACCGCCGCTGAATTTGGGACAAGTGACCTCGTCCCGTTGCTTTCGCGCGTGCCAAGCTCAATACACTCGCAAAGCCGACTTCATCCATACCTACATCTTCCCCCGTGGAATGACGCTGAGCCAGCGCGCGTTTCGTGGGCTTGCCGAGGCTGGCGGGCTCGGTTGGTGCGATCAGGTCGATTTCGCCCAGGACCACGCGCAGACCTTGCGGCTCGGGCGCTTCCATCTGATATATTGCGAAGCGGGGTTCCTCGGCGGCGGGATCACCATCAGCCAGGTGACTCGTGTCAAGCCAGCTTGAGCATTGCTGAAAACTATCAGGAAAATATTCACCATTATGGGTCACGCGACAGGGCGATAGACCCCGTCTCCGCGATAGCGCTGCAGGATGTTGTCGTGGATGATCGGGCTGAGCAGGTTGGCAAAGGCGCAGCCGACCTGGCCGCGCTGCCACCACACCACTTCGCTTTGCAGCGCTTCCAAACCCGGCAGGGTCAACCAGCAGATCGTGCCGACGTGCATGCGGTTGAGCGCGGTTGCGGAAAAGCCGCCGAGCGAGAGATCGTGAACGACGGTGTGAAAGCTCTTCGCGCCGGAGGGGCGCAGACTCGCTGGGATGTTGACCTTGCTGCGCGGCGCACAGCGGTCTTCCTGGGTCGCCTGATAGTAGGCTTCGTTCGCGTAAGGATCCCAATCCTCGTGCATGGCGATTGTCCTGAGCCGTTTCTGCCTTCCCCGCGCGGGAAGGCGTGAGCGGACTATCGCCGGACGGGCTTAACCGTTTGTCAGGACTTGTGGTTCGCGGGGCTGGTTAACCGATACGCGGGCCGGGCTGGCGAATGATTCACCAAGCAATGCCGTGATGTAGTCGGCAACCACTTCCGGAGCCTTAACGCTCGCCGGATCTTCGCCGGGATAGGCCTTGGCGCGCATCGCCGTGCGCGTTGCGCCGGGATCGAGGATCGCGACCCGGATCGCCGAGAGGTTGCGCACTTCCTGTGCATAGGCATCTAGCAGGTTCTCGAACGCTGCCTTGGTCGCGCCGTAGGCACCCCAATAGGCACGCGGTGCGGATCCGACGCTGGAGGTCACGCCGATAACGCGCGCGTCCTTGCTCTTCTTGAGCATGGGGTCGAAGCCCGCGATCAAGGATTGCGTGGCCAGCACGTTGAGCGTCATCGCACGGCTGAGGTCCTTGGGCTCGATCTGCCAGACCGGGGTGAGCGTCGGCAGGACCGCTGCGTTGATCACCATGATGTCGAGCGCGTCCCAGCGGCGGCCGATGGCGGCGGCGAGGCGCGCGATGCCATCGGGCTCGGCCAGATCAACGGGAGCGATCGTCGCGCTGCCGCCGGTTTCGTAGATAGCCTGCTCGACAGCTTCGAGGTCCTTGCCCGCGCGGGCGGTCAGGATCACATGCGCGCCGGCAGCGGCCAGCGCCTTCGCCGTGGCGGCTCCGATGCCGCGGCTTGCGCCGGTCACCAGCGCAAGCTGGCCGGCCAGCAATCCCGTGCTGCTCATGCCACCTTCCCCACGGGAAGCGGCAACTGGTCAGCGCCGTCACGGCCGACGAGGTCGGTCAGCCGGGTCGGGTATTCACCCGTGAAGCAGGCATCGCAGTATTGCGGGCAGGCCTTGTTGCGTTCGGCCTCACCCACTGCGCGGTAGAGCCCGTCGATCGAGATGAAGGCAAGGCTGTCGGCATGAATGAACTTGGCCATGGCCTCCACGTCCATCGTCGCGGCGAGCAGCTTCGACCGCTCGGGTGTATCGACGCCGTAGAAGCACGAATGTTCGGTCGGCGGGCTGGCGACACGGAAATGGACTTCGCTGGCACCGGCATCGCGCATCATCTGCACGATCTTCATCGAGGTGGTGCCGCGCACGATCGAATCATCGATCAGCACGATGCGCTTGCCCGCCACCAGCGCGCGGTTGGCATTGTGCTTGCGCTTCACGTCGGCATGGCGCGCGCCGTCCGATGGTTGGATAAATGTGCGGCCCACGTAGTGCGAACGGATGATGCCGAGCTCGAAGGGAATGCCGGAAGCGAGCGCATAGCCGAGTGCGGCGGGGACGCCGCTATCCGGCACCGGGATCACGATATCGGCCTCGACTTCGCTCTCGCGCGCGAGTTCGGCGCCGATAGCCTTGCGCACTTCGTAGACCGAGCGGCCACCCATCAGCGAATCCGGACGGCTGAAATAGACGTGCTCGAAGATGCAGGGGCGGGGGCTGGTGTGGCCAAAGGGGCGGTGGCAGCGAATCTCGCCATCATGCCCGACCTGGATCATCTCGCCCGGCTCGACCTCGCGCACGAAATCCGCACCGATGACGTCGAGCGCCACGGTCTCGCTCGCAAAGACCACCGCATCGCCCAGCTTGCCCATCACGAGAGGGCGGATGCCGAGTGGATCGCGGCAGGCGATCATGCCCTCGTTGGTGAGGCAGATCAGCGAATAAGCACCCTCGACCAGCCGCAGCGCATCGATGAAGCGGTCAAGCAGCGTGGGGTAGCGGCTCGTCGCGACGAGGTGGATGATGACTTCGGTATCCGAAGTCGACTGGAAGATCGCGCCCTTGGCGACAAGGTCGCGCTTCAGCGTCATCGCGTTCGAGATATTGCCGTTGTGCGCGATGGCAAAGCCGCCAGTGGCGAGATCGGCGAAGAGCGGCTGCACGTTGCGCAGGCCCGAGCCGCCGGTGGTCGAGTAGCGCACATGGCCCGCAGCCATCATGCCGGGCAGCTCGGCAATTGCCTGGCCGCTCGAAAAATTCTGCGCGACATGGCCGAGCCCGCGGCGGGAGTAGAACTCCTGCCCGTCGAAGCTGGTGATGCCAACCGCTTCCTGGCCGCGGTGCTGCAGGGCGTGGAGCCCCAGAGCGGCGATGGCGGCCGCGTCACGCGCGCCGAGTACGCCGAAAATCCCGCATTCCTCGCGGAGTTTGTCGCCGTTCTCGTCAAAGAAGGGATGGGCCGCGCCGCAAAGGGGATCGGTAAGGGTCATGGGCGTTCCGGATTCTGCGCTGCGGCGCCCGTACCGACGCCTTCAGCGCGCCATGTGGCGAGCTTTGGGGCGTAACGCAAGTGTCTCCGATCCGGCGTTGCGCCCCGTGGACACGGTTGCCACACCGCGTGCATGCGCCTAGATGGCCGCACATATGCTGAAGCGAGCCCGCACTTGATCCTCTCGCCTTTTGAATGGACAATCGCCAAGCGCTATATGCTGCCGGGCCGGGGCGAAGCCTTCATTGCCATGGTCGCGGGCATCAGCCTCGTCGCGGTGATGCTCGGCGTTGCCGCGCTGGTCATCGTGATGAGCGTGATGAACGGCTTTCGCGCCGAACTTCTCGACAAGATCGTCGGCCTCAACGGACATGCGATCGTCCAGGCCTATGGTGGCCGGCTCGATGACTGGCAGGATATCCTGAAGCGCGTCGAGGCGACGCCCGGTGTCACCCGCGCCAGTCCGCTGATCGAGCAGCCGCTGCTCGCCACCTTCAACGGGCGGGTCGAGGCGATCCTCGTGCGCGGCAATACCGGGTCCGATATCCAGCGCCTTTCCGCCAAACGCCTTGTCGGCAATTTCGCGGAATTGCGCGCCGGCTCCAGCAATGTCGCCATCGGCTCGCGGCTGGCCGAAAGCCTTGGCGCGCAAATCGGCGATACGATCACCATCATCAATCCGCAGGGCCGCTCCACCCCCTTCGGCACGGTGCCGCGTCAGATCGGCTACCGCGTCGCCGCGATTTTCGAGATCGGGGTCTATGACTACGACAATGCCTATGTCGTCATGCCGATTGCCGACGCCCAGACCTTGCTGCTGACCGGCGACACCATCGGCATGATCGAGGTGACGACCACCAATGCCGACACTGCCGCGCAGACCCTTGCACCGATCAAGCAGGCGCTGGCGGGCCGCGCCCAGGTGACCGACTGGAAGACGATCAACGCCAGCCTGTTCGAGGCCCTGGCGGTGGAGCGCGTGGCGATGTTCGTCGTGCTCTCGATCATCGTCCTCGTCGCGGTTTTCAACATCCTCTCTTCGCTGATCATGCTGGTGCGCGCCAAGACCCGCGATATCGCGATCCTGCGCACGATGGGGGCGACGCGGAAGAGCCTGCTCAAGGTTTTCGTCACCATCGGCTTCATCATCGGCGCGCTGGGCACGGCGGTGGGCCTCGCGCTCGGCCTCGTGTTCCTCTATTTCCGCCAGAGCGTGGTGAACGGCGTCGAGTTCCTTACTGGCCAGCCGCTATGGGACCCTCAGATCCGCTTCCTCACCGAACTGCCCAGCCGCAGCGATCCGGTCGAGATCACGGTGATCTGTCTGATGGCGCTCGTCCTCAGTTTCCTTGCGACACTCTACCCGGCACTGACGGCGGCGAGCACAGATCCGGTGCAGGTGCTGCGCTATGAGTGAGCCGTTCGTGCGCCTCGCCAATCTGCGGCGCAGCTTCAGCCAGGGCGGCGAAACCATCGAGGTCCTGCGCGGCATCGATCTTGCCATCCGCCCGGGTGAGATCGTCGCGCTGCTCGGACCCTCGGGCTCGGGCAAGTCGACCATGCTGCAGGCGGTGGGCCTGCTCGAAGGCGGGTTTACGGGCAAGATCGAGATTGCCGGGATCGAGGCAAGTGCACTCTCTGCTGATGCACGCACGGCGCTGCGCCGCGATCACCTGGGCTTCGTCTACCAGTTCCACCACTTGCTCCCCGATTTCAATGCGACCGAGAACGTCGTTCTGCCGCAACTGATCGCGGGCAAGGGCGCCGGCGAGGCGAGGGCGCGGGCGGAGGAACTGCTCACCGCGCTCGGCCTTGGCCACCGCCTCACGCATCGGCCCAGTCAGCTATCGGGCGGCGAGCAGCAGCGCGTGGCTGTCGCCCGCGCGCTCGCCAACCGGCCAGGCCTTGTGCTCGCGGATGAACCCACCGGCAATCTCGACGAGGCGACCGCCGACAAGGTGCTGGAGCAATTTCTCAAGCTGGTGCGCGGGGAGGGGAGTTCTGCCCTTGTCGCCACGCACAACGAGCGGCTTGCCCTGCGCATGGACCGCGTGGTGCGGCTGCACGAGGGGCTTCTGGCCTGATCCTCTCCGCTTGATCCCCGCGCCCCGCCGTGCCAGCCTGCGGCCAAAGCACATCAGGGGAGCCAGACAGATGACCAGCCCGCAGACCATCGCAGATTTCACCGTCAAGCTGCCCGGCGGCAAGGACCTGAGCCTTGCCGACAAGACCGGCAAGGTCCTCCTCGTCGTCAACACCGCGTCCAAGTGCGGCTTCACCCCCCAATACGACGGGCTTGAGGCACTCTGGAAGAAGTACGGGGATCGCGGCTTCGAAGTGCTGGCCTTCCCCTGCAACCAGTTCGGCGGGCAGGAGCCGGGCACGGCGGACGAGATCGAGAGCTTCTGCAAGGTCAACTTCGGCGTGAGCTTCCCGCTCATGGCCAAGATCGAGGTGAACGGCGACGGTGCCGATCCGCTCTACCAGTGGCTCAAGGCCCAGGCCCCGGGTGTTCTCGGCACGAAGGCCGTCAAATGGAACTTCACCAAGTTCCTGATCGGGCGCGACGGCAAGGTCGTGCGCCGGTATGCGCCGACGGACAAGCCGGAAAAGCTGGCCGCGGATATCGAGGCTTTGCTCTGATAGGCAGCGAGCGGCCATTCCCACGTGGATAAGGCAGGTCGAAACTCTCGCAGAATCACCCCCCGGGCCCTAGCTTCCAGCCATGCCTCACGCCCCCTTTGTCCCGCTTCGTGTCTTCTCGTCCTACACGATGCTCGACGGCGCGATCGATCCGAAGGCAATTGCCAAGACGGCAGCAGAGCGGGGCTTTCCGGCCGCGGCCATCACCGATCGCAACGGGCTTTATGGCAGTGTCGCCTTTGCCAAGGCCTGCCTCGATATGGGCGTGCAGCCGGTTATCGGCACCATGCTCGCGGTCGCCCGTCCGGCGCGGGAGGGGGCGGCGAACACCGGCTTCGGCGCAGCCGCGCCGACCATCGACTGGCTCGCGCTCTATGCGCAGGACGCCAAGGGGTATGACAACCTCTGCCACCTCGTCAGCCAGGCGCACCTTGCGCGTCCGCTGGAGTTTGCGCCGCATGTGCCGCTCGCTGACCTTGCGGGCCACACCGATGGCCTCATCTGCCTGACGGCGTCGGGGGAGGGCGCGCTCACCCGGCTGCTCGCCGATGGCCAGCAGACCGCTGCGGAGGCCTATCTTGCCGAGATCGAGGCCTTGTTCCCCGAGCGGCTCTATATCGAACTCGCCCGCCGCAATGACGCTGCGGAAATGGCCGCCGAGGACGCGCTGATCGATCTCGCCTACGCGCGTGACATCCCGCTTGTTGCGACCAACCCGGCCTGCTTTGCCGAGCGCGCGTTCTACGATGCGCACGATGCCATGCTGTGCATCGCCAGCTCCACCCACGTCGATTCCGCCGATCGCCCGCGTTCCTCGAAGGAATGGTGGATCAAGCCCGCGCCGATGATGGAGGAGCTCTTCGCCGATCTCCCGGAAGCGCTGGCCAACACGCTCGTCGTCGCGCAGCGCACCGCGTACAAGCCGCCCTATCGCAAGCCGATCCTCCCCAGCCTTGCCGGCGACAAGGAAGGCGAGGCGCGGATGATGGCGGCGGACTCGCGCACCGGCCTCGTGGCGCGCATGAAGCCCTATTACCCCGAAGCCTTGTGGGATGAACTCGTCGAAGCGCTTACCGCGCCCTTCGAGGAAATCGACGGCAGGCCCTTCGCCCTGCTCAAGGCGGAAGGCCACTGGGACGAAGTGCGGGCCTATCGCGAGCGCCTCGAATTCGAGATCGGCATCATCAACCGCATGGGCTTCGGCGGCTACTTCCTGATCGTGGCCGATTTCATCAAGTGGGCCAAGGAACAGGGCATCCCGGTGGGCCCGGGGCGCGGGTCCGGTGCAGGCAGCCTCGTGGCATGGGCGCTCACCATCACCGATCTCGATCCGATCAAGCTGGGCCTGCTCTTCGAACGTTTCCTCAACCCGGAACGCGTCTCGATGCCGGACTTCGATATCGACTTCTGCGAAACCCGCCGCGGCGAGGTGATCCGCTACGTCCAGCGCAAGTATGGCGACGATCACGTCGCGCAGATCATCACGTTCGGCAAACTCAAGGCCCGCGCGGTGCTGCGCGATACGGGGCGCATCCTCCAGATGAGCTACGGGCAGGTCGACCGTCTGTGCAAGATGGTGCCCAATCACCCGACCGACCCTTGGCCGCTGCCCCGCGCGCTCAACGGCATTGCCGACCTCAAGCGCGAATACGACCGCGATCCCGAAGTGCGCCGCCTGATCGATCTGGCGATGCAGCTGGAGGGCCTGCCGCGCAACAGCTCGACCCACGCGGCGGGCGTGGTGATCGGCGATCGGCCCTTGGCGCAGCTCGTGCCGCTCTACCGCGATCCGCGCTCGGACATGCCGGTCACGCAGTTCGACATGAAGTTCGTCGAAGAAGCGGGCCTCGTGAAGTTCGACTTCCTCGGACTGAAGACGCTGTCCGTGCTGCGCAAGGCGGTGGACCTCATGGCCAAACGCGGCATCAGGATCGATCTCGACCGCCTCGCCTGGGATGACGCGCAGGTCTACAAGCTGCTCCAGTCGGGCGACACGGTCGGTGTGTTCCAGCTGGAATCGGAAGGCATGCGCCGCACGCTGGCGGCGGTGAAGCCCACCAATTTCGGCGACATCATCGCGCTCGTCTCGCTCTACCGCCCGGGCCCGATGGACAACATCCCGCTGTTCGGCCGCCGCAAGAACGGGCTCGAGGACATCGAGTACCCGCACGAGAAGCTCTCGGTCATCCTTGCCGAGACCTACGGGATCTTCGTCTATCAGGAACAGGTCATGCAGGCCGCGCAGATCCTCGCGGGCTACTCGCTGGGCGATGCAGACCTCCTGCGCCGCGCCATGGGCAAGAAGGTTCAGGCCGAAATGGACGCGCAGCGCCAGCGCTTCGTCGATGGCTGCAAGGACGTCTCCGGGATCGACACCAAGAAGGCCAACGAGCTGTTCGACTTGATCGACAAGTTCGCAGGTTACGGCTTCAACAAGTCTCACGCCGCTGCCTACGCGCTGCTTGCCTATCAGACCGCCTGGCTGAAGACGCATTATCCGCACGAGTTCTACGCCGCCTCGATGTGCTTCGACATGCACCAGTCGGAAAAGCTGGCGGTCTTCGTGGATGACATGCGCCGCTCCGGAATCGCGCTCCATGGGCCGGATATCAACCGCTCCGAGGCCGAGTTTACCGTCGAGCGCACCGAGGAGGGCTATGCCGTGCGCTATGCGCTCGCGGGCCTGCGCAATGTCGGCGAGAAGGCGATGGATGCCATCGTCGCCGAGCGCGAGGTGAATGGGCGATATACCAGCCTCGACGACCTGTTCCGCCGCCTGCCAGCAGGCGCGATGAACCGGCGCGGGCTCGAAGCGCTGGCGGCGGGCGGTGCGTTTGACAGCCTCGAGCCAAACCGGGCGCAGATTGTCGCGAATGCCGAACTGCTGATGGCCGTGGCCGACGAAGCGGTCCGCTCGAGGACCTCGGGTCAGGCCGGTCTGTTCGGTGCGGAAGATCACGCCGTCCCCGCGACTCGTCTGGCTGAAACCGCGCCATGGTCGCGCGCCGATCAGATGGCGGCCGAGCGCGATACCTTCGGCTTCTACTTCGCTGCGCATCCCGTCACCGAATATCGCGCCGTAGCCTCTGCCAATGGCGCCCGCACATATGGGAGCCTGATGAGCGGAGATGGGGATGCCGCCGGGGGCAGAACCGGCGCGGTCATGGCCGCGCTCGTCGAAGGCGTGAACCGGCGCAAGACCAAGAAGGGCAACGATTTCATCGCTGCAGACTTCTCGGACAGCAGCGGCCAGTTTTCCGCCTCGTGCTTCGAGGAAAGCCTTGTCGAACCCTTCCAGCAATGGGCGCGCGAGGGCACCTGCGTCCTCCTCAACGTCGAGCTTGATCGCCCGAACCCGGACGAGCCGCCGCGCATCACGGTGCGCGGCGCGCGCCCGCTCGCTTCGGTCAGCAGCGCTGCACGGATGCTCCTGAAGCTCGATGTGATGAAGCCCGAGGCCATGTCCGAACTGGCGTTGCTCCTGCCGCGAGCGCAGGGCGCACGGGGCGAAGTGATTGCCCGCCTGCGCACCGGGACCTCTCGGGAACCCGTCATGCGGCTCGGGGCGGACTTCGCGCTCGACTCGGATGTCATCGAGCGATTGATTCCCGTGGAAGGGCTTGCCAATGTGGCGCTGACCGCGAGGCCTGACCGGCATTTGCGGCTGGTCGAATAAGATAACATCTTCAAGGGGAGTTTCGGATGCAGCTGGGCGCCATGCAGGATTGGTCCCTGCGCGTGACGCGTTTCATCGATCATGCCGCGCGCGAGCATGGCGGGCGCGAGATCGTCTCGCGCTGGGCCGATGGCAGCGAGACGCGCACCACCTGGGCCGGGATCCGCCACGATGCCATGCGCATGGCGCAGAAGCTCGCGAAGCTCGGGATCAAGCCGGGCGACCGTGTTGCGACCCTCGCCATGAACCACCACCGCCACCTCGTCACCTGGTACGGCGCGGTCGGCGTTGGCGGGGTGCTCCACACCATCAACCCGCGCCTGTTCGATGATCAGCTCGATTACATCGCGAACCATGCCGAGGACCGCGTTCTGCTGTTCGATGCCGCCTTTGCGCCGATCATCGAACGCATGAAGTCGCGCTGGAAGACGATCGAGCACTACGTCTGCTTCGACAGCAACGGCCCTGCCGAGCACTTCGAGGACTGGATCGCCAGTGAAGACGGCGAGGGCGTGTGGGTGGACGGCGACGAGCGCGATCCCTGCATGCTCTGCTATACCAGCGGCACCACGGGCAATCCCAAGGGCGTGCTCTACGAACACCGCTCGACCGTGCTGCATGCGATGACCGCGATGACGCCGCAGGTTTTCGGGATGGATTGCCGCACTGTCGCGCTGCCGATCGTGCCGATGTTCCATGCCGCGAGCTGGGGTCTGCCCTGGGCCGGCGCGGCGGCGGGTGCCAAGTTCGTCTACAGCGCGGTCAATGAAGCCTCGGTGCTCTGCGAACTGATGGAGCGCGAGAAGGTCACCACTTCGGCAGGCGTGCCGACCGTCTGGCTCAGCCTGCTCCAGTATATCGACGCGAACGGGAAGGACATTCCCGCGCACCTCAACACCGTGGTCTGCGGCGGCTCGGCCATGCCGCGCGCGATGATCGAGCGCTTCATGAAGAAGGGGCTGCGCGTGGCCCACGCCTGGGGGATGACCGAGACCTCGCCCATCGGCACCACCGGTACCGAAACCGCGAACTGGGACGAGCTGTCGTTCGACGAGCAGGTCACCGTCAAGGCGATGCAGGGGCGCGTCCCCTTCGGCGTGGAGCTGCGCTGTGTCGATCTCGATGATGCGACCAGGGTGCTGCCACGTGACGGCAAGACTTCAGGCGCGTTGCAGGTGCGCGGGCCCTGGGTGGTCGGACGCTACTTCAAGGCCGAAAAGCCTGCGACCGACGCCGACAACTGGTTCGATACCGGCGATGTCGCCGTGCTCCATCCCGATGGCACGCTGCAGCTGACCGACCGCACCAAGGACGTGATCAAATCCGGTGGCGAATGGATCAGCTCGGTCGAGCTGGAAAACGCCGCGATCGGCTTTCCCGGCGTCGCCGAAGCCGCCGCCATCGGCGTCCATCATCCGCGCTGGGACGAACGCCCTCTGCTGGTGGTGGTCAAGAAGCCCGGCGCGGATGTGTGTCCGGATGCGCTGCGCGATTTCCTGGGTACCCATGTCGCCAAGTGGTGGCTGCCTGATGCGGTCGTCTTCGTCGACGAAATCCCACACACCGGTACCGGCAAGATCAGCAAGAAGGACCTGCGCGATCAGTTCCGCGACTGGCAGTGGAGCGCCTGAAAATGGACGAAGCCTATATCGATCCGAGCCGCGAGAACTTCGACAAGTTCAAGGCCCTTCCGCGCGATACGCCGATCCATATGCTCAATCTGGTGCGTTTCCGCGAGAAGGCAGCCTATCCCGAAGGCCACGAGCTTGCGGACAAGGGCCTGACCGGTGCCGACGCCTACCGCGAATACATGCGCACGATCCAGCCGGTGCTGGAGCGCGCCGGGGGGCACATCGTATGGGCCGGTGCGTTCGAGGCCATGGTTACCGGGCCTGCCGCATGGGATTGGGATGAGACCTTCGTCATGGCCTATCCCGATGCCGCAAGTTTCATGGGTATGGTCAAGGATCCGGACTATGCCCCGGTCGTCGTCCATCGGCAGGCAGCGGTCGCCACCTCGCGGCTCGTACGCTTCGCCCCTCGGGAAAGCCTCATCTGATGATCATCGCCACCACCGAGGCCGTCGCCGGCCGCGAAGTGACCGAATGCCTCGGGCAGGTCTTCGGCGTGGTGGTCCGAAGCCGCGGGCTCGGCGGCAATATCGTCGCCGGTCTGCGCTCGATCATCGGCGGTGAGATCAAGGAATATTCGGCACTGGTCGAGGACACGCGGCGCCACGCCATCGACCGGCTGGTGATGAACGCCACGCTGATGGGCGCGGACGCAGTGGTCATGATGCGCTTCGATTCCGGGTCCATCGGCCAGACGATGAACGAAGTCGTCGCCTATGGCACGGCGGTGAAGCTGAAACCGCTATGACACCCTGCGGCCGCATTGCCGCGTTTGCCCTTGCCGGGCTTGCGGCAGGCGGCGGCTTTCTGGCCCAGTCCTTCGGTGCTGATGGGAGCGGATTTCCGCTCTTTGTCTTCGCTGCCCTGATCCTGCTCGGCACCCTGTTCGATGCGGGCTATCTCGCGCGCAAGCGTCATGCCCCCGGCACCTGGCACCTGACGGCCGAACGCGAGATCGATCACCAGTCTGGCCAGATCCTGGAAGTCTGGTTCGATTCGGTGACGGGCGAACGACGCTACCTGCCGACCGGCGAGCGGCCCGATTAGAACAACGCGAGCTGTCCGTCGCGGTGAGGCGGGCGGAACTGGCCACAATCGAGCGCAGGCTTGGCCTGGGGAATACCCGCTCGCTTCATCGCCAGCCTGAAACGGCTCCGCACCAGATCCGCCCATACGCCGCTCGGCTTCATCCGGCTGAAAAAGCGCGCATCGTTGTCCTTGCCCCCGCGCACCGCCTGCACGATCGCCATGACTTTTGCGGCGCGGTCGGGGAAATGGACATCCAGCCATTCGCGGAACAGCGGCGCCACTTCATGTGGCAGGCGCAGCATGATCCAACTGGCTGATTGCACCCCCCGCGCGCCGGCTTCCAGCAGGATCGCCTCGATGAAGCTGTCGGTGATCGCGGGGATGATCGGCGAGACCGACACATTGGTGTGAACCCCCGCCTTGGCGAGAGCCTCGAGTGCAGCCAGCCGTTTGGCCGGGGCCGAAGCGCGCGGTTCCAGTATGCCGGATAACCTCGGATCAAGGCTCGTTACCGAGATCGAGACCGCAGTCAGGTTGCGCATGGCAAGCGCCTGCAGGAGATCGAGATCATCCAGAACCCGCGCCGACTTGGTGGTGATGGTCACGGGATGTCCGGTCTCGAGGCACACTTCAAGCACACCCCGCGTGATCCGATAGCGGCTTTCGATCGGCTGATAGGGATCGGTATTGGTGCCGAGCGCCAAGGGGGCAGGGCGGTATCCCCGCACCGCGAAAGCCTTGCGCAACAGAGCGGGCGCATCGGGCTTGGCAAACAGCTTCGTTTCGAAATCGAGCCCTGGCGAAAGATCGTGCCACGCATGGGTGGGCCGCGCATAGCAATAGACGCAGCCATGCTCGCACCCCCGATAGGGATTGAGTGAGCGGTCGAAGGGAATGTCCGGCGATGTGTTGTACGATATGGCCGTCTTAGCAAACTCCTCGGTCACCGTCGTGCGCAGCTTGGGCCCAGGCCCGTCGATAGCCCCCGCGGCGTCCAGCCAGTCTCCGTCCACCTCGCGTGTGGCGAGCCCGAAGCGGGTAGGCACTTGCGCCGATTGTGCGCCGCGCCCGCGGACAGGGGATTCGGACGATCTCACATTTAAGAACATAGGAAGAACATTGTGAGACTTCCAGCGAAATCCGACCAACCCGCGTCTCTGCTCTAGCTCCATTTCGGGGATGACTGCGATTGCACTGCCGGTCGCCGGACGCTCTCTTCCTGCCGCAATGGAACGGAGCGCGGAATGGAAGACGGCTATCTGCATTATCAAGAGCTCAAGGGATGGCACGATGCGCCGTTCATGCAGCCCTCCGCCACGGACGCGCAGTTCTTCACGCATTATCTCGGGCAGGTGGTCGAGTCGGGCGCTCTCGTGGCCGAGGTCGGGTTCGGGAACGGCAATTTCCTTGGCTGGGCTGCTGCACGCGGCGCGCGCGTGTTCGGCTCGGAAGTCCAGGCCGCCGCGCGCGACAAGGCGCTCCACGCCGGTGTCGGCCTGCTCCCGCTCGATTTCGGCACATGGCAGGGCGCGCTGCCTGGCCGCTTGCGGGTCATCGCCGCCATCGATGTGATGGAGCACCTGACCCGCGATCAGAACGCCGGACTGCTTGCCGCAGCTGCTCGTCTGCTCGAACCGGGCGGGCTCCTGTTTTTGCGCTTTCCCAACGGGCAAAGCCCGCTGTCACTCCCCATCCAGTATGGCGATCAGACGCATGTATCGGTGCTGTCCGCGCCGATCGTGGAGCAGATGGCGCGCGGGCTGGCGCTCGATGTCGTGTTCGCCGGTCGGCCCTTCCGCCCTTTCGCCGGTGGTGCGGCGGGCCGCGCCGCGCGCAAGATTCAGGATCTTGTGCGTGGCGCGTGCGACCGGTTGATTCGCCTGATCTACGGTCCGCTGCCGATGCACGCGAACACCGTGATGGTGCTGCGCCGCCGTTGATCGTTCAGCGCAGCAGGCTTTTGTCGAGCGGGCCGAGATCGAAACGTTGCGCCCCGTTCTCGAGCACGACGGCTGCGCCTTGCGGCAGGGCCGCGAAGGCTTCCGGCGTGAGGATGAAGCTGGCAGCCTTGTGGCCCTGTCCCGGCGCGGAGATGGCCTGACCCAGCTTGAAGGTCTGGCTGCCGATACGCAGCGTGAGCAGTGCGTCACCGATCACGAGCGGTTCGGGCACCGCGATCGACACGGTGACCACATCGTGCGGAGCCGGCCAGGCGGGCGGCGGACCTGCCATCTTCGCGATCCCCAGTGCCTGCGAGGCGCTGGGCACTGCCCGCCGCTCGTGCTGGATGCGGGTCACATGCCCGCCGCCGATCAACCTGACAGGCGGGGCCGATGGAGCTGCAAGCGCGGCCGGCGGTGCGCTCGCGGCAGTCAGAAATGGACCGGGGATCGGCCCCGGCCCGATAACCTTGCCGGGATCGAGCGCGCGCGTGAAGCGCACGTTGCCCAGATAGATCGCACCAGTCGCCGCCCGGTCGAACGTGATCCGCGCGCCGCGCACTTTGACACCGCGGGGCAGGCCGAAATCGGCCAGCGGGATGCGCACGGTCTGCAACACCGGATGGCCGTTGCCCGTCGGACTGTCGGGCGGCTCGTTGCCGGGCAGAATGGCGGAGGTAACGGTCTTGGGTTCCTGATCGATGATGATCGGACCATAGCTCTGCCCGACGGGATCGAGCGGCTTGGCATAACGCGAGAGCGCGACCGGCTGCGAGAGGAAACCCTCGGGCGAGGCGATCGCGATGCTGAAGTCGGTCGTGCCTGATGGGTTGAGCGTGGGGTCCGCCTCGCAGCCAAACCCGCCGCCCGTGTCATAGCCCTTGCAGGCGAGGCCCACGCGAAACTCGAGCGTGTCGAACGTATCGACTGAAACCCCCGCGCCGGGGACTGCGGCGTTGGCCTGATAGAACGGCATGCCGCCCTTCGACCTGATGACCGTGGTATCCCATGCCAGCGTGCCAAACTGCGCTACAGGGTCGTGTTCGGATACCGGGCTCTGGTTGAAATATTTGAGCGCACTGATCGAATTGCCGATGCCGGTATCGCCAGCACCGATCGAACGCACGAAATCATCGAGCACAATGCTGCCTTTGCGCGCAACATTGTCGGTATACGTCCGGCGGAAGCGCGTTACCGTGGTCAGCTTGTTGGGCAGGCGGTAGGCAGGATCGAGCAGCTTGCTGAATACTGCGACCGGATCGGTGCCGAGGTTGGCACGGAAAAAAGCCGTCACCGGGTAGAGTGCAGTCACTCGCTGCGCTTCCGATCCGGCAGCAGCGGGATCAAACACGACGGGCTGCGCCTTGTCGGTGCTGTAGCAGCCTCGCGAATCCGATTGCTGCCATTCGGTATTGTAGAAGTTGTGGTTGGTCCCCTCGACCGTGAAGATCGATTTCGGCGCAGGGGCGCTTTCGGCCCGCGCGGTGATCACACGGTCGAACACGCGCTGGCCCTCGAGGTCGGACACGTCGCCGTCGCAAGTCGGCAAGAGAACGTTCCACGCGACGCCATCGGCATTGAGCACCCGGTTTGTCTGGCCATCGACTGGTGCAAGCTCGAACAGCGCGCGGATCGTGGGCTTGTTGCGGAACTGGCTCGGCCAGATGCTGCCGACATCGCGGTACTGGTTGAGCGCGGCGCGTATGCCTTCGCCGCCGCGCGAATGGCCAAACAGGCCAATCTGGCTGAAATCGAGCTGCCCCCGTAGATTGAAGCCAAGGATCTTCTCGCCGGCGTTCGAGGTGTTCCACCGGTCCAGCTGGACGAGATGGCGCAGGATCAGGCGGCCGCGCCGCAAGTTGAGGCCGAAGTCCTCGTCATCTCCCCAACTGGCGTTGATGCCCCGGTTGGCGTTGATCGAAACGACGAAAAAGCCCCACGATGCGAGCTGGTTCGCCAGATAGGCATAGCCTTCATGGCTTGGCGCCACGACATAGCCATCCGGGCAGCGTCCGGTATCGGTGTAGGTGGAATCGTCGTCGATCCGGCCGGGCAGGGCGGGATCGATGCGGCCGCAGGTGGCATGGTTGCCGTGCAGCATCACGATGACCGGGCGCGGGCCGTTCGCGTTGGTCGGGCGGTAAATGCGCGCCCAGAGTTCCGTCGTCGTGAAGGGGGCGACCAGCACATCGCGCTTGGCGGGGAGCTTGTATTCGCTGGTGGCAACCGCATAGGGCCCGCGGCCAGTTGGATCCGGTGCAATCTGCGCGGCGGCGATGAGTGGCAAGGCGGCGGCAGGCAGGCCAAGGCAGGTGATCGCAAGAATGGCGCGCATCGCGCGCCGGCTCGGCAGCAGCATCCGGTGTTCCCCTCATGGTCCCGCGCCGGGCTCCCCCCGCCGCAAGTAGGCAACATCGCTTATCGACCTGAACGCCGGGTGTATGATGGCGGCCCGAGGGGGGAAGATTTGATCCGGTGCGGTCGCAATGGCTCTTGATCAGTAAGGCCCCATCGCGGTCTTACTTTTCGAGCAGGCGCGGCATCAGCTCGACGAAATTGCAGGGCCGGTTGCGGCTGTCGAGCTGCTCGGCAAGGATCCCGTCCCAGCCATCCTTCACCGCGCCGTTCGAGCCGGGGAGGGCGAAGATATATGTGCCCCGCGCCACGACCGCGCAGGCGCGCGACTGGATCGTGCTGGTGCCGATGGTCTTGAAGCTGATCCAGCGGAACAGCTCCCCAAAGCCCGGAATATCGCGCGTCTTTACACGATCGAGCGCTTCTGGAGTTACGTCGCGCCCGGTGAGGCCGGTTCCGCCGGTGATCACA
Organism: Novosphingobium fuchskuhlense; assembly: GCF_001519075.1. Lineage (GTDB taxonomy): Bacteria > Pseudomonadota > Alphaproteobacteria > Sphingomonadales > Sphingomonadaceae > Novosphingobium > Novosphingobium fuchskuhlense. Next base: position 423,401 of record NZ_KQ954245.1, read on the forward strand.
ACCGCATCGACGCTGCGATCATCGATCCAGTTATTGAGCCGGCTGGCAATCCGCGATGCGTCGTCCTTCTCGATGGCGCGTGCAGCAAGGTGATGGCCTGCGGCCTTGATCCGATCGGCAAGGATATCGCCCGAGGTGTCATCCTCCGGCCCGCGCGTGTCCGAAACCGTCAGCAGTGCGATGTTGATGGGCTTGAAGGTGCGGGTGATGTCAATCGCCACGGGAAGCCATCCTCACGCTTTCCGCGCCTGTCAGGCCCGGGAATTTCGGCCACATGCCCTGCGCCAGACCGATGCGGCTCTCCGAAGGGCCACCCGCCTGCCGCTCGTACATCCAGTAATTGCGCATCACGATGGAGACGTAGCCGCGCGTCTCCCAATAGGGGATCGATTCCATCCAGAGCAGCGGATCGCCGTTGTCGCGGATTTCGGTGTTCCAGCGCGCAATCGGCATCGGGCCAGCGTTGTATGCGGCGATCACCTTGGGTAGCAGACCGCCCGTCGCGCCCGAATCGCGCAGACGCACGAGGTAGCCCTGTCCGAAGGCCATGTTCACGTCGGGAAGATCGAGCTGCTTTTCGCGGCCTGCCATGGCCGGCACATCGCGCAGGAGGCCGCGTGCTGTGCCGGGAAGGACCTGCATAAGCCCACGCGCACCAGCCGGACTGACAACAGCTGTGCGGAAATTCGATTCCTGAAGAGAATGCGCAAACAACAACGCGGGATCGACTTTCCAGCCTGTCGCTGGCACCCAGCGTGGTGCCGGGAAACGCGCGGCCGCATCGGGTCGTGCACCCGAAGGCGCATTGTATGCCATCCAGAGCTGCGTGGCGGGCAGGCCCAGATCGCGCGCCAGCCGCGAGAGCGGGGCATAGAGCGAGGGGTCGCCGATCCGCGCCTGATGGCGCAGCAATTCGTCGGCAAGGCCGTCCTCACCAACCTCGGCAAGCTGCACCGCAAGGCGCACGTTGCTGACCTGGCGCAGTTGCTGCCAGTCGTCGGACGAGAAGTCCGGCGCGGAGGCGAGGCTGGTTTCCTTCAGTCCGAGCGCTTCGCTGGCGATCATGCCGTAGAGCGTGTCGCGCAGGCGGGCGGAATTGCGGAGCGCATTGGCGACCTTTTCGGGGGCCCGGCACCGCATCCAGGCCCGCCCGGCCCAGTAATGCGCGGCAGTGTTGAGTTCGTCGTTCTGCGCGGCACTCGCCGCCTGCTCGAAACTCGCAGCCGCGTTCTGGCAATCACCGAGCCGCCACGAGGCAAGCCCTGCCGTCCACAGCGCCTCGGCCACCCAAGGTCCGCTCGAACCCTGCAGCGCCCCGAGCGAGACGGTGCGGGCATTGGCATCGTCGTTTTCGATGTAGAAGGCCCAGCCGACACGTTGGTGCCATTCCGCGCGGGCCTCTACCGAAAGGTTCGCCTCGATCCCGTCGAGCAGGACACGCGCGCCCATCGGATCGTCGTTCTTGATGCGGTCCTGGATCGCCAGCGCCACGCTTTCGGGCATCGTGCCATCAGTTACCGGGCGCGGCTTGATGCGCTTGGGCAGGCCGGGCAGCGTCATCATCGGTTGCGCGCTGGGGAGGGCAGGAAGTTCCGTCGCACCGCGCTTGGCCGCGAGCCGTCCTAGCTGTTCTGCCCAAGGCAGATCGGGCGCGGAGGTAATGAGCTGGCTGAGCGGCGCCAGTTCGGCGCGCGGCGAATTGGCGGCGAGGAAGTATTGTGCCCGGGCAACGGCATGGAGCGGCCCATCGGTGCGCTGCGCAAACAGGGTCTGCACAGTCGCCCAGTCCTCGCGCTCAATCGCACCGAATATCTGTTTGTAATAGGCCCGGTCTTCCTGGCTCAGCAGCGCCGGCACGGCAGTGCGGTCAGCGCGCGAGCGGAAATATTCGGCGGCAGCGCTGTTGGCGGCGGCCGGCAAGGCGGAGCCCCCTGCAAGCACGGCGGCGACGGCCATCAGAGCGATGCGGCAGGTCTTCACGAACAATGGCCCCCGCAAACATGCGTCATTTCGGATAGTGTCCCGTTCAAATCCGTCAGCGCCCCGTTCCGGCGCAAGCAGCCTCGTCCAACCAGCGCTGCCAGACCCCCGCCTTCCAGCCCGGTTTCGCTAGCAAGGTTTCAAGATCATATTCGAAGCCCGCAGGAACCGTGCCACTCTCATGGTTAAACACGCGTAAATCGTGAGCATTTTGCGTTGGGCCGTGCGCCAATAGCGCCGAGATGTCGTTCCGTCCGAACACCAGCAGTCGCTGCGGCGCGGCCAGCAAGACGTGGCGCATCAGCACCGCACCAAGCCCGGCTGCGCCAAGGCCTGCCCAATCGGGCAAGGCGATCCGCGCGGGGAGCGCCGCGGCGCGGTAGATGCTCGCCGGATCGAGCCCCATCGCGGTCAGCATCGCGTCGAGCAGCAGCCCGGTCCGGCCTGAGAGCAAGGTGTCGCCATCGTCCTCGGCCGGCATGGGCACGAGCACCATCAGTGGCGCGCTTTTCGGTCCGACCGGCGGTAGTCGCTTCGCTCCGCGGGGGGCGAGTGTCGGCTCTGTGAGCCACCATGGCGCAAAATTCTCGAATGTTTCTGGCCACTCGCTCCGATCCGCGGCGATCGGTGCGGTCTCTGCCGGTTGCGCGGAAATGCTGGGCGGTTTTGGCGGCAGGGGCGGAAGCGCCGCTACTGCCGGAGCCTTGCCCGCGGCAGGCTTTGTCTGCGCCTCCAGCCAGTCCTGCGGCGCATCGACAAAGGCAAGGTCCACCCCGGCCTCACGCCACCACGCCAGCGCGGCCTCGAGCCCCGCTGCCAGCGACCTGTCATTTGTACCTGTCTGTCCCATCACCAAGTGGTCTTGACCTTGCTTGCCGCAGCTTTCAAGGCAAGGAGGTGGAATTCGGGGCACAGCGTGCCCGAACTGGGGTCGGAGCGAGAGAGAATGAGCGAACGGGAGTCGATGCCGTATGATGTCGTGATTGTCGGCGGCGGGCCAGCGGGCCTTGCGGCGGCGATCCGCCTCAAGCAGGTCAATTCCGAGATATCGGTCTGTATCCTCGAAAAAGGCTCCGAAATCGGCGCCCATATTCTGTCCGGCGCGGTCGTCGATCCCAAGGCGCTGGATGAACTTCTGCCCGAATGGCGCGAACAGGGCTGCCCGATGGCGGAGACCCCGGTCACCGACAACTGGCACTGGGTGCTGACGCGCAGTGGCAAGGTCGCCCTGCCGCATTGGCCGATGCCCCCGTTCATGTCGAACCATGGCAACTACACCGGCAGCCTCGGCAACCTCTGCCGCTGGCTCGCTGAACAGGCAGGCGAACTGGGCGTCGAGATCTTCCCGGGCTTCCCCGCTGCCGAGATACTGTATGACGACAGCGGCGCGGTGCGCGGCGTCGCCACCGGCGACATGGGCATTGCCAAGGACGGCAGCAAGAAGCCGGACTACCAGCCGGGCATGGAATTGCTCGCGAAATACACCCTGTTTGCAGAGGGTGCGCGCGGACACCTCACAAAGCAGCTGAAGACGAAATACGACCTCGAGCGCGATTGCGAGCCGCAGGTCTACGGTATCGGCATCAAGGAGCTGTGGGATATCGATCCCGACAAGCACGTGCAGGGCCGGGTTATCCACACCCAGGGCTGGCCTCTGTCGGAAAGCAATTCGTGGGGCGGCGGCTTCCTGTACCACCAGGCCAACAACCAGGTGGCGCTCGGCTTCGTGACGGCGCTCGATTACGCAAACCCCTATGTCTATCCTTACGAGGAGTTCCAGCGCTGGAAGCAGCATCCTGCGATCCGCGAAATCTTAGAGGGTGGCCGCCGCGTCTCTTACGGAGCGCGCGCGATCAATGAAGGTGGTTGGCAATCGGTGCCGCGCCTGGCCTTCCCGGGCGGCGCGCTGATCGGTTGCTCGGCAGGCTTCGTCAACGTGCCGCGCATCAAGGGCAGCCACACTGCGATGAAGAGCGGCATGCTGGCCGCCGAAGCCATTGCCGCCGCCATGGCAAATGGCCGCGAGCAGGATGAACTCGGCGAATATGACAGCGCCGTGCGCGAGAGCTGGATCGCCACCGAGCTCAAGCTGGTCCAGAATGCGCAGCCGCTGGTCGCGAAGTTCGGCGGTTCGCTGGGCACCGCACTGGCCGGGGCGGACATGTGGGCGCGCGTGCTCAGGATCAACCCGCTGAAGGGCATGAAGCACCACAAGGACAGCGAGCACACGATGCGCGCCGACCTGTTCAAGCCGATCGAGTATCCGAAGCCCGACGGCGTGATCAGCTTCGACCGCCTGACATCGGTCTCGTTCTCCTATACCAACCACGAGGAGGATCAGCCGTGTCACCTCGTGCTCAAGGACCCGACGGTCCCCACGCGGATCAACCTCCCGCTCTATGCAGGCCCCGAGGCACGCTTCTGCCCTGCAGGCGTTTATGAGTTCCTCACCGGTGAGGACGGCAATCCGCGCCTCCAGATCAACGCCCAGAACTGCGTCCACTGCAAGACCTGCGATATCAAGGACACGACGCAGAACATCGAATGGGTCACGCCCGAAGGCGGCGGCGGCCCTAACTATCCGAACATGTGAGGAAATCCCCTCGCCGCCAAGGGCGGGGGGGACACCTGATGCGCGAAACCGCCTACGCCAAGATAAACCTCGCGCTGCACGTTAGGCGGCGGCGCGAGGATGGCTATCACGAGTTGGAAACGCTGTTCGCCTTTGTCGATGCAGGGGACGAACTGGCTGCGGAGCCGGCCCATCAAGACAGCCTCAATGTCCTCGGAGAGTTCGCAGTCGGGCTTTCTGATCCATTCGGAAATATCGTATCCAAAAGCCTGAATTCCTTGCCTCATGGCAAAGGATGGGCAGTCACTCTGGAAAAGCGACTGCCGGTCGCTGCCGGGCTCGGCGGCGGTTCTGCCGATGCGGGCGCGGTGTTCCGCATGGTAGAGCGCGCACATGGCTTGCCGGACGACTGGCTGGCTCGTGCCGCGAAGCTGGGGGCAGACGTGCCCGCCTGCGTCCTCAGCCGGGCCTGCATCGGGCGCGGAACCGGGACCGAACTTGAGCCCGTCGCCAATGATCTCACCGGCATTCCGGTCCTGCTCGTGAACCCGCGCTTTCCGCTCGCCACGGGGCCCGTATTCAAGGGCTGGGACGGGATCGACCGCGGCCCCATGCCGTCAGGCGACTTGCGCACCATCGCGCTCGACGGACGCAACGATCTCGAGCCCAGCGCCATCGCACTCGTTCCCCAGATCGCTGACGTCATTGCCGCGCTTGCCGCAAGCGGGGCGTGGCTTGCGCGCATGTCGGGCTCGGGCGCCACCTGTTTTGCGCTCTTCGACAGCGTGGAAGGCCGTGATGCCGCTGCTGACGCCTTGCCGCCCGCATGGTGGCGTCTGGCCGGAGCGCTGAGATGAGCGAAGCCTACCAGATGCTCGGCACGCCCCACTTTGGCGGTATTCTTGTCGTTTCCGATCACGCCTCGAACCGCGTGCCCGGCGACATCGATCTCGGTATCGATCCCGCGCTGCTCGAACAGCACATCGCCATCGATATCGGTGTCGCCGGCGTTGCCGCGCATATGGCGGAGCGCCCCGGCATTGCCGCGTTTCTTGGGGGCGTCAGCCGTCTTGTCTGCGATTTCAACCGCGACGAGCATGGCCCCACCGTCTGCCCGATCGCCAGCGACGGCCACGCGATCCCCGGCAACGCGCTCGATCACGCCGGACACGAGGAGCGCCTCGCGCGCTTCTACCGACCCTATCACGCGGCGCTGGCCCGAGTGCTGGACGAGGCGCCGCCATCGCTGATCCTCTCGCTGCACAGCTTCACGCCACAGTTGGCGAGCGACCCGGCGCAGCAGCGCCCCTGGCAGGTCGGCGTGCTCTACAACGAGGACGACCGCGCCTCGCGCCTTGCCATCCCGCTGCTCGCAGCCGAAGGTCTCGTCGTGGGGGATCAGGAGCCCTATTCCGGCCGCCTGCTCAACGCGACAATGAACCGCCATGCCGAGGCGGAAAGACGGCCCTATTTCGGCATCGAGGTCCGGCAGGACCAGATTTCCGATCCGGCAAGCCACGCGCTGTGGGCCGAGCGCCTTGCCCGGATCGCCAACCAGGTGGCCATCGCCCTCGGCAGCTAGCGGATGGTTGCGGAGATTACTTTCGACCGAAAAGCCTGCTTGGGCTAGGTGCGATGCATTGTCGCCGCGCAGGCGAGTCTAGACTTTCAAGAGAGAATGCCAATGCCGGTCTATCGTTCCAGAACAACCACCCATGGCCGCAACATGGCGGGCGCGCGCGGGCTGTGGCGCGCCACGGGCATGAAGGACAGCGATTTCGGAAAGCCGATCATCGCTGTCGTCAACAGCTTCACCCAGTTCGTGCCGGGCCATGTACACCTCAAGGACCTCGGCCAGCTTGTCGCGCGCGAGATCGAGGCGGCGGGCGGTGTTGCCAAGGAATTCAACACCATCGCGGTCGATGATGGCATCGCCATGGGCCATGACGGGATGCTCTATTCGCTGCCCAGCCGCGACCTCATTGCCGACAGCGTCGAGTACATGGTCAACGCGCACTGCGCCGATGCCATGGTCTGCATCTCGAACTGCGACAAGATCACCCCGGGCATGCTGATGGCCGCGATGCGCATCAACATCCCCGTCGTGTTCGTCTCGGGCGGGCCGATGGAAGCGGGCAAGGTGCTCTTGAAGGGCAAGGAAGTCGCGCTCGACCTCGTCGACGCGATGGTCGCCGCAGCGGACGAGAAGTATACCGACGAGGAAGTCACCGCGATCGAGCGCTCGGCCTGCCCGACGTGCGGTTCGTGCTCGGGCATGTTCACCGCCAACTCGATGAACTGCCTCACCGAAGCGCTTGGCCTTTCGCTCCCCGGCAATGGCTCGGTGCTCGCCACCCATGCCGACCGCGAACGCCTGTTCCGCGAAGCGGGCCGCCTCTCGGTCGAGCTCTGCCGCCGCTACTACGAGCAGGACGATTCCAGCGTCCTCCCCCGCGAAGTCGCCAGCTTCAAGGCGTTCGAAAACGCGATGAGCCTCGATATCGCGATGGGCGGGTCCACCAACACCGTGCTCCACCTCCTCGCCGCCGCGCACGAAGCGGGCGTCGATTTCACCATGGCCGATATCGACCGCCTCTCGCGCCGCGTGCCGTGCCTGTCCAAGGTCGCCCCCGCCAAGTCCGATGTCCACATGGAAGATGTCCACCGCGCGGGCGGGATCATGGCGATCCTCGGCGAACTGGAGCGGGCAGGGCTGCTCCACACCGATCTGCCCACCGTGCACAGCCCGACCATGGCCGATGCGATCAACAAGTGGGACATTTCCCGCAGCAATGATCCGGCGGTGCACGAATTCTACAAGGCTGCCCCTGGCGGCGTGCCGACGCAGGTCGCCTTCAGCCAGTCGCGCCGCTGGAAGGAGCTCGATCTCGACCGCGAGACTGGCGTGATCCGCTCCGCCGAGCATGCCTTCAGCAAGGATGGCGGCCTTGCCGTCCTTTTCGGCAATCTCGCCAAGGACGGCTGCATCGTGAAGACGGCGGGCGTTGACGAGAAGATCCTCAAGTTTAGCGGTCCCGCCAAGGTCTATGAAAGCCAGGACGCTGCCGTGACCGCGATCCTCACTGGCCAGGTCGAGGCGGGTGATGTGGTGCTGATCCGCTACGAAGGCCCGCGCGGCGGCCCGGGCATGCAGGAAATGCTCTATCCCACCAGCTACCTCAAGTCGAAGGGCCTTGGCGCTGCCTGCGCGCTTGTCACTGACGGGCGTTTCTCGGGTGGCACTTCTGGCCTTTCGATCGGCCACTGTTCGCCCGAAGCGGCGGAAGGCGGCACGATCGGCCTCGTTGAGACCGGCGACCGCATCGAGATCGACATTCCCGCTCGTTCGATCCACCTCGCCGTGGATGACGCGACGCTCGCCGAGCGCCGCAAGGCGGCGGAAGCGCGCGGATGGCAGCCCGTGAAGCCGCGGCCGCGCAAGGTCAGTCTCGCGCTGCAGGCTTATGCGCTGATGACCACCAGCGCCGCGCGCGGCGCGGTTCGTGATCTCTCGGGCATCTTCCGCCGTAACGGCGCGCAGGATGAAGGCTGACCGGGATCACATCCTCGGGCAGGTCCTTGACGTAGCCGCGATGCGCGCCGCCGAAGCGGCGCTCATCGATGGCGGCACACCTGCGCAAGCGCTGATGGAAACGGCGGGCCGCGCGCTTGGAGAATGGGCGCGGCGGCTCGGGGCGGGGCGGCCGGTCACTGTGCTGTGCGGCCCCGGCAACAATGGTGGTGACGGTTACGTTGCGGCGCGCCATTTGATGGAGCACGGCGTCGCCGTTACGGTCATCGCCGCGCGCCAGCCGATGACGCCCGAAGCCACGGCGGCGCGCGCGCTCTTTGCGGGTGAAGTTGGGGCTCCGGGCGCATTCCCGCATGGCAGCCTATTGCTCGATTGCCTGTTCGGCAGCGGCCTCTCGCGGCCCCTGCCGGATGACGTTTTCTTCCTCCTCACCGGCCTTGCCGAGCGCCACACCCTGCGCATCGCTGCGGATCTCCCCAGCGGCATAGAGGCCGACAGTGGTGCGGTGCTCAATCCCGGCCTCCCGGCCTGTGACGTAACGGTTGCGCTGGGTGCCTGGAAGCATGCTCACTTTGCCATGCCCGCCGCGCCGCTTATGGGGGCGTTGCGGCTTGTCGATATCGGGGTGGCGGCGGTGCCGGCGGCGGCGAGGGTGCTCGGCAAGCCCCGGATCGCCCCGCCTGCTCCTGATGCCCACAAGTACAAGCGCGGGCTCCTGGGCATCGTTGCCGGCGCCATGCCCGGTGCGGCCTTGCTTTCGGCAGAAGCCGCGCAACGCTCCGGTGCGGGCTATGTCAAGCTGCTGGCGCCCTCACGGCCCGAGGGCGTTCCCCCGTCGCTGGTCTGTGACGTTACGGACCTTGCCGCGCTCTCCGATCCGCGCATGGCAGCCATTCTCGTCGGCCCGGGACTGGGGCGCAGTGCTGATGCCGAAGCCCGTCTCGCTGCGGCGCTCGACGCCGACCGTCCCGTGGTGATCGATGCCGATGCGCTCGTGCTGCTTCGCCCCGAAAGCCCCGGCACTGCACCGCGCATCCTGACCCCGCACGAGGGCGAGATGGCTGCGCTCGAAGCCGCTTTTGGTCTCATCGCGACCGGCACCCGCCGCGCCCGCGCCGCGGCGCTGGCAGAGGCCGCGCAGGCCATCGTCCTCCTCAAGGGGCCCGACAGCCTGATCGCCGCCCCCGGGGGTGACGTCATCGTCAGCCCCCGTGCCTCAGCCTGGCTCTCGGTTGCCGGCAGCGGCGATGTTCTCGCCGGGATCATTGCCAGCCGCCTTGCCGTCCACGGTGATGCATTTCTCGCAGCGCACGAGGGCCTGTGGCTCCACGGCGAGGCTGCGAGGCGCTGCGGCCCCGCCTTTACGGCCGGAGACCTTGCGGCCGCTACTGGTTATGCCCTAAGCGCCGCGCTCCCATGAGTAACCCCGGCCTTATCATCCGCGTCGCCGCCAAGGGCGAAGGCCAGACCGCAGACGGTCGCTACGTAACGCTCGCGGCACCTGGTGACGTCCTCGAACCCGACGGTACGCTGACGCCCGGACCAGACCACGCGGCGCCGTCATGCCGCCACTTTCCCGCGTGCGGCGGCTGCCAGCTCCAGCACCTTTCGGACAGCGCGCTCGCGGCCTATGTCGCTGGCCGTGTCGAAGGTGCCGCGCGCGGGCAGGGGCTTGACCCCGGTGACATTTCACCGCCGCATCTCTCGCCTCCCCATACCCGCCGCCGCGCAACGCTCCATGCGCAGGCCATCGGCAAGCGGATTGTCCTCGGCTTTCGCGAGCAAGGCTCGCACAAGATCGTGGACCTCAAGGAATGCCCGGTTCTGGCTGATGACCTCGCGGCGTTGATCGGCCCCTTGCGGCGGCTGCTCGAAACGCGCGTCAATCGCAGCCTTTCAGTCGATATTGCGCTCACCCTGGCAGATCAGGGCCCGACTGCGGATCTGGTCGGCCTGAAGATGGAAGGCCTCGCGCAGACCGAAGCCCTGCTCGATTTCGCGCGCGACAATGGCGTCGCCCGGCTCACGCTCGATCAGGGTGATGGGCCCGAGACGGTGTGGGAGCCGGATCCCGTTACCGTAACGCTCGGTGGCGTCCCGGTCGGCCTGCCGCCAGGGGCATTTCTGCAGGCGACGGGCGATGGCGAGGAAGCGCTGATTTCTGCCGCGCGCGAATGGCTTGCGGGCGCGCCGACCGTGGCCGACCTTTTCTCAGGCCTCGGAACATTTGCCTTTGCACTGGCAGGGCCGGGCACCAGGGTCCTCGCGGTAGAGGCCGCGCGCGATGCCCATCTGGCCTGTCAGGCTGCGGCCCGCATGCATGGCCGCCCGGTTCATGCCGTCCACCGTGACCTGTTCCGAAATCCGCTGCAGAAGGCCGAGCTGGACCGGTTTGCCGCGGTCTTGCTCGACCCGCCCCGCGCCGGTGCGCGCGAACAGGTCCTGCACCTCGCGCAATCCGTCGTCCCGCGCGTGGTCTACATCAGCTGTAACCCGGCCAGTTGGGCCAAGGATGCCATGACGCTCATCGAAGCGGGCTACAGGCTCGCCGGGCTTGTTCCGGTGGGTCAGTTCCGCTGGTCCACCCACGTCGAGCTGGCGAGCCTGTTCGTCAGGCCGTGAAAACCGCCATTGCGGCGTGCAGCACAAGCGCCATCAGCGCGACGCTCGACAAGGCAAACAGCGCAAAGCGCGGTGCGACCTTGTTCACGGTCGACTGGAAGATCGAGTGCACCACCCGCAAGGCCACATAGGCCCACGCGATCATCAGGTTCACACCTTGGCCCTGGCCAACAAGCGCCAGAACAATCGCCACTGCATAAAACACCGTAGGTGCCTCATGCAAGTGATTGTAGTTATGTGCTTTCCATTGAATCTTGGGGTCGATCAGGCCTTCGAGCTTCGCGCCGGTCCAACCCACGTCGGCGTTCGGATCATCGGACTTGGGCAGCGCGGTGATCGCCGGGATGCGGGTTGCATACATCCATAGCCACATCACCATCGTCCACGCCGCCAGCGCTACCACCGGCTTCAGAATTTCCATTCCCGTCATCGCGGTCCCCCGTCGTTCTTGTTGTCCGGGGGCAAGGGGTGGACAGCCGATGGTCGATTGTCAATTGCAACCTATCAGCTCTGCACGATCACCTTTGCGAACGCCGCCGGGTCGACATTGCCACCCGAGAGGATGACGGCCGTCCGCCCATCGTACGGCACCTTGCCTGCCAGCACAGCCGCCAGCGCCGCCGCACCGCCGGGCTCGACCACCAGGCGCAGCTTGCGGAAGGCGTGGATCTGGGCCGCACGGACTTCGGCCTCGCTCACCGCCACGCCGCGCATGCCGCGTGACGTCATGACGGCAAAGTTGATCGGGTAGGTCGCCATCGTCTGCAGCGCATCGCAGGCCGTGGCTGGCGGCGAGGCGCCGACACCGACGATGGCGCCGCCTGCCAGGCTGCGGGTGACGTCATCCCAGCCTTCAGGCTCCACCGGCACGATCTCGGCGTCCGGACAGGCCAGCGCCAACCCCGAGGCGAGCCCGCCGCCACCGCATGGCGCCACGATCCGCGTCGGCGGCCCGCCGGCAAAGCAATCCATCTGGCTCGCCAGTTCCACCCCCGTGCTGCCCTGACCTTCTATCACCCAGGGATCGCCATAGGCGTGGACCAGAACCGAGCCCTGCGCTGCGCATATCTCCGCCGCGATCGCGTCGCGCGACTGCGTCAGGCGTTCGTAGAGCACGACTTGCGCGCCGAGCCGCCGCGTTTCCGAAAGTTTCACCTCCGGCGCGTCCGCCGGCATCACGATGGTCGCCGAGATCCCCAGCCGGCGCGCCGCCCAGGCGACACCCTGCGCATGGTTGCCGCTGGATACCGCGACAACGCCGCGCGCGCGTTCCTCCTCGGTCAGTTCCGTGAGCCGGTGCCAGGCGCCGCGGATCTTGAACGCACCCATCGGCTGCAGGCATTCCGCCTTGCACCAGACAGTACCGCCTTCGGGCAATTCCAGCGCCAGCAGCGGGGTATGCGGCACCAGCGCGCTTACTTTGGCGGCGGCGCGCAGAACGCCCTTCCGGGTTGGGGCGCGCGTCGCTTCGCGGGCCGATGGGGCAGGGCTCAATTGGGGACTTGGGTTTGTCATCCCCTTACCGTAAAGGCACCGCTTTCGAAGCGCCAGCACACGCTGCGCCGTTCCGGTTTGGAGTTTCCCCTATGGCCAAGGTCCTTGTCATCGGCGCAGGCGGCGTCGGCTCGGTTGCCGTTCACAAGATGGCGATGAACCCCGATATCTTCAGCGAAGTCGTGCTCGCCAGCCGCACCCTTTCGAAGTGCGAGGCGATTGCGGCCTCGGTGAAGCAGCGGACTGGCCGTGATGTGGCGACTTATGCCCTTGACGCCGACGATGTCGACGCGACCACCGCGCTGCTGAACGAACTGCGCCCCGCGCTCGTCGTCAATCTTGCGCTGCCCTATCAGGATCTCAACATCATGGAGGCCTGCCTCGCTGCCGGGGTCAACTACATGGACACCGCGAACTACGAGCCGATCGACGAGGCCAAGTTCGAGTACAAGTGGCAGTGGGCCTATCAGGAGCGCTTCAAGGCCGCCGGCCTCACCGCGCTGCTCGGCTCGGGTTTCGACCCGGGCGTGACCAGCGTTTTCGCGACCTGGCTCAAGAAGCACAAGCTCGACACCATCCGCACGCTCGATATTCTCGATTGCAACGGTGGCGATCACGGCCAGCCATTCGCGACCAACTTCAACCCGGAAATCAACATCCGCGAAGTGACCGCGCCGGCGCGGCGCTGGGAAAAGGGTGAATGGGTCGAAACCCCGGCGCTCACCATCCGCCAGACCTTCGATTTCGAGGCTGTCGGGCCGAAGAACATGTACCTGATGTATCACGAGGAACTCGAAAGCCTCGCGCATCACTTGCCCGAGATCGAGCGCATCCGCTTCTGGATGACCTTCGGCGATGCCTATATCACGCACCTCACCGTGCTGCAGAACGTGGGCATGACCCGCATCGACCCGGTGATCTACGAGGGCAAGGAGATCGTTCCGCTCCAGTTCCTCAAGGCCGTTCTGCCCGAACCCGCCAGCCTCGGCGCGCTGACCAAGGGCAAGACGAACATCGGCGATATCGCGACCGGCCTGAAAGACAGCGTGGAAAAGACCTTCTACATCTACAACATCTGCGATCACGAAGAGGCCTATGCCGAAACCGGCAACCAGGCGATCAGCTACACCACCGGCGTTCCGGCGATGATCGGTGCGGCCATGCTCGTCACCGGCACCTGGGGCGGCGCCGGCGTATTCAACATCGAGCAGTTCGATCCCGATCCCTATATGGACATGCTGAACAAGCACGGCCTGCCCTGGCAGGTGAAGGAGCTTGAAGGGCCGCTGGCGTTCTGAATGCATCCTTCCCCTGCAAGGGAAGGATCAGGAGATCATAGATGGAAACCAGAGCCGGCGATCCAGGGGCCTTCGCCCAATTTGACCTGACCCGCGTGGATAGCCCGGCCTTTGTGGTCGATGCCGCGCGCCTCAGGCAGAACCTGAGCACTCTCGCCGATGTGCGTGATCGCGCAGGGATCAAGGTCCTCGCCGCGCTTAAGGCTTTCTCGATGTGGCGGGTCGCGCCGCTGATTGGCGAATACCTCGACGGCGTCTGCACCTCGGGCCTGTGGGAAGCGCGCCTTGCTGCCGATCACTACGCCGGCGAGATCGCGACCTACTGCGCGGCCTACAAGGCGGAGGACTTGCCCGAAATCCTCCAGCACTCAGACCATGTGATCTTCAATTCGCCCGGCCAGCATGCCCGCTTTGCCCCGCAGATCGCGGCCGCGCGTGCTGCGGGTGAGCCGTTCGATATCGGCCTTCGCATCAATCCCTTGCATGCCGAAGGTGAAGTGCCGCGTTATGATCCCTGCGCGCCGCATTCACGCCTTGGCTTCCCGGTTGATCAGCTGCGGGCAGAGCATCTGGAAGGCGTCAGCGGCCTCCATTTCCACACCTTGTGCGAGCAGGATTTCGAGCCGCTCCAGCGCACCTGGCAAGCGCTGAAGCCCCGTATTGCACCGTACTTCGGCCAGCTTACCTGGCTCAACTTCGGCGGCGGCCACCACATCACCCGGGCGGATTACCAGCGGGACGACCTTGTCGCGTTCCTGCAAGGGGTTAAGGCCGAAACCGGCTGCGAGATCTACCTTGAACCCGGCGAAGCCATCGCGCTCGACGCCGGCATTCTTGTCGGCACCGTGCTCGATACGCACTGGAACGGCATGCAGCTTGGCATCACCGACATTTCTGCCACATGCCATATGCCCGATGTGATCGAAGCGCCGTATCGTCCGGCCATGCTCGGCGAACTGCCGCTCGATGAATACGAGGACGGAGAAGGCGATGCCCCCGTCCGCCTCGGCGGCCCGTCGTGCCTCGCCGGTGACGTCATCGGCGATTACCGCATGCACGGGCTTGCCGAACCCGGCGCGCGCTTCGCGTTCCTTGATCAGGCGCATTATTCGATGGTCAAGACGACGACCTTCAACGGCGTGCCGCTCCCCTCGATCTGGCTGTGGGACAGCGAGACCGACAGCCTCGAATGCGTGAAACGTTTTTCGTGGGAGGACTTCCGGGATCGCGTTTCCTGAGGCAAGCTCTCCGCAAGCAATGATAGCAGGCGGAGAGTGATGATGGCGGGCGAAGTCCTTGATGGTGTGACGAGCGATCCGGTACGCATGGGCTGGATGGTCGGCGCGCCGCCGCCACTGGAACGGCGCCTACTTGCCGCCCGCGCAGATCACATGCGCTTTCCGATGATCCGCTGGTCCTATTCGAACATGCGGAGTTTCTGCCCGACGGTGCGTGTCGCGGCGAGCGGGGAGGGCATACCGTTCCCCCGGGCGCTGCGTGACGACCTCGGCGCAGTGCGGTTCGCGCCGCTGGGGGACGATGCCGAGACGACGTTCGAGGAGTCGCTGCTATCTGCTTTTACCGACGGCATTCTCGTGCTGCACAAGGGCGAGGTGGTCTTCGAGCGCTGGTTCGGCGTCACCGGCCCCGAAACCCGCCATATCGCCTTCTCGGTCACCAAGAGCTTCGTCGGCACGCTTGTGCAGATGCTGGTCGGGGAAGGGCGGATCGACCTTGCCGCGCCGGTGGACAGCGTTATCCCCGAGCTTGCCGCCAGTGGCTTCGGCAGCGCGACGATCGGTCAGATGCTCCACATGACGACCGCGCTCGATTTTTCCGAGGAATACGGCAATCCCAATTCCGGGATCGGGGCCTACAGCGCCGCGCTCGGCCTCACCCCGCGCCCTGCCAGCTATACCGGCCCGCACAATCTGTGGGACTATCTCACCACCGTTCCCGGTCTGGGCACGCATGGGGAAGGTTTCGTCTACCGCACGCCCAACACCGATGTGCTCGCTTGGATCATCACGCGCGTCACCGGCCGGCCGTTCACGCAGGTCCTGTCGGAGCGTCTGTGGCAGCCGCTCGGCATGCTGGGGGATGCGGATATCATCGTTGACGAGATCGGCTCTCCCTTCGCCGGCGGGGGGCTCAACTTGCGGCTTGAGGATCTTGCCCGCTTCGGCGAGGCGCTTCGCCTTGGCGGGCTTGGCGTGATTCCGGCCGCTGACGTCGACCGCATCCGGCAGGGCGGCGATCCGGACCGTTTCCACAAGGCGGCCTATCCGCTGCTGAACGGTTGGAGCTATGGCAGCCAGTGGTGGCATGCGCACGACAATCACGGCTGTTTCAGCGCGCGCGGCATCCACGGGCAGACGCTGTGGATCGACCCTGTGGCTGAAATGGTGATCGCGCGATTCGCCTCGCACCCCACCGCGGCGAATGGCGCGAATGATCCGCACTCGCTCCCGGCATGGCGCGCGCTGGCGCAAGCCTTGATGGGTTAAGGATTTCCGGGCCTCCCTGTAAAAATGTTTCAAGTTTGTGACATCAACATGAGGTGCCCATTTTTTCACTTGATGTTCAGGGCAGGGGGGCTATTTACCCCCTCGCTGCCCCATGGGGACTTCCAAACCGCAAGGCAGCTTTGTCTCAATTTTCCGTTTGGGGGTCCCTTGAGTTGCACATCCATCCTGACGCATTGGCTGTAGCGGGCGCCTTCGCGCCCGACCAACCCGCCATTCTGAACCGTCCGCACGCTGCGGCGCGCGCGGCCCGTTTCTTCGTTGAGAAGTTTCCGGGGCGCTCGCTCTATGCGGTCAAGGCCAATCCATCGCCGGAGCTTCTCCGCGTTCTTTGGGATGCCGGGATCACGCATTACGACGTGGCTTCGATCGCAGAGGTGCGCATGGCGCGTGCGGCGCTTCCCGAAGCGACGCTTTGCTTCATGCATCCTGTGAAGACGCCCAGTGCGATCATCGAGGCCTATCGCGACCATGGCGTGCGCGTGTTCAGCCTCGATTCGATCGAGGAACTGGAGAAGATCCGCGATGCGACCACGGCAGCCAACGGCGGCATCCTCCCCGAGGACCTGACCCTGTGCGTGCGTCTGCGCGTCTCTTCCGAGGGTTCCGAGCTCAGCCTCGCTTCGAAGTTCGGCTGCGATCTCACTGGCGCAGGGGAACTTCTTCAGGCCACGCGTCAGGTTGCCGATTCGCTCGGTGTCTGCTTCCATGTCGGCAGCCAGTCGATGAGCCCGCACGCCTATGTCCAGGCACTCGAGCGCGTCCGCGCGGCGATTGTCGATGCGGCGGTCACTGTCGACATCATCGATGTCGGCGGCGGCTTCCCGTCGATCTATCCCGGCATGGAACCGCCGCCGCTTGAAGACTACTTCGGCGTGATCGACCGCACCTACGAATCGTTGCCGGTCTCCTATTCGGCCGAACTGTGGTGCGAGCCGGGCCGCGCGCTGTGCGCAGAGTACAATTCGATGATCGTGCGGGTCGAACGCCGGCGCGGCACCGAGTTGTTCATCAACGACGGCGCCTATGGTGCGCTGTTTGATGCCGCACACGTGGGCTGGCGCTTTCCTGTGCGTTTGCTGCGCGATAGCGCGGCGAACGAGGATGGTGAGACCGAGACCCAGGATTTCAGTTTCTGGGGACCGACCTGCGACGACATGGACCACATGGAAGGGCCCTTCGCGCTTCCGGCGGACATCAAGGCGGGCGACTTCATCGAGATCGGCATGCTCGGCGCGTATGGCGCGGCCATGAAGACGGCCTTCAACGGCTTCGGCGCGACCGAAGTATTCGAGGTTTCGGACGAGCCGATGTCCAGCCAGTACCGTGGTGACCGCCGTGATCCGCGTGTGTCGGACAACGTTGTGTCGCTGCGCTGAGATAATAGCACCGGGCCAACCCGGGTCGCAAAGGAAAGGCCCCGCGAGCAATCGCGGGGCCTTTCTTTTTATGTCGCCAGTTTCGGTAAATGGCCTTCGCGGCAATGCTTGCTGGCAGCCTTGCACGACCGCATGCGCGGCGATCGTGCAAGGACAACCGTCAGAAGATATCGGCGAGCTTGATCTTGGCGCCGATGTAGAAATAGCGGCCGATCGCACTCACCGGATAGCCGAATCCGGCTGCAATGTCGGGCTGCTGATCCGTGAAGTTGTTAATACCGCCGTAGAAGGTGAAGCGGTCGCTGACGTCCAGGCTCAGTTGGATATCATGCTCCCAGCGCTCCTTGTACATGACGTAACGCGGATCGTAGTTCGGGTGAGCCTTTTGCTCGATCTGCGTATACCGCTCGGTCTTGCCCTGCCAGGAAAGTCCATAGTTCACGGTCAGTGGGCCGTGGAGCCAGGTGACCTGGGCATTGCCGCTGTACTTGGGGCGATAGGTGCGGTTGCGCTGCTGTTCGGGAGTTCCACCGACAGTCGCAAGGAACGTCAGATCGTTGAGGTATCCGCCCGAGAGCCGGAAATCGAGACGGCCGAGCGCTGGCGCCATATTGAGCCGGTAGGCGGCGCTGACTTCCAGACCGGAGGTCGTGAACGCGGCCACGTTGAGAGTTTGCGTGGTGTAGGAATTGATGAAGCCCGTCTTCGAAGAACGCGTGAAGCTGTTGCAGAACACGTTCTGCAGCGTCGGCTGATCGACGCAGAGCTTGAAAACTTCGTTCACGTCCGGGGTGTTGATCGCGTTCTTCAGCTTGATGTTGTACCAGTCCGCCGTGAACGAGAAGCCGCGCAGGAAGCTGGGCCGAAGCACGATACCGGCCGTCCAGCTACGGGCGGTTTCAGCCTGCAAATTCGGGTTGCCACCGGAAAGCCCGGGCTGGCTCGTGCTTTGTTTGGGATCGGTCGCCGGGCTGAAGGCTGCGATCTGAGCGGGGGTGAGCCCCACCGCTGTCAAGGCTGCAACGCAGTTTGCCGCTCGGTACTGTGTACCTTCAGGCAGGTTCGTCGGGTCGCACGGATCGCTCAGGAAGGTTTGCACGCCCTGTAGCGGGCTGAAGAGTTCGGTAATGTTGGGTGCACGGACGGCACTGGAAATTGTTCCGCGGAACGTGATGTCGCGGACAGGAGAATAGGCACCGTCAACCTTCCAGGTCGTCGTCGATCCGATGGTCGAGTAGTTCGAATAGCGAACCGCGCCGCCAAACGAGAGATCCTCCGCAAACGGAACGTGCTGCAGCAGGGGGACGCTGAGCTCGCCATAGACTTCCTTGACGTCGAACTGGCCACCGCTCGGGGCAGTCTGGTTGCCGCCATCAAAGAATCCGCCCTGGGCATAGGCAGACGGGGTCGAGCGCGTCTTTTCCTTGCGATACTCGGCGCCGAGAGCGAACTTGACCGGGCCGCCGGGCAAGCTGAACAGGAAGCCGAGATCGCCGGAAATCGAACCCGAGACGACGTGTTGCTCGCTGTAGGCGCGGGTGACGTCATCGACGAAGACGAACTTTCGACCTGCTTCCGAGCTCTGACCATAACCCAGCAGATTGAGCGGGTGGCATTCGCCCGGCTTGAAGCTGAGCGGCTGCCCGGAGACCGGTGTACCGGTGATCGTGGCCACACCGGCGTAGTTGTTGGGGTCGATGACCGTCTCGCCGGGGAGATTGATCCGGCACGTCGGCTGCCCGGTTGCCGGATCGAGCACAGCATCCACGGCTGCATAGTAGCGGTCGGTCAGGCGGGTGTTACCTGATGTGACGACCGATGAAGATCGGCCGTAAACATAGGAAACCTCGTAGTTGAGGTTGCCGCTGTGCTCGCCTTCGCTGAGTGTCCCGCGCAGGCCCAGCACGCCGCGATAGGTCTCGCGCTTGGCCCGCTGGGTGTTGACGCCCATGTCGAAGTTGTCGCGGTTGACCAGCGCCCCGATGGGCGCCGCAGCGCCGAAGCGCTTGTTGAGGTAGTAGTTGTCCGGCGTGAGGAAGGTGTAGAAATCGAATGAGGGCTGAACCAGCGTAAAGGCATTGATACGAACATACTTGCCCTCGGCAAAGAACTTCGCGGCCGGCGAGAATTCGTAGCTGAAGAGCGCGTTGACGTTGTGACGCTCGATCTGCGGCTCGATATCGCCGAAGTAGCCCGCAGTCGGCGTGTTGGACCTGCTGTTGACGGCCCGGCCTCCGGTGCCCGGAAGCAGCGTGCCCCGATCATAGGGACGGCCGTCGCCATCGAAATTCGGCACGTACTGGAATTCGGTGGCACCCGTATCGGGATTGAACACGCCGATGTCGACGGCGCCATTCGGCGCGCTGTCGGACCAACTGACGTTCGAATAGATCTTGTCGTAGGGCAGGTCGAGATTGTTGCCGCCACCGGGCTGCGTGGGATTGTCGAGATTGCGCAGCAGTTGCAGATTTTTGCGCGGATCGCCAAGGTAGTCACGATCCTTCTGGTTCAGGCGATCCGACTTGTTGTACTCATAGGCGAGTGCGAAGTTACCACGGTCTTCGGCAAAGTTGTGGCCGGCGGTGACCGAAATGAACTGGTTGGCGTTATCGCCCCGCGAGGAGATGCCAGACTGGATGCGTGCTGTCAGCCCTTCGAAATTGCGCTTGAGCCGGAAGTTGACCACACCCGTGACGCCGTCCGCACCATAAATAGCCGAAACACCACCGGTCAGGATGTCGACGCCTTCGATGAGATCGACAGGGATCGTGTTGACGTCAACCGAGTTCTGGCCCGAATAGGCGTTGACGTGCCGGCGGCCGTCGACGAGCACCAGGGTGCGCTGTGAACCCAGATTGCGCAGGTTGAGCACGCTGATGCCAACATTGCCGGCCCCGGCAGCAGAATCATTGGAGTTCTGGGAATTCGAGCCTGCGTTCGAACTGTTGGTGACCGAGCCGACCAGAGCCGGGCTGTTGATCAGAAGAGTGGTGACGTCCGTTTTACCCGAGCGCTCGATGAGCTTGGCGGAGATCGCTGTGACCGGGTTCGGCAGTTCGATTTCCGGCCGCGAGATGCGCGTGCCGGTGACGACAATATCGCCGCCGTTCTCAGCGGATGTTGCGGCGGCAGCGTCCGGTTGCTGCGCTTTTTGCGCATGAGAGATCCCCGGAACGACCGCGATGAATGCGAGCGCGGATGTAGCCAGATACAGCGCTGTACGCTGCGAGCGGTGAAGCAACATAATTTCCCCCATGCGGCAGACCGTAACTGGCTTCGGTGCAGAGCACTGACAAGCCACGGAATCTTTAAAAGTGCACTAACTTATGTAAGTGATGCAGCCTAGCAACAGGCTAAGTGCACATTTCCATTAAGTAACACTTTGTTGCAGTCGGGAAAATTATCGGCCACCCGGTCTTAAGTGCAATTTCCTTG
Organism: Novosphingobium fuchskuhlense; assembly: GCF_001519075.1. Lineage (GTDB taxonomy): Bacteria > Pseudomonadota > Alphaproteobacteria > Sphingomonadales > Sphingomonadaceae > Novosphingobium > Novosphingobium fuchskuhlense. The sequence goes on from NZ_KQ954245.1 coordinate 444,238, forward strand.
TCACCAGGCGTTGCACGCGTGTTCACGCTGCCTTGCGCATCTCCAGATCCAGCCGCTGCCAGATCTCGACCAGAGCGTCTGTCAGCTCGTTCATCATCGCCTCGGTATGCGCCGGGCCTGGCGTGAAACGCAGGCGCTCGGTGCCGCGCGGTACGGTGGGATAATTGATTGGCTGCACGTAGACGCCGTATTCGGCAAGCAGGATGTCGCTCACCTTCTTGGCCCGCACCGGATCGCCCACCATCAGCGGCACGATGTGGGTGGTGGAGGGCATCACTGGCAACCCGGCGTCGGCAAAGGCTTGCTTGAGGAACGCCGCAGCAGCCTGCTGGCCCTCACGTTCAACGCTGGAGGCCTTGAGGTGGCGCACGGCGGCCAGCACGCCCGCTGCCAGCACCGGCGAAAGCGAGGTCGTGAAGATGAAGCCCGGCGCATAGCTGCGGATCACGTCGATGATGCGGGAATCCGCCGCGATATAACCGCCCATCACGCCGAACGCTTTGCCCAGCGTGCCTTCGATGATGTCAATGCGGTGCGCCGCTTCGTCGCGCTCGGAAATGCCACCACCACGCGCGCCGTACATGCCAACGGCGTGGACCTCGTCGATATAGGTGAGGGCGTTGTACTTCTCGGCCAGATCGCAGATCTCGTGGATCGGTGCGACGTCGCCGTCCATCGAATAGACGCTTTCGAACGCAATCAGTTTGGGAAGCGCCGGATCGGTATCGGCCAGCAGTTCTTCCAGATGAGCCACGTCGTTGTGACGGAACACTCGCTTTTCAGCGCCTGAGTTACGGATGCCAGCGATCATGCTGGCATGGTTGAGTTCGTCTGAAAAAATCACGCAGCCGGGCAGAATCTTGGCCAGCGTCGAGAGCGTCGCATCGTTCGAGACGTAGCCGGAGGTGAACAGCAGCGCGCCTTCCTTGCCATGCAGATCGGCAAGTTCGGCCTCGAGATCGACATGGTAGTGCGTGTTACCGCCGATATTGCGAGTACCGCCGGAGCCCGCGCCGACATCATGCAACGCCTCTTCCATCGCTCCGATGACCTTGGGGTGCTGCCCCATCGCCAGGTAATCGTTCGAGCACCACACGGTGATCGGCTTCGGGCCGTTATGCCCCGCAAAGCAGCGCGCGTTGGGGTAGGCACCCTTGTTGCGCAAGATGTCGATGAAAACGCGGTAACGACCTTCGGTATGCAGACGCTCGATCGCGGAATCGAAGACCTGATCGTAGTTCACCCGCGGCTCCTTATGCAGTGGCCTTGTCTTGCCATGACCCCGCCCATGCACGGCGTGGCGGGCGCTTTACGCCGCTTGTCGCACCATTGCCAGCGGCATTTGGGTCATATTCCGCGTCGCACAAAGAGCCTCAACGCGCCGCCTGTCCTTCGTTCACCGGCACCGGGCTGGGGGCTGCGGGCGCAAAACGGGGGCCTGCCACCGGGTCGGTCAGCCATCCGAGATCGTGTCCGTAGACAATCTTCAGGCCAGGCTCGCGCGCCTCGAGTCCGGACAGGCCTTTGATCCACGCTAGTGTCGCGGCCCGATCTTCCGCGCCAAGCCACTCGGCCTCATAGCGGGAACGAGGACGCTGCCACTCGACATTGCGGCGCATCGGAGCGGTGTCCCCGACGAAGAGATACTCGCGCCCATCCTGGAGGCGAACATAGATCATCTCGGATCCCTTGCGATGACCAGGCGTGCAAACTGCGGCGATGCCCGGTGCGATCGGGAAATAACCTGCCTGATCCACAAGTATGGCAGATTCCGCCGGAAGCGACTTGGTCGTGAGCGGCGACAGGGAGCGAATGGCTTTCAACTGATCACGGTTGCCGCTCACCTTGCCGACCAGGTCGAGGTTCTCGGACAAATGCGCGACCAAGCCCCCTACATGATCTATTTCCTCGGACGTGAAAGCAATTTTCCGTGCGGCGGTCAGCCACGAGTCAACGGTTGCCTGCAATTCGGGATGGTACCGCGCAAACCCGCTGGCCATGGCTTGTTCGGAGGTGAGGCCCGAATTGATCACCGTGTCGCCACCGGGTGTGATCAGCCGCCAGACGAGAACGGCGGTTTCGTCGTAACGCAGCCCGCCGCCTGCCACCAGCAGTGTTCCGGGCCTGCTGTCCGTTGCCACGGCTGCGTACTCGATAGCGACGGGGCGCGGACCACTCTGGCTGTCGGACAGCGATCTCAGTCGCGCGATATCGATGTTTCGCGGCGGAACAGATGTAGGGCCCGGATCCATCAGCAACCAGTAATATGGAACCGCGATGATCAGGATCAGCAGCAGGGCGATGCGGTTGAACATGGCCCGCAGCCCTATCGCCGATCCGATCAGAAGACCAGCCGACGGGTAAGTCCATAGCGTCCCAATGCGGGCATTAATCGTGAATCGGCGGCATCATCCCGGGTGAACAGCGCGACATCGCTGCCTTCGGCGCGGGACCAGGTCTGTCCTTGCGTCAGAAATGCAATGCGCCGGGCGATGCCGTCCGATCCGTCGATGAACTGCACGTCCGGCCCGAACGCCTTGCCGAGCTCCGCCTCCAGCAGCGGGAAATGGGTGCAGGCGAGGACTACGGTATCGATTCGTTCGCCGTCAGGCATGGCGCGAAGCGCGGCAGCCGCGCGGTCAAACACGGCCGGATCGACCAGCTCGCCCCGCAGCTTTGCTTCGGCTGCGGCGACAAGTTCCGGCGCGCCATGGCGCAGCAGCCGTTTGTTGGCCGCAAATTCGGTTTGCAGCCGGTCGACATAGCCCTGCCGGATCGTCGCTTCGGTGCCCAGCAGGCCGATTACGCCGGTCTTCGTCATCGCAGCCGCCGGCTTGATCGCGGGTACCGTGCCGACGATCGGCACTTCGAGCACCTCCCGCACCGACGCAAGCGCGATCGTCGAGGCGGTGTTGCAGGCGATGCAGACTAGGCGCGGGTGATAACGCTCGGTCAGCCGGCCGAGCAGCCCGGAAACCCGCGCGGCAATCTGCGCTTCGGTCTTGTTGCCATAAGGCAGGCCCGCGTTGTCCGAAACGTACATGACAGGTGCTTCAGGGAGCTCCTTGCGCACCTTGCCGAGAACGGACAGGCCGCCTACGCCGGAATCGAACAGCAGGATCGGGGCAGCGGGATCGACGGTCATTGCGCCTCTTGTATCGGGAACGGCGGCAAAAAGGAAAGCATGCCTCTCCCCATTGTGCCCGGCGGCGGTTAAGGTCCCGCCATGATCATGGCTTTCGCTTACCAAATCGGCATTGCCGCCCTGGCTTACCTGCTCGGCTCGGTGCCTTTCGGTCTCCTGCTGACCCGCCTGTCCGGTGCCGGTGATCTGCGCACTATCGGCTCGGGCAATATCGGGGCAACGAATGTGCTTCGTACCGGACGCAAAGGCCTCGCGGCAGCGACCTTATCGCTCGATCTCGCCAAGGGTGCAGCTGCTGTCCTGCTGGCACGTTCCGCCTTTCCGGGGACCGAGGCGTTGGCTGCTTTCGCGGCCGTTATCGGCCACTGCTTTCCGATCTGGCTTCGCTTCAATGGCGGCAAGGGCGTTGCGACCACCATGGGCGTCGCACTGGGGCTCGCGTGGCCGATCGGCCTTGCCTATGCCGTGGTCTGGCTTGGCGTGCTGGCGGCAACCCGCATTTCCTCGCTTGGCGGGATGTGCGCTGTGATCGCTGCTCCGGTGGCCGCTATGCTGACAGGGCACGGCGCCTATGCACCCGTGCTGGCGCTCCTGACGCTCCTGGTGCTTTGGCTGCACCGCGCCAACATGGCGCGTCTGCGCGCCGGCACCGAACCTCGCATCGGCGGAAAGGGCTGAAACTGTTCGCGCCCGCTCTCCCGCCCGCCGAGGTTTTTGCCAGGCTTCGCGTGCTGCGCTCCCCGGGCATCGGGCCGGTGAGCTATTTCCACCTCATGCGCCGCTTCGGCGATGCGGTGGCGGTGCTGGATGCGCTGCCCGACATCGCCGGGCGCAGCGGAGTGCCTTTCCGGCCAATCCCGGCAGAGCGGATCGAGGCCGAAATGGCGCGCCTCGCGGCAACTGGCGGACAATACCTGTTCCATGATTCCCCCACCTATCCGCGCCTGCTCGCGGCGCTGGAAACGCCCCCGCCGGTGTTGACATGGCGCGGCGATCTTTCGCTTCTAGGGCAGGGGGCCGTCGCGCTCGTCGGCGCGCGCAATGCCTCGGCCGGAGCCTGCCGCCTTGCCCGGGACTACGCCGCTGCGCTGGCCGCACGCGGCTACGCCGTCGTGTCGGGCCTTGCCCGCGGGATCGACGCAGCAGCGCACCGCGGTGCCCTCGCCGCGATGGGGCAGGGCGGCGGCACCATTGCCGTCATCGCCAGCGGGATCGACGTGACCTACCCGCCCGAGCACGTCGAACTGCAGGAAGAGGTTGCCGCGCGCGGGCTGCTCATCGCCGAAATGCCGCCCGGGACCGAACCGCTCGCGCGCCATTTTCCATTCCGCAACCGCATCATCGCCGGGCTTGCCGCAGGCACTGTCGTGGTCGAGGCAGCGCCACGATCAGGCTCGCTGATCACCGCGCGTCTCGCCGCCGAGGCGGGACGCGAGGTCATGGCCGTGCCCGGCTCGCCGCTCGACAGCCGCTCACGCGGATGCAACGAACTGATCCGCGATGGCGCAATCCTTGTTCAGTCGGCTGATGACATTGCTGAATTGCTCGAACGCTTCGCTGGGCCTACGCGTCACAATCTGCGAGAGCCGCTCTGGACTGAGGCTCAAGCGGACGAGCTGGAATACAGCCCCTTGGCAGAGGCGGGAGATGCACCGGCCGAGATCGTCCATCTCCTTGGCACGGCACCCGTCGCGACCGACGAATTGATCCGCCAGAGCGGTGCCAGTGCAGGTGCCGTACAGATGGCGCTGATTGAGCTCGAACTGTCAGGCCGGCTCGTTCGCCATGCCGGGGGCCGCGTCTCGCTCGGCTGACGCATGCGGGCGTTCGCGCTGTCCCGCGTTGATCATGGCCACAGGCCATTACAGGGAAGCCACGGCCATGGTTGCCGGTTTCGACATCGGCGTGCTTATCGGGCAGATCAACGCCCTCAAGTGAATGTGGCGGCTCCGGGCTGGACTTTCCTGAAAACCTGCCCAGAAGGCGGGACCTTGACGTGAGGGCCAAACGATCGCCACCCTCGCGCGTACGTGTAAGGCCTAGGAAAGTCCGTCCGAACCCATGCAGATAGTCCCAAAGACCCTCATGATCGTCGAATCCCCGGCCAAGGCCAAGACCATCGAGAAGTATCTCGGTCCCGGCTTCAAGGTTCTCGCGTCCTATGGCCACGTCCGCGATCTGCCGGTGAAGGACGGCTCCGTGCGCCCGGACGAGGACTTCGCGATGGACTGGGAACTCTATGGCGACAAGGCAGCTCGGGTGAAGGCGATCGTCGATTCCGCCAAGGCCGCCGATCGCCTGATCCTCGCGACCGACCCCGACCGCGAGGGCGAGGCGATCTCGTGGCACGTTCGCGAGCTGCTCGCCAAGCGCAAGGCCCTGCCCAAGGATGTCGCACGCGTCACCTTCAACGCGATCACCAAGGCGACCGTCACCGAGGCCATGAAGCACCCGCGCGAGCTCGACCAGGATCTGATCGACGCCTATCTCGCCCGCCGCGCGCTTGATTACCTGTTTGGCTTTACGCTTTCCCCCGTGCTCTGGCGCAAGTTACCCGGCGCCAAATCGGCGGGCCGCGTCCAGTCGGTGGCGCTGCGCCTCATTGTCGAGCGCGAGCGCGAGATCGAAACGTTCAAGGCCCAGGAGTACTGGTCGGTCGTCGCCACGCTGGAGCAGGGCGGAACGCCGTTCAAGGCTCGTCTCGTCCGCTTCGACGGGGAGAAGCTGGAGCGGCTTTCGTTAGGTAACGAAGGCATTGCCCAGCGCGCAAAGTCCACAGTTGAGGCCGCGACATTCCGCGTGGAGGAGGTTGACACCCGTCCCACTCGCCGCAATCCCTATCCGCCGTTCACCACCTCCACGCTGCAACAGGAAGCTGCGCGTAAGCTCGGCTTTTCCGCAAGCCACACCATGCGCGTCGCGCAGACGCTGTATGAAGCCGGCGCGATCACCTACATGCGTACCGACGGCGTGCAGATGGATTCCAGCGCGATTCAAGCCGCGCGCGTCGCCATCAGTTCGCGGTATTCCGGCCACTATCTTCCCGAAAAGCCGCGTATCTACGAAACCAAGGCCAAGAACGCCCAGGAAGCGCACGAGGCGATCCGCCCGACCGATTTCAGTCACGACCGTTACGGTAACGGCGATGAGGCCCGGCTCTACGACCTCATCTACAAGCGCGCGATGGCCAGCCAGATGGCCTCGGCGCTGATCGAGCGAACCACGGTCACCTTGCGCGAAGGCACCGGCAAGCACGAACTGCGCGCCACCGGCCAGGTCGTGAAGTTCCCCGGTTTTCTTGCGGTCTACGAAGAAGGGCGCGATCACAAGGCCGATGGTGCTGACGATGGTGACGATGAGACCAGTCTGCTTCCGGTCATGAACACCGGCGATACACCGGCCAAGCGCGGCGTCGATGCCACACAGCATTTCACCCAGCCACCACCGCGCTATTCGGAAGCAAGCCTCGTCAAGCGGCTCGAGGAACTCGGCATAGGCCGACCATCGACTTACGCCGCGACGCTGCAGGTGCTGAAGGATCGCAACTACGTCCGCACCGAGAAGAACCGCTTTTTCGCGGAGGAGAGCGGCCGCCTGCTGACCGCGTTTCTCGAGCGCTTCTTCGACCGTTACGTTGCGTATCAGTTCACTGCCGGCATGGAAGACGAACTCGACGACGTCTCGGGTGGTCGCGCCGCTTGGAAGGCCGTGCTCGAAGCCTTCTGGCGCGACTTCAAGCCCAAGTCCGATGAGGTGATGGAGAAGAAGCCGAGCGAGGTGACCGCCGAACTCGATACCTTCCTCGGAGACTACCTCTTCCCCAAGCGCGAGGATGGCAGCGATCCGCGCCTCTGCCCCAAGTGCCAGGCGGGCCGCCTCAGCTTGCGCGGCGGTCGCTACGGCGCGTTCGTCGCCTGCTCGAACTATCCCGAATGCAAGTTCACCCGCAAGTTCGCCCAAGGCGGCGGCGAGGGCGAGGGGGCAGGGGGCGACGATACCAGCCTCGGCAAGGACCCGGTCACTGGCGAGGACGTCACCCGCCGCACCGGCCGCTTCGGGCCCTATATCCAGCTGGGCGAGGGCAAGGAGGCCAAGCGCGCCTCGATCCCCAAGGACATTCCCGAACTCGATTTCGAATGGGCCTTGAAGCTCCTCTCGCTTCCGCGCGAGATCGGCACGCATCCGGAAACGGGCAAGCCTATCACTGCAAGTATAGGGCGTTATGGACCATATCTCGCGCATGATGGGAAGTATGGTCGGCTTAAGTCGACGTCTGAAGTGTTCGAGACCGGCATGAACGCCGCCGTGGTCAAACTGGCCGAAGCTGCTGCTGGCGCAGGCGCGCGCGGCAACCGCACGCCAGTCGAGCCGCTTAATACTTTTGGTCCCCATCCGACTTCGGGTGGCGAGATGAAGCTGCTGGCGGGCCGCTATGGTGCCTATGTCACCGACGGTACCACTAACGCCACCTTGCCCAAGGATGTGAAGCCGGAGGAGTTGACCCTCGAGGCGGCGATCGCCCTTATTGACGCGCGCGCCGCGGCTGCCCCTGCCAAGGGCAAGAAGAAGAGAGCTGCGCCAAAAAAGGCGGCCGCCAAGGCTCCGGCCAAGAAGCCTGCCGCGAAGAAGGCCCCTTCGAAAAAGGCTGCGGCCAAGAAATCGGCAACGTAACGCGGCGTCCAACCCGCTCTCGTGCAGGAGAGCGGGTTCGAGTGAACGTGTTACGTTGCGTTCAGTTCGGCGTCGCGAACCAGATCGTGTGCTTCGGCCCCTTGCCGTTGCTGCGGGCTGCGACGCGGATTTCATCGACCGAGAAACCGTTCTTTTCCAGCCGCCGCGTGAACGCCGGGTCGGGCCCGGCGGACCACACCGTGAGGACGCCGCCCGGCGTCAGCGCCCGCCGTGCGGCACGCAGGCCTGATGAACTGTACAGTGCGCCATTGCCCTCGCGCACCACGCCGTCCGGCCCGTTGTCGACATCGAGCAGGATCGCGTCGTAGTCGCCCTGCGCCCCGTCGATCACGCTGCCCACGTCGCCCATGATCAGCCGTACCCGGGGATCATCAAGGCAGCCGGCAGCGATTTCCACCATCGGCCCGCGCGCCCAGTCGATGATCTCGGGCACCAGCTCGGCCACGACCAGCTCCGCCTCGGGGCCGAGCACTTCCAGCGCCGCGCGCAAGGTAAAGCCCATACCATAGCCGCCGATGAGCAGGGATGCGGCAGGGCGGCCTTTCAGCCGCTTGATCGTCTCGGTGGCGAGCGCGATCTCCGATCCGCTCATCCTGCTGCTCATCAGCTCGTTGTGGCCCATCACGATCATGAAATCACGGTCGTGTCGGTAGAGCTTCAGCTCAGTGCCGCCCGGCACTTGCGCTGTGCCGAGCAGTTCGCGTGCGATCATGGCTTCAGGTGTCCCGTCACTTGACCCAGTCCAGTCCGATTTCCTCGTAGATCTCCTTGGCCTCGGCCCAGCCTTCCTCCACCTTCACATGAAGGAACAAGTGAACTTTCACGCCGAGCAACTCGGCCAGTTCCTTGCGCGCGGCCTCGCCGATGGCCTTGAGTTTAGATCCGCCCTTGCCGAGCACGATGGCCTTCTGGCTATCCCGGGCGATCACGATCTGCTGGTGGATCTCGATCGAGCCGTCGCGCCGCGTCGCATAACTCTCGGGCCGCACCGCGCTGTCATAGGGCAGCTCGTCGTGCAGCTGGCGGTATAGCTGTTCGCGCGTGATTTCCGCCGCGAGCAGCCGCTCGCTGGCATCCGAAACCTGGTCCTCGGGATAGTGCCATGCGCCTTCGGGCATTCGCTCGGCCAGTTTCAGCTTGAGCTCCGCCACCCCGTCGCCGGTCAGTGCCGAGACGAAGAACACCTCGTCGAACCCGCCCTGCGGCGCGAGTTCCGCCGCCATTTCGAGCAGCGGCTCCTTCGCAATCGCATCGACCTTGTTGAGCACGAGGATCTTGCGTTCGCTGCGGTCCTTCAGGCTTTCGAGGATCGGCTCGAGGTAGTCGCGCTTCTTCTTGCGCCCGTCGACGACCAGCAGGATCGCATCCGCGCTGTCGGCGCCTTCCCATGCCGCGTGCACCATCGCCCGGTCGAGCCGGCGCTTGGGCTCGAACAAGCCGGGGGTATCGGCGAGGATCAGTTGCACCCGCGCGCCGCCCCCAGATCCCGTCGCGGGCAGATCCTGCAGCGCGATGCCCATCAGCCGCGCGCGCGTCGTCTGCGCCTTGGCTGAGACGATCGCCACCTTCTGCCCGACGAGCGCGTTGACCAGCGTTGATTTACCCGCATTGGGCGCGCCGATCACAGCAACCAGCCCACAATGTTCTGTCATTTTCATCTCATCCATAGCGCGCCATAAAGGCCGCCGCCGCACCGCGTTCGGCTTCCTGCTTACTTGATCCTGTTGCCTGCTCGGCACCGATACCAGCCACTTCGACCTGCACCGTAAACACTGCCGCATGGTCCGGTCCGCTGCGCTCCAGCAATGTGTAGACCGGGGGCTTGCGGCGATTGCCTGCCGCCCATTCCTGCAGCGCGGCCTTGGGATGCTTGCGCTGCCCTGCGCCGCCCGCCATCGCCGGTTCCCAGGCGCTGCGCACGAAGCCGCGCGCCGCATCGAACCCGCGCTCGAGGAACAGAGCGCCGATCAGCGCTTCCATCACATCGCCCAGCACATTGTCGCTTTGTCCCGCGCCATCGCCGCGCGCCTGCTTGCCGAGCCGGATGTGTGGTCCGATGCCCAGCCGGCGCGCCACATCGGCGCAAGTCTCGCGGCTCACCAGCGCGTTCAGGCGCTGCGAGAGCTTGCCTTCAGCCGCCGCGCTTTGCTCATGCAGCCATTCTGCGATGGCAAGTCCCAGCACGCGGTCGCCTAGAAACTCCAGTCGCTGGTAATCGCGCGCTTCACCCATCGATCCATGGGTAAGCGCTTCGTGCCACAACTCGGGCAGGGCAGGGGCCTTCCCCGTCAGCGCGGCGATGAAGCCGGCGGTTTCCTCGGTCAATGCCGCGTTCAGAACGTGCCCCCGATCCGGTTTGCGCGAAGCGCGGTGAACCAGGTCCAAGGCAGGAACCAGTTGGCACTGCCGTCGGTGGACCACATCACGATGGTAGCGCGGCCGATCAGGTTGTCCTGCGGAACCAGCCCAATCCCGCCGCCCTCGACCGCCGGAAAGCGGCTGTCCATCGAGTTGTCGCGGTTGTCGCCCATGAGGAACACGTGGCCCGCGGGCACGATCACCGGTGGTGTATCATCCTGCGGCCGGTAGCCCAGATCGAGCACGTTGTAGGATTTTCCGCCCGGCAGCGTCTCGCGGAACTGCGGATAATGGCAGCTCGGCGTCCCATCCTTCTCCACCGCCTCGAACTCCGGCGCGATGCAACTGGTGTTGGCCGATACCTTGATGACGAAATCATCCACCTTCACCTTGGGCACCGGCGTGCCATTGAGGTGGAGCTGCCCGCCGATCATCTGCACCGTATCACCCGGCAGACCGATCACGCGCTTGATGTAGTCGACATCATTTCCGGGCGGGGCCTTGAAGATCACCACGTCGCCGCGATTGGGCTGGCCAGCCATGATCCGGCTCGGCAACAGCGGCAGGCTGAAGGGCAGCGAGTACGACGAGAAGCCATAGGGCCACTTCGCCGCAAGCAGGTAATCGCCATTCTCCAGCCGCGGCAGCATCGATTCCGAGGGGATGTTGAACGGCGAGAACACGAAGCTCCTGAAGAACGCGACGATCAGCACCAGCTTGATCACGAACACCGGGAAGCTGTCTTCCTTGCGTTCCTTTTTCTTCGCCACCGGCTTCGCAGGTGCGTCCTGCACCGGTGGCGCTTCGGTTGCCGCGCTCTGCGGAGCGTTTTCGGGGATATCGGTCATCGCAGCGGTCATGTGGAGGGGCCTCGCATCCGTCAAGCGCAGACTGCATGGATAACGCCATGCAGACGAATTTAGCAGGCTCACTGGTCGACCATGCCTTGCGCTTGGTCGAACGGGCGGGGTAGGCCCGCCCGATCCCCAGGAGACGACACCATGGCTGCCAACGACACTGCTTCGCTCTGGACCGCGCTCGAAAACCTGCCGCGTCCGACGCTCGGTGAGCTTTTCGCCGATCCCGCGCGCCTCGATCGTTATGCGACAGTGCTGGATCTCCCCGGCGGCCCGATTCGCTTCGATTGGTCGAAAACGCACCTTTCCGCCGAAGTTGAGACCATGCTCAGCCAGATTGCCGAGACGGTCGATCTGGCGGGTGGCCGTGAGGCGCTTTTTGCCGGTGCGCCCATCAACAACACAGAAGGGCGCGCCGCGACCCACACGGCCGAACGCGGCGTCGGCAATCCTGCTGCAGCCGACGAGGCCGAGCGTTTTCACGAGCGTATGCAGTTCCTTGTCGAGGCGATCCACGATGGCCTGCTCGGTGAGGTGAAAAGCCTCATCCACATTGGTATCGGCGGCTCCGCACTCGGTCCAGCGCTCGCGATCGATGCCCTTGCCCGGGAGGATGCCAAGGTTACCGTTCATGTCGTCTCCAACGTCGATGCTGCCGCGCTCGCCGCTGCGACGGCGCAGTGCGATCCTGCCACCACGCTGATCGCCGTTGCTTCCAAGACGTTCACCACCACCGAAACCCTTATGAACGCCGTCAGCGCGCTCGACTGGCTGCGTGAAGGCGGAGTGGAAGATCCCTTTGGCCGCGTCGTGGCGCTTACCGCCGCGCCGGACAAGGCGGTGGCCTGGGGCGTCGATGAAACGCGCGTACTGCCCTTCGCTGAAACGGTGGGCGGGCGCTATTCGCTGTGGTCCTCGATCGGCTTTCCCATCGCGCTCGCGCTGGGCTGGGATGGCTTTGCCGCGTTCCTCGCCGGCGCCGCTGCGATCGACCGCCATTTCCTCGAAGCCGCGCCTTCCGGGAACGTGGTGATCCGCGCTGCTTTCGCCGATCTCTACTACACGCAGGCGCGGCATTGCGGCAGCCGCGCCGTCTTTGCCTACGACGAACGCCTGCGGCTCCTTCCCAGCTATCTGCAGCAGCTCGAGATGGAATCGAACGGCAAGCGCGTGCTCGCCGATGGCACTGCGCTGGCGCGGCCCAGCGCTCCTGTCACCTGGGGCGGCGTCGGCACCGATGCGCAGCACGCGGTCTTCCAGCTGCTCCATCAGGGCACGCACCTGATCCCGGTCGACTTCCTCGCCGTCAGTATCCCGGGCCACGATTTCGACCCGGCGCACCACCGCACCCTGCTTGCCAACTGCTTCGCGCAGGGCGCTGCGCTCATGGCCGGCAAGGCGGGAGAGGGCGACATGGCGCGCGACTACCCCGGCGACCGCCCCTCGGCCACGATCCTGTGCGACGAGCTCGGCGCCGCCACGTTGGGCAGCCTGATCGCGTTCCATGAGCACCGTACTTTTGTCTCGGCGATGATGCTTGGCATCAATCCGTTCGACCAGTTCGGGGTGGAACTCGGCAAGGCCATCGCCAAGTCGATCGAGGCGGGGGATGCCAGGTTCGATCCTTCCACGCAGGCCCTGCTGTCCGCCGCCGGGATTGACGGCTGATTCCGCTCAGCAGCACGCGAAATCGCAGCGATTGGGCATTGGCGGGGCAGGGGGCAAACGCCATATAGGGTCCCGCATCAGGAGCCTGCGCATGACCGATATCCAATTCGACTACGATCTCTTCGTCATTGGCGCTGGCTCCGGCGGCGTCCGCGCCAGTCGCGTTGCGGCCAGCCACGGAGCGCGCGTCGCGGTTGCGGAGGAGTACCGCGTCGGTGGCACTTGCGTGATCCGCGGCTGTGTGCCCAAGAAGCTGCTCGTCTACGGCTCGCATTTTGCCGAGGAACTGCAGGATGCGGCCAATTACGGCTGGACGGTGCAAGGAACGTCTTTCGACTGGCTGACCTTGCGCGATGCCGTGCTCAAGGATGTCGACCGGCTCAACGCCGCCTACACATCGACGCTTGAAACGCACAAGGTCGAACGCTTCCTTGAACGCGCGGTCATTACCGGACCCCATTCGGTGCGCCTTGCCTCGGGACGCGACATCACTGCGAAGCATATTCTGGTCGCGACAGGCGCCTGGCCGGTCATGCCCGAGTTCGAGGGCGCCGAACACTGCATCACCTCGAACGAGGTGTTTCACCTTGATTCGCTGCCGCGCCGGGTGGTGATCGCCGGCGCTGGTTATATCGCGATGGAGTTTGCCGGTATCTTCAACGCGCTGGGTAGTCACGTAACGGTTGTCAACCGTTCGGAGACCATTCTGCGGGGCTATGATCAGGCCCTGCGCGACCGGCTGCTGCAAATCACCATGGCGCGCGGCATCCAGTATCGCTTCAACTGCCCGTTCGAAAAGGTGTTGAAGCGTGCTGATGGTCTGCTTGAGGTCTGGCTCAAGGGCCAGCCCGATCCGCTGCTGGCCGATCAGGTGCTGGTGGCCACCGGCCGCCGGCCCAAGACCGACGGGCTCGGCCTCGAAACGGCGGGTGTCGATCTCGGCGATAACGGCGAAATCCTCGTCGACGATCATGCCCAGACCAGTTGCCCCAGCATCTACGCGGTGGGTGACGTGACGGACCGCGTCCAACTGACGCCCGTCGCGATCCGCGAAGGCCAGGCGTTTGCCGACCGGGTGTTCGGCGGCAAGCATGTGAAGATCGATTACAGTTGCATCCCGAGCGCCGTGTTCTCGCAGCCGCCGCTTGCAGGCGTGGGACCGACAGAGGGCGAGGCGCGCAACAAGTATGGCGCGATCAAGGTGTTCTCGTCCGATTTCCGGCCGATGAAGAACATCTTCGCCCACCGTCCCGAGCGCGGGCTCTACAAGATGATCGTTGACGCAGCGACCGACCGGGTTCTTGCCATCCACATGATCGGTCCGGAAGCGCCTGAAATCCTCCAGGCCGCGGCCATTGCGGTCAAGGCAGGCCTCAGCAAGGCCGATTTCGACGCGACCGTTGCGCTCCACCCCTCGATGGCCGAAGAACTGGTGTTGATGAAGTAAAAGTTGCATATTGCAACCTTGTCGCTAGTCTCCCCGGAAACGACGGGGATACCACGTGAAACTTCAAGGCAAGACGATCCTGTTGACCGGCGGGACCGATGGCATCGGTTTGCGCCTGGCGCGCCAGTTTCGGGGCAAGGGCGCACAGGTCATTGTAACCGGGCGAACACCACAGCGCATCGCGACCGCAGAGGCCGATGGCTTCGAAGTCATCGCTGCCGATCTGGCTGGGCCAGATGGTGTAGCGGCCGTGGTCACGGGACTGGGAGGCCGGCCCATAGATGTGCTTGTCAACAATGCCGGCATGGGCGCGGCGCATGATTTCCGGATTGCGTCTCCCCTGGTCGAGGATGATGAGCGCACGCTCTGGCTCAATCTCCATGCCCCGATTCGCCTGATTGCCGCGCTGATCCCCACGCTGCGTGCCCGCCCCGAGGCGATGATCGTCAATGTGACCTCGGGCCTCGCTATCGCGCCCAACGCCGGATCGCCGGTCTATTGCGCTTCTAAGGCTGCGCTGCGCAGCTATACGCTGGCCTTGCGCGCGCAACTCAAGGGCACGGGAATTCATGTGCTCGAGGCGCTGCCGCCGGTCGTGGAAACGCAGATGACGTCCGACCGAACAGGCTCCAAGTTGGCACCGGAGGAGTGCGCCCGCCAGATCATTGCCGCCATGGAAAGCGGCAAGGATGAAGCCAATGTTGGCATGGTGAAGTTCCTGCGCGCCGTCTACTCTATCTCGCCGGCGCTGGCCCGGTCCATCATGCTGCGTTTCTAAAGGAAAGTTCCATGGGTCAGACCGTCCTCGTCTCCGGTGGCAGTGGTTATATCGCCGGGTTCATTATCCAGAAGCTCCTGGCCGAGGGCTGGACAGTCCATACCACCGTTCGGAGCCTGAATCGCGAGGTGCAACTGCGCCCGCTGCTGGGCGGCACGCCCGAGACGCTGAAATTCTTCGCCGCTGATCTGATGCAGGATGCAGGCTGGGCTGAAGCATTGGCCGGCTGCAGCCATGTCGCCCATGTCGCCTCGCCGCTCTCGAACGTTCCGCCGCGCCACGAAGACGATCTCATCGTCCCCGCTCGCGAGGGTGTCCTGCGCGCCCTGCGTTTCGCCAAGGCTGCTGGCGTGACGCGTTTTGTCCAGACCTCGTCGGTCGCGGCGATCGCTTATGGCCACGGCAAGGGCACGCACCACTTTACCGAAGCTGATTGGACTAATGTCGACAGCAAGGATGCCTACGCCTACGTCAAGTCCAAAACCATCGCTGAACGCGCAGCGCGGGATTGGATGGCGGTGGAAGGATCGGGCATGGAGTTCGTCTCGATCAACCCTGCCGCCGTACTTGGACCGGTCTGGAGCCCCGATTTCTCGGCTTCGATCGAGATCATCAACCAGCTATTATCCGGCGCCTTGCCCGGTTGCCCCGATCTCGGATTCGGCATTGTCGATGTGCGTGATTTGGCTGATCTGCATGTTCGAGCGCTTGTCGAACCGGGCCTTGATGGCGAACGCTTCATCGCTTCCGGCCCTTTCCTCAAGATGAAGGACGTTGCCGCCATCCTTCGGGAGAGAATGCCGCTGGAGGCGCGGCGAGTGCCGACACGCGGCCTTCCGGACTGGATCGTCCGCCTCGGCGCGCGGTTCAATCCGGTGATCAAGCAGGTCGTTGGCGAACTCGGCAACGTGCGCGACGCCAGCGCCGCACACGCGCTCGAGCGCCTGGGTTGGAAGACCCGCGCGCCTGCCGAGTCCATTGTCGACTGCGCAAAAAGTCTGATCGCGCAGGGGGTTGTGAAGGTTTAGATCCCTGCGAACCACTGGTAGCCGCGGTGGTCTTCCCAGTATCCACCGCCGCCGCCGTGGATGCCCTCAAGCGAGGCAACGGCCTCCACCCGCATGACGTACTTCGCCTGCTTGTAGCCAAGCTGCCGCTCGACTCTGAGGCGCAGTGGCGCGCCGTGGCCAACCGTCAGCAGCTCGCCATTCATGTGCGTCGCCAGGATCGTTTGTGGGTGGAAGGCATCGATCATGTCGATGCTCTCGTAATAGGGGGCGCCGTTGGTGCTGTCGGCGCAGTGGAACACAACGTACTTCGCATTGCCCGACATGCCGGCTCGCCTGAGGATCAGCCCCAGCGGCACGCCGGACCATTCGCCGATGGCACTCCAGCCTTCCACGCAGTCATGCCGGGTGATTTGCGTGCGCCGGGGCGCTGCCATCATCTGAGCAAGGCTGATCCGCAGCGGTTGCGCCACCATTCCGTCCACCACCAGTGTCCAGTCGGCAAACTTGTTTGCGGCCAGCGCGGCATATTCCGGTGTACCCGGGTTTCGGTTGCCATTCTCTCGGAACACTGGCGACATGTCGGCCCGGGAGAACTCCCTCGCCAGTGCGTTGCGATCCGTTACGAGACGCTGCGCGCCATGCGTCGCCTGCTCGCCAAGGCTCAGCACCGACTTCACGGTTGGCGAGGCATTGATCTGATCGCAGCCGGCCAGCAGCAGCCCAGCGCCGCCAATCAGCGCGTTGCGCCGCGTCACCAGAGAGGTGGGGCGCTCGGCCGGAAGAATCAGTCCGCTGTTCGGATCCTTGCTCATTTCGAACGCTCCTTGGGCAGGCGGTACCAGCCGGTTATGATCGAGCGCAGCTCGTTGAAGGGCCCTGCCAGCACCACCGCGAGAAGATGAACCGTGATGAAGCCCGCAAACCCGGTCGCGCAGAGGAAGTGGATCGAGCGCGCCGAGGGGCGTCCGCCAAAGAGTTCAACCAGCCATGGGAAAGCGGCGTTCAGGGTGGGGGACATTGTGCAGCCGGTCAGGATCACCACCGGGATCAGGACGAAGAGCACGCCGAGGTAGGCGATCTTCTGGAGCGGATTGTAAGCCCGCGCCGCTTCGCCGGTGGGGAAGCGAAGCCGAGCGTGCTCCTTGATATCGTGCCACAAGTGCGAAAGGCTTCGTTCTTCACGTTTCAGAACAAGATCATGCCGCAAATGCCCGGAAACAATGTTGTATGTCATGAACAGTGTCGCACTGATCAGGAGCACCCAGGCAAATGCGAAGTGCCACTGCCGCGCGTCTGCCAGGCTGTATGTCGAAGGAATCGTGACGAGCGGCGGGAAGGCATTCGCGGTTCCCTGTGCATAGCCGAGCACGCCCGTGGTCGGGATCTCGATGCCGAGGACCTGGAGGTATCCGCTCGTGCCGCGATGGTCGATCACCAGCCACGGCGTATCAAGGTTCGCACCGTATTGTCCCCAATAGAGCCGGGGATGGGCGTTGAAGATCATCATCCCGCTCATCAGCATCACGAAGATGCTCAGCGCATTGATCCAGTGCCAGATCCGCACCGGCAGTTTTGTGCGGTAGATCAGCGGCGACGCGTCTACGTCCGCCTGTGCGTCTGGGCCGCCCGCGCCGCTGTCAGCAAAATGTGTCGCCATGTACCCGCTCCCGCCAAGCCGATTGCATGCCGTGATTGCGATCTCCCGGAGGGGGAGATCAGGCACCGCATCGACCAGTTCGCTGTTAATCGCGCAAGAGTTACGCCGTGTGCAAAATAATTCGGTTCAGTTCTGGTACCATCCCACGTCCGCCGTCGCCACCTCGCCAAACCGCGCGCCTTTGGTGATCGATTGCCAGATGATCGGCCACGAGGTTCCGATCATGCTGAGGAACGGCCAGGGATCACGCCAGTCCCAGCTCACATCGCGCGTGGCAACGAGGCTCTTGAGCGCGTGCACGAACCCATTGCGCCGCAGCATCGCGGCCTGAGTCTCGGTCAGGCAGGCGTAGAACTGCTGCAAGGTCCTGTACGGGCGCACTCGCACCGGACCACTCTTGCCGGAGCCCAGCACTGCGCGGGCAATGTCCTCCGGTTCCCAGAAATGAACCCCGCTCGTCGCGCGCGGGTTGCACTCGATGGCATGGGGCACGCCATTCTCATCGACAATGAAGTCGAACGAGATAAACCCACTCCATCTTGTCTGGGCAACGAACTGCTCGACCCACGCGGCGATGGCCGGCATTTCGACCCTCTCGAAGGCAACCGCGACCGAACCCGACATCACGGCACCGCGATAGACCATCGTGCCCACAACGCGGCCCTTTTGGGCGATGGTGCACGTGCTGTGCTCACGTCCTTCGACGAACCGCTGGACCACGGCGGGCGCCGCCGGATCAGCTGGGGGCAGGGGTTCCCCGTCGCGCAGGATGTGAAGGCCATTGCCCGAGCAGGAGTACACCGGCTTCACCACCACCGGCCCGTCCCGCGCCAGCGCTTCCGCTTCGGCCGAGCCCAGCGCCGCGCTCTCGGGCACTCTCAGCCCCATGGCGGCGGCCTTGCGCACAAAGCTCGCCTTGTCATGCAGCGCGAGCACCTCGTCCGGCAGCATTGTAAACAGTCGGACGCCTTCCGGCAGCATCCCGGCGAGATGGGCGACATGCATCGTCTCTTCCGAGACCGGCACGACCCAGTCGACACCCTCGCTGCGAACGATCTCGGCCAATGCCGCTCGATAGGCCGCCTTGCCCTTGCTGGGCGCCGGCACCTTGAATTCGCGCGCGACGTGCCGGGAAGCCCCCGCCAGGGTCCAGCCATAAGGTTCGGCCACCAGCACGCGGCACCCCGCCTTGCTGAATCCCCGCGCCAGATCGAGCGCCTTGGGCAGCCTTCCGAGCGTGAGCAGAACGGTCGTCATGACGTCACGCCTTGCTGACCCGCACCATGATCTGCTTTGCAGGCCGTGTCGTCAGCCGCGCCGCCGGCCGCACTGCTCCGGCATCCTCGACATGGAAGTCGAACCGGCGGAACAGCCGCGCGATCAGCAGCACCGCCTCGGTCAGCGCAAATGCCGCCCCGGCGCACACGCGCGGGCCCTGTCCGAAGGGAATGTAGGCCCCGGGCTTCAGTTCACTTTCTCGCGCCGGCAGGAAGCGGTCAGGATCGAACACGTCGGGATCCTTCCAGAAGCGCTTGTGGCGGTGCAGTACCCACGGAGCCACCATCACGAGTGCCCCGCGCTTCACCTTGCGCCCGCCGATGACGGTCGCTTCAGTCGCGACGCGCGGCAGGAAGGTGATGGGGGGATAGAGCCGCAGGGTTTCGCGAAACAGGTTGCGCACGGTGATGAGGTGCTTGGTCTCCTCGAAGCCGATCGGCCCGTCCTCGCCCGCCACCTCGCGGATTTCCTTCCGAACCCGCGCGACCAGCTGTGGCTGCATTGCCAGCAGGTAGAACGCCCAGGTCAGCGCGCTCGCGCTGGTCTCGTGCCCCGCGAGGAACAGCACGCCAAGCTGGTCGATCAGCTCCTCGCGGGTGAAGGCCGTCCGCGTGAAGTCATCGCGCGCTGCGATCACTGCCGCCGCGATATCGTCGAAATGTTCGCCGTGCGGGCCCAGATGGGTATCGAGCAGATCGCCGAGATGTCCGCGGATGCGCCGGCAGGCCTCCAGCACGAAATCCTTCTGGGGCACGGCTGTCCACGCCGGTGCCATGATCAGCCGCCGGATCTCGACTTGGGCCACGCTGTGCTCGAACACGGTGAACGCATCGAACACATCGTGCGCCGCACCCGTCTCCAGCCCGGTACTGAACACCGTGCGGCAGATGATGTCTGCCGTCAGGTGGCTCATCGTGAGGTCCAGGGAAAACGCCGCGCCATCCGCCGCGCGCGCCGCCAGGGTCTCTTCGCAGGCCTCGGCGCCCTCCTGCATCGCCGGGAAAGCGCGGTTCACCCGCATCATGGTGAAGGCGGGATCGATCATCCGCCGCTGCCGCTGCCAGACGTCGCCTGAAGACACGAAGATCGAATCGCCGATCAGCGGGGCGAGCGCATCGACCATCAGATCGCTCTTGGGAAAGATGCCCTCGGGATCGGACAGCACCCGCCGCACTTCGTCCGGCCGGTTGACAATAAGGATCGAGCGGCGGGAATAGCCGAGCGGCCCGACATCACAGCGGTAGGCACTTGCCGGCAGCAGGCTGAGGAGGTCTCCATCGCCTTGCAGCGCAACGCGTAGCAGCGCCATGATCGCGCCAAGCGAGTTCGGGCGCGGCGGACGATAGGCGGCAGTCTTGGTCAAGCGGGCATCCCGAACAGTTCCCCAGTGTCATCTTATGTTTACACGCGCCATGTCCAGTGGAATAGTCGCACCAGCATGAACCGGAGGGGATGCGATGGAACTGCTGCTGTTCCGCTGCCTGGTAGCAGCCCATATCGCCGCCGGGGCGACCGGCGCCATCGCGTTCTGGATTCCGGTCGTCGGGCGCAAGGGCGACGTCAACCACCGCAAGTGGGGCCGCATTTTCACCAAGGCGATTCTCATCACCGGCTGCCTCGCGCTGACGATGAGCCTCTTCACCCTCTACGATCCGATGACCGTACACCCCCATCTCGTTGGCCGGTTCGATGCTGATTTCGTGCGCGGCATGTTCGGCGTGATGATGCTGCACAATGCGATCCTCACGCTGAATCTGGCCTGGTATGGCTGGCTTTGCGTGCAGAACCGCCGCAACGTCGCCGCCAATCGCACCCCGCTCAACGTGGCGCTGCAGGTTCTGGTGATGATCGCCGCCGTCTTCTGCGCATGGGACGGCGCGCGCATCCATCAGCCCCTCATGATGCTGATTTCGGTCGTCGGCATGGCGACGGGGATCACCAACCTCCTGTTCCTGTATTCGCACAATCCCTCGCCGGTCATGTGGCTGAAGGAGCATGTGAAGGCGCTCGTTGGCGCAGGTATCTCGGTCTACACCGCATTCCTCGCGTTCGGGTCGGTGCGCCTGTTTCCGGCGCTGGCGCTTAACCCGGCCATGTGGTCCGTCCCGCTCGTTACCGGTCTCATCATCCTCATCTACCACCGCATCCGCATCGACCAGAAGGCCGGGATCAGCGTGATTCCGCAGCTTCGCCGCCGTGCTGCGGCATCGGACTGACGGGGTGCGCAAGGTCGTTGTGGTCGGTGCGGGCATGGGCGGCCTTTCCGCTGCCGCCGATCTTGCGCGTGAAGGGCTCGATGTCACCGTCATTGAACGCGCCGCCAGCGTCGGCGGCAAGATGCGGCGTGTCACCAGCGGCGGCCTTGCCATCGATGCCGGCCCCACCGTGTTCACGATGCGCTGGATCTTCGACGGATTGTTCAGCGATGCGGGCGAACGGCTCGAGGATCACCTCGGCCTGATCACGGCCGAAACGCTCGCGCGCCATGCCTGGCAACGGGGCGGCAATCTCGATCTCTTTGCGGACATAGACCGCTCTGTCGACGCCATCGGAGACTTTGCCGGCGCCGCCGAAGCCAAAGCCTACCGCGATTTCTGCGCGCGCAGTGCCGATATCTACAGGACGCTGGCCTCCTCGTTCATCGCCGCCGAACGCCCCTCGATTCCCGGCCTTGTCGCGCGCCTTGGCCCCTTCGGCTTGCCCGCGCTGATGCGCACTGTCCCGCTGCGTACGCTGTGGGGCGCGCTCGGCGATCATTTCAGGGATCCGCGCCTGCGCCAGCTGTTCGGGCGCTATTCGACCTATGTCGGCGCCTCGCCCTGGTCTGCGCCTGCCACGCTCATGCTGATCGCCCATGTCGAACAGCAGGGCGTATGGCTCGTGCGCGGCGGCATCCACGCCGTTGCTCAGGCCATCGCCGGGCTTGCCGAGCGTCACGGCGCCCGTTTCCGCTTCGGCGCCGACATGCAGCGCATCGTCATCGAGAACGGCCGTGTTGCCGGTATCGATCTGGCCGGTGGCGAACACCTCCCTGCCGATGCCGTGGTGTTCAATGGTGATATATCCGCGCTTACTGACGAAGTCCGCCCGGTGCCGGCCACCGCGCCACTGAAACGCTCGCTCTCGGCGGTCACCTGGTGCCTTGCCGCGCGCACCTCGGGCTTCACGCCGGCGCACCACAACGTCTTCTTCGGGCCGGACTATGCCGACGAGTTCGACGCGATCTTCCGCGACCGCCGGATCACGCAAGTGCCCACCGTCTATCTGTGCGCGCAGGACCGGGGGGAGGGTAGCAATCACCCGCCCGGTGCGCCGGAACGTCTTCTCGCGCTTATCAATGCCCCCGCCGATGGCGACAAGGGGCCGCTGCCCGATACGATGATCGCGGACCTGGCACGGCGCGGGGTCGCCCTGATGCGCGATTGCGGATTGGAGCTGGAGGGCGTGGACGAGCCGGTGGTTACGGACCCCTCCGGTTTCCACGCGCTGTTTCCGGCAAGCGGCGGCGCGCTCTACGGCCGCGCCAACCACGGCATGATGGGCAGTTTCGCGCGTGCCGGAGCGAGGGGGAAGGTACCGGGGCTCTACCTCGCGGGCGGTAGTGTCCACCCGGGGCCCGGAATCCCCATGGCCACCATGTCAGGCCGCATTGCCGCCGCGCGTCTGCTGGCGGATCTGGCCGGTGACCGGCGAACGGTCATGCTTGGTGCCGATCAGCCGCCTCTGCGCTGACAAGGGCCTTGAGGCTGGTGCGCGACCACCGCGGATGGGGGGCAGGGGCAGGCCGCACCAGTGCCCGAAGCCCTGCGCGCAGCACATGCGCGATCTTCTCGTTGCGAGACGTATGGACCCGGTTGTCCCAAACACGCGGGCCGCCCAAGGCCACCTTGCGCGCGATGGCGCCATAGATTCCCGCGGCCGACAGGATCGCCCAGCGCTGGCGATACCCGAGTCGCGCCGCGCCAACGCGCGCTGACGCCTCGTAATCCGCTGCCAATGCTGCTAGCCGCTGCGCCACCCCAGCCAAAGCCGCGCGGTAGCAGGGGCGAAGTTGCTCACCCGGCGGAATGTCCGCCTCGGCAAGCCATTCTGCAGGGAGATAGCAGCGCCCGCCGCGATCATCTTCCGCCACGTCGCGCGCGATATTGCCGAGCTGGAAGGCAAGGCCGAGGTCGCATGCGCGGTCCAGCGTGTCGGTGTCGTCCGGAGCCACGCCCATCACGACGGCCATCATTACGCCCACCGCGCCCGCGACATGGAAGCAATAGCGCAGCAGGTCCGCCTCGCCGCGCGGCGTCCAATCCGCTGCGTCGAGCGCAAAGCCGTCGATCACGTCCTCGGCCATGGCCCGTGTCAGCCCGCATTCCGACGCAACCACGCCCAATGCGTCGAAGCTGGGATTTCCGGTCGGCATCCCTGCCATCGCCAGGTCGGTCAGCCGCCGTATCTGCGCGAGCCGTTCATCTGCCGCGGCGCCCGGCGTAGTGCCCAGTTCTCCGCCCAGGTCCTGCTCGTCGGCAATGTCGTCACAGGCGCGGCACCAGGCATAGAGCAGCCACACCCGCTCGCGCGTAGTCCGGTCGAACAGGCGCGAGGCAGCGGCAAAACTTTTCGAGCCCTTGGCGATCATCGCGCGGGAATGGGCAACGAGGGCAGCGCGGTCAGGCTTGGGCAGCGCTGCGGCAGGATCAGTCACGCCGCCTCACAAGTCCTTCGCGGACATCTGGATGATCGGCTTGTGCGGAACATGCGCGCCCATCCGCGCGAGCAGCACGTCGAGCGATGCTTCCGCCAGAATGATCCCGCCATGCACCGGCCGGATGAACCCTACCTCGATCATGTGGGTCTGGAATGCGAGCAGCTTGTCGTAGAACCCGAAAGCATTGAGCAGCCCGACCGGTTTGGCGTGATAGCCCAGTTGAGCCCAGCTCACGGCTTCCCACAACTCGTCCATGGTGCCGACCCCGCCGGGCAGGGTAAGGAAGCCGTCGGACAGGTCGGTGAACGCCTGTTTGCGCTGGTGCATCGTGTCGACGATCGTCAGGCTTGTGCAATCGGGATTGGCGACTTCCGCTTCCGCCAGCGCGCGCGGGATAATCCCGATCACTTCGCCGCCTGCTTCCAGCGCTCCAGCGGCCAGCGCACCCATCAGGCCAAGACGGCCGCCGCCATAGACCACACCGATGCCGCGCCCCGCAAGGTCCTGCCCGACCCGACGCGCCAGCGCGACATAGCGTGGGTCCGCTGGCGATGCCGAACCGCAATAGACTGCCAGCCGTTTCAAGCCCGAACTACCTTTCCAGCAGGTCCTCGATCATGATGCCTGCCGTCGCCTTTGCGCTGCCGACCACACCGGGGATGCCTGCACCCGGGTGGGTGCCGGCCCCTACCAGATAGAGGTTCTTGATCGCATCGTCACGGTTGTGCGCGCGGAAATATGCGGATTGGGTGAGCAGCGGCTCGAGGCTGAAGGCGCTGCCTTGGTGCGCCGAAAGATCGATCGAGAAGTCCTTCGGGGTATAGGAGAACTTCGTCACGATCCGGCTGTGGATATCGGGGATCAGGCGGCGACCCACCTCGTCGAGCACCCGCTTTTCAAGCATCGGGCCCACTTCGTCCCAGTCTACCGGCAACTTGCCCATGTTGGCGACCGGCACGAGCGCATAAAAGGTGCTCATGCCCTGCGGCGCCATGCTGGGGTCGCTGACCGAGGGATGGTGCAGATAGATCGAGAAGTCCTCGGGAAGGACACCGTGCTTGTAGATGTCGTCAAGCAGGCCCTTGTAGCGCGGTCCGAACAGGATCATGTGATGCGCGATACCCGGCCAGGTGCCCTCCACACCGAAGTGGACGACGAAAAGGCTGGGCGAGAACTTCTTGCGCTTCAGTGATTTGGCCCGCCGCTGCGCATGGCCGTTATCAGGCATCAGGTCGGCGTAGGAATGGACAATGTCGCCGTTGGAGGCGACAGCATCGAAGTTTTCCTGCCAGCCGCTCTTGGTCTGCACGCCGGTCACGCGGTCGCCCAGCGACTGGATGTGCACCACAGGATCTGCCATCCGCACGGTGCCGCCCAGTCGCTCGAAGTGCTTCACCATGCCCGCGATCAGCCGGTTGGTGCCGCCCTTGGCCCACCAAACGCCGCCATCCTTCTCGAGCTTGTGGATCAGCGCATAAACCGAGCTTGTCGTCATCGGATTGCCGCCGACGAGAAGCGAGTGGAAGCTGAACGCCTCGCGCAGCTTCTCGTTCTGGATGTAGCTGGAAACCACCGAATAGACCGAACGCCACGCCTGATACCGGATCAGCGGCGGCGAAGCCTTGATCATCGAGGCAAAGTCAAGGAACGGCACGGTTCCGAGCTTGCGATAGCCTTCCTCGAACACCCCGGCGGAGTACTTGAGAAAATCCGCATAGCCCGCCACATCGCGCGGATTGAGCTTTGCAATCTCGGAATTGAGCGAGGCTTCGTCGTTCGAATAGTCGAAGTTCGTTCCGTCCGGCCAGTTCAGGCGATAGAACGGCTTGACGGGCAGCAAATCAACGTCTTCGCTGATGTCGTGCCCCGAAAGCGCCCACAGCTCCTGGAGGCACGGCGGATCGGTGATAACGGTCGGTCCGGCATCAAAGGTGAAGCCATCGCGTTCCCAGTAGTAGGCGCGGCCACCAGGCTTGTCGCGTGCCTCGATCACGGTGGTCTGGATCCCCGCCGACTGCAGGCGGATCGCCAGCGCCAGTCCGCCGAAACCGGCCCCGATGACGGCTACTTTCTTCATGATGAAACTCTAGACTCCTGAAAACGTGAGCGGGGCGGGCTGTCGGCCCAGCCCGGTAATCGTGCCGAGCGCCCGGCTGATCGGTATCGGCGGCACACCCGCGAGAATGCGGAACTTGTCGTAAGAGGTCGAACGCCCGGAATAGAACCGTTCGATGAGTTGCGGCTTCATCGTGTAGAACCGCTCCAGCACCCGAAGACGTTCCTCGGGATAGGCACCACCAAACAGCAATGCCGAAAGCATGCGGTAATACGTTTGGTTTTCCCAGTGCCCTTTAGCCCACTTGGCAGAGAAAGCCTTGAGGCTCGCACCGTCCAGCGCATCATGGTGCGCCAATGCCAGCGCAAAGCGCACCGCATCGGGCACCGAATAGCTGGTGAGGGAATGAAACAAACCAGCGCGCGATCCGGCCCGCGCCGTATTTTCCCCGCCATCGCGCCAGAAGGCGGAAAAATCGCCGCCCGCCACGACCGGCAGCACGCCATGCTCCTCGCTCACCAGCGCCTCGACTTCCCAGCCGCGCGCCGCGAGGTAGGCATCGATCCGGGCTTCCAGCGCCGGCCGGTCCAGCACGCTGCTGTCCGAATAATAAGTGTCCTCAAGGAACACCATGTCGGGCGCGAAGGGCAAGGCATACATGAAGCGATAGCCGTCGATCTGCTCGACCGTCGCATCCATGACGATCGGCCGTTCCAGTCCGTGCGGAGCCTTCAACTTGAACTTGCGGCCGACGAATTTTTGCCAGCCGCCGGTGAAGTGCGAGACTTCGCGCAGGCCCCGCGTGTCGATCACGCCGCCAGCCTGCACCAGCGTACCATCCGCCAACATGACTTCGGTCTCGTTGCAGCCCTTGACCGCCTGCTGCGTCAGGATGGCCTCTGCCGGCAACGCAGCGCGCAATGCCGCATCCAGCCTTTCCGAGGTCATCGCGCTGTAGCGCGTCTGGAGATGTCGGCTGTGGCGGGGAAAGTGGACGTTGTAGTCGGCCCAGGACGCCTCGATCATCGGCGCGAGCAATTCGGTCGCTTCGTGATCGGTGTCGGTCGCGAAGAACGACCAGACATGATTGCCGCCCAGTTCGCTGCCTTGTTCAACAATGAGCAGCGAAAGATCCGGCCTGTACCGGGCCAGCGCAAGCGCAATAAGCCCGCCCGCAAGGCCTCCACCAAGGATCGCGATATCGCAGCGCCGTGCATTCATCGTCCGCCGCGATAGGCGCTGGGTCGCATCCGCGCAACCGGTGCGTGGGTTCCCCATTGTGAAGGCCGGGGAAAGCCGTTGTGCAGGTCCTCTGCAAGCGGGAGCCCGGGGGCCCCGGGGATGGCGGTGAAGGTCTGCCATCCCCGGGGTACTTAATCAGGGCCACTGGGGGAATGGCCCTCTCTCCTGGGATTGTCCCGCCGGGCGGCCTCCATCCTGCGGGTGAGAGGCGGGCCAAAGCGAGGGTGTCCTTTTGCCACATCGCGAATGTCCCTGAGTGGTCTGCAACATGAACGATCGGCAATGCGCGGTGATCGCGCCTTGGTCCTAATTGGCGTGTTCCGGTTTTCGCAGGACGGACCTTGACGAGATTTCTGTTGCGTTTTGATGCGGATCAAGGCCTCCTTGCACGCAGATGGCGAGAACCGCCACACACGGGAATTGCGGCTGCCGGCCTGCCCTGAAGGCAAGGGCCGAGCAGACCGGACACAGAGGAGAGCATGATGGCCAAGGAAGCTGCGCAGCACGTCGATGTCCTGATTGTCGGAGCCGGCATTTCCGGCATCGGATCCGCAAAGCATCTGCAGGACCAGTGCCCGGGCAAGACTTACGCCATCCTCGAAGCCAAGGACACGTTCGGCGGCACCTGGGAGACGCACAAGTATCCCGGCATCCGCTCCGACTCCGATCTCTACACCTTCGGCTATCGCTTCAAGCCGTGGACCGGTACGCCGATCGCCTCGGCCGATGCGATCCTGACATACATGGGCGAAGTGATCGAAGAGAACGGCATCGGCCCGCAGATCCATTACGGCCACACCATCACCGATTGCAGCTGGTCGAGCGCGGACAACCTCTGGACCATCAATGCCCGCCGCAAGGACGGTAGCGAAGTCGTTTTCACCGCCGGCTTCCTGTGGATGTGCCAAGGCTACTATGATCACAAGACGCCCTACATTCCGGATTGGGCGGGCATGGACAGCTACAAGGGGAAGTTCGTCCACGCCCAGCTGTGGGATCCGAAAACGGATGTTGCCGGCAAGCACGTGATCGTCATCGGTTCGGGCGCGACGGCGGCCACGATCGTCCCCGCGCTGTGCGAGGCCGGTGCCAAGGTCACCATGGTCCAGCGTTCCCCCACCTGGTTCTATTGCGCGCCCAATGTCAGCGAACTCGCCGACCGTCTGCGCACGATCGGGGTCGATGAGGAGACCGTACACCGCGTCGTTCGGCAGGACTACATCTACAACTTCTACGAAATGGATCGCCGCAGCCGCGAGGAGCCCGAGGCAATGGCCGAGGACCTGCGTGCACTGATCCGCGGCTATGTTGGTGAGGACTTCAATTTCGAACCGCACTTCACGCCCCGCTACCGCCCGTGGCAGCAGCGCCTCGCCCAGCTTCCAGATGGCGACATGTTCAAGGCTGTCGTGTCGGGCAAGGCCAGTGTGGTCACCGATACCATCGAGACCTTTACAGAAAAGGGCCTGCGCGTCAGCTCCGGGCAGGAAATCGATGCGGACATGATCGTCGCCTGCACCGGCTTCCGCCTTTCGGTGCTGGGCGAAATCCCCTTCAAGGTCGATGGCAAGGCGGTGAACTGGGCCGATACCGTGAACTACCGCGGTATGATGTTCACTGGCGTCCCGAACATGGTCTGGGTTTTCGGCTACTTCCGCGCCTCGTGGACGCTGCGTGTCGATATCGTCGGCGATTTCGTCTGCAAGCTGCTGAACCACATGGATGCAACGCATGCGAAGAAGGTCGATGTGGCCCTGCGCGAGGAAGACAGGGACATGAAGATCCTGCCGTGGATCGATTCAGACAACTTCAACCCCACCTATCTCATGCGCGATCTCGACCGCATGCCGAAGCGAGGCGACAAGCCCGAATGGCAGCACAACCAGGATTACTGGAGCGAAAAGGACCAGATTCCCTTCATCGATCTCGACTCCAGCGAGTTTGTGTACGACGGCCAGCGTGCCGCAGCAGCCACGCTGGAGGCAGCAGAGTAACTTCGTCCCGGAGATCTCCCCATTTCCCCCGAGCTAGTTGTCGGGGGAAATGGGGAGGGAAACTGCCCGCAGCTTGGTCGGCAAGGCAACTGCGTCAGGCGGCTTTCACCCGGTTCGTCCCGCGCGCGATCTCCTTCTTCAGATCGCGCACGTAGGCATCGAAATCGAGCTGGATCGTGTGCCGGCGCGCTGCGTAGTAGTGCCCCGTGTGGTAAGCCTCGTCGGCCTTGATGATGCGGTGCATCTCGTCCTGTGCGGGAGGGGTATAGGTGCCCGCGAGGTAAGCTGCGATCAGCTTCGATTGCTGCTCGGCAAAGTTGACCAGCGTCGGCAGTGGCTGGCCGAGGCCTGCATAGAACAGATCCGGCACTTCCGGCTTCATGATCCGCTTGAACAGCGGCGGCGGCCGGTTGTCTGCGTCGGCACACAGCGCCGGATCATCGAAGAAGGGAAAGCGAATATCATAGCCCGTCGCCCAGACAATGACGTCGATGGCCTCGCCGCTGCCGTCCTTGAACACCACGCAGTCGCCATCGAGCCGGTCGATGCTGCCCTTCAACACCACGTCGCCTGAACCCGCACGGAGCAGGAACTCACCGGAAACCGTGGCATGGGCATCAAACGGCCCGATCTCGGGCTCGGGCAGGCCATAATCGCTCATCCGGCCGACCAGCCCCTTGATCATCCGCGTGCCGAGCGCGGTGCGCACCTTGCGCGGCATCCATGCCGGGGCCGGATTCTTGTCGATCGGCTGCCCCTTGTAATACTTCGGCAGCACCCAGACCCCGCGCCGGGTCGAAACGTAGAGCCGCTCCGCGATTGCGCGCTGCGAAAGCTCGGAGGCGATGTCCATCGCCGAGTTGCCCATGCCGACCACCAGCACCCGCTTGCCGACGCAGTTCACCGGCTCGAATGCGCTGCGGAAGGAATGGCTGTGGAGCTGTTCGCCATCGAAATGACCAGGATACTCGGGGATCCGCGCCGCCCAATGGTGCCCGTTCGCAACCACCAGCGCCTCGTATGCGCGCGTTTCGCCGGTCGAGAGCGTCACCTCCCAGCCGCCCCCGGCCTTGCGCTTCGCCTTCTCCACCTTGGTGTTGAAGGTGATCGCCTCGCGCAGGCCGAAGTGCGCGGCATAGGCACGGAAATACTGCAAGAGCTGCGAATGGTGGGGAAAATCGGGCCAGTCCGCTGGTACCGGATAGTCTTCGAAGGCCAGCCGCCACTTCGAGGTGTCGATGTGCAGGCTCTGGTAGCAAGCGGAGAGGCCGTTGGGATTGTTGTAGTACCAATTCCCGCCGATATCGTCCGAGGCGTCGAACTGGTCGTAGCTGATGCCGTGGTCCTTGAGCCGCTTGGCGACCGTGATCCCCGAGCAGCCCGCCCCGATGATGCAGACGCGGTTCACTCAGGCCTTCTCCAGCCGCACCGGCATGGTATTGAACCCGTGCAGGAACGGGCTCGCCAGTCGTTCCGGTTTGCCAGCCATAACCGGCCGTAGTCCTCGCTGCACGATCTCGTCGATCACCGCAGCGATCTGCACCTCCGCCAGCCGCGCGCCCACGCAGCGGTGGATTCCATGCCCGAAACCGATATGCCGCCGCGCATTCTCGCGCGTCACGTCGAAGCGCTCGGCGTTGGCGAACACGCTCTCGTCGCGGTTGCCCGAGATGTACCACATCACGATCTTCTCGCCTTCGCGGATGACCTGGCCGCCTACCTCCACATCGCGTGTTGCGGTGCGGCGCATGTGTGTCACCGGCGTCTGCCAGCGGATGATTTCCTGCGCGGCATTCGCCGAAAGGGTCGGATCGGCGTGCAGCTTGTCCAGCTCCTCGGGATAGCGGTGCAACGCCTCGGCCAGCCCGGCGATGGAATTGCGCGTGGTGTCATTCCCGGCCACGATGAGCAGCGCGATATTGGCGAGGCGCTCCAGCGCGGGCAGGTTCCCCATCGCCTCCGAATGAACCATGCGGCTGAGGAGATCGTCCGTCGGCGGCAAACCCTTGCGTGCGTCGAGCTCACGGTCGAAGCGCGCGAGCATCTCGCCCATCTGCTTCATCCATTCCGCACGGTATTCCGGAGTCAGGTTGTCGGCCGAAACGCCGCTGCCATAGTCCGACCAGCGCTTGAGATCGCGCCACTCCTCGAAGGGGAAGTCGAACAGGCTGCACAGCATTCCTAGCGTCTGCGGGATGGCGAGCTGTTCCACCCAGTCGAATGTCTCGCCGAGCGGCAGCGCGTCGAACAGCATTTTCGCGCGCTCGCGCACCTGGGCTTCCAGCTTGATCATCTGGCCCGGACTGAAAGCGGGCGCGATCACCTTGCGCTGCGCGGTGTGGATCGGGGGATCCTGCGCGATGAAGTTTGGAAAGTCCGCCTCGTTGACCGACTCGGCTATGGTGATGTTTCCCCGCTGCCACGATGAGGAGAACACCTCCGGCATGAGCTCGATTTCCTGGATCGTCTCATGCGTCGCGGCCGACCAGTATCCGCCGAACGGGCTTTCCGGACGCCAGCTCACCGGCATCTCGCGCCGCAGGAAAGTGAACGGCTCGCGCCAGGTATCCTCGGTGTAGAGCGCGTCGGCGCTAACGTCGTAAGGGTTGATTGCCCGCTCAAGGGTCTGGCTTGCCATGTCCTGCTCCGATTGACCGCGCTCGATTGCCGACGCTGCCTTGCTGCAAAGTATGTTTAAGCGCCCGCTTAAAGTCCAGCCCCATTGGTGTGCAGAATGTTGGGTGGACGCCGTCATCCCATCGCACTAGAACGGCGTCATTCCCCGGGGAGCCGCTAGGCCGGAGCGAGGTTTCGCGAAGGCTTTCAAAAATGGCTGAGAGGGGCGGTTAGCATCGCCCGACCCGTCGAACCTGAACCCGTTAGCACGGGCGGAGGGAGCGGTCAGTCTGCATGCCAGAGCCCGCCATCCGTCCGTTCAAAAGGAGCGTGCACAATGGCCGATATCAACTCCCGCCTCGAAAATGGCCCGCAGGCAACGCCCATCGGCGTTACCACAGGTCCGATCCGGGGCAGCCGCAAGATCCATGTCGAAAGCCCGCGCTTCCCCGGCTTGACAGTTGCCATGCGCGAGATTTCGCTCGAACCCAGCTCGGGTGAGCCGCCCTTGCGCGTCTACGACACCTCCGGCCCTTACACCGACAGCAATGCCGTGATCGACATCGCCAAGGGCTTGCCCCAGCTCCGCCGCGACTGGATCATGGGCCGCGGTGATGTCGAGGAATATACCGCGCGCGAAGTGAAGCCCGAGGATAACGGCCAGCTCGGTCCCGATCGTTCGGGCGGTGTCCCCGGCTTCCCCAATGTCGTCCAGAAGCCGCTCCGCGCCAAGGCTGGCGGCAACGTTACCCAGATGCACTACGCGAGGGCGGGCATCATCACCCGCGAGATGGAATATGTCGCCATCCGCGAAAACCTCGGCCGCCGTCAGCTCAAGGAAGCTCTTGCGCGCGACGGGCAGGACTGGGGCGCTGCGATCCCCGATTACGTCACCGCGGAATTCGTGCGTGATGAAGTCGCCCGCGGCCGCGCGATCATCCCCAGCAATATCAATCACCCCGAATCCGAGCCGATGGCGATCGGCCGCAACTTTCTCGTGAAGATCAACGCCAATATCGGCAACTCCGCCGTCGCTTCGGATGTCGCGCAGGAAGTCGAGAAGATGGTCTGGTCGGTCCGCTGGGGCGCGGACACCGTCATGGACCTCTCGACCGGCCGCAACATCCACGACACACGCGAATGGATCCTGCGCAACAGCCCCGTCCCGATCGGCACCGTGCCGATCTATCAGGCGCTGGAAAAGGTCGGCGGCATTGCCGAGGATCTCACCTGGGAGATTTTCCGCGACACGCTGATCGAGCAGGCTGAGCAGGGCGTCGACTACTTCACGATCCACGCCGGCGTGCGCCTGCCCTACATCCCGCTCACCGCCAAGCGCGTGACCGGCATCGTCAGCCGCGGCGGCTCGATCATGGCCAAGTGGTGCCTAGCGCATCACAAGGAATCGTTCCTCTACGAGCACTTCGACGAGATCACCGAGATCATGAAGGCATACGACATCGCCTATTCGTTGGGCGATGGCCTGCGACCGGGCTCGGTCGCCGATGCCAACGACGAAGCCCAGTTCGCCGAGCTTTACACGCTAGGCGAGCTTACCAAGCGCGCATGGGAGCAGGACGTCCAGGTGATGATCGAAGGCCCCGGCCACGTGCCGATGCACAAGATCAAGGAGAACATGGACAAGCAGCTCGCCGCCTGCGGCGAAGCCCCGTTCTACACGCTCGGGCCGCTCGTGACCGATATCGCCCCCGGCTATGACCACATCACCAGCGGCATCGGCGCCGCGATGATCGGGTGGTTCGGTACCGCCATGCTCTGCTACGTCACACCTAAGGAACACCTCGGCTTGCCGGACCGCGATGACGTCAAGGTCGGCGTCGTCACCTACAAGCTCGCCGCCCACGCCGCCGATCTCGCCAAAGGCCACCCCGCCGCCAAGCTGCGT
Source organism: Novosphingobium fuchskuhlense (assembly GCF_001519075.1). Lineage (GTDB taxonomy): Bacteria > Pseudomonadota > Alphaproteobacteria > Sphingomonadales > Sphingomonadaceae > Novosphingobium > Novosphingobium fuchskuhlense. The sequence goes on from NZ_KQ954245.1 coordinate 477,641, forward strand.
GACGATGCGCTGAGCCGGGCGCGCTTCGAGTTCCGCTGGCGCGACCAGTTCAACCTGTCGCTCGATCCGGACACGGCAGAGCAGTACCATGACCAGACACTCCCCGCAGAAGGCGCCAAGACCGCGCACTTCTGCTCGATGTGCGGCCCCAAGTTCTGCTCGATGAAGATCACGCAGGAAGTGCGCGATTTCGCGGCCAAGCAGAACGCCGGGATCGACAGCTTCGTCGCGAACGAAGCCGAGGCCGAAGCCGGCATGGCGCAAATGAGCGAAAAGTACCGCGAGGCTGGAAGCGAGTTGTACCTCCCAGCGGCGGAATAAGCCCTATCCCTCCTCGAGCTTGCTCGGGGAGGGAGACCGCCCGCAGTGAGGTGAAGTGGGAAGTCCCAAAGGTTGCAATCGATCTCAGACCGCGTCACCCTTGGCGCACAGCAACCAAGGGGAACACCAACGATGACCGACGCAAAAGCTATGATCCAGACGATGATCGCGCTCGCCTCCGCCTCGCTCGGCCTTGTCGCCGCGCTGGCCTGGAACGAGGCGATCAAGGCCACCCTCGCCATGCTTGGCATGGGTGACAACCTCGCCGGGCTTTACAGCTACGCCGTCGTCGCGACCGTGCTTGCCGTCACCGTCCTCACCATTCTCGGCCGCATCAGCGCTCGCATCGGCGGCGAAGCCGCGATCCAGCGCGAGGCGGAGGGCTGAGGCTGCCAGGCTAACTCCGCTTCAGCCGCACCAGCGCTTGATCGAGTGCGGAGAGAAACCGCGAGCGGTCTGCCTTTGAAAACGGTGCCGGACCACCGATGATGTCGCCGCCCGCGCGCAGGTCCGCCATGATGGCGCGGGTGGCGATCTGGCTGCCGATCGAATTGGCGGTGAAGGGTTTGCCGTTAGGGGCGAGCACTTGCGCGCCAGCCTTGAGGCAGCGGTCGGCCAGGAGGATGTCGGCGGTTACCACCACGCAGGTCGAGCCCGCTTCGCCGGCGATCCAGTCGTCCGCTGCATCGAAGCCATCACTGACCACGACGCGCCGCACCAAGGGATGCACGGGCACGCGAAACGGCGCATTGCTTACCACCACGACGGCGACTTCGTGGCGCCAGGCGACTTTGTAGATCTCGTCCTTGACCGGACAGGCATCGCCGTCGACCAGAATGCGGATGGGAGCCGTGTCTTCGTTCATCGTCGGCCCCTGCCACACCGGACCTGCCGGCGACAGGGCCGATCGTTCAGGTGCTGCGCTTCATATTGTCGAGACCGGCCACTACACCCGGCTTCTGGCTGGGATTGGAAGCGTTCTGCTTCTTCGGCCCTTCCGCCTTGGGCTTGCGCACTTCGCGGTTCGACTTTTTCTGGCTCTTGGCCATGCTCGCTCTCCGTCCCGACGGAATGGCCGGGGATCAGCTATGGGCCTTTGCGCAGGGCTTGGCCAGCATTCCCGGCAGGGTAGGGCGAGCGGGTCGAAAAAGCCCCCGGCTAAGCGCCGAACAGACGCTTGTCGGGGGCTCGTTCTCGTCAGGCAGAGTTCAGCTGCCCACGGCAATCAGTTCGAGGCGACCTGGATGCCGAGCGCGCGGGCTTCGGCCTGGGTGAACTCGACCGACTGGTTGTTGAAGGTGCCGGTCACATACCGGCCGCGTACGTGAAGTTCGAACGGTGCCTTGCCGTTGAAAGCGGTGCCCTTGATCACGCGCTCGCCGGCCGCGACTTGCGTTGTGTAGGTGTAGGTGACACCCTCGTGGGTGAACTTTGCGGCAGTCTCGTCGGCATGGGCGAGAGCGGGAGCGGCGATCAGTGCGGCAGCAGCTGCGATCTGAAAGGACTTGAGAAACATGGCAATATCTCCTTTTAAAGCGGAAGAAATTGCCTTCGAGCACCCCTGTTTTCTTGTTGAGGCGGATATGGTGCAGCGCACAATGCCCCGCAAATGTAATGATCGCGGACCCACTTGCAAAACACGCAACAGGATGTTTCCAAGCCTCTTGCTGGCCCTGTCGGTCGCCCTTCCGGGCCTGCTGTCGGCCTGTACGCCGGAGGCCCCTGCGACAGCGTCGCTGCCGTCTCCCACCGTTGCCGGAGGCTGGCAGATGGCCGATCCGAAAGACGAGGATGTTCAGGCGGCCGCCCGCTACGCCGCCGGTCTGGTGCCTAAGGGGCATGGAGCCGTAGCGGAAGTGACCGCAGCCGAAACCCAGGTCGTTGCGGGCACCAATATCCGGATGGTGCTCCGCTTTGCCGATGGCTCGCACTGGAAGGCGACAGTCTGGCAGCGTCTCGATGGCAGCTTCATGCTCACCGAGGCGGAGCCACTTCGCTGATCTTTCAGCGTTTCCTGACGAACTCGGCGCGCAGGACGAGACCCTTGATCCCGTCGAAGCGGCAGTCGATCTCCTGCGCGTCACCCGTGAGGCGGATGGACTTGATCAGCGTGCCGCGCTTCAGGGTCTGGCCCGCACCCTTGACCTCGAGATCCTTGATCAGCGTGACCTGATCCCCATCGGCAAGCAGGTTGCCCACGGCATCGCGCACTTCAACAGTGCCCTCTGCCGCGCGCTTGGCTGCAAGCTCGGACGCCGGCATCCATTCGCCGCTGTCCTCGTCGAACACGTAGTCTTCATCGCTCATGTCTGGCCCTTGCCCGAAAGGGCAGGACCTGTCCAACCCATAAGGCCAGCCATACCAGCACGGGTTGCAGAAACAGCCGCGGCACATGGTAACCAAGCCCCAGCCCATGGTCGGGCCGCGCCATGTCGCGGATGAAATGGACGATGTTTGCTGGAAACACGCAGACCGCATAGGCGGCGAGGCCCCATCCCGCTGCACGGCGCAGGGCGGGGGACCAAGGCTGCAGCAGTCCGGCAGCGCCTGCCAGCTCCGCCACGCCGGTCAGCGCAATCACGAGTTCTGGCGCGGGAACCCAGCCCGGCATGATGCCGAGAAATGGGCGAGGCAGCACGAGGTGCAGAATGCCGGCCAGCGCATAGAGCAGCGCCAGCACCCAGCGGGTCAGTGACCGTGCCTCGTTCAGTCGCGCAGCAGTTCGTTGATCCCGGTCTTGCTCCGGGTCTGCGCATCGACGGTCTTCACGATCACCGCACAGTAGAGCGAGGGGCCGGGGGAGCCATCGGGAAGGGGCTTGCCCGGCATGGCGCCGGGAACGACCACAGCATAGGGCGGCACACGGCCGATATGGACCTCGCCGGTCGCACGGTCGACAATCTTGGTCGAAGCGCCGAGGTAGACGCCCATCGAAAGCACCGCGCCTTCGCCCACGATCACGCCTTCGGCGACTTCCGAACGCGCACCGATGAACGCGCCGTCCTCGATGATGACCGGGCCGGCCTGCAGCGGCTCGAGCACGCCGCCGATGCCCGCGCCACCCGAAATGTGCACGTTCTTGCCGATCTGTGCGCAGGAACCGACCGTCGCCCAGGTGTCGACCATCGTGCCCTCGTCGACATAGGCCCCGATGTTCACGAAGCTCGGCATCAGCACCACGCCTTTGGCGATATGCGCACCGCGCCGGGCCACAGCGCCGGGGACCACGCGGAAGCCCGCCTCACGGAACCGGTTCTCGCCCCAGCCGGCGAACTTCGAGGGCACCTTGTCGTAAGCCGGTGCGCCGCCCGCACCCTGCTCGATCACGGCGTTGTCATTGAGCCGGAACGAGAGCAGCACGGCCTTCTTGAGCCACTGGTTGACGGTCCATTCCCCGTCCACCTTTTCGGCCACGCGTACCTTGCCGCTGTCGAGCAGTTCGAGGGCTGCCTCCACGACGTCGCGCACGGCCGCGCTGGCGGGCGTGACATTGGCGCGGTCTTCCCACGCGGCTTCGATGGCGGCCTGCAGGTCTGCGGTCATGGCTCATGGCTCCAGGAAAATCAGAGCGCGGGGCCTAACCGAGCGCGCGGCTCCCCGCAAGCTCCGCGGATAGCAATTCAAGCCACAGCGGGAGGTCGTCGACGACGAGATCGATCGCGGCATCATCCTTCGCGCGGTCGCCCCATTCGCTGGCGCAATCCAGCCACACCGTCTGCATGCCCAGGGCCTTGGCCGGCGGCAGGTTGCGGGCGGAATCCTCGACGAAAACGGCGCGCTCAGGGGCGATGCCGAAAGCCTCGATCAGGCCGTGGTAGGCCGATGGTTCGGGCTTTGGCTTGTAGTCCATCGCGATGACGTCCCACATGCCCTCGAAGCAATCGGAAAGACCGAGCGCCGCCAGCACCTTGTCGGCATAGGGCTGGTCGCCGTTGGTGAAGATGAGCCGCCGCCCCGGCAGCGCCATGATCCGCTCGGCAAGGCGCGGTGCCTGCGCCAGCACGCCCATGTCGACATCGTGCACGAAATCGAGGAACTCGCGCGGGTCGATCGCGTGGTAGTGCATCAGGCCTGCGAGCGTGGTGCCGTGATCGTGGAAGTACATCTTCTGCACGCGCCGCGCTTCCTGCGCATCGCAGCCGAGCAGATTGGCTATGAACAGACCCATGCGCTGGTCGATCTGGCCGAACAGGCCGCAGGCGGGGGGATAGAGCGTGTAATCGAGATCGAAGATCCAGCAATCGACGCGGGTGGGGTCAAACGCCAAGGGTCAGCTCCCGGCCTTGGCGGGGACGATGCGGCGCAGCCGTCCGCCCGAACCGTCCTCGAGAATGTAGAGCGATCCGTCCGGCGCTTCCTTGATCTCGCGGATCCGGCTGCCGAGGGGAATGCGTTCGATTTCCTCGCCGCGCTCGCCAGAGGTGGCCACCCGCACGAGGGCCTGCGCGACCATGCCGGTGCAGATGGCATGGCCTTTCCACCCCGGGAAGAGATTGCCCTTGTAGAAGATCAGATCGCCCGGCGCGATGACCGGGTTCCAGCTGATGGCCGGGGCTTCAAGATCCGGACGCGTGGCGTGGCGCGGGATCGGCGTCCCGTCATAGTTGTCACCGTTGGAAACGAGCGGCCACCCGTAGTTCTTGCCCGGCTTCACGAAATTGAGTTCGTCCCCGCCCTTCGGCCCGTGTTCGAGATCCCAGAGTTGTCCCTTGGTGTCGAAGGCAAGGCCAAGCGCGTTGCGGTGCCCATAGGACCAGATCTGCCGGCCCGCGCCGGGCTTGTCGGCAAAGGGATTGCCGGGGGCAGGGCGCCCGTCCGGCAGGAGACGCAGGATTTTGCCGAGGTTGACCTTCAGGTTCTGCGCAGGGGTGAAGCGCTGGCGTTCGCCGGAACTGACGAACATGTACTGTCCATCAGGGGAGAAGGCGATGCGGTGAGAGAAATGTCCCTCGCCCTGCAGCTTGGGACCCTGCCGCCAGATCACCTTGAGGCCGACGAGGCGCGGGCCACCGGCCGCCGCGAGATCGAGTTTGGCGCGTCCGACAACGGCTCCGCGCGTGTCGTTGATGCCCGCCTCGACCCAGCTCAGGTAGATCATCCTGCTGGTGCGGTAATCGGGTGCCGGCACGACATCGCCGAAGCCGCCCTGGCCGCCGTAAGCGACCGCTGGCGCGCCGGCCACGTCCCGCACTGGCCGATCCTTGCGCCAGAGCTTGAGCTTGCCCGCTTTTTCGGTGATGAGCGCATAGGCGCTGCCGGGCAGGAAGGTCATCGCCCAAGGTTCGTTGAAGGTGGCCTCATCGGTCACTGTCACTTCGGTGATCTGCGGCGTGGGGCTGGTGACGATGACATTGTCACCAGCCGCAGCCGGGCAACCTGCCAGAGCGAGGCAGGCCGCTGCCAGACTGGAAAGGACAGACATTCTCATGGGCACTACCATGCCAGCGAATGGCGCTGCTGTCAGCGGCGGTTCGGCTTTTGCGGGGAACGGTTCAGCTTCTCCGGCAAGCCAGCCCGCCGGTCTCACCGTCGGCGTCGACGAGGCGGGGCGCGGGCCGTTGGCGGGGCCGGTGGTGGCGGCGGCCGTGGTGCTCGGGCCGGAGCCACCCGAAGGGTTGGCCGATTCCAAGATGCTCAGCGCTGCGCGCCGCGCCCGGCTAGAGCCTGCCATCCGCGAGCGGTGCCAGTGGGCGCTCGGCGTGGCGGACGTCGAGGAAATCGACCGGCTTAACATTTTTGCCGCAACGATGCTGGCGATGACCCGTGCGGTTGCTGCTTTGGCGGAGCAGCTGGCTGGGCATGGGGCGGGGCCGGGTATCGGTCTGGTGCTCGTCGACGGAAATCTCACACCGGCGAACCGCTGCGAAGGATGGTGCTGGGAGGCCCGGGCGATCGTGCGCGGCGATGCGAGCGAGCCGTGCATCTCCGCTGCCTCCATCCTCGCCAAGGAGCACCGCGACCGCCTGATGCGTGCGGCTGCGGCCGAGTTTCCGCACTATGGCTGGGAACGCAACGCGGGCTACGGCACGGCCGAGCATATGGCGGCCTTGCGAGCGCACGGGGCGAGCCCCCATCATCGCCGCAGCTTTGCCCCGGTTGCTGCCGTGTTGGCCTGAGCCGCCGCGCAAACTTTTTTCGGCGGCGAATCCTTGGTGCAACACCACCAGATATGGTGTGCGAGCGAGGCGCGAGACTCCGGATATGGACGCGGACTCGTTCCGTTCTCACCTCTTGATCAGCCGCGACTCGCCGGATTCCCGCGAGTCGTGGCTTGACGGCGAGTCGCGGATGATTCACCAGTCTTGTCGCATCAACAGGGGACGAGACAGCAATGGTGGCTCTGGCAAAGGAACGTCAGGCGAAAACGGCGGTGCGCGCTCTGCGCAGCAGTGCAGCGGCGGCGGTGACGAAGCTCGCGCTCCCGCTGGGGCAGATCCTGCGCGGCGACTGCATCGAACGGATGCGCGAATTGCCGACGGCTTCGATCGATCTGATCTTTGCTGATCCGCCCTACAACCTCCAGCTCGGCGGTGATCTGGCGCGCCCCGATGGCAGCCATGTCGACGCAGTCACCGATCACTGGGACAAGTTCGACAGCTTCGAGCGCTATGACACGTTCACCCGCGAATGGCTGACCGAGGCCCGCCGGCTGCTGAAGCCCGATGGCGCGATCTGGGTGATCGGCTCCTACCACAACATCTTTCGCGTCGGTGCGCTGCTGCAGGATCTCGGCTTCTGGATCCTCAACGATATCGTGTGGCGCAAGGCAAACCCGATGCCCAATTTCAAGGGCACGCGCTTCACCAATGCGCACGAAACGCTGATCTGGGCCTCGCGCAGCGAAAAGGCGAAATACACCTTCAACTACCGCGCGATGAAGACGCTCAACGACGAGCTCCAGATGCGCTCTGACTGGGTCCTGCCGATCTGTGGCGGCCCCGAGCGCATCCGCAAGGACGGGGTCAAGGCGCACCCGACGCAGAAGCCCGAAGCGCTGCTTTACCGGATCATGCTGGCGACAACCAATCCCGGCGATGTCGTGCTTGACCCCTTCTTCGGCACAGGCACCACCGGTGCGGTCGCGCGCCGACTGGGCCGGGAATGGATCGGCTGCGAGCGCGAGGAAGACTACATCGCGGTTGCCGAGGAACGCATTGCCGCTGCGCTGCCACTCGATGAAAGCGCGCTGACCACGATGATGAGCAAGCGCAGCGCGCCGCGGGTCGCCTTCGGCCAGCTGGTCGAAAGCGGCATGATCGCACCGGGTACGGCGCTGTTCGATCGCAAGCGGCGCTGGAATGCCAGTGTGCGGGCAGACGGGTCGATTGCCGCTGGCGATCAGTTGGGCTCGATCCACGGCGTCGGCTCTGCCGTGCAGGGCGCACCGTCCTGCAACGGCTGGACGTTCTGGCATATCGAGCACGAAGGCGAGGTAAAGCCGCTCGACGCGCTGCGCCAGCTGTATCTGCTCGCCGTGGAAGACTGACATGCTGCCGCTGTTGGGCCTGATGCCCGATCCTCTGGTGCTGCGTTGCCATGCGCGCTGGACCAAGGCGATGGTTCTTCGCGCTGTGCGTCTCGCCGCATGCCGCAAGGTGCGGTAGAACGCTCCCATGGCGCAAAAGCTCTACATCCGTCCGATTGCCTTCGCGGATAGTCCGCAGAGCGAGGAAGGCGGCGCAATCCGGCTTGCCGGCGGTCTCGTCTATGCCTCGCGCTTTGCGCTGATCCTGCGCGATGGCCACAAGGTGCTCTCCCGGCGCCGCTTCTCCGTGGATGAGGCAGGAGATCTGTTCGGCGCGCTGCCAGATGCTCCGGCCGCCGAAGCCGAGGTGCAATGGGCCAACCTGAAGGCCGTGCATGCACCGCTGGCCTGCGGTGCGCGCGTTCTGCGGCTCGATCAGCCGCAGGTCATGGGCATCCTGAACGTCACGCCCGACAGTTTTTCGGATGGCGGCAAGTTCCTCGACAAACCCGAGGCTGCGCTCGAACACGCGGCCGGGATGCTGGAAGCAGGCGCGGCGATCATCGATGTTGGCGGCGAGTCTACACGTCCCGGTGCCCCGGCGGTCTGGGAGGGTGACGAGGTCAAGCGAGTTGTGCCGGTCATCCACAAGCTCGCCGCGAGCGGTGCCGCGATTTCCATCGACAGCCGCCGATCGACCGTGATCGCCGAAGCACTGGCCGCAGGGGCGCATGTCGTCAACGATGTCTCCGCGCTGCGCCATGATCCGCGCTCCGTGGACGTCGTGGCGGCGAGCGGCGTGCCGGTTGTCCTGATGCATGCGCCCGGCGGGGAGAAGGACCTCCATGCCGATGGCGACTATGCCGATGTCGTGCTCGATGTGTTCGATGCCCTGCGCGACCGCCGCGATGCCGCAATCGCAGGCGGCATTGCGCGCGACAGGATCCTGCTCGATCCCGGTATCGGTTTCGGCAAATCGCTGGCCGAGAACCTCGCGCTGATCAACGCACTGCCGCTGTTCCATGCGCTTGGCCAGCCGCTTCTGCTGGGGGCGAGCCGCAAGCGGATGATCGGCGCACTCTCGGGCGAAGTGCCGGCGCACCAGCGGCTCGGTGGTTCGGTGCTGCTGGCTGCGAAGGGCTTCGAGGCCGGAGCGCAGATGGTGCGCGTTCACGATGTCGCGGAGACGGTGCAGGCCCTGCGCGTGTGGCGGGGACTGCGCGATGCGGCGCTGACGGACTTCAGTCAGCTCGGCGCCTGACCGGTATGGGCGGGGCGCCAAGCGCCTCGTTGTGTTCGCCGATCCGCGGTGCCGGCTTCACTTCGAAGCTGCCGACAGAGAAGCTCACCGGACTGCGCATCTTGAGATACGCCCCCTCGGTCGGGTGCGTACGCTGCTGAAAGAAGTCGACCGCCTTGAGGTGCGGGTCCTCCGTCAGATCATCGAGATCGCGAACAGGCATGGCCGGAATCTGGTGTTCGGCCATCTTCGCGGCCCATTCCGCCATTGTCAGCTTGGGCGTGCGTTTGGCCATTTCCTCATAGAATGCGCTGATGTTGCGCATGCGCGCGGGGTAGTCAATGAAGCGCGGGTCTTCGGCAAGCTCCGGCGCGTCGAGAAGCTCGATCACCGTATCGATGGCATCAGGGGTGTAGGGCACGATCGCCACATAACCGTCCTTGGCCGGAAAGGGCTGGCGGAACGGATCGAGCTGCCGCGGATAGCCTGCAGGTTCCTTCGGCGGCACCAGCGTCTGACCGTAGAGGTGCTCCTGCATCATGAAATGCGTGAAGGTCTCGAACATGGGCACTTCGACGAACTGACCCTCGCCGAAACGCAGCTTGTGGATCACCGCCGCCATGACGGCCCACGCGCCGTGGAGCCCCGCCACCTTGTCAGCCACCAGCGAGGGGAAGAACCGCGGCACCGGATTGCCGTCGACCCGGCTCAGCAGGTTGGTCGTGCCGGTCGCCGCCTGGATCACGTCGTCATAGGCCTGCAGATCGCCATAGGGCCCGGCCGAGCCGAACCCGGTGCAATGCACATAGATGATGTCGGGCTTGATCGCCTTGACGTCCTCATAGCCGAAGCCGAGCCGGCTGATCGCCTTGCCGCGCACATTGTGGATGAAGACGTCCGCTTCGGCGAGTTGCGCCGCCAGCACGGCCTTGCCTTCGTCGCTCTTGAGATCGAGCGCGAGGCTGCGTTTGCCCTTGTTGAGATTGAGCGTGCAGGGGCCCATGCCGGGCGTTGCCGCCGGCTTCCCGGCGTGCCTGAAGATGTCTCCCGCAATCACCTCGACCTTTATGACGTCCGCGCCGAGATCGGCCAGCGTCTCGGTCGCATAGGGACCGAAAACAACGCTGGTCAGATCGACGATGCGGATGCCTTCCAGCAGCTTTTGCCCGGTCATTTTCGCGCTCTCCTCCCGGCGGCTTCCCGGCCGCCTGTGAAGAGACTTACCAGCCCCGTGGCAGGGAGCAACGCTGCCAGAATCGAGAGGGTCAACCGACCTGATACGTCAAGCGACGTTGTCGATCCCGAGTTCGGTGAGCTTGCGATAGAGCGTCGAGCGTCCGATCCCCAGCCGGCGAGCCACTTCGGTCATGCGGCCCCGGTAGTGGCCGATGGCAAGCCGGATCACGTCGGCCTCGATCTCTTCGAGCGGACGCAGGTTGCCGTCGGGCGAATAGAGCATCACGCCGGCGCCTTCGCTCTGCCCGGGAGCCGCGCGCGGCGCCTCGCCGATCAGGCTGGAAAGGTTGGGGAAATCCTGTGCGGTCAGCGCTTCGCCGTCACAGAATACGGCGGCGCGGAACAACGTCGCCTGGAGTTGGCGCACATTGCCCGGCCAGTCGTAGGCCGCCAGCAGCGCCAGCGCACCATCGGTGATGCCCAGCGGGCGCAGGCCCGGCTGCTCGCCGATGCGGGTCAGGAAGTGGCGCGCGAGTGCGGGTATGTCGCCTGCCCGCTCGCGGAGCGCAGGCAGATGCACATGCACGCCGCTGAGGGCCTCGAGCAGGATGGGATCGAACAGCTGGACGTCGACGAGATCGCCAAGGGCCGCGTTGCTGCAAACGATCACGCGGACATCGAGGCGGAAGCTGTGGCGGGCGCCGATAGGCTGGATATCGCCGCGCTGCAGGAATTGCGCGAGGCGGGTCTGCGCGGGTAGGCAAAGCCGGTCGATTTCGTCGATCACCAGCGTGCCGCCGTCGGCATGCTGCAGCGCGCCGACATGGCGCTCGAAGGCGCCCGGAAAGGCGCCCTTTTCATGGCCGAACAGCACCGATTCGATCTGGTTGGCCGGGATCCCGCCAGCATTGACGATACGCAGCGGGGCCTTGGCGCGGGGGCTGGCCGCATGCATTGCCCGCACCAGCATTTCCTTGCCGGTGCCGCTTTCGCCCTCGATCAGAACCGTGTTCTGTGTTCGCGCAGCCTTTGCAGCGACGGCCAGCGCAGCACGAAATCCGGGAGCGGCACCGATCATCGAATCGAAATCGAGCGTGCCGGTGAACTTTTCGGTGAGCGGTTGAAGCTCCTCGGGCGATTCTTCGCGGCGGGTCGCGGTCCGCAGCGCCTGCAGCAGGCGATCCGGTGCGACAGGCTTGATGAGATAGTCCGAAGCACCTGCGCGCATGGCTTCCACAGCAAGCAGCGGAGAAGCGCTGGTGGTGATCATGAGGATCGGCAGGGCCGGCCGACGCGCCTTCAGTTCCGCGATGAGTGCGCAGGCCTCGTCACCCGGAACCCATTGATCCAGAATGATTGCATCCAGCTGCATGCCCTGGCGTGTGCCGAGCGTGGCGATGGCCGTTTCGGAATCGCGGGCGATGATCGTGCGCCAGCCTTCACGCGCTGCCAGCGCCGAAATGAGACGGCACTGCGCTGGTTCATCATCAATCAGCATCAGTAGCCGATCAGTGGGCTCTGCCATGGCTTCCCCGGTCCTTTTGCATAGTGCCGGGGTCTAGCCCAATTGGGTAAAGGGCAGATTAAGCGCGGGAACAGCCGGTTCCGCTTGAGCCGAGGTTGCGCCGCCGCTAGAGCTTGCAGTCAATCGGACGTTTAAAACGCAATGAGGAAGGGTTTGTCATGGGCGCCACCAACAATGCCGGGAACAACATCAAGGCAGCAACGGCCACGTACGAAGGCTTCGTCGGCATGATCAAGGTAGCCGTTCCGGTGATCTCGGTCATCGTGCTGTTCGTTATGTACCTGATCGCTTGATCGCGCGCATGGGGGCGGCAACAACGATCGCTGTCCTGCGTGAGCGGGCGAGCGGGGAGCATCGGGTGTCGGCGACGCCTGAGACGGTGAAGAAGTTCATCGGTCTCGGCGCTGCGGTCCGTGTGGAGGCAGGGGCAGGGCTCACCGCCTCGATCAGCGACGAGGCGTTTGCGGCCGCCGGTGCCGAGATCGTGGCCGATGGCGCGGCAGCTGGCGCGGACATCGTGCTTGGCGTGCAGGGGCCTGAGCCTGATCTTCTGGCCGGTGCCAAGCCCGGTGCGTGGGTCGTCGCCTCTCTGGATCCCTTCGGCCAGCGCGGGCGCGTCGATGCCTATGCGGCAGGCGGGTTCGAGGCGCTGGCGATGGAATTCATGCCGCGCATCACGCGTGCGCAGTCGATGGACATCCTTTCGTCGCAGTCGAACCTTGCCGGTTACAAGGCGGTGATCGTGGCGGCGGACCTCTATGGCCGCGCCTTTCCGATGATGATGACCGCGGCGGGCACCGTTTCGGCGGCCAAGGTTTTCGTCATGGGTGTCGGCGTTGCCGGCCTCCAGGCGATTGCCACCGCGCGCCGCCTTGGCGGGCAGGTTTCCGCGACTGACGTGCGCTCGGCCACCAAGGAACAGATCCAGTCGCTCGGCGCCAAGCCGATCTTCGTGGAGAACGTGGCGGGGATCGAGGGCGAGGGCGCGGGCGGCTATGCCACCGAGATGAGCCCGGAATACCAGGCTGCGCAAGCAGAACTTGTTTCCAGCCATATCGCCAAGCAGGACATCGTGATCACCACCGCTCTGATCCCGGGCCGGCCGGCGCCGCGCCTGATCACGGACGCGCAGATCGCGACGATGAAGCCCGGCTCGGTAATCTTCGATCTTGCCGTTGCATCGGGGGGCAACGTCGAAGGATCGGTCGCCGATCAGGTCGTCGAGAAGCATGGCGTCAAGATCGTTGGCTATTCCAACACCGCGACGCATCTGGCTGCCGATGCTTCGGCGCTGTTCAGCCGCAATCTGTTCAATTTCCTGTCCGCATTCTGGGACAAGGAGCAGGGCAAACCCGTGCTCGACGAGGAAATCGGCAATGCCATCCGCCTGACGCAGGGCGGCAAGGTCGTCAACGAACGACTGCTCGGCTGAGGGGGGCTGACATGGACTTCATTTCAATTCTGAGTGTGTTCGTGATGGCCTGCTTCGTAGGCTATTACGTGGTGTGGTCGGTGACCCCGGCGCTGCATACGCCGCTGATGGCGGTCACCAACGCGATTTCCTCGGTCATCGTGGTTGGCGCCCTGGTCGCTGGGGCGGCCGAAGGCTCGGTCATCTCGAAGTGGCTGGGGCTTGGTGCCGTGGTGTTGGCCTCGGTCAACATCTTCGGCGGCTTCGCCGTCACCGAGCGCATGCTTGCGATGTACAAGAAGAAGGAGAAGAAGTGATGGAACACGTCACAACTCCTCCCTGGGCGATGCTTGCCTATCTGGCGGCCGGCGTCCTGTTCATCATGGCGCTTCGCGGGCTGTCGAGCCCGGCCACCTCGCGCGCCGGCAACCGCTACGGCATGGTCGGCATGACCATCGCCATGGTCACCACCCTGCTCACGCATGGCATTGCCAGCCTGCCTGAAATTGCAGGCGCCATCGCAGTTGGCGGCGGCCTTGGCTTCGTGACCGCGCGGCGAATCAAGATGACCGACATGCCGCAGCTCGTGGCGGCCTTCCACTCGCTGGTGGGTCTCGCGGCGGTGCTGGTCGGCCTTGCTGCCTATCTCAACCCGATCGCATTCGGTATCGCCGGGCCGGACGGGGTGATCGAGGTGCAGAGCCGGATCGAGATGGGTCTCGGCATCGCCATCGGTGCGATCACCTTCTCGGGCTCGGTCATCGCGTTCCTCAAGCTCAATGGCAACATGAGCGGTGCACCGATCATGCTGCCCGGGCGCCACGCGATCAACCTCGGAACGCTGCTCGCGATCCTCGGCCTTGTCGGCTACTTCACGCAGGACCAGGCACCATGGGTGATCGCGGTGATCACCGCGCTCAGCTTTGCCATCGGCTTCCTGTTGATCATCCCGATCGGCGGGGCGGACATGCCCGTGGTCGTCTCGATGCTCAACTCGTACTCGGGCTGGGCTGCGGCGGCGATGGGCTTCACCCTGCACAACACAGCGATGATCATCACCGGCGCGCTGGTGGGTTCGTCGGGCGCGATCCTCTCGTACATCATGTGCAAGGCGATGAACCGCAGCTTCATCTCGGTGATCGCCGGCGGCTTCGGGGCAGCGCCCGAAGCGGCAGCTGGCGGCGCGGCCAAGGTCCAGCGTCCGTGGAAGCGCGGCTCGGCAGAAGACGCGGCGTTCCTGATGAAGGAAGCCGAGAACGTCATCATCATCCCGGGTTATGGCATGGCGGTGGCGCAGGCCCAGCACGTGCTGCGCGAGATGGGTGACCTGCTCAAGAAGGAAGGCGTCAACGTCAAGTACGCCATCCACCCCGTCGCGGGCCGTATGCCCGGCCACATGAACGTGCTGCTTGCTGAAGCGAACGTGCCTTACGATGAAGTCTTCGAGCTCGAGGACATCAATGGCGAGTTTGCACAGGCCGACGTTGCGTTCATCATCGGCGCCAACGACGTGGTCAATCCGGCCGCGAAGACAGACAAGTCCTCGCCAATCTACGGCATGCCCGTGTTCGATGTCGACAAGGCCAAGACCGTCATGTTCATCAAGCGCTCGATGGGCGGTGTCGGCTATGCCGGTGTCGACAACGACGTGTTCTACATGGACCAGACCATGATGCTTCTCGCCGACGCCAAGAAGATGGTCGAGGACATCAACAAGGCGCTCGCGCACTGATGCGATCGCGCTGATCGGTGGCTCCAGGGGAACAGGAGGCATCGCCGCACAAAAAGGCGAGCTTCGTTCGGGTGCTCTCACCCGGCGAAGTCTTCCTTCTGACGATCTCGGCGCTGTCTCCGGTTTTCTCGGTCTTCATCGGTGGCAATGCCATTCTCCATCTGGCCGGGACCGGGGCGGCCATAGGGTTCATCTGCGGTGGCACAATCGCGGCGACCATGGCGCTGCTTTTTGCCGAATTATCAGCCAGTTTCCCCGGGGCTGGCGGTGTTTATCCAGCGCTCAACGTGATCCTCGGGCCACGTTGGACCTATCCTTTTGTGCTTCTGCGCACTGTGATCATGTTCCCGCTGCTCGCCTTCGGCGCAACGGGTGTCGGGCCCTATATCCGCCTCTTTTTGCCGATGTTGCCCGAAGATCTTGCCGTACTCGGCACGCTCGCGGTGGCAGCCATGATCGCCTCAACGCAGATCCGGCGTGGAGCCCAGGTCATCGCGGCGTTCCTGATCCTCGAACTGCTGGCCTTGCTGGTTCTGACGGGAGCGGCGCTGATCCATTTCAAGACGGCGAACCTCGCTCTCGTGTTCAACCCGATCTATGCGGTCAGCAGAGACAGTATTGCATCCGCGCCGCCTGCCAATGTTGCTCTCGCAGTGATCGCCGGGGCCTTCATGGCAGCTGGCGCGGACTGGGCCACTTTCTTTGCGGAGGACATGCACGACGCCAGGCGGCGCATCGGTCCGGTCGTTGCTTGGACGGGGCTGATCGCCGCAATTTGCATTGCCGTGCCCGCGGTGCTGATGATCCTTGCCATCGACGATGTGCCGGCCACCCTTTCCGCCGAAGCGCCCATGGCGCATTTTCTTGATCGGACGACAAGTCCGTGGATCAGTTCGGTGGTCTCGCTCGGCATCATCGCCGCCATCTTCAACAACGTCATAGCCGTGATGATGGCGCTTTCCCGGCAGCTGCATGCGATGGGCCGCGACGGGGTCTTCATCGCCCCGATCAACGCCATTTTGCGCAGCGTCAGCCCGCGCACCCGCGCACCGACGGGTGCCCTGATTGTCTTGCTGGTCCTCGGCGGGGCTTGCCCGTTCCTGGGGGAGCGTCGGCTCGTGCTGCTCACCAGCGCCAATTTTTCCGAGTGCCTGTTGCTGGGGCTGGCCGTGCTGACCGGGCGCCGGGCCGGCATGATGAGTGAACACTTCCGCATCCGTCTGCACCCCCTCGTGCCTGTGCTGGCGGTGTTGCTCAGCGTCTCGATCGTGGCCGCAGGCTGGGCGGACGCGGAAACGGGACGGGTCTCGATCGGGCTCCTGCTGACCGTTTTCGTGACAGCATTCTTCTGGCATGAGCTGTCGCGGCGCATGGGGCGTGCCACCGTTGTGCTTACCGGGAGTGATCTGGAATGACCATCCGCTTGGCCCGTGCCGCGCTTCTTGCCGGCTGCCTCGGTCTGGCTGCGGCCTGTACACCCGCCAAGCTGGCCGAAGGCCGCGTCCGCTCGGCCCTCATGGATGCGGGCCTCTCCCGGCCCAATGCCGCTTGCATGGCCGAGCGCATGACCGACCGACTCACGCTCGGCCAACTGCGCAAGCTCCAGGCGTTGCAGAGCCCCAAGCGTTCGATTGCCGACTACGTCCTCACCGTGCGGCGCGTCGGTGACAGCAAGCTGGTCGAGGTCACGGTCAGTTCGGCGCTCCTCTGCGCCAGCGGTCTGGCGCCCGAGCGCAAGCCCGGCTAGGGCTCGACGACCGCTTTTCTTCGAGGTTTTGCCGAACATGCAGGTCACGTCGTGACAACACGCGCACCCTGGGCCTGCGACCCCGATCATTCGCGCGGGCGCGAATTCACGGTTGCCGGCGAAACCACGCGCGGCCCCCGCAGCATGTTCCAGCGCGACCGCGACCGGATCATCCACTCGATCGCCTTCCGCCGGTTGCGGCACAAGACGCAGGTGTTCATCGCACCCGATGGCGATCATTACCGGGTACGCCTCACCCACAGCCTTGAAGTCGCGCAGATCGGCCGCGTGATTGCCCGTGCGCTGGGGCTGGACGAGGACCTCACCGAGGCGCTCTGCCTGGCGCACGATATCGGGCATCCGCCCTTTGGCCACGCGGGCGAAGATGCGCTGGAAGAAGCGCTGGCTGGCCATGGCGGCTTTGATCACAACGCCAACACCTTGCGCGTCCTGATGCGGCGCGAAAGCCCCTATCCGCAGCACGAAGGCCTGAACCTCACGTGGGAAGTGCTGGAAGGCCTCGCAAAGCACAACGGGCCTGTTTACGAACCGACCTGGGCGCTGGCCGAACTGGACAGGGCATACCCGCTCGAGCTTAGCCAGCACGCATCGCTGGAGGCCCAGGTCGCGGCGATTTCCGATGATATCGCATATGACAACCACGATATCGACGATGGCCTGCGTGCCGGCTTCCTTACGCTCGATACCCTGCTTTCGCTGCCGTCGCTCGAAAGGCAGTGGCGCGATATCGAGTCTCGCTTTCCCGGCTGCCCGCGCGACAGACTGCTGCGCGAACTGGTGCGGGGACAGATCGGCCGCATGGTCAACGACGTGATCGAGGAGACGCAGCGGCGCCTGAAAGATGCCGGCGTGTCATGTGCGCGCGATGTACGGTCGGCCGGGCAGGCGCTGTGCGGTTTCTCGGCGGCGATGGCGGCGGAGGAACGCACGCTCAAGGCGTTCATGTACCGCACGCTCTATTTGCATGCCGATCAGGTCGAGACGGCGAATCGCGCGCGCGCCGTCATCGCACGTCTGTTCGCCACTTATCGCACGGCCCCGGAAAACCTGCCCGAAAGCTGGCTCTGCTCGCTGCCAGAGGACGAGCCCGCGCGAAGCCGGCACATCGCCGATTTCATCGCCGGCATGACCGACAAGTACGCGATGGATTGCTATGCGAGGCTGTTTGGAGAGCGACCCGAAGGCCTCAGCAACGTCTGACTATCAGTGCTTCTTGTGGATCGCGTCTGAGCCGGCCTGCCCGACGGACTGGATGTCGCCTCCGATGCCCTTGACGGTCTTGCAGGCGGCCGTGCCGAGCACGAGGCTGGCCACCGCGATGGAAAAAATCACCTTGCGTACCATGGTTCTTGTCCCTTTAATCGCGTGGTTAAGTCGCGGGGCCCCGCCGCGATCATGCGTGCCTCTGCCACCGGCAAGGTGAACGCGGTCTGAGCGGGTTCGAAACCGGCGGCACCGGACAGAGGATGACCATATGCGCGAGACGGCAGGTTTCGAGACATTCGACGCGTTCTTCCGGCACTGGGCAGAGGAGCGCCCCGATGCCGTCTCGCACGAGCAGGATGGCCGCCAGACGACCTATGCCCAGCTTGAGGAGTTTTCGCGTCGTTATGCCGCATTCCTGAGCGCGCACGGGGTGATGAAGGGTGATCGCATCGCCTGGATCGGCAAGAACTGCGATCTCTATTTTCAGATGCTGCTGACCTGCGGGCGTATCGGCGTGGTCATGGTGCCGATCGGATGGCGCCTCGCCCCTGCAGAGATGGCCTACATTCTTGAAGATACCCGTGCAAAGCTGGTGTTTGCGGGCGAAGGTTTCGAAGCTGTCGTGCACGAACTTGCCACCGCAGCGCCGCTCAGCCCGCAAGTGATCGAGGAAGGCGCGGCGCGCGCCGCCATCCCCGGGGCGCCCGCCGATCCGATTGTCGCGGCGGAACCGGAAGCGGCCTTTCTCCAGCTCTACACATCCGGGACCACCGGCAAACCAAAGGGCGCCGTGCTCTGCCAGCGCAACTTCATGGGATTGCGGGGACCGGCGCTCGATGCCAGTCTGCCCTGGGCGGAATGGACACCGGACGATGCCATTCTGGTGTGCATGCCCTGCGCGCATATCGGCGGAACAGGTTTGGGAACCATGGCGTTCTGCGGCGGCGCACGTGCGATCGTGCAGGCCGAGTTTACGGCCGAGGGTGCGCTGAGCGCGATCGGTCAGGGGATCACCCGGTTCTTCATCGTGCCCGCTGCGCTGCAGATGCTGATCCAGCATCCCAAAGCCACCGAAACCGATTTCACCCGACTCAAATACGTGATGTACGGCGCGGCCCCGATCCCGTTGGAACTGCTGCGTCAGGCGGTCACCACCATTCCCAACGCCGATTTTATCCAGATGTACGGAATGACCGAGACAACAGGGACCATTGCGGTGCTGCCGCCGTGGGACCATGACCTGGCAGGCAACGAACGGATGCGCTCGGCAGGCAAGGCCTGCCCCGGGGTGGCGATCCGCATCACCGATGCCGCCGGCCACGAGGTTCCTCGCCGCACGGTGGGCGAGATCCAGATCCACTCGCCTGCCAACATGCTGCATTACTGGCAACTGCCCGAGGCGACCGCCAAGACCCTCACCCCCGATGGCTGGGTCTGTACCGGCGATGCCGCCTACATGGACGAGGATGGCTACATCTTCATCCAGGACCGCATCAAGGATATGATCATCTCGGGCGGCGAGAACGTCTATCCGGCTGAAGTCGAAAGCGCGATCTATGGCCACCCGCAGGTTGCCGAAGTCGCGGTGATCGGGGTGCCCGATACCCGCTGGGGCGAGGCGGTGAAGGCCTGCGTCGTCCCGCGCGAAGGATGTGAGGTCGACGAAGCGAGCGTGATTGCCTGGGCGCGTGAGCGCATCGCCGGATTCAAGGTGCCCAAGTCGGTCGACGTGATCCCTGCGCTGCCGCGCAACCCATCGGGCAAGATCCTGCGGCGGACCCTGCGCGAGCCCTACTGGGAAGGGATGGACCGCCAGGTCAACTAGGCCGAGGGGGCGCGCGGTCCTGCCCCGCTTCCGCGCACGTGCTCGCGCCATGCGATGATCAGTCCTGCGGCGATGATGGCTGGCGCACCGATCCACGTCTGCGCCGGGGGGACATGGGCAAACACCAGCCAGCCCCAGAGCGTGGCCCAGCCGAACTGCGAATAGTCCATCACGATCACGCTGGCGACGGTGCCATAGCGCAGCGCAGCAGTCATCAGCAGCTGTGCGGCAAGACCTGTCGCGCCAATCCCGCAGAGCATGGCCCACCCGGCGAGGTCATGATGCGGCAGGCCCGTCCACAGCATGAACAGCGCCATGGGCGGTGTACAGAAAGCGGAAAACCAGAAAACGATGCTGACCGGCTTTTCGGTGCGGCCGAGATCGCGCAGTTGGATCGAGATCAGCGCGACCATGAAAGCCGCGCCGATGCCGGTGGCAAGGCCGATCAAGGGCAGGTGCGCGCGGTCGGGCCCCGCGATGATCACGATGCCGGCAAGCCCCAGCAGTACGGCCGTCCACCGCCACGCGCCGATCTTTTCGCCGAGCAGTACGACCGCCAGCAGCACCGCGAAGATGGGCGCAGTGAATCCGAGGACGGTTGCCTCCGCCAGCGGCAGGATTTGCACCACGCCGAGCGTCAGGAACATGCCAAGCCCGCCGATCAGCGCGCGTCGTGCATGGATCAGGGGGCGATCCGTCTTTAGGCGCCCAACTTCCCCGCGTGCGGCAAGCCAGCCGGACAGGGCAAGGCCAGGAAGGAGTTGCCGCCAGAACAGCGTTTCCGGCAGCCAGATGCCGTGCTCACCCGTGAGCTTCACGAGCAGCAGCATGACCGAAATGGCGACCATCGCGAGCAGGCGCAGGCCAAGCGCATAGATCGGTCGTTGGGCAGGCTGCATGACCCCAGCCATAGGGCAGGGGCCGCGCGGATCAAGCCTCCAGCTTAGAGACAGGCTTCAAGGTAGGCCTGATCGAAGCCGAACATGCGCGCTTTTTCGAGCGTGTAGGGGCGCAGGCCCGAGGGGCGGAACTCGCCGATGATCTTGCCGTCCTCGTTCTCGTCGAGATACTCGAACTTGAACAGTTCCTGCGTCACAATCACATCGCCTTCCATCCCGATCACTTCGGTGATGTTGGTGGTGCGGCGCGAACCATCGCGCAGACGCTTGACCTGCACGATGAGATCGACCGATTCGGCGATCTGGCGGCTGATGGCTTCCTTCGGGATCTTGATGTCGCCCATCAGGATCATGTTTTCCATACGGCCAAGGCATTCGCGCGGGCTGTTGGCGTGGAGCGTACACATCGAACCGTCGTGACCGGTGTTCATCGCGGCGAGCAGATCGAAACACTCCGCACCGCGAATTTCGCCCAGGATGATGCGGTCAGGACGCATACGCAGCGCGTTCTTCACAAGGTCGCCGATGGTGATTGCGCCCTGGCCTTCAAGGTTGGGCGGGCGGGTTTCGAGCGGGAGCCAGTGCGGCTGCTGCAGGCGAAGTTCGGCCGCGTCTTCGATGGTCAGCACGCGCTCGCCCGGGTCGATCATCTTCGACAAGGCGTTGAGCATGGTGGTTTTACCCGAGCCAGTACCGCCCGAGATGACGATGTTCATGCGGCAGGCACCCGCGATCTTGAGCGCGGTGCACATCTTGTCGGACATCGAACCGAAATCGCGCAGCATGTCGAGCGTGATCGGCTTTTCGGAAAACTTACGGATCGAGATCGCGGTGCCGCGCAGGGAAAGCGGCGGCACGATCACGTTGACGCGGCTGCCGTCCTTGAGGCGGGCGTCGGCGAGCGGCGTGGTCTGGTCGACGCGGCGGCCGACCTGGTTCACGATGCGCTGGGCTATCTGGAACAAGTGGCTTTCATCGCGGAACCGGATCGGCGCGATGACCAGCTTGCCCTTCTTTTCGATGTAGGTCTGCTCGGGGCCATTGACCATGATATCGGAGATTTCAGGGTCGTTGAGCAGCTCCTCGAGCGGACCGAAGCCCAGCAGTTCGTCGATCAGCACCTTTTCCAGGGCGAACTGCTCGCGCCGGTTGAGCGTGACCTTGAGCTCGGCCAGCACTTCCATGATGATCGGGCGGAATTCTTCGGAAAGCTCTTCCTTGGTCAGCGTTGCCGCCGCCTCGGGATCGACGCGCTCGAGCAGGCGCGGCAGCACCTGTTCCTTGATCTTGTGGACAGAGGCTTCGAAGCCCTCCGCTTGATAGCCGGGCTCGGCAACGCCGTTCGCGCGGTCGGCAAGGCGGGTCAGCGCGTCGGACTTGTTGTTGGGACCGGCTTCAGGGGCATCCATGGCCGGGAGTGGCGGGAACTGCTCCCCTCCCATCGGCACCGGAATGGGTGCTGCCGAACCTTCGCCCGACTTCATCGGACGCGCCACGCCGAACGACGGGCGCATGGCAGTGCTGCCCCCGCTGACTCCGGACTTGCGGCCAAATGCGCTCATGCAGATTTCCCTGTTCTCGTCGCGGAAGGCTTGCACTGGCAATGGTCAGCACGAACTTCCGATGCGTGGTGAATACCGCCGAAACCTTCAGGATTTCCTAAACGGGTCCCAAAATGGTCATTCTGTGCCGAAAGGGGGCACCACGCGGCGGCAATCTGCAGGGCGGATAGCCGGAGCAGGGGTCGTGCGAAGATAGGCGCGAAGGTATACGTCATTGTTAATAAGGCGATAATTGGCCGAAAGGTAGTCTGTGAAAGGCTTGTCCTGGCCAAAGAACTGCATTGTATCGAAATCGATCGGTCGCGTGATGAAATTGGGCTCGTGGTTCTCGACCAGGATCAGACCGGGCGCTGCGCAGACCATGTCTGCATAATTATCCCGGCGCACCGACTTCTCGAGCGCGAGCAAAGCCGGCGTTTCAGCATGATCGGCGCGTGCGCGGCCGAAAGCGGGCAACATCCATAGCGCGCCAAAGCGACTTGCCCAGATGCGGTGTCGGTGTTCGACTGCAGGCCAGCCCCACATCGGGTTACTTGCCATGATGAGCACACCCGAACCGCGCGGGATCATGTCAACGAAGCGGCCGACATAGGGCTCGCGTTCGTTGTCATAGGGCCGCTCGAGGAAACTGAACGAGAGATAGAGCGCGATAACCACGCACACGAGAGGCTTTGCGGCAAGATCGGCGATACGTTGTCCTTGCGCCCAGCCGAGGCTGGAGAGGAGCATCAACATCATGCCAGAGACCGGCACCGCATGGTATTGCCAGCCTTTGCGCTGAAGCAGGTAGGCCGCGAAGAACGCGAGGGCCGAAAGCGCAAAGACCTGCATCTCGGGCCGTTCGCGCATCAGGCGGGGCAGGCCGATGGCAGCGATGAGGGCAAGTTCGAGTGCCCAGAACGCCTGGATCGGTTCGTCGAACCACATCCACACCGGCGTCTCGAAGCCGAAGTATGCGGCCTGAACCATCGGTACCATCACGGTAAGGAAGGCGGGTGTCAGAGTTAGAACGGCGGCGGCATAGGCGCTGCCCAAAGCGGTCAGGATCAGCGTTTCGGGCCTCAGGGGTCGCCAGCCGCGGCGCAGGTTCCAGATCAGCAGCACCTCCAGGCCAAGCGGCGCCAGCACGAAGTAGTGCTTCAGCGCAAAGCCGGGCGCGGCGAGGAGGCCGATCGCCCCCGCGAGAACAAGCGAAGGGCGCTCCCCCCGGATCCGGGCGGCGATCAGCAGAGCGTAGGGAATCGCACCAATCAGCAGGATCTGTTCGCGCTGGCCAAAATCGTAGATCGAGGTGAACAGGCCGACCAGCAGGGTCATCACCATGGCGAAGGCGCGTTCACGCGGGCCATCGAAACAGCCGATGCGGCCGACCAGCAGGGCCGAGGCGAGCGCGATCAGCAGGATGAACCAGACCAGGATCGTGGGCGCCGGGAGAGCAAGTGCGGCGGCAATCCGGTGCACGGGCATGGCCATCCAGAACCACAGCGGCGGATTGATTTCGTTGATCTGGCTGTAGAGTTCGGCGCCGCCCAGCATCTGGCGGGCGATCCACAATTGCCAGATGACGTCATGCGTCAGAGGCAGGTGGCGCATCGCCACGAAGAGCAGCGCCGCGAAGGGCACGACGATCATCTCGCCGAGCAGGCTCTGCGGCGTGGTGGTTTCGGGAGAGGTCGCGAACACGAAGCTGCGCGAAATGAAATAGAACGCCACCGAATAGGTCACGATGCCGGCAAGGTGGATCAACGGCGAGCCGGCGTGGCCGGCGCGGATGCCGATCATCACCACCCCGAAGTTGAGGGACCAGGCCAGCGCGAAACCGGCAAGATAGCGCGCGATCTCGCCAGCGTTGACCCGGCCCTCCACCCCGAAGGTCCATTTCCGATTGGCGATGAAACCAACCGTGAGGCCGGCGGCAAAGCCGGTGAGATTGGCGGCTATGTCCGAGAGGCCAAGGCGCAGCGCGAGGACCAGCACCGAAAAGCCCACCACCGAATTGGCGACGCCGGTGATGGCGAAGCGGAGGATCGGCGGCAAGTTAAGGGCAGAGCGCCCTTCGGACGAAGCGACGGGCGGACCCTCGGCCATTCAGCTGCCGACCAGATGGTACTGCGCACCGAAGGGAAGCCAGCCCAGAAACCGTTCCAGCGGACGCAGCAGCGCGAGCGCCGGCGGGAAGAACAGACAGAACTTGCGGTCCGTGCGGATGAAGCCGCCGGCCTTGAGGCGGCGGTTCATCTCACCCGCGCCGATCAGTACAGCATCGCGGTCGAACTCGCAGCGAGCGACGGCGAGGCGGGTCAACGGATTGAGCGGGTTGTGCTCGAACAGCACGAGCAGGCCGTCCGGACGCAGCACCCGGCGGAGTTCCCTGAGCAGCGCGATATGGTGCTCGGCCGGAATATGATGGAACACGCAGGCGATGAACACGCAGTCGAGGCTCGCTTCGGGCAGCGGCACGTGGAAGCCGTCATAGGCCAGGGTGCGTACATGCGGTATGGCCTGCGCATCGACGAGGTCGAGGCTGGCGCGCGAGACGTCGAGCGCAATGATCTCGGCTTCGGGAAACGCCTTGTGCATGGGGCGCAGGGCGTTGCCGATGCCGGCACCGAAATCCATGATCACGCGGGGACTGCGGCCGCGTTCGCGCCAGAGCTGCTGGACGTATTCGATCTTGTAGCTGGCGAAATAATCGAGCGCCTCTTCCGAAACGCCAGTCGAATGCGCATGCTGCGCGCGGTAGTCCTGCGCCACCTGGTCGAATTCGGCCGTGCCGGGCACAGTCAGAACCTCACCCATTGACGCGCTCCCGGATGTTTTCGTGGAGCTGATGGACGGCGTTGCCGCGCGCCCCGCGCACCCCGTGGACCTCGTCAATGATGTAGAGCGGACGGCGCTTGGCTTCCATGTACATGCGGCCGAGGTACTCGCCCATGATCCCAAGGATCATGAGCTGGGTCGAACCGAGCACGAGGATGATCGCAAGCGTCGAGGTCCAGCCGCTGATCGCGTAGCCCATGACCCAGGCGCCGAGCACATAGCCGAGCATCAACATGGCGCCGAGGCCCGCACAAACGCCCATCCACGAGGCGATGCGCAAGGGAGCGACCGAGAAGCTCGTGATGGCGTCGATGGCGAAGGAAATCATCTTGTGCAGCGGGTACTTCGTCTCGCCGGCAAAGCGGGCGTCGCGGTCGTACTGCAGCGCGGCCTGCTTGAAGCCGACCCAGCTGACCATGCCGCGCACGAAGCGGTAGCGCTCCGGCATGGCCTGGAGGACATTGAGCACGCGGCGGGTCATCAGGCGGAAATCGCCGGTATCGCGCGGAATGTCGACGTCGACGAGGCGGTCAAGGAGGCGGTAGAAGGCCGCTGCGGTTGCGCGCTTGAAAGCGGTCTCGCCATCTCGCTTGCGGCGCTGGCCATACACGACATCGTTGCCAGCGCGGATGAGTTCAAGCATCGGACCGATCAGTTCAGGCGGGTCCTGCAGATCGGCGTCGAGGATGAAGATGAGTTCGCCGGCAGCCTGCGCGAGGCCTGCCGTAAGGGCCAGCTGGTGGCCGTGGTTGCGGGCAAGGTTGACGCACAGGACGCGCGGATCGGCATCGGAAAGGGCGACCATCCCGGCCCAGGTTGCATCCCGCGAACCGTCGTTGACGAGAACGATCTCGAAATCCTGCGCAAAGTGCGGTTCGATGGCGGCGACAAGCCGGCGATGCAGTTCCTGCAGGCCTTCGGCTTCGTTGTAGCAGGGAATGACAACCGAAAGCGCCGGCCCATGCAGCCCGGCTACCGCTTCCCGTCCGGGCTCCTGATTCACCATCAATCCGCCTCCTGCCATGCGGCGAGCATTACGCAAAGTCTGGTAAACATGTCGTAAACAAGCCTTAACCTGCGCTGCGTTGCAACCCCATGGCATTGATAATGGAACATGACCAGTATCGGGGGTTGCGTGAGCGCGAAACAATCGCAAAGACGCGGGGTGACGGGGAGAGGCTAGTTGCGCAACCAGACGAGAGACGGATTGCTGCTGGCCCTTGGCGGTTTCGCGCTGCTCTCCACCGGCGACACGCTGGTCAAATCGATGGCCGGTCTCTGGCCGGGCCCGGCGATTGCCGCCCTGCGCTATGTATTCGGTACCGTGGGGTTAGGGGCGATCCTGCTCTGGCGCGAGGGATGGGCCGGTTTTCGCATGGACAAGCCGGGCTGGCACGCGGCGCGGGGGTTCGGCGTGGCCTTTTCGGCGACGACGTTCTTCACGGCGGTTCAGATCATGCCGATTGCCGAGGCTACGGCGATTTCCTTCACCAGCCCGATGGTCACGGCGCTGCTGGCCGCCGCGCTGATCGGTGAGCCGATGCGGCGCCAAACCTGGATCGCGAGCCTTGTCGCCTTTGCCGGGGTGCTGGTCGTGCTGCGGCCCAATTTCGCCGCGATCGGTCCAGCGGCCGTGCTGCCGCTGTTTGCCGCGATGGGCATGTCGCTGCTGATCATCGGCAACCGCGCGGTGCTTGGGCGCGGCTCGGCTCTGGCGATGCAGGTTAATGTCGCGATCTTTGCCACACTGTTCCTGCTGGCCTTCACGCTGATCGGGCATTTCAGCGGCATTGCCATGCTGCACGTGGGGATGCCGCCCTGGAGCGTCGTGGCCAAGAGCGCGACGATCGGCATCACCGGGAGTTCGGCGCATGCTTTGATCTATATGGCAACCTCGCGCGCGGGCGCCGCGACGGTCGCGCCGATGACCTATTTCCAGCTGATCATGGCCGGGTTCTATGGCTGGCTGCTGTTTCACGAGACGCCGGATGCGGCTGCGCTGGTGGGGGCGGCGATCATTGTCGGCGCAGGCCTCTACCTCTGGCGGGCCGGCCGGGTAACCGACGAACCGCGAGGCACCGAGTAGCCGTGGCAGACGCCTGTTGGCTCTGCGAGCGGCCACTGGGACACAAGACCGAATGGCATCACCCGGTGCCGAAGAGCCGGGGCGGGCGGATAACGGTGGCGCTGCATCCGATTTGCCACCGCACACTGCACGCGCAGTTCAGCAACGGCGAGCTGGCCCGGATAGGGCTTGATCCGGAACGGCTGCGGGCTGATCCGGTGGTCGCAAAGTTTGTCGCGTGGGTGGCAAGCAAACCGCCCGACTTTCACGCGCCGACTGCTCGCAAGCGTTAGAACAGGTCGAGCAGCGGCTGCAGGCTTTCGAGCAGCACTGCAGGTCGGTCACGTTCCGGAAGCTCGGCGCCTTGGGCCATGATGCCCGTCGCCATCCCCACCGAAAGCGCGCCGACGGCATTTGCCATGCGCATCTCTAGCGCCGGATCATCGCCCACCACGACCATCTGCTTCGCTGCGCTGCGCGGCAGCCCCATCAGCAGCCGCGCCGTATCGAAGGCGACGCGTGAAGGTTTGCCCAGGATGCGCGGGCGCTTGCCGGTCATCGCGGTGAGCATGGCGTTGATCGGATAGCTGGCACCGATCGCGCGGCCGTTGGCCGTAGCGAAGAAGGGGACGTTGCTGGCGGTGAGCAGCCTGGCACCCTTCCACAGCGAATCGCAAGCGGCTTCAAGCGCGGGAAAGTCGAACTCGCGGAACCACCCGGTGTAGACGGCTTCGACCCCCTCGGCGGTTTCGTCCGGCCCCACGACATCGAGCCCCGCATCCTCGAGCGGAGCACGGCAACCGGGATTGCCGAGCACGCGCACCTTGCCAATGCCGGAGCGCTTCAGCCAGTCGGCGGTGGACGATGAAGGCGTGAGCATCTGGGCATCCTCCACCGGGAAACCCGCCTTGCGCAGGGATGCGGCATAGGCAGCAGGCGGCTTGGCCGTGCCATTGGTGAAGACCACATAGGGCGTGCCGCGCGCTTTCAGCGCTTCGAGCAACGCGACGGCGTGGGGCAGGGCATTGTGCCCGCCGCTCTGCGCATCGCCGAGCGCGATTGTGCCGTCCATGTCGAAGATGAAACCGGCGGCGTCCTTCAGCCGGACGGCATGCTCGTGGGAAATGGTCACAGACTGGCTCCGGCGTGAAGGGCAAGGCGGAAGGATCCGCGCTCGATAACGAGGTCGCGCGCGGTCGGCTTTGCCGCAAGCTGCCGCAGCAAGGCGATCACCGGTGCGGCTTCTGGTGTATACGTGGCGCGCGAAGGGCCGGCGGCGAGCATCGCATCGACTTGCTCGGGCGGCATGACCGCACGCAGAAGAAATTCCTCGTCGGGCATGGCATGGCCAAACTGGCGGCGCAGATCGCCGAGCGCGGGGAAGGTCGGCTCGTTCTCCAGCTCGCGGGCGCGCGGGCGGTCCATGATCGCGGCGAGGACATCGCGGTCGATGGGCGAGGTGGGCTTGCCGAACTTGCCGAGGCAGTAGCGGATCACCTGATCGGAGACTTGCGCGTAGCGGCGCTCGCCGATCACGTTGAACAGCGCCTGGCTCATGACCATTTGCGGGAAGGGCGTCACCATGATCGGATAGCCGAGTTCGGCGCGGACCTGCTCGGTCTCGGCGATCACGGCGGGGAGGCGGTCGGACAGACCGAGTTCGGCGAGCTGGCGCGCGGTCGTCGTCATCACGCCGCCCGCGATCTGGTGGCGCAGGAAGCTGGCATCGAAGTTCTGCGGCTGCCCGAACGGGAGGTTTTCGGCGAGCGCAGTGCGGTTCCAGTACGAAGTCAGCTTCGCCAGCGCCGCGCGGTCGATGTCGACGGTGTGGCCCGCCTCGTCGAGATTGGCGAGCATGCGGTTCGCTTCGGGCAGCGAAGAGCCATCGCCCGCCGCGCCGATGCCGACATGGATCGCCGAAATCCCGAGCTTCGCGGCTTCGAGGCTGGAAAGCATGCCCTGACCGATGGTGGTGTGGGCGTGGATTTCGAGCGGGCGATTCCCGATGGCGGCCTTCACCGCCGGCACTAGTGTCCGCACCCGATCGAGCGAGAGCAGGCCCGACGGGTCCTTGATGTAGAACAGGTCGACATCCGGGCTCTGACCCACCGCGCGGGCGAAATCGGCATAGAACTGGTCGGTGTGGAATTCGGACAGAGTGAAGGTGAGGGCGCACATCACCTCGGCGTCGCCCTCTTCCTTCACGAGGCGCGCGGCTTCGACGACGGCCGGGACTTCATGCATCGGATCGAGCAGCACGAAGCGGCGCACGCCATTCACCTGCAACGCGCGATAAACGAGGCGCATGAACTCAGGGTCCGCCTGTTGCCAAGCAATGAAGCGCAGGCCGGTTGTGATGAACTGCAATGGCGTTGTCGGCATCGCGGCGGCCATGCGGCGCAGGCGTTCCCACGGGTTGTTCCGAAAGTAGCGAACCGCGACGGCCATGTGGCTCGACGAGGTGAAGTCGATGGCGCGGAAGCCGCAGGCCTCGGTCAGCGCGGCAGCCTGCAGCATGTGCGCGGTGTTGAGCCCGGTCGCGCCCCACAGGCTCTGGTTGCCATCGCGCATGGTCACGTCGACCAGCTTGAGCGTTGTCATGATGCGAGCCCTGTCAGAAATCCGGTGTCGACGCCGCCTGCTGCAAAACGCGGATCGGAAGCGATGCGGGCGTGGAGCCCGGCAGTGGTCGGCACACCCTCGATACGGATGCGCGCAAGAGCGGCCTGTAGCCGGATGACCGCCTCTTCGCGGCTTGCGCCATGGACGATCAGTTTACCGAGCAGCGAATCGTAGAACGGCGGCACTTCGCCTCCGGCGGCGATATGGGTATCGACGCGAATACCGGGGCCGGCCGGCCATGCAGCGCGGGCAATGCGTCCGGGTGCAGGGCGGAAGTCGGCATCCGGGTCTTCGGCGTTGATACGGACCTCGATGGCGTGGCCCACCGGGCGCACCATAGTCTGTGTCAGCGCGAGCGGCTTGCCAGCAGCGATCAACAATTGCTGCTCGACCAGATCAACTCCGGTGATCGCCTCGGTTACCGGATGTTCGACTTGGATGCGTGCGTTGAGTTCGAGGAAATAGAACGAGAAGTCCGTCGCATCGACGAGGAACTCCGCCGTACCCGCGCCGCGATAGCCGATATGCTGCGCAAGGCGGACCGCAGCATTTTCGATACCGGCGCGCGCTTCTTCCGGCATGGCGGGGGCGGGGGCCTCTTCGACCAGTTTCTGGAAGCGGCGCTGGATCGAGCAATCGCGGGTGCCGAGGTGGATGGAATGGGTGCCATCGCCGAGCAGTTGCACTTCGACATGGCGGCCTTTGGCGACAAAGCGTTCGACGTAGACGGCGCTGTTGCCGAACGCGGCCTGAGCTTCGGCCTGCGCCATGTCCAGCGCGGTATCGAGATCTTCGGCGCGGTCAACGCGGCGCATGCCCTTGCCTCCGCCACCGGCAACGGCCTTGAGGAGAAGCGGATAGCCGGTTTCGGCCGCGCGGGCATGGACCGCCTCACGCGTCGCCGCCGCGCCGCCGGGGAGGACCGGCAGGCCGGCCTCGAGCGCGAGGGCGCGAGCAGCGAGCTTGTCACCCATGCCTTCGAGCGTCGTGATATCGGGGCCGACAAAGCGGATGCCAGCGTCGCTCACGGCCTTGGCGAAGGCGGCGTTTTCGGAAAGGAAGCCGTATCCGGGATGCACCGCATCGCATTTTGCCGCGACCATGGCGGCCACGACCGCGGGAATGGCAAGGTAGCTCTGCGAGGAAGGTCCGGGGCCCAGCAGCACGGTCTCGTCCGCCATGAGCGCAGGAAGCGAGGCAGCGTCGGCGCTGGAGACGCCGAGCACGGTGGTGATTCCCATCGCCCGGGCGGTGCGGATCACGCGCAGCGCAATCTCGCCGCGATTGGCTATGAACAGTCGGCGGATCATCGTTTTTGCCCTTCCGCTCAGGCGAGCCGGATGAGGGGCTGGCCCTTGGCGACCATTGTCGCATTGGGAACGAGAACTTCGGCGACTGTGCCCGCTCGTCCCGCGTGCACCGGGTTCATCAGCTTCATTGTCTCGACGATGCCGACCACGGTTTCCGGCCCGACGTCATCGCCCACCGTGACGAACGGGAGCGCGCCCGGTTGCGGTGCATGATAGAACGTCCCGGGAAGTGGCGCCGCCACCGCATCCGGATCGGCACTGTGCTCGGCCTCGGCAGAGACCGCTGCATCCGGTGCGGCGCCTGCCCATTGCCATTCCTGCGTAAGGCCTGCCTCCCCGCCATCAGCCCGCGCCAGGCGCAGGCGGAAGCGGCGCGTGGAAAGGTCCAGCTCGCGATAGGGCGAAGCCTCGATGATCGCTGCGATTTCGGCGACGTCTTCGGCGGTCAGCGGCAAGTCTTCGTTCATGGGAAAGTCTCGCTCAAGCCTTGGCCGCTGCCAGCATCTCGCGCGATGCGGCGATGATCGCGTCGGAGAAGGCGGTGTCGTTGAAATGCGCGTCGATGGCGGTGACCGGCACTTCAGCCGGCATGACCTCGCGCAGGTATGCCGCGAACGGCGGCGGCACGCTCGGGTCCATCAGGTGGCCGGCCGGACTGTCGTGGTTCGAGAAGCCGTGGAGCGGCGTGAACACGCGCACAGGCCCCCTTGCATCGCGCACGTTAGCGGCGAGGTGGTCGGCGAGCTTCTTGAGATCCTCGAACGTCGTGCGAACGGCGGTGAGCTGCGGGTTGTGCTCGTGATAGCGGCGGCCCGGGAACTGCGCGCGCGAGGCGTCGATCGGCCCGCCGATGATGAAGTCCGCGTTGCCCGGCGCGAGAATCGTCGGGATGCCCTTGAGGAGGGCTGCACGGCCGCGATCGGGCCCGGTATCGGCAAGCCCGCCGAAAATGTGATCGATGATCTCGGTCTGCGAAAGATCGAGCACCAGCGCGACATCCTTTCCAGCGGCGAGGCCATCGAGCGTGGGACCACCAGCGCCGGAGGAATGGAACACCATGACCTCGCAGCCATCGCTCTCGAGCGCCTCGCGAATGCGCTTCACGCTCGCCTCGGTCGTGCCGAGCGTTGTCACCAGCACCAGCGGCCTTTCCGCCGCCGCCTTGGGGTCATAGCCCCTGGCCATGCCCGCCACCGCATTGGCGGCGTTGCGGAAAACATCGCGGCTGATGGAATTGAGGCCCGAGATGTCGGTCACCGCGTTCATCATCGCGATGTCCTGAACGCCCATGTAGGGCTTGGTGAAGCCCGAGGCCATCGTCGAGACGATCATGCGCGGAAGGCCATAGGGGAAGCTCTGCATGAGCGCGCCGGCCAAAGCCGAGCCCATCGAACCGCCCACCGCGAGAATGCCCGAAATCGGGTCCTTCGCATTCCAGGCGTGCGCGGCGGCGATCGCGCCCCGGATCATCGCGTCCTGGCACTTGCCCTCGTGGCCGAGCGCGCGGACTTCCTCGATGGTCATCCCGGCTGCCGCCGCCACGTCCTCTGGCGAAATCTCGGCTCCGCCAACGGTGCGGCGCACGCTCGGATCAAGGTGTACGACACGTACACCCGCTGCCTCCAGCACGGTACGAACGAAGTGGGCTTCTTCTTCTTTGGTGTCCTGCGTCACGATCAGCATGACGCTTGGGCTTGTGGTCTCGGCCATGGCTATCCTCTTTTCCCTTGCCTTGAGAGTGCGACATCCCGGTTGACTTTGCACGACGGTATGCAATGTGCGCATTCCATAAGGTGAAACACGCTGACGGACCGTCCGGTACCGCGGAGCGCATGCAACACCGGGAAGAGGCGATGCTCGAACGCAAGGTAAAGACGGTGCGCGCGCTGGAGCGCGGGCTCGACGTGTTGATCGAGGTCCAGGCGCGCCGCGCGGTCAGTCTCCACGAACTCCACCAGGCCTTGAAGCTGCCCAAGGCGACCTTGCTGCGCATGTTGCTGACATTGGGGAGGAAAGGCCTCGTCTGGCAGCGTCTGGCGGATGGAGCCTATCTGCCGCATCTGGGCGCGGCGGCGCGCGGCACGGGCAGCGCTGTCGAACATATTGCCGAGATCGCCTCGCCCTACATGAAGGCGCTTTCGACAAAGGTGGCCTGGCCTTCGGTGCTGGGCGTGCCGCGGCTCGATCATATGGAGATCCTCGAGACCAACAGCCCGCTGTTCCGGCTTGATTCCGCCATTCTCGGCCCCGTGGGCGTCAAGCTCTCCTACATTCACACGGCGACGGGGCGGGCGTACCTTTCCGCATGCGACGAGCAGGAGCGCGAGGCGATCATCGCACGGCTGCGGCCCAAGGATGCCGCGCCAGGCAGCGAGGACGACCTGCGCGCGATCCTCAAGGAAACCCGCGAGCGCGGCTATGCCCTGCGCGAGCCACTGCATCCTTGGCCGGACCGTTCCAAGCAACTTGTGCTGCGCGACGGACGGCGCTCGATGGCGGTGGCGATCATGGCGGCTGGCGCGCCGATCGCCACGATCAATCTCACCTGGCCAGCCAAGCGCGGTACGGACGAAATGGTGATGCATCGCCACCTTGAAGCCCTCCAGCAAACCGCCCAGGCCATCGGCCGCGCGGTTGCGTCGCAGTCCGCCAGTGCGCCGATTGCAGGAAATGCCGTCTGATCAGGTGCTTGCCGGGCGCTAATCAGCAGAATTGCACCTTGTGAAATCTGTTTGTCTAGCTGATTAAATTGGAGGCAGCCTGTGCGACTATCTCCTCAACAAGATTGGGGAGGAGCAAGGCATGCGGCAATGGGTTATCCGGGCAGGTGCGTCGTCGCTCGATGACATGACCTTGCGCGATGTGCCCGAGCCGGAGGCCGGCCCTGGCGAGGTGCTGTTGCGTGTGCGCGCCTGCTCGCTCAATTTTCGCGACCAGATCATTCCGCAGGGGCTCTACATGGGCGGCACCGTGGCGGTTGATACCGTGCCGCTGTCCGATGGCGCAGGTGAAATCGTTGCTGTGGGCGCAGGGGTCACCTCGGTGAAGCCTGGCGACCGGGTGGCGGGCACTTTCTTCCAGAACTGGATCGACGGACCGCCCAACCCCGGTGCCGGTCCCGCGCTGGGCGCGCCTCCGGCGACTGGCATGTTGCAAGACCTTGTCGTGCTTCCAGAACACGGCGTCGTGCCGCTCGCGGCAAGCCTCTCGTTCGAGGAAGCGGCTTGCTTGCCCTGCGCGGGTGTCACCGCGTGGAACGCTCTGATGGAGGGCCCGCACCCGGTCCGCCCCGGGGAAAGCGTGCTGGTGCTCGGCACCGGCGGCGTATCGCTGCTCGCACTGCAGATCGCGAAGGCTGCCGGCGCGCAAGTGATCGCGACCAGTTCGTCGGATGAGAAGCTCGTTCGCGTGGCCGCGCTCGGCGCCGACAAAACCATCAACTACCGCGAAGTGCCCGCCTGGGGTGCCGCCGCGGCCGACTTGGCAGGCGGCGGCGTCGATCATGTTGTCGAAGTGGGCGGCGCGGGTACGCTAAAGCAGAGCATCGCGGCGGTCGGCTTCGGCGGCGAGATCGCGCTGATCGGCGTGCTTACGCGTGAAGGCGATACCAACCCGCACCCGCTCATGTTCAAGGGCGGCTCGATCCGCGGCATCTTCGTGGGCTCGCGCGGCATGGCGGCGCGGCTCAACGCCTTCATCGACGCGCATGGCATCAAGCCGGTGGTCGACCGCACCTTTGCCATGGAGGATGCGCTGGAGGCCTATCGCTATCAGGCCTCGAGTGCGTTGTTCGGAAAGGTCGTGATCACGCTCTGACGAATGGGCCGCGTGGCCCTGACCATAACAGCCCAGCTGCACGAACGGCGGGCGCAAGGGTAGAGGAAAACGAGGCATGGGTCTGACACTGGGCTTTGGGCAGCGCATCGGGGGCGTGGTGCAGACCGCGTTCGTCGTTGCCGATATCCATGCCGCAATTGCCCACTTCCAGCGCGATTGCGGGGCAGGGCCGTTCTTCCTGCTCGATCACTTCCTCGGCGAGGGGCAGGTCTATCGCGGCGCGCCGTCGGAGGCCGATGTCGCCATCGCCATGGGTTTTGCCGGACACATGCAGATCGAGCTGATCCAGCCGCTTGATGAGCATCCGTCGGTTTACCGCGAGACCATCGAGGCGATGGGATACGGTTTTCACCACTTCGGCATTGCCTTCACAGATGTCGATGCCGCGCTGCCGGATTATCTCGCGCGGGGGCACACCCTGGCCTTCCGCGCCCCGGTGCCGACCGGCGGTTCGGTTGCCTATCTCGAAAGCGCTGATCCCGTCGCACCCGGCTTCCTCGAGCTGATCCCCGCGACTGAGGGCATGAACACGCTCTTCACCGCACAGTGGCAGGCTGCGCAGGACTGGGACGGCCAGACCGCTCCCGTGAGGCCGTTCCTGTGAGCGGCGCCATGCACTCGTCCAGCGTGGACAGCTCGCAGCGCGCAAGCGGTGGCTATCAGGCCTGGGTTGTCGGTCTGCTCAGCCTCAACTTCGGCATCCTCTTCTTTGATCGCAACGCGCTCAATTTCCTCATGCCCTTCGTGCAGCCCGATCTGCACCTCAGCAACACGCAGGTCGGCATGTTCAGCTCGGCACTTTCGCTGACCTGGGCGCTATCAGGACTTGCCGTTGGCCGCATTTCCGACAAGCTCGGCTCACGCAAGCCGGTCGTCGTCGTCGCGACGCTGGCGTTCTGCCTGTGCTCGTTCGCCTCGGGCCTTGCCTCATCGTTCTTCATGCTGCTGGGTGCGCGCCTGCTGATGGGCGCGGCGGAGGGCGGCGTGATGCCGGTCAGCCACTCGATGATCGTCAGCGAAGTGGCGCCCGAGCGGCGCGGCATGGCGATGGGCGTGGCGCAGAATCTCGGCTCCAATCTCCTCGGTTCGGGCCTTGCGCCGCTGCTGCTGGTTCCGGTTGCCGCCACGTATGGCTGGCGCGAGGGTTTCTACCTGGCCGCTGCGCCCGGCCTCATCACCGCCGTGGTGATCTGGTTCACCCTGCGCGAGCCACCCGCCGAGGTGCATGACGCCGCCCAGCCCAAGGTTGCGCTCAGCGAGGCCTTTCGCCACCGCAACGTCGTGCTCTGCGCGATCATTTCGGTCCTGCTCGTGTCCTACCTCGTGGTGTGCTGGGCCTTCATGCCGCTCTATCTCACCAAGGTGCGCGGGTTTGCGCCCGAGACGATGGGCTGGCTCATGGCTACGCTCGGCCTCTCGGCAGGTATCGGCAGCTTTGTCGTGCCCGCGATTTCGGATGCCATCGGCCGCCGCCCGGTGATGATCGGCTTTGCCTTCCTCGGTGTGATCCTGCCGCTCGGCGGGCTATACTATACCGGATCGCCCTGGATGCTCGCGGCGATCTTCTTCCTCGGGTGGGGACTCAACGGTCTGTTCCCGATGTTCATGGCCACGATCCCCTCGGAATCGGTCGATCCGCGGCTCACCGCAACGCTCACCGGCGTTGTCATGGGGACCGGCGAAGTTCTGGGCGGGGTGCTCAGCCCCTTCCTCGCGGGCGCGCTCGCCGATGTCTACGGGCTCTCCGCGGCGCTCTGGCTGATGCTCGCGCTGTGCATCCTGGCCGGGATCTGTGCGCTCGGCCTTGTCGAATCCGCCCCGCGGGTAGTGGCCCGCCGTACGCTTGCCCCTGCCTGATCCTCACTGCAACAAGGACCTTCGTCATGACCGCAGTGCAAAAGTTCGCCACCGAAGGGATTGCCCCGCCCGAACGCCTCGCGTTCTGGAACGCGCTGGTCGATCGCGTCTACAGCGGGACGTACGTGAAGAGCGCGAGCGAAGACTTCACCGGCGAGATGTGGACGTGGCAGGTGGGCGATCTGGCGATGATCCGGCCACGCTCGACTGCCTCGTTCGTAGGGCGCGATCCGCGCTACACAGCAGAGGAGCGTCTGATCCTGCACCTGCAGTGCCGGGGTTCAAGCATCCACCGCCAGAGCGGGACCGAGACCGCGCTCGGCGCGGGCGATTTCGTGATCGCCTCGCCGCACGAGGCCTATGCCATCGACCTGGCCGCACATGAGTTGCTCGTAGTCGAGTTTCCCCGCGCGCCGTTGGCCGAGCGGTTTGCCGGGCTCGACGATATGCTTCGCCAGCGCATGAGCGGCGCGACCCCGGGCGCACGCGTGTTCCATGATTTCCTCCTCTCGCTCTGGCGGCAAAGCCAGCAGGGCTTTTCCGATCCGGACTGGCAGGATGGGGTCAGCCAGGTGTTCTACGATCTGATTGCTCTCGCCATGCGCGGCGCTGCGCGGGGCGAAGCCGCCATGCCGGCTGCTGACAGCGCGCTGCGCCGCCGGGTGCTTGGCATGATCGAGGCGCAGCTTCCCGATCCGGCGCTGCGTACGCTCAGCCTCTCCGCCGCTTGTGGGGCTTCGGTGCGCACGGTGCAGAACCTGTTTGCAGGAATGGGCACTACGCCGAGCGCCTATATCCTCGAGCGGCGGCTTGTCCGTGCTGCCGAGCGGCTCCACGCCGCGCCGGAGGCAAGCATCACCGAAATCGCGTTCGAATGCGGCTTCAACGATAGCGCTTATTTCGCCCGTGCATTTCGGCAGCGGTTTGGCGTTTCACCAAGTGAATGGCGACGCAAATAGCCGGGTTTGCGCTTCAGTCCTGTTCGCCTTGCGCTCCAGTGCAAGCCGGTGTGGCCAAAGTGGACTATGAATTCGAATGCGCATGTCCGCCCGCCCGAGGGGCGAAGTGGGCAGTGACACTGTTATAGGGAGAGCAACATGAGACGAACGACGGTATCGCTTGCCGTGCTCGCTGCTGCGCTGGCCACGCCGGCCTTGGCGCAGAGCACGCCGCCAGCCCAGGCAGAAGCCGCTCCGGAAGGCGGCATTGCAGAAATCGTGGTTACGGCACAGAAACGTGCGGAAAACGTGCAGGATGTTCCGATCGCCATCTCGGCGTTCACTTCGGACACGCTGCAGGAACGCTCGGTGACCAGCGTTGCGGCGCTTTCGAACATTGCGCCCAACGTCACGCTGGACGCCGGCACCCCGTTCTCGGGTTCGACTGCCGTCCTTTCGGCCTACATCCGCGGCATCGGTGCAAACGACTTCGCGTTCAACATCGATCCGGGCGTGGGCATCTACCTCGATGGCGTCTACCTGGCCCGTTCGGTCGGCGCGAACCAGGATCTGCCGGACGTCGAGCGCATCGAAGTCCTCAAGGGTCCGCAGGGTACCCTGTTCGGCCGCAACACCATCGGCGGCGCGATCTCGATCGTCACGCACGATCCGGGCAAGGAGTTCCGTTTCAAGGGTGACGTCACGGTCGGTCGCTTCAGCCTTGTGCAGACGCGCGGCACGGTCGATCTGCCGATCGCCGACGGGCTCGGAGCCTCGGTCAGTTTCTCGACCAAGAACCGCACCGGCTATCTGAAGCGCATCGCGTTCCCGGGTGCAGGCAACTATGCTTCCACCAACATCCAGAACTACAAGGCCGCTGGCTACAACAACATCGGTCTCGGCACCGAAGGCGGCGACAACAACTGGAACCTGCGCGGCAAGGTGAAGTACGACACGGGGGCGTTCACCGCGACCCTGTCGGCCGATTACACCAATGTCGACCAGAGCCAGATCGCCAACACGCTGATCACGACGACGCCTGCCGTCTTCGCCGGCACCTACAACTGCGCGATTGCGGCTTCGAGCACCGATTGTGGCGGCGGTCCGCCCGCGTTCGCCTATATCGGTGGCATCGGCGGCCTCAATTCGATCTTCGACAACCCGTCTGTCTATGGCGTCAACGTCGATGCTGATCCGCGCAACAACCGGCTGCCCTATGACAACCGGTTCGTGACTGGAAACATCGACACGAGCTATGCCAACGGCAACAACTACTCGAAGCTGAAATCCTACGGCGGCTCGCTGACGATGGCCTATGATCTGTCGGACAGCGTCACGCTGAAGTCGATCACCGGCTACCGCGAACTGCACTGGAACGTGGGCACCGACCTCGACGGGTCACCGCTCAATTTCCTCCACACCAGCTTCACCACCGAGCAGTGGCAGTTCAGCCAGGAGCTGCAGCTCCTCGGCAATGCCATGGACAAGAAGCTTAACTACGTGCTGGGCGCCTACTACTTCAAGGAAGCGGGCAACCTGCATGACTACGTGACCTTCGCGGAAGGGTTGCTGCAGGTTGATGGTCCCAACAACCTCAAGACCAAGAACTACGCGTTCTTCGGCCAGGTGGACTACAAGTTCAGCGACATGTTCGGCATCACGGTGGGTGGCCGCTACACGCACGAGGACAAGGAGTTCGAAGGCTTCCAGTCGGATGCCAATGGCCTCACCTACAAGATCCTCAACTTCCTCGCCGGGATCAACGCCGGCCCGCCGGCCTGTGCCAACATCAATCCGATCAGCGACGCCTGCCGCATCGCTGCCGGGTTCCCCAACGCTGGGCAGCCGCTGCGCTACTACGTCGCGGGCGTGCAGCAGAAGAAGTTCAACAACTTCGCCCCCAAGGTTGGCGTGCAGTTCCATCCCAACGACGATGTGATGGTCTATGCCAGCTGGTCGAAGGGGTACAAGACCGGTGGCTGGACGACCCGTCTTTCCAACCCGCTGCCCTACGCTCCGGGCTTCGGCGAGGAGAAGGCGACCACGTATGAACTTGGTGTCAAGTCGACCCTGATCGACCGCCGCCTCCAGGTCAACGCGGCCGTGTTCCAGACGGACTACAAGGGCATCCAGCTGAACTTCCAGCAGGGCGTCTCGCCAACCATCCAGAACGCGGGTGATGCGAAGATCAAGGGCTTCGAGGTTGAAGTGACCGCAGCGCCGGCCGATGGGCTTACCATCACCGGTTCGGTCGGCCACCTCGATGCGAAGTACACGTCGGTGCTGGCGCCGGCGCAGGTTGCAACCAACCCGTTCCAGGCCGGTGTGTTCCCGGGTGCCGATCTGCCCAAGACGCCGAAGTGGAAGTTCAACATCTCGCCGCGTTACGAGGCGAAGTTCGCGAACGGCGGCAAGCTGATCTTCGTGGCGGACTACACGCACTCGTCGTCGCTGTGGAACGATACCGAGCGCGCGTATCTGCTGCAGCGTCCAGGTACGGATATCCTGAACGGTTCGATCACCTACAAGGAACCGGAGGACCACTGGGACCTGACTGTGGGCATGACCAACATCACCGATACGCGTTATCTGGTGACCGGTCAGGCTCAGATCGCCGGCGGCCAGATCTACGGAACCTACAGCCGTCCGCGCGAGTGGTACGCTAAGCTGGGTCTGAAGTTCTGATTGGTGCATGACAGGGGGCGGGTGCCGGAAGGTGCCCGCCCAACTGCAATGGAGAGACAAATGCCTGAAACCGCCCACTCCGAGTTCTGGAAAGGCATCAAGCCGGTCGAGAAGGTGTTCCGGGAAGGCGGCCTTCCCGAAGTGTATCTCTCGAAGATCGCCGAGGGCGACGAGCGCTACTGGGTGCCGATCAGCGAGACGGTGAGCTCCAAGCCCGTCTGGATCAGCCCGACCAAGAACATGTGGGCCGACGTCCTCATGTCGAAATCTGCGGGTCTGGTGAACCGCCATTATCACCCGCATCCGATCTGGGCCTACACGATCAGCGGCAAGTGGGCCTACCTTGAACACGAGTGGACTGCGACTGCGGGCGACTTCGTTTACGAGACCCCGGGCGAGAGCCACACGCTCGTCTGCTATGAACACGAAGATCCGATGAAGGTGTTCTTCGTCGTCTCCGGCCCGCTGATGTGGCTGGATGACGATGGCAACACGACCGGGCACTTCGACGTATTTGACTATATCAAGAACGCGCGCGAACATTACGACCGGGTCGGCATCGGTGCCGACTACGTCGATACGCTGATCCGCTAAGAGGAGCGCTTTTCATGAATGCCATGACTGCACCGCCATCGTCGAAGAAGGAAATTGTCGACGTCGGCTTTGCGCATCGCGAACTCGTCGCCCGGCTCAGTCCCGGTGGCCGCTATATTGACGCGCAGACCGACGTCGACAGCCCTTGGGTGCCCTTCGGCGACAATGCCGCGATCAAGCATCTTGCCTTCGACGTGCGGCAGGGCATCTTCTCGAATATCCTGTGGGTGAAGAGCCCCGGCACGATCGGCACGCACCTCCACCGCGGCACGATCGTCATGGTCTGCCTTGAAGGCAGCGTGCGCTATCTGGAGTATGATTGGGTCGCTTCACCCGGCGGGCTGATCCTTGAAGTCCCCGGCGAAAGCCATACGCTCGTCACCGAGCACCCCGAAGGCGTCAAGCTGTTCGGGTGGATGCAGGGCCCGATCGACTTTTTCGACGAAAACGGGAAGTTCGTCGACACCTCGGACGTCTGGTGGTTCATCAACCACTACGAGACCTATTGCCGAGAAAACAACATCCCGATCAATCCCAAGCTCTACCTCTAAAGGGACCGCACGCCATGGCCACCATGACCGCCCCGCCTTCGGGGGCCTACAAGATCGTCGATGTACCCGAACTCTATGGTGCGCTGATCAAGTCCAAGGGCATCGAGGGAACCTATGTCGGCGCCTCGGAAACCGAGAGCCCGTGGGTGCCCTTCGGCGACAACGCCGCAATCCGGCACCTTGCCTTCGACGTGCGCGACAATGTCTACGTCAACATCCTGTGGATCAAGGGCCCGGGCGTGATCGGTACGCACAAGCACCGCGGCCGTGTCTGGGCGATTGGGCTTGAAGGTTCGTTCCGCTATCTGGAATACGACTGGGTCTGCAAGCCGGGCGAGTTCATCACCGAGACGCCGGGCACCGCGCACACGCTGGTGACGGATGATCCGAACGGCATGAAGGCCCTGTTCCACATGCAAGGCGCAAACGAGTTCTTCGACGAGCATGGTAACCACGTCGAGACGCTCGACGTGTGGTGGTTCATGAACCACTACGAGACCTACTGCCGGGAGCACAACATCCCGATCAACAAGCAGCTCTATCTCTGAGGAGCAGCGGACATGAGCATTGCTGGGGTCCCCAAACTCGGTCCGGAGCCGGTTGGCACGTACCTGCGCAACACGTGGTACGTAGCGGGCTGGGCAAGTGA
This sequence comes from Novosphingobium fuchskuhlense, assembly GCF_001519075.1. Classification (GTDB taxonomy): domain Bacteria; phylum Pseudomonadota; class Alphaproteobacteria; order Sphingomonadales; family Sphingomonadaceae; genus Novosphingobium; species Novosphingobium fuchskuhlense. Next base: position 519,699 of record NZ_KQ954245.1, read on the forward strand.
TCTGGGTGAGGCTCCCCATCAACGTGTGTTCCTTGAAGAGCCCGTTGCTTTGTTCCGCGATGCAGACGGCAAAGCTCATGCCGTTTCAGGTCGCTGCCCGCATCGCTGGGCGCCGTTGGGGCAGGGCACGGTGGTGGAGGGCGCGCTCATGTGCCCCTACCATGGCTTGCGCTTCGACGGCACCGGAGCCTGCGTCCACAATCCGCACCCCGGCGGCCAGCTTCCAGAGAACCGGCTGCAGGTCTATCCGCTGGTCGAGCGTCACGCGCTGCTGTGGATCTGGATGGGCGAGGCGGACAAGGCCGATCCCGCCCTGATCCCGGACTTCGGCTGGCTCTCCGATCCGAAGTGGGAAGCCGTGCGCGGCGCGACCGTGGCGGAGGGCCACTACGAGCTCTACAGCGACAACATCCTCGACCTGAGCCACGCGAATTTTGTCCACCCGGCGCTGGTGGCCGCCGCCTTCACCGAAGGTGACCGCAAGTTCTGGCAGGATGGCGAGACGGTCCATGCCGAATACATCCGCCTGAATGACTATCTCTCCGAAGGCATCGGCGGGATGCTGGGCCGGATCGGGGTGAAGCAGGACTTTTGCGGCTGGGTCGTCTGGCACGCCCCCGCCGTGCTCTATTTCGATTTCCGCGCCGGACCTCCGGGCACCCCGCGCGAGGATTGCACGCTGCTCCCCTCGTTGCACGCCTTCACGCCCGAAACGCCGGACACGACGCACTATTTCTGGGCGACTGCCCGCGACTTCGCGCTGGGCGATGCCGAGTTCACCGCCGGAATGCGCGCCGCGCTCGAATTTGCCTTCGAGCAGGAGGACATGCCGCTCATCCGCGACAGCCACCGCCTGATGCGCGGGGCCGATTTCTGGGACCTGCGGCCCGCTATCCTGAACGGTGACGGGGGCGGGGTGCGCGCACGCCGCATGCTGCAGCGCCTCATCGACCGCGAACGACAACAATCCTCCACGGCCTGAACACGGCCGCAAGGGGGAAGGAGAGGACAAACAGCAATGGCAATTCTGGACCGTTTCGACATCAGGGGGCGAACCGCGCTCGTCACCGGCGCGGCCTCTGGCATCGGCCTTGCCTATGCCGAAGCCATGGCCGAGGCCGGCGCTGCGGTCTCGCTCACAGATATCGATGGCGAAGGCGCGATGCGTGAAGCCACTCGCCTGCGCGAAGCCGGCTTCGAGGCCCGCGCCGACCAGCTCGACGTCTCGAACAGCGATGCCGTCGCCGCCGCCTTCGATGCCCACGCCAAGGCCTATGGCGGGCTCGACATTGCCTTCGCCAATGCCGGGATCGATACGGGTGCCGGCTTCTGGAACCCCGCTGGCCACCGCAATCCGGAAGGGCAGGTCGATACCTACGACCCGAAGCGCTGGGACAAGTCGATCTCGGTCAATCTCTCGGGCGTGTTCTACACGGTGAGCAATGCCGTGCGGATCATGAAGCAGCCCGGCCGCACCAATGGCCGCAGCGGCGGGTCGATCATCTGCACCGCGTCGAACGCAGGCCTTGTTACCGAACCCATCGTCGGCCTGCCCTATATGCCTGCCAAGGCTGGCGTCCTCCACATGGTGCGCGCGCTGGGCCTCGAGCTCGCCGAATTCCGCATCCGCATCAACGCCATCGCGCCGGGTCCGTTCGTCACCAATATCGGCGGAGGCTGGCTCAAGAAGGACCCCGTCGCGCGCAAGGCGTGGGACGCCATCGTGCCGCTGGGCGCGGTGGCGGAGACGGATCAACTCAAACCGCTGGCGCTTTTGCTGGCGTCTGATGCTTCCGATTACATGACCGGAAGCCATGTCGTTATCGATGGAGGCATGATGCTAGGGAAGTTCCAATGAGGCGCGCGGTTGCCCTTGTCGCTGGCCTTGCGCTGGCGGGCTCCGCACAGGCAGCGCAAAAGCTGGGCGAAGCGCAAGCGCAGCGCAGCCCGGAACAGGTCTATTCGGCCGTGTGCGGCTATTGCCACGGCAAGAACGTTGGCCCGGTGATACGCGGGCGCGGGCTTCCCGCCGAGGCGGTCGAGTATCAGGTCCGCCATGGCCAAAATGCCATGCCCGCCTTCCGACCGACCGAAATCACGCCCGCAGAGCTTAAGGCGCTCGCCGCCTGGATCCAGACCAGCGCTGCCGATCCCAAGGAGCACGGCCAATGACTGCGAACATGGATCGCCGCAGCCTCCTTGGCGCAGGCGTCGCCAGCGCGGCTGCCGCGGGCCTCGGCACCGGCGCCAAGGCCAAGGCCGTCCTCGCCCCCGGCGTGAGGAAGGCCGATTTCAAGGGCGCCGTTGCCGCAATGCGCAAGGTCGTCGGTGACGAATGGGTCTTCGCTGATCCCGACGCCGTCGCGCCCTGGAAGAAATCGTACACCCCGGATCCTTACGGCAAGCACATTCCCGTCGGCGCGGTCTGCCCCGAAACCGCGGAGCAGGTGCAGGCCATCGTGAAGATCGCCAACCAGTTCCGTCAGCCGATCTGGCCGGTCTCGACCGGCAAGAACATGGGCTATGGGCAGACAACCACCGCCATGCCGGGGCAGATGATCCTCGATCTGAAGCGGATGAACCGCATCATCTCGGTCGATCCCGAACTGTGCACCGCGCTGGTCGAGCCGGGTGTTACCTACCGTCAACTCAAGGACTATCTGGTCGAAAACAACCTGCCGCTGTGGATCGACGTGCCCACCGTGGGCCCCATCGCCAGCCCGGTCGGCAACACGCTCGATCGCGGCGTCGGCTACACGCCCTATGGCGAGCACTTCATGGTCCAGTGCGGCATGGAAGTCGTGCTGGCGGACGGCGAAATCCTGCGCACCGGCATGGGATCGACCAAGAACCCGTCCGCGTGGCAGGCGTTCAAGTGGGGCTACGGACCCTATCTCGATGGCCTGTTCACCCAGTCGAACTTCGGCGTGGTGACCAAGATGGGCATGTGGCTGATGCCCGCGCCGCCGGTCTACAAGCCCTTCGTCATCCGCCACAGGAAAATGGAGGATGTCGCCCGCATCGTCGAGGCGATGCGCCCGCTGCGCATTGCCAATATCGTCCCCAACGTGGTGCTGATGATGGGCGGCGCCTACCAGCTCGCCATGTTCAAGCGCCGCGGCGAGGTGTGGGACGGGGCAGGGCCGATCACCGATGAAGCCGTCTCCAAGGCGGCCACAGCCAACAACCTCGGCATGTGGAACACCTATATCGCGCTCTACGGCACCGAAGGGATGATCGCCGAAAGCGAGAAGATCATCCGCGCCGCCTTCGCCGCGATCGACGGCGAAGTGCTGACCGAGGCTGAGATGAAAGACAATCCGTGGTTCCACCACCACGCGACGCTCATGCAGGGCGGACTCAATCTCGATGAGATCGGCCTCGCGCGTTGGCGCGGAAACGGCGGCGGCCTCGCCTGGTTTGCTCCCGTCGCGCCCGCCAAGGGTAGCGAGACGCAGGGGCAGGTCGCGCTCGCCAAGCAGATCCTGGGCAAGCACGGCTTCGATTATACCGCCGCTTTCGCCATCGGCAGCCGCGAACTCCACCACATCATCGCCCTTCTCTACGACAAGTCCGACCCCGCCGAGGAGAAGCGCGCAGACGATTGCTACCGCGAGCTCGTGACGGGCTTCGGCGAGCGGGGCTGGGCCAGCTACCGCACCGGCGTCCACGCGATGGACCTTGTCGCCGAGCAGTTCGGCACGGTGAACCGCGCGTTCAATGCCAAGCTCAAGGACGCGCTCGACCCAAACCACATCCTCGCCCCCGGCAAGTCAGGGATTGCATAATGATCAGGAAGGCTTTGTTGGCGCTGGCCGCCACACTTCTCGCCACCACCGCGCAGGCACAGGAAAAGCCCCTCACAGTTGAAACCTTGCGCACCAGCAGCGGCTCGCTCTTCGCCAATATCGCGCTGATCAAGGGCGAGAAGGACGCCGTGCTCGTCGACGCGCCGTTCACCCGCGCAGACGCCTACCGCGTTGTTGCGATGGTGCTGGATAGCGGCAAGCACCTCACCACGGTGTTCATCACCCACGATCATCCCGATCACTTCTTCGCGATGGAAGTGATCAAGGATGCCTTCCCGGACGCGAAGATCGTCGCGCATCCGGTGGTCGCCGCCGATATCTGGCGATCGCTGCCTTTCAAGGTAAAGCGCTGGTATCCGGTCCTCGGCGTCAATGCGCCGCGCCACCCCACAGCACCCGCCGCGCTGGAGGGCGATACGATCATGCTGGAGGGCAAGGAACTCAAGGTCCTCGGCCCTGTGCAGGGCGACCATGTTCACGCGACCGCGCTCTGGGCGCCTTCGATCAAGGCGCTCTTTCCCGGCGATCTTGTCTACAACCAGATGTTCCTGTGGATGGGCGAGCACGATGCCGCCGCAATCGCCGCCTGGGGCAAGGCCAACGACAGCTTCATCGCGTTGAAGCCTGAAATCGTGGTCGCCGGGCACAACAAGCCGGGGCTGCCCGACGATGCCTCTGGCCTTGAATTCACACGACGCTACATCGCCGAATGGCCTAAGCTGGTGTCGGCCTCGAAGAGCAGCGCCGACCTCGCCGAGCGGGTAAAGAAGACATTTCCGGACGCTGTCGATGTGCTGGGCGATTTCCTGCTCGGCAATTCCTCGCGCGTCGCCAAGGGGGAGCAAGCTGCATGGACCGAATGACTTTCACGGACAAAGCTGTCCTCGTCACCGGTGGCGCGACAGGAATTGGCCGCGCCGCTTGCGTCGCGCTGGCGGGCGCTGGCGCCAAAGTGATCATCGGCGATATCGATCCGCGCGCCGAGGAGACCATTGCGATCATCAAGCAGGCGGGCGGCGAGGCCTCGTTCCAGCATGCGAACGTGACCGATCCAGCTGCGATGGATGCGCTCGTGGCGGCCTGCGTAGAGCGCTACGGCCGGATGGACGCTGCGTTCAACAACGCCGGCGTGCTTCCGCCGCAGCGGCCGATCCATGAAGTGACGCCGGAGGAAATGAACCTCGCCATCGACGTCGATTTCAAGGGCGTGTTCTTCGCGATGCAGGCCGAAATCCGGCACTTCCTGAAAGTCGGCGGCGGCGCGATCGTCAACACGGCCTCGGTCGGCGCGCTGATCGCGGACCCCAACATGAGCGTCTATTGCGCGATGAAGCATGCGGTTTCGGGCCTCACCAAGGCCGCAGCGGTCGAATATGCGCAGAAGAGCATCCGCGTGAATGCCATCGCCCCCGGCTTCGTCGTCACCCCGATGACCCAGCACTGGGCCGATGATCCGAACTTCCGCGCCGCCTTCTTCGCCGGCAATGTCAGTGGCCGCGCCGCGCAGCCGGAAGAGATCGCCGGAACCGTGCTGCACCTGCTCTCGGACGCCGCGAGCTTCATCAATGGCGCGACCATCGCCATCGATGGTGGCCAGACCGCGCACTGAGGAACCGCCGCCATGCGCGCCGCCGTCATGCAGGGCCTGCACAAGCCCCTTGCCATCCAAACTGTCGCCGATCCGGTGCCGGGCGAAGGTGAGGTCGTGGTGAGGGTCGGCCGCTGCGGCATTTGCGGCTCGGATCTGCACATGACCGAAGACCCCGCCTACGGGCAGGGCGCGGGTTCGATTCTCGGCCACGAGTTTGCAGGTGAAGTGATTGAACTGGGCAAGAGCGTGGAAGGGCTGGCCAAGGGCGATCTGGTCGCGGTCAGCCCATTGAAGAGCTGTGGCGCTTGCCCAGCCTGCCTTGCCGGCAATGTCTCATGGTGCGATGCGTTCGGCCTGCAGGGCGGCGGCTATGCCGAATATGCGCTCACCATGCCGAACCAGTGCGTGAAGCTGCCGAAGTCCGCCAGCCTTGCCGATGGAGCGATCATCGAGCCGCTGGCCGTCGCGCTGCATGGCGTGGCGATGTCGGGCCTCAGGATCGGCGACAAGGTGCTGATCCTTGGCGCGGGCCCGATCGGGCTTGCCTGCGCGTTCTGGGCCCGCCGCATGGGGGCAGGGCGCGTGGTCGTGCAGGATGTTGCCGAGTGGCAGAAAGACCGCGCACTGGCGATGGGCGCGCACGATTTTGTGGCCGACCGCTCCGATTCCTTGGGGGCTGCCGAACGCGCGCTGGGCGGTAAGGCTGACGTGGTCTTCGAATGCGTTGGCGTGCCGGGCCTGATCGCGCAGGCCGTCGAGCAAGTGCGCGCGCGGGGCGCCATCGTCCTCCTTGGCCTGTGCACTGTGCCGGACACCTTCAACAGCTTCGCCATGCTCTCGAAGGAAGTTCGTCTGATCACCTCGGCTTTCTTCACCGCACACGAATACCACGCCGCGCTGGACGCGCTGGACCGGGGCGCTGCCGAACCGCGCCTCCTCGTCACCGAGACCATTCCGCTCCGCCGCACGCCCGCCGTGTTCGAAGCGCTTCGCCGCCGCACCGAGCAATGCAAGGTGCTGATCGAACCCGGCGCCTGAATACGAACAAAGAGGACAGCCCGATGAACCTTGCCACCACGATCCCGACCAACGCGATCGAGCGCGCTGTATTCGAATGCATGAACCCGACCGAGGCTCTGTTCAATGCGACGAGCAATCCGCTGCACCGCGCGATCCTGCTCAATTTCTGGCGCCACGTTCACCTCGAAGGTGCGGGGCTCTACGACGATATCACAGCCGCTGACATGATGGTCGATCATCCGGTCTACCGCGTCACCTGGGGCGCAAACCCTGCCGTCATCGAGGGCAAGGAAGGTGTGAAGGGCTTCTACAACAGCGTCGGGCAGGCGGTTCTCTGGCACTCCGACGACCGGCTTGCGGTAAACGATTGGGGCATCTGCGACGAGATCACCTTCCACCAGCTCGCGCGCGGAGCGGACCTTGCCGCTATGGGCTACGATGCACCCAAGGCCGATGCGCTCTACCACGTGTCAAGCCGGCAGGCCTTCATCTGGCCTTATGACGACAAGGCGCGGCTTGCCGGCGAACACCTCTACGAAGACCCGACCAGCGTGAGGCTGGAGGAAGTTCCGTCCGAGGCGGCGACTACCCCGGCCGCGATCCAGGCGATCCACAAGGCCAAGCTGGCCGAACTCGAAGCGCGCTTCGGGCCGCGGTACTGGGTCTATCAGGGCTGAGTGGCGGCCCCCATGCGGTCCTTCCACGAGAAGCGGGCCTTCGTCACCGGCGGGGCGAGCGGGATCGGGCTGGGCATCGTCAAGGCACTGGCAAAGCGCGGTGCCTTCGTGGTGATTGCAGACCTCAGGCCCGATCATATCGACCACGCGCTGGTCGAGGTCCGCGAGGGTGGGTTCGCCAGCAGCGTTGCTGCGCTGACGCTCGACGTGACCGACCGCGCCGCCTTTTCCGCCGTTGCCGAACGCATGGATGTCGAGCTTGGCGGGATCGATATCCTCGTCAACAATGCCGAGGTCGGTGTGGAAGGTCCTGTGCTCGAAGCCGGCTATGCCGACTGGGACTATGGACTTGGCGTCAATCTCGGCGGCGTCGTCAATGGCCTCCAGAGCTTCCTGCCAAGCATGATCGCGCATGGGCGCGGCGGGCATGTGGTCAACGTCTCCTCGCTCGCAGCCACCGTGCGCATGCCGGCCAATTTCGCGATCTATGCTGCGGGCAAGGCGGCGGTGCTGAACCTTTCCGAGAACATGCGCGAGGAACTGGCGGCGAAGGGGATCGGCGTGTCGGTGCTCTGCCCGGCCTTCGTGCGTTCCAATATCCATGAGGCCGCGCTCAATCGCCCGGCGCACTTGCGCGAAGGCAGCGGTTTTGCGCAAAGCGAGGCAACCCTGCTGGAGCGCCCGCCCGGAAACGACTGGATGGACCCCGAAACCGTGGGCGAAATCGTGGCGGACGGAATTCTCGAGAACCGGCTCCATATCGTCACCCACGGCGAATTCCGTGAGAAGATGCGCGAGCGCAACGAGGCGCTGATGGATGCGGTGCCGCAGGCTGCCTTCCAGTATTAGGGCCAGACCCTAGGCCGAGTTGTCTTCGCGCACGCGCAGCATGGCGAGCGCGGCGCCTGCCATCACGACCGCCCCGACCAGCATGGTCCACTTGGGTTCGGTGGGGAAGAAGCTGCGGATCACGCCGCCCATGATCGTGGCGACCATCAGTTGCGGCACAACGATGAACACGTTGAAGACGCCGATATAGATGCCGAATTTGTGCGGCGGCAGCACCCGAGTCAGAATCACGTAAGGCATCGCCAGGATCGAGGCCCAGGCCACCCCGACGAACACCATCGGCAGCAACAGCAGCCAAGGATCGCGCAGCACGAGGAGCAGCAGGAACCCTGCGCCGCCGCCGAGCAGGCAGGCGGCATGGGTCCGCGCATTGCCGATCCGCTTTGCCAGCACGGGAAGCAGGAACGCCGCGAGCGCGGCAACGCCGTTGTAGAAGGCGAACATCACGCCGACCCAGTCCGCGCCCGCGTTGTAGGCCGCGCCCGCCGTGTCCACCGCGCCGAAGGCATACCTGGTGACGACCGGTGTCGTGTAGATCCACAGGATGAACAGCGCAGTCCAGGTGAAGAACTGCGCTACGGCCAACTGCCGCATCTGCGTCGGCATCTGGGCAAAGTCGCTCATGATTTCCGCCAGCGCGCCCTTCGCCTGCGTGGCCCTGAGCACCATCTGGGCAAAGCCGAACAGGACGAGCCCGCCGCCCAGCACATAGAGCTGCTTGTCGAGCCCCAGTTCCCCCACCACGCCCAGCAGCACCGCGCCGGCTGCGAACCACAGCGGCCCGCGCGCGGAATAGACTAGAGGCTGGCTGGCGGCCTCCTCATGGCTCGTGCCGCTGAAGGCCGCCATTTCCTCGGGGCTATATTCGCGCACGCTGAATGCGGTCCAGGCGACGGCGAGCACCATCGCGGCGGCACCGATATAGAAGCTGAGCCTGACGGAATCCGGCACCTGGCCCTCCGGCGCGGTGTTGGCGATCCCGAGGTGCGTGAACAGCGCAGGCAGCAGGCTGCCAATCACCGCGCCCGCGCCGATGAACCAGGTCTGCAGCGCGAAGCCCTTTGCGCGCTGGTCATCGGGCGTCATGTCGCCGACAAACGCGCGGAACGGCTCCATCGCTATGTTGAGCGAGGCGTCGAGCAGCCAGAGGAATCCGGCCGCGAGCAGCAGCACGCCGGCCTGCGGCAGGCCCAGCAGCGCTAGTGCGGAAAGGACCGCGCCGGCCACGAAATAGGGCCGCCGCCGTCCGAAGCGGCCCCAGGTTCGATCAGAATAGTGGCCGATCAGGGGCTGGACGATGAGGCCCGTCACCGGCCCGGCAATCCACAGGAATGCCAGATTGTCGACGCTGCTGCCGAGCGACTGGAAAATGCGGCTCACGTTTGCATTCTGCAGGCCAAACGCCAGCTGGATGCCGAAGAAGCCGAAGCTGACATTCCACAGTCCCCAGAATGATTGCTGCGGTTTCTGGCGGGTTGTCACGCGGTTCGGCTCCCCCTGCATCCGCAATGCGCGTGCAGCATCTTGTTTTCTATGCATGACACCTAGTCGAGCGGACCCGTCTGGGCAGCAATGCATACGAATGCCATCGACATGGCCTCATGCCCATGCTGCGCAGCATCAGCCGCCGGTGGTTCCGCGCACGACAAGACGCGTTGGCAGGAATGGCGACGGCGGCGGTTTGTCCTCGACCTGCGCCATGACCGTCTCGACCAGCGCGACACCGGCATGGCGCATATCCTGCATCACGGTTGTCAAGGGAGGGGAGGTGAGGCTGGCGGCCGGGATATCGTCAAAGCCGACCACGGCGACATCGCCGGGAACGCTGAGGCCCACCTCAGCCAGCGCGCGCATTGCGCCGATCGCGATGAGGTCGCTGGCCGCAAAGATCGCATCAAACGGCTTGCCGCTGGCGATGAGCTTTTTTGCGGCCTGATAGCCCAGCTCTTCGGAGGAGATGGCCGGCACGACGAGATCGGGATCCTGGCTAAGACCGGCGGTTTCAACGGCGCGGACAAGGCCTTCGTAGCGGTTCTTGAATTCGGGATAGTGGCTGTCTGCCTGACCCAGGAAAGCGATCTGCCGCCGTCCGCGTGCCAACAGGTGCTCGCCCGCAAGGCGCCCCGCGCCGAAATTGTCCGAGCCAACCGTCGCGCCGATCGTATCGGGCTCGACCGCGCCCCAGCGCACGAAATGCGCGCCGCTGCGCACCAGTTGCCGGAGGCGGCTTTCGTAAAGGGTGTAGTCGCCATAGCCGAGAAGGATCAGGCCATCAGCCCGGTGGCTGTCCTGATAGCGCTTGTGCCAGTCGTCATCGAGCCGCTGGAACGAGATGAGGAGATCAAGCCCGCGCGCCGCGCAGTGCCGCGTGATAGAGCCCAGCATGGCGAGGAAGAACGGATTGATCCCGGATTCGTCTGGCGTGGGATCCTCGAAAAACAGCAGGGCCAAAGTGTTCGACCGCTGGGAGCGCAGCGAGGAGGCGTTCTTGTCGACCGTGTACCCCAACTGGCGGGCAATCGCCTCGATCTTCTGGCGCGTGGCGAGGCTGACCGACTTGCTGCCGCGCAGCGCCCGGCTCACCGTGGGCTGCGAAACCCCGGCCAGATAGGCGATGTCGAAACTGGTCGGCTTGTTGGACGGCCTGCGGCCCATCGCGTGCAACCTCCTCCCCCTACCATCTTAATTGGCCGCCGCAGGTTTGCCCTGACTGGTCAGCAAGTTCCGCAACTTACGCATGAAAATGCATGGAAGCAATTGCCCCAGAGGACTCGGCGGCTTGCAGCGGTTCGGCAAGGTCGGCAGCGTGACAATTCGGTCTCACCGCTCCCCGCCAAACCCTCGGAAACGCGATGGTATACGTATGCCATATTCGTGTCTGTCCATACCGGTTCTACCCAGCGCCCCGTACTGGAACCGGGAAAACCGCGTTCCGACAACGTTGAGGCCACGATCCGGCCGCATGGGGGAGATCTGATTTCCATGGCTAAGCACACTCTTTTTGCCTTTGGCAGTTCGGCGATCGCGCTGACCGCTGCCGCACTTGCCGCACCGGCCTTCGCGCAGGAAGCTGCCCCGCAGGCCGCTGCGGAAGCGCCCGCCGCCGATGATGGCGCCATCGTCGTTACCGGCTACCGCGCCTCGCTCAATGCCTCGGCTTCGATCAAGCGCGGCGCGCCGACCATCGTCGAAGCGCTTTCGGCCGAAGACATCGGCAAGCTGCCCGACGTCTCGATCGCGGACTCGCTTGCACGTCTTCCCGGCGTCACCTCGCAGCGTCTCGAAGGCCGCGACCAGCGCCTGTCGATCCGCGGCCTCGGCCCCGATTTCGGTACCACGCTGCTCAATGGCCGCGAGCAGGTCACCGTCGGTGACAACCGCGGCGTCGAGTACGACCAGTACCCGGCCGAATTCTTCAAGAACGTTGTCGTCTACAAGGCCCCGACCCCGTCGCTGGTCGCCGCCGGTATCTCTGGCACCGTCGATTTGCGTATGCTGCGCCCGCTGGCGCAGAAGAACCGCATCGTCTCGCTGCAGCTGCGCGGCCAGATGAACGGGATGAACAAGCTCAACCCGGATGGCAGCCGCTATGGCTACCGCGCCTCGGCCGCCTACGTAGACAAGTTCGCTGACGACACCTTCGGCATCGCCATCGGCGTTTCCGCGACCGACGCGCCTTCGCAGAACGAGCGCTACAACGCGTGGGGCTTCCCGAACAGCGGTTCGACCGGCGGCGCGCTTCTCCTTGGTGGTGCCAAGCCCTACGTCCAGTCGAACAAGCTGCAGCGCTATGGCGCGGTCGCCACGCTGGAGTATCAGCCGAGCGACAATTTCCACTCGACCCTCGACGTGCTCTACTCGCACTTCAAGGAAACCCAGATCCTGCGCGGTATCGAATTCCCGATCGCGCCGGATTGGGGTTCGGGCGCAACCGTCCAGCCGGGCTACAAGGTCGATGGCGGCCTCGTGACCGAGGCGACGCTCACTGGCATCCACGCCGTGCAGCGCAACGACCGCAATCGCCGTGAGGCCGACAATTTCTCGGTGGGCTGGAACAACCAGATCAAGCTCAGCGACAAGATCAACCTGAACGTCGACGCGGCCTACAGCACCGCCAAGCGCACCGATGACCTGCTCGAGACCTACAGCGGCACCGGCTACGGCGCGACCGGTCCCTCGGACACGATCAAGATCTCGGCCAACCCGAACGGCACTTTCGATATCGTGCCGACGCTCAACTATGCTGACAGCAAGGTCTTCGGCCTGACCGATCCGCGCGGGTGGGGCTACAACGGCACCAAGGCCGTCGTGCAGGCGGGATTCCTCAACCGTCCGAAGTTCAAGGACGACCTGCTTTCGCTGCGCGCCGACCTAGACGGTGCCATCGAAGGTGCCGGCCCGATCGCGGGCTGGCAGGTTGGTACCAACTACAGCCGCCGCAAGAAGACCTCGGCGTTCACCTCGTTCTTCCTGTGCCCGAAGGGCGCCGGCAGCAACTGCTCGGTCGACAGCGGCACGCCCAAGTTCGTGTCGATCCCCGACGCTGCGGTGATCGGCAAGGTTCCGCTTGCCTACCTCGGCGTGCCGCAGATGCTGGCGCTCGATCCGACCTACCTCGTCAACAACGCGCTGGCCTCGGTGTTCGACAACCGCCCGGTCTCGCTGGTGCGTGACAACACCATCACCGAGAAGGTCTGGACGGCCTATGCGATGCTCAAGCTCGACGGCGACGTGGGCGGCAAGAAGCTCACCGGCTCGATCGGCGTGCAGGCGGTCCACACCGACCAGAGCTCGAACGGTTCGATCTCGAACTTCGATTCCGCAACCGGCAACGTGCTGGTCGTTCCCGCCAAGGCGGGCGACAAGTTCTGGCGGGTTCTGCCGAGCGCCAACTTCGGCCTCGAAGTGGCGCCTGCCACTTACGTGAAGCTGGCCGGCTCGCTCAGCATGGTGCGCCCGCGCCTTGATCAGGAGCGCGTCAACCAGGAGCTGAACTTCGACTTCACCAACATCGAAGCCAACGACCCGACCCGGCCGTTCTTCAAGTCGAACGGTGGCAACCCTCTGCTGCGCCCCTACCGCTCGGCAAACGTCGATCTCTCGGTGGAGCACTACTTCCCCAAGGGCGGCTATGTCTCGCTGGCAGGCTACTACAAGAAGCTCACCGACTTCGTGAACCCGTCGCGCAACCTGCCTTTCGACTTCGCGTCGGTTGCGGCCTCGTTGCCGGCGGATATCCGCAGCAAGCTCAAGACCACCGTCGGCGTCGTCTCGCAGCCGCTCAACGATGGCGATGGCTCGCTCAAGGGCGCGGAGTTCACGCTCTCGCTGCCGTTCTCGCTGGTCTCGCCCTCGCTTGATGGCTTCGGCTTCTATGGCAGTGGTTCGTACACCGACAGCAAGATCACGCTGAACAGCGATCCGGCCAATCCGATCACGCTTCCGGGTCTTTCCGACTGGGTGGGCAACGCCTCGCTCTACTACGAAAAGCACGGCCTCCAGCTGCGCGCTTCGTATCGCTACCGTTCGAAGTTCCTGGCGGAAGTCGCCGGTCTGTCGGCAAACCCGACCTACCGCACGGCGAAGGCCGAAGGCATCCTCGACGCACAGATCGGATATGACTTCCAGCCCGGCTCGGCGCTGGAAGGCCTCTCGATCCTGTTCCAGGCGCGCAACCTCACCGATCGTCCGTTTATCACCTACCAGAACAACGATCCGCGCCAGGTGATCGACTACCAGCGCTATGGCCGCGATTTCTATGTCGCTGTCAGCTACAAGTTCTAATAGCTATGCGGGGTTCGGGCGGATGGCTTGCTGCAAGTCCATCCGCCCGGTACCTTCCGCCCATGCCTGAACTTTCGAAGATGTCTCGGCAGGCTGCGCGCGCCTGGGACAGCCGCGCCGAACCCTGTCAGCCGGCCATCCTTTCGGGTGGCAGTGCGGCACAGCTTGTCACCGTCCAGACCGCCCCTTCACACGGATCACAGGGAGCCTGCGATGAGCAGCACTGAGACCAGCGGCCATGCCCATGCCTCAGGCCCCGTGCGCCCGGGGACCATGCGCATCGTCGTCGCAGGCGGTGGCACCGCAGGCTGGATGGCAGCAGCGGCTTTTGGCCATTTTCTTGATGCCGGTTTCACCGTCACGCTTGTCGAATCCGAAGAGATCGGAACCGTCGGCGTGGGCGAGGCGACGATCCCCCAGATCCGCATGTTCAACCAGGCGCTCGGGATCGACGAGGACGCCTTCATCCGCGCCACGCAGGCGACCTTCAAGCTGGCCATCGAGTTCGTGGGGTGGGGCGCCCCGGGCGAACGCTACATGCATGCCTTCGGCGATGTCGGCCGCGATGTCGGGCTCTGCGCCTTCCATCACATCTGGTCGCGCGGCCACCGCCTTGGCCTTGCGGGGCCGCTTGGCAATTACGCGATCAACGATATCGCTGCGCACGCCGGGCGGATGCATCGCGGCTCGCCGCTCACCTCGCGCAACGTGCCGGAAATGCCGCACGCGTTTCATTTCGATGCAGGGCTCTATGCCGCCTTCCTGCGCGAGTTTGCGGAAGGCCGGGGGGTCATCCGGCGCGAAGGCAAGATCGCCGATGTGCGCAAGGAACCGCTGAGCGGTGATATCACCGCACTCGTCCTTGCTTCGGGCGAGGAAATCGCTGGCGACCTCTTCATCGATTGCACCGGCTTTCGGGGTCTGCTGATCGGCGGGGCGATGGGCAGCGGCTACGTCGACTGGACCAACTGGCTGCCCTGCGATCGCGCGCTGGCTGTCCCCAGCGGACGCGTCGAGGACTTTACGCCCTACACCCGCGCCACGGCCCACACCGCTGGCTGGCAATGGCGGATTCCGCTGCAGCACCGCACCGGCAACGGCCGCGTATATTGCAGCGCGTTCACGTCGGACGAGGAAGCGGCCGAGAGCCTGCTGGCGCATCTCGATGCGCCCGCGTTGGCCGACCCGCGCCCGATCCGTTTCACCACAGGTCGCCGTGTCGAGGCATGGCGCGGCAACGTGATCGCAGTCGGCCTCTCCAGCGGCTTCCTCGAACCGCTCGAATCGACCAGCATCCACCTCATCCAGTCCGCCATATCGCGCATTCTCAAGTTCATGCCCGGCAAGGAGCAGACCCAGGCCGAGCGCGATGCCTATAACCACCAGTTCACCTTCGAGATGGAGCGCATCCGCGATTTCATCGTGCTGCACTACCATGTGAACCAGCGGCCCGAACCGTTCTGGCAGGCCATGCGCGAAATGGCGCTGCCCGACAGCCTCGCCGAACGGATCGAACTGTTTCGCGCCAATGGCCATATCTTCCGCCATGGCGACGAGTTGTTCAGCGAGGTGGGCTGGTTCCAGGTCATGGCAGGACAGGGGATCGTGCCGAAGCGGAGCCATGCGCTGGCCGAGACGATCGACGAGGCCGACCTCAAGTCCTACCTCGAGACGCTGAACGGGCTCTATCGCCGCGAGGTCGAACGCTATCCCAGCCACGCCGAATTCATCGTGCAGCACTGCGCCGCGCCGCCCATCAATCTCGGCGTTGCTGCATGAATCGCCGGGCCTGCCTCGCCGCGTTGGCCGTGTTTGCGGTGACGAGTGTGCCAGCCCGTGCCGATGTGCCGCTGGATGCCGTCCGGGCGCGCGCCGCAGCGGGCGAGGTAATCTACTTCCTCCTGCCCGACCGCTTCGAGAACGGTGATCCTGCCAACGATCGCGGCGGTCTCGAGGGAGACAGGCTCAAAACCGGCTTCGATCCCGCCTCGAAGAGCTTCTACCATGGCGGCGACCTCAAGGGGCTGATCCAGCGGCTCGACTACATCAAGGGCCTTGGTGCGACTGCGGTCTGGGTCGGTCCGGTGTTCAGGAACAAGCCGGTGCAGGGTGCGCCCGGTCAGGAAAGCGCCGGATACCACGGCTACTGGATCACCGATTTCACCCGCGTCGATCCGCACTTCGGCACGAATGCCGATTTCAAGGCGCTGGTCGATGCAGCGCACGCGCGCGGGCTCAAGGTCTACATGGATATCATCGCCAATCACACGGCGGACGTGATCCAGTACCGCGAGCAGGGCGGCGCGGTGCCCTATGCCTATCGGTCCCGTGCAGACTATCCCTATTCGCGTCGGGGCGGGGTGAGCGGTCAGGCGATCAATCCCGGCTTCGCTGGTGATCAGGATTCAACGGCGGCAAACTTCGCGAAGCTCACCGATCCGGCCTTCGCCTACACGCCCTTCGTCCCGGCCGGCGAAGAGCAAGTCAAAGTGCCCGAGTGGCTCAACAATCCGGTGTTCTATCACAATCGCGGCAACTCGACCTTCGCCGGGGAGAGCAGCCGCTTCGGTGATTTCGTCGGTCTGGATGATCTGTTCACCGAGCACCCCCGGGTGCGCGAGGGGATGATCGCTATCTATCGGCAATGGATCGAAGACTTCGGCATCGACGGCTACCGCATCGACACGGCGCGGCATGTCGACCCGGGCTTCTGGCAGGCGTTCATCCCTGCCATGCTGGAGACGGCCCATGCGAGGGGCATTCCCAACTTCACGATCTTCGGCGAAGTGGCGCGCGAGGAGCCGGGCAATGGCTACATCGCGCAGTTCACCCGGCGCGACGGCTATCCCGCCGTGCTCGATTTCGCGTTCCAGGCTTCGGTCCGTGCGGCACTGGGGCAGGGCAGGGGCACCAGCGTGCTGGCCGATCTCTTCGAAGGTGATGTCCTCTACGAAGGCGGTGAGGCCGCAGCGCTCGCCATCCCGACATTCCTCGGCAACCACGACATGGGCCGTTTCTCCACGCTGATCCGGCATGATCGGCCCGGCATTTCTGCTGACGAACTCGAAGCGCGCGTGCGGCTCGCCCATGTCATGCTGATGACCCTGCGCGGTTCGCCAGTGATCTATTATGGTGACGAGCAAGGCTTTGTGGGCGATGGTAACGACACCGACGCGCGCGAAGACATGTTCCCATCGCGGACGACGAGCTACCTCGATAATACGGTACTGGATGCAACCCGCCCGGCGGGCGCGGACCATTTCGATCCGGCGCATCCCTTCTACAGGCTGATCCGCGATCTCGCCGCCTTGCGCGCTGCGCATCCGGCGCTCGCGCGCGGGCGGCAGGTGGTGCGTGGTTACGCCGAAACGCCGGGCCTGTTCAGCGTGTCGCGCTTCGATCCCGAGACGGGCGCGGAATATCTGATTGCCTTCAACACGTCCGCTGCGCCGATCCATGTGGCGAGCGTCGTCGGCACCTCGGCCGTGCGGCTCGAGACCCTGTTCGGCGCCTGCCCAGCGAAGGTTTCCGCGCCCGGCAGTATCATGCTCGATCTGCCCGCATTCGGCAGCGCGGTGTGCCGCCTTATCCCTTCCTCCCCAGGGACCCAGATTGCCCAATGACCAAAGCGACCGCCAAGGCCCACCCCGTTCCCGCCGCCCAAGAACTCCCGTGGTGGCGCGGGGCGGCGATCTACCAGATCTATCCGCGCAGCTTCTGCGATTCGAACGGCGATGGCATCGGCGATCTGCCGGGGATTACCGCGCGGCTTGATCATGTGGCGGAGCTGGGTGTCGATGCCATCTGGGTCTCGCCGTTCTTCACTTCGCCGATGCGCGATTTCGGCTATGATGTGGCGGACTACTGCGATGTCGATCCGATTTTCGGAACGCTCGCGGATTTCGACATGATGGTCGCGCGCGCGCATGAGTTGGGCCTCAAGGTCACGATCGACCAGGTCTATGCCCATACCTCCGACCTTCATCCGTGGTTCGAGGAAAGCCGGCAGAGCCGCAACAACCCGCGCGCGGACTGGTATGTCTGGGCAGATCCGCAGGAGGACGGCTCGCCGCCATCGAACTGGCAGTCGGTGTTCGGCGGTCCCGCCTGGACGTGGGATGCACGCCGCTGCCAGTATTACCTGCACAATTTCCTCAGCAGTCAGCCCCAGATCAACGCGCACAACCCGGCGGTGCAGGAAGCGTTGCTCGGCGTCATGCAGTTCTGGCTGGATCGCGGCGTCGACGGTTTCCGCATTGATGCGCTCAATTTCCTGATGCACGATCCGGCGCTGCGCAACAATCCGCCCGCGCCCTATGATGGCCGCCGCCGCACCCGGCCGTTCGATTATCAGCTCAAGATCTACAACCAGTCGCACCCCGGCATCGTCGGCTTCATCGAGCGCCTGCGCGCGCTGTGCGACCGCTACGGCGCGGTGTTCACGCTGGCCGAAGTCGGCGGCGATCTGGCTGAGACCGAGATGAAGGAGTTCACCGCCGGTGATGATCGGCTCAACAGTGCCTATGGCTTCGACTTTCTCTATGCGGATCGCCTGACGCCGCAGCTGGTGGCCGCTACGCAGGCGAAATGGCTCGATACGCCTGGCACCGGTTGGCCGAGTTGGGCGTTTGAGAACCACGACGCCCCGCGTGCGCTTTCCCGCTGGTGCGCGCCGGAGGAGGTCGAGGCTTTCGCGCGGATGAAGGCGATTCTGCTGGCGTCGCTGCGCGGCAATATCATTGTCTACCAAGGTGAGGAACTTGGCCTCACGCAGGTCGACATTCCCTTCGAACAAATTCAGGACCCTGAGGCGATCGCCAACTGGCCGCTGACGCTCTCGCGTGATGGCGCGCGTACGCCCATGCCTTGGCAGGTGCAGGGCGAGCAGGGCGGCTTCACCACCGGACAGCCCTGGCTGCCGCTGGGCGAAGAAAACCACGCGCGTGCGGTGGATCGCCAGGAGGCCGATCCTGCCTCGCTGCTCCATCTGACCCGCGACCTTCTGGCGCTGCGCAAAAGCCATCCCGCATTGCGCAGCGGGGATTTTGCTGTGCTCCACGCGGGCAGCGATGTCCTTGCCTTCCGCCGCGTGGCTGCCGGGACAAGCGTTATCGGCGTCATCAATATGGGGCCCCGCCACGCGACATGGCCCGCTGCGGCCTCTACCAGTGGCGGCGTGCTGCAGGTGGTGAACGGCGCGGCGCCCGGAACCCTGCCACCCTTCGGCGCCTTGCTGATCGAGGAATGATGACCATGAACCGGATCGCCCGCACAGCGGCTGCGCTTGCTTTCGCAGCCCTTGCCACCACTCAGGCCATCGCTCCTGCCGCCGTGCAGGCGCAGACCGCGCCGCAGAAGGCCGTTGTCACCGCCGCCTCACCCGATGGCAGCCTCGTTCTCACTGTCACAACCGATGGCAGCGACCGCCCGGTCTACTCACTCTCGCGCAAGGGCAAGCTGCTGATCGGCGCATCCAAGCTCGGTTTCACGCTGACCGACGGCCTCAACATGGTGCGCGGCTTCCGCATCACCGGTTCGGAGACCACGAACGCCGATACGACCTGGGAACAGCCCTGGGGGGAGCGCCAGTTCGTGCATGACAGGCACAACGAGGTGCTCATCCACCTCGAACAGAACGCGGACTACGCCGGCCGCAAGATGAACGTGCGTTTCCGTCTGTTCGATAACGGCTTCGGTTTCCGCTACGAGCTGCCCGAGCAGGCCGGCCTCAAGACGATGAAGATCGGCGACGAGTGGACTGAATTCGACGTCGCCCAGCCCGGTACCGCCTTCTGGGTCGCGGGGCTGGAATGGAACCGCGAGGAACAGATCTACCAGCGCACGCCGATCGATGCTGTCGCCACCGCGCAGACGCCGATCACCATGCGGCTTGAGGATGGCACCCACCTCGCGTTCCATGAAGCCGCGCTGGTCGATTACTCGGCGATGTACTTCAAGCGTGCCGAACGCCAGCTGTTCCGCACAACGCTTGCCCCTTCCTCGCGTGGCTCTGCGGTGATCCGCAACCTGCCGTTCAACACGCCCTGGCGCACGATCCGGATTGCCGACAGCGCGGCAGGCCTTGTCGAGAACGATCTCGAGCTCAATCTCAACGAGCCCAACAAGATCGGCGATGTCTCGTGGTTCAAGCCGATGAAGTACATCGGTATCTGGTGGGGCATGATCCGCGGCGACTGGACCTGGGCCGAGGGCCAGCGCCACGGTGCGACCACCGCGCGGGCCAAGCAGTATATCGATTTTGCCGCTAAGAACGGCTTCGGCGGGCTGCTGGTCGAAGGCTGGGACAAGGGCTGGAACGGTGATTGGTTCGGCCACGGGCAGGACTTCAGCTTCACCGAAGCCGTCCCCGATTTCGACCTCAAGGCCGTCGCCGCCTATGCCGCGAAGAACAAGGTCCAGCTGATCGGCCACAACGAGACGGGCGGAAACATCGCCAACTATGAGGCCCAGCTCGAACCAGCGATGAAGCTCTATCATGCGCTCGGCATGCATTCGGTCAAGACGGGCTATGTCGCCGACGCAGGCGGCATCGTCGCCCCCGGCGACCATCCCGGCGAGACGCGGATGGAATGGCACGAAGGCCAGCGCAACGTGCAGCACCACCTCAAGGTCGTCGAAACCGCGGCCAAGTATCAGGTCGCCATCGATGCGCACGAACCGGTCAAGGATACGGGCCTCAGGCGGACCTATCCCAACTGGATCGACCGCGAGGGCGCGCGCGGCATGGAATACAACGCGTGGGGCCAGTTCGCCAACGGGCCGGACCACGAGCCGACGCTGGTCTACACTCGGATGCTTTCGGGCCCGATGGACTTCACGCCGGGTATGCTGAGCCTTGAGGGCGCAAACCATGTGCCGCTGGCGTCAACGCTCGCCAAGCAGCTCGGGCTTTACCTCGCGATCTACTCGCCGATCCAGATGGCCTCGGACTTCATCGAAAGCCTCGCCGCGCATCCCAAGGAGCTGGCGTTCATCCGCCAGGTGCCGGCCGACTGGTCGGAAAGCCATCTGATCGCCGGCGATGTGGGGGAATTCGCGATCTTCGCGCGCAAGGACCGGGGCAGCGAAGACTGGTATGTCGGCGGCGTCAACAACGCGACGGCGCGCGATCTCACGCTTGGCATGGATTTTCTGGACGCTGGCAAGACCTATACCGCGAGCGTGTGGAAGGACGGGGAGGGGGCGACTTACGCCACCGACGCCCGCCACAGGATCGCCTATGCGACGCTGACGGTGAAGAAGGGCGACAAGATCCCGCTCTGGCTTGCCCCCGGCGGCGGCGCGGCGATCCGGCTGCATCCCGGCAAGTGACCGCCGCGGCCGCGGCCGCGGCCGCTGGCGTCTCCCTGGCAACTCGCATACTTATGCATGCTGAAGCCCCGGCCAATCGGGTCTAGGGAGCTGCTGGGCGCTGCACAGGGCAGGCCGGAGAAGGAGTATGCCGTCCATGGCCGCCACCAGCTGTTCTGCCCTGCTCCTGTTCGGAGCAACCGGCGATCTGGCGCGGCGCATGCTGCTGCCTTCGCTCTATGCGCTGCACGAGGACGGGCTCATTGATCCCACCCTGCGCATCGTCGGTACCGCGCGCTCGGTCCACGACGACGCCGAATTCCGCGAGATGGCCCGTGCGGCGCTGGAGGAGTTCCTCCCCGCCGATCGCCGCGATGATAGCAAACTGGCAAGCTTCCTCGAGCGCCTCGAATACCAGACGCTCGATGCTTCGAAGCCTGAAGGGTTCGCTGGCCTTGCGGAAAAGCTCGGCGATACCTCGTGCGGCCTCTCGATCTTCCTTTCGACCGCACCCGCGCTGTTCGAGCCGACCATCGAAGGCCTGCGCCTTGCGGGCCTCGCCCACGAAGGCGTGCGGATCGGTCTCGAAAAACCGCTCGGCAATGATCTCGCTTCCAGCCGCCGTATCAACGAGGCCGTCGCGGCGGGGTTCAGCGAGCGCCAGATATTCCGCATCGACCACTATCTCGGCAAGGAAACGGTCCAGAACCTGCTGGCGCTGCGCTTTGCCAACATGATGTTCGAGCCCCTGTGGAATAGCGCAGGCATCGACCACGTGCAGATCACCGTGAGCGAGACCGTCGGTCTTGAAGGCCGCAAGGGCTTCTACGATGATACCGGCGCGCTGCGCGACATGGTGCAGAACCACATGCTCCAGCTCGTCGCGCTCACCGCGATGGAGCCGCCGCTCGATTTCGACGCAACCTCGATCCGCGACGAGAAGGTCAAGGTGCTTCGTGCGCTGCGCCCCGTTCGCGCGGAGGAAATGGTGCGCGGCCAATACCGGACGGGCGCCGTGGGCGGGAGCGCCGTGGCCGGCTACCTCGACGATCTCGGCGAGGCTTCGGACACCGAGACATATGTCGCGATCAAGGCCCATGTCGACAACTGGCGCTGGCAGGGCGTGCCGTTCTACCTCCGTCACGGCAAGCGGCTTGCCGAGCGGCGCAGCGAGATCGTCGTCCAGTTCAAGGGTGTGCCGCACAATATCTTCGGGGCGCGCGGCGGCAAGCTCGCCGCAAACCGCCTCGTCATCCGCCTCCAGCCGGAGGAATACGTGCGTCTTCAGGTCATGGCCAAGGAGCCTGGGCTTGATCGGGGCGGGGTGGTCCTGCGCGAGGTGAACCTTGATCTCTCGCTCACCACCGCCTTTGCCAAGGCGCGCCGCCGGATCGCCTATGAACGTCTGCTGCTCGATCTGATCGAGGGCGAGCAGACCCTCTTCGTCCGCCGCGACGAAGTGGAGGCGCAGTGGACGTGGGTTGACGCCATCCGCCGCGTCTGGGCGGAAACCGCGATGGAAGTGAAGCCCTATGCGGCCGGTAGCTGGGGCCCCAACGCCGGCATCGCACTGACCGAACGCGATGGGCGCAGCTGGCATGACTGACGTCACCTGGGCCGAACCGGGCGATGCCGCGGCTGTCGCCGCGCATATCGCCCGCGTGCTCGCTAAGCCTGGCGCCAAGCGGCTCGCCTTCACCGGCGGCTCCACTCCGCTCAAGGTCTTCGCCTTGCTTGCGCAGCAGGATCTCGACTGGACCGGTGCGACCATCGCGCTGACCGATGACCGCCGCGTGCCCGACGATCACCCCGCCAGCAACTTCGGCAAGCTCCATGCCGCGCTTGCCGGAACCGGAGGAGACTTCGAGCGTCTGGAAGAAGGGGCGGTGGTCGCGCCCTTCGATCTGGTCTGGCTCGGTATGGGTGAGGATGGCCACGTCGCTTCGCTGTTTCCGCACATGCAGGCGCTGGTCCGCCCAGGTCCCAGCGTGATCGCCACCACGCCGATCCCGCTGCCGCCCGAAGCGCCGTTCGACCGCCTCACACTCAACAAGCGCGCGCTCAAGGCCACCAGAGAGATTATCCTCGTTGTCACCGGCGCGTCCAAGAAGGCGCTGATCGAGACCGTTCTTGCCGGGTCCGACGCCTATCCCGTCTCCGACTTCCTGCGCGGCTACGGACCGCCCGTCACGATCTACTGGAGCGCCTGATGCCCCAAGACCTGCCCCTCAATTCCATCGTTGCGAAGGTCACTGACCGGATCATCGCGCGCTCTGCCACGACGCGCGCCGCCTATCTCGACCTGATCGCCCGCGCCCGTGATGCCGGGGTCAACCGCGATGTGCTCTCCTGCGGCAATCTCGCGCACGGCTTTGCCGCGGCGGGAGAGGACAAGATCGCGCTGCGCACCGGCAAGAGCCCCAATATCGGGGTCATCACCGCCTACAACGACATGCTCTCGGCGCATCAGCCCTATGGCCGCTATCCGGAGCAGATCAAGATCTTCGCCCGCGAAGTTGGCGCAACCGCGCAAGTCGCGGGCGGGGTGCCGGCGATGTGCGACGGGGTCACGCAGGGGCAGGACTCGATGGAGCTGTCGCTGTTCAGCCGCGACACTATCGCGATGGGCACCGCTGTCGGCCTCAGCCATGGCATGTACGAAGCGGCGCTCCTGCTCGGCATCTGCGACAAGATCGTGCCGGGCCTGCTGATCGGATCCCTGCGTTTCGGTCACCTGCCGACGATCCTCGTGCCCGCAGGCCAGATGGCGACCGGCCTTGCCAACAAGGAAAAGCAGCGCATCCGGCAGCTCTATGCCGAAGGCAAGGCGACCCGCGAGGAACTGCTGGAGAGCGAAAGCGCAAGCTATCATTCCGCCGGCACCTGCACGTTCTACGGCACCGCCAATTCCAATCAGATGATGATGGAGATGATGGGCCTTCACATGCCGGGGGCGAGCTTCGTCCAGCCCGGCAGCAAGCTGCGGCAGGAACTGACCCGCGCCGCCGTACATCGCGTGGCGCAGATCACCTGGGATGGCGACGATTATCGCCCGCTGGGCCATTGCGTCGATGAAAAGGCCATCGTCAACGCCATCGTCGGCCTGCTGGCAACGGGCGGCTCTACGAACCATGTGATCCATCTCCCCGCGATTGCCCGCGCCGCCGGTGTGCAGATCGACTGGGACGACATGGACGAGCTCAGCCGCGCGGTGCCGTTGATCGCCAGCATCTATCCCAACGGGTCGGGCGACGTGAACGGCTTCGCGGACGCGGGCGGCATGCCCTACGTCATCCGGGAACTGGTTGAGGCTGGCGTAGCCCACGGCGATATCCGCACCGTCTACGGCACATCGCTGCTCGAAGGTGCGCAGCAGCCGGTTCTGGACGGAGATGCGCTGCGCTGGGACCCCGCCCCGCGCGAGAGCCTCAACCCCGCGATGCTGCGTCCCGTCGCCGAGCCCTTCCAGCCCGAAGGCGGCCTGCGGCTCGTTCATGGCAATCTCGGTCGCGGCACGATCAAGGTGAGCGCGGTCGACCGAACCCGCTGGACCATCGAGGCACCCTGCCGCGTGTTTTCCGACCAGAACGATGTGATCAAGGCCTTCAAGGCTGGCGAGCTCGAACGCGATGTCGTCGTTGTCGTGCGCTTCCAGGGCCCGGCGGCCAACGGCATGCCTGAATTGCACAAGCTCACCCCCTCGCTCGGCGTGCTGCAAGACCGCGGGTTC
This sequence comes from Novosphingobium fuchskuhlense, assembly GCF_001519075.1. Taxonomy (GTDB): domain Bacteria; phylum Pseudomonadota; class Alphaproteobacteria; order Sphingomonadales; family Sphingomonadaceae; genus Novosphingobium; species Novosphingobium fuchskuhlense. The sequence continues at coordinate 544,470 of NZ_KQ954245.1, forward strand.
CGCGTCGCGCTCGTCACGGATGGCCGCATGTCGGGCGCCTCGGGCAAGGTGCCCGCCGCAATCCACGTCTCGCCGGAAGCGAAGAAGGGCGGCGCGCTGGCGCTGCTCCAGGACGGCGACATCGTGCGCGTCTGTGCAGAAACCGGCGAACTGATCGCCCTGGTCGATGCCGTTGAATGGGCGGCGCGCACGCCCACTAAGGCCCCGCCTGAGGAAATGGGCGTCGGCCGCGAACTCTTCGCGATGATGCGCCACTTTGCCGATCCCGCGGAGCGCGGTGGTTCGGCCATGCTGGCCTTGGGCGGGCTTTGAGCGCAGGACAACCGGACCGGCAAACGCCGGACGTCACAACAGGGAGAGAGCAGGGATGCATCTGGTCGCGGTCGATATCGGCGGAACGCACGCCCGCTTCGCGCTGGCCGAGGTAGAGGCAGGGCGCGTCGTCACGCTGGGCGAGGCGGTAACGCTCAAGACCGCAGACCATCCCAGCTTCCAGCTTGCTTGGGAGGAGTTTGCCCGCCTCTCCGGCGGAAGCCTCCCGGCCGCTGTCGCCATCGCGGTTGCAGGCCCGGTTGGCGGTGAGATCATCCGCTTCACCAACAATCCCTGGATCATCCGTCCGGCGCTGATCCCTGAAAAGCTCGGCGCACCTGCCTATGTGGTGGTCAACGATTTCGCCGCCGTCGCCCATGCTGTCGCGCAGGCCGATGCTGCGCACCTCCTCCACCTCTGCGGCCCCGATGTACCGCTTCCCGAGGAGGGCACCATCAGCGTGGTCGGCCCCGGCACCGGGCTGGGTGTCGCCCAGCTCTGGCGGCAGCGCGGGACCTATCATGTCCAGCCCACCGAAGGCGGCCACATCGATTTTGCGCCGCTCGACAGGATCGAGGATGCGATTCTGGCGCGCTTGCGCGGGCGGCACCGCCGCGTCTCGGCCGAACGGGTCGTCGCTGGCCCCGGCATTGTCGATATCTATGAAACGCTGGCCAGCATCGAGGGGAGGGCGATCACCTCGCTCACCGACAAGGAGCTCTGGGCACTCGGGACCAGCGGGGAAGACAGCCTTGCTTCGGCAGCGGTTGACCGCTTCTGCCTCTCGCTCGGCAGCGTGGCGGGCGATCTTGCGCTGGCACATGGGGCAAGCGCACTGGTCATGGCGGGCGGCCTCGGGCTACGGATAAAGGATTCGCTGGTCCGTTCCGGCTTCGCGCAGCGCTTTTGCGACAAAGGCCGGTTCGAAGCGCTCATGGCCGCCATGCCGGTCAAGCTCATTACCCATCCGCAGCCCGGCCTGTTTGGCGCCGCTGCCGCTTTCGCACAGGCTCACGCCGGATAGCTCACGCTTTTGCGAGGAAGCCCTGAACCCGCTTGCCAAGGGTGCTAGGCTGGCTTAGCCATGCCTTAACCGAGCGATTAAGGGAAAGAGCGATGTCTTACGAAACGATCCGCGTCGAAACCGTCGGCCTTGTCCGCAGCATCGTGCTCAACCGGCCAGAGCGGCTCAACGCCTGCCCGCCCAATATGGCGGTCGAAATCGGCGATGCGCTCTATGACCTCGAAGGCGCGCGCGCTGTCGTGATCACGGGCGAGGGTCGGGCGTTCTGTTCGGGCGCCGATCTGGCTGTCAGCGGCAAGCGCAGCGTCGCGGGCGGGGCAGGCAGCTACAAGGCACTGACAGAGAGCTACAACCCGATGATCGCAAAGCTCTCGCGGCTTTCGGTCCCGATCGTTACAGCGGTCAACGGCCCTGCCGCCGGCGTCGGCTGCTCTATCGCACTGATGGGCGATTTTGTGCTCGCGGCGAAGAGTGCCTATTTTCTCCAGGCTTTCGTCAACATCGGTCTCGTGCCCGATGGCGGTGCCAGCTGGGTCCTGCCGCGGCTGATCGGCAAGTCACGTGCGCTTCAGATGATGATGCTGGGCGAACGGGTCGGCGCCGAAAAGGCCGAGGAATGGGGCATGATCTACAAGGCGGTCGACGATGCCGCGCTGGCTGACGAGGCCATGGCTCTCGCCGAGCGGCTCGCCAACGGGCCGACCGTGGCGCTCGGTGTGATGCGGCAGAACGTGGCGCGTGCGCTCGAAACCGATCTGCCCGCCGCGCTGCTTATCGAAGCCGAAGGCCAATGGAAGGCTGGTGACAGCAGCGACGCCAAGGAAGGCATCAGCGCCTTCCTCGAAAAGCGCAAGGCAGACTTCAAGGGCAAGTAAGTGCATCTCGAACACGATCCCGCAGCCCCGGCGGCAGACATCATCGGCTTTGAGGATTTCCTCAAGGTCGATATCCGCATGGGCACAGTCGTGAGCGCCGAACCCTATCCCGAAGCGCGCAAGCCCAGCATCAAGCTGGCGATCGACTTCGGGGAGGGCATCGGCGTGAAACGTTCGAGCGCGCAGATCGCCGTGCTCTATACGCCCGAGGAACTGGTCGGCCGGCAGGTGGCGGCGGTGGTCAATTTCCCCCCGCGCCAGATCGGGAAGTTCATGTCCGAAGTGCTGACGGTGGGCTTCCCGGACGAGGAAGGCCGCGTCGTGCTTTTTGCACCGGACCGAAAGGTTCCCAACGGCGCGCGGCTGTTCTAGCCCCGCGCCAGTTCCGCATCGAGAAACGCGGCCACGTCCGCGAGGTCCACGTCCTTGGCGAGGAACGTCTGCCCGATCCCGCGCATCAGCAGGAAGGGCAGGGTGCCTGCATCCATCTTCTTGTCGTGCAGCATATGCGCCTTGAGCCGCGCGCCGTCGCACATGAGACCGAGCGCCGCGAGCGAGGAGGGCAGGCCCGCCGCGCCGATATGGCCCGCCACACGCTCCGCATCTTGGCCGTTCATCAGCCCGATCCGCGCCGAGTAGCGCGCGGCCAGCACCATGCCGAGCGCCACGCCCTCGCCGTGGAGCAGCCGGTCCGAAAAGCCCGTCTCGGCTTCCAGCGCATGGCCGAAGGTATGACCGAGGTTGAGCAACGCGCGCACACCCAGCGTTTCCTTCTCGTCCGCCGCGACGATCCGCGCCTTGGCCGCGACACTCTTTGCAATCGCATGTTCGCGCGCCGCTGCGTCGCCCGCCAGAAGCGCCGGGCCATGTGCCTCGCACCAGTGAAAGAAGTCGGCATCGTCGATCAGACCGTACTTCACGACCTCGGCGTAGCCTGCCCGCGTCTCGCGCGGTGGCAAGGTATCGAGCGCCAGCGGATCAGCCAGTACCAGCACCGGCTGATGGAACGCGCCGACCAGGTTCTTGCCCGCCGTAGTATTGATCGCAGTCTTGCCGCCCACGCTGGAATCGACCTGCGCGAGCAAGGTCGTCGGCATCTGGATGAAACCGCATCCGCGCTTCACCATCGAGGCGGCAAAGCCGGTCAGGTCGCCGATCACACCGCCACCGAGTGCGATCACGCTGTCTTTGCGCTCCACACCCTGTTCGAGCAGCCATTCCGCCGTCTGCGCGAGATATTGCCAGCTCTTGGTCGATTCGCCGGCGGGCAGGACCAGCCATGTGCTGGTAATGCCGTGCGCTGCAAGCGAGGCCTCGACTGGCCCGCGCCAGGCTGCGGCGACCCGTTCGTCGGTCACCACCGCCACCTTGCCGCCACGGATGAACGGGCGGCAGTGCTGGCCGGCAGCCGCCAGCAGCCCGGCCTCGATCCGCACCTCGTAGGGCGCGCCGGCGATGTTTACGGGTATCACAGCCATGCGTCGATTGCCTTCAGGATGGTGACCACAGTCGCCTGGTGGGGCTGGTTGCCACTGGTCACGTGGATCGGCGCCTCGGCATAGGCGGGGCCGCGTTCGGCCTTGAGCCGGGCGAGGATCTCGCGCGGGTTGCCGGTCTTGAGCAGCGGCCGGTTGCCCTTGCGGCCCACGCGCGCCACCAGTGTATCGACATCGCTGTCGAGCCAGATCGCGATGGCGCGCTTCAGGATCAGCGCGCGCGTCTCGGGATCCGCGAAGGCCCCTCCGCCGGTCGCCAGCACTCGCCGTTCGGACGCACCGTCCTCGCCCAGCAGCCGTGCGATCACCCGCCGCTCACCGCTGCGGAAATAGGGCTCGCCGAACTGGGCGAAGATCTCGGGGATCGACATCTGCGCCGCCTTCTCGATTTCCTCGTCGGCATCGCAGAAGGGCATCGCCAGAATGGAAGCCAGCTTGCGCCCAACCGTCGTTTTGCCCACGCCCATCATGCCGACCAGCACGATCGGCCGGTCGATGCGGGCGGCCAGACGCTGGATCGCGCCGGCCGGGAAGGCGGGGTCGTCATGCTCCATTGCCGCGCCGCCTATAGTTGCGCTAGGGCCAAGCGCAAGGGTTGTACAAGAGCCGTGGCCGCGCCTTCTTCCGGGGCGAGCGAGCGGCCTCGGGAGCGTTTCAGGTGCAAGGTCGATTTCTGCCCATTCTTCGCATCGTGGTCATGGGCAGCCTCTTGGTGGTGGTGGCGATAGTGGCATTGGCATGGATCATGGGGGATACGCAGCAGACCCGCTGGATCGAGACGCCTGTTGCGCTGCCAGATGCAAAGGCTGCCTCGTGATGCAGCGCCGTCTGCGCCTGGCCTTGCTGGCCTGCAGTGCTGTCGCCGGACTTTCGGGGTTGGCCGTCGCTGCGCAGGAATCGCTGCTTCCGCCAGGTTTCGATGAAAAGCCGGCCCAGGCGCCGCGCAAGCCCCCCTCGCCGCCACGTCCGGCAGGGTCCGCCGCCGCACCGGCGCCGGCCCGGACCTCTGCACCTGCCGTCGTTACTATCCAGCGGCCGGCGTCCTCGCCAACTGCGCAAGCCGTATCCGTGCCCCAAGTGCAGCCGGTTCCTGATGCGGCAGCGCCCGCCGTACCGGCCGCGCCGGGCAATGCGCTCGCGGGTATCGACCCGGCCTTGATCGACCAGCTCGTCGCCAGCGCCAAGCCCAAGGCCGATATTCCGCCGCAGGCGCAGCGCAGCCTCGCGCGTGTCGGTTTCTACGATCAGGCGGACGGGGGCTTTCCCGCAGTCTCAAGCCATTACCTCAATGGTCCGTTCGTGGCTGGGCTGCTGACCGGGCTGCGCGGCGAACTGGTCTCGCGCTGGGGGCACATCCTGCTTCGCCGCGCGCTGGCGAGCCGGCTCGATACACCGGTCGGCATGAACGGGGCGGATTGGGCTGCGCTGCGCGCGCAGGCGCTGCTCCGTATGGGCGAGGCTGATGCCGCCCGCGCAATGGTGCAGGAAGTGGACAACGGCTTCTACACCCGCACTCTGGAAGACGCGGCGATGGGCAGCTTCCTCGCCACCGCCGATCCCGTCGGGCTGTGCCCGATCACCGCGCTCACGGCTGCGGGCCGGGAGGGCGCGGACTGGGCCCTGACGCGCGCGATCTGCACGGCCTTTACCGGCGGTGAGGGTGCGCCGGCGCTTGCTGTGCTCGACAATGCGATGCGCAAGGGCACCGCTGCCAAGATCGACATTCTCCTCGCGCAGAAGTTTGCCGGTGCCGCCAGCCAGGGCCACCGCGCGGTGAAGATCGAATGGGGCGGAGTTGACAGCCTGACCCCATGGCGCACCGGCCTCGCACTCGCGACCGGGCTGGAGCCGCCCGAAGCGCTGCGCAAGCAGGCGGGTGCGGCTTATGCGGTGCTCGCCGTACGCGCGCCGATGCTCTCGCTCGCCGCCCGCGCCGAAGCAGCGGATATCGCCGCCGAGTGCGGCATCCTCTCAGCAGCGGCCATGGTCGATCTCTACAGCGAGATCCACGCACTTGAAGAGCCCGATGCGACCTGGGGACCTCTCTCCGATACGCTGCGCAGTGCCTATCTTGCTGCCGAAGCCGCCGACCGCTTGGCCGCAATCCGCAGCCTTTGGGGTGATGCGAGCAATCCGGACCGGGCGTACTCGCGCCTTGTCCTTACCGCCTATGCCGCCGCGCGGATCACTCCGGACGCCGGCCTTTCCAGCGATGCCAAGGGGCTGATCGCCTCGATGCTCACCGCCGGACTCGATCGCAATGCCGCGCGCTGGGCTGGTGTTGTGCCCGCGGGCAGCGAGGCCTGGGGCCTGATTGCGCTGGCAGCGCCCACCAAGCTGGCCGCGATCGGTGCCGACACGCTCGGCACCTTCCAGTCGGATGATACGAGCAGCGGCGGGCTGCGCTCGCGCTTCCTGCTGGCGGGGCTGATGGGCCTCGGGCGCGTCGATCCGGGTACCGCACGCAAGGTTGCCGATGACCTCAAGCTCGATCTCGCGCGGGAGACCCGCTGGACCAGGGCCATCGATTCTGCTGCTGGATCCGGCAATGCGGTGCTTGTCGCGCTGCTGGCCGGGTTCGGGATGCAGGGCAGCGGGTGGGACAAGATGACCCCGCTGCACCTCTACCACATCGTCGCCGCGCTGCGCCGTGCCGGTTTGGAGGGCGAGGCGCGGATGATCGCGGCGGAGGCCGTGGCGCGGGTCTGACGGGGTGAGCGATCCTATCGCTGCCTTCCTTGCCATGCTCGCCGCCGAGCGCGGTGCCGCGTCCAACACCATCGCCGCATATGGCCGCGATCTCAGGTCTGCACGCGCGGAAATCGGTGATCTGCTGACGGCGGACAGTGTAGCGCTCGCCCGGCTTGCCGAGGCGTGGAGTGATCTTGCCCCTTCCAGCCTTGCCCGCAAGGCTTCCGCGCTCCGCCAATTCTACGGTTTTCTCGCCGACGAGGGGCTGCGCAGCGATGACCCCAGCGCCGCCCTGCCGCGTCCGCGCACCCGCAGGCCGCTGCCCCGGCTTCTGGGGCATGGCGAGATCGCTGCACTGTTTGCCCGCGCCGAGGAAGACGCGCGCGCCGGGGAGGGGGAGGGCGCGCGCATGCTCGCCCTGATCGAACTGCTCTATGGTTCGGGCCTGCGCGCTACCGAGCTGGTTTCGTTGCCGATGGCCGCAGTGCCGCGCGATGCGCCGTTCCTGATGATCACCGGCAAGGGCGGCCAGCAGCGCATGGTCCCGATCAGTGCCCGTGCCGGTGCGGCGCTCGCGCGCTGGCTGGCCTTGCGTCCCGGCGGGGGGCGCTGGGTGTTCCCCAGTCCGCGCGGCGGCCATCTCACCCGTGTGCGACTGTTCCAGCTGCTGCGTGATCTGGCACTGCGGGCCGGGCTCGATCCTGAAAAGGTCAGCCCCCACGTGCTTCGACATGCCTTCGCGACGCACCTGCTGGAGGGCGGTGCGGATCTGCGCGTGCTGCAGACCCTGCTCGGCCACGCCGATATCGCGACGACGCAGATCTACACCCATGTCGATGCCGCGCGGCTTGTCGCGCTCGTCAATTCCCGCCATCCGCTAGGCTCGGAAGCGGGCCGTGCAGCGCAAAACGCCGCGCCGGAGGTTGACCAAGCGGCCAGCCAGCCCTAGCGCGACGCGGATGATTTCCTATCTCGAATTCGAAAAGCCGATCGCCGCGCTCGAGGCGCGCATCGCCGAGTTGCGTGTGACGGCGCAGGATGGCGCGCTCGACATCACGGCAGAGATCCGCCGGCTCGAGGCGAAGTCCGCCGAGCTTCTCGCCAGCACCTACCGATCGCTGACGCCCTGGCAAAAGACGCAGGTTGCCCGCCATCCCTCGCGCCCGCACTTCCGGGATTACGTGCGGCTGGCCTTCACCGATTTCATGCCCCTGGGCGGCGATCGCAAGTTCGGTGAGGACAACGCGATCGTTGGCGGATTCGCCACGCTGGAGGGCCGCGCGGTCATGCTGATCGGCCACGAAAAGGGCCACGATACGCAAAGCCGCATCCACCACAACTTCGGCATGGGCAAACCCGAGGGCTACCGCAAGGCGGTGCGCCTGATGGAGATGGCGAGCCGCTACGGGCTCCCGGTTGTCACGCTTGTCGATACATCGGGCGCGTTTCCCGGTGTCGAGGCGGAGGAGCGCGGTCAGGCAGAGGCCATTGCCCGCAGCACCGAGGCCTGTCTGGCGCTGGGCGTGCCAATGGTCGCGGCGATCGTTGGTGAGGGCGGCTCGGGCGGTGCGGTTGCTCTGGCAAGTGCCGAGCGCGTGCTCATGCTCGAACATGCAGTCTATTCAGTGATTTCGCCCGAAGGTTGCGCCTCGATCCTGTGGCGCACCGCCGAAAAGGCACCCGAAGCGGCCGAGGCCATGCGCATGACAGCGCAGGACCTGCTCGGGCTTGGTGTGATTGACCGGATCGTGCCCGAACCCGTTGGCGGCGCGCACCGTGATCCGGCCGGCACCGCGCTGGCGCTCGGCAAGGCGATTGCCGGCGAACTCGCGGCACTTGCGGGCAAGCCCGCCGATACGCTGCGCGCGCTGCGCGCCGAACGGTTCCTCCGTATCGGCGCCTGACGAGCGCCACTTTCTGCCTGGTCCTTCCCGGACCAAATGCTTCTGGTCTTGTCGCGGCGGGCAAGGTTAGACTGGTGGAGCGTCACTGCCGCAGGTGCCCTTCGCGCTGCAGCGGCGGATAGAGGGGAGAGACCATGAGCAATCGTCCGCTTCACGCCCTGTTGCTGGCGGCAGGAGCCGGCAGTTTCGTGCTGGCAGGCCCTGCGGTGCCGACATCGCAGGCCGAAGCGCAAGGCGCGGTTGCAACTATCAGCGCGGCCGACAAGGCGCAGGGTGCCAAGGCCCATCCGCAGCTTCTTTCCGAATTCGGCGGGGCGCTGACGGGCCCGCAGGCGACCTATGTTGAAGGTGTCGGCAAGACGATCGCCCTTCAGTCCGGTCTCGGCAACGCACGCAGCGATTTCACGGTCACGCTGCTGAATTCACCGGTGAACAACGCTTTCGCGATTCCTGGCGGCTATGTCTATGTCACGCGCCAGCTCGCCGTATTGATGAACAACGAGGCGGAACTGGCCGGCGTGCTTGGCCATGAAGTTGGCCATGTTGCTGCCCGCCATTCGCAGAAGCGCGAGAGTGCTGCCACGCGCAACACGATTCTCGGCGTGCTTGGATCGGTGTTGGCGGGTGCCGTGCTCGGCAATTCAGCGCTTGGCCAGCTCGGGCAGAAGATCTTCTCTACCGGCAGCCAGCTCCTCACGCTGAAGTACTCGCGCGGGCAGGAAAGCGAGGCCGATGCGCTGGGTGTCACCTATCTGAAGCGCGCGGGGTATGATCCGAGAGCCATGGGCACCGTGCTGCGCAGCCTGGCGCAGCAGACTGCACTGGATGCGCAGCTGACCGGGAGCACAGACAGGGTGCCGGAATGGGCGAGCACGCACCCCGATCCCGCCTCGCGCGTGACCACCGCGCTGGCGCTGGCCGGGCCGAACGCTCGGGGCATGACCAACCGCGACACTTTCCTTACCCGCATCGATGGCCTGACCTACGGCGATGATCCGAAGCAGGGTGTGGTTGACGGACGCAAGTTCCTGCACCCCGGCTTCCGCATGAGCTTCCAGGCACCGCAGGGCTTCTACCTCGTCAACGGTACGCGCTCAGTCTCTATCTCCGGCCAATCCGGCAAGGGTGAGCTCGCCACGGCGCCGTTCTCGGGCAATCTCGATGCTTATGTCCGCGCGGTTTTCGCCGGGCTTTCGGATCAGCAGCGACTCGTGCCCGACACGGTGCGCACGACCACGGTCAATGGCATCCCGGCGGCCTATGGCGTGGTACGCGCGGACACCGGTGACGGGACGCGCGATATCGTAGTCTTCGCCTATGCCTGGGGGCCGGAGCAGGCCTTCCATTTCACCACGATCAGCGCGGCGGGAGAAGCCGGGGCGTTCGATCCCATGTTTTCCTCGATGCGCCGCATCACGATTGGCGAGGCTGGGGCTTTACGCGCGCGCCGGCTGCTCGTGGTGACGGTGAAGAAGGGCGATACGCTGCAGGCAATGGCCCGCCGCATGGCCTATGATGACCGGCCGCTCGACCGGTTCCTCGTCCTCAACGCGCTCGATGCGTCAAGCCAGCTTGTGCCGGGCACGCGCGTCAAGCTGATCGTCTATTGATCACCCGCACACGGAAGAGGGCACCGGTGCCGGCACCCTCTTATTGCCAAGCCATGCTGGCAAAACGCCTGTTTAGAACGGACCCTTGCCGTCCTGCGCGTTGGCCATCTTGGTCGAGATCTGCGTGAAGGTGTTCGACAGCGAGTTGCCGAGCGCGCCCATCGCGACGACCGCGCCCGTGGCGACCAGCGCGGCAATCAGGCCGTATTCGATCGCAGTTGCACCGCTCTCGTCGGCCAGGAGTTTGCGGAAAAGGGTCATTGCGAAAAATCCTCAAGGGCAGCGACAAACGACACGTCGATGAAGCGCGCTACATCGACACCCTGGTCATCCAGCCAGTGACTGCGAGATTACCCGGCACTTCCTGAGAAATACTTAAGAACGCGCCATTGCTGTAAGATTATCCGGCAATCTTCAGTGCGCTTATAATGCGAAAACAAAACGGGGGCGTGGAACACCACACCCCCGCTCTGCGTTCGTATGCTGGAAGCGCTTGTGCTTAGAACGGACCCTTGCCGTCCGAAGCATTGTTCATCTTGGTCGAAACCTGGGTGAACGTGTTTGAAAGCGAATTGCCCAATGCCCCCATGGCCGTGATGGCGGCGACTGCGATGAGTGCGGCGATGAGGCCATATTCGATGGCCGTGGCGCCTTCCTCATCGCGAAGAAGCGTCCTGAAAAGTGTCATGCGAATGGTCCTCCACCTGACCGCCTGCGCGGCCCATGTGCGCTTTCGCTGGTTACGACCCCCCGGCCGCACGAAATTGCAGGTGTCAAATTATCCGGCAATTCCTGACAAAGGGTAAAGCGATGCTGCGCTTGGATGATCGCAACGTGCCGATGTGTTGCCGGCGGCGCAGCGTCTGTCACGATGTACACCGAGGCGGTGGGATCAGGCGAAACCTCTATTTCTTCGCGTTCTTGAGGTTGCCGTCGATCGTCTCGTACATCAGGAAGAGAGAGTTCACGAACGCGCTCATGCCGAAGAACATGGTCATTGCGATCACACCGATCAACAGGCCATACTCGATGGCGGTGGCCCCCGTCTTGTCAATCAATGGCTTTCGGACAAAGTCCCACATCGGTCGGAAGCCCCTGTCCGCGTCTAGGTACATTTTATGATCCATAAGACTAACATATAATAAATGGATGCAACGTTCCTTGCAGCAGACCCGGCAACGCTGCTCGTCGTCGCGCTGGCCCTGCTCGATTCATCCGACCGCGTTCTGATGCAGCGCCGGCCCGAAAACCGCGCCCAAGGCGGCTTGTGGGAATTTCCCGGCGGCAAGGTCGAACCATGTGAAGGGCCTGCCGCGGCTCTCGTCCGTGAAATTGCCGAAGAACTTGGCATTTCCATTCACGAGAGCGATGTGACGCCTCTGACATTCGCCGCCAGTCAGGCTGATGGTACGACAAGACCTATTGTTCTGCTGCTTTACACCTGCCGCAACTGGCAGGGTGAGCCAGTGCCGGAACCGGGAGCGGCGATTGGGTGGTACGAGACAGAGGCGCTCGGCGCATTGGCGATGCCGCCATTGGACGTCCCGCTGGCGGCTGCGTTGCATCTCTTTGTAAAAAACCCGTGATAGGACTTGCCAAGCCCGGTAGGCGGCTATAGAGGCGCGCTTCCACGCACCCGTAGCTCAGCTGGATAGAGCATCAGACTACGAATCTGAGGGTCGGGCGTTCGAATCGCTCCGGGTGCACCATTTTCCCAAATCTTTGAAAACAAGCGCTGCGGTATGGTCCGTGGAAGCGTTCCGTTACGCGTTTCTAACTCGGTCTGCATAGCTATACGAACAGCCTTGACCGTTGCGGATTTCAGGCACTTGGTCCTATAGCGACCCACGGCGAACCCGTTTTTGGCGGGGGCTGCCAGGACCCGTGCCCTCCCCAGGCTGCCAGACAAGGAATCACCGCATTGGCCCAATCCGCCAAGCCGCGCGCACCCAGGGCGACCAAGCCCAAAACCGCGCCCACCCCGGCCGCTCCGGTCGCCGCCCCGGAAGATGAAGCCTCCTTCGCCTTGCGCAGCCTCCAGCAGGCTCACGCGAACAACAAGCGCTATGACGCGAGCGACGAGGAACTGCTGCGCTTCTACGAGCAGATGGTGCTGATTCGCCGCTTCGAAGAAAAGGCGGGCCAGCTTTACGGCCTTGGCCTGATCGGCGGCTTCTGCCACCTATACATTGGCCAGGAAGCGGTTGCTGTCGGCCTGCAGTCGGCGCTGAACGAAGGGCACGACAGCGTCATCACCGGCTACCGTGATCATGGCCACATGCTGGCCTACGGGATCGATCCCAAGGTGATCATGGCAGAGCTCACCGGGCGCGGCGCCGGCATCAGCCGCGGCAAGGGCGGTTCGATGCACATGTTCTCGACCGACCACAAGTTCTACGGCGGCCACGGCATCGTCGGCGCGCAGGTGCCGCTGGGCGCAGGCCTTGCCTTTGCGCACAAGTATCGCGGCGATGGCGGCGTGTGCATGGCCTATTTCGGTGATGGCGCGGCCAACCAGGGCCAGGTCTACGAAACCTTCAACATGGCCGCCCTGTGGCAACTTCCTATCGTCTTTGTCGTTGAGAACAACGGCTATGCCATGGGCACCGCGGTCAAGCGCGGCTCGGCGGAGACACACTTCCACCGCCGCGGCACGGGCTTCCGCATCCCCGGTATGGACGTCAACGGCATGGACGTGTTGGAAGTGCGCGCGGCCGCCGAAGTCGCGCTCGATTATGTCCGCGCGGGCAATGGGCCGGTGCTGATGGAACTCAACACCTATCGCTATCGCGGCCACTCAATGTCTGATCCGGCGAAGTATCGCAGCCGCGAGGAAGTGCAGGAAATGCGCGACCATCACGATCCCATCGAAGGCGCGAAGCAGGACCTGCTGCGCCGGGGCGTGAGCGAGGATGCGATCAAGGCGATCGACAAGAAGATCCGAGCCATCGTAGCCGAAGCCGCCGATTTTGCCGAAAGCTCGCCCGAGCCGGCACCGGCTGAACTCTACACCGACGTGCTGGTGGGGACCTACTGACATGGCGATCGATCTGAAAATGCCCGCGCTTTCCCCCACCATGGAGGAAGGCACACTCGCCAAATGGCTGGTCAAACCCGGCGATACCGTGAAGTCCGGCGATATCATTGCCGAGATCGAGACCGACAAGGCCACGATGGAATTCGAGGCAGTGGACGAAGGTGTGATCGGCGAACTCATGGTGGCTGAGGGCACCGAAGGCGTGAAAGTCGGAACCGTGATCGCGACGATCAGCGGTGACGATGAACTGGCAGCGCCTTCGTCCGCACCCGTCGCTGCCCCGGCGCCGGCCCCAGCGCCGGTCGTGGCCGCTCCGCCGCCACCGCCAGCTCCCGTTGCAGCGCCCGCTCCGGCGCCCGTCGCTGCTGTCCCCGCTGGCACGGTCATGGTCGCCACCACGGTCCGCGAAGCGCTGCGCGATGCAATGGCCGAGGAAATGCGCGCCGACGATCGCGTCTTCGTGATGGGTGAGGAAGTCGCCGAATATCAGGGCGCCTACAAGGTCACGCAGGGCCTGCTCGAGGAATTCGGGCCGCGCCGCGTGATCGACACTCCGATCACTGAATACGGCTTTGCCGGCATCGGCACCGGCGCGGCCATGGGCGGCCTTCGTCCGATCGTCGAGTTCATGACGTTCAACTTCGCCATGCAGGCGATCGACCACATCATCAATTCAGCGGCCAAGACGAACTACATGTCCGGCGGCCAGATGCGCTGCCCGATCGTGTTCCGCGGCCCCAATGGCGCCGCCTCGCGCGTGGGCGCGCAGCACAGCCAGAACTATGCACCGTGGTATGCCTCGGTGCCGGGCCTCGTGGTGATTGCCCCCTATGACGCCGCCGATGCCAAGGGCCTCCTGAAGTCCGCGATCCGCAGCGAGGACCCGGTGGTCTTCCTCGAGAATGAACTGGTCTATGGCCGCACCTTCGATGTGCCGGCGCTCGATGATTACACGGTGCCCATCGGCAAGGCCCGCACGATGCGGGCCGGCCGTGATGTCACTATCGTCAGCTACTCCATTGGCATCGCGCTTGCCCTGGAAGCCGCAGAAAAGCTGGCAGCGGAAGGCATCGAAGCCGAAGTCATCGACCTGCGCACGCTGCGCCCGCTCGACAAGGACGCGGTACTCGAGAGCCTTGCGCGCACCAACCGGATGGTCGTGGTCGAGGAAGGCTTTCCGGTCTGCTCGATCGCCTCGGAGATCATCAGCCTCGTGATGGAGGAAGGCTTCGACCACCTCGACGCCCCTGTTCTGCGCGTGTGCAACGAGGACGTGCCGCTGCCCTATGCCGCCAATCTCGAAAAGCTCGCGCTGGTCGATACGGCGCGGGTGATCGCGGCGGTCAAGAAGGTCTGTTATCGCTGAGATTGTGGCACCGATCTGATGGAGCAGACCTCCAGCGATCTCGAACTCAGCCCACCTGAACGGCTCGCGGTGCTCTATGCACCGCGCCGCCTTCAGGCGCTGTGGGAAGGCTTCCTCCTGCTTGACCGGCGGCTTGCCGATGCCGCGCGCGAGGGGCGTGATCCGCTCATGATCCAGCTGCGCCTTGCGTGGTGGCGGGACCGGTTCGAGCAACCTGCCGCCCAGTGGCCGCTGGGCGAGCCGCTTCTCACGGTGCTGCGCGCGTGGGACGACGAGCGCGCGGCGCTGCGGGCGATGGTTGATGGCTGGGAAGCCCGGATCGTCGGCGAGGATGGCGGCACCGAACTTGGCAAGGCGCGGGTCGAGGCGGTCTGTGCGCTCGGGAGGCTGAGCGGCGTCCGCCCCGACGATGCCGTCCGCCGCGCCGCCGCTGAATGGCTAGGCCTCGATCCCCCCGGCGCATCGCCCCCGATCCTTCCCGGCGGCCTGCGTCCCCTGGTGATCCTGCGCGGGATGGCGCTGCGCGAAGCGGCAGGGCGCCCCGGCGGCCCGGTCCGCGAATTCCTTGCCATTCTGCGCCTAGGCTTGCTGGGGCGCTGAAACTCTCGCCAAAATGGCAGGACTTGCCCCTGCCGCCCATGCGCTTTGCTGCTTATCCTAGGGACAGTACTTAGGGAGGCCTGGCATGAACCGAATGCTTGTGGGCGCGCTCGGCGCACTGTTGCTCGTGGCTTCGGGGCTGTTCTGGTGGCAGGGCCGAGCGGCCGTCACGCCGCCCGCCGCTCCCAGCCACCTTGCGCTCGCCTCCGCTGCACCGGCAGACGAGGCGCTGCCGGATTCCGATGCGGGTGATGCAGTAGGCCCCGGCCTGCCCGAAGCCAGCGAGCAGAGCCGCGAGGCGAAGCGCTTCGACCGGCTCGACAAGAACCGCGACGGCAAGATCACACGCACCGAAATGCTCAGCCCACGCGTCAAGGACTTCCGCAAGCTCGACGTCGACGGCAACAACCTGCTGACATTCGACGAATGGTCCGTCGCCACCGACAACCGCTTCAAGGGTGCCGACAAGAACGGTGATGGCGCGCTCAGCCGCGAGGAGTTTGCCACGACGAAGCAGAAGGCGGCGAAGAGGCCTGCCTGCAAGTGCAAGTAGGTCAGCCGAGCGCCGGCAACCACCCTGCAAGATCCGCTTTGGCCCGCGCCGTATAAGCCTCCTTGCGCTGCTTCTTCTTCGTCGCGGGATCGGGCGGCGGAAAGAGCCCGAAGTTCACGTTCATCGGCTGATAGGTCTCGGCCTCGGCATCGCCGGTGATATGGGAAAGCAGCGCCCCCAGCGCCGAAGTGTGCGGCGGCGCGGTCCACTCTCGGCCGGCGATCTCGGCCGCCGTCATCAGCCCTGCCAGCAGCCCCACCGCACCGCTTTCGACATAGCCCTCGCAGCCGGTGATCTGCCCGGCAAAGCGGATGTGCGGTGCCGATTTCAGCCGTAGCTGGCGGTCCAGCAAAGTCGGCGAATTGAGGAATGTGTTGCGGTGCAGGCCGCCAAGGCGCGCGAACTCCGCCTGCTCCAGCCCGGGAATCGTGCGGAACACCCGCACCTGTTCGGCGTGCTTGAGCTTGGTCTGAAAGCCCACCATGTTCCACAGCGTGCCCAGCTTGTTGTCCTGCCGCAGCTGCACCACGGCATAGGGCCAGCGCCCGTTCGGGTGCTCCGCCGTCGCCCAGTGCGGATTGTCGAGCCCAACCGGCTTCATCGGCCCGAAGCGCAAGGTCTCCACCCCGCGCGCGGCCATGACTTCAATGGGCATGCAGCCGTCAAAATAGGGGGTCGAGGCCTCCCATTCCTTGAACTCGGTCTTCTCGCCCGCCAGCAGTTCCTCGCGGAAGGCGAAGTACTGGTCCTTCGTCATCGGGCAATTGATGTAGTCGCGCCCGTCGCCGCCCATGGCGATGCTGGCTTCCGCCCCCTTGTCCCAGCGCGACGCCATCCAGGCCACATCCATGTCGATCGTGTCGCGATAGACGATGGGGGCGATGGCATCGAAGAACGCGAGGCTCTCCGCCCCGGTGGCGGCACCGATGCTGGAGGCGAGGGCAGGGGCCGTCAGCGGCCCCGTCGCCACGATGGCGAGGCCTTCCGTCGGCAGCACATCCACCCGCTCGCGCACCACTTCCAGCGTGGGCTGCGCGGCCAGCATGGCCTCGACTTCGGCCGAGAACACATCCCGGTCCACCGCCAGCGCCGATCCTGCCGGCACCCGCGCCTTGGCCGCTGCCGTCATCAGCAGGCTGTCGCACTGGCGCATCTCGTAGTGCAACAGGCCGACCGCGTTTTTCTCGTCATCGTCCGAGCGGAACGAGTTGGAGCACACGAGTTCGGCAAGGCCGTCGCTGTTGTGCGCCGCCGTGCTGTCACCGCCTCCCGGCAACCTGGCACCCCGCATTTCCGAAAGCCGCACGCGGATGCCCCGGCGGGCGAGCTGCCACGCCGCCTCGCTCCCGGCCATGCCGCCGCCGATGATGTGAACCTGATGCGTCATACGCGCCGCATTGGCATTGCGTCCCGGGCCCCGCAAGCCCTAGGGACAAAGAGGGAAGGGGAGAGCATGCCGCAGCGCGCCTTGATCGAACAACGTCCCTGGCTGCTCGCCAGTCTGATCGCAGGTATCAGCTACTGGTTCGTCGCCGGCAGCTGGATTCCTGGGCTCTACCTCATCCTGTGGAAGGGTGCTGGTGTCGGCCTGCTGGCGGTCTACGCTTGGGCGCATCATCCCGTTCGCGATGCCCACCGCATCGCCCTTGTCATGGCGCTCGGGGCAATCGGCGATATGGCGCTCGAAGTGAATTTCACGGGCGGGGCGACGGCCTTCCTCCTCGGCCACCTCGTCGCCATCGCGCTCTATCTGCGCCATCATCGGCAGGTGATGTCAGCGGCGGAGCGGATCACCACGGCGGCCCTCCTGCTGGCCATTCCCGCCGCGAGCTACGGCCTGACCGGCAGGACTGAAGTCGCGCTCTATGCCCTCGGTCTCGGGGGGATGACGGCAGCTGCCTACGCCAGCGATTTTCCGCGCGTGCGTGTCGCGCTCGGTGCGGCGCTGTTTGCCGTTTCCGATCTTCTGATCTTTGCCAGAATGGGACCGCTGGCGGAAAGCCGGATACCGCACTTGCTGGTCTGGCCGCTGTATTATTTCGGGCAGTTCCTCATCACCGTTGGGGTGATCGGCACGCTGCGCCGCAAGGGCGAGTTCAGCGCACCCTAGCGCTGGCTCAAGCCATCAGGGCAGTAGAACCGCCCCGTCCGTGGCGCGCGCAAGCGGTCCGTGGGCGGTCACCGCGCTCAGCGGCAACGGAGCGTAGATATGCGGAAACAACTGCCCGCCGCGCGAGGGCTCCCACTTCACCGCATCGCCCAGCGCCGAAAGATCCACCGCCGCAACAAACAGCCGCGTCTGGCCGGCAAAGTGCTTGTCCACCGTCTCGGTCACCTGCTCGGCGGCAGAAAGGTGGATGTAGCCATCTGCCAGATCGATGGGGGCCCCGGTGAACACACCCTTCCGCAGCAGCACGTCCATCTGCTCTGCCGTCAGAACCTTGTAGGCAACGCTCATGCTTCCGCGTCGCTCCCAGCACCATCACCAGCGCCGGCTTCTGACCCGGCTTCTGCCTCAGCCTCGCCCTCTTCCTCGGCCAGACGCACCGCACTCACCACGTGCTCGTCGCCCGAGACGTTGAACAGCCGCACACCTGCCGACCCGCGTCCGATCACGCGCAACGTATCGAGCGGCAAGCGGATGAGCTTGGCCTGATCGGTCACCAGCATGAGCTGGTCGGCCTGCGAAGCCGGGAAGCTCGCCACCACCGGGCCGTTGCGCGCGATATTGTCGATATTGGTGATGCCTTGGCCGCCGCGACCGGTGCGGCGATACTCATAGGCCGAGGAGAGCTTGCCATAGCCATTGGCGCAGACCGTCAGGATGAACTGCTCGCTCGCCTGCAGTTCGGCAAAGCGATCGGGTGAAAGCGCCGGTTCGCCTTCCTTTTCGCCCTTCCAAGGAGCGAAGCGGACATATTCCTCGCGCTCCTCGGCGCTGGTGCCGACGCGGTGGAGGATCGAGAGCGAAATGACCTCGTCGTCGCCCTTCAGCGTCATCCCGCGCACGCCGGTCGAGGTACGGCTCGTGAATTCGCGCACTTCATCTCCGGCAAAGCGGATCGCCTTGCCGTTGCGCGTCGCCAGCAGCACATCGTCGGTGGGATCGAGCAGCGCGACGCCGATCAGCCGGTCGTCGTCGCCTTCCTCGAAGCGCATCGCGAACTTGCCATTCGAGGGGATGTTGGCGAACGCATCCATCGCGTTGCGGCGAACGTTGCCCTTGGCCGTAGCGAACACCACCGAGAGCTTGCCCCATTCCGCTTCGTCCTCGGGGAGGGGGAGCACCGTCGCGATCGTTTCGCCTGCATCCAGTGCCGGCAAGAGGTTGATCATCGGCCGCCCGCGCGTCGTCGGCCCGCCTTCGGGCAGGCGCCAGACCTTGAGGCGATAGACCTTGCCCGCGGTCGAGAAGAACAGCACCGGCGTGTGGGTCGAGGTGACGAACATCGTCGCCACCGCATCCTCTTCCTTGGTCGCCATGCCGCTGCGACCCTTGCCGCCCCGGTTCTGCGCGCGGAAGGTGGAGAGCGGGGTGCGCTTGATATAGCCGTCGAGGGTGATCGTGACGACCATGTCCTCGCGCTCGATCAGATCCTCGTCCTCGATCCCGTCGGCGGGTGCGGTGATCTCGCAGCGGCGCGGAGTCGCATAGGCATCGCGCACGGCAACCAGTTCCTCGCGCATCACCGCAAATAGCTTCTCGCGATCGGCGAGGATCGCGAGATATTCCGCAATGGCCTTCGCCAACACTTCGAGCTCGGCGCCGATCTCGTCGCGGCCCAGCGCGGTCAGGCGGTGGAGGCGCAGATCGAGGATCGCGCGGACCTGCGTCTCGCTCAGACGATAGCTGCCGCCGGCGCCTCCCAGCGCCTCGTCCTCGATCGCCTCGACCAGGCGGATATATGGCGCGATCTCGCCAATCGGCCATTCGCGCGCCATCAGCGTCTCGCGCGCCAACGCCGGGTTGGCCGAGCCGCGGATGATCCGCACCACTTCATCGAGGTTCGAGACCGCGACGACGAGGCCGAGCAGGATATGGGCCCGGTCGCGCGCCTTGTTCAGCTCGAACTTGGTGCGGCGCTGGATCACTTCCTCGCGGAACTGGACGAACGCCTCGATAATGTCGCGCAGCGTGAGGATTTCCGGCCGACCGCCGCGGATCGCCAGCATGTTGGCGGGGAAGTTCGCCTGCGCCGGGGTGTTGCGCCAAAGCTGGTTCAGCACGACTTCCGGGGTCGCATCGCGCTTGAGGTCGATGACCACGCGCACGCCTTCACGGTTTGATTCGTCGCGGATGTCCGAGATGCCCTCGATCCGCTTGTCCTTGGCGGCCTCGGCGATCTTCTCGACCAGGCTGTTCTTGCCGACCTGATAGGGGATCGACGTCAGGACAATAGACTTGCGCCCTTCGCCGCGGCCACCCTTGGTGTCCTCGATCACATGCCGTGCGCGCATCACGATCGATCCGCGCCCTTCGTGATAGGCCTTGCGTGCGCCGCTCACGCCCAGGATCAGCGGTGCGGTGGGGAAATCGGGCGCCGGGATGATCTGGATGAGTTCGTCGATCGTGATCGCCGGGTTGTCCATATAGGCCAGGCAGCCATCGATCACTTCGCCGAGGTTGTGCGGCGGGATATTGGTCGCCATGCCGACCGCGATGCCACCTGCGCCGTTGACCAGCAGGTTGGGGAAGCGTGCCGGAAGAACATGCGGTTCGCTCTCAGAGCCATCGTAGTTGGGCTGGAAGTCGACCGTGTCCTTGTCGATATCCGCCATCAGCGCATCGGCCACCTTGGCAAGCCGCGCTTCGGTGTAGCGCATCGACGCCGGCGGATCGGGGTCCATCGAGCCGAAGTTGCCCTGGCCATCGATCAGCGGCAGGCGCATCGACCAGTCCTGCGTCATGCGTGCCAGCGCATCATAGATCGCGCTGTCGCCATGCGGGTGGTACTTGCCCATGCAATCGCCGACGATACGGGCGGACTTGCGATAGGCCTTGGTCGAGGTGAAGCCGTTTTCGTGGCTGGTCCACAGGATGCGGCGGTGGACGGGCTTCAGGCCGTCGCGCACGTCGGGCAGCGCACGGCTTACGATCACGCTCATCGCGTAATCGAGGTAGCTCGTCTTCATTTCATCGACGATGTCGATCCGCTGGAACTCGTGGTCCGGCAGCGGGGCGGGCGGGTCGATCAGGCCGGTGTCATCGCTCACGTCGGTGGCTATTTCGCTCTGTTGTCAGGAATGTGTAAGCCCTAGGCCAAAGCCCCGCCAAACGCCAGAAAACGGCCCCGGCAGTGACGCCTTATCCACATGTGCGAGCACCCCTCCGCAGCTTTCCTGAACAATGAGACGAAATGACATTCAATCCGGGTTCACCGGGGGTTCTCCACAACAGCAGGGCGTTGCCAAAACGCCAATTCCGCGTCAGAGGTCCGCCGCGGTGGAAGTGTGAAAGAAGTCCGTTCCGCCGATGTTTTGGGTTATGGCCTGCGGCAGGATGGAGATGGGGACCGGTCCGGTCTGCCAGCGTTTGGCCAAGAGGAGACGAAGTGATGCGGGGTAATGGAATGAAGTTCGTAGCGGCCCGGGCCGCGCTGGCCGTGGCGCTGTCGACCGGCCTTGCCGCCGGCGGCGTTCTGCTGGGCGCTGCGCCTGCCATCGCGAAGGACAAGGAAGCCCCGAAGGGCGGTTCCTATTCCAAGGAGTTCGTTGCGGCCGCAGCGCCGCTGCAGAAGGTCATCCAGGATATCCAAGCCGCGAAGGCCAAGGGCACCCCTGATGCGCAGATCAAGGCTGGCCTCGGCGATGCCGCCGCCAAGATGACGACCGTCGAAGCCGCGGTGAAGACCGGGCAGGATCGCTTTACCGTCGGCAACTGGGCCGTGGTGCTGGGCGGCGTGCTGCAGGACAACGGCATGCGCGCCCGCGGCATCAAGAACATGATCGACAGCGGCATGGTCGAGGCGGACAAGCTCCCCACCTTCAACGGCTACCTCGGCAGCTTCGCCTACAGCGCGAAGGACTACCAGGGCGCGATCGAACCGCTGACCAAGGCGGTGCAGGGCAATGTGGCCGATGACGCGGTTGCCGAAATGCTCGCGGATTCCTACACCCAGCTCGGCAAGCCTGCTGAAGGCATTGCCGCTCTGAAGGTCGCCTATGACACGCGCAAGGCCGCCAAGGGCGCGATCCCCGATGGCTGGTACACGCGCGGCAAGATCATCGCCTACAAGGCCAAGCTCGGGCCGCAGGCGATCGAGTGGGCGACCCTTGAAGTCGCCGAGCACCCGAACCCGCTCAACTGGCTGGGCGCCGGCCAGCTGACGCGCGAATTCGGCAACTTCGGCAAGGAGGAGTCGCTCGATCTCGGCCGCCTGTTCCTGCGCAGCGGCGCGTTCGACAACGACAAGCAGTACGTCGCCCGCGAGTTCATCGAGTATGTCCAGGCAGCCGACCCCCGTCGTCTCCCGGGTGAGACGGTGAAGGTCATCGAGCTTGGCCTGTCGAAGGGCGCGCTGGAGCAGAGCGACATGTTCGTCAGCGATTCGCTGACGCAGGCCAAGGGTCGCATCGCGGCCGACAAGGCGTCGCTGGTCGGCCTTGAAAAGGATGCCCGCGCGGCGGCAGATGGCAAGCTCGCCGTCGCCACGGCGGACGCCTACCTGTCGTACGACAACCCCGCCAAGGCCGAGGAGCTCTATCAGCTCGCGCTTACCAAGGGCGGCACGATCGACAAGGACCGCGCGCTGACCCGCCTCGGCATCGCGCAGTTCGATCAGGACAAGTACGAGGCTGCCAAGGCGAGCTTCGCCCAGGTGACCGGCGTGCGCGCCCCGCTCGCGCGGCTGTTCTCGGTGCTTGCAGCGGACAAGGCCAAGCCCTGATCGGCTGAGGCCTGCCGGCAAAAGAACAGGGGGCGGCCTCGCAAGGGGCCGCCCCCTTTCTCGTTCGGATCAGCGCACTTCCAGGAACGTGTCCGAGTCCTCGTCGAGGACATGCAGCACTCCGTCGGAAATCGCGAAGAATGCCCCGCGCAGACGCAGTTCGCCGGCCGCTTCCTTGCGGCGGACGCACGGGAAGGTGCGCAGATTGGCGAGGCTGACCTTCACGCCCGCCTGCTCCATCGCGCGTTCGGCATTCCGGCCGCTGGAACCGTGGGCATGGACGACGCCGGCGCGCGCGGAGCCGAGCAGGCCGATCCAGTCGTTGATGAAGCCGCCTTCGCCCGGCTCGGTGCCTTCCAGCTCCTGCGTCAGTGCCGCACGGCAGCCGCCGCACATGCCATGGCCGAGCACGACGATCTTGCGCACCTTCAGCACCTGCACGGCAAATTCGAGCGCGGCAGACACGCCGTGATAGCCGGGCGAGGTTTCGAAAGGCGGCACCAACGCGGCAACGTTGCGCACCACGAACATCTCGCCCGGGTCGGTATCGAAGATCTGGGCCGGATCGACGCGGCTGTCCGAACAGGCGATCACCATCACCGGCGGCTCCTGTCCCTCACGCAGCTGGTGCCAGCGCTCCAGGCGCGGGGTCCAGCCAGTGGTGCGGAAACGGCGATAGCCGTCGATGAGGTGATCGAGCTCGGGGGAAAACGGTTTGGCCATGATGGGCCTGTTGCCGCCTACGAATGCATCTTTCAAGTCATGCTTCATGCGCCTATCTGGACCGCCATGAATGATCAGTCCCCGATTGCCGCGCAAGAACGCCCGGCGCGCATCCGCAAGCCCGATTGGATCCGGGTCAAGGCACCCGTCAGCAAGGGCTATGAGGAAACGCGCGGTCTCATGCGCAGCCTCGGCCTCAACACCGTGTGCGAGGAAGCGGCCTGTCCGAACATCGGCGAGTGTTGGACCAAGAAGCACGCCACGGTGATGATCCTCGGCGATGTCTGCACGCGCGCCTGCGCCTTCTGCAACGTCAAGACCGGGATGCCGCGCAAGGTCGATGCGAGCGAGCCGGGCCATGTCGCCGAAGCCGCTGCCAAGCTCGGCCTCGAACATATCGTGATTACCTCGGTTGACCGCGACGATCTGCCAGACGGCGGCGCGAGCCAGTTCGTCAAGGTGATCGAGGCCCTGCGCGCCGCGACGCCGAACACCACCATCGAGATCCTGACCCCCGATTTCCGCGGCAAGATGCGCGCCGCGGTCGAGGCGATCATGGCGGCTGGGCCCGATGTCTACAACCACAACCTTGAGACGGTGCCGCGCCTCTACCCCACGATCCGCCCGGGGGCGCGCTACTACGCTTCGCTGCGCCTGCTCGAGGAAGTGAAGCATCACGATCCGCGCGTGTTCACGAAGTCGGGCGTCATGCTCGGCCTCGGCGAGGAGCGGCTCGAAGTGCATCAGGTGATGGACGACATGCGCTCGGCGGGGATCGATTTCCTGACGATGGGCCAGTACCTCCAGCCCACCCCCAAACATGCACCAGTCATCGATTTCGTCACGCCGCAGGCCTTTGCCGCCTATGGCGCGATCGCCCGGGCCAAGGGTTTCCTGCAGGTCGCGGCCAGCCCGCTGACCCGTTCCAGCTACCACGCCGGCGAGGATTTCGCCGAAATGCGTGCCGCACGGGAAGCCCAGCTCGCCAAGGCCGCCGCGAGGGGCTGATCCCATGCCGGTGATCAACCAGCAGCGGCATCTCGCATGGTCGGCCGAGGAGATGTTCGACCTTGTCGCCGATGTGAAGCGCTACCCGGAATTCCTGCCCTGGGTCGTCGCGACCCGCATAAAGTCCGACAGCGAGACCGAAATGGTCGCCGACATGATGGTCGGCTTCAGCGCACTGCGGGAGAAGTTCACCTCGCGCGTGATCAAGCAGCGCCCGAGCCGCATCGCGGTCGAATATCTCGACGGGCCGCTCAAGCGCCTCTCGAACACCTGGGAATTCCGCGCCGGGGAAGACGGCAGCTGCGTGATCGACTTCAACGTCGACTTCACGTTCCGCAGCGCGATCCTCGAAGCGCTCGCCGGCCAGTATCTCGACCGGGCGTTCCGCAAGATGGTCGCCGCTTTCGAAACGCGCGCGGAAAAGGTCTACGGCAGCAGAAGTTCAAGCGCGACCAGCGCGGCCTGAAGCCGCACCTCGGCGCGGGTTTTCGCGGTCTCGAACACCTTCTGCTCGGCCACCACCGCTTCGGGATCCTCGCCGCGCTCGGCCTTGGCGAAGACCACGGTGCCGACCGGCTTCTGTTCGCTGCCGCCGTCCGGCCCGGCAATCCCGGTGATCGCCACCGCAACCGACGCGCGCGAATGCTTGAGCGCGCCTTGCGCCATCGACCAGGCGACCGCGACCGATACCGCGCCGAACGTGTCGATCAGGTCGGTCGAGACGCCCAGCATTTCGTGCTTGGCCTCGTTCGAATAGGTCACGAAGCCCCGGTCGACCACGGCCGAGGAGCCTGCGATCTCCGTCAAGGCAGCAGCAACGAGGCCGCCGGTGCAGCTTTCGGCGACTGCGACCATGCGGCCGGCAGCCTTGTTTTCGGCAATCACTCGCGCGGCCAGCGCCGTGAGTTCGGGAGGAAGCAGCGTGTCCATCGCCTCAAGCCGCCGGGCAGATCGGGAGGTCGGACGACTTCGAGGCACCCACCGCGCTGCGCACTTGCGGCTTGTCGGCGAGCACGAGCATGAAGGTCACCAGCTCCGCGGTGTTTTCCGGGGGCAGTGGCGAGAGCAGGCGGGTCGCCCGCTCGATCGCCTTGCACTGGCCAGGCTTGATCCCCTTGGTCACGACGGCTGACACCATCCCTTCGGCGAACGGCTGCAGTGCCTCGTCCGACAAGGTGGAGACGAGGCTCTTGAGCTTGTCGTCGTTCCCGCCAAGTTTGATCAGCGCGGCACGGGCTTCGGGCCAGGCAGCAGTCTTGCGCGTGGCATAGCGCTGCACGAGCCCGGGGCCTTGCGTGGCGAACCAGCCCTGCGGCGAAAGCTGCGGGCGGCAGGTCTTCATGGTCGAATCCATCACCACTGGCAGCGCATAGGTAACAAGGCTCGTCACCTCGCGCTCACTGAGGCAGACGTGCCCTTGGGCGGCGGCCACTTCGGCCATCCCCAGTGCGGCGATCGCCGACCCCAGAGCCATGCTTCGAACCAGCGACATGAACTGCGCTCCTTCAAGCCCTCGCCACGACGGTTGCCACCGCCTGTGCCGAAATACCTTCGCCGCGGCCGGTAAAGCCGAGCCGCTCGGTGGTCGTCGCCTTGACGCTGACGGCAGCGATGTCAATCGCGAGAATCGATGCAAGCCGCGCGCGCATCGCCGCCTTGTGCGGACCGATGCGCGGCGCCTCGCAAATGATCGTCACGTCCACGTTGCCAACGGCGTAGCCGGCCTCGGCCACCAGCGTTGCAGCATGGGCCAGGAAGCGGTCCGAGGCGGCCCCGCGCCACTGCGGATCGGAAGGGGGGAAATGGTCGCCGATATCCCCGGCCGCCACTGCACCCAACAAGGCATCGACGAGGGCATGGATCGCCACATCGGCATCGGAGTGACCCGCGAGCCCCTTGGTATGCTCGATCTTCACCCCGCACAACCAGAGTTCCTCACCCTCGGCGAGGCGGTGGACATCGAAGCCCATGCCGGTACGCACGGCGGGAAGTGTCATGCTCTCATCCTTCAGGTCTTCGGCAAACGTCACTTTCTTCAGTCGCTCGTCGCCCGTAACGAGCGCCACGGCAAGCCCCGCCGCTTCGGCGACGGCGGCATCGTCGCCGGCATCGGCGGCTCCGTTCCAGGCGCGGTGCGCAGCGAGGATGGCGGGATAGCGGAACGCCTGCGGGGTCTGCACCCGGTAAAGCCCGTCGCGGTCGACAAAGGCGCCGCGCAGGCCTGCCGCGCCGCGCACCACGCTGTCGACCACCGGCAGCACCGGAATGGCGCCAGTCTGGCCTTCCAGCCCCGCCAGCAGCGCCGCGATCACGCAGCCAGGCAGATCCGGCCGCGCCGCATCGTGGATCAGCACACGTTCCGGTGCATCGGCAGCAAGCGCTTCGAGCCCTGCGCGGACGGAGCCTTGCCGGCTTGCGGCACCATGGACAAAGCGGACGCCGGGCACCCCGGCCAGCGCCTGCGCGGCGGTATCCTGCCAATTTGCCGGGATGACAACGACAATCGGCGCCACGCCTGCTTGGACGAGCGCCTCGACCGAATGCCGCACCAGCGGCTTGCCGCGCCACGTCGCGAACTGTTTGGGCACGCTGCCGCCCGCGCGCAGGCCTTGCCCGGCGGCGACAACAACGGCGGATGCGGGGGAGAGCGCCTTCATGCCAAGCCCCTTACAGTCCTTGCCGCAAACCGCGCAATCGACTAAGCGCATGCCTCATTTTTAGGCAGACCCTGATGAGTGATCTTCCCGCACCGCCGCAGCTGAAGCCGATCATGGTCGGCCCCGTGCGCATTGCGCAGCCCGTGGTGCTGGCACCGATGACGGGCGTTTCCGATCTGCCGTTCCGCACGATGGTGCGCCGCTTCGGATCGGGCCTCAACGTGACCGAGATGATCGCCAGCCCCGCCGCGATCCGCGAAACGCGCCAGTCGATCCAGAAGGCCGCATGGCACCCCACCGAAGAGCCGGTGTCGATGCAGCTCATGGGCAACGAGCCCGCGCAAATGGCCGAAGCCGCACGGATTTCCGAGGACAAGGGCGCGGCGATCATCGACATCAACATGGGCTGTCCGGTGCGCAAGATCGTCAGCGGCGATTGCGGCTCGGCGCTCATGCGCGACATCCCGCTCGCCACTGCGCTGATCGAGGCGACGGTGAAGGCAGTCAAGGTGCCGGTTACAGTCAAGATGCGCATGGGCTGGTGTCACGACAGCCTCAATGCCCCCGAACTCGCGCGCATCGCACAGGATCTCGGCGCGCAGATGATCACCGTCCACGGCCGCACCCGCAACCAGATGTACAAGGGCTCGGCCGACTGGGCCTTCGTGCGCCGCGTGAAGGACGCGGTCTCGATCCCCGTGATCGTCAATGGCGATATCTGCGGGATCGAGGATGCCGCCCGGGCTATCGAACAGAGCGGCGCGGACGGCCTGATGATCGGTCGCGGTGCCTATGGCCGGCCGTGGCTGCTCGGCCAGGTCATGCATTGGCTCGAAACCGGCGAGGTTCGCGCCGACCCCACGATTGCCGAACAATATGCCCTTATCACAGAGCATTACCACGCGATGCTCGAGCACTATGGCACGGTTACCGGCGTCAACATGGCGCGCAAGCACCTCGGCTGGTATACCAAGGGCCTCCCCGGTTCGGCTGAATTCCGCAACCGCGTGAACTTCATCGATGATCCCAGGATCGTGCTGGCCGCGCTTGCCGAATTCTATGGCCGCGCCATGGCGGCACCGGCAGGCCGCGTGGCCGCGTGAGCGGGCCGGCGGACTGGCGCAAGAGCGGTGATGGGGGCCGGCCGGATCCCAAGCGCGTCATTGCCAGCCTGCCGCTCGCCGTTGTCACGCTGGCGCCCGACCTTACCATTGCCGCCGTCAATCCCGCTGCCGAGCAGCTCGCGGGGCAGGGGGCCCGCCGCCTCGTCGGCAAGGCTATCGAGGATGTCTTCGCCTTCGAGGAGCCGCTGATCCTGCACCGTCTGGCCGAAGGTGAAGCGCAGCTGTTTGCGCGCGATTCGCTGGTCCGCATCCTCGGCGCACCGGCGCGCCGGATTGATGTCATGACGTCACCGGTCACCCATTGCCCGGGCTGGCAGCTGCTCGCGCTCGGCGAGGCGGTCGGCGTGGAGGCGCTTTCGGGCGATGGCGGCGGTGCCGGGGCGGGTGAGGGCACCCCGCTCCGCGCGCCCGAAGTCCTCGCGCACGAGATCAAGAACCCGCTTGCCGGCATTCGCGGCGCGGCGCAGCTGCTTGGCCGCAAGGTGAGCGAGGCAGACCGCGCGCTCACCGAACTCATCACTGGCGAAGTCGACCGCATCGCGAAGCTGGTCGACCAGATGCAGTCGCTGTCGCGCCGCGGACGCGGGCCCGATATGCCCTGCAACCTCCACGAAGCCGTTCGCCGCGCACAGGCTGTTGTGGCGGCGGGACATGGAGGATTGGCGGTCGAGGAGGAGTTCGATCCCTCGCTTCCGCCGGTCATGGCCAATCCCGATGC
Source organism: Novosphingobium fuchskuhlense (assembly GCF_001519075.1). GTDB lineage: Bacteria > Pseudomonadota > Alphaproteobacteria > Sphingomonadales > Sphingomonadaceae > Novosphingobium > Novosphingobium fuchskuhlense. The sequence goes on from NZ_KQ954245.1 coordinate 573,055, forward strand.
TCTGGTGCAGGTCGTGCTCAATCTGTTGACCAACGCGCGCGAGGCCTGTGAAGCGGCCGGCGCACCGCGGATTGCGGTGCGCACGCGCTTTGCCAGCGGCATTCAGCTCCACGCCGGTCAGGGGGGCAAACCGCTGCGACTGCCAATCGAGCTGCGCGTCAGCGACAATGGTCCGGGCATCGATCCGGCGCTGCGCGATCATATCTTCGACCCGTTCGTGACAGGCAAGAAGAACGGGCAAGGCCTCGGCCTCGCCCTCGTCCAGAAGCTGGTGCGCGAAATGAACGGGCGGGTGACGCACGACCGCGACGAAGTGCGCGGTTGGACGCACTTCCGCCTGCATCTGCCGGTTGCTGGAAGCTCCAAGCCATGAAAAGCCGCATTCTTCTCGTCGAGGACGACGCCTCGATCGCGCTCGTCATCACCGCAGCGCTGGAGGCGGAAGGCTACTATGTCACGCGCTGCGCCTCGATCAGCGAACGCGATCGCCTTCTCGCCGGGCAGACCTATGGCCTCATGCTCACGGATGTCGTGCTGACGGATGGCGACGGTATGGAAACGCTGGGCCGGGTCCGCGAGGCTGCACCGCACATGCCTGTGATCATTCTCTCGGCGCAAAACACGCTCGATACCGCGGTACGCGCAAGTGACACCGGCGCTTTCGAATATTTCCCCAAACCCTTCGATCTCGATGAGCTGGTGCGCACCGTGCGCCAGGCCATCGGCGCGAGCGAAAGCGCTGCTTTCGACGAAACGGCCGACGATGTCGCCGCCGGCCTGCCGCTCGTTGGCCGCAGCCCGGCGATGCAGACGGTCTACCGCATGATCACCCGAGTTCTGCGTAACGATCTCACCGTCCTCATCCTTGGCGAATCCGGCACCGGCAAGGAACTCGTCGCCGAGGCGATCCACCAACTCGGCAAGCGCAGCGCGGGGCCGTTCATCGCGGTCAACACCGCCGCCATCCCCGGCGATCTGATCGAAAGCGAGCTGTTCGGCCACGAGAAGGGCGCCTTCACCGGAGCGGTGACCCGCCGCATCGGCAAGTTCGAGCAGGCGCGGGGCGGCACGCTCTTCCTTGACGAAATCGGCGACATGCCGCTCGAGGCCCAGACTCGCCTCCTGCGCGCGCTGCAATCGGGCCGGATCCGTCGCGTCGGCGGCACCGAGGAAATCACCCTCGATTGCCGCATCGTTGCGGCCACCAACCGTGATCTCGAACCGATGATCGCGGCCGGCACGTTCCGCGAGGATCTCTACTACCGCCTTGCCGTCGTGCCCATTGCGCTGCCGCCCTTGCGCGAGCGGGCCGACGATATTGAGGCGCTCGCCCGCCATTTTCTCGTCCGCGCCGCCGCGGAAGGGCTGCCGCGCCGCCAACTCACCGCAGCCGGCGCAGCGCTGCTCGCCCGCCAGCCCTGGCGCGGCAACGTGCGGGAACTGCGCAACTTCATCTACCGCCTCGCGCTGCTGGCCCGCGACGAGGTGATCGACGCCGCCGCGATCGAGCCGCTCCTCGCACAGGACCGCGCACAGCCCTCCGCATCGGCCCCCGGACTGGCACCTGCCACCCTTGCACCTTTGGCTCCGGCAGCCGACTTCGCGGAGGCGCTGGCGAGCTGGCTCGTGCACGAAGACCCGGCGGAGGGTGAGCTCTACAGCGCTGCGCTGGCCGCGTTCGAGCGTCCGCTGTTCCTCCACGCGCTCGCCGTTACCGGTGGCAACCAGTTGCGTGCCGCCCGTTTGCTCGGCATCAACCGCAACACGCTGCGCAAGCGCCTCTCCGACCTTGCGATCGATCCGGACGAGGCCGTCATGCGGCACTGACCTGCGCGTCGACGCACCGGTGTCGGTACTTCAAGGCCACATGGCGTTTACCGCGAATTCTCGTGGTTTCATCGAATCGGCTTGCGTTGCTGCAACAGTGGTGTTGTAGATAAGCAACGATGGTTCAGCACAGCAAACGCGGTATGCGGCGCTCACCGCGATGGTATCGCCGCCTTCTGGTGGTGATGCGCCGCGCCAATGTGTTTCTGCTGCTGGAAATGACCGCGATCACGGCGCTGGCGCTGATGGTCGCCGTCTCGTGGATGACACTTTCTTCAGTCGGCAACACGAACCAGCTCCTGCCCTCGCGCCTCACTGCCAGTCTGCTGATCGGCACGCTTGTTCCCGCGATGGCGCTGATCGTGCTGATCGGCCGGCGCCTTGCGCTGCGCCGCGCCGCGCGTTCTGTGCTGGGCAGCAGCGGGCGCCTGCACGTCCGGCTTGTCTGGCTGTTCTCGCTGATTGCGGCGATCCCCACGCTCCTCGTCGTGGTGTTCGCCTCGCTCCTGTTCCAATCGGGGGTCGAGTTCTGGTTCTCCGACAATTCGCGCGGGATGCTGGAAAATGCCAACAGCCTCGCGCGCGGATATTATGCGGACAAGCTGCGCGATGTCGGGAATGAAAGCGTCGCCATGGCGGGCGATCTGCGCGATTATCTCGGGCAGGCGCCCATCACCAGCCAGGACTTCGCCGAGGGCTACTCGTGGCAGGTGATCAATCGCAAGCTCAACGAATCCGCGATCATCGAACGTGGCCCGGACGGCACGCTGCGCACGGCCGCCATCGTCGATCCGGCGCGCAGCGAGCAGCGCGAACGCGTCACCCCGGCCGAGCTTGCGAAGATCGACGCGGGCGAGCCGGTGGTTGTCACTGCCTCGGCGGCCCGGATCGAGGCGGTCACACCGGTCGACCGCACGCGCGGGATCTACCTTTATGTGGCGCGCAATTCCGATGCCCTCGCGCTCAATCAGTGGCAGCGGGCGCAGAGCGTGCTCAAGGCCTATGACTATCTCAACCGCCGTGCCCGTGCATTGCAACTGCGGTTCAACATCGCGCTGCTGGTCATATCTCTCGCGCTCGTCGCGCTAGCGGTCTGGGTCGCGCTGCGCTTTGCCGACCGGCAGGTCGCCCCGCTGATCGAACTGGTCTCTGCCGCCCGCAATGTTGGCAGCGGCAATTTCGCGATGCGTGTCCAGCCCGGCAACGGAACCGACGAGGTCGGCCTGCTCGCCCGCGCATTCAACCGGATGACGGCCCAGCTGGAAACCCAGACCCAGGCGCTCGTCAGCGCCAATGCCCAGCTTGAGGTGCGCCGCGCCTTTATCGAGGCGGTGCTCGAATCGATCACCGCAGGGATCGTCTCGGTCGATCGTGACGGCGCGATCCGCCTCATGAACAGTTCGGCCCAGGCGCTGCTCCGCCCCGCGCGCGAGGATGAGGGCCGGATCGATCCTGTCGGCGCACCACTTGCCGAAGTCGCGCCGCAGCTTGCCCAGTTTGTCGCAGGCGGTGAGCGCAGCGGCGTGGTCCACTATGCCAAGGACGGCGATCTGCTCACGCTTGCGGTCAAGGTCACGGCAGACCGCAACGGCCACGTCATCACGTTCGAGGATATCACCCGCCAGCTGCTCGACCAGCGCAGGGCGGCATGGTCCGATGTTGCCCGGCGCATCGCGCACGAAATCAAGAACCCGCTCACCCCGATCCAGCTTGCCACCGAGCGCCTCAAGCGCCGCTATCGCCGGCAGATCGAGACCGACCCGGAGCTGTTCGAGGAACTGACTGCCACGATCATCCGCCAGGTTGGCGACCTCAGGCAGATGGTCGACGAGTTCTCCTCGTTCGCGCGTCTGCCCAAGCCGGTGTTCCGCCCCGAGGACGCGAGCGACCTCGTGCGCCAGGCGCTCTTCCTGCAGGAAGTCGCCCACAGCGATGTGGCCTTCACCTTCGAGGGTGAGGGGCCGGTGCCGGTCGAGGCGGACCGTCACCAGATCGGGCAGGCCATGACGAACGTGCTCAAGAACGCGATCGAGGCGATCGAGCAGCGGGCCAAGGCCGAGGACATCGCCTACCGCGGCCGCATCGCGGTCAACCTCGCCGCCGATCGCCACGCGGTCACGGTCACTGTTGCCGACAACGGGATCGGGCTGCCGGCCGAACGTGACCGCATTCTCGAACCCTATGTTACAACGCGTGAGAAGGGCACCGGGCTCGGCCTCGCCATCGTCAACAAGATCGTCGAGGAACACGGCGGCGCGATGGCCTTCGCACCGAATGCCGAAGGGGGCACTTCAGTGATCATGCGTTTCGCCCGCAATCCGCTCGCATCCGTCTCCGCCCCTTCACCTGAAGGTGTCACCGCTATCCCCGCCAACCGCTAGACCACACCTCCAGGACACACCGACTGATGGCTCTCGATATCCTCATCGTGGACGACGAACGCGACATCCGCGAACTTGTCGCGGGCGTGCTCAGCGACGAAGGCTATGGCTGCCGTACCGCGGCCGACAGCACCGCCGCGCTCGCTGCCGTGGACGATCGGCGCCCCAGCCTCGTCCTCCTCGACGTCTGGCTCCACGGCAGCCCGATGGACGGCCTTGAAGTGCTCGACGAGATCAAGAAGCGCGAGCCCGAACTGCCAGTGATCATTTTTTCCGGCCACGGGAATATCGATACCGCCGTCTCGGCGATCAGTCGGGGCGCCATGGATTTCCTCGAAAAGCCGTTCGAGGCGGAACGCCTGCTGCTCCTTGTCGAGCGCGCCACCGCCACCGAACGTCTGCGCCGCGAGAATGCGCGGCTGCGCCAGGGCCTCTCGATGGCCGACGGCTTCACCGGCAATTCCAGCGCGATCAATGCGGTCCGCGCGACGCTGAAGCGTGTGGCCAACACGGGAAGCCGCCTGCTGATCACCGGTCCTGCCGGCTCGGGCAAGGAAGTCGCCGCGCGATTGCTCCATTCGTGGAGCCCGCGCGCCGACCATGCGTTCGTCACGGTCAATTCGGCGCGAATCACGCCCGAACGGTTCGAACAGGAACTGTTCGGCGAGGAAATCGACGGCAAGCTGGTGCGCGCGGGCCTGCTGGAGATGGCCGACGGCGGCACGCTGTTCCTCGACGAGGTCGCGGAAATGCCCGCCTCCAGCCAGGCCCGCATCCTGCGCGTGCTGACCGAGCAATCCTTCGTGCGCGTCGGTGGGCACCGCCAGATCCGCGTCGACGTGCGCGTCGTCTCCTCGACCTCGCGCCCGCTCGAGAAGGAAATCGCCGAGCGCCGCTTCCGCGAGGATCTCTACTACCGGCTCAACGTCGTTCCGGTCTCGATCCCCTCGCTGATCGAGCGACGCGAGGACATTCCAGCGCTCGCCGACCACTTCTTTTCGCGCTATGCCAACGAGCAGGGTGTGCCGCCGCCAACGATCTCCACCGAGGCTATCGCCGCGATGCAGAGCTACGACTGGCCGGGCAACGTCCGCCAGCTGCGCAACGTGGTGGAGCGCACGATCATCCTCGCCCCGCGCGAACGGCTGACCCGCATCGATGCCGACATGCTCCCGGCTGAAATCGTCACCACCCGGATCGGCGGCGATACGAACACCTCGGCGCTGATGGGTGTCCCCCTGCGCGAGGCGCGCGAGAACTTCGAGCGCGAGTACCTGAAGGTGCAGATCCGCCGATTCTCGGGAAATATCTCGAAAACGGCGAGCTTCATCGGCATGGAGCGCTCTGCCTTGCACCGGAAACTCAAGCTCCTAGGAATGGCTGAACGGCGCGAGGACGAGGAACTCGACTAAGCTCTGCCCAAAAGGGGCCGGCGCGGTGAGGCCGATTTTGCCCCTGTACGTAGCGGCAATACCGACTTAGACTTGTCCTTCCTGACCGGCGTAAGCGCCGTACGAGCCCTTGTTCAGATTCGGCAGTTGCCGAGGTCTGAATGCGGTGAGTGCGACCCCTCGCCAGATTGTGCTCGGTCGCTGTGAGGCGTTCGGACGCCAAAAAGAACGAAAGGACACGACAAGATGACCGGCAGAACCCTCTCAGCGCGTCCGCGCACCAAGGTTGAAACCGCCACCGAAGCTGCCGCGCCGCCACCAGCCCAGCTTGTCGCTGGCAAAGGCCAGAACCTGCAGGACGTGTTTCTCAACTTCCTGAGAAAGAACAAGATCCCCGTCACGATGTTCCTCGTGAAGGGCGTCAAGCTGCAGGGCATCGTCACCTGGTTCGACAATTTCTCGATCCTTCTGCGCCGCGATGGCCAGTCGCAGCTGGTCTACAAGCACGCAATCTCGACGATCATGCCCGGCCAGCAGCTAGCGCCGACGCATTTTGCACCCGGCACCGACGATGCGTCCAAGAAGCGGCTGCTGCAGGACGTGTTCCTCTCCAGCGTGCGCGATGCCGGGGTGCAGGTGACGATGTTCCTCGTGAACGGTGTCATGCTTCAGGGCCGGGTCGCCGCCTACGATTTGTTCTGCATGCTGCTCGAACGCGAAGGCTACGTGCAGCTTGCCTACAAGCACGCCGTCTCGACGATCCAGCCCGCTGGCCATGTCGATCTGTCCGGCGAGTGGGACGGCGAATCATCCTGAACCGTCAAACAGGCCGACCCGCATGAGCGGATTTGAGTTCGGCCGGGAAACCGAGCTTGTCGGGGAAGTCACTCGCGGCGCCCGCGCCGTCGTGGTCCTCCCCGACTTGCGCCAGAAGGGCGGTCTCGATGCTGAACCGCGGCTCGAGGAAGGGCAGGGCCTCGCCCGCGCCATCGGCATCGATGTTGTCGATGCTTTTGCGCTGCCGATCCGCACGGTTCGTCCCGCCACCCTGTTCGGCGAAGGGCAGGTGCAGAAGATCGCCGTCGCCATCGCACAATCGGACGGCGAACTGGTCATCGTCGATGGCGCGCTATCGGCAATCCAGCAGCGCAACCTCGAGGACAAGCTCGAACGCAAGGTCATCGACCGTACCGGCCTGATCCTCGAGATCTTCGGCGAGCGGGCGGCGACTGCCGAAGGGCGCCTGCAGGTCGAACTTGCACACCTAGACTATCAAGCCGGCCGCCTCGTGCGCAGCTGGACCCACCTCGAACGCCAGCGCGGCGGCTTCGGTTTCCTCGGTGGCCCCGGTGAAACACAGATCGAGGCGGACCGCCGTTTGATCCGCGGCCGCATGGCCCGTATCCGGCGCGAGCTCGAACAGGTCCGCCGCACCCGCACCCTCCACCGCGAGCGGCGCCAGCGTGCGCCCTGGCCGGTGATCGCCCTCGTCGGCTACACCAATGCCGGCAAGTCCACCCTGTTCAACCGGATGACCGGCGCGGACGTGATGGCGCAGGACCTGCTCTTTGCCACACTCGACCCCACGATGCGCGCGATCCGCTTGCCGGGGCTCGACAAGGCGATCCTGTCCGACACCGTGGGCTTCATTTCGGAACTGCCCACCCAGCTCGTAGCCGCCTTCCGCGCGACGCTGGAGGAGGTGACCGCAGCTGACGTCATCGTTCACGTGCGCGATATCGCGAATCCAGCCACCTCGGCGCAGAAACTCGAAGTCGAGGAAATCCTCGCCGATCTCGGCGTGATCGGGGACGAGGGGGCCTCGATCCCGATCATCGAGGCGTGGAACAAGTGGGATCTTCTCGCGGAGGATGACCGCGCCATGCGCCGTGATCTGATCGCCGCCGGCGTGCCCGATCGGCAGGTCGTGCCGATCTCCGCGCAGACAGGCGAGGGCGTAGAGAAGCTGGTCGCGCTACTCAGTGAGCTGTTGACCGGAGGCGCAAGGGTCCTCGAACTGTCGGTGCCGATGGCCGATGGCCAGAAACTCGCCTGGCTCCATGCGCATGGCGAGGTCATGTCCGAAGTGCAGATCGAGGACGAGAATGGTGCCCCGATGCAGCGCCTGACCGTTCGGCTCACGCCGCGCGAACTGGGGCGCTTCGTCCAGCTCTGAGGCGTCAGCGCTCGGCGGCCTTGACCCGCTGCCATAGCTCCTCCTGCGCCTCGAGCGAGAGCGCCGGGAAATCGGAACCGGCCAGCGCTTCCATTGCGCGGAACCGCCGCTCGAACTTGGCGTTGCCATGGCGCAGCGCATCCTCCGGAGCGACGCCGTAGCGGCGCACGAGATTGACCGCCGCGAAAAGCAGGTCGCCCGCTTCGTCGAGCCGCTCGTTCTCGGTCCTTGCTGCGGCAAGCTCGTCCAGTTCCTCGATCACCTTTGCCCGAGGGCCTTCCGTGTCCGGCCAGTCGAAACCGACGCGCGCGGCCCGCTTCTGCAGCTTTTCGGCCCGCATCAAGGCGGGCAGCGCCAGCGCGACGCCATCAAGCGCACTGGTGGCGCCCTTGGCCGCGCGCTCCGCTGCTTTCTGCGCTTCCCAGCGGACCTCGCGCGACTGACCCTGATCTGCTGCATCGCCAAAAATATGCGGATGGCGCTCGGTCATCTTGTCGGAGATGGCATGGGCGACGGCATCGAAATCGAACGCGCCGAGTTCCTCGGCCATGCGCGCATGGAAGACCACCTGGAGCAGCAGATCGCCCAGTTCCTCGCGCAAGGCAGGAAGGTCGTCACGGTCGATCGCGTCCGCCACCTCATAGGCTTCCTCGATCGTGTAAGGCGCAATCGTCGCGAACGTCTGCGCGATATCCCATTCGCAGCCGGCATCGCGATCACGCAGCCGTGCCATGATCGACAGCAGCCGAGTCACGCCGGCAGCCTGAACCGTTTCCATGGCAGGGGAGACCTCGGGAGACTCGCTCATCTCTGCCGATCCTTGAGTTCGATAATATTTATTATGTTAAATAACATCCGGCCCGTCAGCGGTGATAGCCAGCAAAGGCAACCGCAGCGACCACAATGATCAACACCCACGCTGCGGCCATCCATGCGCTGGACGAAAGTCTCATGCGCCGCAGTTCACCGTGTCCCAAAGCAAGAACAAGCGCCATCGCAATCCCGATGAGCGCGACGAACTTGTCCGGCGTCACAATTCGAGTTCCATTCCGTCATAGCCCGGCTCGACGTGATCCGGCGTCTCATCCAGCAATGTCCGGTAATCCATGCTCTTGTCGAGATGCGTCAGCACCGCGCGTCCCGCCCGGCACGCCTCGACCAGTTCGAGTGACATGGCCAGATGCGCGTGCGTCGGATGCGGCTGCCGCCGCAAGGCATCGACCACAAGCACGTCGACCCGGTCGAACAGCGCGACCATCTCGCCGGTAATCGCACTGAAGTCCGTCGCATAACCGATTGACTTTCCGTCCTGATCAAAACGGAATGCAGTTGTTTGCGCCGGCCCGTGCGGCATCTGGCAATGCGTCACGCCAATGCCGGCCACCATCCGCACGCGGTCCAGGTTGTCGAGATTGCAAATCGTCGGATAACCGAATTGCCCGGCGAAAACATAGCCGAAGCGCTGGCGCAGCCGCCGCACCGTCTCGTCCGCGGCATAGCCCGGAATTGGCGCCCCGCGACCCATGCGCAGCGGTCTCAGATCATCGATGCCGTGGGTGTGATCGGCATGGTCGTGGGTCCAGACCACGCCGTCGATCCGTGCGATGCCGGTGGCCAGCAGCTGGTGCCTGAGGTCCGTCGGCGTATCGACGAGAATGCGACCGCCATCGCTACCCTCGACGAGGATTGCCACGCGCGTGCGCCGATTGCGCGACTCTTCCGGATCGCAATCGCCCCAATCGTTGCCGATACGCGGCACCCCCGTGGACGTGCCCGATCCCAGCACGACGAGCTTCATGGGCGCGCCTTGGTGAATAGGCGGAAGAAGTTCGCCCCGGTCTGCTCCGCCAAGGCCTCGGCCGACGTCCCGCGGAGCGCGGCCACGAAGGCGCACGTATCGGCGACAAACCCCGGCTCGCAGACCTTGCCCCGATGCGGCACCGGCGCGAGGAAGGGAGCATCGGTTTCTACCAGCAGGCGGTCCGTCGGAACTTCGGCAACAAACACCTGCAAGTCCTTGGCATTCTTAAAGGTTACAATCCCGGAGATCGAGATCGTCAGCCCGAGATCGAGGACCGACCGGCCGAAACCGGCACTGGCGGTAAAGCAGTGGATCAGCGCCGGAAATGCGCCCTTGGCCATTTCCTCGGTCAGGATCGCCAGCGTGTCATCCTCGGCATCGCGTGTGTGGATCACGATCGGCAGGCCAGTTTCACGCGCCACGGCGATATGCACCCGAAACAGGTCTTGCTGCACCTGCCGGTCCGAATGGTCGTAGTAATAGTCGAGCCCGGTCTCGCCAATCGCGATCACCCTGGGATCGGTAGCCGCCTCCCGCAGCGCCTCGGCGCCAAGATCGGCATGGGCATCGGCCTCGTGAGGATGGATGCCGATGCTGGCCCATACGTCGGGTTCGCGGTGCGCCGTCGCCACCACCGCGTCCCACTCGCTCCGCCGCGTCGAGATGTTGAGAAAGCCCCGCACCCCGCGCTCCCGCGCGCGCGCCAGCACGTCAGCCTGAGTTTCGATCAGGCCTTTGTAATTAAGGTGGCAGTGCGAATCGATCAGCATCAGGCCGCGTCTTCCTCCGGCAACTCCAACCTTGGGAACGCCGGGCTTGGCGCCGCAAGCCGCTCGCCCGTGGCGACGCGTGCAAGGAACCAGTCCGCCTTGGCAAGCGCCGTGATCCCGCGCTCGTCGCCCGGAATACCAAGTTGATCCAGCACCTTGTCAGCCGCAGTTGGCACAACGGGCCGGATCGCGATGGTGAGATCGCGGATCGCCATGAACAGTGTCATCAGAACGGCGCGCATCCGCTCCGGATCGCTCTTGCGCAGCGCCCAAGGGGCCTGCTCGTCGACATACTGGTTGCAGGCGAACACGGCCCGCATCCACGCCTCGATCCCGGCCGAGAAGTTCAGCGCGGCAAATTCGCGCGGCAGCTCGTCATGGCAGGCCTCAAATACCGCGGCGAGCAGCCGGTCGTCCGCCTCGTTGCTCGCAAACTTTGCAACTTCACCATCCATATTCTTGAAAATCATGGAAAGTGTGCGCTGAACGAGATTGCCGTAGCTGTTGGCGAGTTCCGCATTGCACCGCGTCACGATCGCCTCGGGTGAATAGGATCCGTCCTGTCCGAAGACCACGTCGCGCATCAGGAAGTAGCGCAGGGTATCGACGCCGAACCGCTCGGCCAGTGCCAACGGGTCCGTCACATTGCCCAGCGACTTCGATTCCTTCTGCCCCCGGTTGAGCAGGAAGCCGTGGCCGAAGACATGCTTTGGCACGGGCAAACCACCGCTCATCAGGAAAGCTGGCCAGTAGATCGTGTGGAAGCGCACGATATCCTTGCCGATGAGGTGGAGGTCGGCCGGCCAATATCTCTTATAATCTCCTGACTCATCAGGAAAACCGAGGCCGGTGATATAGTTCGTCAGCGCGTCGACCCACACGTACATGACATGATTGTCGCTCCCCGGCACTTTGACGCCCCAATCGAAGCTCGTGCGCGAAACCGACAGGTCGCGCAGGCCCTGGCTCACGAAGGCGATCATCTCGTTGCGCCGGCTTTCCGGGCGGATGAACTCCGCATTCTCGCGAAACAGCGCCAGCAGCGGCTCCTGATACTTCGAGAGGCGGAAGAACCAGCTTTCCTCGACCGTCCACTCGACCGGGGTGCCCTGGGGCGAGAGCTTCTCCCCCCCTTCCCCGTCGATCAGCTCGCTGGCGTCGTAGTAGGCCTCGTCGCGCACCGAGTACCAGCCCTCGTAGCGGTCGAGATAAAGGTCTCCATTGGCTTCCATCCGCCGCCAAAGTTCTTGCGTCGCGGCATGGTGGCGCGGCTCGGTGGTGCGGATGAAAACATCGTAGTCGACATTCAATGCATCTGCCATGGCAATGAAATGACCGGCCATTTCATCTGCAAGTGCGGCCGGGGTGATGCCCATGTCGCGCGCCTTCTGCGCCATCTTCAAGCCGTGCTCGTCGGTCCCGGTCTGGAAGCGTACGTCGCGTCCCATCGCCTTATGGAAACGCGCGATGACGTCGGCGGCAATCGCTTCATAGGCGTGGCCGATATGCGGCTTGCCGTTCGGGTAGCTGATCGCGGTCGTGATATAGTAGGGCTCGCCCATGGGCTGCGACTGTCCTTGGCTTGAATTCCGGGGCTTGAATTCCGGGGCTTGAATTCCGGGGCTTGAATTCCGGGGCTTGATTTTCGGGGCTGCGGGAAGGCTGACTTCAGGCCGCGCCCTCCCTAGTGCGCGCCACCGATGCCAGCAAGCCGCCGATTTCCAGAAGCAGGAGCGCCGGCTCGAAGTTGTAGGTCGGCGCCTGCGCGGCAAGGCTGGCAAGCGCGGCATGGGCTTCGACGATCCTCAGGCGCGCCGCATCGTCGCGGCGGTCCATTGCAGCCACCAGCACACGCCGCGCCACCTCAAGCAACGCCAAGAGGCGTGCGCGGTCCGGCCGCTGGCCAAGGATGGTCGAAAGCTCTCCACGCAGCGCAAGATCGGGATCGCCCTCGGCGACGAGCCGGCTCATGAGCTGCCATGCCCCGCCCAGATCCATCTCCGCAAAGGAAAGCGCGGCCCCTGGCGCACCGCCGCCTGCCGCGATCGCGGCCTCAAGCGCCGGCCCGGTGAGCTCCGGTGCTGCCTCGGCCAGCGCGCGCGCCATGTCATCAGCCACAAGTGGATGGAAACGGAGCACCGTGCAGCGCGAGCGCACGGTGGGCAGCAGACGCCCGATCTGGTGCGTCACCAGCAGGAAAAACGTGCCGACGGGCGGCTCCTCGAGGCTCTTGAGCAGCGCGTTGACCGCGCCCTTTTCGAGATCATCCGCCGCATCGATGATTACCGCGCGCCGCGCGCCCAGAGTTGGCCGCGTGACGAGCCTGCGCTGCACCCCGCGGATCTGGTCCACACTGATGTTGCGCTTGCGGGCATAGGGCTTGCCGTCATCGCGTTTCTTGGCCTCGTCCTCGTTGCTGGGCAGCGGTTCGAGCACGTGGATATCCGGGTGCGCCTCGGGCGCGGGCTGCGGCACACCCGGCTCGGACACGAGCTCTGCCGCCGCCGCCCGCGCAAAATTCGCCTTGCCGAGGCCTTCGCGCCCCGCGAGAATCCAGCCATGGTGCATGCGCTGTCCACCCCGCGCCGCGCGCCAGACGGCCCAGGCCTCGTCATGACCGATCAGGCGGCGCACAGGCTGTCCACTGCTGCCAGAACGCGGGCGTGGACGGCATCGGGCGCACCCGCTGCATCAACTGCGGCAAAGCGCTCCGGCTCCGCCTCGGCAAAGCGCCGGAAGGCGGCCGCGACACGGGCGTGATAGTCGGCCGCACGGCCCCCGATCCGGTCTAGTATGCCGGCATCGCGCATCGCCACACGCGCGGCGGCCTCGGCCGGATCGAGCGTCAGCAGGACCGTGCAATCGGGCAGTAGGCCCCCACTGCCGATCCGGTGAAGGGTGAGGATATCCGTATCGTCCAGCCCGCTGCCGCCACCCTGATACGCCCGGCTGCTATCGAGATAACGGTCGCACACGACCCACGCCCCGCGCGCCAGCGCCGGGCGGACCAGCGTTTCGACATGGTCGGCCCGCGCCGCTGCGAAGAGGAGCGCTTCGGCCCTTGCCCCCCAGCCAGGCCCCTGCCTGTCCAGCAGCAGCGCCCGGATCGCCTCTGCCCCCGGTGTCCCGCCCGGTTCACGGGTGGTGACGACGTCCACACCCCTTCCCCGCAGGGCTTCGGCGAGGAGCCGGCTCTGGGTCGATTTGCCGACCCCTTCCCCGCCCTCGAAGACGATGAAACGCCCGCTCATTGGCCCAGCATCGCGAGCAGCCCGTTGCGCAGCCGCGCGAGAGTCCCGGCCTCGGGCACGCTGTCCGCCGCCACCAGCGGCAGCCGGGTCTCGCCTTCGCCCGGCACACGCACGATCAGGCTCGCCACTTCATCGCCCTTGGCGATCGGGGCGCGCAGAGGCCCCTTGTAGCGCAAGCGCAGGGAATAGTTCGCATGCGCGCCGGCCGGCAAGGTCAGCGCCAGCGGATGCGGCGCAACCAGGTCGACGCTGCGCGCTTGCCCGCCCTGCACTTTGGCCGTGCCGATGCGGGCCCCGCCGGCGAACAGCGGATGCGCCTCGAACGCGGCAAAGCCCCATTCCAGAAAGGCGCGCGATTCCTTCGTGCGGTCGGCGGGACGATCATACCCGCCAACGACCATCATCAGCCGCCGCCCGTTGCGGATCGCGGAGCCGACAAGGCCGTATCCCGCCTCGTTGGTGAAGCCCGTCTTGACCCCGTCCGCGCCTTCGACGTGGCCATAGAGCGGATTGTGATTGGGCTGCTCGATCCCCCGGAACGCCAGCCGCTCGTGCCCATAGAACCGCGCGTAGAGATCGGGATGGCGGGTGATCAGCGCGGTGCTCAAGGTCGCGAGATCGGCGGCGGAGACATAGGTCTCGCCTTCATCCATCCAGCCATTGGGCGTGTTGTAATGTGTATCCTTGAGGCCGAGCTTCTTCGCCTCGGCGTTCATCAGCGCGGTGAAGGCCGGCACGCTTCCGGCTACGCCTTCGGCGAGGACGACGCAGCCATCATTGGCCGAGACGGTAACGATCCCCTCGATCAGCTCCGCCACCGAAGTCTCGCTATCCTGCGCGAGGAACATCGTGCTGCCCACGCGGTGCCACTTGCGGAAAGCCTCCGGGCTCATGCGGAAGCGCTGGTCGAGCTTGAGCTTGCCGGCCTTGATCAGCTCGAAGGCGACATAGCTTGTCATGATCTTGGTGAGCGAGGCGGGGACGAAGCGCCGGTGCGTTTGCCGCTCGAACAGCACGCGCCCGCCGTTCACGTCGATCAGCAGCGCGATCGGCGCAGAAACCTGCGGCATTGCGAGAAAGGCTTCGGCGCCGTCCCGTGGTGTAGGCGCCGCAGCGCGCACTGGCACTGCGGCCAGCGCGGCAATCAGCACAGCGGTCACTATTCTCGAAGCCAAGCGCGAACCCCGTTCCTTTGGTACCGCGCGGCAGGCCTTGCTAGTCGTGCACGATCCGGGCCCCAGCATAGCCCGCAGCGCGCGCCTTCGCCAGTCCGCGAGTCGCCTCATCCCCGGGCGCGAAGGGCCCGCTGCGCACGCGCCAGAGATTTCCCGACCGCACCAGCGATCCGCCTGCCTTGCGCGCGGCCGCCTCCGCGTTGCCGCGCTGCGAAAACGCACCGATCTGCACGTAAACCTGCGCGGCGGCCGGCTTGGGATGGGCCTCGGGCCTTTGCACCGGTGCCGGCTGCGGCGGTTCGGCCGCCGGGGCAGGTTTTGCCGGAGCGGGTTTTGGCGCAGGGGGTTTTGGCGCGGGCTTCGAAGCAGGCTTCACTGGCGGTTTTGCCGCACCCGGCGCGGCCTTGACCGGCGGATTGGCGGCAGGAGCAGGCCTTGGCGCGCCGGCCGCGGCCACTTCGGCGGGCCGGATCGTCACCGGCAGGTCGCCCACTGGCGGCTCGAGGCCCAGTTTGCGGCGGAGCGCTGCGAGCAGACCGGACGGCGTGTCCATCCGGGGCGGAACAGCCTGTCCGGTCCGGAGCAGCGCGCGCTCGGTCTCGGGCGGGTTGACCCGCCGCACTCGCACCGGTGCCGATGCATCGCCCGGCAGCCCCAGTTGCGCCCAGGCCATCGGCGACAGGGCGACGAGGCCGTCACCGCTCATCGGCCCGCGCCGGTCGATCCGCACGAGGATGGTCCGCCCGCTCGAAAGCGAGGTCACCTCGACGTAGCTCGGCACCGGCAAGGTCCGGTGCGCACCGTTGATCCGGCCAGCAACGCCGTCTTCCGGGCCCATCGGCACCGCACGGCCAACGGCGTCGTAATTCAGCGTATCCGCCGGCGTGAAGGTTTTGCCGTCGACGGTGAACGGATCACCCAGCGTAACCGGATAGTCACCTGCCGGCCCCGTCATTTCAGGCAGGGAAGCCTGGCGGTCGCGTGCAATGGCCGGCACCGCAAGGCCGGAGCCGAGCACCAGCGCCGCCGCCAGCACCGCGAGGCCGGTATTCCTGTTAACGGGCAATCTCATCAGCCAGCAGTCCCACCGAGAGCGCATAGAGGTTCGAGCAATTGTAATCGAGGATGACCCTATAATTTCCGGTTAGCAGGTAGGCCGTCTGACCCGGACCGTCGGGTTCAAGCAGGCTGGCGAGCGTTGTGTCCGCCAAGGTTGCCGCTCGCGGCACCACGCCGAGCGCCTTCCATTCCGCCACCGTCTTCCACCGCGAATGGCGCGCGAACACCTGCGGGCAGCGCGGACTGGCAAGCGCGGTACCCAGCGCGGGCCGGTCGAGAGGCAGCGTCACATCGACTGCCACGCCCCAGGGCTCGTCCCGCCGCCATCCCGCATCGCGGAAGTAGTTGGCGATCGAGGCCAGCGTGTCCTTCCGGCTCGTCCAGATATCGGCGAAACCATCCCCGTCGCCGTCCTGCGCCACGCGCAGGTAGACGCTCGGCAGGAACTGCGGATTGCCAAAGGCGCCGGCCCAGCTACCCAACAACTTCGCGCGCGGCACACCCCTGTCGACCATCTTGAGGAGCGCGATGAATTCGTCTGCGAACAGCGCCCGCCGCCTGCCTTCGTACGCCAGCGTGGCGAGCGAACGGGCAAGGTCGAAATCCCCGGTGTAGGAGCCGTAGTTGGTCTCGTGCCCCCAGATCGCCAGCACGATCTTGGGCGGAACGCCGTACCGCTGCTCGATTTCGGCAAGATAGTCGGCTGAAGCCGCGTACTGCCGCCGTCCGCCGGCAATGCGGGCCGCATCGACATGGGCGCGGCGATAGCCGGCGAAGGCCGGGACAGATGACGCCGTCCCCGGCTGCGCCCGGTCGAGCGCGACCACGCGGGGGTTTTCGGTCAACCCGCTGGTCACGGCCAAAATGGTCTCTTCGCGCACGCCTTCGGCCCGCGCCCTTGCGGCAAGATACTGGAGATAGCCCTGAAAACCGGCGGCAGCATCGTCACTCTGCGCCCCAGCAGAGCCCGCCACGAGTGAGAGCGCGAGAGCGGCAGCTGCAGATCGCAAGAAGCCCGGGGGCCACGGCATGCTAATTCGGATTGGCAATGGCATCGTGACGAGACAGTCGCACAGCGCGGGCAAGGTGGGAATCCCCCAATCGATGAAACGCGTGGGAAGTGCCGTCACCGCCCTCATCGCAAAATCTCTTTGCGAGCCTCGATCCGCCCGCTATCGGCACCCATGCGCGCAGCGCCGCGGACAGGTGGCCGAGTGGTTTAAGGCAGCGGTCTTGAAAACCGCCGTGGGTGGAAGCTCACCGTGGGTTCGAATCCCACCCTGTCCGCCAATTACCCGTTTTTGACGGTTCCTCTCCGACCCCGCGCCCTAAGGAAACGCTAAGGTTTGCGGGGGCTTTCGCGTCCCCAGCCGGACCTTGTCGTTCCCTCGCAACCGCGCTACAGTGTGGGAAATTGTGTGGGAGCAATTTGATGGGTAAGCTGACTGCAACCAGTGCAAAGGCGCTTACGGCACCGGGCCGGTATAGCGACGGTGACGGGCTGGAACTGTTGATCGGGCGAACTGGCGCAAAGAGTTGGGTTGTCCGCGTCCAAAAGGATGGCAAGCGCCGGGACATCGGCGCGGGCAGTTTCAAGAAAGTCTCGCTCGCCGAAGCGCGCGTCAAAGCGGTCAAGATTCGCTCGCAGATCGAAGCGGGGATCGATCCGGTTGCAGAGCGCCGCAAGGCAAGAGGTATTCCCTCATTCCGCGAGGCCGCGGCGCTCGTTCATGCCGAGCAGAAAAAGGGATGGAAGAACGGCAAGCACACAGACCAATGGATCAACACGCTCACCGCTTACGCGTTCCCAGCCTTTGGCGACGTGTCTGTCGCCGGGATCGACGCCGCTGCGGTGCGCGACGTGCTGGCGGCAATCTGGTTGACCAAACCGGAGACGGCGCGGCGACTGCGTCAACGTATCCGCACGGTGATCGATTGGTCTGTCGGCAAAGGATACCGTGAGGCTTCGCTCGCTTGGCCGGTGATCGACAAAGCCCTGCCCAAACAGCGCGCCAAGGTTAAGCCTCACCCTTCACTTCCCTACAGTGAGTTACTCGGGTTTCTTTTTAAGTTACGCGAGAAGGAGACGATGGGGCGGCTGGCACTGGAAGCCCTCATCCTCACAGCCTGCCGGTCCGCAGAAGTACGCGGTGCGCTGTGGCCGGAGATCGACCTAGAGGCCAAGCTGTGGCGCATTCCAGCCGGTCGCATGAAGGGCGGTGTCGATCACACCATCCCGCTCTGCGATGCCTCTGTGGCGCATTTCGAGCGCATGAAGGCCCACAAACGCGAGAACAACGACCTAGTGTTCCCCGGCACGTCCAAGGGCAAGTCGCTGTCTGACATGACACTCACTAAGCTAATCCGCGACATGCACGCGGCGGACCTGAAAGCGGGCGGGCCAGGATTCATGGACCCTGTGCAAAACAAGATTGCGACGGCGCACGGTTTCCGCAGCACGTTTGCCGATTGGATCAATGAGCAGACCAGCTTCCCGCGCGAGATTCGCGAGGCGGCGCTGGCGCACGTTAACCAGAACAAGGTTGAAGCGGCCTATTCCCGCACAGCGTACTTGGACAAGCGCCGTCCGATGATGGAAGCATGGGCCGCGTACTGCGGGGGATCGACCGGCGGCAATGTGGTGCAACTAGTCAACAAGTCCGCTTAAGTCGACTACACCGACTTGCGCGGTGCGTTATGCACATGTTCGCCCGAACTTTATTGGAAAAATAATTCAGACACAGTTTGGGACTTGAAAGGCCTGAATTCCGCCGATTCCAGTGCCAAGGCAATCGACCAACAGACGATGAAATGAATCGCTCGTGCGACGAGCCGAATCGGTAATGCGGTGGTGAGTCCCTTGCGTATCAATCGCCCTCGCCTATCCTACGAATACCCCGGCGTTCCAACCTTTAAACCGAGCCGTTCGGGCTAACTGTAGGAGAAAATACCAAATGATCGACATCCCAGAACTTATGACTGTGGCGGACTTCTGCGCCCGGTATTCAATCGGCAAGACCAGCGCGTACCGAGAAGCAAAAGCGTCTCGCTTGAAGCTGCGTAAATACGGGACCGCTACGCGCATTGCGCGTGCTGATGCCGAAGCGTGGGCGGCAAGTCTGCCTGTGATCGAGCGAGGGGCGGCATGACTGCGCCGTCCGAAAATGAATGTCCCCCGGTCGCGCCAACGACCGAGGGACTGCACAGTGCTGTGGGAGCAAATGCAATGATACAATACGCGAACGATGCGGACGCGGGCAAGCCTCGTTTCGATCCGCCGCTAAAGGCCTACCAGAACACGATGCCGCATGACGGCAAAGGCATTGCAAGAATTGCGTTCCGCGCCTCAGAGGGCCGCCTATGGGCCTATAGAGGCAAACGGGCGCGCGTCCTCGCCATGCTCGCAACAAACGATGATGGGGTGACGCAATGGGATTGCTATCCATGGCACACCCGGCTGGCGGCGAGCGTCCAAGTCATGCGTGACGATGGGATCGAGATCGAGACGACGCTCGAAGGTCCATACCGTCACGCGCGCTACCGGCTGCGGACACCCGGCACCCTTACAATGCAGGGGGACGAAGGATGAGCAAGCACATCATCTTTGAACGGATGCACCGAGGCGAGCTGCTGCGCGTCACCCAGGACACCTACAAAGGGACCACGTTTGCCAACTTCCGCCGATGGTATCCCAAAGACGGCGACTGGAAAGCGGGTAGCAAAGGCGTCACGATGCCGCTCGACGCGCTACCGGCTCTTACGGCGGCATTGATGGCCTACCATGGCCTAGAGGTCCCTGACGGGCTGGAAACCGGCTCCTAGAGCCTTGGAGGCGGGCGCGGACGTGCTGAAGTTTCCTGAAGTCCGCGCCCTAATCTCCCCAAACTTGAAACTTGCGCGATATGGGCAAAAGCGACCAGCCGCGCGCGCCGGGGCCTGTTAAACAAACGGGCAGAAAACAGCCAATCGGCCAATCTGGCACAGCGCTTGCAGTTAAGGATACTATTCCCAGTGGTGGCTTATCTCCGGCTGGCAGGCGCTGGGGCGGCGCGCGCAACCGTGCAGACCGGACCAGCGAATACCTCACATTGCGGCATTGCCGGAACTTGATTGCATGGGCGGACCAAGCACAGCGCATAGGCCTGCCGTTCAACCGGCATTGGACTGTCCATTACGAACGGGCGGGCATTGCCGAGATCGACGCGGCCCGGTTCATCGGGCGCTTGCTCAAATTGGCCGGAGACTATGCGCGGCGGCACAACGGTAACTTTGCGGTAATGTGGGTTCGCGAGAACGGCGACGGCAAGGGTGGGCACGTGCATATCCTTTTGCACTTGCCTGCCTCACTGGCGCTGCGAGGGCGCACGGCGCATTGGGTCCGGCTGGCCGGGGGAAAGTGCTGTGCGCGGGTAAGCCGGGTTAGATCGATAGGTCACGCATTGAAAAGCGCGGATAACGGCGGCGAGCATTATCGGCACAATGTCGATAAAGTGCTGGCCTACGTGATGAAAGGCGCGGATGCCGACGCGGGCGCGGCGCTGGGGCTGGCACGCTACGGTGAGCGGGGAAATGTCGTTGGCAAAAGGTGCGGACGAACGCAGAATATTGGCATGGCCGCCAATGCCAGATTATATTCAGAGTGAGAAATTTCGTATGCGCGAATTCATATTGTTGGCTGCAGCCGCTCTGTCGCTCGCACCCGCTACTGCAAATGCTGGTTGGAAAACGGGCAACAATTTATACGAGAGCTGCAAGTCCGAACGCCCGCTTCAATATGCAGACTGCACAAGTTTTTCGATGGGAATAATTGATGCAAGCGAGCTTCTAGGCAAAACACTTCATATTCCGGCCGATATAACGGCGGGTCAGTTGCATGATATAGTGTTTAAGTACCTGGAGAATCATCCGGAAAACAGGCATTGGCCCGCCAGCATTTTGGTCTGGAACGCAATACGCGAAGCCTACCCAGCGGAGAACCCGCCACTCAAAGGTCAATAACCTTCCGTAGCCGTAAAAAGCGGGCAAGATACGCGAATGAGCTTGCTCTCGATTCTCGCCTCTGGGGCGTTGTGCGCTTCGCCATCCGTGCATGATGGGGATTCAATCCGCTGCGGAGGTGAGCGCATCCGCATTGCCAATATCGACGCGCCGGAACTGCCCGGTTCCCCCAAGTGCGGGGATGGCAGGCGGGCCTATGCATGGTGCGACTACGCGGCAGGCTATCGAGCACGTGATGCAATGCAAGCGTTCCTCGCTCGCGGGCCAGTCATGATCGAGCGCATGGGGGCGGACCAGTACGGGCGGACGCTGGCGCTTGTCACGGTCAACGGGGAGGAAGCGGGTAGGTATCTAGTCAAGCTAGGTCTGGCGCGCCGCTGGCGGTGATCGACCGGCCCGACCACTAAAGTAGAGAGATTTAGAGAGCTGCGCCTTCCACGCGCCCGAATAAACTAGGCGAAACTAGGCGCGACCGTTGCACACCGGAACGGCACAGCCCCCTGCGGCTCCCCGACGCAAGTTTTCGGACGCCATAAAAGCGGGACGTCTCACGCGCGCGAGGACCTGACAAAACCCGATATTGAGGGGGTCACGGCAGGCCATTGTGGGAAAAAGTGTGGTAGCGCCACAAGTCAGCCTGATAAACTGATATTTTTTCAATATTTTATGGGTTTTGTCATACGGACACCCTGTCCGCCAAGCACCGGGGCCAAAGCAGGGTTGGCCCGGCTCAGCTTCACGCGATGATCAGGAAGTCGGTCCAGACAACCTCGGGATGGTCCCCGTGGCCCAGCTGCGCGATCTGGATCGGTCCGCGTCCGCTCGGCCCTTCGGCGTCGTAGTAGAGCGCGCCGGTCTTGGTGTTGTAGATCAGGAACTGGCCGTCCTCCACTGCGCGTGTCGCGCCGGGGGCCGCCAGAAACGCATCGCGGCTGATCCGCCCCAGGCCGTCGAAATCGGTGAATACCGCATTCGAAAGCTGGAACTTGTCGCCTTCAGCGCGCAGGAAATCGGTAATCAGATCGACATTGGTCAAGCGGTTCGGCACGGACGAGAACACGAAGCGATCGGCCCCGGCACCGCCACTCAGCACGTCGTTGCCCTTCCCACCATCAAGCACGTCGGCTCCGTCCCCGCCGCTCAGCACGTTGTGCTGGTCGTTGCCTGTGATGGTGTTGTTGAGTGCGTTGCCCGTCCCGTCGGCCGAATAAGGCCCCACAAGGGTCAGGTTTTCGATGAAGGGGCTCAGGGCCGCGTCAACCGAGGAGCGCACTTCATCGATCCCGCCGCCTGCCACATCATAGGCAAGGTCGCGCAGGTTGTCGAAGATGAACACGTCGTTGCCGCGTCCGCCGTACATCTGGTCCGCACCAAGCCCGCCGTCGAGCACGTCGTTCCCCGCCCCGCCGCGCAAGATATCCTTGCCGCTGCCGCCCTGCAGCAGGTCGTTGCCATTGTCGCCGGAAAGATAGTCCTTGCCCGCTCCGCCGATCAGCGTGTCATCGCCGCCCTTGCCGAACAGCCGATCAGCATCCACACTGCCGGTGATCACATTGGCCAGCGCGTTGCCAAGGCCCAGGTGCGCCCCGCGCGAGGTGAACGTCAGGTTTTCCACCGCATCCGGCAGCTTGTAGAGCAAGGTAGCTGCCAGCACGAGGTCGGTGCCCTCGCCGTCAAGCTCTACCGCCTTGTCGAGCTGGTTGTCGGCGACGTAGGTGTCATCGCCCTCGCCGCCTTCCATGCGGTCGATGCCGGCCCCGCCATCGAGCAGGTCGTCGCCCGCCAGCCCAATCAGGATATCGCGGCCATCGAGGCCGTAGATCAGATCGCTGCCGGCAGTGCCGCTCAAGGTATCGTTCTTGATCGTCCCCTTGATCGTGGTGGGCACGGTGTGGTCCTTCGCGTTCTGGCCTTCGCGTTCCGGGCGGGCAGACCCCAGCCCTGCCCCGCGATTGTTGCAGAAGGACTACAGAACCCTGCGTTACCCTGCCGACATCACAGCACCAGATCGCCCGCAACAATTGCCGGCGCACCGTTGCAGCGGATCCAGAAGTCGGCGATCCCGTCGCCGTTGGTATCGCCCTGCAGCACGGTCAGGCTCGACATCGTTACCGCACGCAGTTCTCCGGCAATGTGTCCGAAAGCGGCAGCGCCGATAAAGGTGAACGCATCATCGCCCGCGCCATTGGCCGTGTTCGCATCGACAGCGGAAAGGTCGATCCGGTCACCCTGCTCGTGGCTGAAATCGGCAATCATGTCGCAGCTTGATGTGGTGAGCCCGCCAAAGTCACCATTGCCGAAGCGGAAGGTGTCGGCCCCCATTCCGCCATTGAACACATCGCGTCCCGCCCCGCCGACAAGGACATCACTGCCATCCCCACCAAACATCTGGTCCGCGCCCGCGCCGCCGGAAAGGGTATTGGCAGCGGCATTGCCCCTGACAACGTTGGCCAGCGCATTGCCGGTCCCGTTGATCGCCGCCGCGCCGGCCAGTGTCAGGTTCTCGAGATTGTCGCCCAGAGTGAAACTGATCGTGGAAATGACGAGGTCGCGTCCCGCATCAGCGGCTTCGCTCACGCTGTCGCCCACGTTGTCGACGCGGTAGGTGTCATTTCCGAGCCCGCCAGCAAGGGTATCCGCACCGAGGCCGCCGTCGAGCACGTTCGCCGTCTTACCCCCGGTCAGCGTATCGTTGAGGTCGGTCCCGATCAGGTTCTCGATCCCGCTCAGCGAATCGGTTCCCGCCCCGCCGGTGTTCTGCGGCCCGATCAGCGCAAGGCTCACGGTCACCGCCGATTTCGCGCCTGCATAGCTGGCGGTGTCGAGCCCGCCGCTCCCTGCCATCTTGTCGTTCCCCGCACCGCCGACGAAAGTGTTGGCATCGCCGTCGCCGACCAGCGTGTCGTTGAAGGCACTGCCGATCACGGTCTGGATTCCCCAGAGCCCGTCATTGCCGATCCCTGCAGAACTGTCGCCTGCCGCACTGAATGCCGTGTGGGTTGCCAGGCTGATGGCAAGCGCCGCTTTCGCGCCGGTATAGTTCACCACATTGGTGCCCTCACCGCCATAATAGGTATCGTTGCCGGCATCGGTTCCGGCCATGAAGATGTCGTTGCCGCCTTCGCCATAGGCGAT
>NZ_KQ954245.1:597551-994172 GCF_001519075.1 Novosphingobium fuchskuhlense
TTGCCGCCGCGCCCGGCAAGGCCATCGTCGCCGGCATTGCCATAGAGCACGTTGTTCGCGTCATTGCCGTCGATCTGGTCACTGCCCGAGCCGCCCCGGGCATTCTCGATCGTGCAGTTGAAGGCGATGCCGATGTTGGCATCGAGCGTCGTGTCCGCATAGCCGAGCTGCGAATAGGTGCCCGGGGCCAGCGTGATCAGGCAGCTCTGGGTGAATGCGCTCACATCCAGCGTATCGGTGCCGCCGGCATCCCAGATCGTCTGATAGACGGGTTGTTCCGGCTTGAAGGCATAAGTGTCGTTGCCGGTATGGTACGCCATGTTGGCGCCATAGAGCCGCTGCACTGCGGCGATGTCATAGACGCCGGGTGTCAGAATGATGAACTGCGCGTCGGTTGCGCCGGGCTGGAAATAGAAATCGCCCTTGGGCGACGTGTACGACATGATCGTGTAGCGCATGTCGTCATAGCCCGCCGGAATGATGTTCCCCTCGAACGGATGATCGAGCCCCAGCGCGTGGCCGATCTCGTGCATCATCGCGACGAAATCATAGGTAAAGGGCTGGAACGTGCCGCCCTTGATCCCCGGCTCGATCCAGATATCGCCTTGGGAAGGATCGCCGGCGTCGCTGAAGATTTTGGTATAACCCCAGAAGTCGCTCGACACTTCCGAGGAAAAGGCGATGCGGATATCGCCCACCACCCCGGCCGCCGTTTCCGCAACCTTGGTGAACGAAATGTTGGCGACATCGGCCCAGCGCTGGAAGGCAAGGTCGATACCCGGGATTTGCGCATCGGTCACACCGAAGTGCTGCGTCGCGGTCGGCTCCTTGCCGTAATCGCTGGTGAACCTGGAGCTGACCCCGTTCAGGAACGGAAAGCTGTAGCTGATCTGCGTCTTCCCGCCGCTCACGGTGGCCCACTGCGTGCGGAAGTAGGCCTGAGGGGCATAGAGCGAATCGATGAACGGATCGCCGCTGAGATCGAACCCCTTGGACGGAGCGATATCGGTGTACAGCGTCATGGCGCGCTCTCCGTGCTGGCGGCCCGAACCGGCCAAGGCGCCCATGTCACCGGCCGATCCCTGCGGAATCATTACCGCCTAGGTATAACCCGCTGGTTGCCTTTTTCCGTCATGGAAAATCGGTGATGGCGACGGCGGCGGCATATGCGCTCGCCCAGGCCCACTGGAAGTTGTAGCCGCCCAGCCACCCTGTCACGTCCACCGCCTCGCCAACGGCATAGAGCCCCGGCACCGCCTGTGCGCCCATGGTGCGCGAGGAAAGGCCCGCCGTGCTAATCCCGCCTGCGGTTACTTCCGCCTTGGCAAAGCCTTCGCTGCCGCTGGGAGCAAATCGCCAGCGTCGCAGCTGCGTTTCCGCACCACGCAGCGCCTTGTCCTGCGTCTGGCCAAGCTCGCCCTCGATCCCCACGTGTTCAGCGAGCCTGACGGCAAGCCGCTCGGGAAGCGCGGCGCCCAGTGCCTTTGCAAGCGCCAGGCGCGGGCGCTCCCGCTTTGCCGCCAGCAGCCAGTCCTGCGGCTGGTCGGGCAGGAAATCAATCTCCACGCAGCCACCATGCCGCCAGTAGGAGGAAACCTGCAGGATCGCCGGCCCGGAAAGCCCGCGGTGGGTGAACAGCGCCGCCTCGCGGAACGCCGCCTTGCCGCAATGCGCCACCACCTCCGCCGAAACGCCGGAAAGCTCGCGAAACAGCGCTTCCTCGCCCGATAGCGTCAGCGGCACCAGCGCCGGGCGCGGCTGCACCACCTTGAGACCGAACTTGCGCGCCAGATCATAGGCAAAACCGGTTGCGCCCAGTTTGGGAATCGCGGGACCGCCGGTCGCGATCACGAGTGCGGGCGCGATCAGCGTCTCCGACCCGAACTGCACCCGAAACAACCCATCCGCATGCTCGACACCGCCCACCTGTGCACCCAGGCGCAGATTGACCCCGCCCGCAGCGCATTCCTCCACCAGCATCGCCACGATCTGCTTTGCCGATCCGTCGCAAAAGAGCTGCCCCAGCGTCTTCTCGTGCCAGGCAATGCCGTAGCGTTCGACCAGCGCGATGAAGTCGGCGGGCGTGTAGCGGCTCAGCGCCGATCGCGCGAAGTGCGGATTTTCGGAGAGATAGCGATCAGGTGCGGTGTAAAGGTTGGTGAAATTGCACCGTCCTCCCCCGGAAATCAGGATCTTCTTGCCCGGCGCATCGGCGTGATCGAGCAGCGCGACGCGCTTGCCGCGTTGCCCGGCCAGCCCTGCACAGAACAACCCCGCCGCCCCGGCGCCGAGCACAATGACGTCGTGAGTGGGGACGTTATGCGTCGGCGCCATGGGACCAGGGTCAGATATGAAGCGCGCGCCCGTAAGCCGCGAGCACGCTCTCGTGCATCATTTCCGACAGCGTCGGGTGCGCGAACACGGTGTGCATCAGCTCGGCCTCGGTCGTCTCGAGCGTCTTGCCCACGACATAGCCCTGGATCAACTCGGTCACTTCCGCGCCGATCATGTGCGCGCCCAGCAGTTCGCCCGTCTGCGCATCGAACACCGTCTTGATGAAGCCCTCGGCCTCGCCCAGCGCAATGGCCTTGCCGTTGCCGATGAACGGGAAGGTGCCAACCTTAACTTCGTGCCCAGCTTCCTTCGCCTTCGCCTCGGTCAGGCCCACGCTCGCGACCTGCGGGTGGCAGTAGGTGCAGCCCGGAATGTTGAGGCGGTCCATCGGGTGCGGGTGAACCTCGGTGTTGCCCAGCGCCTGCGCGATGGCCTCGGCGGCGATCACGCCCTCGTGGCTCGCCTTGTGGGCCAGCCACGGCCCCGGTGTCACGTCGCCGATGGCCCAAACGCCCGGCACATTGGTGCGGCCATAGCCGTCGATGGCAATGATCCCGCGCTCGGCGGCGACGCCCAGCGCCTCAAGCCCGATGTTTTCGGTATTGGGCACGATGCCAACGGCCACGATCACATGGCTGAAATCATGCTCGGCCGAATTGCCATCCTTGCCCTTGATCTTCGCCTTCACGCCCGCCGCGCTCGTGGCGATGCTTTCAACGCCCGCGCCGGTCAGGATCGTGATCCCCTGCTTGGTCAGTGACTTCTCCAGGAACGCGGAAACGTCCGCATCTTCCACCGGCACGATGCGGTCCATCATCTCGACGACCGTAACATCCGCGCCCATGTCGTTGTAGAAGCTCGCGAATTCGATGCCGATCGCACCCGAGCCGATCACCAGCAGCTTCGTCGGCATCGCCGGCGGCACCATCGCATGGCGGTAGGTCCAGATGCGGTCCCCGTCCGCCTTGGCAAACGGCAGATCCCGCGCCCGCGCACCGGTCGCGACGATCACGTGCTTGGCCGAAAGCACCTCGGTGCCCTTCTCGCCGGTCACTTCGACCTGCCCCGCGCCCTTGATCACGCCGGTGCCCATATGCACGGTGATCTTGTTCTTGCGCATCAGGTGCGTCACGCCCTGATTGAGCTGCTTGGCGACGCCGCGCGAGCGCTTCACCACCGCGTCGATGTCGGCACGGATGTTGTCCGCCGCGAGGCCATAGCTCGCTGCGTGCTTCATCTGGTTGAACACTTCGGCCGAACGCAGCAGCGCCTTGGTCGGAATGCACCCCCAGTTGAGGCAGATGCCGCCGAGCAACTCGCGCTCCACGATCCCCACCTTGAGCCCGAGCTGTGCGCCGCGGATCGCCGCGACATAGCCGCCGGGGCCCGAGCCGAGAACGAGAAGGTCGTATTGATCAGCCACGAAAATGCTCCTTGCAGTCGGCGTCCTGTTTAGCCCGCTCGGGCCGGCGCGCCGCTCTCAATATGATCAGGCCAGCGTTCAAGCCACGAGCGCCAGCGGCGCTTCCACCAGCGTCTTGAACGCCTGCATCAGCTGCGCGCCCTCCGCACCGTCAATCGCGCGGTGGTCGAAGCTGCCGGTGGCGGACATGACGGTCGCGATCCCCAGCGCATCGTCGATCACATAGGGGCGCTTCTCGCCTGCGCCGATCGCCATGATCATGCCCTGCGGCGGATTGATCACCGCCACGAACTGCTTGATGCCGAACATGCCGAGGTTCGAAAGGCTGGCCGTCCCGCCCTGATACTCGTGCGGTGCCAGCTTGCCCGCCTTGGCGCGCGCGGCCAGATCCGCCATGTCCTTCTGGATCGCGGAGATCGACTTGACGTCGGCTCCCGTCACGATCGGCGTGATGAGGCCGCCCGGGATCGAAACTGCGACTGCGATATCGGCACGCGAATAGCGGATCAGATTGTCGCCCGCGAAGCTCACGTTGGCATCGGGCGCCAGCATCAGCGCCTTGCCCAGCGCCTTGATCAGGAGGTCGTTCACCGAGAGCTTCACGCCCTCGCCGGCCAGCGCCGCATTGAGCTCGGCGCGCAGCTTGAGCAGCTTGTCGAGGCTGATGTCGACCGTCAGGTAATAGTGCGGCACCGTCGCCTTGGCTTCGGTCAGGCGGCGCGCGATGGTCTTGCGCATCGACGAGAGCTTGACCGCCTCGTGCGGGATATCGGTGCTGAACGGTGCAGCCGCCGGTGCTGCCACCGGAGCCGCGACAGGCGCCGGAACTGCGGCAGGCGCTGCGACGGCAGCCTTCGGAGCGGCCACATCGAGGTCAGCCTTGATGATCCGGCCATGCGGACCGCTGCCGGTCACCGTGCCGAGATCGATGCCCTTCTCGCTGGCAATACGCTTGGCAAGCGGGCTCGCCACGATGCGATCACCTGCGGCAGCGACTGGAGCGGGAGCCGGAGCAGGCGCGGCTGCAACGGGGGCCGCGGCCGGTGCTGCCACCGGTGCAGGCATTGGCGCGACCGGCGCGGGGGCAGGTGCCGACACCGCCGCAGCAGCAGGCGCCGCATCGCCATCGTCCTCGCCCGCAATCGTCGCGATCACGGTGCCGACCTTCACGCCTTCGGTCCCCTCGGCCACTTCGATGGCAACAACGGTGCCTTCGTCGACGGCCTCGAATTCCATCGTCGCCTTGTCGGTCTCGATCTCGGCCATGATGTCGCCGGACGAGACCTTGTCGCCTACCTTGACCAACCACTTGGCCAGCGTGCCCTCCTCCATCGTGGGCGACAGCGCGGGCATCTTGATCTGGATCGGCATGGGCAGCTCTTTTCCCTATTGGTTGTCGGGGCTTCGCGCCGGTGCAGCCAGCATTGGCCTGCTCCGCCCCGCGCGTGTCCCTTCGCACATGGCGCGCCATTTCGCCACCCGGCGGGGGCGGGTCAAGTCTCTTGGCGCTTGCCCCGCATACGAATTAGGCCAATACGCATGACCCTGCCGTATGACCGGCAGTGCGAGCGGCGCTTCGAACCGTCCTTATCGCAAGGGGGGCAGGCATGGTGGATACGGCTGAAGAGGCACAGGGTGCGTCTGGCGCAGAATGGCGTGCAGGCCAGCGCGTCTATCTCGTGATCATGGATGATACCGAGGAAGCAGCCCGCGCGCTGCGCTTTGCCGCGCGTCGCGCGGTGCGCACGGACGGCACCGTCCATATCCTCGCGCTCGTCCCCAAGCAGGAATTTGTCGTGTTCGGCAGCATCCAGGCCACCATCGAGGCCGAAGCGCGCGAGCGCGCCGAAGACCTCGCACGCGCCGCCGCCGGCAGCCTCGCCAGCGAATCCGGCCTCGCTCCCGCCGTCGCGGTGCGCACCGGCAGCGGGCCGCAAGTGGTGCGCGAATACCTTGGGCAGCATCCGGAAGTCTCCGCGCTCGTGCTGGGCGCTGCGGCGGAAGGCAATCCGGGCCCGCTCGTCACCCACTTCACCTCGCACCTCGGCCAGCTGCCCTGCGTGCTGATGATCGTTCCCGGCGGGATCGACGAACGCGGCATCGATTCGTTCAGTTAGCGCGCCTTACCGCTTGCGCCCCTGATGCCGGATATTGCGCGGCCGCCCGCGTGGCCCCTGCATGAAACCGCCAGCCCTCTTCGGCCCCCGGTCTGCTGGCCGCCCTCCGCGCGGCTCGATCCGCCCCGCGCCCTCGGGCAAGTCCACCGGCTCGAACTTCAGCGCGCCCGTCAGCGGGTTCGCCTCGGCAAGCCGCAGCTTGAGGATCATGCCCATTGCAAACTCCTCGCCGGTTTCTTCGCCCACCAGCACCTGCCGCTTCTCGTCATGGGCAAACCGTTCTGCCCCCAGGGTCGAGATCGGCACCAGACCGTCGCCGCCCAGCCCGATGATCGTCGCGAAGAGGCCGAATTTCTGCACGCCGGTCACGCGCGTGTCGAACACCTCGCCCACCCGGCCCGCCAGCCAGGCCGCGACATAGCGGTCGATCGTCTCGCGCTCGGCTTCCATCGCGCGCCGTTCGGCCTTGGAAATGGCATCGCTGATCCGCGCCAGATCGCTGCGGTCGCGGTCCGAAAGGCCCGACGTTCCCGGAATCTCGCGCGCTTCGGGTCGCGGTTGCTCCAGATGGTACGCATCCACCAGCGCCCGGTGGACGAGCAAATCCGAATAGCGCCGGATCGGCGAGGTGAAGTGCGCATAGCTCCCAAGCGCCAGCCCGAAGTGCCCTGCATTGCGCGGCCCGTAATAGGCCTGGGTCTGGCTGCGCAACACCGCTTCCATCACCAGCGCCTTCTCGGCCTCGTCGGTCACGTCCTTCAGCATCCGGTTGAACAGCCCCGGCGTGATCACCTGCCCCAGCGCCAGCTTGCGCCCGAAGGTCGCGAGGTAGTCCTTCAGCGCCACCAGCTTTTCGCGGCTCGGCGGCTCATGGATGCGGTAGACCACCGGCGCGACCTTGGCCTCCAGCGCCTTCGCTGCCGCCACGTTGGCCGCGATCATGAAGTCCTCGACCACGCGGTGCGCATCAAGCCGTTCCCGAAGCGCGATCTCGGCGATCTTGCCCTTCTCATCCAGCACCACGCGCCGCTCGGGCAGCTCCAGCTCCAGCGGATCGCGCTGCCCACGGGCCTTCTCCAGCAGCCGCCACGCCGCCCACAGGTTCTGCAGGTGCGGCGCTGCCACGCGCGCATCGATCCGCCGCTGCGCTTCCTCATAAGCGATCACTTCGGCGATCCGCACCAGCGCGCGGGTAAAGCGCCAGCCCGTTATCCGCCCTTCGGCGTCGATGGTAAGGTGGCAGGCCATCGCCGCCCGGTCCGCACCCACCTTGAGCGAACACACATCCGAGCTCAGCACATGCGGCAGCATCGGCACCACGCGGTCGGGGAAATAGACCGAATTGCCCCGCTTCCTCGCCTCTCGGTCGACAGCGCCGCCGGGCCGCACATAGAAACTGACGTCTGCAATCGCGACCACTGCGCGGAAGCCGCCCACGCCATCGGGCTCGGCCCAGATCGCATCGTCGTGGTCGCGCGCATCGGTCGGATCGATCGCCACGATGGGCAGGTCGCGCAAATCCTCGCGGGCACCTTCCGAAAGCGCCATCTTTGCCGCGAGCGCCGCCTCGTCCTGCGCGTCCTGCGGGAAGACGAAGGGAATGCCGTGCTTGTGGATCGCGATCAGGCTGAACGCGCGCGGCGCCAGCGGATCGCCCAGCACCTCGGTCACCTTGAGCCCGGCGCGCGGGCTCTTGCTCACCGGCTCACCCAGCACGAGCTGGCCCTCGGCGGCCCCGCCCAGATCGGCAATCTGCACAGCATTGCGCACACGCTTGTCCACAGGCGCGAGCCAGGGCTTGCCCGCCCCGTCGAACTCGACGACACCCAGCACCTGCTCGGTCCGCGTCGGCAGCTTCTTCATCACATGCGCGATAAGACCCCGACCCGCTTCCTCGGTCCGCGCCAGAACCCGGTCGCCCACCTTGAGCGCAGCCTGCGCGGCCTTACCCTTGCCCCTCGGCTCGATGATGCGCAGGCGCGGCGGCGGCGCGCCGTCATCGGGCTGCCAGGTATCGGGAATCGCCAGCGGCTGCCCGTCCTCGATCTCCAGCACGCGCAGCACCGTCACGCGCGGCACCCCGCCAAGCCTGTGGAAGGCGCTGCGATTGCCGTCGATCAACCCTTCTTCGGCCATGTCCTTGAGCAGCGCCTTGAGCGCGATCTTCTCGGTGCCCTTCAGCCCGAACGCCTTGGAAATCTCGCGCTTGCCCGCGGGCTCCTCGCTCTCGGAAATGAACGCCAGCACCTGCTCGCGGGTGGGAAGGCCGTCGGGCCCGTTCGGCGTCTGCTTGCGAATTGCCATCACCGACCTCTGGGCGTTGCAGGCGGCAATAGCAAGATCAGGGCTTGGCCTCCGGCGCATAGGCCCCGCCTGGCACGGCAGAGGCAATCGGGCTCTCGGATCCGTCTGCCGCAAGCGCGCTCACGCCGAAGAACCAGTCATCCCCACGCACGCCGCCGAGCCGCAGATGCGTGTCTGCGGTCTCGGCCACCGGCTTTGCATCCCAGCCAGCGGCATCGGTTCGCCGCTGCCACACGCGGTAGCGCGCCGCGCCCGGAACCGCCGTCCAGTCCACATCGGTAAAGGTCTGCACGGCTGCCGTGACTTTGGCCACGGGCGGGAGCGGCGCCGCCGCCAGTCTGGCCAGCGCCTGCACATTCAGCTTCGTCACCTTGGCGAGATAGGCGAAGTCCATTGCCTCAATCGTATCGCCGAACGGCCGCCCACCTTCGGTCCGCACGTTCTGGTGCTGCCGCTCGTAATTCTCCACCGCCACCGTGAAGCGCACGGCCGGGAAGCCCATCTCCTGAAACGGCAGATGATCCCCGCCGCGCCCCATGCGGTCCGCGCGCCAGACCTGCCGCACCGCCACATCGCCGCCGAGTCCCGCCAGCCACCGCGACAGGTTGCGCGACGGGCTGTCGTTCTCGCCGCCAATCGCCCGCTGCGCATCGCGTCCGCGCTCGCTCGCATCCGCACGCGGCCCTTCGGAAAAGACGCGCACATGCGTGTCGTCGACAAGGCCGTCGCTCCCTCGCGAATTGCCGACGATATCGTTGTTGAGCACGGCCTTCACCGTCCAGCCCTGCGCCTTGGCATAGTCGGCCAGCAGCTTGCCGCCATAGAGCCCCTGCTCCTCGCCCGAGAGGATGGCATAGACGATCGTGCCCGCAAACTTCTGCTTCGAAAGCACCCGCGCTGCTTCCAGCACCAGCGCCGTGCCCGAACCGTCATCGTTGGCCCCCGGCGCATCACCCTTGGCATCGAGCGGATCGGAATTGCGGCTGTCGATATGGCCCTGGACGATCACGACTTCGCTTGGCCGCTCGGTTCCGCGCTGGATCGCCACGACATCGACAAGCCGCGTCGGGCTCGGCACCCGTTCGCCCTGCACCGTGGTTTCGGGCAGCACGAGCTCGAGGCACCCGCCACAGGCCGCACCCGTCTTGCGAAACTGGGCTTCGGCCCACTTGCGCGCTGCGCCGATGCCGCGCCTCGGATCATCTTGCGCCGACAGAGTATGCCGCGTCCCGAACCGCACCAGTTGCGCGACATCGGCCTCGAGCCGGCCCTGGGTGACAGCATCGTCCGGCGCCGCGAGTGCGGCTGCAGGCAAGGCGAGGAGCGCGAACGCGAGGAGCTGTTTCATGCCCCGAACCTTAGCCTAACCTCCGTTCAAGTCGAGCAGGCTGAGAACGCAGGTCCCCTGCCCCAAAGGTCAATAGGCCCGCGCCACCAGAATGCGCTCCACCGCCGGCTCCCCGGTGAACGGGCACGGTCCCTCGGCGGGCACCGCATCCATCGGCGTGTTGCGGATCGTCAGCTTCAGCGCCTTCAATTGCTCGACCACCTTGTCGAGCGCCGCGCCCGTGGGCCGCGACCAGCACAGTTCCACCCAGCCCGGAAACGCCTTGTCCTCGGAAAAGAAGGCGGCAAGGCCCGCCAGATCGCTGATCCCGCGCTCGATCTGGGCATCGCGGCGATCCCGCGCCTCGACGAACAATGCGCCCTGTATCGCTTCCAGTTCGCTCACCGCCGCCGCCACGAAGTCATCCTGCGCCATCCCGACGAAGTTGGCCTTGCCATCCTCGCGCCACAGCCGGTCGCGGCGCAGCACCGATACCTGCCCGCCCTCGGCATCGCGACCACCGATCTCCAAGATCAGCGGCACACCCTTCTTCACCCAGCCCCAGCGCTTGGCCGTCGCCTTGCCCGGCCGCTTGTCGAGCAGCACGCGCACCTTCTCGTCGAACACGCTGAGCGCCGCGAGCTTCGCGCGCAGCTGCGTGCAGTATTCCAGCAGCGCCGCATCGCCGTCGTTTTCGCGCAGCATCGGCAGGATCACGATCTGCTGCGGTGCAATCCGGGGGGGCGTGCGGAGGCCATCATCGTCGCCGTGCGTCATGATCACACCGCCGATCATGCGCGTTGAAACGCCCCAACTGGTGGTGTGGCAAAGCGTCTGCTGGCCGTCCTTGTCCTGATAGCGGATCCCCGCCGCCTCGGAGAAGGTCGTGCCCAGATAGTGCGAAGTGCCCGCCTGCAGCGCCTTGCCGTCCTGCATCATCGCCTCGATCGAGAACGTCTCGACCGCGCCCGGGAAGCGCTCGTTCTCGGGCTTCGGGCCTGCGACCACGGGCATCGCGAGCACGTCCTCGGCAAAGCTGCGGTACATCTCCAGCGCGCGGAGCGTCTCGGCCATCGCATCGGCCTCGTCGGCGTGGGCGGTGTGGCCCTCCTGCCAGAGGAATTCGCTCGTGCGCAGGAACATGCGCGTGCGCATTTCCCAGCGCACCACATTGGCCCACTGATTGGTCAGCAGCGGCAGATCGCGCCACGACTGGATCCAGCGCGCCATTGCCGCGCCGATCACCGTCTCAGAGGTCGGGCGCACGATCAGCGGTTCTTCGAGCTTCGCTTCGGGATCGGGGATCAGCCCGCCCTTGCCATCACCGATCAGCCGGTGATGCGTGACGACCGCCATTTCCTTGGCAAAGCCTTCGACATGCTCCGCTTCACGCGTGAAGTACGAGAGCGGGATGAACAGCGGGAAATAGCAGTTCTCGACGCCCGCTTCCTTGATGCGCTCGTCCATCAGCTTCTGGATGCGCTCCCAGATGCCATAGCCCCAAGGCTTGATCACCATGCAGCCGCGCACGCCGGATTCCTCGGCGAGTTCGGCTTCGGCGATGACCGCCTGATACCACTGGGCGAAATCATCCTGCCGCGTGATGGGCAGGGCGTGCTTGATCGATGCG
Source organism: Novosphingobium fuchskuhlense (assembly GCF_001519075.1). GTDB lineage: Bacteria > Pseudomonadota > Alphaproteobacteria > Sphingomonadales > Sphingomonadaceae > Novosphingobium > Novosphingobium fuchskuhlense. The sequence goes on from NZ_KQ954245.1 coordinate 608,687, forward strand.
TTCTGGCTCATGCACGCCGGTTAGGCGGCTCAGGGGATTCGGGCAATCCTCGTCTGGCGAGGATGCCCGTCTGTATTCAGCCGGCCAGCTGGTCGAGCTTCTTCTGCATGTCCGCCATCTGCTTGCGCAGCGCGGCGAGTTCATCTTCTGCGGGAGCCCCGGCTGCCTTGTCGGCCTCGGTGCCCTGAACCGCACCCGGCACGAACGCAGCGGTTGCGGCTTTGAACAGTTCCATGTTGCGCTGCGCGATCTGGGCCAGCGGGTTGGCGCCGATGCTGTCCTCGATCGCCTTGCGCAGCTTCACCTGATTCTCGCGAAAATGTTCCATCGAGGCTTCGAGATAGCCAGGCAGAAGCGCCTGCATCGAATTGCCGTACATCGAGATCAGCTGGCGCAGGAAGTTCGTCGGCAGCATCTGCTCGCCGCTGGCCTCTTCCTCCATGATGATCTGCGTGAGGATCGTATGGGTCAGGTCGGTGCCGGTCTTGGCATCCAAAACCTTGAATTCAATGTTTTCCTTGACCATCTGGGCCAAGTGGTCAAGCGTGATGTAGCTCGACGTCCGCGTGTTATAAAGTCGGCGGTTCGCGTACTTCTTGATGATGACGGTATCGCCGTCCTTGCCTGCGTTTGCCATGTTATGCGCACCCTTTTGGGATTATGCCGATGCATTAGCAGATGCGGTATGTGCAGCGCAATAAACCTTGCAGGGATAACAACAATTCATGTGCTGCGGGCAAATCGTCGTCCCATCGCGGTCAGCAGTTCATATTGCGAGAGCGCAGTGAGCGCCGCCGCCTCGGGCAAGGCATAGTCCAGTCCCAGCCAGTCCCCTTCGCCGCAGTTTTTCGCGGTGGAGAGGTCGACGATGGTCATGTCCATCGATACGCGGCCCAGCACCGGCAGACGCTGGCCCTGCCACAGCACATGCCCCTTGCCGGACCAGCAGCGCAGATAGCCATCGGCATAGCCTACTGCGATCACGCCCACGCGCATGGCCGTACTTGCCGTGAAGGTCGCGTTGTATCCCACCGAGTCGCCGGGTGCGAGATCGCGCACCTGGATGACTGCCGCCTCTGGATAGGCCACTTGCGCGATGCTGTCCGCCAGTTCCCCGCGCGGCACCCCGCCATAGAGCGCAAGGCCCGGCCGCGTGAGGTCGAACGCATAGTCCGCCCCCAGCGCGATCCCGGCGCTGTTTGCCAGACTGTAGCGCCGCGCCGGCACGGCCGCGACCACTGCGCGAAACCGCGCGAGCTGCTCTACGTTCTGCGCCGAGTCCTCATCGGCACTGGCCAGATGGCTGAGGCAGGTCTCGATCTCGAGCTGCGCCACTGCCGGATCGCCGATCTCGGCAAGCGGCAGGCCGAGACGGTTCATGCCCGTATCCACCATCAGGTCGCAGGGTCCGCCCCCTGCCGCCAGCCAGCGCTTCACCTGGGCCAGCGAATTGAGGACCGGGCGAACCCCCAGCGCGCGGGCATAGGCCGCCTCGGCATCGTTGATCGGCCCATGCAGCACTGCAATTCCGGCCGCCGGAACGATCCGCGCCGCCTCTGCCGCTTCCTGCCAGTGCGCGACGAACCAGTCGCGGCACCCCGCCGCCGCCAGCACCGGCACGGCCTGCGCCGCGCCCAGCCCATAGCAATCCGCCTTGATCGCCGCCCCGGCCCGCGCCGCGCCCGACATCCCGTCAAGAACGCGCCAATTGCCCGCCAGCGCCGCGTGATCGATCCTGAGCCGCAGCGCCGCCGGGGGAAGCGGCGGTCCTTCAGGCGTCATCGTGGGCGAAGTCCTTCGGCGGACCGCCCTTGAGGCCCCACACCCCGACAACCAATGCGACGAAGACCACGACCCAAGTGTACCACAGCCCGGCATAGGGATCGCCGGTCCTGGCAACGATCAACGAGGAAATCAGCGGCAGGAACCCACCAAGATATCCCGTCCCGATATGATAGGGGATCGACATCGAGCTGTAGCGGATGCGCGCCGGGAACATCTCGGAAAGGACCGCCGCCACCGGGCCATAGGTCGCGCCGGTCAGCGCCATCAGCACCACCAGCCCGAACACGATGATCGCGCCGTTGCCGAAGCTGGGGCGCACCTTGGCGAAGTCATAGCCTGCATGCGTCAGCATGGCCTGCAGGTCCTTGCCCCGCACCGCGCTCTTTTCATGCCACGGATAGGTTTCCAGCGAAGCCGCCGCCGGGCCGATTGTCATTACCAGCGCCGGGCCTTCCCGCAGCGAATAGCGCACACCGGAGGCCGAAAGATCGGCCAGCAGCTTTCCGCAGTTCGTCGCCTGCTCGGCGGCGAAGGGATTGTAGCTGCAATCGGGCCCGCTCACCACCACCGGCTCGCGCCGCGCCATCTCGGCAAGGCCCGGATTGGCGGCATTGCCGATCATCCAGAAGATCGGGAACAGCAGCACCAGCGTGGCTACATAGCCCAGCACGATCGGCAGCTTGCGCCCCACCTTGTCCGAAATGTGCCCGAATACCACGCTGAAGGGCATCCCGATCACGCAGGAGAGGCCCACGATAAGCTCGGCGGTCATGTCCTCCACCCGCATCGGCCCCTTGAGGAACGAGAGGCCGGTGAACATCGAGGTATAGAAGATCACGGTCAGCCCCGCCGCCACCCCGAACAGCGCAATGAACAGCCGCCGCCCGTTACCCGGGTAAGTCAGGCTCTCGATGAAGGGATTGCCCGCAACTTCGCCGCTTTCCTTCATCGCCTTGAACACCGGGCTTTCCGAGAGCTTCAGGCGCATCCACAGCGATACCGCCAGCAGCACAAGGCTCAGCAGAAACGGCACGCGCCAGCCCCAGGTCGTCCAGGTCTCGGCGCTCATCGCGCCCTTGCAGGCCAGCACCACGACAAGGCTCAGAACGAAGCCGCCGACAACGCTCGACTGGATGAAGCTGGTGAAGAAGCCTCGCCGACCGGGCGCGGCATGTTCGGCCACGTAGACCGCCGCGCCGCCGTATTCGCCGCCCAGCGCCAGACCCTGCAGCACGCGCAGCAGAATCACCAGCACCGGTGCGGCATAGCCGATCGTGGTAGCCGGCGGGATCAGCCCCACACCGGCCGTCGCGATTCCCATCAAGGTCACCGTCACGAGGAAGGTATATTTGCGCCCGAGCCGGTCGCCCAGATAGCCGAACAGCACCGCGCCCAGCGGACGAAACCCGAAGCCAACCGCGAAGACGAGCCAGAACAGCAGCATCTCGAGCGTGGCATTGCCGGTCGGGAAGAAGGCCTTGGACAGGATCGCGCCCAGCGTGCCGTAGATGAAGAAGTCGTACCACTCGAACACGGTGCCGATCGACGAGGCCGCGACCACCAGGCGGATTTCCGCTGCGGTCGGTTCCGGTGCGCCATTCACCTCATGCATGCCCAAGTGTTTCCCATCCCCTTGCCGCCAGCCTTGTAACCATCCGGCACATTGCCCTGAACCCGCGGCTGTAGCGAAGCAATGGCCGCCGGGAAAGTGCGATGGGCCAAAGAAATCCCTGATATTCCCTCATCAATGCAAGGAGCGCAGCCCTGCTGCGAGCCGGAGCGGCATGCATCAGCGCCTCAGCCCAGAGCTGCCAGCGCGGCGTCCCATGCCAGCAAGATCGCATCATGCCGTCCGGGATAGCCCAGCGCGGGCTCCACCAGCGCGATCCCGGGCCAATCGGGCATCGGCCCCTCGCCCGCCAGCCATGCTGCCAACGCTCCGCGCGCCGCCGCGATCTCGGTCCTGCTCCGCCCCCTGGCCGCGTTCGCGAAGGCATAGGCGGCGGCCTGCCCGATGGCGCAGGCATGGGCGCGCAGGCCAAGTCCGTCGATCCGCCCCGCCGCGTCGACCGAGAGCCCCAGCATCAGCGTGCTTCCGCAGCGCCGGGAGCGCGCGTCGCCCTTCAGCGGCAGGCCATCATCCCATGCAAAACCGGCAAGCGCCGTCGCCGCGCCGAGGATGTCCGGTGTATAGAGCGTGCGCGCCGGCGCCGTCACTGGCCGTCCGCCGCCTTGCTCAGCCGCCGCTGCAACTCGCGCCGCGCCGCCTTGCGCGCAGCCGCCTTCGCCGCGTTCTTGAGCCCGTCTTCCTGCTCCTGCTGCGCCTGCTTCGCGGCCTTGGCGGCTTCCTCGCGGCGGCCTTCAAGCACCGTCATCAGTTCCTCGCTCGCCGCGTTGAGGAACGGATAGGTCCGCGCCGCGGTGATCCACACCGGCCGCCCGTCCACGCCCCAGACGATGTCATAGCCGAACACCAGCAGCGAGAAGCCGAGGACCATGATGACAAAGCCCTTGATCGCGCCGAACCCGAAGCCGAGCACCCGGTCGATCGGGCCGAGCATCGAGCTCCGGCTCGCACTGCCCAGCGACGACGCGAGCAGCTTTGCGGCAAAGTAGGGCACGATGGTCAGCACGCCGAAGGCCAACACGCCCGCGCCGGTCTCGTTCTTGAGATAGGGCGTCAGCAGCAGCGTCAGCGGCTCATGACCATAGCGCACGGCGAACAGGCCCACGCACCACGCAAGCAGCGAGAGCACTTCCTCGACAAAACCGCGGAAGAACCCCCCGATCGCGCAGACCGCAACGAACAGGAACACAACATAATCGAAGCCGGTCATAAGCCCCCGAAACTAGGAGCCGCCCATCACCCGGTCAACCAGGTTCGGCAGCAAGGTGATCGGCGCATAGGCGATTCCGGCCACTTTCTCCTGCGTTCCGGCAGGGCCGTGTGCCTTGTCGAACCCCAGCTTGGCCGCCTCGCGCAGCCGGATCGAGGCATGCGCCACCGGCCGCACCTCGCCGCTGAGCGAAATCTCCCCGAACCAGGCCGCACCGCCGGACAAGGGCCGGTCCGACAGCGCCGAAATCAGTGCCGCCGCCACCGCCAGATCCGCCGCAGGGTCCGTCAGCCGATACCCGCCCGCAACGTTGAGATAGACTTCGGCGGTCGAGAAATTGAGCCCGCAGCGCGCTTCGAGCACCGCCAGCAGCATCGCGAGCCGCCCACTGTCCCAGCCCACCACCGCGCGGCGCGGCGTTGCGCCGCTCTGCAGCCGCACCGTCAGCGCCTGGATCTCGACCAGCACGGGGCGCGTGCCTTCCAGCGCGGGAAACACCGCGCTCCCCGGCACCGGGTTCTCACGCCCCGAGAGGAACAGCAGCGATGGATTGCCCACTTCCTCCAGACCCGCCCCCGCCATTGCGAAGACGCCGATCTCATCGACCGCGCCGAACCGGTTCTTGAGCGCGCGCAGGATGCGGTACTGGTGGCTGCGCTCCCCTTCGAAGCTCATCACCACATCGACCATGTGCTCCAGCACGCGCGGGCCCGCGATCGTGCCGTCCTTGGTCACGTGCCCGACCAGCACCAGCGCCGTGCCGCTCGCCTTGGCATAGCGGATCAGCTCGAACGCGCAGCCACGCACCTGACTCACCGTTCCCGGCGCGCCCTCGATCTGGTCGGAATACATCGTCTGGATCGAATCGATCACCACCAGCGCCGGCGGATCCATCGTGTTCAACGTGGTGAGGATATCTCGGACGGATGTGGCCGAGGCGAGCATGATCGGCGCCTTCCCCAGCCCGAGCCGGTCCGCGCGCAGCCGGACCTGGTCCGCCGCCTCCTCACCGCTGATATAGACCGCGGCACCACCCGCGCTCGCCACTTTCGCCGCCGCCTGCAGCAGCAGGGTCGATTTGCCGATGCCCGGATCGCCGCCCATCAGGATCGCCGAACCCGGCACCAGCCCGCCGCCCAGTGCCCGGTCGAATTCCGCCAGCCCGGTCTTGCGCCGCTCGGGCAGCTTTACCGGCTGATCGAGCGCGACAAAGGCCACCGGCCGGCCGCCGCTCGACAAGTCATGCTTTGAGGAAAACACCGTCTCAGGCGCATCCTCCTGCAAGGTGCTCCATTCGGAACAATCCGGGCACTGGCCCTGCCAGCGGGGCGAAACCCCTCCGCAGGCCTGGCAGACATATCGGCGTTTGGGCTTGGCCATGGCTGCGAAATAGCGTGAACATAGAGGGAACGCAAGAGCGCTGTCTCTACGCCCGTCTTCGTCATTGCGAGCGTAGCGAAGCAATCCAGAGCGCCGCGCACTGCCGCTCTGGATTGCTTCGTCGCTACGCTCCTCGCAATGACGAGGATTTGCTGCTGGCTGAGAAGGAAGTGAAGTTGGTGCCCCTGGCCAGACTCGAACTGGCACATCTCTCGATAACCGATTTTGAGTCGGTCGCGTCTACCATTCCACCACAGGGGCATTCTTGCGGGGGTTTAACCGCCCCGCCAATGGGCTTCAAGCCGTCTTGATCGCGCCAACCACCAGCTTGTGCAGCTTCGAATGCAGGGCATCGTTGCCGGCCAGCACGGTTTCGTCACAGATCGGCTGCGAACGGCCGCGATAGTCTGAAACGAACCCGCCCGCCTCGCGCACAAGCAGACACCCGGCGGCCGTATCCCACGGCTGCAAGGCGCTTTCCCAGAACCCGTCGAACCGGCCCGCGGCCACCCACGCCAGGTCGAGCGCCGCCGAACCATGCCGCCGGATACCCGCCACGCGCGGGCCGAGCTCATGATAGATCTTCGTCCACTCGCTCATGTCGCCGCGCCCGGCAAAGGGGATACCCGTGGCGATCAGCGCCTCATCCAGATAGCGCCGCGCCGAGACCCGCAGGCGCCGGTCCTGCAGCCACGCGCCCCGGCTCTTCTCAGCCCAGAAGCTCTCGTCGGTGATCGGCTGATAGACGATCCCGGCGGTCACTTCGCCCCAGCCCTTGCCGTCCAGCGTCGGCTCCTGCACCGCGATCGAGATCGCGAAGTGCGGAATGCCGTGGAGGAAGTTGCTGGTGCCATCGAGCGGATCGATGATGAAGCGCGGCTTGCCGGGCTCCCCCTCGATCGTGCCACCTTCTTCGAGCACGAAGCCCCAGCCCGGGCGCGCCGCGCGCAGTTCGTCCCACAGCGTGCGCTCGGCGGCCTGATCGGCCTTCGAAACGAAGTCAGCCGGTCCCTTGCGGCTAACCTGGAGATGCTCGACCTCGCCGAAATCACGGCGCAGCCGCTGGCCGGCCTTGCGGGCCGCCTTCTCCATCACCCGCATCAGGCCGGATATTGCTGACATGCGGCTCAGCCCACCTTGCTGACGTAAGTGCGCTCGTAGACGTCGACGACAATACGCGTCCCGCTGGCGATATGCGGCGGCACCATCACGCGCACGCCGTTGTCGAGGATCGCGGGCTTGTAGCTGGACGAGGCGGTCTGTCCCTTCACAACGGCATCGGCCTCGACGATGGTCGCCTCGACCTGCTCGGGCAGCTGCACGGAAATCGGGCGATCTTCCCACATTTCGAGCAGCACGGTCATGCCGTCCTGCAGGAAGGCCACCGCGTCACCAAGAAGGTCGGCCGGCAGCGTGATCTGGTCGTAGGTTTCCACGTCCATGAAGATCAGGTCATCGCCTTCCTTATAGAGGAACTGGAAGTCCTTCGTATCGAGGCGCACGCGCTCGACCGTGTCGGCGCTGCGGAAGCGCACGTTGGTCTTGCGGCCATCGACAAGGTTCTTCATCTCGACCTGCATGAACGCGCCGCCCTTGCCGGGCTGGGTGTGCTGCGTCTTGGCAACCTTCCAGATGCCCTTTTCGTATTCCAGGATATTGCCCGGACGGATGTCCACGCCGCTGATCTTCATGATGGAAAGAGCCCTAATTGGGATGCACGCCGAAGGCATGCGGGAGCGCGGCCCTTAGCGCCAAGCGGCGATTGCTTCAAGCCGGTGTCGCATGCTAGCGCCAGCGCCATGATCCGCGCCGCGACCATCACCCTGTTCCTTCTCGCCGCCGCACCGGCCATGGCCGCACCGGGCGGAGCGATGTGGACGGTGCCGCAAGGCCGCTGGACCTGCGAACTGCCGGGCGATGCAACGACGCCGCCACTTCCGCAGCCAGACAACAACTTCAGCATCGTGCCCGATTCCAGCTATGTCGTCGGCGGCGTGCGCGGCACCTATCTGCTGCTTGGCAACACCTTCACGATGACCTCCGGCCCTTTTGCTGGCCGCCGCTTTGACAAGGTTGGGCTTTCGCTCATCAAGCTCGGACCGGACGGCAGGCGCGAGGCCCTGCGCTGCGTGCGGGCCGGCGCGGTACGCGATGATGATAGCGCAGGCTATGCCTACAGTGCGGACGGGGCAGCACCGGCCGAGTAGGCCGTTCAGCCTTCTGCCTGCGCGATCGCTGCCACAAGCGCCCTGACGCCTTCGGCTTCATCTCCGCCCCAGACCGCATTGCTGACGGCCAGGAAATCCGCTCCCGCCGCGACCAGCGGCCCGCAGTTTCCTGCCGTGATGCCGCCGATGGCCACGCAGGGCAGTTCGAACAGCCGCGACCACCACTGCAGCAGTTCGGGTTCTGCCACGTGCTTGGTGTCCTTGGTCGCGCTCGGGAAGAATGCGCCAAAGGCGACATAGTCGGCCCCCGCCTCGCCCGCTTCCATCGCGAGGTGGCGGCTGGCGTGGCAGGTCACGCCGATCTGCGCCGCCTTGCCAAGCCGCGCCCGCGCATCGGCGACCGAGCCGTCGTCCTGCCCCAGATGCACCCCGTCCGCGCCAAGCCGCTTGGCCAGCGCGATCGAGTCGTTGACGATGAACGCAACATCGCGGTCCGCGCAGATCCGCTGCAGCGGCTCGGCCAGACGCGCCGCGTCATGCTCGGGCACGTGCTTCACGCGAAACTGGAACGCCGCAACCGGCCCCGCATCAAGCGCGCGGGCAAGCCGGTCAGGGAACGGGCCGCCCACATCGAGCGGCGAGATCAGGTAGAGCTGGGTGGCAAGATCGGACATGCGCGGGCCTTAGCGAGCGATGCGGATCAGAGCAAATGGGGGCCTATAACCGCCCCCGACCGTCCCCACCAAAAGCCTCGTCATTGCGAGGAGCGTAGCGACGAAGCAATCCAGAGCCCGATGCAAAAACGCTCTGGATTGCTTCGCTTCGCTCGCAATGACGAAGGTTCTGGTCAAGACGTCGCGGTGCGCTGTGCCCTCAGGCCGTCTTCACCGTCGAACCGCGATGGATCTCGTCGATTGCCGCGCCAAGCGAGGCGTCGAACTCGGCATCCGACATCTGCGCGCGCAGATCTTCCAGCAGCGCGCGGCTGAAGCTGGCGATGATGCCGTTGTTCTTCGCAAGCTCGACGCAGGCTTCCGGCCGCTTGTACCCACCCGAAAGCGCCACAACGCGCAGCACGCGCGGATGCGCCACCAGAGGATCGAACGTGCCTGGCACCACCGGAAGCGAGAGCTTGAGCATGACCTCTTCGCCCTCGGCGAGCGTATCGAGGTGCTTGAGCGTCTCTTCGAGCAGGATCGCGTCGCACTTCGCGCGCGTCTCGCTCTTGATGTTCACTTCGGGCTCGATGATCGGCATCATGCCATGCGAAAGCACCTGACGACCGACCTCGAACTGCTGCGCAACCACGGCGGCAATGCCCTCGCGGTTGGCCGAGTTGATCACCGAGCGCTCTTTCGTGCCGAACACGCCGAGCGCCTTGGAACGCGCCAGCAGCGCGTCCAGCGTCGGCATCGGCTTCATCAGTTGCACGCCGTTCGCCTCGTCCTCGAGGCCCTTGTCGATCTTGATGAACGGCACCACGCCCTTGGCAATCAGCGCGGCGGGCACCGGCGTGCCGTCAACATCGCCGTCCATCGTGCGTTCGAACAGGATCGCGCCGATCACCTTCTCCCCGGTAAACGCCGCCGAGCGGATGATCCGAGCGCGCATGGCGTGGATCAGGCCGAACATTTCCTCGTCGTTGCTCCAGGCACCGGCTTCGATGCCATAGCCGGCCAGCGCCTTGGGCGTGGACCCGCCGCTCTGGTCCAATGCCGCGATAAATCCCTGTCCAGCAGCGATCTTGGACTTCATCTCGGCATAGTTCATGGCAGGTCTCTCACGGCTCGTGCATTCGTATGCGCGGCCCCATAAAGCGGTTCCTTCCGCACTGCAATATAGCGGCACCGCCTTGGCGCGTTTTATTCGGTCGGGTTACCCCTCGAGCGCGGCCACACCCGGAAGCACCCGGCCTTCCATCCATTCGAGGAAGGCCCCGCCCGCGGTCGAAACATACGAGAAATCGCCCGCCACACCGGCATGGCTCAGCGCCGCCACGGTATCGCCGCCGCCAGCCACGGAAACCAGCGAACCCTCGCGGGTCAGCGCCGCCGCGGTGCGCGCCAGCGCCACCGTAGCAGTGTCGAAAGGAGGCGTCTCGAACGCGCCCATCGGCCCGTTCCAGACCAGAGTCCGGCAGACCTTGAGCACGTCGGCCAGTGCCTCGGTCGCGGCGGGCCCCACGTCGAGGATCATCTCGTCGGCGGCCACTTCATGCACGTTGCAGGTGCGCAAGGAGGGCGGATTGGCAGCGAATTCCTTCGAGACCACCACGTCATAGGGCAGATGCACCGTGCAGCCCGAAGCGTCCGCCGCATCGAGGATCGCCTCGGCGGTCGGTGCCAGATCATGCTCGCACAGCGACTTGCCGACATCGACCCCGCGCGCGGCAAGGAACGTGTTGGCCATGCCGCCGCCGATGATCAGGTGATCCACCTTGCCCACCAGATGCTTCAGCACATCGAGCTTGGAGGAAACCTTGGCCCCGCCGACCACGGCCGCCACAGGCCGCTCCGGCTCTCCCAGCGCCTTGCCCAGCGCTTCCAGTTCCGCTTGCATCGAGCGGCCCGCATAGGCCGGCAGCACGTGCGCCAGCCCCTCGGTCGTCGCGTGCGCGCGGTGCGCGGCGGAAAAGGCGTCATTCACATAGATGTCGGCGTTCGCGGCAATCGCCTTGACCAGTTCGGGATCGTTCTTTTCCTCGCCCTTCCAGAACCGTGTGTTTTCAAGGCAGGCAATGCCGCCCTCGGGCAGGATGCCGACGACCTGCTGCACCACCGGCCCGGCGATTTCGGAAACGAACATCACCTCGCGGCCCAGCACCTGCTCGACCGCGCCGATCACCATGCTCAGCGACTGGGTGGAAACCCGCTCGCCCTTGGGCCGGCCGAAGTGCGCGAGCAGCAGCACCTTGGCGCCCTTGTCGGCGAGTTCGAGGATCGTCGGCTTGGCGGCCTGGACGCGGGTATCGTCGGTCACCGCACCGTCCTGCATGGGCAGGTTGAGGTCGACCCGCACCAGCACGACCTTGCCGCGCACGTCACCGATCTGGTCCAGCGTCTTGAAGCTCATTTCTCGATCCTCACTTCATCGCCCAGGGCAATTTCGCCCTCGCTGATCACGCGCCCGCAAACCCCGCCGCGCCAGTCTGGCGTCAGCGCCAGACGCAGGCCGTCGCGCAAGGCGTCCATCCGGCTGCACGGATCGCATTCGCAGCGAACCTCGATGCGCAGGCTCTGGCCGATCGCGATCACCTTGCCCGGCTCGCGCGGCAGGCGTATCCCCGAAACCAGCAGGTTGGCCCGCCGGTCGGACCAGGCAAGGCCGTCCGCCGCACTGCCAAGTTCATCCAAAGCCGCAGCCCAGCTCTCGGCCTCGATCACGGTGATCTGCCGGTTGCCCTTCTTGCCTTCGGGCACCTTGCCCCGGCAATCTCCTTCGAGCCCCTTGTCAGGGGTGACGAGGGCGCGGTCCAGCGTCTCCATCGGCCCGCGGGACACCTTGTGCCGGGCAATCCCGTCAAGCCGTCCCGCGGGTCCCATGGCTCAGAGCAGCCCGCCCATCACGCCGGCCGTATCGACCATGCGGTTGGAGAAGCCCCACTCGTTGTCGTACCACGACAGCACGCGCACCAGCTTACCGTCGATCACGGCCGTTTCCAAGCTGTCGATGGTCGAGCTGTGCGAATCGTGGTTGTAGTCGATCGAGACCAGCGGCTCGTCGCTGAAGCCCAGCACGCCCTTGAGCGCGCCTTCCGACGCGGCCTTGAGCAGTGCGTTGACTTCTTCCTTGGTCGTGTCGCGCGCGGGCTGGAAGGTCAGGTCCACCACCGAAACGTTGGGCGTCGGCACGCGGATGGCGGAGCCGTCGAGCTTGCCCTTCAGTTCCGGCAGCACTTCACCCACCGCGCGGGCCGCGCCCGTCGTGGTCGGGATCATGCTCATCGCCGCCGCACGCGCGCGGCGCGGATCGTCGTGGATCTGGTCGAGGATCTTCTGGTCGTTGGTATAGGCATGCACCGTGGTCATCAGCCCGCGCACGATGCCGATCTCGTCGTTCAGCACCTTGGCGAACGGCGCGAGGCAGTTGGTGGTGCACGAAGCGTTCGAGACGATGGTGTGCTCGGCCGTCAGCTTGTCGTGGTTCACGCCGTAGACGACGGTGAGGTCCACGTTCTTCCCCGGCGCCGAGATCAGCACCTTCTTCGCGCCCGCCGCAATGTGCTTCGCGCACGATCCGCGGTCGGTGAAGAAGCCGGTGCATTCCAGCACGATATCAATGCCCTGCGCGCCATGCGGCAGGTTTGCGGGGTCGCGCTCGGCGGTCACCGCGATGCGCTTGCCGTTGATGACGAGATCGCTGCCATTGACTTCGACCGTGCCCGAAAACGCGCCATGCACGCTGTCGCGCTTGAACAGCAGTGCATTGGCCTTGGCGCTGGCGAGGTCGTTGATCGAAACCAGCTCCAGTCCGCAGTCCGGCCGCTCCAGAATGGCGCGCGCCACATTGCGCCCGATGCGCCCGAACCCGTTGATCGCAACCTTGGTCGCCATTGTAGAACTCCTTCCTAGCTGTCCGTTATCACCCTCGCCTTTGCGAGGAGCGAGGCAACGAAGTAATCCAGAGCGTCACGCTGCTCCGCCTCGAATTGCTGTGCGCCCCGCCCGCGCAGACGAAGAACTTACGAAAGCCGCGCCAGAACGCGCGGCAGGATCTTCTCGGCGGTCAGGCCGAAGTGGTCGTAGAGCTTGTCGATCGGTGCCGAAGCCCCGAAGCTGTCGATGCCGATGATGAGGCCGTCACCGACATACTTCTGCCAGCCCAGCGTCACCCCCGCCTCGATCGAAACCTTGAGCACACCTTCCGGCAGCAGATCGGCGCGGTAGGCTGCGTCCTGCTCGTCGAACAGTTCCCAGCACGGGAACGAGACGACATCCGCCCCGATCCCCTGTGCCTCGAGCCCGGCGGCAACGTCCTGCGCGATAGCCACTTCCGAGCCCGTCGCCAAAACCACGACCTCGCGCGGGGCCTTGGCGGCGAGCAGGCGGTAGGCGCCCTTCGCGCTCTTCATCTCGGCATCGCAGCGTAGCGGCGGCAGGTTCTGCCGGGTCAATGCCAGCACCGAAGGCCGGTGCGCGTTGGCAAGCGCGAGGTTCCACGCCTCCGCCGTCTCTATCGCGTCCGCCGGGCGGAACACCAGCAGGTTCGGGATCATGCGCAAGCTCATCACATGCTCGATCGGCTGGTGCGTCGGGCCGTCCTCGCCAAGGCCGATGGAATCGTGCGTGAACACATAGATCGCGCGCACATGCTGCAGTGCCGACATACGCACCGCGTTGCGGCAGTAGTCGGAGAAGACGAGGAACGTACCACCGTAGGGGATCACGCCGCCGTGCAGCGCCATGCCGTTCATCGCCGCCGCCATGCCGAACTCGCGGATGCCGTAATAGACATAGCGCCCGCCGTAGCTGCCCTTGGTCAGCGGACCGGTTGCCTTGGTCTTGGTGTTGTTCGAACCTGTCAGGTCTGCCGAGCCGCCGACCATCTCGGGAACAGCCGCCGTCAGGGCTTCCAGCGCCATCTCGCTCGATTTGCGGGTGGCAACCTTGGGCGGATTGGCGACGAGGCTGGCGAGGTAGGCATCCATGGCCTCGGCCGTACCCGAGGGCAATTCGCCGGCCATGCGCCGCGCCAGTTCCGCGCCTTGCGGATGGGCGGCGGCGCGGGCTTCCCACGCAGCGCTCAGCGCAGCGCCCTTGGCACCGGCAGCGCGCCAGTCCGCCAGAATATCCGCCGGCACCTCGAAGGGCGCAGCCGTCCAGCCCAGATAGTCGCGCGCGGCCTCGATCTCGCTCTTGCCGAGCGGCGAGCCGTGGACATTGTGCCCGCCCTGCTTGTTCGGCGCGCCCTTGCCGATCACCGTCTTGCACGAGACCAGCGACGGCCGCGGGTCCGCTTCCGCTTCGGCCAGCGCGCGGGCGATATCGGCAAAGTCGTGCCCGTCGCAGCTCGCGGTGTGCCATCCGCTCGCGGCATAGCGCGCCAGGATGTCTTCCGTGGTCGAAAGCGAGGTATCGCCGTCGATGGTGATCTTGTTGTCGTCCCACAGCACATTGAGCCGGCCAAGGCCCAGCGTGCCCGCAAGCCCGACCGCTTCGTGGTTGATGCCTTCCATCAGACACCCGTCACCCGCGATCACCCAGGTCTTGTGATCAACCAGCGCGTCCCCGAAAGTCGCGTTGAGGTGGCGCTCGGCAATCGCCATGCCTACCGCCATCGCAAGGCCCTGCCCCAGCGGCCCGGTGGTGCATTCGACGCCTTCCAGCATGTCGTTTTCGGGATGCCCGGCGCAGGGGCTGCCCAGTTGGCGGAAATTCCGGATGTCATCCATCGTCGGTGCGGCATAGCCCGTGAGGTGCAGCAGCGCGTAGATCAGCATCGAGCCGTGGCCGGCCGAGAGCACGAAGCGGTCGCGATCGGCCCACTTGGGGGCGGCGGGATCGTACTTGAGAAACTGCGTGAACAGCACGGTCGCCACGTCGGCCATGCCCATCGGCATGCCGGGATGACCGGAGTTGGCAGCCTCGACCGCATCCATCGCGAGCGCCCGGATTGCGTTTGCCATCGGCGTCAGCGCGGCCTGATCCCGTTCCATCGACATTCCTGTGCCTTCACTCCTGCGGCAAAGGCCGCAACTACCGCCGATTCGGCAGCGGGCTCTCTTTGGGAGCGGCACCCCGTAGCGTCAAGGTTGGGGAAAGCAGGCCTCATCCCGGCTTGCGAGGCTAGGCAATTGTGCTAGCGACATGCTTCATGACGACCGACGCGCAGGAAACCCCGCTCGATGCGGCGCTCGACAGGATCGAGCAGGCGATTGCCCGGCTCGAGGCTGCCGTCGCCGCTGCTCCCGCTCCGGCCGAAGTGGCCGAACTGCGCAGCCGACACCGCAAGCTCAAGGAACGGGTGAGCCAGGAAATCCAGCAGCTCGACCTGCTGCTGGCCAATCTCCCGCAATGATCCGGACGGGACGCAGCGCATGACCAACGTGAACCTGACGATCGGCGGCCGTCCCTACACCGTCTCCGCACCGGACGGCGAGGAATCGCATATCGAGATGCTGGGCCGCATGGTCGGCGAGCGGGTCGCTCAAGGCGGCGGCGGCCCGGCGCAAAGCGAGACGCGCATGCTCCTGTTTGCCGCCCTGATGCTGGCCGACGAACTGCACGAGCTCCACCGCCAGATGCCCCCGCCCCGGGAGGAAGCGCCGGAACCGGCCGCCGACGTCCTGGCGCGGATCGAAAGCCTCGCCGCCCGCGTCGAGAAGCTCGCCGCGCATCTTGAGGAACCGGCTACTTGAGAAAGCCGTGCGTGTTCCCTAGATAGGGATCGACGGGTACTGCCCGGCACGTGCCACATGAAATCCCTGAGGCTATAAGCAAATCCTTGGGGGCTGTCCCTGCCCGGGCCCTGGCCCCGGTATATGGTCCCCACCTGACGTGAACGCGTCAGAGGATTCTCCTGGAAACGACCCATGGTGGTCCCGTCACCCCCGGCACGCGGCCTCTACCAGAAGCGAGAGCGAAGATGAGCGCAGAACCCGCGGCCGCCAAGGCCGCCCTGCGAAAGGCCTTGCGCAAGGCACGGCGCGAACATGTCGCCGCACTCGATCCGCGCGTGAAAGCCCTGCTGTTCAAGCGACCGCCCGCCGCGCTCGGCGCGATGGTTCCGCCCGGTGCCATCGTCGGGCTCTACGCCGCCATCGGCGAGGAAGCCCCCACGGGCGCCTATGCACGGCATTTCCATGAAGCCGGCCACAAGGTCGCGATGCCATGGTTCGCCGCCCGCGAAGAGCCGATGGCGTTCCGCCACTGGGCTTCCCCGCATCTTGATGGCCTGATGGAACCCGGCCCCTATGGCGCGCCGCAGCCCTTCGCCGATGCCGCTGCGCTGGAGCCGGACGTGCTCTTCGTTCCCCTTGTCGGCTTCACCGCCTCCGGCATGCGCCTGGGGCAAGGTGGCGGTCATTATGATCGCTGGCTGGAAAAGTACCCGAACGTCCCGGCCATCGGCCTCGCGTGGGACAGCCAGCTCGCCGAAGACCTGCCCACCGAGGCGCATGACAGGCCGCTTGCCGCGGTGGTAACGCCCACGCGGCTATACGGCCCCTTCTGAACGGACGCACGATGGACGAACCTGAAACCTACAAGCCGACCTGGCGCAAACCGTTCGGCATCCTCGCGCTGATCCTCGCCCTGTTCGGCTATGCGCTGATCGTGGCGGGGCTTTCCGGCCCCATTGGCAAGATGCCGGTCATCGCGCAGATGCTGGTCTATGTGATTCTCGGCACCGTCTGGCTTCTACCACTGCGGCGCTTCCTGATCTGGATGGAAACCGGCCGCTGGGGTTGATTTAAAACGATTTTCCGGAAAACCAAAAATAGCCGTTCAAGGGCGTTGACAGCCTGCAACTCCTCCCATAAATGCGGCGCTCCCAAGGCGAGCGGGTGTAGCTCAGTTGGTTAGAGTATCGGCCTGTCACGCCGAGGGTCGCGGGTTCAAGTCCCGTCACTCGCGCCATTGGGAAATCGGTCAGGGAACCGAAATCGATCAAGGCACCCTCGGGTGCCTTTTTCTTTGCCAGTCTGTCATGCGCGGCGGCGGGCTGCGCAAAACCCTTCATTAACCAAATTTTATAGGCCTCCATGCCAAACCCTCCGAAACGGCGCAGGGCGCGCCGAGGGGGTTCTTGAAGTCATGTACAAGGCGGTCCTTCCCGCGATGATCGTCGTCGGCGCCACGAGCGCGGCGCTGATGCCCGGAGCGGCCCATGCCGCCGCGGGCATGCAATTTGCGAGCGACGTGTTCGTCGAACGCTTCCAGCCCGCACCCGGCGGCCGCACCGCGCGCATTCTCGAACGCGCGGACCAGCTCCGCCCCGGCGACAGGGTGATCTTCGTGGTCAACTGGTCGGGCCGCAAAGATGGTGGCTTCACCGTCACCAATCCGCTGCCCCGCACCATCGCCTTCGCCGGCGCCACTGATGAAACGCAGGAAGTCTCGGTCGATGGCGGCCGCACCTGGGGCGCGCTCGAAGCCCTCACCGTGCACGATGCCGCAGGACGCGCCCGCCCTGCCCATGCCGAGGACGTCACGCACCTGCGCTGGCGCATCCCCGCCCCGCAAGCGCTTGCTGGCGCCGGCCAGATGACCTGGCGCGGCGTGGTGCGCTAATCCGCCAGCAGTAGCACCGGCATCTCGATCAGCCGCTTCAGCGACTGCACGAAGCTCGCCGCATCCCAGCCATCGACCACGCGGTGATCGCAGCTGATCGAGATGTTCATCAGCTTGCGTTTGGCCACGCGCTCGCCGCCCATACCATCGGGCACGAACATCGGCCGCTCGACAATTCGGTTGGGGCCGATGATCGCGACTTCCGGCCGGTTGATGACGGGCGTCGTCGCCACCCCGCCCAGCGCGCCCAATGACGTCACCGTGATCGTCGAGCCCGAAAGCTCGGCAGGGGTCGCTGTCCCTCTGCGCGCCGCTTCGGCAAGCCGTGCGATCTCATTGGCCAGCTGCCACAGGTTCCTGTCCTGCGCATCGCGGATCACCGGCACCATCAGCCCGCCGGGCGTCTGCGTCGCCATGCCCAGATGCACTGCGCCATGCCGCATGACCACGCCCGCCTCATCGTCATAGCGCGCGTTGAGCATCGGGAAATCGGGCAGCGTCTTGCAGATGGCCGTGATCAGCAGCGGCAGCATCGTCAGCTTGGGCTTAGCCTCCCGCGCCGCGTTGAGCTGCGCGCGCATATCCTCGAGCGCGGTGACGTCGCATTCCTCCACATAGGTGAAATGCGGAATATGCCGCTTCGCCGCCGCCATGTTCTCGGCAATCCGGCGCCTGAGCCCGATAACCTTGACCGCCTCGTCCTTGCGCGCCGCGCCTGCCGGCCGATACCCGCCGCCCGCATTGTAGGCGAGGAACTGGTCCAGATCAGCATGGCGCACACGGCCTTCTTCCGAAGGCTTCACCTCGGCCAGATCAATCCCCAGCGCCTCGGCCCGCGCCCGAACGGCAGGGCTGGCGAGAACCTTGGCCGCATGAACAAACGGCGCTGGCTCTTCGGACTTCCCTTCAATCGGCGCAGGCGCTGTCTCGGCGACCGGAACCACATCCACCACCCCATCGGCATGCGCGGAGCCTGCCGAAGGACCTGACGCCACCTCGGCAGCAGCAGCATCCGCGCCCACATCCCCCTCGGTCTCGATCACCACCAGGGGCGATCCGATCGCGATCACGTCGCCCACATCGCCCGCAATCGCAATGATCCGACCCGAAACCGGGCTTTCCATCTCGACCGTCGCCTTGTCGGTCATCAGATCGGCCACCCGGCCATCCTCGGTCACCATATCGCCTACAGCCACATGCCAGGCGACAATCTCGGCCTCGGCGATCCCTTCGCCGATATCGGGCAGGCGGAACGTGAAAGTACCCATCGCGTCAGGCTTTCAGCAAACGGTCGACAGCCTCGCCAATGCGGACCGGACCGGGAAAATACGCCCATTCAAGGCTGTGCGGATAAGGGGTGTCGAAGCCCGTCACCCGCTCGATCGGGGCTTCAAGGCTATAGAAACAGCGCTCCTGCACCAGCGCCGAAAGCTCCGCACCAAACCCGCCCGTGCGCGTCGCCTCGTGGACGATCAGGCACTTGCCGGTCTTCTCCACCGAAGCCTTGATCGTCTCGATATCGAGCGGCACCAGCGTGCGCAGATCGATGATCTCGGCATCGACGCCCTTTTCGGCCAGCACAGCCTCGGCGACATGGACCATCGTGCCATAGGCGAGCACGGTCATCGCCTCGCCGCCCCGCACCACCCGCGCCTTGCCGAGCGGGATGCGGTAGTAGCCTTCCGGCACCGCGCCCCCCGCATGCCGCGCCCAGGGCTCCACCGGCCGGTCGTAATAGCCATTGAACGGCCCGTTGTAGATGCGCTTGGGCTCGAAGAAGATCACCGGATCGTTGTCTTCGATCGCCGCGATCAGCAGCCCCTTGGCATCGTGCGGCGTGCTCGGGATCACCGTCTTGAGGCCCGCGACATGGGTAAACAGCGCCTCCGGGCTCTGGCTATGCGTCTGCCCGCCGAAGATGCCGCCGCCAAACGGCGAGCGCACCGTGATCGGCGCGGTAAACTCCCCCGCCGAACGATAGCGCAGCCGCGCCGCCTCGGAGACGAGCTGGTCGAGCCCCGGATAGATATAGTCGGCAAACTGGATTTCCGGCACCGGGCGCAGGCCATAGGCGCCCATCCCCACCGCCACGCCGATGATCCCGCATTCGCTGATCGGCGTATCGAACACGCGGGTGCGGCCATACTTCTTCTGCAGCCCCGCCGTCGCGCGGAACACACCGCCGAAATAGCCGACATCCTCGCCCATCACGACGATGCTGTCATCGCGCGCCATCATCACGTCGAGCGCGTCGTTGATCGCCTCAATCATGTTGAGCTTTTTCATGGACGGAGTGTCGCTCACGCTCAGTCCTCCTTCCACTCGGGCCATTTGATCCGCCGCTCGCGGATCGCCTGTTCGCTCTGTTCCTTGAGATGCCAGGGCAGTTCCTCGAACACGTCCTCGAACAGCGTGCGGAACGGATGGTGCAGGCCATGGCCCAGCACGCCATTGGCCTCGGCCGCCTTGGCTGCGGCCTTGACCTGCTCGGCCAGCTCCAGATCCATCGCCGCGTGGGCCTCGCCTGTCCACTCGCCCAGCGCCTCGAGATGGGCCGCAAGCCGCGCGACGGGATCACCCAGCGGCCACTCGCTGCGCTCCTGCACCGAGCGGTACTGTCCCGGATCGTCGGAGGTCGAATGCCCTTCCGCACGGTAGGTGAAATGCTCGATCAAGGTCGGCCCGCCGTTCGCCCGCGCCCGGTTCGCTGCCCAGCGCGTTGCGGCATAGACCGCCAGCGGATCGTTGCCATCGACCCTGAGCCCGGCAATACCATACCCGATGGCCCGCGCCGCAAAGGTCGTCCGTTCCGCACCCGCAAAGCCTGAAAAACTCGAAATCGCCCACTGGTTGTTGACGACGTTGAACACCACCGGTGCATTGTAGACTGCCGCAAACGTCATCGCCGAATGGAAGTCGCCCTCCGCGGTCGAGCCTTCGCCCAGCCACGCCGCAGCAATGCGGGTATCACCCTTGATCGCGCTCGCCATCGCCCAGCCCACCGCCTGCGGGTATTGCGTCGCGAGGTTGCCCGAGATCGAGAAGAACGAGGCTTCCTTCGCCGAATACATGATCGGCAGTTGCCGCCCCTTCAGCTTGTCCGCCTTGTTCGAATAGATCTGGTTGATCATGTCGACCATCGGATAGCCGCGCGCGATCAGGATGCCCTGCTGGCGATAGCTCGGAAACACCATGTCATCGCTGGCAAGCGCCATGGCCGGGGCAATCGAGGTCGCCTCCTCGCCGGTGCACTTCATGTAGAAGCTGGTCTTGCCCTGCCGCTGCCCGCGGTACATCCGGTCGTCGAACGCGCGGGTCAGCGCCATCAGTCGCAGCATCCGCCGAAGGCTTTCCGGATCGAGCTTCGGATCCCATGGCCCCACCGCCTTGTGGTCCTCGCCCAGCACACGCACCAGATCGAGGCACAGGCCATGCGTCTCGCTCGCCGCGCAGCCTTCATCCGGCCGCGGCTGAACGCCCGCCGGCGGGATCACCAGATGGCTGTAATCCACCGCATCGCCGGGGCGAAAGCGCGGCTCGGGCACATGCAACTGCAGCGGCGGAAGATTGCTGCGCGAGGGGTCGGTCATGCGAAGGACGCCAGCATCGGACACTCCCGGCGCCTCCCTTGGGGGAGACGCATTATTAGCTCATCGCATAATAATATTACAACACACTTTACGAGTCAATCAAACGGCAACGGGTGCGGAAATCGCGGGCTGCGGGGCATAATCGCGCACCTCGAAGTCCTCGATCCGATAGTCGAAGATGCTCTCCGGCCGGCTCAGGATCGCCAGTTTCGGGCTCCCCTCGGGCGTCCTTGCCAGCTGTGCTTCGACGAGATCTGCATGGTTGAGATAGAGATGTGTATCCCCCCCCATCCACACCAGCTCGCCGGGTTCCAGATCGCACTGCTGCGCAAGCATCCGGATAAACAGCGCCCCACCCCACAGGTTGAAGGGCAGCCCCAGCGCCACGTCGCAGCTGCGCTGATAGAGCAGCCCCGATAGCTTCCCGTCCGCGACGTGGAACTGATAGGTCTTGTGGCAGGGCGGCAGCGCCATCTGCCCCAGCTCCGCCACGTTCCACCCTTCGACGATGTGCCGCCGGCTTCCAGGGTTCTTCCTCAGGCTCTCGACCACCTCGGCCACTTGGTTGACTCCCTGCGCAGCCCGCGCAAACAGTCCGTCTCCCGCCGGCTCATAAACCGGCCAGTCCGTCCACTGCTTCCCGTAGACCGGCCCCAGATCGCCCCAGGCTTCGGCAAAGTCGCCGTCCGCCACTATCCGCGCCGAAAAGTCTGCGCGGCTGATCGGGTCCCCGGTCTCGCGCCGATAGCGGTCGAGCGGCCAGTCGGTCCAGATCTCCACCCCTTGCGCGCACAGTTCGCGGATATTGGTGCGTCCGGTCAGGAACCACAGGAACTCGCGCGTCGCTGTCTTCCAGTAGACGCGTTTGGTCGTCAGCAGCGGCATCGCGCCATCCGCCAGATCGAAGCGCAATTGCGCGCCGAACACGCTGCGCGTTCCCACGCCCGTGCGGTCCACACGCTCGTCGCCGTGCGTCCAGATCCGGCGCATGAGGTCCAGATATTGCTGTTCGGGATGCGCTTGCTGCGCCGGGACTCGCGATGGGGAAGCGGCTGTGGCCATTCGCTCTGTCTAGCCTTCTCCGGCTGGACTGACCAGCGCCCGGAATACGCAGTTAACCTTAAGCCCACCCTTCCAGCGTTTAAGTCCACAGCGGACTAAGCCTTGCGCATGAGCAATACCCCGTCCACCTCCGCCAGCCCGCGCCTTGCGCTTGCCGTGCAAGGCGCTGTTCTTGCGCTGGTGGTGGCCGTGGCCGAGCTCGCCCCTCGCCCCGGGCTTGCCGCGCTCTATCTGCCGCTCACGTCCGCCCGACGCCATGCCGCGCTCGATTGGGCGCTGCAAAACGGTGCGGCCATTGGGGGCTACGGCCCCTTCGGCGGCCTGATCCTGAATGCGCCGCCCCCCGGGCTTGCCACCCGCGCGCTCCGCGAAGGCGCGCTCGCCATCGCCATCCCTCCATATCTCTGCCAACCCCCGAAAGCCCTGTCCCATGGATGAACTCCTCGCCGTCCGCCGCAATGGCCTCAAGGTCCTCGCCGCGACTTGCGTATTGGCCACGCTGGCCATCGCCGTGGGCACCGCGCTCAGCGATACTGGCGCGCTCCCGCTCCTTCTCGCGCTGGCGGTGGCCGCCATCCCGCTTGCGCTGGTCACGCAAGGCCGTTCCGATCCCGGCACCCGGCTTGCCATGGGCAGCGCGGTGGCTGCCCTGCCGATGATCCTGCTCTATCAGTGGAGCGGCCACCCGCTGATGGTCGATATCCACATGACCTTCTTCGCCGCGCTCGCCATGCTCGCCGCCATGGCCGATTGGCGGCCCGTGATTCTCGCCGCCGGCCTCATCGCGGTTCACCACCTCCTCGCCAACTTCCTCGCGCCTGATATCGTCTGGACCGGCGGCCCGGCGCTTGCACGCGTGCTGTTCCATGCGGTTGTCGTGGTGATTGAAACCGGCGCGCTTATCATTCTGTGCGAGCAGGTCGCGCGCCGCATACAGCATCAGGCCGATCTGCGCGCGCAAGCCGAACGCATCGAGGCCGAAGCCGCCGCCGAACGCGCCCGCACCGCGGCCGAACAGAACGCCGTCATCGGCGCCATTGCCGGCCGGCTCGAAGCGATGGCACGGGGTGATCTTGCCATGCGCATCACGCAGCCCTTCCCGCAAAGCTACGAAGCGCTGCGCACATCGTTCAATGCAGCGACTGCCGATCTCGATCAGCTCCTCGGACGGGTCACCGCCGCCGCACGCCAGATTGCCACCGGCTCGTCCGAAATCCGCAGCGCGTCCGATGATCTTGCCCGCCGCACCGAAGCGCAGGCCAGCGCCATTGCCGCCAACAGCGAGGCAACCACCACGCTCACCACCGGAATCCGCGCCACAGCGGCGCGCGCCGAAGCCGTCAACCGCACCACCGCCGAAGCCCAGGCCGATGCCGCCACCGGCGGCGCCGTCGTCGAGCGCGCGATCGCCGCGATGACCGCTATAGAGCAGTCCTCGAGCGAAATCTCGCAGATCGTCGCCATCATTGATGGCATCGCCTTCCAGACCAATCTCCTCGCCCTCAACGCCGGGGTCGAGGCCGCCCGCGCCGGGGATGCCGGCAAGGGCTTTGCCGTCGTCGCCACGGAAGTGCGCGCCCTGGCCCAGCGCAGTGCCGATGCCGCGCAGGACATCAAGACCCTGATCGGCGCGTCCTCCGCGCAAGTGGGTACCGGCGTCGAACTCGTCGGCGAAACCGGGACCGTGCTGCGCACCATCGTGGACCGGGTCACCGAAATCGGCGGCGCGATCAGCAGCATTGCCACCGAATCCGCCGGACAGGTAGAAGCGCTCGGCAGCGTCGGCGCCAGCTTCAGCCGTATCGATCAGGTCACCCAGCAGAACGCCGCGATGGTCGAGGAAAGCAATGCCGCCGCGCACAGCCTGCTGCGCGAAGCCGAAACCCTGCAGGACCTCGTCGCCCGCTTCCGCTTGTCCAGCGATACGCAGGCCCCTGCCCCCATGCTCAGCCGCGCGGCCTGAGCCGTCCACAGGGCACGATGAAAATCCTGCAAAAGGGTGCTTGTCACCCTCAAATCCCCCGCCTATAGCGCGCCCCTGCCTCGGGGCCGGCTTGCCGGTAAACCGATCGGTCGGGGAGTAGCTCAGCCTGGTAGAGCACTGTCTTCGGGAGGCAGGGGCCGGAGGTTCGAATCCTCTCTCCCCGACCATTTTTCTTGTATTGGATATAACCGCTCGCAGCAGCCCCTCGGGGCTGACTGCATAGCGCGGTGTTCTGCCTCAGAGAATGAAGTCTGCCGCCACGAGCGGCCCATCCAGGCTCGTCACCAGGAAATGGCGGCTCGCACCGGAATTGTCGATCTCGAGCGACACGTCGTACGTGTTGGCGACCGCGGTCTCGTAGACGTTGATCTGGCCCGCGCCGTGGACAGGCGCACCATGATCGATTGCATCGTGGAACACGAAGGCGTCCCGTTCCAGCGTCAGGATATTGGCGTCGATACGGTGGAGATCGATGCGGTCGCCCTGAGCGTGGCTGAAATCGAGGATATGGTCCATCGGTTGCAGGCTGGCAGCCGAATGGTCGTCATCAAACGTGAAGCTGTCGTCGTCCTCACCCACGGACAAGGCAATGCCCGGCACCACGAGGCAGTCGATCTGGCCGATGCTGCGAAAATCGAAGGTGTCGGCCCCGTTCCCGCCGGTCAACGTGTCGATGCCGGATCCGCCGACAAGCACATCGTTGCCGTCTCCGCCCACCAGCACGTCGTTGCCGGCGCCCGCGCTCATCCGGTCATTCCCGGTGCCACCGTCGAGATGGTCGTCGCCGGACCCGCCGGAAAGGGCATCGCGCCCGGCATCACCTGACAGGGTGTCGTTTCCGATCCCGCCAATGATACGATCGTTCCCGTCGAAGCCGCGCAGGGTATCATTGCTGTCACCGCCGGCGATCCGGTCGTTTCCGCCCCAGACGAGGGTATTGAGCGCATCGGCATCGGTATCGACAATGGCCTTGTGGACCAGCGCCGCATCGAGCGAGATGTCGAGCACGCCTGCCACCGCCTCATCGCCGGAGAGCATCGCGAAGGCATGGATCGTCCCGGCCCACATAGCCGAGAAGGTCGACTTTGCCATGAACAGCACACCGTCGAGGAGGCTGGTGGTGCTGACCACCGGGCCGGTCTCGTTCTCGCTTTCGTCAGCCTGCAGGTCCAGGCTCATGCCTGTTGCATCAGGGTTCAGTTCAGCGCCACTCTCAGCGCCGCGAGCCAACAGCGACATGAAGTCGAAATTGAACGCATTGGCGCAAATTTCGCCCAACCGGTGATTGCTGAAGAAGTTTGCCATGATCGCCCCGTGATCGTTTGCGTGCTTTTCGCAGTTGATACGGTGCAATTACCTTCCAATTCCTAAGGGGCCGTTAACCATCTTGCGCCATATACTTATAACACTCGGCTTTTCGCCGCTGGCAGATGGCTGCGTACGCTGCGCTCAGACCGCCGGTGCGATCAAGCCGATCAGCACGCTGAGCCCGCCAAGGCCGATCGATAGATTGCGCCGCAGCGCCAGCCATCCCTCCGGCTTCAGCCCCACCGCAAGATCGATCAGCGGCGAGGCCGCGATGCAAAGGCCCAGTGCGATCAATTCCGGCCCGGGCCAAGTCCAGCCTGCCATCCAAGGCCACCAAAGCCCCAGCGCGATCAGCGATGGGGCGACGCCTGCCAGGAAAATCCATTTGGGGCTTTCCGGCCGGGCAATCCCGATGCCCCACCACACGCCGCCCAGGAAGCTGAAGATCAGCGCGGCGTAAGCATAGGCGAGCGCCAGCGCGGTCCAGCCCCACTCGCCGCCCTTGAACACCGCCAGCAGCGCCGCCACCTGCGGCAGAAGCCCCGCATAGCCCAAAGCCCGGGCTGCCTCAGAAACACGCTTCAACGCCAATCCTTTTCAAACCTAGCCGCCGCGCAGCAGCTGCACGCCCCAGTCGCGCTCGAACAGATAGAGCAGCGCCCGCGCCGCCTGACCCCTCGGAGAAGCCAGTCCGCCATCGCGCTCCATGAGCAGCCGCGCATCGTCATGCGCCATGGGCAGCAGCCGGGCAATCTGTTCGAAGTCGGCTACCCGAAAGGGCGTATCGCCCGATTGCCGTGTGCCGAGCAGCTCGCCTCCGCCGCGCAGGCGCAGGTCCTCCTCGGCCAGCCTGAAACCGTCCTGCGTCTCGCGCATCAGGGCAAGCCGCTCGCGCCCGACTTCCGAAAGCGCCTCGCCGCGCAGCAGCAAGCAGGTCGATTTCGCCGAGCCGCGGCCCACACGGCCGCGCAGCTGGTGCAACTGCGCGAGGCCGAACCGCTCCGCCTGCTCGATCACCATCAGGCTTGCGGCCGGCACGTCGACGCCGACCTCGATCACCGTTGTCGCCACCAGCAGCTTGGCATCGCCGCGGACAAAGCGCTCCATCGCGGCGTCCTTCGCCTCGGGCCGGAGCTGCCCGTGGACCAGCACGACATCATCGCCGAACCGCAACTGCATCTCCGCAAACCGCGCTTCCGCCGCCGCCAGATCGGCCGTCTCGTTCTCGCGCACCATCGGACAGACCCAATAGGCCTGCGCGCCTGTCGCCAGATGCCGCGCGAGGCCCTCGACCACCTCGCCCATGCGCTCCACCGCCACCACGCGCGTATCGATCGGCTGGCGCCCGGGCGGCATCTCGTCGAGCTTGGACACCTCCATCTCGCCATATTGCGCCAAGGTCAGCGTGCGCGGGATCGGCGTTGCGGTCATAGCGAGGCAATGCGGCGTCGCCTTGCCCTTCTGCGTCAGCATCAGCCGCTGGCCCACGCCGAAGCGGTGCTGCTCGTCGATAACCACCAGCGCCAGATTGCGGTACGTCACACTCTCCTGAAAGATCGCGTGCGTACCCACGCAAATATCGATGCTGCCATCCAGCAGCCCCATCAGGATCGCCTCACGCGCCTTCGCGCCGCCGCGCTGCGTGGTCTTTCCGGTCAGGAGCGCGATCTGCACTCCCGTCCCCGCCGCCATGCGCTGCAAGGTCTCGGCATGCTGGCGCGCCAGAATCTCGGTCGGCGCGAGCAGCGCGGCCTGCGCGCCCGCTTCCACCGCGATCAGCATGGCATGCAGCGCCACCGCCGTCTTGCCCGAACCCACATCACCCTGCAGCAGCCGCAGCATCGGTGCGTCCTGCGCCAGATCGCTCTCGATCTCGTCCACCGAGCGCGCCTGTGCCCCCGTCAGCGCGAAGGGCAGCCGCAGCTTCCCGCGCAGCCGGCCATCGCCCCTGAGCGGCACCGTCCGCCGGGTGCGGTTGCTGGCTTTCACCAGCATCAGCGCCAGCGAGTTCGCCAGCAGCTCGTCATAGGCAAGCCGGTCGCGCGCCGCCGCGTCGGCTCCCTTGTGCGCCCGCATCAGCGCCTCGCGCCACGCTGGCCAGCCAGACTGCGCCAGCAGCCCCGGCTCGATCCACTCCGGCAACTCCGGCACCATCCCGAGCGCCTGCCCCGTCAATGCCGCGATCCGCGCCTGCGTCAGCCCTTCCGTTGCCGGATAGACCGGCTCGTTCAGCGATCCGGCCAGCGCGCCACTGTCCTCGGCCACATGCTCGGGGTGGACGATCTGCCAGCTTTGCCCATACTGATCGAGCCGCCCGGCCACCCAGCGCTTCTCGCCCACTGGCAGCAGCTTCTTCGCGGAATAGCTTGCCCGCCCGAACCACACGAGCGCCACGTAGTTCCCCAGCGCATCCTCGGCCATGATCCGATAAGGCCCACGGCCCGTGCTGGGCCGATGCTCACGCGCCGTCAGTGCGATCACGATCTGCTCGCCGACCGCCGCCTCGTCGAGATTGCCCACCGCCCGCCGCGCCACGAACCGGTCCGGGAGGTTGTAGACAAGGTCCCGCACCCGCGTGAGGCCGAGCTTGCCCAAAGGCCGCGCCAGACCGGGCCCCACACCCTTGAGGCCCTCGGTCTCGGCAAACAGCGGATTGAGCAGATCGGGACGCATATCTCCCCGTGCTTAGGCCAACCTCGCCCCGGGGTGCAACGCGCTTGCCCCCGCCGCCCCACAAGGCGTATCGGCGCCAGGATGAACGACAACGATACGCATAGCGACTCTGGCCTCGCCCCGCGCCTCGCCCGGATGAAGTTCCGCGCATGGCATCGCGGCACGCGTGAGGCGGACTACATGTTCGGCTGCTTCTTCGACACGCGCCACACGGGCTGGGATGAAGCCGCGCTCGACTGGTTCGAACGCCTGCTCGAGGAAGACGACGTCGATGTGATGGCCTGGGCACTTGGCACCCAGCCCGTCCCCCAAGCGTTCACAGGTGCAGAGATGGACGCCATGCGCCGCCTCGATTACGTCGATATTCCGCGCTGACTCCGCGCGCCCTTTTTCACATGCCCGATCCGTCCCGCATCCTGTCGGCCACGACGCCGCTCACCCTCGCTTCCATCGCCCGGGGAGCGCAGCCGCTTGTCCTCGCTGATCTCTCGCGCGCGGCCGCCACTGGCAAATCGCCCAGGCGCACCATCTTCATCGCGGCAGACGACGCCGCCATGCGCGCCGTCACCCAGAGCGCCCAGTTCTTCGCGCCCGAGCTTGACGTCGCCGAATATCCCGCGTGGGACTGCCTGCCGTTTGACCGCGCCTCGCCCGCCATGTCGGTCAGCGCGCGCCGCCTCGCCGCGCTCCATGCGCTGCAGCAGCCGCTCGAAGGCCCGCAGCTGTTCGTCACCACGATCAACGCGCTGCTCCAGCGCACGCTCACGCCGTTTCGCGTGCGCGAATCGGTGCGCGCCTTGCGCGTCGGGCAGGAAATCGCGCGCGCGGCGCTGATCGCGCTTGTCCAGCGCCAGGGCTACAGCCGCGTCGATACGGTGGTGGACTCCGGCGAATATGCGGTGCGCGGCTCGGTCTTCGATCTCTACCCCAGCGGCCTTTCCCACGGCCTGCGGCTCGATTTCTTCGGCGACGAGATCGAGACGATGCGCCTGTTCGATCCGGCCACCCAGCGCTCGGTCCAGCCCGTGCAGTCGCACCTCCTGCTCCCCGCCAGCGAGGCCCTGCTCGACGAGGAGTCCATCCGCCGTTTCCGCACCCGCTACCGCGAACTCTTCGGCGCCAAT
This sequence comes from Novosphingobium fuchskuhlense, assembly GCF_001519075.1. Taxonomy (GTDB): domain Bacteria; phylum Pseudomonadota; class Alphaproteobacteria; order Sphingomonadales; family Sphingomonadaceae; genus Novosphingobium; species Novosphingobium fuchskuhlense. The sequence goes on from NZ_KQ954245.1 coordinate 637,828, forward strand.
GCCACAAGCGATCCGCTCTATCAGGCGGTCAGCGAAGGCCGCCGCCTCGCCGGGATGGAGCACTGGCTCCCGCTTCTCGAAGACCGCCTCGTCACCCTCTTCGACCATCTGACCGACGGCGACCTCGTCCTCCTCGATGCCGCCGCCGCCAAGGCCGCCGAAGAGCGCCTCGCCGATATCACCGACTACCGTCAGGCCCGCGCCGAAAGCAGCCAGCGCGCCGGCAGCACCACCTACCGCCCCCTCGCCGAAACCGCGCTCTACCTCGGCCGCGACGAGTTCGACCGCGCCCTCGCGGGCTGGCCCGTCCACCGCATGAGCCAATTCGCGGAGCCCGAGAGCCCTCGCGTCCTCGATTTCGGCTTCGGCTCCCCCCGCGATTTCGCTCCCGAACGCGCCTCGGGCGCCAATATCTACGAAGCCGCCGCCAAGCACCTCGCCGCGCTCGCCACGCGCGGCCGCAAGGCGGTCGTCGCCGCCTACTCCGCCGGCTCGCGCAGCCGCCTCGCCTCGCTGCTCGGCGATGCCGGAAAAGCGCCTCCCATCCTCGCCGAGACCTGGCAGGAAGCCCTCGGCGCCGCCGCCACCGGCAAACCTGCCGCCGTCGTCTTGCCCCTCGAACAGGGCTTCTCCAGCGGCGATGTCGAAGTCCTCACCGAGCAGGACATCCTGGGTGATCGGCTCGTCCGCCCCAAGCGCAAGCGCAAGGACGCCGACGCCTTCCTCGCCGAACTCGCCGCGCTCGGCACCGGCGATCTTGTCGTCCACATGGAGCATGGCATCGGCCGCTACATCGGCCTCGTGCCAGTCGCGGTGGGCGACAGCCCGCACGACTGCGTCCAGCTCGAATACGCAGGCGGGGACAAGCTCTACATCCCCGTCGAAAACCTCGACGTCCTTTCCCGCTACGGCCACGACAGCGAGGGCATCCAGCTCGACAAACTCGGCGGCGAGGCATGGCAGCGCCGCAAGGCGAAGATGCGCGAGCGCATCCTCGAAATCGCCGGCCAGCTCATGCAGACCGCCGCGCTGCGGGCCCTGCGCGAAGCCGATACCCTCGCCCCCGATCCCGCCAGCTTCGGCCCCTTCGTCGACCGGTTCCCCTGGGCCGAGACCGACGATCAGGAGCGCGCCATCGAGGACGTTCTCGGCGATCTCGCCAGCGGCAAGCCGATGGACCGCCTCGTCTGCGGCGACGTCGGCTTCGGCAAGACCGAGGTCGCCCTGCGCGCCGCCTTCGTCGCGGCCATGGCCGGCAAGCAGGTCGCCGTCATCGCGCCGACCACCTTGCTCGCCCGCCAGCACTATACCGCCTTTGTCGAGCGCTTCTCCGGCTTCCCCCTCGAAGTCGGCCGCCTCAGCCGCCTCGTCCCCGGCAAGGAAGCCGCCCAGACCCGCGAAGGCCTCGCCGCCGGCACCGTCGATGTCGTCATCGGCACCCACGCGCTCCTTTCCAAGGGCCTCGAATTCAAGCGCCTCGGCCTTGTCATCGTCGATGAGGAGCAGCGCTTCGGCGTCGTCCACAAGGAGCGCCTCAAGGAACTCAAGGCGGACGTGCACGTCCTCACCCTCACCGCCACCCCCATCCCGCGTACGCTGCAGATGGCGATGTCCGGCCTGCGCGAACTGTCCACCATCCAGACCCCGCCGGTCGACCGCCTCGCCGTGCGCACCTACGTCATGCCGTGGGACGACGTGACCATGCGAGAGGCCCTGATGCGCGAGCACCAGCGCGGCGGCCAGTCGTTCATCGTCGTCCCCCGCATCGCCGACATGCCCGATCTGGAGGAATGGCTCCGCCTCAACGTGCCGGAAATCCGCTATGTCTCCGCGCACGGCCAGATGAGCCCGACCGAAGTCGAGGACCGCATGGGCGCCTTCTACGAGAAGCGCTACGAAGTCCTCCTCTCGACCACCATCGTCGAGAGCGGCCTCGATATCCCCAGCGCCAACACCATCGTCCTCCACCGCGCCGACCGCTTCGGCCTCGCCCAGCTCTACCAGCTGCGCGGCCGCGTCGGGCGCGGCAAGCTGCGCGCCTATGCCTACCTCACCTACCCCGAAAACCAGGCCCTCAGCGAAGTCGCCGAAAAGCGCCTCAAGGTCCTCTCCGATCTCGACAGCCTCGGCGCCGGGTTCCAGCTTGCCAGCCACGATCTCGATATCCGCGGCGCGGGCAACCTCCTCGGCGACGAGCAGTCCGGCCACGTCCGCGAAGTCGGCTTCGAGCTCTACCAGTCGATGCTCGAAGACGCGATCGTCGCCGCCAAGGCCGGCGAAATCGGCCTCGCGCGCGAACGCAACACGCTGAGCCCGCAGATCACCGTCGATGCCCCGATCATGATCCCGGAGGACTACGTGCCGGACCTCGCCGTCCGCATGGCGCTCTATCGCCGCATGAACGACGCCGAAGGCGCGGACGCCGTCGAAGCCCTCGCCGCCGAAATGATCGACCGCTTCGGCCCCCTCCCCGCGCCCACGCAGAACCTCCTCAAGCTCATCGAGATCAAGCGCCAGGCCATCGAAGCCCACATCGCCAAGATCGACGTCGGCGCGAAGGGCACGCTGGTGTCGTTCCACAACGACAGCTTCCCGGAACCCATGGGCCTCTTCGCCTATATCGACCGCCTGAAAGGCACGGCAAAGCTGCGCCCGGACAACAAGCTGGTGATCAACCGGGCCTGGGGTACACCCGAAGCGCGGCTCAATGGGCTGGTGCAATTGACCAAGGGGCTGAGTGCTGTGGCACGGCGGGGGGAGAAGCGGGCAGCTTGAGGGAACGTAGCCAGGACCTTTCCCACCAGCCTCCCCCGTTCAACGCGTGCTCACACCAGCAAGATGTCAAATGCATCGAGAAGCGGCTTGGTTGTGAGTGCCGTGATCTGCACTTGTGCTTGTTGCCCGTTACCGTCCGGATCGTAATACAAGGCGCCGGTAGCCTGATTGTAGATGATATGGTGATCGGGCGTCAGCGCCTTGGTACCCAACGTAAACTCTTGCGCCTTGAGAGGCCCCGCCAATTCGCTGGCAAGCCCTTTGAAGGCTGATCGCACCAGTTCGATACTGTCCTGACCCTTGACGAAATCCGAGATCGTGTCGCGTTTCGCCGTTATCTCCAGCACATCGAAACGGAACTTGTCGGCACCGAGGCCGCCGGTGAGCGTGTCGCGCCCTGCGCCGCCAATAAGCCTGTCGGCTCCGTCACCGCCAAGAAGTCGGTCGTCGCCTGCCCCGCCAGTGAGAAGATCGCCTCCGGCATCGCCGATCAGCCGATCGTTGCCGGCATCGCCGGTGAGAGTATCGTTGCCGTTGCCACCGGATAGCTCGTCCGCCCCCGCGCCACCTGTCAGCCGGTCGTTGCCCAGCCCGCCATTGATCGTGTCATTGCCCGCGCCGCCATCGATCTTGTCAGCCTTCGCAGACCCATATAGCCGGTCATCAAGCTGCGATCCCAGCACCCCGGGAAAGCCATGGGAGTAGCTGATCTGGATCGTGTGCGTAAACCGCTCGTCGGGCGGGTTGACGATGTAGGTCACGAGATCGGCGAAGCCGTCCCCGTTGATATCCTTCAAATACCCTTCGAGTTCCGGCCCCGGCGGGGTGCCATCGAGGTTCCCGGTAAATCCATTGAGATCTACCACCTGATAATGGCCCAGCCCGTCGTTGATATAGACCGCAGGTTTGCCTGCCGCATCGGCATTCTCGTGGAAACCGGGCCGCGTGAACACTTGCGCGACGATGTCCTTCAGCCCGTCTCCGTTCACGTCGGTCAAGTCGTAGTAGTTGATACTGCCCTTGGCCAACTGCACCGGGATTGCATTGGGAACCTCGCGCAAATGGCCATCGAGCAGACGAAACACCTTCAGCCTGCTCACATTGACCAGATCGGTATCGTAGTTGAAGGTTTCTCCGCTGGTGATCCGCGGATGGCCGGTCGCCTCAAGGGCATTCATCATCGCCACAACGGTCAGGGAGCCATCCGCCTTTCGCACCGGATCCACCTGCACTTCGATGAATGTTAGGTTGAGGTAGTCGACATCCGGAAACCGGTAGATCGAAAAGGTCTGGAGCACGTCGGTGTTGTACAGCTTAACCTTTGCAGTGCCGTCCGGCTTGTAACCTGCAAAATCTATGAGCGAGACCGCGCTGCCCACTTTGCCGAACAGGCCAAGCCCCACGCCGGTCAGCGGATGGGCATCCGTTTGTTCGTACGTCTCGTGGGTCGCGACGAAATAGGCCGAAGCCGCGTCACCCGGTGCCGCAGACGCCCCCGCCAAGGCATTGGCCCAGCCGTCGGTGTTGGCGACATATTGGTCGGTAACCGAGACGAAGCCGCCCGCCTGATAGCGCAGCACCTGGAACGGATTGTCGTTGTACCCTGCGAACACCACGTCCTTGGTGCCGAGGCCATTGTCGACCATCGCGACCGAATGGCCCCAACTCGGCAGGCCCGCGTTCACCACCGAATAGCCACCACCCGGCTTGGAGAGGAGCATCGCGGGCCGGGCGTAGATCGTCGTCGGATCGGATTGTGAACGATAATCTTCGGAATTCATCGCAAAGGCGTAGTCGGTCACGCCGTCGCCATTGATGTCGCCTGTGACATACTTGCGCGGCAACCCGCCCAGTTTCGGCGTTGCCGTGCCGAACACGGCCTGGTTGTCCACGCGGTAGGAACCATCGGCATTGCTGACGAGTGCGAACAACTTGTCGTTGGTGTAACCGCTGGTCACCGGCGCGCCGAAGGGATTCGTCTGCTGCCACATCTGCACAATGAAATCACCAACCCCGTCATGATTGAGGTCCGTCGGGATGACAAATTGTACGACAAAATCGGCATAGCCCGGATCGCTCTTGGCGATGAGATTGCCGATCACAGTAATCTTGTCTGCCACCCCTATCCCTCCGACTGCGCGCGGATTGTTCCTTGCCAAAGGGAACCATATCACTTCACTGTTATGGGACAATCGAATTAATCGTATTTGCTTATTTCCAAATGCAGCTGTTTCTCCAAGCAACAATTACAGTGCAAGTTTACCAAATCACCGAACCGCAAGCGCTGACAGGCAGTCCGATCGATGCGCCTCTGCAAATGAAGGGGTAGCGCCACAGACCGACCGCCGCGCTCTCTTTCCCTACCGCTCTGTCATCGCTGTGCGATGCCACCGCGCGATACCATGCCCCGATCCCGCGTCCCTGTGCTAAGTGCTGGTACCAACAGGAGAACAACGCTTGCCCGCACGCATCAGGATAGTCCTCCTCGCCGCCCGCCTTGCACCCGCATTGGGGCTTGCAGGCTGCGCCACGATCCACCGCCAACCCTTCACTGAAACCCAGCAGGCCGAAGCCACCATCCCCGGCGTGCCGCAGGCCCGCTTCTGGGCCGATGCGCCGGGCGCCGCGCGGCTCATGGCGCCGGTCTATGCCGGGGCGAACGGCGAACGCTCGATGCTCGCGCTCTCGGGGGGATCGGACAATGGAGCCTATGGCGCAGGCCTTTTGAACGGCTGGACCAAGGCCGGCACACGGCCCGAATTCGCCGTCGTCACCGGGGTCAGCACCGGCGCGCTGATCGCGCCCTTCGCCTTCCTCGGCCCCGATCAGGATGCCACGCTGGAGCAGCTCTTCACCACCATCTCGGCGAAGAACATCTACCGGAACCGCTTCCCTCTCGCCATCCCGCTCTCGCCCAGCATCGCCAGTACAAAGCCGCTGGCGCGCATGATCAGCGAAGTCATGACCGATGCGCTGATCGACCGCATCGCGGCCGAGCACGCGCGCGGACGGCGACTGTTCGTCGGCACCGCCAATCTCGATGCACAGCGCATGGTGATCTGGAACATGGGCGCAATTGCCGCCAGCAAGGCCCCGGGCCGCTACGGCCTGTTCCGGCAGGTCCTCCTCGCCTCCTCGGCCATTCCGGCCTTCTTCCCCCCGGTGATGATCAAGGCCCAGGCAAACGGCCGCGAGGTGAGCGAGATGCATGTCGATGGCGGCACCACCGCGCAGATCCTCACGCTCCCGGATCAGGCGATTGTCGCGGGCCAGCTGCCCTCCGCGCTCAATCGCCTCCACCTCTACATGATCGTGAACAACAAGCTCAACGGCGAGTTCCACCTCGTGCGCCCTCGCACCGTGCCCATCGCCAGCCAGGCCATCTCGCTCAACTTGCGCCGTTCGGCCGGGAGCACCGTGGCTCTGAGCTATCTTTACGCCAAGGCCCACGGCGTCGATTTCAACCTGAGCTTCATCGACAAGGACTATCCCCGCTCCGAAAAGAGCCTGTTCGACACCGAGATGATGCGCACGCTCTTCGCCTATGGCCGCAAGCTCGGTGAAACCGGAACCTTCTGGGCCAAGCGCCCGCCTGATAAGGACGAATAGCGCCGGGGCGGTTCCGTCCGGCCAGCTGGCGGACAGGCAGGCGGGCCGGCAGGAGGGCGCAAACCCCTGTCCTACAGGGGCGCACCTTTGATACACCTGGGGCATGCCCCCGTTTCGCATCCAAGCCCTTGGCCGCGCTGCACTTTCCCGTGGCCATGCAGGCGCGCGGAAGGGGCCTTGCAGTTTCTCCCCAGGACTGTGTCAACTGTGTCAACCTGACCTGAATTCAGGCGCTGCTCGCCACCAGAGCGACGAACTCCTCCGCCGAAATAGGACCGGCGCGGAGGAACCCCTGAAACAGGTCGCAGCCTTCCGCCTGCAGGATCGCCAGCTGCCCGGCACTCTCCACCCCTTCGGCGATCACCTTGAGACCCAACGCCCGCGCCATCGCCACCATCGCCGAGAGGATCGCCCGGTCTCGCGCGTCATGCTCGATGTCGCTGACCAGCGAGCGGTCGAGCTTCAACGCATCCAGCGGCAGGGCCTTGAGCGCGCGAAAATTGGAGAAGCCGGTGCCGAAATCGTCGAGCGCCACGCTTATGCCCAGCGCAGCCAGTTCGCGCAGCGCGGCGGCGCAGGCCTCGAAGTCGGCGATCAGGGTCTGCTCGGTGATCTCGATGGTCAGTCGCGCGGCGGGGAACCGGCTGGCTTCCAGCGCCGCCTTGAGGCTCGCCGCGAAATCGCCGACAGCAAAATCCTCCGCCGTCACGTTGAGCGAGAGGCGCAGCGGCACGGTGTCTGGCCAAGCTGCAGCCAGTGCCAGCGCGCGCTTGCCGATATGGCGCGAAAGTTGCGCCACATGGTCGCCCCGGTCCGCCACGGCAAACAGCGTTTCCGCGCAAATGCGACCAAAGCTCGGATGCTCCCACCGCGCCAGCGCTTCCGCCCCGGCAAGCGCGCCGGTGGCGACGTGGAACTGCGGCTGGAACAGCACTGTGATCTCGTCGCGGTGCAGCGCGCCGAGGAGATCGCCTTCAAGGCTCGCCGCGCTGCGGCCGCGCGCGGGATGGCTACCATCGGCCCACAAAACGCGCCGGCCGCTACGCCGCTGGAGATCGCCCGAAACCTGGTCGAGCCGGTCAAGCAGTGCCGCGCCGCTCTCCCCCGGCCGGCCGCGCAACAGCGCGGTGCGCGGGGCCAGGCTCAGCCGCTCCCCATCGACCACCAACGGCCGCGCGATCGCCCGGCCCAGCGCCTCGGCCAGCCACTGCCAGCGCTCGCGGCTCAAGGAGGCACGGCTGGCGACGAGGAATGCGCCGCCCGCAGCCCGGGCCACCAGAGTCTGCGGGCCGAGTTCGTCCGCCACGAAGTCCCTCAGCCGCCGCGCGACTTCCACGAGCACGCGGTCGCCGCCCGCCATGCCATAGGCCAGATTGACCGCCGGCAGCCGCTGCAGGCTGACCATCATCGCCTGCACGAAGTCTGTCTCGTTCGTCCCATCGAGCCACAGCGCCGCGCTGCCCGGGCCTGGAAGGCCCGTCAGCACGTCGCGATCATCGCCGGAAAGGAGTGCGGTGCCCGTCATCGCCTGCCGTCTTAGGCGATCAGCTTCGGGAAATCATCCTTGCTGTACCATTTTGCATTGCACCAGTTTGGGTCGCTCCATATCAGTCGCCTCCGGACGCTGATCGCAGCGCCACCCCGCGAGGAGTGCCCGATCCCATGCCTGCAATGCCCCGGCTCGCGCTGCTGGCCTCTCCCACCGACCGCGCGCAGGAGGCCGAGGCTGCATTGATCGCCTCGCACGAATGGGTGCCGCTCGAAGATGCGGAGATTGTCGTCGTGCTCGGCGGTGACGGGTTCATGCTGCAGACCCTGCATCACATGCTCGATACCGGGCGCGTGATTCCTGCCTACGGGCTTAATCTCGGCACCGTCGGCTTCCTGATGAACCGCCACAAAGCCACCCGCCCCATCGCCGAGCGCGTTGCCAAGGCGCGCGGCGTGGCGGTTGCACCGCTGTGGATGGAGGCGGTGACGCAGACGGGCGAGCGGTATTCCTCCTGGGCGATCAACGAAGTCTCGCTGCTGCGCGAAACCCGACAAACCGCCAAGCTGGAAGTCTCCGTAAACGGCAAGGTGCGCATGCCCGAGCTTTCATGCGACGGCGTTCTGGTAGCGACACCCGCAGGCTCGACGGCCTACAACCTCTCGGCCAATGGCCCGATCCTGCCCCTGGGCAGCGCGATGCTGGCGCTCACGCCGATCAGCCCGTTTCGGCCGCGGCGCTGGCGCGGGGCGATTTTGCCGGAGAGCTGTGAGATCCTGTTCCGCTCGCTGGAAGCGGCCAAGCGCCCGGTGTCGGTCGTAGCCGACCAGAAGGAAGTGCGCGACATCAGCGAGGTGCGCGTGAGCGCCGCGCGTGATCACCGGCTGACACTGCTGTTCGACAAGGGCAAGAGCCTCGACGAGCGAATCTTCGCCGAGCAGTTCCTGGTGTGAATTTCCGGTTCGTTTTTGGGCAATCAGGCGCTTGCCAAACCCGAAACGCCTGCTATTAGCCCGCTCCTGCCCCGGGCAACCGGGTCCGGTCCCTGATAGCTCAGCGGTAGAGCTCTCGACTGTTAATCGAGTGGTCGTAGGTTCGAATCCTACTCAGGGAGCCACCTTTTCCCCGCTTTATGCTCAATGAACCGAGCCGATGCGTCCCTCGAGGACCGCGTCCAGCACGGCCGGATGCAGGGGCGCCTCAAAATGCAGGCCGGCAGTAAAGCCACTGGTCCAGTCAACCTTGGCAGGCCGCGCCTCAAGCCCGGGCAGGGTGATCCACACGAGCATCCCGGGCTTCAGGGCTTCCATCGAATCGATCCGCGCCGAACGGCAGGTCAGATCGCTCAGCGTCACTTTTGCGCGAAGCACGCCGCGACGATAGGTTGCCGGGATTAGCGGTCCGCACGGTGCCTGGCCCCACGGATTGGCGTCCTGTCCTGCAGCTTGCTTGACCAGCATGGCAATCATTCCCTGTGTGAACGGTGATTGGTCCGCACAAGGAAGAACGGCCCGGCACCCCTGCCTTTTAGGTAAGCAGAGCTGCCGGGCCGCGTTTCGGGTGTAGTACTTATTCGGCTGAGCCTCAGGCGACGCGCAGCGCCGCTTCGGCCTCGAGCGCCTGGTCGATCGTCGCCGCCACCATCTGCGCTGTCACCGCGCTCAGCGTCCAGCCCAAATGGCCGTGGCCGGTGTTGTAGAACACCCGCTGACGCCGCCCGGCGCCGACGCGTGGCATCATGTCGGGCAGCATTGGTCTCAGGCCCGCCCACGGCAGGACCTCGCCCACACTCACGCCTGGGAAAAGCTGGCGTACCCACTGCACCAGCGGCGCGATGCGGTCAGCGCGGATATCGCGGTTCTCGCCGTTGAACTCCGCCGTTCCGGCCACGCGGAAGCGGTCCTTGCCGAGCCGGGACGTGACGATCTTGGCATCCTCGTCGAGCAGGCTCACCCATGGCGCCGCAGCCTGGCTTGTTTCGTCGCGCAGCATGACCGTGATCGAGTAGCCCTTGACCGGGTAGACGTTCACCCGGTCACCGATCATCGCCGCAAGGCGGCGGCTGCCGACACCGGCACAGATCACCAGTCCGTCAAAATGACCGACATCCTCGATCCGCGCATCGGTCAGGCTGGCAGTGCGGATGGTGACCCCGCGCTCGTGCACCGCAATCGCCTGAACCGCGCGATCGAGCTGGAGCATGGCCCCCTTGCGTTCGCAGGCCGCGGCAAGTCCGCGCGTGAACTTGCAGATGTCGCCGGTCGCGTCGGACGGCGTATAGTATCCGCCGCAATAGTCTCCCGACAGTGTGGGATCGATCCGGCGCATCTCTTCAGGGGTGACCTGGAACCGGTCGAGCCCGCCGGCGCGCACCAGTTCATTGGTTCGCGCCGCATCGGCAAAGCTCGCGGCATTGCGGTAGATGTGGAGAATCCCGCGCTTCTCGCAATCGAAATTGATACCCTCGCGCTCGGCAATGCCGAACAGGTACTTGCGCGCCTCGATCGCGAGCCGGACCGTCTCCACCGTGTTGACGTCATGCCGGGGAATCGCCCCGAGAAACTCGGCGATCCATGAGAACTTGTGCCAACCGGGCCGGGGATTGAACAGGAGCGGCGCATCGCGCCTCGCCATCCAGCGCAGGCCCTTGAAAACGGTGCCGACCGAATTCCACACTTCGGCGTTGCTCGCGGAGAGTTGCCCGCCGTTGGCGAAAGAGGTTTCCATCGCCGGCAACGGCTGGCGATCGATGATTGTTACGTGATGGCCACGCTCGAGCAACGCATAGGCCGTGGTAATGCCGGTGATACCGGCGCCGATAACCGCAAAATGCGACATGAGCTTGAGCTCCTCGATAAGAGAAATGCGGACATGCCGACCCGCCAAGGCCGGCGCTGCGTTCATTTCCCCATCTCTGTCGCTTGTGCCTGAGAGCTTGACCGCTTCGGTATCACACGACTTGTGCGCGTAACCCTACCGTACGGCTTTCTCCGTCGGCGGATGGCTGCGCCCGGTCATAAACCTGCCGCGCCACCACTCTCCAGAGTGTCAAGACCACACGGTTCCTGTTGCCTGAGAGTTTCCTGGGGGGTTGCTCCGTCGGCGCCGGATCGAAGCCTGATGCTTCAGCCGGGCTCTCCCATGCGGTCATAAAGACGATAGCTGGAGGCTCTCCTTGTTTTCAGGGCCGCTGGCGGCCCAACGGTGGTTTGAAGCGAAACGGGCCATGACTCGAATGCATCACCCTATCGCACCACGGCATTGTGCATCAGCGAAGAGGCGAGGTCCAGCCCTATCCGAGTTTATGCACCGCGGACGGTTCAGCGACCAGTGGTGCCCGCCGGGGCAGGCTTTGCCGCGTCACCAACGACCACGAATGCAGCCCAGTAGAAGGGATGCGAGGTCTGCGGATCGTCCATCAGTTTCGCTTCGGCCCCGACCAGCGCATCGCCGACCGATTGGCCGGACTTGCCCGCGATCAAGCCGCCGATCAGCCGCCGCGTCGCGTCGTAGTCGTCTGGCACAGGCCAGTGGCTGGCGATCACCGCGCGCGCACCCGCGCCGGTGAACGCCCGGACGAGACCGTCGAGCGCATAATTGCCACCGGTCGTTACGCCCGCCTCGCGGCTCGCGGCTACGGTCGCCATGCCTGCCGTGTCGCAGGCCGAGAGAATGACAAGATCGGCATCAAGTTTCAGATCGAAGATTTCGCGGAAGCCGAGGAGGCCATCCGAACCTGCGGCGCCGAAGCTGGTCACCAGAGCCGGGCGGGCCGGACAATCCTTGCGCGGTGCGGTGACGAGGCCGTGCGTGGCAAAGTGGATCACGCGGTACTGGTCGAGCGAGGAATCCCCGAGCAAGCCGGTGTCGGTGAAGCTGCTGCCGGTTTTCACGACGCTCGTGCCGCCCAGCATCTTTGCCGCGTAGAGCAGTTCATCGGGTTTGACCGGGCGCTGCCAGACGGCAAGCGGCCAATCGCAGCTGTCTGCCACGGCGGAAACCGAACGCTGGGTGGGCACGGCGTTGCTGCCAAGACCAAGGTAGGGGCGCGTCGCCGCCGAGGGCGCCAGAGCCCTCAGATCGAGGAACGCGCGCGGGCTGACCGCAATCGAAATCGCCCGGCCGCGGCCCAGCCACGCAATGCCGGTGAAATCGAAAGCATCGGCATCAAGATCTGCAGTGCGCGCCTTGTAGGCTGCAATCCCGGCATCGGACACGACCAGCACGGCGGGCGGAAGCTGCAGCATGGCCGCATCCGGTTCGAAGATGAGATGCCGGACATGCTCAAGGTCCGAATCGACCGGCCCGAACAGCGCCTTGTAGAGCGCGCGTGACCGGTCAAGGTCAAACGGCCGGTTGACGGCTTGGCCGTTTTCGATCGTGACGATGCTCTCGCGGATCTTGCGGACCTCGCGCCCGAGATCGGCGCGAGACAGCGGGACCGCGAACAGGCGCGCGGCACCCGACGTCGCATAGAGCCCGTAGAGATCGCTCGCCACGGCGATGAGCTTGTAATAGGCCTCGCCCGGCTTCAGCGCTGCCTGCATGCCGGCAAGCGATACCCGTTGCGGCGACAACGCCGTGTAGCGAGGATAGGCAGCGAGCCTCGCGACAATCTCGGTTTGCTCCCGGCGCAGCGTGGCAAGGGCTTCCTGCTCGCGCTCAAGGTCCGCACTATTGCCCGGACCGGGGCTGGCGAGTGCGCCGAGACGGGCAATCTCGGCCTCCGTACGAGCGATATCGCGGCTGCGGGCCAGAGACAGACGGAACAACGCGGCGCCGGCATCGTTGCCTTCGGCCAGCTGGCGCGAAAGAATCGCCTGCGTCTGCGCGACACCGGGACGCTCCAGCACTTGCGCAGCGGAGAATGCGCTGCTGGCGGCCTGTGCTGCGGCGGCCCCGTCAGAGCCGGCGAGCAAAGCGAAATAGGGGGCGAGCAGATCGCGCAGCGTGGTCCCGCTATCGGGAATACCCGCGCTGTCCTCCACCACTGCGCCAAACAGCTGGCGGGCTTCCTCGCTTGCGCCGACCGAAATCAGCAGTGCGGCCTTGCGCGCCTTGGCGGAAAGCACCGCCGGCGAGGACGGATAGGCGCCGGCAAGCGCGGCAATGGCCCGATCAAACCCGGCGAGTGCCTCGTCCTTTCGTCCTGCCTCCCCGGCTATCCGCGCGAGCTCCATTTCGATTTCAGCCGATAGCCAGACGATCGACGCCACGTGTCCGCCGCGTATGCTCGCCAGCCTGCGCCGCGCCTCGGCGAAACCGGCAGCAGCCTCGGCGGTTCGTCCCGCCATGCGCGCCGCCGTCGCCCCGATCGCAAGCGCCTGGCCATCGAGGATCTCTGCATTCTCGGCGCGTGTCAGCGCAGGATCGGGCGCACCCATGCGCCGGGTCGCGGCGTTCTCACCGTTGATCGCCTCGGCCAGAGGAAGGTTGATCTCTCCCTCGGCAAGCCGCGCGCGATCGATTGCGGCATTGGCGGGATCGACCGGCCTCGACAGTTCGGCTGCCGCGCCCTCGACATTCCTCTGGTTGAGCTGGTCGAGCGCCCGGTAATTGCGCAGCAACCGCTGAGCGAGGCCATCACCCGGCATTTCGGCACGATCGCTCTCGGCAAACAGGCGGGCGGCGGCGTCGAAATTCCCGAGGTTCGATTGCTGCAGCCCCTCGTTGGCAAGGGCTTCCGCAAGGTCGGCTGTCTCGTCCTTCGAACCGCGCGACTTCTCCGCCAGAACTTCGAAGAATGCAGCGGATTCGGCAAAGCTGCTGCCATTGTTGCGCAAGTAGCCCTCACCGCGCACGCCGAGCGGATCGAGCAGGCCGGCCTGAAGCCGCGCGAAGGCTGCAGCATCCGTCACCTCGGTAGTCGCAACCTTGATCTCGCCCGGCAGCGCGCGGTCCATGACCACGCTGGCCAAGGCAAGCCGCAGGGCGTCGTCATAGGCGGCAAGGCCTTCGACGAAATACTGCGTCATCCCGCGCGAGAGAGCGTAGCGCCGGTAGTCGAGGCCGCTTGCGGGATCCCGGCAGGTCAACCCTTGCGCCTCGCCCACAGTGCCGATCATCACGCGGCCAGGCGTGCCGCAGGCGCGCTCCGGACCAGGGGTGGCAGGTACGCCGGCCACAGGCGCGGCATCAATCGGGACGGCATGGCGCAGAGCAAGGAGCGTCCCCACCGGTCCGGCGGCATCCCGGCACGAGAGGGTGTAGGCACGTTCGAACATGCCGGCGAGACGCGGATCGCGCGAGGCGATCTGCGCGCTGCACACGACGCCGGTGGAGCCCACGCGGAAGGCGCTGCGCACGGCTAGGGGCAACTCACGAGCGGCGAGGCCTACCGGTGCGAGCAAGCCCGAGCATGCGACGAGCGAGACGGCAAAGGCCAGCGCGCGCCTCATGGCCGACTGCTCCCGCCATTGACCAGCGCGGGGTTGCCGCTGCCGGCAATCCCCTCATCGACCGCGCCCGCTAACGCATCGGACTGGACCGGAAGCAGCACCTGCAATGGCTGGATCGCATTCGGGCTGCCCGGTTTGTGCTTGTCCGGATCGTCCGGGGTGTCACCGATGTCCGGATTGCTGGTGGTCTTGATCCGCCCCGGCAGTCCCGGATCGGGCTCACCCTTGACCAGATTGAGACCGCAGACCGCTGCGCTCAGCAAGCAGCCGTTGAGGCGGCTGTCGGCCGTGAAGCCGGACAGGTTGACGCCGCTGGCCTTGAACTGGCGCCACGCCTCTGCACCGCTGACGAGGCCCGCCGCGGTGCGGAAGGTGCCGTTGATGATCACCGTGATCGGCGCCGCTGCGGCCGAGCGCAGCGTGATGCCGCCCAGCGGTTCCTCGAAGCCCAGCGGGTCGAACCCGGTGCCGCTCCGCTGGATATAGAAACTGCGACCGATGGCAAGATCGAGCGCGCCGGCGCGGATAACGGGATCAGTGCCCCCTGCACTCTCCCGGTCCAGCGCAAGCTCGGCACTGGCGAAGAACGGATCGGCTGCAAGCCTTGTGAGGAGCGAACCCGCAGCGATATGGATATCGCGCGCCTCGATCTGCAAAGTGCCTGACAAGGCACCGCCCTTGCCCAGCAAGGCCATGCTGCCGCTATCCGAAACAAGCTGGAACTGGCCGGCGCGGAAGCCGAGTGCATTGCCCGAGCGAAAACCTGTTGCGGTCAGCGCGCCGGCCACGCGGATCGTGCCGCTTGCCGCGCCGCCGGGTGCAGCGCCCGTGCTGAAGCGCACGGTGCCGGCCGGATCATCGATCGTGCTGCCGGCATCGGGTCCGGTCACATCGAGCTTGCCGATCAGGAGATCGATGGCACCAGCGACATCCGGCGCAAAGACGCTGACAGAACCGCTGTTGATCCGGCTCCATTCGGCATTGTCGAGCGAGAAGCCGCTCGTGGGCACCAAACTGCCATCGAGTCCGTCACCGATCCGCATGCCGGCGGGATTGCGCGAGACGAGCGTCACGCTTCCGGTTTTGCCTGCGTTGAGGCCCGAACCGGCAGGCATCACGAGATCACCCGCGCGCAGCTCGATCACGGGCGCCCGCCAGACGCCGCCGAGCCGCGCTGTCCCGGCGGTATCGATAAAGATACTGCGCGTGGCGGTGATCCCCGCCAGTGCGGCATCGCCGGTGACGGATGCGGTGAAGGTGCTCCCCGTGATCGGACCCGCGACCACTATGCCGCCGCGCGCCGCCACGAGCGGCGCCGTCAGGACGGCGCCGAAATCGAACGCGCCGATGGCACAGCCACCACAGGCGTCCATTGTTTCGCTTGCGGCAAGAATACGCCCATCGGCCGAAGCGAGACTTGCCGCCCCGATCGAGCCGCCGGCCAGGAGCACGATGTCGCGTGCCCGTACCGCGCCGAGTGTCAGATCGCCGGTCGCAACGAGCGCCGTGTCGGTTCCGGCTGTGACCGCGCCCGCCGTCAGCGCACCGCCAGTCGCGTGCAGCTCAACAACAGCATTGGCAGCCCGAACATCGCCGAGGCCAAGATTCCCCCCGGCGCTCATGAGGACAGACCCATCGGCAGTGATGGAGCCCCCGCTCGCCGCGCCGGCGCTGGTCATCACGGCATTGCCGGCAGAGGCCGTGACATTGCCGAGCGCCAAGGTTCCGCCAGCGGTGACCGCGACATCCGTTGCCGTGATGGCACCAAGACCGAGGTTGCGTCCGGTTGCGGCAAACTTGCCGCCAGAGGTCAAGGTGCCGGTCTGCATGTCTGCGGCTGCAGACAGGCCAAGATCACCGCCGGAATTGATCGCCAGCGCCCTCAGCGCTCCGCTGCTGCTGCGCGCGGTGACCGCAGCAGCGCCCGTGATCGCCCCTGCCTGAAGGTCGCCAGCCGACGCGAGTGCAAGGTTGCCACCGGCGACCGCTGCGCCGGTCAGCGTGACCGTTCCGCCCGTGCTGGTGAGCGACACCGATCCGGGTGCGCGGACCCCCGCCGAGGCGAGATTCCCGCCCGCGGTAAAAGTGACGTTCCCGGTCGCGGCCACGGCGCTGCCCGTGTTGAGCCCGGCCCCGGCCGCAAGGTCGATGGACGCGCCGGACAGGTCGCCGGTGACAATCGCACCGGTGCTGCCGACGGTCAGCGTGCCCGCTGCCGCCAGTGCCCCTGTGGATGCAGAACTGCTGGCCGCAATCCGCACCAGGCCATTCGCCGCGCTCACGGCTTTTGAAGCCAAGGCACCGGTCACGGCCAGCGTGACGTCACCCGCCGCAGAGCGCGCCGCGCCGCCAAGCGTCGTGTCACCGCCCGCTGTGACGGCAATTCCGGTCTGCCCCAGCAGCGCACCCGCCGTGAGCTTTCCGCCGGCGTTCAAGGTCAACTGGCCGGCGTTCGCCGTCAGGTTACCCGCCGTCATCGCGCCGCCGGCGTCGAGGGCCACATTGCCAGTCGCGCTCAAGGCCGAAACGAGATCAAGGCTGGTGCCCGCACCAAGCGTGATGCCGGTTCGTGCAGAAACGGCACCAGCCGCACCGCCGGTCTTTGCCGTGAGTGTCACCGCACCGCTCGTCGACCGGAGATTGCCGACCGCGACGCTGCCGGCCGTGCTCGTCAGGCCGATATCGCCGGTTGCGGACATGGTGGCGCTGGTCAAGGCATCGGCAGCGGTGAGCGAGATCGCGCCGCCCGTTGCCCGGACCTGCCCTGCGGCGAGGGTCTTTCCTGCGGTTCCGGTGACCGAGCGGCCCGACAGCTCGGTTGCGGCGAGTGCCCCGCCGGCGACCACACGCGTGGCCCCGCGGGTTGCAGCGAGCCCGCCGGAAACAATGTCATTGGCGGCAGTGAGGGCAAGATCCCCGTTGGCGGTCGTGCCCCCAGCCATGGCAATCCCCGCGCCGGCATCTACAGCAATACCGGCAGACGCCTTGACCACGCCGAGCGAAACCTGATCGGTGCTGGTTGCGGCAACCGTGCTGCCGGTGACGGCGCCGCTGGAAAGGGCACCGCCCGCGTCCAGAATGATCGACCCGCGCCCCGTTACCGAGGCGAGAGTCATGGCTCCAGCCGATGTGATGGCGACCGGCGCGCCGGGCCCCGATGCGCCGACCGCGCCGGTCACCACCGCTGCCAGCCCGTTGATGGCCACACCTGCACGGCCGGCAAGATCCCCCGCCGTGATCGTGCCCGCAGCGCTCATCGAAAGCTGATCGCGCGCAGCGGCGGAAACCAGATCGAGCGTGCTGCCGGCGGCAAGGTCGATGCGGCTGTCGGCTGCAACGGCACCGGCGGAAATCGCCCCGCCAGCCTGCAGGCTGACCGCCCCGCTCGAAGGCAAGGTCCGCTTTGCCGTGACGTTGCCAACCGCGATCCTGCCGAGGGAGGCCGCTGTCAGCGCGCCGACACTGGCGGGGCCGCCTATCGTGATCGGACCACCGGACGCGACTGGCGCGGCGGTGAGCACGGCATTCAGATCGTATGCTCCGAGCGGATCGCCGCCGAGCGCGCCCATCGTGAAATCGGCCAGCAGCACACGCCCGCCTGCGGTGATCCCGCCGAGCGTCTGGCCGGTGCCGGCCAGCACCGCGATCTCGCGGCCGGCAAGCGTTCCGCTGGTGACGGCGTCCGGGGTCAGCAGCAGGATATCGCGCCGCGCGCCCAGATCCCCGAGCGTCATAGCGCCATTGCCGACCACGGTGATCCCGTACGTCGCGCCGGAAAGCGCCGAAGGGCTGACGAGGCCTGCCGATAGAGCCGCGGTCTGAACCGTACCGTCCGACACGATGAGGATGCTGTCGCCGGCCGCGATGGCCCCGCTGGCGGTCACATTGCTTGCGCCATCGAGCCTGACCTTCTCGCCAGCTGTCACGCCGCCGGTGGCAAGCGCGGCACCCGAGGTCAGCGTGGCAGTCGTCGCGGCGGTGACATCGCCCGTGGTGACTGCTCCCGGCGCGGCAACAGTGACGGACGCGCCTGCCGACACCTTGCCGAGCGAAACCGTGGTCCCGCCCGCTACCGCAAGATCGGCAGCCGATGTCAGATCATCGAGCCGCACGAGGCCCGTCGCGGCAAGCGTGAGCGCGCCGCCGCTGTTTACCGAGAGGTGCCCGAACAGATCGCCCGCCGTCGTCAGCAGGACCGAATTGCTGCCGGACAACGTCCCCGGCGTGCCGGCCGGAACTACGCCTGGCAACCAGTCGGCCCCGCTGAGCGACACATTCACCGCGCTGACATCCGCGCCATCAAGCGTCATGGCGAGCGCGCCCGGCGTCACGAAACCGAGATCGCCGGTCAGCGCGGTATCGCCGCCGGCAATCGCGATATCGGATGGCAGCGCACCTGGCGCTGCCGTACCGGCCGCAAGAAAGCTCAGGTTTGCGGCATCGACCGTGCCGCCGCGCGAGAGCCAGGCCAGCGGCCGGCCAAGCACGGTCGCAGTGCCCGCCACCCCGCCTTTGCCCGCCGCCGCACTCGCCGTGAAAACAAGGTCGTTGGCCAACAGCGCACCGCCCTGACCTACCTCGAGCCGCGCGCCGAAGGGCACCGGTTCCGCGCCAGCATCGCCGACCAGCCCGTCGCCGCCACTGCCGCCGGTGCCGGAGCTTCCGCCAATCCCGCCTGCGTCAAACAGCGCGCCATCCGAAAATGTGACCTTGCCGCCATCTACGACGAGCGCGGCGCCGCCGCCGGATCCGTCGCCGCCGCGTCCTGTCACGCCCACACTGGGAGCCGCCCCACCAGGCGCGCCACCAGCCCCGCCCGTACCGCCGGCTGCGACCGTGGTGACACCAAAACTGGCCGAACCCGTGGCCGGTGCGCCTGTCGCAAGTCCGCTGACCACACCGAGACGCACGGTACCACCGCGCCCCGTGCCGCCCGCGCCGCCGTCCGAGCTCCCTGAAACCACGCTGCCAATGGCTGTGCCGGCGCCCCCGTCGCCTCCGCTTCCGGCTGCGCCTGCGTCAAATCCACCGGCAATCGAAAGCGTGCCGTTGCCTGCTTCTGCGAGCGCACGCACCACACCGCCGGTGCCGTTTCCACCGGCCCCGCCAATCCCGGTGAAGATGAGCGGCGAACTTCCCGCGCCGCCGATGCCGCGCGCGCTGACTGTGCCGCTTCCTAAAGTGACCTTCCCGGCGCCCTCGAGCGAACTGTAGGCGATGGTCTGGGCTGTGCCGCCCTGTCCTGCGCCGCCGGTCCCGCCATTGTAGCCGCTGCCGCCCAGGCCATCGGCGCGGACATTGACAGTACCGCCCGCAACGCTGCCATCGCGCGCGAAAGCCGCAGCTGCCCCGCCAGATCCATTGCTGCCCCTGCCGCCAGACGCGCCGGTTCCCGTTGCCGAGACGACAAGGTCGTTCGTCACCGTGATCGTTCCGCCGTTGCCGATGGCGCCCGCGTCGCCGGACGACACGCTGGCCGTGCCGCCGATGCCATCGCCCCCGTTGCCACCCGAGTCTGGCAGGCCCGAGGCGAGATTGTCGATCAATGCGCCCGCGCCGCCGGTTCCCTCGGCACGCACGGCAAGCGACTGCAGCGCGGCGACCGTACCGCCGGTCGACCGCAGGTAGGCCGTCCCGCCCAGCCCGGCCCCGCCGTCCTTGCCGCTCGTCGAATCCGCAGCGCCCCCCAACCCCGAAGCGTCGATCGCAACAGCATTGCCCAACGTGAAGGCCGAGCCCTTGCCGGCAAGGATGCCTGCTGTGCCTCCGGTACCCGCGCCGCCCTCGACCGTGCAGGCAGCACATATGTAGCCATTGCCGCCGATGCCGCGCGCATCAAGCAAGGTCGATCCAAGGACCGCGAGCGTTCCCCCATTGATTTTGCCTTCGATGAGCGCCTGTCCGCCGCTACCGGGAGCGCCTTCCAGCCCGGCGAGCGTGGTAGAACCGCCCGTGCCCGTAGCGACGACGGCAAGATTGCGCCCGACCGTAACGGACGAGCCGCCATCGAACACAAGGCGCGCCGTGCCCCCGCTGCCCTGGGTGGGGCCCGAGGGTGTGTCGGCGCGGTCAAGTCCCTGGCCTGCGGCCGCAATCGTCAGATCCTGCCCGATAGCGACTTGCGCGCCCCCTTGGGCGGAGATCGTCGCATCGCCCGGCGCGGCATCGACCGCAAACGACGGCGCGCGCGAGGTGTCGACCCTCGCACTGCCGCCGATGTTCAGGACCCCGCCATCAACCGTTACAGATGCAGAACCGCTGTCGGTGGAACCGCTTGCCGCAACCTGTCCGCCATCAAGCGCCGTCAGTTGCAGGTTGCCCTTGAGATCGAGCGTCGAGCCGACGCCGCTGACCGAGATGAAGGCACCATCGGTTGTTGCCGCAGCGGGATCCTGCACACCCGAAAGGTTGAGATTGGAAGCAAAGTTTGCGGTATCACCGCCGGCGACAATGAGGGATGCCTGGCCGGTGGCCCTGCCCGTCACCTGCGAGGTCGCATCTAGGGCACCGATCGCAATGGCCGCGGCAACCGGTGCGCTCGCCTTGGCGCGCACGCTGTCGATCAATCCGCCCGTGACGTCATATCCGGCCGAAAGCACGATGGCATTGCCATCGACATTCGCCGCACCGGCAACGTCGAAGCCGAGCGTGCTGCCGCCCTTGATCGCCATCGTTATGGCGTCATTGCGCGGGACCGCAACAAGGTACACGCGGTGCGCCACATTCGACGGCGCGGCCGGCCCCGTGATCGTTCCGGTATTGGTAACGACTTCCCCGGTTTCGCTGGTGCCCTGATCGATCTGGATATCGAACAGGCCGTTGGGCCGGAAGGTGATGGTGGAGGCATCGGCCGCGACGATGACGGCCGAACCGTCGACCGCGATCGTGCCGGCGTTGAGGACCTTGGGCGCAATCAGCGCAACATAGGAATTGAGCGGCCCGGCGGTGATCTGCGCACCGCTCTGAACTTCAACTCTGCTCCCAGTATTGGCCGGCAAGAAATTGAAAGTATTTGCAGTTCCGAAATCACCTGTCACTGCATCGTAGTTGAGATCTGACGCTGTCAGCACGAGGTTGCCGACATTGAACACGCCCGTTGGCGAAACCAGCACACCGCCGGGGCTGTAGAAAAACAGCGTACCGCCGCGGCTCGACGCGCCTGTGGCAAGGTCGACGAGCCGCGAGGTCACCGTTCCGTTGAAAACAATCGGCCGGGTCGGATCGGTGGGAATGATCCGGTTGAGCACCGTCAACTGGGTGGCATCCTGGTTGAAGAACTCGGCAGACGTGCCTGCGGTCTGGAAGTCGATCGGCCCACCGCCGGTTGCCGTGTCGTTAGGCGACCAATTGATCACGACGCTGGGTGAATTGGTGCCGACCGTGGTGGTGCCGACCCCGGTGGAGATGCTGCCTGCACCCGCCACGATGGTGCCCGTCGCATTGAACGACTGCGCATGGAGCGGCTGGGTTCCGGCCGCGAGCATCGCCGCAATGGCAAACAGCGACGGCGCGCTTGGCAGGTGTCGGCGCATCAGCGGCTTCCCCAGGGCAAGAGGCGAGTGGTGAGCGAGACAAGCACTCGCGGCGCCGGTTTCCGGTTCGCAAAGCCGGCCCGAACCAGCGGCACGGCCACCTTCGCATCGAGACGGAAGCGCGAGCCGAGATCGGCGCGCAGACCGCCCCCCACCGAGCTCAGGCGTTGCGGCTTGCCGGCATCGCGATCCCAAGCCCAAGCGGCATCGAAGAAGGCAAACGGTTGGACGACCGGGCCGTTGCCGCGTCCGATGGGAAGGTGGGGCCCGCGCAGTTCGCTGGCAACGCCGAGGCCGCTGTCTCCGGTAATCATGCCGGGATCATACCCTCGCCCCACGGTGTAGTTTCCCGGAGCAAAGGCCTCGAAACCAAGCACCTTGCGGAAGGCGTACTGCCCGCGCGGATGGACCGACAGCGAAAAGCGCCCCACGGCCCGCTCGTACTCGACATCGCCGCGCACCACCGTTGCGGACGGTGCGGCATCGAACCGGCTCGTCGGCACACGGCCGTTGCAGGCCGCGCCGAGGCACGATGGACTGGCGCCAAGCCCAGCAAGGCCCTGTCGCAGTTCGAGCGAACCACCAAACCGCCACGCCGGTTCGGCCCGCGTGAGGTCCACCCGGTCGAAATCGAGCCGTGCCCATAGCACCCGCAAGCGGTCGTCGCTGAGGGGAACTATCAGCGTCGACGTCTGGTTGAGCAGGTCGAACCCGCCACCAAGCCAGAAATCGCCCGACTGCGCCCTCCGCAAGGGATAGCGCGCATAAAGGCTGGCCAGCAACGTATGGGCATCGAGCACCGCTCCGCCGGCCGATTGGCCGAGGTCGGGCCGCGTCCACGCGTAAGTCAGCGACGCGCCGACCAGCAAGCCATCGCTTCCGGGGCGGAACTCGTGGCTTGCCTGCAGGATGCGCTGTTCGCGCAGGTCGGACGTCACATAATACGAAATGCTGGTAGCATCCCCCTCGCCGGTGATGCCAAAGGCTTGCGTTCGCACTTGTCCGCCCCAGCGTCCGGTGGCGGCGGAAGATAAGTTTTGAACTGAAACGTCCGCGACAAACTTCTGACGTAAAACGGTTACTTCACCGATCAAATCGCCCGGCGCAGTGCCTGCCGGACGCAATGTGAGTTGCACGTTGTAGCCCGGCAGATCACGTGCCAGCAGGAGATACCGCTCGGCACGGTTGCGGTCGAAGATGTCGTCGCGGGTCAGTCGGCCAAGATAGGACATCAACTTGCGCTCGGCGCCCCGCGTCTCGCCCCGTGCTCTGATCGAGGTGATCCGGGCGTAGAGCACTTCCATCCGCACCTGCCCGTTCTCGATCCGCTGCACCGGCACCTGAACAGCAGCGAGATAGCCCTTGGCACGCAGGATGGTTGCAGCGGCGTCGCGGATTTCGCACAACACCGCAATCGGCTGCGGGGTTCCGGCAAGCGGCTTCCATGCCGCATCCAGTTCGCTTGCCTCCGCCCCCTTCAACCCGCTGAACGTGATGGTGGTGATGGTCGTCTTGATCTGGCTGAACTGCGGGTCGGCCAGTGGACAGCCCGAACGTTCGATACCGCCGGATACGGTAAGGCGCGGTGCCGATGCGGCAGGCGCGCGGGTGATGCCGCCAAGCTCGTCACGACTGGGACCTGAAACGGTGGGCGTGCTCACTTGCGCGAAGAGCGCCGTGGGAGAGACTACACCGATGCCCAGCAAACCTGCCACGAGTGCGGATGACAGCCAGCGTCCGAGGGCGCTTTTGGCCCGTCGTCTGCCGCTGATGGCACCCTCGTGCATTGTGGAGGCCCTCTTGTGCAAATGCTGCGGTTTATGCGGCCCCGCGGTATTGATTTGATCACCGGCGTAGCAAGCGCGAAGTCCGCGAGTCAAACGCCTTTAGAACTCCTGCAAGCCATTGGCAGACCTGAGGATTTACGGCCTCTGCACCATTTCGGCACGGGGTGGGGTTTCGACTCGGAACGAAGCCCAATTCGGCGCAGCCAGGGCAAGTTGCGACGGTCAATCTGCCCGAAACGGCGAAGACGACACAACTACAGGCCCAAAAAATCCCATATTTTTAGATATATGGCCTTCCTATCTCACAAACCAGATGAGCCCCACCCAAGAGGCTCGCCGGCTCACCATATCAGGCCAGCGCTCCGTGGCAGTGCTTGTACTTCTGACCCGACCCACACGGGCATGGCGCATTGCGGCTGATCTCCATACCGGCATAGGGATTGGTGCCTGCCGGCGCCGGCGCGCCAGAGCCTGCCATCGGCGGCGTGAAGGTGCCGAACAGCTGGCCGGCCGGAACGACGCGCGCATCGTCGTCGCCTGTCAGCGGATCGATATGGCTGGTGAGAAAATCGGGCAATTCGGGCAGCTGGAAATCCTCGGGCGAGGTCATCCGGATTTCGCTGGTCATCAGGATACGCGTAACGTCCTCGCGGATCGCCTCCAGCATCTTTTCGAACAGACCGAAGGCTTCCTGCTTGTATTCGTTGATCGGCGTCTTCTGGGCATAGGCGCGCAGGAACACGACCTGGCGGAGCGCGTCGAGGGTGGCGAGGTGCTCCTTCCAGTGATGGTCGAGCCGTTCGAGCAACACCGACTTTTCGAGGTTCCGCCACGAGGCAGGGTCGATCGTCGCGAGCTTGGCGGCCATCTTCTCCTCGGCCATCGCCGCGATGCGTTCCTCGATGATCTCGGGCTCGAGCCCGTCCTCGCTCATCCACGCATCGAGCGGGGGTTCAAGACCCACCACTTCGGCAAGCCGGCCGGCAAGTGCCGGAACATTCCACTGCTCGGGGTATGAGCCGGGCGGGCAGGCATCGCCGACAATCGCGTTGATCGTGTCCTGCCGCATGTCGAGCACGACGTCGTCCACCGCCTCGGCATCCATGATGTCGGCGCGCTGTTCGTAGATGACCTTGCGCTGGTCGTTCATCACGTTGTCGTATTCGACGACCTGCTTGCGGACGTCGTAGTTGCGCGCCTCGACTTTCTTCTGTGCGGTCTCGATGGCCTTCGAAAGCCAGCGCGAGCCGATCGCCTCGCCATCGGCAAGGTTGGAGTTCATCATGCGGGCAAACAGCGTGTCGGGCCCGAAGATGCGAAGAAGATCGTCCTCGAGGCAGAGGTAAAACTTCGACAGGCCCGGGTCACCCTGACGACCCGAACGGCCACGCAGCTGGTTGTCGATACGGCGGCTCTCGTGACGCTCGGTGCCGATCACGCAGAGCCCGCCAGCGGCAAGCACCTTGGCCTTCTCCTCGGCAACTTCGGCCTTGATCCGCGCAATCCCGGCCTCACGCTCCGGACCCTCGGGCACGTCACGCAACTCGTCCTCGATGCGGAATTCGGCATTGCCGCCGAGCTGGATGTCGGTGCCGCGCCCGGCCATGTTGGTGGCGATCGTCACGGCGCCAAGGCGGCCGGCCTGCGCCACGATATGCGCTTCCATCTCGTGGAAGCGCGCATTCAGCACGCTGTGCTTCACGCCTTCCTTGTTGAGGAACTCGGACAGCAATTCCGACTTCTCGATCGAAACCGTGCCGACGAGCACCGGCTGCCCGGTGTCGTACCGCTCGCGGATCAGCTTCGCGATCGCCTGGAACTTGTCCTGCGTGTTCTTGTAGAACTCGTCCTCCTCATCCACCCGCTGCACCGGCACATTGGTGGGTATGGTGACGACGTTCATCTTGTAGATATCGAAGAACTCGGGCGCTTCGGTCGCGGCAGTACCGGTCATGCCCGACAGCTTGGGATACATGCGGAAGTAGTTCTGGAAGGTGATCGAGGCCATCGTCTGGTTCTCGGGCTCGATCTGCACCCCTTCCTTGGCTTCAACCGCCTGATGCAGGCCGTTCGACCAGCGCCGACCGTCCATCATGCGGCCGGTGAACTCGTCGATGATGACGACCTTGCCGTCCTTAACGATGTAGTCGATGTCCCGCTTGAACATGACATTGGCCTTGAGCGCCTGATCGAGGTGGTGGACCACCATCGTGTTCTCGACGTCATAAAGGTTCGAGCCGATCAGCAGCCCGGCGTCCTCGAGCTTGCGCTCGACCCATTCGACGCCGTCTTCGGTGAGCGAGATGTTCTTGGTCTTCTCGTCCGCCTCGTAGAGCGAAGGATCGATCTGCTTCACCACCGCGTCGACCGAGACATAGAGCTCGCTCTTGTCATCTGTCGGGCCGGAAATGATCAGCGGGGTGCGCGCCTCGTCGATCAGGATCGAGTCCACCTCGTCAACCACCGCGAAGTTGAACGGACGGTGCACCATCTGCGACCGTTCATGCTTCATGTTGTCGCGCAGGTAATCGAAGCCGAGCTCGTTGTTGGTCGCGTAGGTGATATCGGCCTCATAGGCCTGCCGCCGCTCGTACTCGTTCATGTTGGGCACGATCACGCCGACGGTCAGCCCGAGGAACCGGTGGATCTGCCCCATCCATTCCGCATCGCGCTTGGCGAGGTAATCGTTGACGGTGACGACATGGACGCCCTTGCCCTCGATCGCATTGAGGTAGGACGCGAGCGTCGCCACAAGCGTCTTGCCTTCGCCGGTGCGCATTTCCGCGATTTCGCCGCGGTGGAGCACGATGCCGCCGATCATCTGTACATCAAAGTGGCGCATGCCGAGCACGCGGCGCGACGCCTCGCGGCAGGTAGCGAAGGCTTCGGGCAGGATATCGTCGAGCGTCTTGCCCGCCTCGAGCTGCGCGCGCAACTTGGCCGTCTGGCCCTGCAGTTCCTCGTCGCTGAGCGCCTGCATTTCAGGTTCGAAAGCGGCGATGGCACGCACGATCTTGTCGAGCGACTTGACGTAACGATCGTTGGACGAGCCGAAGATGGCCTTGGCAATGCTGCCGAGCATGGCTGTATTCCTGTCTTGAAATGGGCTGCGCGGAGATTGCCGCGCCGGTCAGGCTTCCGCACGCGGGCGGAGCGGAATTGGTATGGGGAAGCAGGCGCTATTCGCGCGGGCGGTCCGAAATGCTGATGCTGATCTTCGGGACCGGCACCGCCAGTGCAAGCCGCTTTGCAAGAACAGGCCGCAGTCTGGCTTCAGGCTGCTTTACCGCCGCCCGGCTGACACTGGCTTCATCCTTGTGCTGTGAGGCAAGGATCGCGCCGGATGCCGCGCCGACAACTTCTGCGCGCGCGGCAGAGGCCGACACGTCCGCAAGCGAAAGGCCTGAAAGCAGGGCAAGAAGGACGAGCAGTATGCGCATCAGCGGCGCAGATAGGCGTAATTGGGGCGAAGGTCCACCGCTGCAGCACAGATTTATTGCGCCGGGGGCACGTCTTCGACTTCGATCACCACGCGCATCTTCACCCGGCGCATGATCGGCTTGCCATCCTTGCCCACGGGAACCGCGAAGCGACCCTTGGGACCGCATGGCTCGTTTGCCGGGAACGGCAAAGTGCCTTCCGCCTTCTCGACCTTGCAGTTCTTCGCGAGGCCATCGGGACCGATCTCGAAACTGACGAACATTTCAGCCGGGCCGATCTCGGTCGGCGCGTCTTCCGGGATCGTCCAGCGAACACTGCTGCGATAGGTCCCCTCGGCAGCACGCCCGAAAGCATCGGCAGCCGGACGGAAGCGCGCGCGCTCCATCAGGAGGTTGCACGTCTGGGTATCGAGCGCCTCGAAGTTGCTCGTCTGCGTAACCTTGCAGGAGAGAGGCACCCCATCCGTGCCGATGGTGAGCAGGAAACCGACCACGCCCTGCTCTTCATACCGCAAGGCGCGGGATGGGTAATCCTCAGTGGTGACCCAGTTCCCCGGATTGCCGAGTGGGGCCACGGCACGTGGTTTGCCGGCGGCGGCGGTTGTCGAGGCTGCACCGAGGACAAGCGCAGCCGTGAACAGCGCGATTAGGCGGGAGGCGATCGTCTTCATGCACGCACTGTCAGGGCGGCAGCCGCGTCTGTAAACCGGCAATCGCAACCGATGCGGCAGACACCGCAGCGATTGAAGCGCGCCGCTGCCCGCGCTAGGGCTCGCCGCCATGAGCCACGCTGTCTCCCCCCTCGCCCAGCCCTTCCCCGCGCTTCCTGCCATTGCCGGAGCCACACCCCGCATCGCCCGCGCCGGTTACAAGGACTGGGGCCGCTGCGACCTGACCTTCGTGGAACTGGCCGAGGGCACATCCGTCGCGGGCGTGTTCACCCGCAATGTCTGCTGCTCTTCCGAAGTCGAGCTGGGCCGGCAGAACATTGCCCAGGGCCGCGCGCGGGCGCTGGTTGTCAACGCCGGCAATTCCAACGCCTTTACCGGCTATCGCGGGCGCGAGGCGGTCGAAGCGATCATGGATCAGGTTGCCGGGCACCTTGACTGCCCGCGTGAGCAGGTTTTCGTCTCGTCCACAGGCGTGATCGGCGTGCCGCTCCCCAAGGACAAGGCCCGTGCCGGGATCGAGGCAGCCCTCGTCGCCGGGCCCTGCTCGTGGGAAGACGCGGCCCATACCATCGGCACCACCGACACCTTCGCCAAGGGCGCGACGGCCACGGCCATGGTCGGCGGCGTCAAGATCACGCTCAGCGCGATCATCAAGGGCTCGGGCATGATCGCGCCCGACATGGCGACCATGCTCGGGTATGTGTTCACTGATGCCGCGATTGATCCCGCGTTCCTTCAGACCTGCCTGTCGGACGCCAACCGGCGCACGTTCTCGTGCATCACGGTCGATAGCGACACGTCGACCAGCGACACCGTACTTGCCTTTGCGACGGGCGCTGCAGGCAATGCCCCGCTGGTATCGGTGGACAGCCCCGGCGCGGATGCCTTCGCCGCGGCGCTCCATGATGTGTGCCGCCAGCTGGCCCACCTTGTGGTGCGAGATGGAGAAGGCGCGCAGAAGTTCATTGCCGTCACGGTGAGCGGTGCTGTCAGCGACGAAAGCGCCCGCCGCGTCGGGCTCGCCATTGCCAATTCGCCGCTGGTCAAGACCGCCATTGCCGGCGAGGACGCCAACTGGGGCCGCGTCGTCATGGCCGTCGGCAAGGCGGGCGAACCGGCTGACCGCGACCGCCTCTCCATCGGCTTCGGCGGCACCTGGGCCGCGCGTGAAGGCCAGCCCCTTCCCGATTATGATGAAGCGCCGGTCGCCGCCCACCTCAAGGGGCAGGACATCAGCATCGACATTGATCTCGGCCTTGGCGAAGGCCGCGCGACGGTGTGGACCTGCGATCTCACCCACGGCTACATCGCGATCAACGCCGATTACCGGTCGTGATCGACCGGCTCGATACCGCCATCGCCGCGCTGATGCGGCGCGTTGCCGCCGAGGCGATCCTGCCGCGCTATCAGGCGCTGGCCGAGCATGAAGTGATCGCCAAGGCGGCGAATGACATGGTGACGATTGCCGATACCGAGGCGGAAGCCCTGCTCGCCGAGGGCCTTGCCGCGATCCTGCCGGAGGCCGCGATTGTCGGCGAGGAAGCCGTCCATGCCGATCCTGCGCTTTCCGCGCGGCTCGACAACGGTCTGTGCTGGATCATCGACCCGGTCGACGGCACCAACAATTTCGCCGCCGGCAAACCCCCGTTCG
Source organism: Novosphingobium fuchskuhlense (assembly GCF_001519075.1). Classification (GTDB taxonomy): domain Bacteria; phylum Pseudomonadota; class Alphaproteobacteria; order Sphingomonadales; family Sphingomonadaceae; genus Novosphingobium; species Novosphingobium fuchskuhlense. The sequence continues at coordinate 667,180 of NZ_KQ954245.1, forward strand.
GGATCATTCTGGCACTCAGCGACGGCGGCGAAACGCAAGGCGGATGGATCTACGATCCGCTGCAGGACCGGCTGTGCATCGCACACAAAGGCAAGGGCAGCTTCGTGAACGGGGACCGCGTGACGGCCCGGACGACCGGCAAGACACCGCCGATTGCCGCGATCAGCACGGTGTTCCTTGATCCGGCCCAACGCGCTGCCGTGCAGGCCCGGATCGCGCCGTACTACACGCTGGTCGATATCCCGCGCTGTGCCGCCGAGCAGTATCCACGCCTCGTGCTGGGCGTGAACGACATCTCGGTGTTCGAGCGTACCCTGCCATGGGACCATGCGGCCGGTGTGCTCTTCGTCAACGAAGCCGGCGGCATGTCGGCGCGGCCCGATGGCACGCCGTATCGCACTGACCAGCACGGACAAAAAGGCTTGTTTGCAGCCTCTTCACCCGCGCTGTTCGAAGAATTTGTGAAGCGTAGCAGCGCCGCTTAGCGTACTTTTGCCACGCCGCTCAGGCTGGGACTGTCGAACCATCATGCACGCCGTTCGCGCCGTCACGGTTCGACAAGCTCAGGGTGAGCAGGACGTGCGGCTGAAGTCCCACGCTCCTGCCCGCCTCACTGCGAGGGATCACTGACCTTGAACGGATCGGTCGGCGTCGGCTGGGTCGGCAGCACGGCGCGCGGCAGTTCCTTGTCGCTGTTGGCCGCCTGCCACAGCATCCCGGCCATGATCACCGCCGCCTGCCGCATGTCCTCCGCACGCATGTGATCGACCGTATCGAGGTTCAAGTGGTGGACGCGCGTGTCATAATCGAGCGGATCCTGGATGAACTGATAACCGGGCAGGCCGATTGCTTGCAGGAAAACATGGTCGGTGCCGCCGGTCTTGCTCACCACCAGCTTGTCAGCCCCCAGCATGTCGAACGGGGCGAGCCATTCCTTGAGCAACTTCTCCGCCCCGAGATTGCCTTCGGTATAGATCCCGCGGAACCGGCCCGAGCCGTTGTCCATGTTGAAATAGGCCTTGAGCTGGCCGTATTCGGGCTTCGGTGTGATCGGGAACGCATTGCGCCATGCGACATAGGATTCGTATCCCTTGAGCGAGGGATCGACCGGCCGGGTTGCCAGATGCTGCTCGATATAGGCCCGGCTGCCGAGCAGGCCCTGTTCTTCCCCGCCCCAGAGCACAAAGCGGATCGTGCGCTTCGGTTTCACGCCAAGTCTGGCGATCAGACGCGCCGCCTCCAGCACCGTCACGCTTCCGGCGCCGTTGTCGTTGGCCCCGTCGCCTGCAATCCAGCTGTCGAAATGCGCGCCGGCCATGACATAGCCGGCCTTGGGATCGCTGCCGGGGATTTCGGCCACAACGTTCTCGGCGCGCAGGTTGCTTTCATCATAACGAGCCGCGACGGAAATCGCGATCTCGGGTGCGGCCCCGGTCTTCGCGAGGCGGACCAGCTTGCGGTAGTCTTCCTGCGCCAGTTCGATCGCCGGCAGTGCAAGCGTCTGGCCGGGCTGGAAATCGTAGCCTTCGCCGTGGACGAGCTTGCCGTCGCGGTAGCTCATCTTGACCAGCGCCAATGCACCCTCGGCCTTGAGGAAGGCGGCAAGTTTCCCCTGGAAGCGGCGGTTCCTCACCTGAAGTGCTGCAGCGTCGGGATCGAACACCGGCCTCGTGTAGGCATCGAGCGCGGCGATATCGGCATCGGTATAGCGCTGGAACACCGCGCTCTTGCTCTCGCTCGTCTCCCCGGGGAGCGAGACGAGGACGATCTTGCCCGCAAGTTTGCCCTTCCATTCGGCGAAGTGCTCCTCGCGCGACATCGGGGCGATCACGATCTGACCCTGCACAGGACCCGCGGTCGGGGGCGACCACGCGACGGGGATGGCCGTCAGCGGCAGCGGGCGCGGACTGATCATCGCCACCGAGTAGCTGTCGAGGTTCCATCCCAGCCCGAAGTCGAAGGGTTCGACGTGGATGTTGACCAGACCCCTCTGCTTGAGGAGGTCCATCGCCCAGCGCTCGGCCTTGCGATGGTTTTCCGAGTTGGTGAGGCGCGGGCCGATTCGATCCATCAGCGCGGAGGCGGTCGTCATCGCTTCGCTGCGGTTCATGCCTTCGTCGATGATGCGGGCAATCGCAGCGCTTTCGCCATCGGGCGAGGCGAGCGCAGGAACCGCGGCCGTGCAGCCAAGCAGGCCGGCTACAATCGCATGGGCAAACCGGTGGGCTTTCAAGGTCTTCATTGAATGGAACTCCGGAAGCTGGGGTGCAGACATGCAGTCTTGCACCCCGCTCCGGACTTGCCAAGCCGCTGCCCTAAAGCACGCTCTCCAGCCAGCCCTTGAGCTGGCTCTTGGGTGCAGCGCCCAGTTTCTGCGCCACCGGCTTGCCATCCTTGAAGAGGATGAGCAGCGGGATCGACTGCACGCCGATCTCGCCGGGCACGGTGGTGTTCTCCATGATGTCCATCTTCACGATGGAAACCTGGTCGGCCAGCTCGTCGGAAATCTCTTCCAGCGCCGGCCCGATCATCTTGCAGGGACCGCACCAGTCGGCCCAGAAATCGACGAGGACGGGCTTGTCTGCGCCGAGGACATCGGTGGCGAAGCTGGCATCGGTAACGGCTTTGGTGGCCATATCAGGGCACTCCTTGAGGTTGGATCGGTATGTAAGCGGTTCGGCAGCGGGTGCAAGAAAGCAGCGCTAAAAGGATTCCTGCGCTGCCTGAAGGGAAGGCTTGTGCGCCGCCATCAGCGCCGCCGGGATCGCGATGAGCTGCGGTGTATGGCTATAGAGCAGCGCGGCTTCCACCAGGCGTCCCGGATAGATCACCTCCAGCGCGGCGACATAGGCGGCCATCTGGCGAAGACTGGCAAGCGGCACATCGTCAATCCCTTGCGGCGGCCGCCGGTCGGTCTTGAAATCGACAACCTGCACGCGGCCCTCCTGAAGCAACAGGCGGTCGAGCGTGCCGCTCACGACACGCTCTCCCACCACCGCGGCAATCGGGACTTCGGCGAGCGAGCCGGGCCCGAATACTTCGGCCCATGCGGGCTCCGCCAGCACGCGGATCGCGGCAGCAGCCATGGCGGCCCGATCCTCTGCCGCAAACTCTGGTCCCATCCGCGAGAGCCAGCCAAGTGCCGCCGCTTCCCGGGCTTCCGGTGCCAGTTCGGGCAACCGCTCGATCAGCCGGTGCATCAGCGTCCCGCGCCGCGCCGCCATGCGCGCAGCGGGACCGGGGCGCGAGGGCGGGTCCGAGGCCTCATCTGCCTCGCCAAGCCTCGACGGCGCGAGCGGGCGCGGCGGACGCGGCTCGGCCGGCAGCGGGGCGTCAAGCCACTCGGGCAGGTCGATGGACGGAGCGGGTGGTTGCAGCACGGCCGCAGCGGCTGGCGGCAAGGGTCCCAGACCGCCAAGCTGGCGGGAGGCGCCCCAGATCGGATCTTCACGCCATTCGCCGTCTTCATCCCCGAACAGGGGGGCAAGCTGGGCATACCAGCTTTCCTCGGGCGGGGCCTTGTCGCGGCTGCGCAGCGCGCCGCCGATAAACAGCGCCTCCTCCGCGCGCGTCATCGCGACATAGAGCAGCCGCCAGTGTTCCTCGCGCTCGGCAGCAGCTGCCCGCTCGGCTTCCACGCGCACCGGTCCTGCCTGTTCGGCCTTGCGCAGCGGCGGAAGCGGGACGGTGCGCCGCTCGCCCGCCACGTCCTCGATCAGCGCGAGCTCACGCGTGGCCTGTCCGGGATCAGCAGCGGCATCGGCGAGGATCACGATGGGCGCTTCGAGGCCCTTCGAGCCATGCACCGTCATCACCCGCACCAGATCGGCTTTCTGCCCTGTCTCGCGCTTCAGCTCGCCATCGCCCGCATCGAACCATTGCAGGAAGCCGACAAGGCTCGGTGTCTGCCCGCCCGCATAGGCGCTGGCGGCATTGATCAGTTCGTCGATCGGGTCGTTGACCTCGGCACCAAGCCGCGCAACCAGCCTGCGCCGACCCTGCCACGGCCCCACCAGCAGCCAGTGCAGCAATTGCGCCGGAGTGCCAAAATCGGCCTTCGCCAGCGCGCCGCGCAGCTGCTCCATCGCGGCATGGGTTTCCGGGCCTTCGGTGCTGCGCAGATGATCCCAGAGCGCTGTGCCCTTGGCGCGGTAACCGTGCTGCAACAGCATGTCCTGCGACCAGCCCACCAGCGGCGACACCAGCAGCGAGGCGAGGTTGAGATCGTCGAGGGGCTGGGAACAGAAGCGCAGCACCGCGACGAGGTCCTTGACCGCCAGCGGCGCACCGAGCCGAAGCCGGTCCACGCCCGCCACTGGAACCCCGCGCGCATGAAGCCGCGCCACAATCAACCCTGCCAGCGCCTTCCTGGAACGCACCAGAACCATGATATCGCCCGGTGTCGCACGGCGCGGACTGCCCTTATGCAGCGGAAACCCTGCATCGAGCCATTGGCGCACCTGCAGCGCGATCTGGTCGGCCATCACGCGGTCCGGGCGCGAAAGCCAGGTCTCGGCGCCTTCGTCCCCCTCACCGGCAGGAGCCTCATCTTCTTCGTCCGCCGAGCCGCCGACCGGTTTCCACAGCGTGACCATGCCGGGGCGCGCCTCATCGCCCCGGTGCGGCTCCGGCGCCTCGGGCAGGCCGAAGCGTTCGGTACCAATGGCCTTGATCGCGCGATCGACGAAGGCGAGCACCGACGCAGCCGTGCGGTATGACCGGCCGAGGCCCAGTGGCAGAAGCGCCTTGCCGGGATCGGCTGTCACTGCCGCGAGGGCATCCAGTTCGCGCCGCACGCGTTCCCGGGCAAGCGCGAAATTTTCCGGACTGGTGCCCTGAAAACCGAAGATAGCCTGCTTGTAGTCGCCCACCACGAACAGGGTCCGATTGGCCTCACCGCGCTGCCCTTCGCCGCTGAAGAAATCGCCGACGAGCCCGTCGAGCACGATCCGCCATTGCGCCGCATTGGTATCCTGCGCTTCATCGACAAGGATGTGATCGAAGCGGCGGTCTAGCTTGTAGCGGATCCATTCGGCCGGGGCCTGCCTGGTCAGCAGATCGGCAGCGGCACGGATCTGGTCATCGAAATCAATAAAGCCCTCTCGGACCTTCGCCTCGCCCCAGGCGAGCGCGAAGCGGCGGCCAAGGGTGAGCGCGGGATCGAGGCGGGCGGCCAGATCGATGAGCGCCCGCATCTCCTGCACCCGCTGCAAATCCTCGATCACGCTGAGCTGGTAATCGGCATACTGCGGCTCGTGCTTGATCAGATAGCGCGGCGACTTGGCGCTGCCGTCTTTGTTTACGAACTGACGCGCAAAATCGTCCAGCCCTGCCATCCGAGCTGTCGGCAATGCCTCCAGCCAGTCCTTCATTATCGCTGCGCTGTCGAGCCCGGACTTAGTGCCCCAGCGCCGATTGGCTTCCATGCAGACCTCGACGGCCCGCACGTCGAATACGCTGTCGCGGACCAGATCGGCGAGCCCCGAGCCGTCTTCCTCCGCATCGAGCCCGAGCAGCCGGTTGATCCGCGGACGGAGCGGCGGCTGCCATGCACCCGGGCCCTCCCACAGGTCATGAGCCGAAGCGCAGCGCAGCAGAAAGGCGGGCACGGCGTCCTCGCCCATGCGCAGGCTGAGGTCTTCAAGCGCGTTGAACAGGGCCTCGTCGCCCTGCTGCTGCGCCTCGATCAGCAACGTGGCCAGCACCTCGCGCAGCAGCAGATCGCGGTCGCGGTCTTCCATCGCACGCGTGCCGGGCACCAGCCCTGCCTCCGCCGGAAAGGCCCCGAGCAGCCACTGCGAGAAGGCGTGGATCGTCTCGATCCGCAGGCCCCCGCCCGGACAATCGAGCACTGCGGCAAACAGGCTGCGCGCGCGGGCAACGGTCTGCGGCCCCATAGAGGCACCGATATCGCCAAGCTCGCGGGCCAGTTGGGTTTCTGGCAGGCGCACCCAGCGGGCAAGAACATCGTTCACCCGCGTGGCCATTTCCGCCGCGCCCGCCTTGGTGAAGGTGAGGCACAGGATCTGGTCGGGCGAGACGCCGTCCTGCAGCAGCAGGCGCAGGACGCGCGCGGAGAGAACCTGCGTCTTGCCCGTACCGGCAGAGGCAGACAGCCACACCGTCCGCTCCGGCTGAACGGCAAGGCGCTGGTTGTCCTGCAGCGGATAGACCTGGCTCATGCGGTGCTCGCCTCCCGGCCCTGCCACTCCTCGAGCCGCATGAGCTGGTCATAATCGGTGTAGCCGGGCAGATCCGGATTGGGCCGCGCTGTGAAGGGTTCGTCGCCGAGGATCCACTTGTCGATGGCCTCGGTAAGATAGCGCAGCGTCTCGGGCACAAAATCCTCCCGCGAGAGGCCGGTCTTCTTCTTGCCTTCCAGCACCGGCTCTTCGCAGTAGCCGAAACTGTCCGCCTTCTTCTGCAGCGACCAGTATTCGAAGCGGTGCGCCGTGCCACCAAGTCCCTCGAACCCGCCGCGTTCGGCGATCAGGCCAACCAGCCCCAGCTGCAAGGCAAAACCTTCCTGCACCATGCGTCCCGAAGGCGGCTTCCCCGTCTTGTAGTCGACCACCGCCAGCGTCCCGTCGGCGAGACGGTCGATCCGGTCCGCCCGGCCATGGAGCCTGACACCCTTGATCAGAACCGCACCGGTCTTCTCCCACAGCACCGGCAAACGGCCCTGCAGCGCGAGTTCGGCGTCGTAGTCCTCGACCCACTGCAGCGCCGCCAGCAGGCGCGGCCGCCACAGGCCGCGCATGAACGGGTGTGCGCTCATCGCGGCAAGCTTTTGCTCCGCCAGCGGCAGCAAGGCACCGCGCTGGCTACCGGCATCGTGCCATTGCTTCAGCACCTCATGCACCGCTGTCCCCCGCCACGCCGCCGTGGGTGCGGCATCGAGCAGATCGAGGGTACGCAGCCCCAGAATGGCCTGCGCATAGAACTGGTAAGGATCGCCGCGCAGCCGGTCCAGCGCGGTGGAGGAAATGCTGACCCGCCGCTGCTCGGCGCTCGGCATGGGCGCAGGCTGCGGATACGGCGCGACCGGTGGGGCCGCGTCGACGAGGCGCGCAATGCGCACCGCCCCTGTTTCGCGCTCAAGTTCGCGTCCCAGCATGGCGCGGATGCGCAGGAGGAAGCGCGAGGGAATGACAGGCCCCGCCGCATCGCGTGCGGCATGGCTGAGTACGACTTCCGGCGCGCCAAGCGCGGCGGCCAGATCGTGCGCGGCAAGACCGATGCGGAAATCCGCCCCCGGAATGCCGAGCGCGCGCAGCACGGGCGGAGCGAGCAGCGGATCGGGCGCCGGCGCCGCGGGCCAGGTCCCCTCGGTCATCCCGGCGCAAATCACAAGATCCGCCCGGCTCATGCGCGCTTCGAGCAGACCATAGATCGCGAGGCGCGGGTGCCCGCCATAAGGGGGGCGCACTGCGATCTCGGCCAGCGCATCGCTGAGCAGGGCATGGAGATCGGCGGGTTCCACCGGCAGGGCACTCGCCTGTGCGGCATCCCGCCACTGTTCGACGAACGCGGCCAGCGCGCGGCCGTCCGCCTCTGCCCAGATCGCCGGACCGCACAGCCGCTCCGCCACATCCGCCAGACGATCGAGCCCGATCGCAAGCGAGGGCGGCGCGGCATCATCGACGAGGGGCGCAAGCTCTGTCGCCACCTCGTCCCACCATGCGGCAAGACCGGGATGATCCTTCTCCTTCGCCGCCACCGCGCGGCGGACGGCTTCGAGCCCGGGCCCGGGACGCGGGCCACGCAGGAGAAGATCGAGCTCGCGCACCCGTTCGAGCCACGACGCCCTGCCCTCTCCGCGCCGAACCAGAGGATGGCCGAGCAGCGCCAGCAGCGGCACCGGCGCGGCACTGGTTGCGGCGATCTCAGCCAGTTGCAGCAGCACACGCCCGGCGGGGGTCTGCGACAGCGGGCGGCCTGCCGTGTCGTCGGCGGCAATGCCCCAGCGCTCGAGATGGGCCACAAGCCGCTGGGCAAGATCGCGGTCAGGCGTGATCACGGCGACCCGCTTCTCCGGCACCATCAGAGCTTCGCGCACCAGCACGGCAATTGCCTGCGCTTCCTCTTCCGGATGCGCCGTTTCCATGAGGCGGACGCCTGACAGACGCCGCGCTTCGGGCGGAAGCGAAGCCCATAACGTGCTCGCCTCGGGCGGCAGGAACAGGTTCGAGATGGCGCGGCTGCGTTCGGGTGGGGCCGCTGCGGGGCCGGACCGGTGCCACGCCTGCACTTCCCCGCGCGAAATCCCCATGCGGGCGAGCAGCAGTTTGAGATGGTACTGCGGATGGGTCGCCACATCGCCGCGCCCGAAGACAGGGGCGTCCGGGGTGTCGCCATTGCCGGCCACGCCCAGTGCATCCCAGACGGCATCGGGCAGCGCCAGATCAAGATCGGGGAGGATCACCGCGCCGCGCGGCAGATCAGCAATGCTGCGCAGCAATCGGGCCACGGCGGGTGCCGCAGAAGTAACGCCTGCGGCAACCACGGGATAGGCCGGGGGATTTTCTCGCCAATGCTGCGCAACATGGGAGAGCAGGAGATTGCGGCGAACCGGAGCGTCGATCTCCCCGCGCGCCTCGCAGTGCGCCCGCCACCGTGCGAGCAGACGGGCAAATTGCGCGGTGCCGCGTTGCCAGTGTTCGGCAAGATCGCCAACCAGGCCCACCACCGCGGGATCAAGCAGAGCCTCGAGCGCGACATCTTCCACCGCAAGCCGGTCCATCGCCCGGGCGAGCGCGCGGGCCTGCCGCAGCAATCCCGGCGCAGACGTGGTGCGCGTCTCGGGATCACTGCGCAGCATGTCTGCCAGCGCCAGAACGCGCAGCACAGGATCGGCAGCCGGCGGAAGTTCAGTCCCCTGCCCCAGCGGATCGAGCAGCGGCCCCAGGGTCTCGTCGAGATCGAGATCGCCGACTACCGCCATGCGTGGGAGCAGCAGGCCCCCGCTCCTGCTTTGCTCGTCCCGGCCATCCGCACCACTTGCGCGAATGAACGCCTCGGTGACGATGCGCACCGCGCGGCTGCTCGGCAGCAGCAGCGTCAGCCGGGCCAGGCCGAAGCCTTCCTCGTGATAGCGCGGGATCAGCCCGGCAACGAGCGCGTCGGCAAAGCCGCGGTGCGCGGCAATCGAATAGACGCTCGGCTTGCTGTCAGCCACGCTGCAAGGCGGCTTCGGTCGGCGCGATCATCTGCGGCGCTCCGACTTCGAACCACAGCCCGCTATGCGAGATGCCGTAAAGCCGGCCTTCGTCAATCGCCCGGTCCCACAGCACACCGGTGGAGAACGCGCCCTTTGGTGCCTCGCGCAGCAGGCGGTGAGAGACAATCTGGATGCCGGTGTAGATAAACGGGGCGACGCGGCCCGGCTTGCGACGGGTGATCCGTCCCAGCGGATCGAGATGGAAATCCCCGCGCCCGTTGTAATTGAACGCACGGGCATGGCTGACCAGCAGCAACAGCGCATCCATCTGCGCGGGATCCCATGCATCGCTCAGCGCTGCAAACACGTTTTGCGGGCCATCAAGCCAGACGTTGTCGCTGTTTAGGCAGAAGAACGGATCGGCATCGATCAGCGGCAATGCCTTGACCATGCCGCCACCGGTTTCGAGCAGAGCCTCCCGCTCGTCCGAAATCGCGATGGCCGGCGCGCTGCGCTGCTCCAGATGGGCCTCGATCTGGCCAGGCAGGTAATGGACGTTGACCACCGCGCGCGAGACACCGGCCTCGACGAGCTTGTCGAGGCTGTGATCGATCAGCGGCCGTCCGTCGACCCGGACCAGCGGCTTCGGCCGGGTGGCGGTGAGCGGGCGCATGCGCTTCCCGATCCCCGCGGCAAGCACCATCGCCGCATCGCTTGCGAGCTTGTTCATGCCGCAAACACCCCGCCAAGGCGACCCGATGCCGGATCGCGCAGTTCTGCCGGGATATTGGCATCAAACCATCCTGCCACCGGCGCGAGCGCGGGGTGCGCCAGATCGCGTTCGAGCAAGCTCCACACGCGCGGGATGTAATCGAGATAGCGCGGCTTGCCGTCGCGCCGCCACAGCCGAACGAAAATGCCGACAATCTTGGCGTTGCGCTGCGCGCCGAGCCGCGCGTAGTCCTCAGCAAAGTGCCTGTCTGCGCCGCTTGCCGCAATATAGTGCGCCAGCATCTCCTCCTCCAGCGCAGGGTCGACATCGCGCCGGGCATCCTGCAGCAACGAGACCAGATCATAGGCGGCGTGGCCCACAAGCGCGTCCTGGAAATCGAGCAGGCCCTGCCTGTCGAGCCCGCCTTCAAGCATGATGTTTTCTGCGTGATAATCACGCAGCACCGTCACGCCGGGACGCTGGCGCGACAACAGCGGGCCGAGCACCTGCTCCCAGGCCTGCGTCCAACCCGCCAGATCGACGGAAAGGCCCTGCGCCGGGCAGTACCATTCGACGAACAGCCGCGCCTCGCGCTGGTATTCGGCGAGCGAGTAGAGCGTGAACGGCCCAGCTGGCAGGCGGTGCAACTGCAGCAAGGCCCCGACCGCGTGGGTATAGACCTCGCGCTCGTCCTGCGGCCAGGCATCGAGGTATTCGCGCATGCGCACTTCGCCAAAATCCTGCAGTAGGACGAAACCCTTCGCGGAATCCTCGGCATAGATTTCCGGCGCGCGCAGACCATTGGCGTCGAGCCAGCGGGCCGCGCGCAGGAATGGCTCGGGATCCTCTCCCGGCGGCGGTGCGTGCATCAGCATGGCCGTCTGATCGCTCTTGCGCAGGCGGAAATAGCGGCGGGCCGAAGCATCGCCGGGAATCGGCTCGACCGCGGCGTCAGCCCAGCCTGCGGCGACCAGGAAGGAATCGGCAGCCTCGGGCAACTGGCTTGCTGCAACAGCAGTCTCGGAAGGGGTCACGTCCATCCCCTGCGCTCTAGCCAATCCGGACCGGCTTCGACAATGGCGACGCGCTCGTTTTCGCCGATTTCGAACCGCATCGAGAGGCATCCCGGCTCATGGGCAAAGCCGCCCGCATGCTCTGGCCATTCGGCGATCAAGACCGCATCGGCGCGATAGTCGTCGAGGCCCAGTTCGGCCACTTCCTCGGGGTCTTCGAGCCGGTAGAAATCGGCATGGACCACGCGCAGTCGAAGTGCCGGCGGATCATAGACTTCGATGATCGCGAAGCTGGGGCTTGGCACTTCGCCCGCATAGCCAAGCGCTGAGATGATCGCGCGGGCCATGGTCGTCTTGCCGGCACCAAGGCCGCCGCTCAGCGCGATGACATCGCCCGGATGAAGCAGGCCGGCAATGCGTCTGGCCAGCGCATCGGTGGCGGCGAGGTCAGGAAGGGGCACAATCATGGCCGAAACTCCTTCACGGCAGCGTCACCATGGCACTGGTTCCCTCGCCTTTTTCGGACAATAGCTCGAATGTTCCGCCATGGGCTGCCACCAGTTGGCGCACCAGCGGCAGGCCGACGCCGCCGCGCCGTTCCACCGAGCGACCGTCCGGGCTGATCTTCAGCCCCTCAAGCGCCCGGGCCAGTTCAGCGGGGTCCATGCCCTTGCCGTTGTCGGAGACGACAACCTGCAGCGCGCTCTTGCCGCTCTTCCCGGCCTTGCGGCGTGATGCCTCGACAAGGATGCGCCCACCCTTGGGCGTCGCGGTGATGGCGTTGTCGATAAGCTGGCCGAACAACCGCCGCAGCCGCCGCCGGTCTCCGGTTGCGCTGCCGATGGCGCTGCTGCCGCGCAGGTCTAGCGTTATGCCTGCTTCGGCAAGTCGCTCGGCCCGCTCGCGCACGACATCGCCGAGCAGCGGGAACAGATCGACCGGTTCGGCCGCGAGGGGCAGCGTGCCCGCCTCGCTCTGCGAAAGATCCAGCACGTTCTCGATCTGCTCCCCAAGCCGCTCGACCGAGGTAAGGATCGCGTTGACATACTCATGCGCCTGCGGTGTCAGTTCGCCGGCCATGCCGCTCTGGAGAAGTTCGGCAAAACCGCCGATCGAAGTAAGCGGCGTGCGGAATTCATAGCTCATGTTGGCGATGAAGCGGGTCTTGACCGCATCCGCCTCGACCAGCGCGGCATTGCGTTCGCGCAGCGCCGCCTCGGCCTTTTCGGAATCGGTGATATCGAGCACCGTGAGCAGGCCGTTGCCATCGGGCAGCGGCACCCCGGCCATGGCGAACGAGCGCCCGTCCGCCATGACAATGCGCCCGCTCTGCTGCTTGCGATCGAGCGAGGCGGACTGGATCACCTGCCCGATCGTACTGACCTGCGCCGGGCGTTTGAGCATCTTTGCGATGCGGTTGAGCAGCGCATCCGCACGCGGATGCGTGGCAAGGAATTCCTCTTCAAGGGCCAGCTCGCTGGCAAAGCGCCGATTCCACAGCTGCAGACGGCCATCCGGTCCGAATACGGCCAGCGATTCGAACAGATTGTCGAACGTCGCGGTACGGGTGCGGAGCAAGGTATCACGGGTCGCGGAAAGCTGGAGCTGCTCGGTGCGATCCTCGAAGATCATGAGCAGACCGCCGTCCGGCATCGGCTGGCCTATCACGCGCAAGTGCGTGCCATCTCCAAGGTGCCAGGATTCCTCCCGCGGCTCGCGCGAGAGGAACCAGCCCTGTCGCTCACGCCGCCATTCGGGAAAGTCGCGCACTTCGGGGAGGCGCGCGCTGTCGCGCATGCGGTCAAGCACGCGGTCGAAGGGCGGCGTATCGACCACCCAGGCTTGCGGCACACTGAAGATGCGCAGGAACGGCTGGTTGGCGAAAACGAGGTTTCGCTTCTCGTCGAACTGGGCAATCCCGGCCGAGAGCGTGTCGAGCATCTCGCGCTGAGCTTCCCGGAAGCGGCGGAACTGGCGCTGCAGTTCCTCCATTTCCTCGGTATCGACCGCATAACCGGCGACACCATCCTCGCCGAGCGGCAGATCGGAGACCCGGATCGAGCGGCGCTGTCCGCCGACGGTGGCGGAGACCACGCGCTCGACCGGCAGGCGGCGCGCGAAGACCTGCTCGGCGATCTTGGCCGCACTGACGCCATCGACCGGCTCGATCAGCTCGGTCCCGGCCGACACGACATCCGCCGCATTCGCCGCGCCGACAGCCTTCACATAGGCACTGTTGACAAGCCGCAGCGCCATGTCCGGCCCGCGGAACCACATCGGCAACGGCGCCGCCTCGATCAAACCGGCAAGCGCGGCAAAGTCGGCCCGGGCGGATGCGGCTTCAGCGCGCAGCTTGCGCAGCTCCCCCACGCTTTCGGTGAAGTCGAAGAACCACACCAGCGCGGCGCCGCCCGGCGAGACTTGCGGATCGGCCAGATGCCCCCGCGCACCAAGGCTGCGCCGACCGCCGCGCGGGCTCAGGGCCAATTCGAAGGGCGTGCCGGTCTTCTGCGCCTTGCGCACAGCGTCGCTGAGCTGGGAGAGCTGGACTTCATCGAAGCCGTGGTCGCCCGCATCAAGTTCGCTGAGGAACCCCGGCATCGCATCGAGCCCGAACCAGCCTGCCAGGCGCGAGGGCCCCTCGATTCGTCCGTCCGCCCGGACAAGCAACGGCAAGGCTGGCGCTTCCTCGATCATCCGCGACAGCCGCCGGGCCAGGCGCTGTGTCGCCTCCGCACGGGCCAGTCGGCCGCGCGCGGACAGCACGGCCCAGGCCGCTCCCAGCGTCCAGGCGGCGAGGACCAGCGCGATCAATACAAGGGCAAACGGCGGCAGGACCATCCCTCTCTGGCTAGGGTGGGCCGAGGCAAATTACAATGACGCGTCAGGCACAAGCTGTGGGGTCGCGGCCCTTTCCGGGTGCCCGATATGAAGAAGGCCTGCGCTTCCACGCAGGCCTTCCTTTTCAGAGCAGTGACGGCCCGAACCGAACGCGACCTCAGTAGCGGTAGTGATCGGGCTTGAACGGCCCCTGCAGCGGAACGCCGATGTACGACGCCTGCTTTTCGGACAGCTGCGAAAGCTGCACGCCGAGCTTGGCAAGGTGCAGCGCCGCGACCTTCTCGTCGAGGTGCTTGGGCAGGACGTAGACTTCGTTCTTGTACTGCTCGGCCTTGGTGAACAGCTCGATCTGGGCCAGCGTCTGGTTGGTGAAGCTGGCGCTCATCACGAAGCTGGGGTGGCCAGTGGCGCAGCCCAGGTTCACGAGGCGGCCCTTGGCAAGCACGATGATCTGCTTGCCGTCCGGGAACTCGACGAGGTCGGTGCCAGGCTTCACTTCGGTCCACTTGTAGTTCGAGAGGGCAGCGATCTGGATCTCGCTGTCGAAGTGGCCGATATTGCACACGATCGACATCGGCTTCATCGCCTTCATGTGATCGGCGGTGATAACGTCTTCGTTGCCGGTCGCGGTCACGAAGATGTCGCAGCGCTTGACCGCTTCTTCCATGATGACGACTTCATAGCCTTCCATCGCCGCCTGCAGCGCGCAGATCGGATCGATTTCGGTCACCATAACGCGGGCGCCGCCCTGGCGCAGCGAAGCGGCCGAACCCTTGCCCACATCACCGAAGCCCGCGACGCAGGCGACCTTGCCGGCGAGCATGACGTCGGTGGCGCGGCGGATCGCATCGACCAGCGATTCCTTGCAGCCATAGAGGTTGTCGAACTTCGACTTGGTCACGCTGTCGTTCACGTTGATTGCGGGGAACGGCAGCTTGCCGTCCTTGGCGATCTGATAAAGACGGTGGACGCCGGTGGTGGTCTCTTCCGAGACGCCCTTGATGTTCTTGACCGATTCCGTGAGGTAGCCGGGCTTCTTCTTGAGAAACGCGGTGAGCGCGCGAACGAACTCGATTTCCTCGGCGTTGCTGGGCTCGAACAGCGTCTCGCCCGCCTCGACGCGCGCGCCCCACAGCGCGAACATGGTGGCATCGCCGCCATCGTCGAGGATCATGTTGGCGGTCTGGCCGTTGCCGTCATCCCAGTCGAAGATCGAGCCGACGTAGTCCCAGTACTCGGCCAGGCTCTCACCCTTTACGGCGAACACGGGAATCCCGGCTGCGGCGATGGCGGCAGCGGCGTGATCCTGCGTCGAGAAGATGTTGCAGGTGGCCCAGCGCACGTCGGCACCAAGCGCGACCAGTGTCTCGATCAGCACGGCAGTCTGGATCGTCATGTGGAGCGACCCGGTGATGCGGGCGCCCTTGAGCGGCTGCGACGGACCGAATTCCTCGCGCAGGGCCATCAGGCCGGGCATCTCGGTTTCGGCAATCCTGATTTCGGCGCGCCCGAAGTCGGCCAGGCCGATATCGGCGATCACATAATCCTTCTGGGCGTCAAGCACGCTGGCCACGAGGCAGTCTCCAAGAATGCGAGTTCGAACGAAAAAGGCCCTCCATCAGGAAGGGCGTTACATCGCCCCCTTAGCGGGCCTCTCGCCAATGCGCAATTTTTATATAAAGATGTCTTTATATCAGGTCCTGAGACCGCCCTTATGGGCACGAGGCCTGTTTAGCCACAAGCGCCACCGGCCCTGGGCATCATCAGCGCGGCTGCCCATACGGAACGCTTGGCTCAGCCCACCGGTTGGCCGTGCAGGCGCACAGCTGATCGAGGGTCCGCAGTGCAGCAACGGGCAGAGCAATGGTTGCGCTGTCACACACCGCGCTTATATCCACCCTTGCGGATCAGCGCACAGATCAAAACCCCCGAGACAAGAGGATACTTGCCATGACGATTGCTGTTGGAGACAAGCTGCCCGACGTGAAGCTAGTGAAGGCGACCACCGACGGCATCGACGCGGTGCAGTCGGGCGAATACTTTGCCGGCAAGCGCGTCGCGCTGTTCTCGGTGCCGGGTGCCTTCACCCCCACCTGCTCGGCCAAGCACCTGCCCGGTTTCGTCGAGAAGGCGGCCGAACTCCGCGCCAAGGGCATCGACGAAATCGTCTGCACCGCGGTCAACGATCCCTTCGTGATGAAGGCCTGGGGCGCGGCTGCCGGTTCGGCGGACGTGACCATGCTGGCGGACGGCAATGGCGATTTCGCCAAGGCGCTTGGCCTCACCATGGATGGCACCGGCTTCGGCCTTGGCATCCGCGGCCAGCGTTTTGCCATGGTTATCAACGACGGCACTGTCGAGCAGCTTCACGTCGAAGCCCCGGGCGACTTCAAGGTCTCCGCGGCCGAGTATGTGCTCGAGAACCTCTGACGTAATAAATCGTAATACTCATGCCGCAGTGCAGCGCATACGGCGCAGTACTGCGGCAGAAAATGCCCGAAAGGCCCCGAAGCTACGGGCTTGACGCCCGTCAAATATTTGCCATCCTCCCCTCGCTGCACCGCACCATGGGGGTCTGGAATGGACGGTATTCGAGTCGGGAAGCGCGTTGTTGGAACCCAGTCGCCGGTTACAATCGGCTGGGAAAATGTTCCGCAGGTCGAAGGCGGCACGTTCAAGCGCCTGTTCTTCACCTGGTTCCAGCCCGCCGTCCTCTTCGGGATGGTCGCCTTCTGGTACTATGCCCCCAATTCGATCGCGAAGGCCTCCACCGCGATCGGCATCGGCATCGGCTTCCGCATCCTTCTGCAGATCCTCGAATTCGTGAACCCGCGCTACAAGAGCTGGCAGATCACGTGGAAGGAACTGGCGACCGACCTCTTCTATGTCGGCGTGGCGACGACAATGGTGCGGCTGGCCGACAACTACATCGGCGCCGATGCTGCGATTGAGGCGATGCAGACGGGGCTGCACCTCGACAAGCTCGTCTGGTTCACAAGCTTGCCGCTTCTCGTTCAGGCTTTCCTGATCATCTTCATCTTCGATTTCGGCCAGTACTGGATGCACCGCGGAATGCACAACTGGTACCCGCTGTGGCTGCCGCATTCGGTGCATCACTACATCACCCAGCTCAACGTCCACAAAGGCGCGGTAGGCAATCCGCTCGAGCTGTTTCTGATCGGCCTCGGCATCGGCGGCCTGTTCGATTTCGTGCCGCGCGCCTTCCTCCTCGCCGGGGCCATCGGCATGTCGGTCGGGGCGTATCAGCACATCAACGTGCGCTTCAACAGCCCGCGCTGGTGGCGCTACATCTTCAACACCACCGAGCATCACAGCTTGCACCACTCGCAGGATTTCGAATCGACGCGCAGCAACTATTCCAACACCTTCATCTTCATCGACCGCATGTTCGGCACCTGCATCGATGGCGAAGCCGAACTTCTC
Source organism: Novosphingobium fuchskuhlense (assembly GCF_001519075.1). Lineage (GTDB taxonomy): Bacteria > Pseudomonadota > Alphaproteobacteria > Sphingomonadales > Sphingomonadaceae > Novosphingobium > Novosphingobium fuchskuhlense. Next base: position 684,350 of record NZ_KQ954245.1, read on the forward strand.
GGGATGGAAGGCGGCCGCCGCATGTCGATCCGCGAACAGATGCTCTATCCCTTCGCCGAAGGCTGGCGGGCTTACCGGGAGCGAGCAACCCGCACGCCCTTGTTCGCACGGGACACGGCCACTGCGGTTCCGGCAGAATAACCGGTGGCCTCGCTTGAAGCCGCCTCGGCTGACTCCATGATCACCCCTGCTGAACGCCCGTCGCTCCTGCGTCTGATCGCCTGGATCTGGCATATCCGAGGCGAAGTCCCGCTCCCGGCCAGCCTGGGCGCGGACGAGGCGTTCGACAGGCTTGCCCCGCTGTTCTCCCATGCCGGAACCACCCATGCCCGGATGGGCGATGTGGTGTCGGTGTCCAAGAAGGACCAGTTGGCGCAGGACCCGCTTTCAGTGGTCGATTCCGGTACCTTGCGGATCGTCCCGGCCGGTGAAGGTGCTGTGCTGCGCTATCACCTTGTCAGCCGCGCCCTGCTGTGGTGCTTCCTCGCGCCGCTGCTGTTTCTGGCCGTCGCCCAACTCACGGTTTTCCTCGGAATGCTCGAAAAGCCCAAGGCGGCGGAATCCGCCAAGAAGGATGCCGGGAAGAAGGACAAGAAAGCCGAAATCCAGCTCAACCCGGTCGACAAGTTCCTCGGTGCCCCGGCGCCGGAAAAGCCCAAGGACGACAAGAAGGATGCCAAGGACAAGAATAAGACGGACAGCGAGCCGGAAGGGTTCTCGCCCACGCCTGCCTATGTCTTTGCCGGCATCTTCGCCGCGCTCTGGCTGCTCGGCCGCCTGCTGGAACCCTGGTTGATCAGACGCCTGTTCAACCGCACGCTCCGGGGCTGACAGCCTTCAGAACGAAAATCGCATGCGTGCAACGATCCGGTCTCCCGCGCCCGCCGGATCGGCAAACGGCAAAGCCCTTCGCGCTGCCCGGTCGCCGATATCGGTACCGACATAGTCTAGCCCGAACATGAGCGGATAGCGTGCATACTCGGCAGTGAGTTTCCAGTCCGCATAGTCTCCCCCCGGTCGCAGCCTGATCGCGCGCGGACCGTCGCCGCGGCCAGTCGTGTAACCAAGGCTTGCCGCCAGCGTTATCGGCAGGCCAGGCAGCCCGCCGTCTACCGAGCCGCGTAGATGGAGGTTGTCACCGCCAATCGTGCTCTGCCTTGGGGCATACCATGCCGTTGCGACAAGGCGGAGCGGTCCGATGCCGTAGCGCGCACCCAGTACCAATTCTGCAAAATCCATGCGCTGCGCAGCGCCCGAAAAGATGTGGCCGGCAAGCTCGGTGCGCAAGGTGATCGCGCCCATCGACCAGTCCCGACCCACCGCGAGATCGACAAGGATGTCCGCCCTGCCGTGGCGCCGTGCTCCGCGCAGCAGCACCGCTCGAGCCGTCGTATCGATCCCACTGACGTCAAGCCTAGCATCGACCGAAGCTGACGCGGCACCACCGCTCCAGCTCAGCCCGGCCCGGACCTCGTCGCTGGCCGCTTCGGCCCCGGCATCCAGCGCTTGCCCACGCGCGGCGCCGCTTGCAACCGGGCCAAGCACTGCGGCGGCGAGCAGCATTAGCATTTGGCGAGACGTCACCGGAACGCCTATCCCTCGCGCGGCTTTGCCCGCACGTTATCATCCTCGACGAGGATCACGCCGCAGCCCTCTTCGACCAACGCCATTCTCGACGCGAACAGTTCGTCTCGGTGCCGCGCTAAGATGCGCTGGAGCGGAGTACGCCACAAAAGCGACCCCCGGAGCGGTAAGCGCAAGGGTATTGATAGGCCTATCTCCTGCTTCGGCGGCGCGTTTCCTCTGGTCCGAATGCAAGATAGGTCCGTTCCAATGTCCAAGGAACTACGGATTGGTTATATTTTGTTGCTGCAGCCAGAGAGAGGGTGGGATCAAGAGTGCCCCGGCTGCCAAGCCCGCCTTTGCGGTACGGGCCTACCGCGCCAGCAAGGGCTCAAGAAAGCGGATGATCCGCGCCTCCAGGTCGATGCGGTGGTCAGACCAGCTGTGATCGGTCGCCACATGAGCAGCCTGAACCTTCGTACCACCCGCCTTGCGCACGGCAGCCACCAGCCCATGCCCGTCCGAAGCAAGGCCATCGTCCGAAGTCAGCACCAGCAGCGGCATGGCCTTCAACGCATCGGCGCGAGTCATGTAGTCCCATTCGTCTGCATGGCCGGCAAGTTCGGTAGACAGATCGGGCACCGTATTGTTCAGCGTCTCGCTGTTGCCGGACAGCAATTTTGCGCGCTCGGCTTCCGACTGACGTCCAATCCATCCGAGATTGGCGGCAGAAATCATCACGAGGCCGCGCAAGTCCGGCTCTTGCGATCCCGCCATTGCGGTGACCCAACCTCCCATCGAGTGTCCCACCAACGCCATCCGCGTCGTATCGACCCCGAGCGTCGCGGACTGGCCCGGCTCACGCAGGAAGGCAAGAACCGCGCGCGCATCGGAAGGATTCTGCCCAAACCGGTAAGTCCCCGGGCTGCCCCACGAACCACGATAGTTGAAAGTGATGGCGTTCCATCCCCGGCGACGCAGCGCTTGCGCGAGATCGAGGTTCTTTTCGTTCCCCGGAAGCCCGTGGCAGATGACCACCGTGGGATGGGGTCCTGCCCCGCTGGCAAGATAGGCGACACCGTTGATGGTGACATCCCCGCTGGGGATATGCAGCACTTCCATCCGTGCCGGGTGATCCCTGTCAGCCGGCGGATCGATATAGATCGCCTGCGGAATAACAGGTCCCGGCACCGCCGCTGCCGGTGGGGCAACTAATGCGATTGACGCGGCGGCCAGCGATGCAATGCCCTTCATGTGTCGACCGATCCCTACCCATGGCCCAAAGCGTCAGTAGCCCATAAGGCTGAGCACTTCTTTGCGGCTGCGGTTGTCCTCAAGGAACGTGCCCATCAGCCGACTCGTCACCATGCCAACGCCCGGGGTGCGCACGCCGCGTCCGGTCATGCAACCATGCTGTGCCTCGATCACCACCGCAACGCCATGCGGCTTGAGGTTGTCCCAGATGCACCGGGCAACTTCTGCCGTGAGCCGCTCCTGAATCTGCAGCCGCCGCGCAAAGGCATTCAGCACGCGTGCCAGCTTCGAAATGCCAACCACCTTGTCGCGCGGCAAATAGGCGATCGCAGCCTTGCCGATGATTGGCGCCATGTGATGCTCGCAATGCGATTGGAACGGGATGTCCTTCAACAGCACGAGTTCGTTGTAGCCGCCCACTTCCTCGAACTGGCGCGCAAGGTGCGACGCCGGATCCTCGCCATAGCCCTGACAATATTCCTTCCACGCGCGGGCCACACGGCGGGGCGTATCGATCAGACCCTCACGGTCCGGATCATCTCCCGACCAGCGGATGAGCGTACGGATAGCCTCCTGAACATCTGCCGGAACGGGAATCTTGCCCACTTCGCCGGCGTCATCGTCGTCGAGCCCATGATGGACGTCCATGGTAGAGAATACTCCTGGGAGTGCGCACGCGGCGGGCGTGCCTGACGCCCTACTTGCGCTGGATAACGAGCTCGTCCGGATGCGCGACGTTAAGGTCCGAACGCAGCAATTCGCCAACCAGATCGGGATCGGCGTGGCGCGGATCGAGCAGGCTTACCCGGTTGCGCAAGCGATCACGTTCCGCTTCAAGCTGCTTGACCTCTACCTGACGCTGTTCAAGCAGGCGAGCGTTCTCTGTCCACGCCAGCACACCGCTCGGGCCCGCGAGTGCTACTGCCCCAAGTACGAGCAGAGCGACCAGGGCGAAGCTCTGCGTGAGGCTTTCGCGCGGCAGCTTCAGATTGGACTTGCGGCGTTTCATCGCGTCGACAGAATCACACTTGCCCCGGCGTTTCAACCGGAAAAGCAGATTTACAGCAAATGGATCGCTATTGCGCTGCCATTCCGAATGCCGGGAGTGGCATCCGGTCGCGCAGGCTCGTCCCGTTGCCATCGTTGCCTGTTGCGTCGGAATCAATCGCAGTGCCGCCAGAACCGTTGCTCGACGTCGCGGAAACACGGGTGAGGCCCGACGTCAGGCGCACATCGGGCCCGCGATCGACACTGCCCGATTGCATATTCGCCGCCACCACCGACCGTTCATACTGCGAAAGCCGGCTTCGGCGGTCATCTCCCAGCGGCTGCGCAGGGCGCGCACTGCGACCGGGCAACAACGGTACCTGATCAGCACGACCTGCCTTCGGATCGATTGCAGCGAGCGACCGGCGGTTGGAAGGTTGGCCGAGACCATGCTCGCGGGGCACGGACGGACGGTCAAGCAGCGCAAGCCGGGGCGGCGAAGCGATCGTTGCGGCCGCTACCGTATTCTCCGAAGGCTTGCCGGCTGGTGCGGGCGAAGCGGCGGCAACGGGCGGCGTCGCAGGAGCAGAAGCGGCGGACGGCGCCACATTCTGCCGCAGAACAACATGGGCCGGTTTTGCCGCCGGCGGTGCCGCTGCGGGCGAAGACGAAGGTTCGGCGGCAGCGAGCGCTGCGACTTTTGCCGGCACAGTAACCGGCAGAGCTGCCGCGGCGGGCTGAACAGCAGCCGTGCGCGGCATTGCAGCAGGACGACCGGCAAGCTCGGGCGGCAAAGCCTCGGCGTAGTCCCATGCCGAGGCGGGACGGTGCATCGCGGCGTGGACGTCGGTAGTCAGCGCGGTGGTGCGCGGGCCGGGCCGCATGACTGGTATTGCCAGCGAAATCTGGACCGTCTGCGGTGCGGCGGGCTGCTGCGCAACCGGTGCCATCACGGGCATGGGACGCGATGCAGGCGCGCCGCTGGCAATGCGAACCGGTGTAAGCAGACCAGCTGCGGGCTCCGCACGCTGCGTGCCGGATGACGATACGTTCGCGCCCACACTCTTTGCCGGCGCCGGCTTACCAAACGCCGGCTTTTCGGAAAGCCGCTTTTCCGGCAAAGCCGTGTTCGCCGCCAACGCCGTCGGTGTCGCCACGCGCTGGGTCACCGCAGGACGAGAATCCGGATTATCATGAGCTCCGGCTGCGAACGAAAACCCCTTTGCAGAATCCCCCGGCACCGCGGCAACTTGCGTTGGAGCGATTGCATCGACCGCGGTCTGGGTCCTCGCATCTCGGCGATGACGCGGCTGAGGATTCGCCAAAGCGTGGCTTGGCGCAAGATCGCGTAGGCCGGGTTCGGCAAAGCCGAATGCCGGCTCGGGGAGCGCCGCAGGGCGAAACCGTTGCGGTTGGCGGGTATCAGGCTTGTGGCCCGGATCGGGCGCCGCGGAAATCACCTGCTCTGAAGACGCGGTGCGCAAGAGCAGCCCGGCGCCGATCAGAACCGACGCAAACCGAAGCGCACTGACTGTCATCGCGCGCAGGGGGTGAAGGTCGCGCACGGCACGCGCAGTACCTTGCGATTCGTCGCCAGGCAGACCTGCTTCTCCCGCGATTTCAGACCCTTGCACCATTGCGCTACGCACCCAGATCGCCGCCGAGACGTAATTTGCCCGCGACTAAGTTTTAACGCGTAGCCGATTCGCATGAGTCATTTATGACAAACTCGTCATTAACCTCGATTCTGATAGGCAGATTGAATCCGCGTTGTTGATCCGGCCTCGCTGAAGTGCGGGAGGCATATCCATTTTGGCAAACATAGGCGGGCTGCCATACCAACAACGACAATTCGAGCCAGCGCCTTCCACGCTGATCTGCGGGATAGTACCGAGATGGCCGCATGCCGCAAAATCCGCTCGGTTCGTTTGCCCACCATTTGGGATCAGAACGGCGCGGCACTGGCGGCTGCCGGCTTCCTGCTCTAGGGCAGCGACCGTTCGCACGATAAGGGGATGACCGAAGGCATGACCATCGCCGCGCCGCCATTCGCGGGGAAGCTCGAACCCGCCGCCGATCCGGCCTGGGCTGGCTGGTACCACTGGTCGGGCAACGACCCGTTCGAGGACGACGTCGGGCCGTTCTATGTCCGCCGGGATGACCGCGGCGTTGTGACCGGCTTCCGTCCGGTAGCCAGGAACTGCAACGCCCATGGCAGCATCCACGGCGGCTGCATGATGACCTTTGGCGATTTTTCGCTGTTCATGATCGCCAGCGCCACCGGCGAGGAAATGAGCGGCGTGACGGTGACATTCAATTGCGAATTCGTGGGACCCGCGCGCGCCGGTCAACTGCTGGAAGCGAGAGGCGACGTTATCCGCGCGGGGCGCAGTCTCGTTTTTGCCCGGGGCCTCATCACGGCCGACGGCGAGCCGGCCATGGCCTTCTCCGGCACGTTCAAGCGCGTCGGTCCAAAGCTCGGAGCCTGAGCGCGTCGGAGGAGGCTCTGCCCCCTCCCCGCACCTGATCAGCCGATGCGCTTGCCCGTCATCGGAAAGCTGCCGAACATTCCGGCGGTTACGGTACCGGTCAGTGCATCGCCTTCGATCGTCGCAGTGCAGTCGAGCTTCATCGGCATCGGAACGGTGATGTTGCTTGACCAACTGATCGTGTTGCCATCAACCGTGCCGCCAGTGATCTCCATGTTGCCCATGGGGCCGGAATTACTGCCGCTGAAGCTGCTGCCGTCGACATCAACAGTGAGGATCGAGGTTTGATCGCCCATCGGCGAATGGGTCACGCATTCAAACTTGCCGGCAACAGACATAAAACTCTCCCTTCTCATCCAAAGACGAGGGAACCACTTTGCCTACATTGGTGTCAATAGGATTACTCAAGAGCCGACCGCGCCCCAAGCACAGTTGACCTCGGCTCTGCGAAGCATGACATTGCCAACGGTGAGCTCTCCCCATCCCGCCTCGATCCTTCACGACGGCTTCCTGCTGCTCGGCTTCGCGCTGGCCTTCGTGCTGCTGTTCCGCCGCCTCGGCCTTGGTGCCACGCTGGGGTATCTCCTCGCGGGCGCGGTGCTGGGCCCCTTCGTTCTGAACCTCGTCGGCGATGCCGAACAGAAGCTGGGTTTTGCGGAACTCGGCATCACCTTGCTGCTGTTCCTCGTAGGGCTTGAACTCGATCCGTCGAAGCTGTGGAAGATGAAGCGCGATATCCTCGGGCTTGGTTTGCTGCAGGTCTCGATCTGCGGGCTCGCGCTTGCCGGTGCGATCATGCTGACCACAAACTTTTCGCCTGCTGCCGCGCTGGCGCTGGGTCTGCCTCTGGCGCTGTCCTCCACGGCACAGGTCCTGCCGATGCTGCAGTCATCAGGCCGCCTTAAGACGCGCTTCGGCGAGCGGGCGTTTTCCATCCTGCTGTTTCAGGATCTCTCGATCATCCCGCTGATCACAATCATCACGGCGCTCAGCCGAAATCCGGCCGATGCGGGAGGCCCTCCGGGCTGGCTGCTCGCCGTCGAAACCGTGGGCGCGATCGCCGGGCTGGTGGCTGCAGGCCGCTTCCTGATCCGTCCGCTATTTCGCCTGATCGGCAATCTCGGCGAGCGCGAAATGTTCGTTGTCGCCGCGCTGTTCACCGTATTGGCGGCTGGCGCGGTCATGGAACTACTCGGGCTTTCGACCGCGCTCGGTGCCTTCATCGCAGGCGTCATGCTGGCGGACAGCCCCTACCGCCACGAACTCGAAGCCGATGTCGAACCGTTCCGCTCGATCCTGCTCGGCCTGTTCTTCCTCGCGGTGGGCATGATGCTCGATCTCGGCGCGATTGCCCGCGATCCGCTGTTCGTGCTGTCGATGGCGCTCATGCTGATCACGGTGAAAGCCGCGGTCATGTTTGGCCTTGCGAGGCTGTTCGGCGTGCCCTGGCGCGGAGCGCTCGCCCTTGGCCTGCTGCTCAGCCAGGGCGGCGAATTCGGATTTGTCCTCTTTGCCCAGGCCAGCCATGCGCTGCTGATCGCACCAGAAGCCGCCAGCCTGTTCGGCGCGGTTGTCACGCTCTCCATGGCGACAACGCCGTTTCTGATGATGGCGACGCGCCGCTTCCGGGCCGAGCCGGTGCCCAAAACCGCCGCCACTCGCGAGGGCCCCAGCAACGACGGGGCCAATGCCCTGATCGTCGGCTATGGACGGTTCGGGCAGGCGGCCGGTCAGGTCCTGCAGGCCGCCGGCATCACGGTCACGCTGATCGACACCGATGTCGAAATGATCGATGTGGCAGGCACGTTCGGTGCCAAGGTCTATTTCGGTGACGGCACGAGGATCGACATGCTGCGGCAGGCCGGCGCAGCCGCGGCCGAAATGATCCTGTTTTGCATCGATGGCGATCAGCTCGATGCCGCCATGCTCGCCGCCGTGCACGAAGCCTTCCCGCGGGCTGCTGTCTTCGTCCGTGCGTTCGATCGCCGCGCGATGATCAAGCTGCGCGATGCCCCTGCCACGCTTCTGGTGCGCGAAACGTTCGAATCCGCCATCGCGATGGCCCGCGCCGCGCTCGACAATGCCGGGCTCAGCAACGAGGCGATCACTCGTGCCGAAACCCTGTTTCGCGCACGCGACAACGAGCGGCTTTTGCTACAGATCGGAGCCGGCGATCCCCGCGTCGCCCGCGACCGCATCCTAACCGCGCCCGAGCCGCAGGAAATGAACGGCGAGCCCGGCTAGAACAGATGCCGGGCTAAGTAGTTGCACTTGCATGGACATTCCCATGCAGCGGCATCATTTTCCCGATGCAGATGCATGGGCTTTTCCATGCGGCCGCATCGAAAGGCTTGCCCGCTATGGCCATGCCCGCCTCCACAACCCTGCTCGCGTGGACCCGCCTGCTTCGCGCCGCAGATCTTGCCAGCCAGCATTGTGCCGCAACCTTGCGCACGCTCGGCCTGCCACCGCCCGAATGGTACGACGTGCTGCTGGCGATCGAACGGAGCGGCGCCCTGCGCCCGCGTGACTTGCAGGCGGCTCTGGGAACAGAGCAATATGCCCTCTCCCGCCTCATCGATCGCATGGTCAAGGCCGGGCTCCTGCAGAGGGTGCCCTGCGCCGAAGATGCGCGTGGCTACCTGCTTCACCTCACCATCGAAGGCCGTGCCATGCGCGCGGCGATGTGGCCGCTTTATGCCGAAGCCATCGAAACCGCACTCGGCGCGCGCATCGCGGAAGAGGACTGCACGGTCCTCGCCCGCCTGCTCGCTCCGCTGACGGAACCGATCAGCGCGTAGCGGTCGCGGCCATCAGCTCGAGCAGGCGGGCCTCGCTGACCACTTCGGCGTACTTCGCCTGAAGGTCGAACAGGTTGGCCTCGTGCGGGGCCGCATGGCGATCACCGCAGGCATCGCGCACCACGAACGGCAGAAACCCGTTCTGGCAGGCATCAAGCGCGGTCGCCCGCACGCAGCCGGAGGTCGAGACACCCGCAATAACCAGGGTATCGACGCCGAGCGAGGTCAGCGTTGCGGCAAGATGCGTCGCGAAGAACGCCGAGGCATAGCGCTTGGTGATCACGAAATCGCGGTCCGCCGGGCTCAGCTGCGGCGGAAACGCGCCGAGCGGCGATCCTTTCTGGAAGACCGCAAGCGCGGGCACCTTGCGGAAGAACACGCCGCCATCGGCACCGCCGGGCTGGTACTCCACATTGGTAAAGAGCACCGGCGCACCGATCTGCCGCGCCGCCGCAACAAGCCGCGCCGCACTTGCAACTGCATCCTCAACTCCCGCGTACAGCGGCGAACCCGGTTGCAGATAGGCCTCAACCATATCGATCACGATGACAGCGGGGCGAGCGCCGAACGGCAGCGAGCCGTCGAAGGCGCCCGCGTAGTTGCCGGACAGGTCGGCCTCGCCCCGCGCCATCAGATCACGCCGCCGGCGGAAAGCTCGGCCAGTTCCGCCTCACTCATGCCCAGCAGCCCGCCATAGATTTCGGCATTGTGCTGCCCAACCGTAGCCGGGGCCGGACGGCGCACGCCGCTTGGCGTGCCCGACAGCTTGGGGAACGCGCCCTGCATCTTCAGCGGTCCGAAGCGCTGGGTCTCGACCTCGATGATCGCGCCGCGCGCCTCGAAGTGCGGGTCGGCGAGCATGTCGGGCGCGCGGTAGACGCGGCCTGCTGGAATCGAAGCCTCGATCATCAGCGCATCGACTTCATCGACCGTCTTGGTCCTGGTCCAGTCGTTGATCAGCGTGTCGATCTCGGTCTGGTTGGCGCCGCGCGCAAGGTGCGTCGCAAAGCGCGGATCATCGCCGAGTTCGGAGTGCCCCATCACGGAAGCGAGGCGCTTCCAAAGCGAATCCTTGTTCGCCCCGATCATGAACTCGCCGTCCTTGCAAGAATAGACGTTGGACGGCGCAATGCCCTTGAGGATCGAGCCCGAGCGTTCGCGGATCAGCCCCATGCGGTCGTATTCCGGCACAAGGCCTTCCATCACCTGCAGAACGCTTTCATAGAGCGCCGCGTCGATCACCTGGCCCTTGCCGGTCTTTTCGCGCACATGGAGCGCGGCGAGCACGCCCATGCAGCCGTAGGTCGCGGTCAGCGTATCGCCGATGGAAACGCCCATCCGGCTCGGCGGCCGGTCCGGCTCACCAACGATGTAGCGCCACCCGCCCATCGCCTCGCCGATGCCGCCAAAGCCGGCACGGTCCGAATAGGGCCCATCCTGCCCATAGCCCGACATGCGGGCGATGATGAGGCCGGGCTGCTCGGCGAGCAACACGTCCGGCCCGAGACCCCACTTTTCCAGCGTGCCCGGCTTGAAGTTCTCGATCAGCACATCGGCTTCCCGGATCAGCCGTCGGACCAGCGCCTGGCCTTCGGGAATGCGCAGATTGGCCGAAACCGAGCGCTTGTTGCGCGCGATCACTTCCCACTGCACTTTCTCGTCGCCCTGCCCCCAATCGCGCATCGGGTCGCCGCCGCCTTTACCGTTCACATGCGGCGGCTCGACCTTGATGACGTCGGCGCCCATGTCGCCCAGCAACTGGCCACAGAACGGACCCGCCAGCAATTGGCCCAGCTCGACGACACGGATATCGTTCAATGCACCTGCATGCATGATCCTTACTCCGCCGCTTCCAGATGCGGCCAAACGGGCTGGATCGGCGCAGGCAGGCCGGTTTCATCCGCACAGGCCGAACGTAGCGCTTCGATGCCCGGGCCATAGTTGAACAGCGGCAGTTCGCCCCGGCCCGCGCGCAGCTCTGTCCGCAATGCTTCCGTCGCTGCCAAGTCGACCACGCCAGCGGCGTCCGCAACCACGCCATAGTCGCGCGCGCCTTGCGGCGTGACGAGGCCCTGCAAGATTTCCTTGCCCACGAGCGCTGGATCACGCGCCAGCGGATCGCCCCAACCGCCACCACCCCAGGTGATGAAGTGCAGCTGATCACCGGCCTCGACTTCTACGTCCTCGACCTTGTTGCCCACGATCACGCTCGTGCCATCGGCCCGCTCGAGCACCTTGCGCGCGCGCTGCCCCGGCTCGCCGCCATTGACGCCCCACGGCGGCACGAACCAGCGATCATCGTGGATCGAGATCGTGCCGGCACTCAGGAAGCGGTAGGTCATGTGAATGCCGTTGCCGCCGCGATGGAGTCCCGCCCCGCCACTGTCCGCCGCGCATTCATAGCGTTCGATACGCATCGGGAAGTAGCGCTCGAGGAACTCGTTCGGCACGTTGGTGAAGCCCGGCCAGAGCGAGTGGCCATCCGGCCCATCGCCCATCGGACGGCCCGGAATGCCGCCAAAGCCGATCTGAAACAGCTGGAACCACTCACCCTTCTTGCCGGGACGCGCATCGTTGCCCGAGTAGAACAGGTGGGGTGAAGACGAGAACCCGGCTGCATTGAGAAACTCGGGAGTCTTCTGGCCCAGCAGGCCGCCCAGAATGTCGAAAATCCGCCCCAGCGCATGGGTGCGACCCGAAAGGGCTGCGGGGAACTTCGGCTTGAGAAGAGACCCTTCGGGGATCCGCACGTCGATCAGATCATAGAACCCGTCGTTGAACAGGATCTGCGGATCGAAGACCATGATCATGTAGATGCCGAAGAACATCTTGAACATGTTCTCATTGAGGAAGAAGTTGATCGAGGCATGGCTCTGCGGATCGGTCCCCGCGAAATCCAGAATGACCCGACCGTCCTCTCGCCACATCGTGCATTTGATCTTGTAGGGGCCATAGCCCATGCCGTCGTCGCAGATGTAGTCCTCGAAGCTCACCGGCTCCTCGGCGATCGCCATGCCGATCAGCGCCTGCATCGCGCGGTGGTTGCGCGCCAGCAGGTCCTGCGTGGCAGAGACATAGACGTCATCGCCGAAACGCTCGGCCATCTCGATCACCCGGCGCGAGGCGACGCGGCAGGCGGCGATCAGCGCGTTAAGGTCGGCCTGGCACCAGTCGGGCTTGCGGGTCTGGTGCATGACGAGCTTCATCAGGTCGTCGTTGTATTCGCCCTTCTTCCAGATCTTCACCGGCGGAATGCGCACACCTTCCTCGAAGATCGAACGCGCGTTGATCGGCATCGAGCCGACGACCTTGCCGCCGATGTCGCTCTGGTGGCCAAACATCGAGGTATAGGCGATCAACCGCCCGTCCTTGAATACCGGCAGCAGCACCAGCCAGTCGTTCGAGTGGCTGACCGCGCCGCCGACCGAATAGGGGTCGGACAGGAAGATCATGTCCCCGTCCTCGAGCGTGCCGTCGAAATTATCGAGGAAGCCGCCGATAAAGCTGCCGAACTGGCCAACGATCATCTTCCCGGTGTGATCCGCGATCAGCGGGAAGGCATCCCCCTGCTCGCGGATGCCGGGCGACATCGCGGTGCGCACGAGCGTCGCGTCCATCTCGATCCGCGCATTGCGCAGCGCGTTCTCGATGATGTCGAGCGTCACCGGATCGATCGCGACACGGTTGAACGGGGTCGGGTTGGTCTGGACAATGGTTGCAGGCATGGTTCGCGTGTCCCTCAGGCCAGATTGATCAGGATGTTGCCGACAGCGTCGACCGTGCCGACGCAGCCGCTTTCGATTAGCGTGGTGGAGTCCATCTCGCAGACGATGGCCGGCCCGGGGATCACATCCCCGGCGCGCAGCTTGGCGCGGTCATAGATAACCGCGGCCTGTTCGCGTCCGTCCATCCACAGCGTGTGGTCGCGCATCTTCGCCGCCGCCGGATTGCCGTCGCCCTTGGGCAGCTCGGCCGCCGGCAGATCGAGCGCGCGGCCCAGCGCCACGGCGCGCAGGTTCACGATCTCGTGCGGGGTATCCATGTTGAACGTGAACAGTCGTTTGTGCTCGGCATCAAAGCGCGCAAGGATCCCGGCAATGCCGTCCGCTTCCAGCACTTCGGCCGAAATCGTCAGCGGCACTTCGAAGGCCTGGCCCGCATAGCGTACGTCGACTTCGAACTCGGTGGTGATCTCGTTTTCCGGCACGCCGTCCGACAGCAGTTCACCGCGCGTCTGCGCCGCCATTTCGGCAAGGATCGCGATCAACTCGCTCGCTTCGGTCTGGCCCGCAAGGCGCGAGAAGCTGCGCGCCGTCTCGGTCCGCATCCGCGTCGTCGCATCTCCCAACGCGCAAAGCACGCCCGGCGAAACCGGCGAGACAGCGGGCCAGGCGCCCAGCAGCCGGGCAATGGCGTTGACATGAAGGGGGCCCGCACCGCCGAAGCCCATCAGCGCGAAGTGGCGCGGATCGTAGCCCTGCTGCACCGAAATCATGCGCAGCGCGCCGAACATGTTCTCGTTGACGATGTCGATGATCCCGCGTGCCGCCGCCATCAGATCGATGCCGAGCGCGTCGGCAATGGTCTGCACCGCCTTGGTCGAAGCCTCGCGGTCGAGCCGGAAGGTGCCGCCGAGGAGGTTCTCGGGGAGATAGCCGAGCACGACATTGGCGTCGGTCACGGTCGGCAGTTCACCGCCCTTGCCATAGGCCGCGGGGCCCGGCACCGCGCCGGCCGATTGCGGCCCCACACGCAGCGCCTTGGTCAGTTCGGGCACATAGGCGATCGAACCGCCGCCCGCACCCACCGTCTTCACGTCGAGTGCCGAGGCTCGCACCGAGAGGTGGCCCACTTCAGTGGTCCGCTGGCGGCGCGGCTCGAGGTTTTCGATGAGGGCGACGTCGGTCGAGGTGCCGCCGACGTCGAGGGTGAGGATATTGCGGATGCCGGCATTGCGCCCGACCCAGATCGCGCCAGTCACACCGCCAGCAGGGCCAGACATCAGGATATTGACCGGATGTTCCTCGGCCTTCTGGGCGGACATAAGCCCGCCGTCAGAACGCAGCAGCGAGAGCTTGCCGGTCATGCCTTCGGCCGCGAGGCGGTCACGCAGGTTGGAGACATAGCGGCTCACCACCGGCCGTACCGCCGCGTTGGCCACCGTGGTCAGCGTGCGCTCGTACTCCTGCATTTCCGGCAGGACCTGATGGCTCAGGGAAACCGGCACACCCGGCAGGATTTCCGCCGCCAGTTCACCGACGCGCGCTTCATGCGCGCCGTTCACATAGGCGTTGATCAAGCTCACCGTCACAGCCTCGACACCCTGCGCCTTGAGCAGGCCCAGCTGCGTGCGGATATCGGCTTCATCCAGCGGGCGCACTTCATTGCCCTCGGCGTCGATGCGGCCCTTGACCGTAACGGTATCTTCCAGCGCGGCGAGCGGTGTCGGTTTGGGCCAGATGATCCAGCCCGCAAGGCCGCCCGGCACAAAGCTGCGCGCGATCTGCAGGATATGGCGATACCCCTCCGTCGTCACCAGGCCGACGCGCGAGCCCTTGCCTTCGAGCACCGCATTGGTCGCCACGGTCGTGCCGTGGAGGAAGTAGTCGATATCGCCAGTCGTGATCCCCGCCTTGGCGCAAATCGCCGTGACACCATTCAGGATGCCCTCGGAGCTGTCATGCGGGGTAGACGGCGTCTTGTGCCGCCAGAACGCGCCGCTCGATGTGTCGAACAGCAACAGATCGGTAAACGTGCCGCCAACGTCGACACCCAGACGGTAACCCATGCCCTATCCCTCTTGAAGCTGTTTCGGAAATGCCGGAGCCTTGGCAACCATGCCCGGCAGAGTGCGCCCCATGACGTCGGCCAGCCAGTGGTTGGCCTCGGTCAGGGCAGAAAGATCAAGCCCGGTGCGCACCCCGGCGCGCTCGAGCATGTAGACGACGTCTTCGGTCGAAACGTTCCCCGCCGCACCGGGCGCGAACGGGCAGCCACCCAATCCGCCGATCGAGGCATCAATCGTGCGTGCCCCGGCTTCCACCGCCGCCCAGACATTGGCGAGCCCGGTGCCGCGCGTGTTGTGGAAGTGGACCCGCACCGGAATCGGCGCGACGAGTTCGCGCACTGCCGTCACCAACCGGTTGACATGCGCCGGGTTCGCAACGCCGATGGTATCCGCCAGCGCGATCTCGACCGGTGCCGCCATCGCCAGCGCCTCGGCCATCGCAAGCACGCGCGCCTCGGGCACTTCGCCTTCGAACGGGCAGCCGAACGCTGCAGCAATGGTCACCTGTCCAATCTTGCCCGCCGCGCGCGCCGCGTTGATGATGCCCTTGGCCGCCTCGATCGAACCTTCAGACGTCTGGCCCTGGTTGGCCATCGCAAAGGTATCGGTCGCCACGGAGACCGCACCGAGCTGGTCGATGCGCCCCGTTGCAAGCGCCCGGTCTGCACCGCGCGCATTCATCACGAGGCCGATCCAGGTCACGTCCCCGCGCTCCGGAAGCCCAGCGCAAACTGCCTCGGCATCAGCCATCTGGGGCACCGCACGGGGGTTGACGAAGCTCGCCACCTCGATGCGCCGCACACCGGCCTCCAGTGCACGGTCGATGAGCGCGAGCTTGTCCTCGGTGCTCACCAAGGCCTTTTCGTTCTGTAGCCCGTCGCGGGGGCTCACTTCGACCATTTCGATTGAATTTGTATACATTTACTCGGCCGCTTCCTGGGTCAAACCGGCATCGAGACGCGCCCGGTGTGCATCGGCATAGGCGTGATAGGCACGCAGGATGTGGCTGGTCATGATCGCCTCGGCCCACGCCCCGTCACGCCGGGCAAAGGCCGCAGTGAGCTCCTCATGCTCGGCGTGCGAACGACGCAACTCCTCGCGGGTATAGTGCCTTGCGGTGCGCAACACGACCGGCTGCTCGACGAGAGTGCCCAAAAGGGCAGAAAGACGGCGCGAGCCCGCAACTTCAAGGATGATCCCATGGAATTCGCGGTTGCTCTCTAGAAAGCCGGCAACGTCGGGCAAAGGTTGCTGGATAGCGTCCAAAAGCGCCCGATTCGCGGCCTTGATGCGGGCAAGCGTTGCGTCTGTCATCCGCTCTGCCGCACGCCGCGCCGCGCGAGCCTCCAGCATGGCACGAAGTTCAAATGCATCAGCCACATCGCTGATCGACCAGTCGGCCACGAAAGTGCGCTGGGTATCGGTCCGATCGACCAGCATATCGGCCTCAAGCCGGCGCAGCGCTTCGCGCACGGGAGTCCTCGAAACGCCGCACAATTCGGCCAGCGCCTCCTCGCCCAGCTGCGCGCCGGCAGGAAGCTCTCCCGATAGAATCATGTTCCGGATCGCGCTGTAGGCACGATCTGAGGCGCGCGACATTAGGGCTCCCGAGATTTCTGCAACCAATCGGCTTGACCGATGGCATTTGTATACAATATTCATGTCCCCTATCAAGCCGTGAATGCCATGGGGGCACGATCAACAACACGGCAGCCGAAAACGGCATAGATACTGACAGGGAGTACCACCGATGCGCATCTCGCAATGGCTGAACACCACCAGCCTCCTTTCGGCTTCCGTCGCAGGCTTTGCCTTCGCCGCCGTTCCGGCGCTCGCGCAGAGCACCCCGCAGGCTCAGGCCGCTGAGGCGGCAGCCCCCGCAGAGGAAGGTGCGATTATCGTCACCGCCCGTCGCCAGAACGAACGCCTGCAGGACGTGCCCGCATCCGTCTCGGTGCTGACCGCGGCAACGCTGGCCAACACCGGCTCGACCCGCGCGGCCGACTTCACCAACCTCACCCCCGGCGTCACGATCGTGACCGGCACTGCCGAAGCGGGTGATACGCAGATCAACATCCGCGGCATTAACGGCGCGCGCGACGCGGAAAGCTCGGTCGCGCTGGTTGTTGACGGCATTCTCAAGACAAACACCGCACAACTCAACCAGCGCCAGGGCACGCTTGCCCAGGTCGAATTGCTCAAGGGTCCGCAGGGTGCGATCTATGGCCGCAACGCCGCGGCCGGTGCCATCGTGCTCCAGACGATCAAGCCGACCGACACGCTGACCGGCGCCGTGCGCGCCTCGTATGCCGAGCAGAACACCATCGACAGCGCCGCGCACATCGCCGGCCCGCTGGGTGAGAACGCCGGCTTCGTCCTTGCCGGCACTTACTACAAGACCGACGGCTTCTGGCGGAACGAGATCGACAAGAGCAAGACCATCGCCGACAAGAAGGACTGGTCGATCGATGGCCGCGTGCTCTACGGCGCGGGCACCGACACGCAGATTGACGTGAAGGCTCGCTACGCGCAGTTCCGCGGCGCCTCGCTGCCGTTCAATGCCTCGTTCCACCTGCCCAACTTCGCGGCCGTCAACCCGGCGTTCTACGAGAACGTCAACAAGCACGAGTTCCGCTTCTACCCGAACATCCGCGCAACCAACGACCAGGACAGCTTCGACGTCTCGGTCAAGCTCGACAAGAAGCTCTCCGACGGTCTCAAGCTCGTCGGCTGGGCGCTCTATTCGACGGTCAACCAGGACCTCGTCGCCGACGGCACATCGGCCGATTTCGCCCGCTACATCAGCGCGACGAACCCCGCCGCCAAGTCCGCGGTCGATGCCTGCTTCGCCAGCACCGCCGCCAACACCGGCTTCCCGGTCAATCAGCCCGGCTTCATCGGCCAGATCCCGGTGCCGTTCATCTTCGCGCCTGCCAACGGATCGACCTTCGGCCCCTACAGCCCGACCACCTGCGACGGCACCCAGTACCAGGTCCGCACGCAGAAGGATGTCTCGACCGAATGGCGCCTGATCGGCGAGCCGGGCGGCCCGCTGAACTGGCAGGTTGGCATCTACTACCTGCACATCGACCGCTCGACCGGCGTCAGCCTCGGCGCGGACACCGGCAAGGGCGTCGTCAAGCAACTCTACAACGCACCGGACAGTGCGAACCCGACTTCGCTGCTGCTGGCGGACAAGTTCAAGACCAACGTCTACGCCGCGTTCGGCAACGTCGAGTACAAGCCGAACGACAAGTTCGAAGCGGGCGTCGCGCTGCGTTACGATATCGAGCGCCGCCAGTCCTCGAGCCTCGTGCCGACCGCAACCGATCCGTTCACCGGCGGTCCGATCAACCCCGGCCAGGCCTTCGGTCCGATCACCGACAAGGCGGCGACCTTCAAGCAGTTCGAACCCAAGGTGACGCTGAGCTACAAGCCCACCCCCGATCTCAATCTCTATGCCAACTGGGGCATCGGCTTCAAATCGGGCGGCTTCAACAACCAGGGCTCGGCCGCGGTCGTCAACGCCAACTTCAAGCAGTTCATCAATGCCAACGTGAACATCAACGACCAGTACGGCAAGGAATGGTCGAGCGCGTGGGAAGCGGGCCTCAAGGGCAACCTGCTCGATGGCAAGCTGACGTTTGATCTCGCCGGCTACTACACCCAGGTCCACGGGATGCAGTTCTTCGAGTTCTTCGTCGGCAGCTTCGGGCTGCTGCGCGTCGTCTCGAACATCGACAAGGTCGATCTGAAGGGCGTCGAGCTCAACGTCGCGGTCAAGCCCGTGCGCGGGGTCAAGCTGTTCGGCTCGGTCAACTACACCGACAGCGAAATCAAGCGGAACTCGGCGCGTCCGAACACGATCGGCAACAAGTCGCCCTACACCGCCGACTACACGATCAACGTGGGCGGCGAGATCGAGCAGCCGATCAGCGGCGATCTGCGCTTCCTCGCCCGCGCCGACTACCGCGTGACCGGCCCGACCTGGTTCTCGACCGTGCAGAACCAGACCGCGCCGACGCTGTTTTCGGGCCTTCTGCCGATCTCGGCGCTGAAGCTCCCGGCGGTGGTTGGCGATGCCAAGTACGATGTGGCTCGCCGCGACACCTTCGGCGTGCTCAACCTGCGTGCTGCGCTGCAGACCGACCGCTACAGCCTCGCGGTCTTCGCCAACAATGTGACCGACAAGAAGTACCTCGCCGAAGTGATCCCCGCGATCGAGTTCGGCGGCTCGTTCATCTCGCCCGGCGCGCGCCGCATGATCGGTGTGGAACTCGGCGCGAAGTTCTGATCCCGAGCCCTCCAACGCTCGCACGGAAGGGCCCCCTGTCGCAGCCGCGGCAGGGGGCCCTTTTGCGTCAGGCGACGGTTTTCTCAGGCCAGAGGAAGCGTTGATAGAGCCGCCCGTTCATGTCGATATCATCGACGTAGCGAGCCCCGAACTTGCGCGCGACCGTGCGCGAGGCAACGTTGTCCGCGTGGATAACCGACATGATCGCAGGGTGGGCCAGGTGCGCACGGGCATAGGCAAAAACCGCCCGGGCCGCTTCGGATGCATAGCCCTGCCCCCAATTTTCGCGAGCGAAGGTGTAACCGAGTTCCGGCTGTTCCTCGAATGCGACCCCTTCCGGCACATGGGTCCTGAAAAACCACATCCGTCGCAGAGCCCCCGGCTTCGGGTTCAATTCGAGCACACCATCGCTGAGACCCGATCGCCCCAGGCGCATCCCATCCGACTTGCGCGTCACCAGCAGCGGCCCAAGGCCCGCGTGGGCGTAGCCGTGACGCACGTCGGCAAACCACTGCTCGGTTTCGGTCGGCGTTCGCGGATTGCCTGAGCCGATGTAGCGGGCCACGTCCGGATCGGCGTGGATCGCAATCAGGAAATCAAGGTCGCGCTCATCCATCCGGCGCAGCAGCAGGCGCTCGGTCTCGATGTGGTCGGTTCCGGGAAGCAGGGTCATGATGCTGCCCGGGCTAATCGAGCGCACGGCTGCGCGCAATCCGGGCCGCGCATAAGCGCAAGGGCAAACGACGCAGGACCGGCGGGCCAGGGCAAATCCGCGATGAGCGCCGGGGCCATGTCCCGCAATTCGCTGCAATCCTTTCACCGGTTACAAGACCGCCCCGGCAGCACGCTTGACAGGTGGTGCCAGCGAGGCAAGGCACGGCGCCAGTCTCATCGAAAGCACCCAACCTTGTCGTCTATCCTTCGCCATGTCGCCCTGATTCCGCTGTTTGCCGGCATCTCCCTGCCAACGCTCGCGCTTGCGGACGAGGCAGAGCCGGGTCAGATCGTGGTGACCGGACGCGGGCTCGAAGCTGCACCGGCTGCAGTCGCCTACGATGTGCAGGTGATCGGTGCCGACCGCCTTGCCGTTGCAGCGTCCGGTCGGCTTGAAGATGCCCTCTCCGCCGCCGCGGGCTTCCAGCAGTTCCGCCGGTCTGACAGCCGCGCTTCCAACCCCTCCGCGCAAGGGATCACCCTGCGCGCGCTTGGCGGCAATGCAACGAGCCGTACTCTGCTCCTGCTCGACGGCGTGCCGATGGCCGATCCGTTTTTCGGCTACGTTCCGCTTTCCGCGCTCGCGCCCGAGCGACTGGCCACTGCCCGCGTGACGCGCGGCGGCGGATCTGGCGCATTCGGTGCAGGCGCCGTTGCCGGCACGATCGACCTCACCAGCGCCGGCCCGGATCAGATCGGCCTTTTCGGGGGCCGCGCCCTCGTAGATGATCGCGGAGAGACCGAGCTCTCCGCGACCCTGGCACCAAAGCTGGGAGCGGGCTATCTCGTCGCCTCCGGCCGCTGGGACCGTGGCCGCGGTTTCTGGACCACGCCGGCAGACCAGCGCGTCCCCGCCAGCGTGCGCGCCCGCTATGAAAGCTGGTCGACCAGCGTGCGGGCCGTGGCACCGCTCACCGGTGATGTCGAACTCCAGGCGCGCGTCGCAGCGTTCAATGATGCCCGTACCTTGCGATTTGCCGGGGCTGACACGGCCGCCAGCGGTCAGGACGCCAGCCTTCGCCTCGTGGGCCGCGGGGCTTGGCAGTTCGATGCTCTGGCCTATGTGCAGAGCCGCGACTTCAACAATGTGGTGATCAGCGCCCGTACGTTCCTGCCCACGCTGAACCAGCGTGCGACGCCCTCGACCGGGATCGGCGGCAAGCTCGAATTGCGCCCGCCCGTGGGCAAGGCGCATGTCCTGCGCCTCGGGGCCGACTGGCGCTTTGCCGAGGGGCATACCGAGGAAGATGTCTATACCGCCGGCGTCGTAACCGGTCATCGCCGCGCGGGTGGCACCAACCGTGATCTTGGCCTGTTCATCGAAGATGACTGGACACTCGGCCCCGTGGTGTTGACTGCAGGCGCACGCGCGGACCGCTGGTCGGTGCAGAGCGGCCGCCTCGACCAGGTGCTCTCGGGCGTTCGCACCGCGCTCGCCTACCCGAACCGATCAGGCTGGGAAGCCAGCTTCCGCGGCGGCGCCGTGATCAATCTAAACGGCAGCCTCGCCTTGCGCGGTTCAGCCTACACCGGCCTGCGCCAGCCCACACTGAACGAACTCTACCGCTCCTTCACCGTGTTCCCCATCGTCACCCGCGCAAATCCCGCGCTGGAGAATGAGACCCTCCGCGGCTTCGAGGGCGGGGTTGACTGGCGACCGGTCGCCGGCCTGTCCTTCTCCGCCACGGCCTTCGACAACAAGGTCCGCCACGCCATCGCCAATGTCACCATCGCGCCCAATGTACGCCAGCGCCAGAATGTCGACGCCGTCCATGCACGCGGTGTCGAGCTGGGGGCGGAGGCCAAGCTGGGCACCGTCTCGCTGAGCGGGTCGTTCGCCTATACCGACGCCAAGGTCGAAGCCCCCGGCACCGCGCTCGATGGCAAGCGCCCAGCGCAGACACCGCGATATGCGGCAAGCGCCACGGCAGCCTGGCACCCCTCGCCGCGTACGACGCTGGCGCTCACGCTGCGCCATACCGGTGCGCAGTTCGAGGACGATCTCGAGACCGACGTGCTGCCGGCCGCAACCACACTCGATGCCTATGCCGAAGTGCCGGTCGCCGGCCCCTTCAGCCTGGTGCTGCGCGGGGAAAACCTGTGGGACGAGGCGGTGGTGACGCGCAATTCCGGCGGCTCGATCGATCTTGGCACGCCGCGCACGCTCTGGGCGGGTGTGCGGGTCGCCTTCCGCTAAGGGCGAAGACCTTCCGGCACCTCGGGATAGACCGTCGCCACATCGCCCAGCGCTGCCTCCAGCGGGCCGAGCCATTCGGCAAACGCCTTCCAGTGTTCAACCGCGTCGGTGTAGATCGGCCGGCGCACCTGTTCTGAACTGGCCGTCCGCACCGCGCGCGTGTTGCGATGGAATTCGAGGCAGCTTTCCTCGAAGGGCAGGCCGAGATAGCCGAGCACCGCTCGCGTCTCGGCCTCCTGATCCGCAACCATGCGCTCGTAGATGACCCGGTGCACCGCGCCCGGCGCTGCCGCGTCGTAATGCGCCATGAGCCGCACGTAATCGCGGTAATAGCGGCCGATTTCGGCCAGATCGTACGTGAAGGTCTGACCACGGGCGAAGTGCTGCTTCCACCCCGAAAAGCAGCACGACATCGGATGCCGCCGCGCATCGACGATCTTCGCGCGTGGCAGGATGAGCCGGATCAGCCCGACATGCTGCCAGTTGTTGGGCATCTTGTCGGTAAAGCGTGGGCGACCTGTCTTGCGATGAATGCGCGTCCGCTCGATATATTCCTCGCCAAGACGCAGGCGCTCGGCCGGGCCAAGCGAGCGGATCAGCGCGGCAAAATCGGCAAACTCGCCGTCGTCCAAACGCGATTGCAGCCGGGCTGCGATCATCATCATGTCCGGCAGTTCCATCGTGCCTTCGACCTGGCTGTGGCTGGCGAGGATCTGCTCGACCAGCGTCGAGCCAGAACGCGGGAGGCCAACAATGAAGATCGGATCCTCGGCGGGGCAACCACCCTCGCCCATCGTGGCAATGAACGGCGCGGTGAAGGTGGCGATTGTCGCATCGACTTCGGCGGCGAACTCGTCCGCGTCATAGCGCACCAAGGCCCGGCGCCGGCGATTGCCCTCGGCGTAGTGCGCGTAGGCTCGCGCCGCGTCTCCGGCATCCTCGAAGGCCTTGCCCAGCGAGAAATGGAGGTGAAACACATCCTCCTCGCGCCCCTCCTCGCATTCAATTTCCGCAAGCGCGGCTTCCATGCGCGCGATATCCTCGCCTGACAGCTTCACTGTCTTGAGGTTGGCGAGGCTCCACCAGGCCTCACCCATGGCCGGCTGCCGGGTCACCGCCTCGCGGTAGGCCGTGACCGCCTCGCCCTGCTCGCCCAGTGTCTTGAGCACGTGGCCAAGGTTCTGCCACAGCATCGGCTGGTCGGGTTGGGCCGCCAACATGCGTTCATATATGCCCCGTGCCCGCTCCTGATCGCCAAGCCGCACCAGCACCGAGGCGAGGATAAGGTCAGACCCCGCGCCTGCGACAGGACTTGCGGCAAGCATTTCGGCGTGGGCCAGCGCTTCGGGCAGCCGGTTCGTCTGCATCAGCAGCCGGACCAGGAAATCGCGGGCAAGATCGAACCCCGGCGCCAACGTTACCGCTCGCTCGACAAGGCGCAGCGCGTCGGTCATGTCGCCGCGCCGCCAAGCCAGCTCGCCTTGCATCCGGATGCCGACCGGATCATCCGGCAACCGCGCTGCGCGGGCAGCCAGCATCCCTTCCGCCTTTCCGAGATCACCTTCGTTCATGGCTGCCGCCGCCGCCAGCAAGTCGGGATCGCGCGAGGCAGCGTGGACGGCGGAGAGATCAGCGCGCCACGCATCACCGTCGCGCCCCGCCTTGCGCAATTCGCTCGCGAGGAGAAACCAGCCGCTGGCCACGCCCGGCTGCTGCCGCGTGAGCGCCTCAAGTGCCGCAATCGCCTCTGCGGGCCGGCCGGCTTCACTTGCGGCCTGCGCCAGTTCCCAGAGCACCATCGGCGGCTTCTGGATGCCGCCCCCGATCAAGGCGAGCCGCGCGCAGGCATCGGCAGGTTGTCCGAGACGGCGCAGCGCCTGCGCAGCCACGAACAGGGCCGGCGGCAGGCCGGGCACTGTGGCAAGAGCCGCCTCGGCCGCCGCCAGCGCTGCGGCCGGAGCGGTCTCGACCTCCGCCGCGGCAGCATCGAGCGCGGCGCGCAACGCTCCGCTTGCTTCGGTGTGCTGCGCCGGAGCCGTACGATTGCCTGATTTCATGATCTGTCCCGATACTGCCCTGCGCTGCATCATGTGCAGGTTTTGAAACAGGCGCAACGGCTCTCGCCCGGGGTCATGCTGCAAATGCGAAAATCGATATTGACTCTGTCGACCAATCGCGCATCTTGCCCGTTAGGACAGGTGTCAAGAGTGACCCGGTTCAGGGGGACACACAAGAATTGTTCACGCTGTCCGGTGAGGCAGTCGGCCATAGGTCCGCAGGTGGCCATGGCTCTAGGATCGTTTCGTGAACTGCGAAATCGCGGACGGGATGGTCCGGGTGAAAGTCGCTGCAGCAGCAGCGCGATCGTGCGGCCAAAGGCCGCTTCGCAGGAACGGAACGAAGGAGCTTTACCGACCAGAATATCGAGGCAGGGAGCCAGACGTCATGACACAAAAAACGGGTCGCCGGTCGCACACGCTGAGAGCGCTGTGCCTTTCCACCATTCTCACCGGCATAGCAGCACCACACGCCGCCTTCGCGCAGGAAACCCTCGCGCCGCAAGCCGCTCCTGCCGATGAAACCAAGCCCGCCGGCGGCTTCGACGAGATCATCGTCACAGCGACCCGCAAGTCGGAAAACGTCCAGAAAGTGCCGATCGCAATCCAGGCGCTGAGTTCGGATTTCCTTGCGCAGCGCCAGGTCAAAGGCCTGCAGGACTACGCCGCGCTCCTCCCCTCGGTCTCCTTTGCGGGTATCGGCCCCGGGCGTAACGAGGTCTATTTCCGCGGAATCGTGCCCGCTGGCGGCGCGTATGCCTCGGTCGGTTACTATCTTGATGAAATCCCGATCACCGGCCAGCAAGTGCCGGATATCCAAGTCTATGACATGGAGCGGCTCGAGGCGATTTCCGGTCCGCAAGGTACCCTTTTCGGCGCTGGCTCGCTTGCGGGTGTGCTGCGTTTCATCACCAACAAGCCCAAGATCGGCGCCTTCGAGTTCGGCGCCGAGAGCGAAGTCAACAAGTTCGGCAAGGGCGGCGTCGGCGGCACGATCAAGTCGTATATCAACATTCCCGTCAGCGATCGCTTCGCCATCCGCGCGATGGCCTATTATCGCAAGGAAGGCGGCTACATCGACAATATCGACAACAAGGGCCAGTTCATCAGTGGCACCAGCGACAACCCCCTGGTGCCTGACCCACGTCCGTCCGTGCTCAACCTTGGCGATAACAATCCAGCCACGTCCTACACTCTGACCAACACGGCCATCGCCAAGAAAGACTACAACCCCGTCTACGAGTATGGCGGCCGCCTCTCGATGCTGTGGGATGTCGCCGATGGCTGGGAAGTCACACCGTCGGTCACGGCGCAGCGCCAGATTTCCTACGGCTACTTCGGCTACGACACGCGCGTGGGTGATCTGCAGGTCCATGATTACGACCTGACCCGTAACGACGACAAGTGGGCCCAGGCCTCGCTTACCGTGCATGGCCACATCGGCGATTTCGATCTCGTGTCGGCAACGGGTTATTATTACCGCGACCGCAAGATCAACAACGACTATACCTATTATACGGTCACGTATGACAGCTTCGGAGCTGGTTACGAAAACTACCTGCAATTCTTCGACAAGGCGGGTTGCTCGGGATCGGGTGATTCACTGAAGTGCACCAAGCTCCTCAACCCGAACCAGTATTATCACACCGACATTTCCAATAGGAAGTTCACGCAGGAAATCCGCCTCACCACGCCCAAGTCATGGCCGTTCGATGTGACGGTCGGTGGATTCTACCAGCGCCAGAAGAACGAATTCAACGATTACTACGCTATCCGCGGCCTCGACCAGATCGTCGGCTACACGGAATCGGGTGGTGGCGACGCCAACCCGGCAGGCTTCGGCATTCCCACCTCGCAGGGCGGGACCATGATCCTCGGCAGCCCGGCCGTGCGCGGCGATGGCTACTACCTGCAGGAATACGATCAGCTCTATCATGACACGGCCGCGTTTGCCGAGGCTCACTACAACATCACGCCGACGATCAAGATCACTGGTGGCATCCGCTACTTCTGGACGGATTTCGCCACGGCGGGCTTCCAGGGTGTTGGCGCCTCTGCAGCTGTTGCACCTTCGGTCTTCCTGCCCACCGGTGCCATCGGCTGCCCGCTGCCACTTACGGGCCCGCGCCTGCAATGTCGCAACACCAATGCGCTCGATCCGGAGAGCATTGGCCGGTACAGCGAAAAGGGCGAAACCCACAAGGTCGTGGTCGATTGGCAGCTCGCAGACAAGAAGCTGCTCTACTTCAACTATTCGACCGGCTTCCGGCCAGGCGGGTACAATCGCCCGCTACGCCTGCGCGCAACCGCAACCCAGCCGCAGGTCGTTGTGGCGGCACCGGCCTACCAAGCCGAAACGCTCACAAATTTCGAGATCGGCTTCAAGGGCACCTTCAACAACGTTTTCCGGCTCAACGCCGCGATCTATCTCGAGAAGTGGAATAATATTCAGTACGGACTCGTCGTGGCCGGTGCGCAGGGCGCAGGCTACACCGGAAATGCGGGCAAGGCCCAAGTCAAGGGTATCGAATACGATGCGGAACTCAAGCTCGGCAAGGTCACCATCGCGAGCAGTGGCGCCTACAACGACGGCAAGCTGAAGGGCAACTTCTGCAACTTCGTCGCGGATCGCGATACCAAGGTCATCTCGCAACTCGCCACCTGCAAAGCCGGCGAATTCATTCCCGGCAATCTCGGCACGCCGCAGGTTGCGGCGGCAGACGGCACGCGTCTGCCGCGCCAGCCCAAGTTCAAGGGCACCACCACGATCCGTTACGATACCGACTTCGGTCCGCTCAAGGGCTACCTGCAGGGCGCAGCCCTCTATCAAACCAGCGCAACGCAGGATCTGAACGAGTTCAACAACAAACTTCTGGGCAACACCCCGGGCTTCGTCAGCTTCGATTTCGGGGCTGGCGTACGCAAGGACAACTGGACGGCGGATATCTTCATCCAGAACGCCTTCGACCGGCGTGGCCAGCTGACGCGCAACACTTTCTGCGCGATCCAGGTCTGCGCAGGCTCGTCGCGTACCTTCCCGATCCGCCCGCAGTTCTTCGGGCTCAAGCTCGGCTACCGCTACTGACGACCATGTCTTAGACCAGCTTACCCCACCCCTCGCGGCTCCGGCCGCGAGGGGATTCTGTTCGCCGGCCTTTTCTCGCGGCGGCAAACAAAAACCCCTCCGGCTATCGCGGGAGGGGCCTTGTTGGTCTATCAGGCAGGAACCGTCAGGCGAGCGACAGGGGCAGGCTGCGCAGCCGTTTGCCGGTTGCGTCCTTGATGGCGTTGGCGATCGCCGGGATCACCGGCGGCAGTGTGGGTTCGCCAAGGCCAGTCGGCGGATTGTCGGTGACGACCCATGTGATCGCAACTTCGCCCGGTGTCTGGTTGATGCGGATGAGCGGGAAATCGCCGAAGTTCTCCTGCGTCACCGCGCCCGCCTTCTGCTCGATCGGCTGCCACACCATCGCCTGCGCGATGCCGTCGATCACAGCGCCCTGCATCTGGTGTTCAGCGTTGAGCGGATTGATCACCTGGCTGCCGATGTCGCCCGCGACCCACACCTTGTCGATGGTGATCGCCCCGTCCGACACCGACAGGTCCACGACTTCCGCGAAATAGCCGCGGTGGCTGAAGTAAAAGCCGAAGCCGCGCCCCTTGCCGGGAACGGCCGAGCGCTTGCCGGTCCAGCCCGCAAACTTGCACGCCGCCTCGATCACCCCGCGCGCGCGGCCGGTATCGAACGGCGTATCGTCAGGCTCTGGCGGCAACTGCTTCGGCGCACCCAGGGTCTTCACCATCAGCGAAGGCAGGTCCGTCCCCGCAGCTTCCGCGACCTCATCAAGGAAGCCTTGGAACACGAACGCCACCGCGTTCGATGTTGGTGCGCGCAGCCAGCCCGTGGTGAGGTTCGTTTTGATGAACGACATGCCCATCTGCACGTCCGGCAGGACAGGCGCGGGGAACTCGGTTGCGCGCATTTCCGCAGCGCGCATCGGCTTTCCGCTCGCGCCAAAGGTAATGAAGTGGTCCTTCAGCGCGACAAGCGCGCCGCTCGCATCCACGCCTGCGGTCATGCGATGCCAACCGGCGGGGCGGAAGTAGTCGTTCCGGAGGTCATCAGTGCGATCGTAAAGCAGCTTGACCGGGCGGCCCGGCAGCGCCTTGGCGATACAGGCGGTCAGGATCATGAAGTCGCTCATCAGGCGCCGCCCGAAGCCGCCGCCG
This sequence comes from Novosphingobium fuchskuhlense, assembly GCF_001519075.1. Taxonomy (GTDB): domain Bacteria; phylum Pseudomonadota; class Alphaproteobacteria; order Sphingomonadales; family Sphingomonadaceae; genus Novosphingobium; species Novosphingobium fuchskuhlense. Next base: position 712,724 of record NZ_KQ954245.1, read on the forward strand.
ATGCGGGTCATGTGGATTGTCATCGAGCCGGGCTCGATCCCCAGCACTTTGGCGATATCGCCGCGCGCGGTGGCCGGATCCTGCGTCGGTGCCCAGATTTCGAGCTTGCCGTCTGCATGCCACAGTGCAGTGCAGTTCTGCGGCTCGAGCGTGGCATGGGCGAGGAACGGATAGGCATAGTCCGCCGTGACGACCTTCGCGGCTTTGGCGAGCGCTGCATCGGCATTGCCGGCCCGGAAGAGATCGGCCGCCGGGGACTTTTCCAGCAGCGCCTTGGCTTCGGCGGCGTACCCATCCGTGGAAAAGCCGTCAAAGCCCGAGGTGTCCCACTGCACAGCGAGCTTTTCGCGCGCCTTGTGTACGCGCCACCAACTGTCGCCAACAATCGCCACAGCGTTGTGCTTGCCGGCCGGAATCTCGCCATCGGTGATCGGCACCACCGCCAACACGCCCTTTTCACGGCGGACGGCAGCATCGTCGAAGCTCTTGAGGGTTCCGCTGATCACCGGGCACTTGACCATCGCGGCATAGAGCATGCCCTGCGGGTGGGCATCGATGCCGAACAGCGGCTCACCACGCACGATCGCGGGGGTATCGACACCCTTCATTGCTTTGCCGACGATCTTGAAATCCTTGGGCGACTTAAGCGCCACTTTGTCGAGATCAGGCGCAGCCATCTTCACCGCGACCGGTGCGAGGGCGGCGTACGTGATCGAGCGGCCACTGGCGGCATGTCTCACCGCTCCCTCACCCGTGGTCAAGCTGGCGGCCGGTACACCCCACTGCTGCGCAGCGGCGGCGACCAGCATCGCACGGGCGCCGGCACCGGCCTGCCGCGCGGGCAGCCAGTTGAGCGGCGTCGTCATGCTGCCACCGGCGAACTGCGGGCCGTACTTGTCGGCGTTGTCGTCAGCCTGGCGGATCTTCACCTGACTCCACGCAACGTCGAGTTCCTCGGCGATCAGCATGGGGAGCATGGTCTTCACCCCCTGCCCGATCTCGGGGTTCTTTGCGAGGATCGTAACCGTGTTGTCCGGCGCGATGGTGATGAAGGCACCCAGCATGGCCGGCTCGGCCTTGCCCGGTGCCGCGAACGCGAGCCTGGCCTCGAAGGTGAGCGCGACCCCGCCCGCCAGCGAGGCGGCGAGGAAAGAACGGCGCGAAACGGTGGCGGCAGTCATGCAGCGGCTCCCGAAATGGCCGTGCTGGCCTGGGCGATGGCTTTCTGGATGCGCAGGTAGGTGGCGCAGCGGCAGATGTTGCCCGCCATCCCGGCCGACACTTCCTCGGCCGAAGGCTTGGGCGTTGCCGTCAGCAGCGCCGTGGCCGACATGATCTGCCCGGCCTGGCAGTAGCCACACTGTGGCACGTCGAGCGCGGTCCACGCTTCGACCACCTTGGCGCCGACAGGCGAAGCGGCCACGCCCTCGATCGTCACGATATCCTTGCCCGCAGCATCGGACAGCGGCGTCTGGCACGAGCGCACCGCCTCGCCGTTCAGGATCACGGTGCAAGCCCCGCACAGGCCCGCGCCGCAGCCGAACTTGGTGCCCGGCATGCCAAGGTCCTCACGCAGAACCCACAGAAGCGGCTTGTCCGCTTCTACATCCACGGTGCGGGCCTTGCGGTTCACAGTCAACGAGATCGCCATTGCGGTCCTTTCGAGATGCCGGCACGGCAGGCGAGCCGGACCGGCAAAAGGGGAAAATCACACCCTGTTTCGCGGCGGATACAGCATGGTATCGATCAGCGAGGTAACGGGTAATAATCATTCATTTTTAAATACTTAAAATAACACTTCAAAGTTTGTACAAACTTCACATGTGCGTCAAGAGCGATTTGCCGGAATGGCAGGTTGGCGAGCCCCTGACCCGCATGCTACGTAGCGCTCATGGATGGCATCGCACCCACGATTGCGCCGGACCAGCGCATCGCCGTATCGGAGGGTGATGAGGCGAAGACATCCGGGGCATCCGGGGCATCAGGACCGCGTCCCGGCACATATGCGCGCGGCACCGAGACCGTCGATGCGATCCTGAAGGCCGCGCACGACGTTCTTATCGAAGAAGGCGCCAGCGCCTTCACGATCCGCCGCATTGCCACCGCAAGCGGCATGAAGGTCGGCAATGTCAGCTATCATTTCCCGCGCAAGGAAATGCTGATCAAGATCATGCTGGACGAACTGCTCGACAGTTATGACAAGCTGCTTGAAAGCGAGGTCCGGCAACCCGGCATTTCTCCGGAAGACCGCATGCGGATGATCGTCAAGCTCTGCCTTGACGATATTGCCGGCAAGCGCACCACCCGCCTGTTCATCGAGCTATGGGCGCTGGCCAACCACAACGATTTCGTGGCGGATCGGGTGCGGGCGTTCTACCAGAGGGTCCACGATTACATCGGCGAAGTGATAACCGCCCTGAACCCGGCACTTTCGCCAGAAGAGGTGCACACCGTCGCGCTCTACATCAGCGCCTCGATGGAAGGCACCACCCCGTTCCTCGGCTTCGAGAAGCCCTGGGCGGCCAAGATGCCCATGATCACAGCAATCGCAGCAGAAGCGATGGTGATGCTTGCAAAATCGATCACACCGGAGCAGATTACTTCCGCATCATAAGGTTGCGCGCGGCCCCGCTTGGGAGTCGACGTGGCGATCACGCAGGAACGAGCATTTTCAACAAGCGGGCACGCCCAGGTGCTCGTGTTGCGGGATTGCGTGATGTTTTCAGATGCTATGTGCCACCGCCACCATTCCGCAAGCGGGGTCAACCGCAGGCTCCTTTCGGTGCGGCCCGGGCTTGTCCACGACGCCAGCAACAAAAGCGATACAAAGCGCTTGACTAAAACTGGACAGCCGTCAAAACTTTCTCGCAACTGCACAACGCGCTTCGCCACCGGCGAGGCTCGGAGCTGCAAAACAGTCAACGGTATCAAAGGTTCAGGCGTTTCAGGCAGAAGGGGCCAGGCCAGATGAAGATGATGAAGATTCAGGGCAAGCCATCGCTCTCCGTCATGCTCAAGGCTTCGGCCGCCGCTGTCTGCGCGCTGGGCCTGCTCGGCGGCATGCCCGCTGCCCATGCGGCCGATCCGCTGCAGCCCGACCCGGAACTCGAGGCGGTCACGCTCCCCGCCCCCAAGCCCAGCTGGGTATTTGTCGAGCGCGGCTTCGTCGTGCCGGGCAACGCGATCTACGATACGGACACGGGCAAGATGCTCGGCCTCGTCGAGGCGTCGACACTGTCGGACCTTGCACTGGATCCGGGTGGGAAGGCCTTCTACGTCTCCGAAAGCATCTGGACCAAGGGCTGGCGCGGCACGCGGCAGGACATGATCACGGTCTATGATGCGAACACGCTCAAGCTGAAGACCGAAATCGCCATTCCCGGGCGCATCCTGATCGGCGGACGCAAATTCAACTTCGTGATCGCCGACGCCGGCAAAACGGCCTATGTCTACAATCTCGATCCGGCATCTTCGGTCAACATGGTCGACCTTGCGAAGGGCAAGTTCGTCAAGAAGATCGAGCTGCCCGGCTGCGCGAGCTTGATGCCCGTTACCGGCGTCGGCTTTTCGGCATTGTGCTCGGATGGCTCGCTCGCCACGGTCAAGACGGCCGGGGCCAAGCCCGAGATCACCCGTTCGGCACCGTTCTTCTCGGCCACCAACGATCCTATCTTCGACAACTTCGGCTACGACGGCGTCAAGCAGCAGGCCGTTTTCCTGACCTATACCGGCCAGGTCTACACCGCCAAGCTCGGCGCCACGCCGACGATCTCCGAACCGTTCTCGATCCAGGCCGCAGCGGGTGTCGCACCCGCCGATACCAAGCCGCTCGATGTGCACTGGTATCCCGGCGCCCGCCAGGGCCTCGCCTATCACCTCGGCACCGGTCATGCCTTCGTACTCATGCACACGGGCGAATACTGGACGCACAAGGAATCCGGCACGGAAGTTTGGGAGCTTGATGTCGCGGCCAAGAAGGTCGTGAGGCGCATCCCGCTCGAGACCCCGGCCAGCGCGATCGCCGTGACCCAAGAAGCTAGCCCCAAGCTGGTCCTTTCAACCGAAGGCGGCGAAGGCGATCGCAGCGCGTTGCTGATCCTCGATGCGAAGACCGGCGAGCAGAAGTTCAAGCTCGAAAGGTCTGGCGGCGGCGTGTTGCGGACGCTGGAGCCCTGATGGCCGACGGCAGCGCCCTGACTCTGGCCGCGCTCGGCGGAACGGGCCTCAGCGTGCTTGGCTTGGCAGGAACAATGGGGGTTGGCCTCGTGTTCCTGCAAGCCGCGCTTGCCAAGCTGCGCCATCGGGACCTGCTGGCAGGGGTCATTTCGAACTACCGCCTCCTGCCCTCAGCCATGGTCGCCCCTGCAGCCGTGCTGCTTGCTCCAGCGGAACTGGTTATCGCCATCGGGCTGCTGCTCGGCGGACAGGCCCTGGCGGCCGCGGCTTCCATCTTGCTTCTGGCCGTCTTCGCCGCTGCCATGGGGATCAACATCGCGCGCGGGCGGCGCGAGATCGATTGCGGGTGCGGCCGGTCGCAGCTGCGCCAACCGCTGAGCTGGCTGCTTGTCGCGCGCAATCTGCTGCTCGCCGCACTTCTCGTGCCGCGCCTGCTGCCAAACCCAGCGCCCGCCATGGCGGATCTTGTCGTCGCTCTGGCTGGCGGCCTTGCGATCTTCGTGATTGTCCAGCTTTTCAATGCCATCGGGGCGCTTGCGGCATCGCCGCTCGCCACCCAGCGGAGGTAACCGAATGTTGCAAGCCCTGCTCGTCTCGACGGTCCTGTCGTGGATTGTCATCCTCCTGCTCGGCGTGGCGCTTCTCGCGCTGGCCCGTCAGGTCGGGGTGCTGCACATGCGCGTCGCTCCCGCAGGTGCGCTGACGACCTCCGCCGGCCCGGCAGTCGGCAGCGCGGCTGCCGCGATCCCCGCCACCACGCTCGACGGTACGCAGACCACCGTCGGCGGCCATCTCCACGGCGTGCCACTGCGGCTCCTGATGTTCGTCTCGCCCTCATGCCCGCTGTGCAAGAACCTAATCCCGATGGCCAAGTCCTTCGCGCGGGACGAGCGGGTCCAACTCGTATTCATCGGTGACGACGACGTTGCCGCGCAGCGCCAGATGATTGCCGAACACAGCCTTGGCGGCTACCCGTTCATCAACGGCCCCGAGGTTGGTCAGGCCTACGAAGTGGCCAAGCTGCCCTATGCCGTCCTGATGGACGAGCACGGGACGATCCTTTCCAAGGGCCTCGTCAACAGCCGCGAGCATCTCGAAAGCCTGGTGATCGCCCACGAAATGGGGATCCGTTCGGTTCAGGACTACATCGGCAAGCTCAAGGCCGTGGTCAATTGATCGCCTTGGCTCCAATCACCAATCACGGTTCCAGCGCAAATCGTTTCTCTGCTTTTTAGGGGACAAGCTCATGAAGACCTTCAATCCCGACGCCATGGGCGAAAAGCTGCTCCGCCGCTTTGCCGGCGGCACCTCGCGCCGCGGCATTCTCGCCCGGCTTGGCCTTGCCCTGGTGGCCGCACCCGTCTTTCCGGTCCTGCCGGTTAGCCGGGCCAGTGCGGCCAAGCCGGACCGCTCGCCCGAAGCGAAGACCACCTTTGCCCGCAACGCGCAGAGCAAGGATGACACCAAGTGCGATTACTGGCGCTACTGCGCCATCGATGGCTCGCTCTGCTCGTGCTGTGGCGGCGCGGTGAACCGCTGCCCGCCGGGGGCGGAGCACTCGCCGGTTTCGTGGGTTGGCACCTGCATCAACCCCGATGACGGCCGCGCCTATCTGATCGCGTACCGCGATTGCTGCGGCAAGTCCTACTGCAACAAGTGCGATTGCGATGGCACCGACCGTGAGACGCAGCTCTACGTGCCGCAGCTCAACAACGACGTGATCTGGTGCTTCGGCACGACGAGCATGGAATACCACTGCTCGACCGCTGTCCTCGTCGGCACGGCCTGAGGGGTTTCGCGGCGCGGCAAGTGGGGCTATGAGGCGGTTGATGATGATCCGTGCAAGCCTTCTTGCCGCCGCCACCTTGCTCGCCGCGCTCTCGCTGGGCGGATTGCAAGCGGCCGAACCGGACAACCACTCGCCGGACATCCCGGCGCAGCTCCGATCGATGATGGCCGATCCCGAACTCGCGCAGAGCGACTTCATCGAGAATTGCGCAGGCTGCCACGGGCTGCGCGGCACTACCGTCCCTGCCCACCTTCCCGAGATCAAGGACCGCGTCGGCTGGTTCATGTGCACGCCAGGATCGCGCGCCTATCTGCTGCGGCTGCCCAATGTCGCGCACAGCCGCATCACCGACAACGCGCAGCTCGCAGACCTGATGAATTACGTGGTCTTCGTGCTTGGCGGCAAGAGCGTGCCGACCGGCACCAAGCCGTTTACAGGGCCTGAAGTCGCGCACGAGCGCCAGTTCGCCCTGACCAGCGTGTCCCTCAAGGCGGAGCGACTTCGCCTCGCCAATGTCGCCATCGCCAAGTGTCGGGCACCAGCCTCGCTGCGCCTGCAATACCCCGGTTCCACCCAATGATCGCGCACGATGATCGCAGCATTCTCGGCCTGCTGGTCGAAGGCGCGCAGGCCGGGATCGAAGGCGTGCTCATCACCCTGATCGGCATCGAAGGCGGCTCCTCGCGCGGGATTGGCGCCCAGATGGCCGTTCTGGCCGATGGGCGCAGCGCCGGTTCGTTCTCGGGCGGCTGCATCGAAGCGGCGGTGGTTGCCGAGGCGCTCGACGTACTCGCCAAGGGCCGCGGCCGCACCGTCCGCTACGGCGTTGGCTCGCCCTATCTGGATATCCGCCTTCCCTGCGGCGGCGGAATCGATCTGCTGTTCACGCCCCGCCCCGATTCTGCCGTGCTTACGCGGCTGCTGGCACGGCTCGAGGCACGCAAGGCCGGTGTGCTGCGCCTAAACGAAAGCGGCGCAGTCTGGTCTGACACGCCCGGCGCGCAGGGCACGCAGCGCGCCTACGCGCCGCCACTGCGCCTCGTCGCACTCGGGCATGGCGAAGACCTCACCGCGCTGGTGCGCCTCGCTCGGGCGTTCGGCATTGCCGTCGAAGCCTACGCCCCAGCAAACGACCGCCTGGCCTCTGCCGAACCGGGTGTCGTTGCATTGATCAGTCGCACCGCCTTGCCCGAGCTCGTCGGTGATCCGTGGACCGCGTTTGTCTTCCTCTTCCATGATCACGATTGGGAAGAACAGCTTCTCCCCCATGCCTTGGCGCAAGACGGGTTCTACCATGGCGCTGTCGGCAGCGCGCGCACGCACCGCGCCCGTCTTGCAGGTCTGCGCGCGAGCGGCATGCCGCAAGCAAGCATCGGCACGCTGCGCGGCGGGATCGGGCTCATCCCCGCGACACGCGACCCCGCAACGCTTGCGCTCTCGATCCTTGGCGAACTGGTTCAGGACTATCAGGCCTGCGCTGGCATGCCGGGCTGGAGCGGCCGCGCGCCGGGCCGCATGGGGTACGATCCTGCCTCGCATGTCCCCACCCGCAACTGACAGCGGCTTTGCAGGGCTTGCGCTGGTCCTGCTGGCTGGGGGGCAATCGACACGTTTCGGCGGCCCCAAACTGATCACACCTCTAGGCGACAGGCCGCTGGCGCTCCATGCCGCCGAAATGCTCACCGACCTGCCGTTTGCGGCGCGCTTCGCCGTGATCGGACCCGACGTGCCGGATCTGGCAGAGCTCGGATACCAGCTCGTCCCCCTCGATCCGCCCGGCGCCCCGCAGGCGCGGTCGCTTGCCCTGGGCGTGGCAGCCGCCGCAAGGGGCGGCGCACGGGCCGTGCTCATCGCGCTTGCCGACATGCCGCTAGTGCCGCCTTTCCACATCGTGGCTCTCGTAAGGTCGTTCAATGGCGACCGCATCGCGACATCGGCGGGCGGTGTCACCATGCCGCCTGCAATCTTCGGCTCCGCACACTTCGCCGCGCTCAGCGCACTGGATGGCGACCGCGGCGGCGCGGTACGCCTGAAGGGCGCTCCGGCCGTGCCGCTCGATCCCGCACTGGCGCTCGATGTCGACCGGCCCGAAGACCTCGTCCAGGCAGCGGCCTTGCTCTAGAGGAGCGCTCGTTCGACCGCCTTGTGCCAACCCGCCACAAGGCTTCCGCGCAGGTCTGGATCCATCTTCGGATCGAACCGCCGATCGGATGCCCAGGTTGCCTCCAGCGCGGCCAGATCGCTCCATACGCCGGTTGCCAGCCCGGCCAGGAACGCTGCGCCAAGCGCCGTCGTCTCCACGCTGACCGGCCGCTCGACCGGTGCCACCAGAATGTCGGACAGGAACTGTCCCAGCCAGTCGTTCGCTGCCATGCCGCCATCTATGCGCAGCGCGGCATCGCCCGGCGTGGCATGCTCGCGCGCGATATCTTCCTTCATGGCATTGATGAGGTCGAGCGTCTGGTAGGCGACCGCTTCCAGCGCCGCCCGTGCGATGTGCCCGGCCCCCGCATCGAGCGTCAGACCGCAGATCAATCCGCGCGCATCGGGGTCCCAGTGCGGCGCACCAAGGCCCACAAAGGCCGGGACCATGTAGACACCGTGGTTGTCCGGCACGCGCACTGCCATGTCGTGCGTGTCGGAGGCATGGGTGATGATCCGCAGGCCATCGCGGAGCCACTTGACCGCCGCGCCTGCCACGAAGATCGCGCCTTCCAGCGCATAGGTCGTCTCGCCGTTGAGCCGGTACCCCACGGTCGTCAGCATGCGCTTCTGCGAGGGAATCGGCTTGTTCCCGATGTTCATCAGCGCAAAGGCGCCCGTGCCGTAGGTCGATTTGGTCATGCCGGGACGGAAGCAGGCCTGCCCGAACAAGGCCGCCTGCTGGTCGCCCGCCATGCCTGCAATCGGGATCGCGCGGCCAAGGATCGCCGGATCGCTTGTTCCATAGATATGGGCATTGTCCTTCACCTCGGGCAGGACCGAGGCGGGCACGCGCAGCAGCCGAAGAAGTTCGTCATCCCACTGCTGTGCGCCGATATCGAACATCAGCGTCCGCGAGGCATTGGTCGGGTCAGTCGCATGGACCTTGCCGCGCGTCAGTCGCGAAAGGAGGAAGCAGTCGATCGTGCCAAAGGCCAGTTCACCGCGCTCCGCAGCTCCCCGCGCGCCTGCCACCTCGTCGAGAATCCACGCCAGCTTGGTGCCCGAGAAATAGGGATCGAGCAGCAGGCCGGTTTTTGCGGCAAACAGCGATTCGGCCCCATCGGCCTTGAGCTTCGCGCAGGTATCGGCAGTGCGCCGATCCTGCCACACGATTGCGCGGTGGATCGGCTTGCCGCTCGCGCGGTCCCACACCGCCACGGTCTCGCGCTGGTTGGTGATGCCGATGGCCGCGATATCCGCGACGTCGATCGCCGCCTTCTCCACCGCCTCGCGCAGCACGGACACGACATCGGACCAGATATCCTCGAGATCATGCTCGACCCAGCCTGAGGCGGGATAGTGCTGGGGAAACTCCCGCTGTGCCACCGCAACCGGCCGCGCGGCCGCATCGAACACGATGCAGCGGCTTGAGGTGGTACCCTGGTCGATGGCAAGGATATAGGGGGGCTGCATGGGTCTCCTCTCGGGGCGCTCTGGCGTTTGTCCATGCCTATCCAACCGGCACCGCCTCAGGAAGCGCCCTTTGCGCGGCCCCTATAGAAAATTGAGATTGGCTCAGGCGTCGAGCCGGTAGTGGAATACCCGGCTCGGGCCGTCTTCGGGCAGCACGTAAAGCTCGCGGCCCTCGATCGCCATGCCCTCGCCCGTCACCGGACCGCCCCTCCCGAATGGACGCACCGGGCCAATCGCACCGGCCTTGAGCGTGCGGGTGACGCGCATCGTGGCCGGATCGATCCAGTCGAGTGTTCCGGCCAGCCAACTCGTGTTGCCGGCTGCAACCAGCTTTCCGCTGACAAACTTCATATCCTGGAAATGCGTGCGGGAGGGGTTCTTCACCACCTCGACCGGCTGCGTCCCGCGCCGGAGATCGAACACGTAGAGCTCTCGGCTGTCCCAGTTCCCCGCGATCAGCTTGGTGCCCTCGGCTGCCACGCAACCGATGTGGTCGGCCACGGCGATACGGCGGCGCACGGTGAGCGTCTCCGTATCGATTTCCAGCAACACCGCCGTGCTGTTCGGCCGCAGTTCTGCCACCGGCACCCATAGGGATCCGCCCGAAAGCGAAAGCCCGCCGGGATGAAAGCGTGCGCCGTCTGTCAGATCGAGGCGCCGCAGGATGTGCCCCGTCGCGCGGTCGAATACGTGGAGAAAAGCGCGGTGCCCGCTGTGATCAACCGAGGTAACCCAGACATGCGCAGGATCAAGTGCCAGACCCTGAACGTGGAATACCTCGCCTTTCAGCTGCAGGGCACCAATGTACTTGCCATGCTCGAGCTCACCATCGAACGATCCGGGGGCCGCTGCCACCGAAATGCTCGAAGCCAGGTGAACCATTGCCAGAAAACCGCTACGCAGAATCTTGCCGATCATCGCCGTTGTGCTTTCCGAAGCCCTTGGGTTTCGGCGCCCCGGTGGCGAAGATCGGAGTCAGATACATGGCGATTCCCGGAATCTGCCCCATTACTGCAATATTGACGGCCTTCGCAGGCCTATCCACCCGATATTACTTGGCGAGTGCGACCTTTTTGCCACTCACTGGCCGCTGGTAGACGAGCTTTCCGCCTACAAACGTCATGTCCACCTTTGCAGTGAGGAACGTCTCCGCCGACCCAGTCAACGGGTCGAACGGCAGCACGATCATGTCGGCCAGCTTGCCTGGCTCGAGCGTGCCCTTCTCGTTTTCCTCCCACGAGAGGTAGGCGCCGTTGGCGGTATACATGCGGATCGCCTCTTGCCGCGATACCGCCTCCTCGGCACCGCGCACCGCGCCGCTCGGCCCCTTGCGCGTGGTGGCGGCATAAAGCCCGACCAGCGGACCAATCGGCAGGTTGTCGCTCGAGAAGGCCATGAACAGGCCGAACTTCTTCACCGGGGTGGCGATCGCATTGTTGTGCGTGAGCCGCCAGTCATCGAGCAGCGCCGAATAGCGATCATCCAGATTGTAGAGGAAGTTCGGCTGCTGCGCGATCATCACGTGGTCCTGCGCCATGGTCGCCATCGTGTCCTCGGGCGGCATGATCGTGAAGTGATCGGTGAACCAGCGCCGGTCATTGGGACCGTGTACTGGATCGGGGATTGCATTCAGCGCATTGTGATAGGCCTTGATTGTCTGGACGATGGCCGCATCGCCAATGCAGTGCAAGCCCAGCTGCCAGCCCAGCTTCGCCGCGCTGTCGACCAGCTCCTGCAGTTCGGCATCGGTGAAGCGGCCCTTGCCGCGAAAACCCGGCTGTCCCTTGTAGTCGGCCAGCAGCCACGCCGTCGGCCCGGTGAACCCGCCGTCGACCGCGTTCTCGCCGATCGCGCCGAGCCGCAGGTGATTGTCGCCGTAGCCGGTGTGATAGGGAAACGCCTTGAGCCGCTCGGCACCCGGATGAATGATGTACATCGTTATGCGCGGCAACTGATCGCCCATGGCGGCGTAGATTTCCCGCGCACGCTTCCACGTCATGTTCGACTGGCCCCACAGCGGATCGAGGTCCTTTGAATCCGTACCACCCTTCCCCACCGGTTCGTCGTCGATAGTGCCGCTGGCGTCGTGGAAGCTGGTGATGCCAAGCGCGAGCATCTGCTTGAGCCAGGTGATCGTTGGCCCGCGCATCGCATCCCAGCCCGGATCGGGAATGAACTTCGAGACTACATCCATGCGCTCGCGGATGATCCCACTAGGCTCGCCGTCCGGCCCGCGTTCGATAAGCCCGGTCGCCGGCTCGGGCGTATTCTTGTCCACCTTGGCGATCTTGAACGCGGCGGAATTGTAGGCTGCCGAGTGCGAGCCTGCGCGCAGCAGAGCCACTGGATTGTTCGGCGCGGCGGCATCGAGATCGCCGCGGCTCAGGTTGCGCTTTTCGGCAAAGTTCGATTCCTGCCAGCCATAGCCGGTGATCCACTTGCCCGGCCCCAATTCCTTTGCCTTGGCGCGCAGCATGGCCTGCACTTCCACAATGCTTTTTGCATCCTGCACGGCAATGTCGTTGGGCGAGACAGGCTTCGGGTGCAGGTGCGTATCGATAAAGCCCGGCATCAGCGTTTTGCCGGCAAGGTCGATCACCTTTGGCGCGGAATAGGCCTCGAGCAGTTCCTCGCCGCCCACCGCGACGATCCGCTCGCCCTTCACTGCCACCGCCGTCTTCAGAGTAAACGCGCGGTCCACGGTGATGACCTGACCGTGGTGGAGAATGAGATCGACCGCTTCCTTGCCCCAGGCCGTGCTCGCCGGCAGCGCCAAGGCCGCCGCAATCAGTCCGCCCCAGAGCCCTTTGCCGATCCGCGCGCCTGCCATGTCGATACCCCCGATCCTGAACACCTGTCCTAGATCGTATCAACGGCGCACCGGTCTGTCGATGGGCCTTGAATCAGCACTCCACGACGTTGACTGCGAGCCCGCCCTGCGAGGTTTCCTTGTACTTGTCGCGCATGTCGAAACCGGTCTGGCGCATCGTCTCGATCACCTTGTCGAGGCTGACCATGTGATTGCCGTCCCCCAGCAGCGCGAGGCGCGAGGCGTCGATGGCTTTCACCGCGCCCATGGCATTGCGCTCGATGCAGGGGATCTGCACGAGGCCGCCCACCGGATCGCAGGTGAGCCCCAGATTGTGCTCCATCCCGATCTCGGCGGCGTTCTCGATCTGGGCATTGGTCCCGCCCAGCACCGCCGTCAGCCCCGCCGCGGCCATCGAACAGGCAACGCCCACTTCGCCCTGGCAGCCAACCTCAGCACCCGAGATCGAGGCATTGCGCTTGTACAGCGCGCCGATGGCGGCCGCCGTCAGCAGGAACACCCGCCGTCCGGCCGTATCGCCGCGATAGCAGCGCTCGTAATAGCGCAGAACCGCCGGGATGATGCCCGCCGCGCCATTGGTCGGCGCGGTCACCACGCGGCCCCCGGCGGCGTTCTCCTCGTTGACCGCCATGGCCCAGAGGTTGATCCAGTCGAGCACCACCAGTGGATCACTCAGCGCCGCCTGCTGGCGCGCAACGAGTTCCGCCGCAATCGCCTGCGCCCGGCGCTTCACGCGCAAACCGCCCGGCAGCACGCCGCCTTGCGATGTGCCGCGATCAATGCAGGCCGCCATGGTATCAGCCAGCAGGTCAAGCCCCGCCTCCACTTCGGCCAGCGGCCGCAAAGCGGTTTCGTTCGCCAGCATCAGGTCGGCAATCGAAAGCCCGGCCTCGCCCGCCATGGCGACCAGTTCATCACCAGTCGTGAAGGGATATGGCACCGGCGCAGTATCGCCCGCTGGCGCATTGCGGCCGGCCTCGTCCTCGTCGAGCACGAAGCCGCCGCCCACCGAATAATAGAACCGCCGCAGCAGCACTGCATCATCAGCGCCGAAGGCCGTCAGCGCCATCGCATTGCTGTGGAACGGCTGCCGTTCGCGCTGGTGAAAATGGAGATCATCCGCCGGGGCAAAGCGCACGCGGTGCTTGCCCAGCAGGTCGATCTGCCCTGTCTCATGCACCGCTGCAATCCTGCCTGGCGCGGCGTCGATATCGACATCCGCCGGCGTCTCGCCCATCAGCCCCAGCAGCACGGCGGTATCGGAGGCGTGCCCCTTCCCCGTCAGCGCCAGCGAGCCATAGAGATCGACCTCGACCCGCACGGTCCGGGCCAGCAGTCCACGCTCCTCCAGCAGCAACCCGAACCGCCGCGCCGCGACCATCGGGCCGACCGTGTGCGAGCTGGAAGGCCCGATGCCGATCTTGAACAGTTCGAAGGTCGAGACGGTCATGCCGGATCGACTGGCGTGCGCTCAGGGATCGTGGCGATCAGCGGCTCATGGCCCCATGCCGCCAAGGCGCGGACGAGATCTGCGCCCGGCAGGCCGACCGTCGCGGTGTTGCGCAAGGGATGGACGTGCACCGCCTCCGCTGCCGCGAGATCAGCATCGAGCACCACGCGCACCGCGCCGCCGGTATCGTTCAGCGCTGCAAGCGGCGTCACCGAACCCGGCGTCACGCCCAGCAATCGCTCCATGTCCTCGGCCTTGCCGAAGCTCAGCTTTTTTGCACCGATAGCGCCGGCCAGCGCCTTGAGGTCCACACGGCGCGCATGTTCCACCGTCACCAGCCAGAACTGCCCGCCGCTGTCCTTGAGGAACAGGTTCTTGGTATGCGCGCCCGGCAGCGCATCATGGATCGCAAGGCTTTCCTCGACGGTGTAAACCGCCTCGTGCTCGAGGATCGACCATCCGATCCCCAGCGCCGCGAGGGCATCTTTCAGCGCCGCATCACTCATTTGGCACCATGCATGGCCGCTACAAACGCGTGCCACAGCCAAGTGGCGAAGCTGCGCCAGACTTCGACGTGCCAGCGCTCCTCGCCCTCGCGCCAGACCTGGATCTCGACGGTCTCGAACACCGTGCGCGTTGCGCGGCCCACGCCCATCTTCGCCAGATCGAGCGGGCAGCCGCTCGACAGAACCGCGAGTGCGCCCGGCCCTTCGAGCACCAGCCCCAGCGCGCGCGAGGAAACATCGACCACGCTGACGGCAAGGCCTTCGCCGCGCGGCATTTCCGTCCCCGCCGGCAGCAGCGCATACCACTCATCCGGCCCGAGACAGGCGATTGCGCCTTCGGTATCGCCGATCTTTCCCGGCAGCGCCCGGCCGATCACGTCCGCGAGCGCCTTCGCGTCACGCGCACGCAGCGAGTAGCGCGCCTTCGGACCCGCATGCGCAAGGCGAACGCCGTCCCCCTGCACCGGCTCGGTGCCCAGCTTCAGCTCTGCCGCCGAAACCGCGATTTCTGCGATCTCAACCATTGAGGCGGCTCCCTTCCGGATCATAGAACATCGGCGCGACGACTTTGGCGCTGATCGTCTTGCCAGGCATCGGAATGTGCAGCGTCTCGCCCATCCGGTCACGTCCGCCCGCCACCAGCGCCATCGCGATGGAGCGGCCCATGGTCGCGCTGTGATAAGATGACGTGACGTGCCCGATCATCGTCATCGGCACAGGCTGGTTGGGATCGGCCACGATCTGCGCGCCTTCCTCCAGCACCGCCTGCGGATCGTCCGTGAGCAGGCCCACGAGCTGCTTGCGCCCCGCTGCCACGATATCAGGCCGCGCCAGCGAGCGCTTGCCGACGAAATCGGGCTTCTTCTTGCCGACTGCCCAGCCCAGCCCCGCATCGTCCGGCGTTACCGTGCCGTCGGTATCCTGCCCGACGATGATGAAGCCCTTCTCGGCGCGCAAGACGTGCATCGTCTCGGTGCCGTAGGCGGCTGCGCCGTGCTTTTCGCCTTCGGCCCAGATCGCTTCCCATACCATGCGGCCATACTCGGCCGGCACGTTCACTTCGAAGCCCAGTTCGCCGGTGAAGCTCACGCGGAACAGGCGCGTATCTACGCCGCAGATCTTGCCCTCGCGCACCGCCATATGCGGGAAGGCCTCGGGCGAAAGGTCGATGCCTTCGACCAGCGGCGCGATCACGCGCCGCGCCTTGGGGCCCTGCACAGCGATGACAGACCACTGCTCGGTCGTGCTGGTGAGCCACACGTCGAGGTCCGCCCACTCGGTCTGGAGGTAGTCCTCCATCATGTTCAGCACGCGCGCCGCGCCGCCGGTCGTCGTCGTCAGGTGGAATCGGTCGGGCGCAAGCCGTGCCGAGACGCCGTCGTCGATGATGAAGCCGTGTTCGCCCAGCAGCAGGCCATAGCGGCAGCGGCCCGGCTCAAGCGACTTCCACGGGTTCGTGTACATGCGGTTGAGGAACTCCGCCGCATCCGGCCCGACGACTTCGATCTTGCCGAGCGTCGAGGCATCGAAAATGCCGACCGCCGAACGCACCGTGCGGCACTCGCGCGCCACCGCCGCGTCCATGTCCTCGCTCCCTTGCGGGAAATAGCGCGCACGGCGCCACTGCGCGACGTTCTCGTAGACCGCGCCGTGGGCATCCGCCCAGTCGTCGATCCCCGTCTTGCGCAGGGGCTGGAATAGCGCTTCCTTGTGGTGCCCGAGGATCGCGCCGAAGCTCTGCGGTGTATAGGGCGGACGGAAGGTGGTGAGACCGATGTCCGTCACCGGCCGGTGCAGCACACCCGAGGCGATCTGCAGGCCGTTGAGGTTGGAGGTCTTGCCCTGATCGGTCGCCATGCCGTTGGTGGTGTAGCGCTTGATATGCTCGATCGAGCGGAAGCCTTCCTGCACGGCCAGGCCGATATCGCGCGCCTTCACGTCGTTCTGGAAATCGACGAAAGCCTTGCTTTCATGCAGCGGCTTGGGTGCGGGCAGCAGGCCCCTAACCAAACCCGATCCGAAGTCCCAATCGCCCGCGCATGCCCCCACGCAGCGCAGGTTTTCATGCGTTTTGTCGGGCACATAGGCGCCCCAGTTCTCATCCCAGCGCAGCGTGCCCTTGGCGTGGCTCCACAGATGCACTGTGGGCGTCCAGCCACCCGCCATCAGCACGGCATCGCATTCGAGCTTCTGGCCCTTGCCGACGCCGGCCAAGGCAACCGTCACGCCGTTCACCGCCTGGCCGCCGGAAACGCCCGTCACCGCATAGCCCGGATAGCAGGCGATCCGCGCATCGCGCGCTGCCTCGGCGAGTTCGGGAGCGATCTCGCGCCGCAGATCGACGATCGCGGCAATATTCACGCCCGCCTTGTGAAGTGCCAGCGCATCGTGCCAACCGCTGTCATGCAAGGCCATCACGACGAGCTTGCGGCCCACCGCGACGCCGTAGCGCAGCGCAAAGGTCTTCGCTGCACTCGCCAGCATCACGCCGGGCACGTCATTGCCTTCGAACACCAGTGGGCGCTCGATCGCACCCATCGCGAGCACGACTTCGCCTGCACGGATACGCCACAGCTTCTCGCGGGGCCCCTCGGCCTCGTCCACCGGCAGATGGTCGGTCAGCCGCTGCGCGGCGACAACGAAGTTCTGGTGATAGTGGCCGATAGCGGTCGTGCGCGGCAGAACCGTCACATTGTCCATCGCCGCCAGCTTGGCCGAGGCCTCCGCCAGCCACGCCCACTGCGCCGGATCACTCAAGGCGCCGCCGCCGATCTCTTCCTGCTCATCGATCAGGAATACACGCCCGCCACTCGCCGCGGCCTCCAGCGCCGCCGCGATGCCCGCAGGCCCCGCGCCCACAACCAGCGTCTCGCAATGCGCATAGGTCGCGTCGTAGTGATCGGGATCGCGCGTCGTCGGACTGTCGCCCAGCCCTGCCAGACGGCGGATGATCGGCTCGTAGACCTTCTCCCACGCGGCACGCGGCCACATGAAGGTCTTGTTGTAAAAGCCCGCCGGGAAGAACGCGGAGAGCATGTTGTTGACCGCGATCAGGTCGGTCTTGAGCGTGGGGAAGCGGTTCTGACTTGTCGCGGCGAGCCCGTCATGCAGCGCCACCGATGGCGCGCGCAGGTTGGGCGTCTTGCGGCCGGGCCCGCGGTCAACCGTCACCAGCGCATTGGGTTCTTCCACGCCGGCACCCAGGATGCCGCGCGGCCGGTGATACTTGAACGAACGCCCAAACAGCATCTGGCCTTGCGCAAGGAGTGCGGAGGCGAGACTGTCTCCGGCATAGCCCCAGCGGGCCTTGCCATCAAAGGTGAAGTTGCGCTTCGTACGGCGGTCGATGCGGCCGCCATCCGCCAGACGAAAACCCGTCACTTGCGAGCCTCCCCGGCCTTGTAGGTTGTTTCAAAGACGTCCGTCACCGTATCGCGCACCGCATTGAAGAAGCGCCCGCAGCCATGCGCGTGCCGCCACCGCTCGTGGTGCCGCCCGCGCGGATTGCTGCGGATGTAGAGGAATTCCTCCCACTGCTCGTCGGAGTAGGTCGAAGGATCGACCGGCCGCGCAATATGGGCCTCGCCGCCATAGGCAAACTCGACCTCGGGCCGCGCCTCTTCGCAGTAGGGGCAGTGAATCAAGAGCATGGATGGTGCCTCAGTGCGCGACGGCGGCGGCGGCCGCCTCGTCGATCAGCCGGCCATTGCGGAACCGGTCGAGATTATAGGGCGCGTTGATCTTGTGGGGCTCGTCATGCGCCATGGTATAGGCGAGCAGGTCACCCGCACCCGGGGTCGCCTTGAACCCGCCGGTGCCCCATCCGCAGTTGACGTAGAGGCCCTTGACCGGCGTCTTGCCGAGGATCGGCGAACGGTCCGGCGTCACATCGACGATGCCGCCCCAGGTGCGCAGCATCCGCATCCGCGTGAAGATCGGGAAGATCTCGCAAATCGCCGCCAGCGTGTGCTCCACGATATGGAACGCGCCGCGCTGCGAATAGCTGGTGTACTGGTCCGTGCCCGCGCCGATCACCAGTTCGCCCTTATCGGACTGGCTCATGTAGGCATGCACGGTGTTCGACATGACCACGCATGGGAAGATCGGCTTCACCGGCTCGGAAACCAGCGCCTGCAGCGGATAGCTTTCGAGCGGGAAATCGAGCCCGGCCATCTTCATGACCAGCGAGGTGCTGCCCGCCGCCGACACGCCGACCCGGCGCGAGGCGATGAAGCCACGTTCGGTCTCGACGCCTTCGATCGCGCCATCCGCGCCGCGGCGAATGCCCGTCACCGCGCAGTTCTGGATGATATCGACGCCCAGTGCCGAAGCCGCGCGCGCATAGCCCCAGGCCACGCTGTCATGCCGCGCCGTGCCGCCGCGCCGCTGCAGCGCGCCGCCCAGCACCGGATGGCGCGTGCGCGGCGAGATATCGAGCGGCGGGCAATAGGCCTTGCACTCTTCCGGGGTCAGCCATTCGTTGTCGACGCCGTTAAGCCGGTTGGCATGGATATGCCGCTTGAAGCTCTGCACATCATGCACATTGTGCGCGAGCATGAGCACGCCGCGCTTGGAATACATGATGTTGTAGTTGAGCTCCTGGCTGAGCCCGTCCCACAGCTTCACCGCATGATCGTAGAGATGCGCGCTCTCGTCGTAGAGGTAGTTCGAGCGGATGATCGTGGTGTTGCGCCCGGTGTTGCCGCCGCCCAGCCAGCCCTTCTCGATCAAGGCAACATTGGTGATGCCGTACTTCTTCGCAAGGTAATAGGCCGCGCCAAGCCCGTGCCCGCCCGCGCCAACGATGATCGCATCGTAGCTCGCCTTGGGCGCCTTGTCGGGCCAATGCTCGGGCCAGCCCTGATGGCTGCGGAACGCCTCGCCGATCAGGTTGAAACCGGAAAACCGCTTCATCGTTGTCATACCCCAAGCGCGGCGCGGCTGCGCTCGACGTAGAAGGCCTTGAACGCGTCCACCAGTTTCTCCTCGACCGAATACATGCCGGGGCGATAGCCATCGCCCTTGATGCCGGCGTGGTTAACGGCCGAAAGATGGCTGTCCTGCGCATTGGTCGCGCGCCACACCGCTGCAAGGTTTTCGGGGTCGTAGTCGACGCCTTCAACTGCATCTTCGTGCACGAGCCAGGTGGTCCGCAGCAGCGTCTTGTCCGGTCCCAGAGGGGTGAGCGAGAACGTCACGACGTGATCGCAGCAAAAGTGGTGCCACGAATTGGGCTGGGTCCAGATCGACAGGCTGGTTTCTTCCTTGTCTCCGTGAGGCCAGATCATCTTCTTCGAGGCGGGCTTCCCATCCAGCGTCTGCGTCACCGCGCCGTTCGCCAGCGGCAGGCGCGCAACGCGATGCCACCAGCCATCAGGGAACTCGACAAGCTCGTGGAAGATGCCCAGCTCCATCCAGCGCTGGCGCTGCGCCTCGAGCATGGCGTCGAACGCGGCGTCATCGACGACATCGTTCTCGCCGTCCTCGGGCAGCCCCTTCCCGAATCCATAGGTCGAAAGGGACTTCAGCAATTCGGGATGGCTCGCATCGCAGTGATAACACTCGCGGTTGTTTTCCATCACGAGCTTCCAGTTGGCGGGCTCGATCAGGTCATCCTGCACCGCGACCTTGAGCTTGGTCATGTCGTAGATGGCGATCTGCTCTTCGATATCGGCCTTCACCCGGTCGATCGGCGGGGGATTGTCAGAAAGGCAGAGGAAGATCAGCCCGCCGATGTTCTCGAGCGCCACCGGGCGGAGCCCGTAGTCTGCCTTGTCGAACTCTTCGGGCATGTTGCGCGCGGCGAGCAGCTTGCCATCGAGCGCGAAGGTCCACTGATGATAGGGGCACACCAGACGCGCCGACTTCCCCGCGCCGTCACACAGTTTCGCGCCGCGGTGGGTGCATGTATTGTGGAACGCTTTGATCGCGCCGTCCTTGCTGCGCACCACGATTACCGAAGTCTCGCCTAGTTCGAACAGGAAGCGATCGCCCGGGTTCTCCACATGCGCCACGGTGCAGGCATAGAGCCAGACCGACTTGAGCATGACCTCGGTATCGAACTTGTAGGCTTCCTCGCTCACGTAGAGCTTCTGCGGCAAGGTGAAGCCCGGCTTGTCCTGCTTCAGGCTTTCGGCAATCGCGTCAAAGTGCATCATGGGATCAGCTCCGCAATGCGTTGTTGTCCGGGTCGAACGGCGAATCCGGGATGATGACCGCGCGGTGCGGCTCGCCCAGGATCACGATTTCCAGTTCCGTGCCGACCGCAGCGTGTTCCGGCCCGACCATCGCGAGCGCGAGGCTCTTGCCGCAGCGCCAGCCATAGCCGCCCGAGGTCGCGCGGCCAACCAGCACGCCATCGCGGAAGATCGCTTCCGATCCGCGCGCGTCGGCATCGGTCACGCCCATCACCTCGAGCGTCACGAACTGCCACTTGAGGCCGGCTTCCTTGCGCGCCAGCAGCCCCTCGCGGCCCTTGAACGCGGGCTTCTTGAAGCTGACGAAGCGGTCGAGCCCGGACTCAAGTGCGGCATATTCGATCGAAAGCTCGCGCGGGATCAGCTTGTAGCTCTTCTCGATCGCCATCGCAGTCATCGCGCGGATACCGAAGGGCTTGATCTGGAACTCCGCGCCCGCCGCCATGATCTTGTCGAACAGGTAGTTCTGCATCTCGATCGGGTGATGGATTTCAAAGCCCAGCTCGCCGATGAAGTTCACCCGCAGCAGATCGACCTTGGCGCTGCCGAGCGAAACCGACTGGCCGGTGAGCCAGGGGAACGCCGCGTTCGAAAGATCGCTGCCGGTCAACTTCTGCAGCACCGCGCGCGACTTCGGACCCGCCACGACCAGCACGCCCATCGCCGTCGTCAGCCGCTCGAAGCGCACCGAACCGTCGGTCGGCAGGGCCTTCAGCAGATAGTCCTGGTCATGCCGCTCCAGCGCTCCCGCCGAGACGAGGTAGTAAGCCTGCGGGCCCTTCTTGTAGACGGTGAACTCGGCGCGCACTCCGCCTGCATCGGTCAGCAGGTAGGAGAGCGTGACGCGGCCGATCTTCTTCGGCACCACATTGGAGAGCAGGCCGTTGAGCCAGTCTTCCGCGCCGGGGCCGGTGATCATGCACTTGGCGAACGCCGACATATCCTGAATGCCGACATGCTCGGAAACGTGGCGGCATTCGTTTCCGACATGCTCGAAGTAGTTCGAACGGCGGAACGACCACTTCTCGCGGATCGGCTCGCCCGGCACATCGGGGTGATTGTGGTTCAGGATCACGTCGGGCTTGTCAAGCTCCGCCTCGGTGAGCTCGTAGCCTTCCGGCGCGAACCAGTTGGGGCGTTCCCAACCGAACACGCTGCCGAACACCGCGCCAAGCGCCTTCATCCGGTCATAGCATGGCGTGCGGCGCAGCGGACGCGCGGCCTCGCGCTCCTCGTCCGGGTAGTGCACGGTGAAGACCTTGGCGTAGGCTTCCTCGTTCTTCTCGATGAGGTAGCCCTCACCCGCATAGTCGCCGAAACGGCGGGGATCGACGCCCATCATATCGATGCTCGGCTCGCCCTCGACGATCCACTGCGCCAGCTGCCAGCCCGCGCCGCCTGCGGCGGTAATGCCGAAGGAGTGGCCTTCGTTGAGCCAGAAGTTCTTCTTGTCCCATGCCGGGCCAACGATGGGCGAACCATCGGGCGTATAGGCAATCGCGCCGTTATAGACCTTCTTGACGCCGACTTCGCCGAACGCGGGCACGCGCGCAATGGCCGAGAGGATGTACGGCTCGAGACGCTCCAGCGCATCGGGGAACAGCTCGTACTCGCTGTTGGCCGCCGGGCCCTTCACGTAGCACGCGGGCGCGCCGACTTCGTAGGGCCCGAGCAGCAGGCCGCCGGCTTCCTCGCGCATGTACCAGCTGGCATCGCTCTCGCGCAGCACCCCCATTTCCGGGAGGCCCGCCTTGCGCCGCGCCATGATGTCGGGGTGTTGCTCGGTGACGATATACTGGTGCTCGACCGGCACTACAGGAATATCGAGCCCGACCATCTCGCCCGTCTGGCGCGCGAAGCTGCCGGTGGCGGAGACGACGTGCTCGCAGGTGATCTCGCCCTGATCGGTCGTCACCACCCATTCGCCATTGGCCTTCTGGGTGATGCCGGTCACGGTCGTATTGCGGTAGATCGTCGCGCCGCGCTGGCGGGCACCCTTGGCGAGCGCCTGGGTGAGGTCGGCAGGCTGGATGTAGCCGTCCGCCGGATGCTGGATCGCGCCGATTACGCCGGTCATGTCCGCCAGCGGCCAGATCGCCTTGACTTCGTCCGGGCTCAGGAAATTGACCTCGACGCCGATCGTCTTCGCGACGCCGGCATAGTACCTGTACTCGTCCATGCGGTCGCGCGTGGTGGCGAGGCGGATGTTTGAGACATTGGAGAAGCCGACATTGAGCTCGGTCTCGGCCTCCAGCGAGGGGTAGAGATCGACCGAATACTGGTGCAGCTTGCCCACCGAGTACGAGAGATTGAACAGCGGCAGCAAGCCCGCCGCGTGCCAGGTCGAACCCGACGTCAGCTCCTTGCGCTCGATCAGAACGCAATCGCTCCAGCCCAGCTTGGCAAGGTGATAGAGCGTGCTCACGCCCACCACACCGCCGCCGATGACCACTACCCGCGCTGTCGTCTTCATTTCGCCCTCGGCTTTCGCTTTTTCTATATCAGATGTCCGATATGCCAGCCATGGCCGCGCGGCTGAACCGCTCATTGCGGCTATCGCAAAGACTAATGCTGGGTATTAGGTAAAAAACACCACCGTCCTTCCGAGGCCAGGCCAAGTCCCCATTTGTCCGTGCGCGAAAAATGGCGCGGTGGCGGGCGCGAAGCGCATGACGGAGGGGGTCTTCTAACCCACCGGCACAGGCAACCTGGCGAGGCTATGCGCCCCGAGAACCACAACCGCCGCCCCCACCAGCGCCAGCCACGGAAGCACGCCTGCGCGCTTCACCGCGGGGCTTTCCGCAAAGTCTTCTGACAAGGCGGCCGGAAACACGCCCTTGTCCTGCACGTAATGGCGGAACGCAAAGACCGGCAGGATCAGCAGCACGCCGATGAGGCCATTGCGCAACGTCCCCGCGCCATAGACATCCGCCCCCGCCCCCATGAAGGCCATGTTGACGAAACCCAGCAGCGCGCCAAGCCCGAGCAGCCACGTCGGGCAGCGGAAGGGCCGCTCCCAGCCCGCGCGGTCCATGCGGTGGATCCAGCCCGATTGCAGGTTGAGGAAATTGAACGCCATGTAGCAGACGTTGCTGATCATCAGCACCGCGAAGTAGTCCGAGGCGAGCAGCAACACGAGGTTGAAGGCAAGGTCGGTCCACATCGCCGCGGTCGGTGCGCCGTGGCTGTTCACGCGGGCCAGATACTTCGGCAGCCAGCCATCGACCGCCGCCTGATAGAGCGTGCGTGAGGAGCCCATCATCGAGGTCATCACGATGAGCAGCAGCGAGAGGATCAGCATCGCGATGAACAAGTTGGCGACGATGACTGCACCACCCGCCGTCACACCCAGCCCCTTGGTCACGATGGTCGCCAGCGCCAGCGCCACGCCCGAGCCATCGCCGATGCGCGGGTCCATCATCGCTTCGAGTCCGAGAGAGGCCTGAAACGCCAGCGGCACCAGCGCAAAAATCACGATGCACAGAATGCCCGAGGCAATCAGCGCGCGCGGCGTATCTTTCGCCGGGTCCTTGAACTCGCGGGTATAGCAGACCGCCGTCTCGAAGCCGTAAGTCGACCAGCCCGCGCCAAACATCGCAGCGGCCATCAGGGTCAGACCATAGCCATCCCAGGTGCCAAAATGCGCATGCCCCGCCGCATCGCGCACCAAGGGCAGGATCGGAAACAGGTTCTGCGCCGGCAAGTCCCCCGTGATCAACGGCACGAAGCCGACCAGAATCAGCGGCGCGAGGCAGGCGATGCCGAGGATCTTCTGCGCATTGGCCGCCTTGGCCGCACCGCCATGCTGCAAGGCAAAGGTCAGCAGCAGAAACGCCGTCCCGATGATCGAGACGGCATTCACGCGCAGCGTCAGCTTGTCGCGGATAAAGCCCAGATCGAGCAGCGTGATGTGCCAGGTGTTGATCGCGCTGTCGGGCGCGAACAGGCTCGCCATGATGTAGCCCGCCGCCAGACTGGTGCCGAGGGTCAGCACCGGTGACCACGCCAGCCAGTTGCACCACACAGAAATCGGCGCCACGAATTTGGAATAGGGCAGCCATGCCGCCGCGCCATAGACCGAGGCCCCGCCAGACTTGTGCGGATAGAGGCCAGCGATCTCGGCGTAGACGAAGCTCTGCAGGAACCCCATCATGATCGAGGCGATGAAGATCACCCAGCTCGGCTGGCCGATCATCGTGGCGATTCCGCCGATGGTGAGGAGCACACCCGCCGGCACGCCGGACGAGGCCCAGAACGCGCCTTTCCAGTCGAGCGAGCGCAGCAGCTCGCCGTTCTCCTCGACCCCGGTGACGTCGGCGATCGCGGCTCCGCTCATCGTTGAGACGTCTCCCAATTCGGTGCGACATAGTAGGGCGCGTTCGAGGGCGGGAGGAGTTCACGCCCGAGGATGTGATCCGCCCCCTTCTCGCCGATCATGATCGTCGGCGCATTGAGGTTTCCGGTCGTCACCGAAGGCATGACCGAACTGTCGACCACGCGCAGACCCTCAACCCCGATCACGCGCAGCTCCGGATCGACCACTGCCATGGGATCATTCACCGCCCCCATCTTGCAGGTGCAGGAAGGATGGTAGGCGCTCTCGACCTTCTGACGAATGAAGGCGTCGATCGCCTCGTCGCTGGTCACGTCCGCACCAGGCTGGATCTCGCGCCCCCGCCAAGGCGCGAAGGCCGGCTGCTGGAAGATCTCGCGCGTCAGCCGCACACAGGCGCGCATTTCCTCGATATCGTCGGGATGCGTCATGTAGTTGAAGCGGATGACCGGCTTGTCCGCCGGATCGGCGCTGCGCAGCGTCACCGTACCCCGGCTCTTTGAGCGCATCGGCCCGACGTGGGCCTGAAAGCCGTGCTCGCTCGCCAGCGAATTGCCGTCGTAGCTCACCGCCATCGGGAAGAAGTGGTACTGGATATCCGGATAGCGGATGCCCGCCTTGCTGCGGATGAAGCCGCAGGTCTCGAAGTGGTTGGTCGCGCCAAGCCCCGATTTCAGGAACAGCCAGCGCGCGCCGACCAACCCTTTGCCGAAGAGGTTGGCGTACTTGTAGAGCGTGACCGGCTGCGTGCAGGCCATCTGGAAATAGAACTCGAGGTGGTCCTGTAGGTTCGCACCGACCCCGGGACGATCCGCCACCACCGCAATGCCATGCTGCGCCAGCTCTGCTGCCGGGCCGATCCCGGAAAGTTTCAGCAGCTGCGGTGAATTGATCGGCCCGCCAGCGAGGATCACCTCGCGCCCCGCCTTCACGATCGACCGCTTGCCATAGCGCTCAATCTCCACGCCGACGGCGCGCTTGCCTTCCATTACCACCCGCGTGGCAAGCGTGTGTTGCAGCACCGTCAGGTTCGACCGACGCATGGCCGGGCGCAGATAGGCCTTGGCCGCGCTGCAGCGCTCACCGTTACGGACGGTCATGTCCATCCGGCCGAAGCCTTCCTGCCGGTAGCCGTTGACGTCGTCGGTGAGCGCATAGCCCGCTTGGCTCGCCGCATCGAGCCACGCCTGGTTGAGCGGGTTCTCGAGCGTGCCGTAGCGCGTATCGAGCGGGCCATCGCTGCCGCGATATTCATCGCCGCCCTCGTCGCGCCGTTCCGCCCGCTTGAAGTACGGGAGCACCGAGGCGTAGTTCCACCCCCGCGCGCCTTCCTCTTCCCAGCGTTCGAAATCCAGCGGATTACCGCGAATGTAGACAAGGCCGTTTATCGAGGACGAGCCGCCGAGTCCCTTGCCCCGCGGAGTGTGCAGCACGCGCCCATCGAGCCCCGGCTCGGGCTCGCTCTCGTAGTGCCAGTTCCAGCGCGTGGTGTTCATCGGGATGGCGAGCGCGCTTGGCATCTGGATGTAGATCGACTGGTCCGATCCACCGAACTCCAGCACGAGCACCTTGTGCTTGCCATCCGCCGAAAGCCGGTCCGCCAGCACGCAGCCGGCCGATCCCGCGCCGACGATGATGTAGTCGAACTCCCCGTCAGTAAGGGGCATCGATGGGCTCCATCGCGACATAGACGCTCTTCAGGCGCGTAAAGTGGTGGATCGCCTCGCGGCTGTTCTCGAACCCGAGGCCGGACTGCTTGAACCCGCCGAACGGCATCTCGACCGGACAGATATTGAACGTGTTGATCCAGCACGACCCGGCATCGAGCGCCGCAATCACGCGGTGCGCGCGGGTCAGGTCCTGCGTGAAGATCCCTGCCGCCAGCCCGAATTCGGTGTCGTTCGCGCGGGCGATCACCTCGTCCTCACTGTCGAACGGCAGCACGGTCATCACGGGTCCGAAGATTTCCTCCCGCACCACGGTCATGTCATCGGTGCATCCGGTAAACACAGTCGGCGCAACGTAAAAACCCGCGGCCGGAACACCGTCGGTGACGCGGTGGCCGCCGGTCAGGACTTCTGCGCCTTCGGCCTTGCCCGTCTCGATATAGCCCATGACCTTGTTGAGGTGGCCTTCCGAGATCAGCGAACCCATCTGCGTTGCCGGGTCGATCGGATCGCCCAGCTTGATCCGCTCGGTACGCGCCTTCAGGCTGGCGAGGAACTGCGGCAGAATGCTGCGCTCCACGAAAACCCGCGTGCCGTTAGAGCAGACTTCGCCCGCCGAGTAGAAGTTGGCCAAATGCGCGCCCGAGACCGCGTTCTCGATATCGGCATCGGCAAAGATGATCAGCGGCGATTTGCCGCCCAGTTCCAGCGTCACGTTCTTCAGCGTCGCGGCGGCACCCGCCATGATCCGCTTGCCCGTCGGCACGCTCCCGGTGAGCGAAATCTTGGCGATGCCGGGATGCTCGGTCAGCAGCGCACCCGTTTCGCCAAAACCGTGCAGCACCTGAAACAACCCGTCGGGCAGCCCCGCCTCGCGGTAGATCTTCTCCACCTCGATTGCGGTGAGCGGAGTCAGTTCCGAAGGCTTGAAGATAATCGCATTGCCACAGGCGAGAGCGGGCGCAGACTTCCAGCAGGCGATCTGGATGGGGTAGTTCCATGCGCCGATGCCCGCGCAAACGCCCAGAGGCTCACGCCGGGTATAGCCGAACGCAGCGGGGCCCAGATCGAGGTGCTCACCGGCAATTGTCGGAGCGATGCCTGCAAAGAACTCAAGACAATCCGCGCCCGAGACGACATCGACAACCAGCGTCTCCTGGATCGGCTTGCCGGTATCGCGCGTCTCCAGCGCGGCCAGCTCGTCATTGCGTTCACGCAGCAAGTCCGCTGCACGGCGCAGGATGCGGCCCCGTTCGGTGCCAGTGCGCTTTGCCCATTCCTTCTGCGCGGCCGCTGCTTTGGCAACGGCAGCATCGACCTCGGCCTTTCCGGCAATGGGCAGCGTTGCCAGCACTTCGCCGGTCGCCGGATTGATCGTCTGGAAGGTCTCGGTCATGGATTGGCGCTGTTCCTGATGGATAGGAATACCCCTCCGATCTGCCTGCGGCAGGCCACCTCCCCATTTCTGCAACAGGCATACAGGGGGAGATGGCTCGCGAAGCCAGACGAAGGGGTTCCTCTTCTACTTACTTTCCGAAGTGCCACACCGCATTGATGCCCCAGGTGCGCGGCTTGCCGTAAACGGTCAGGACGTCACCCCAGTAGGCCGAGCCGTCGAAGGCGTAGCTGCGGTATGCGCGCTCGAACACATTGTTGACGAACACAGCCAGATCGACGTTCGAGTTCGCTGGAGTGAGGCCAATGCGGACATTCTCGACATGGTACGGCTTCTCCCGCTCGACCGGCGCGCACATCACCGAGTAGCAGAACTTGCCGGTATAGAGCGCATCCGCCTGAAGCGAGGCACGGCCGATCCCGGTGTCGAACTCGTAGCGCACCAACGCATTGCCGGAGAAGCCTGGCGCCTGCGGAAGGTTGCTGGTCTTCACCGTCACGCCATCAGGCAGCAGCACGTTCTTGACTTCGCTGTCCTGCAACGCGCCCGAAAGCTGCAGCGTCAGGCCAGGGATCGGGCGGCTCGTGATATCGGCCTCGATGCCCTTGATCTTGGCCGGAAGATTGCGGACCACCTGGGCTGCAAACACCTGCACGAAGGCCTGGTAGTTCTTGTAATCATAGTAGAACGCGGCAAGATTGAACTGCGTGTTCCCCGGCAGCTTGGCCTTCACACCAAATTCGTAGGCGTTGAGCGTTTCTGGCCGATAAGGGATATTGTTGATCGTATCGATGAGCTGCGCCGGGAATGGGGTGCCGGTCGAGAACGTGAACCCGCCCGATTTCGAACCGCGGTTATAGCTCAGATAGACAAGCGTATCCGCGTTCGGCTTGTAATCGATTTCCGCACGCGCGGTCACGCCGCTGAAGCTCGGCTGTGCAGCATCAGGCGTGACGGTTACGCCGGAGGGCAAGCCGCTCTTGTAGCTCCAGCTTGTCGGCGTGGTGGCCGTACCGGGGCTGACATCGTTGTAGGAAATGTCATCCGGCCCGAAATGCAGCGATAGCGCATAGGGACCGACCGGCGATTCCGCAGTGTAGTCGCCGCGCTTCTTGTCGTGCCAATAGCGGATACCGCCGATCAGCTTGAACTGATCATTGATCTTGAATTCGTCCTGCGCGAAGAACGCGAAGCTCTCGGTGCGCTGCGTGAAGCGCACGCGCGGATCATAGCCGTCGAAGGGCGTGGCGTATTTCGCGCGGAACTTGCCGTCGATAATCATGCCGAACGCGCCGACGGTGAGGTAGTTCTGCCCGAACGTCGCCGCTCCGCGCAGTTCCTGCGTGTACTGGTTGGTCTGCGCACGCTGATAGAACACCGTGCCGGACTCATAGCACGTCACGCTCTGCGCCGGTGCAGGGCACGGCCCCGGGGCGCGAGGAGGCAGAAACTCCACATAAGGCAGTTCGGGCTGGCCGTCGCCGCTCTCGATGTAGAACTTCTTGAGGTAGGTGTAGTCGGTGACCGAGGTCACGTCGAAAACGCCGAGCTTGGCATCGAGCCGCAATGAGGCGCCGAATACCTTGCGATCGACATAGGCGTCACCCGTGCCCGCCGTCCGCCATGGATTGCCACCCTGAGAGGGGGTGATCGAGGGATTCTTGTAGCCGCTGCCGGTGGTGCCAACGGTGCCCCAGTAGGCGCAGGCCTCGTTCTCGCCAAGAAACTCGCCCTGGAACTGCGCATTGGGGCAAGCCGGGGCCAACGTGTAGACGCCGGCCTGACGTTCCTTGTCCGCCTGGGTGTAACGAAGGGTCAGCTTGGCCTTGAAGTCGCTGCTCGGCTCCCACTTCAGGATGGCGCGCATGGCCCAGTGGTTGTCTGCGCCGCGATCCGGCTGACCCGGCGTGATATTCTTGAGCCAGCCGTCATCACGCGAGTATTGGCCCGAAATGCGCGCCGTCAGCGTGTTCGAAAGCGGGCCGGACAGCGCGCCTTCAAGAATGGTCTGATTGAACCGGCCGTAGATCGCAGAAAGGTAGCCGTCGAGCTTGTCGGTCGGCTGGGCCGAGATGAACTGCACAGCGCCGCCTGTCGCATTGCGGCCGAAGAGCGTGCCTTGAGGCCCCCGTAGCGCTTCCACCCGCGCGAGGTCGAACACCGGGAAGCTCGCCGTGGTGATCGACGATGTGTAACTGTCATCCTGATAGACCGCGACCGGCGGTTCCTGCTGGTCGCCATAGTCGTTCTGCGAGACGCCGCGGATATTGTAGACCACCTGGCTCGAGCCATAGGCGTTGAACTTCAGGTTCGGGATCGCGCGCACCACGTCGGTTGCGTTGGTGATGTTGAGCGCCTTGATGTCCTTGGCGCCAAGAACGCTCACCGCGATGCCAACATCGTTGGCCTTCTGCTCACGGCGCTGGGCAGTGACGACGATCTCGCCGGTCTCAGGGCTGGCCGTGGTGGCTGTAGCCTGGGCGTCCTGTGCCGAAGCGGGTGTCGCCAGAATACCCAGCGTGATGCCCGCAAGGGCTGTGCCCGCCAGCATTGCGCGGCGGATGGTGCTCGTGTCCGTCATGATCATGTTCTTTCTCCCCGGAGGATCGCGTCCCTCCCGCTTCTCCAGATGCACAATGAAGTGCCTCAAGCCTCCGGCACGCGCAAGCATGCCCGGCGTCCGGAAAACCGTTCGTTCCCAGCCGATGCCAAACTGCAACAAGTATTTCAGAGGCTTAGCGCAAAAACCTGCACATCAAGGGAGATTATAATTTCCATTAGATGTTGGAATATAAAGGATTCGCCCCCGCTTACCCCTCCAGAAACAGCTCCGCCGCCGCGTCGATGATCGCATCGGCATCGAGCCGGTAGGTCCGATAAAGGTCCGGCAAATCTCCGGTCTGGCCGAAGCGGTCGACCCCGAGCGGGCTCACCCGCATGCCCTTGACGGCGCCCAACCATGACAGTGCGGATGGCGAACCGTCGATCACTGTCACCAGCCCCGCCCCCGGCGCCAGCGCACCCAGCAGCGTCTCGACGTGGCTCGGTTCAGGGCGCTTGCCAGTCCAGCGCGCGGCGCGGCGGGCCGACCAGCCGCGATGGAGCAGATCGGGCGACGTCACGTTGAGCAGCCCCAGCCCCGGCAAGTCTTCGCTGAGCGTTTCCCACGCAGCGATCGCCTCGGGCGCGATAGCACCAGTGAACGCGATCGCCGCCTCCGCGCCCGGTGCGGGACGCTTGAGCCAGTAGGCGCCCTTCAGCGCATCGGCCTCCCAGCGCTCATCCTCACGCGTCACTTGCGCGATCGAACGCGTGCTGAGCCGCAGGTAGACCGAAGCGCCATCGGGCTTCTGCATATGCTCGAAGGCATGGCGCATCATGAGCGCCACTTCATCGGCAAAGGCCGGCTCGAAGTAGTCTAGATTCGGCTGACCCATCCCGATCAGCGGCGTGTTGATCGATTGGTGCGCCCCGCCTTCCGCGCCGAGCGTCAGGCCGGAAGGCGTCCCCACCAGGAGGAACCGCGCGTCCTGATAGCAGCCATAGTTCAGAGCATCGAGGCCGCGCGCGATAAAGGGATCATAGACCGTCCCCACTGGCAACAACCGCGTGCCGAAATGCGGCGCGGAAAGGCCAAATGCTGCCAGAACCAGAAAGAAGTTGGTCTCGGCAATGCCCAGCTCGACATGCTGCCCGGCCGTGTTCCCCTGCCACTTCTGTGCCGAGGGGATGCGCGCGGCCTGGAACACATCCGTGAGCTCGCTCCGGCGGAACAGGCCCCGCCGGTTGACGAAGCCGCCGAGGTTGGTGGTCTGCGTCACGTCGGGCGCGGTCGTCACGATGCGGTCGCCGAGCGGATCGCCGGGGCGCGCCAGATCCATCAGGATGCGCCCAAAGGCCGATTGCGTGGATTGCTCCTCGCCTTCCGGCACCGGTAGCCGCGCGGGCACCGGGATGGCTGGCGGGCTATGCTCGGCAGGTTTCACTGCCAGCGCGCTGCGTTCGACAAAGGCCTTGAGCTCTGCCGCCAGATTGTCGCCCAGCCCGCCCCAGGGCTCCCATTCCGCGCCTTCGGCAATGCCGAGCTGCGCGCGCAGACCTTCGATCTGCGCGGTGTTCATCATGCCCGAATGGTTGTCCTTGTGCCCGGCCAATGGCAAGCCATAACCCTTGACCGTATAGGCGATGAACAGCGTCGGCTTGTCGTCATTCGCCTGCGCGAAGGCTTCGATCAAAGTCTCGGCACAGTGCCCGCCCAGGTTGGTCATCAGCTGCGCCAGCGCGCCATCGTCGAAGCTCTCGATCAGCGCCCGGGTCTTGGGCTGGTCACCCAGATCCTTCATCAGCCGCTCGCGCCATGCCGCCCCGCCCTGATAGGTGAGCGCCGCGAATTCGGCGTTCGGGCAATTGTCGATCCAGTCTTCCAGCGCCGCGCCGCCGGGCCGCGCAAACACCGCCTTCTGCAACTTGCCGCTCTTCAAGGTGATCACCCGCCAGCCGCAGGTCTCGAAGATATCGTCGAAGCGGCGGAACATGCGGTCCGCCGTGGTCGCATCGAGCGACTGGCGGTTATAGTCGACCACCCACCAGCAATTGCGGATATCGTGCTTGTAGGCCTCGATCAGGCACTCGTAGATATTGCCCTCGTCAAGCTCTGCGTCGCCCATCAGTGCGATCATCCGCCCCGCCTCGGCCTCGCTCATGTGCCCTTGCGCGATGCAGTAGTCCTGCACCAGGCTGGCAAAGGCGGTGATCGCCACACCGAGGCCGACCGAGCCCGTCGAGAAATCGACCGGGATATGGTCCTTGGTCCGCGAGGGATAGCTCTGCATCCCGCCAAGCCCCCGGAAGCGCTGCAACTGCTCTAGCGACTGGTTGCCCAGCAGATAGTGGATCGCATGGAGTAGCGGCCCGGCGTGCGGCTTCACCGCCACCTTGTCCTGCGGGCGCAGCGCATGGAAATAGAGCGCGGCCATGATCGTGCTCATCGAGGCGCAGCTGGCCTGATGGCCGCCAACCTTCATCCCGTCGCGCTTGGTACGGATGTTGTTGGCATTATGCACTGTCCACGCCGAAAGCCAGCGCAGCCGGGCATCGAGTGTCTCGAGCGCGGGGATCAGGTCGAGCTTGGGATTGGCGAGGACGGCGGTCATGGCGTGCTTTCGAATCCGGTTCAGGCTTTGAATGGGCAAACATAACGCGCCTCGAAAATCAGCGTCTTGCGAAGTTTGCCCCGTATAGCCATACATTTGGCATAATCTGCCACTTCAAACGCTATGAGTAAAAGATAATGCCGAATACCGATCTCGACGCGATTGACCGCAAGATCCTGCGCCGCCTCCAGCAGAACGGCCGCCTCACCAACCAGCAGCTCTGCGAGGATGTCGGCCTCAGCCCCAGCCCCTGCCTGCGCCGGGTGCGTGCGCTGGAGGAGCGCGGGGTTATCTCCGGTTACGTCGCCCTTGTCGAACCGGAAACGGTCGGCCTTCCCGTCAACGCCTTCGTGCGCATCCGGCTCGACCAGCAGGACGACCACCACCTTGCGACCTTCGAAAACGCGGTCGCCGAATTTCCCGAAGTGATGGACTGCTATCTGATGACCGGCGAGGCGGACTATCAACTGCGCGTCCTCGTCCCCTCGCTCGCGGCCTTCGAGGATTTCCTGCGCAAACGCCTCACGCGCATTGCCGGGGTGGCGCAGGTCACCACCAGCTTTGCACTGCGCCCGATCGTGAACCGCACGGCTCTCCCGGTTCAGGACTGAGGGCAGCTATCCTTCCTCGCACCTCAACCCAAACCGCTCATGCGGAGATTGTCAGAGCATCATACCTGACCGCCGGCCCAGCACCCTCGACAAGCGCGGTTTAAACTAAGTGCCGAAGACCTGAAGTCGAGACACCCCGCCCCCCCAAAAGCGCCAGCCGTCCACCAACCCTATTGGCTTAACCGCTCAATTAAGACTACATCGGAACGCGAACCACAAGCACAGTCCTGAAAGCCTTCGCCCCAATGTACAACCTGCTCTCCGGCATCACGGTGATGGAAGTATCGTCCTTCGTCGCCTCGCCGACCATCGGGCTCTATCTCGCCCAATTCGGGGCAGAGGTGATCCGCGTCGACCAGATCGGTGGCGGACAGGATTTCAAGCGCTGGCCGCTCACCCCTGAAGGCCATTCGCTGTCGTGGGAAAACCTCAACCGCGCCAAGAAAAGCGTCGCGCTCGATCTGACGAAACCCGAAGGCCGTGCGGTGCTGACAGAGCTGATCCAGAAAGTCGGCACGCTTGTTACCAATCTGCCCGTCGGCGGCTTCCTGGCACATGAGAAGCTGGCGGCCGACCGCCCGGACCTCATCACTGTGCGCGTCATGGGCTGGCCCGATGGTGCCATCGCGCTCGATTACACAGCCAACGCCGTGGTCGGCTATCCCGCGCTTACTGGTACGCTCGCCGACCCGTCTCCGGTGAACCACGTGCTTCCCGCCTGGGACTTGCTGACCGGAGCCTACGGCGCCTTTGCCCTCGTCTCTGCGCTGCGCCGCCGCGATGAAACGGGCCTTGGCGGCGAGGTCCGCCTCCCCCTCACCGATATCGCGATGGGCTCGGCCGCCAATCTCGGCCGCGTCGCCGAAGTCCTCCAGAACGGCGAGGACCGTGAGCGCCTCGGCAATGGCGTCTACGGCACCATCGGACGCGACTTCGTGACCGCCGATAGCGTCCGCGTGATGATCGTCGCGATCAACGAACGCCAGTGGCAAGGCCTCGTCCGCGCGCTCGAACTGCAACCCGGCCTCGCCGCGCTGGAGGCCCGCCTCGGCGTGTCGTTCACCGGCGATGACAGCGTGCGCTACACCCACCGCGATGCGATCTACGCACTGATCGAAGCGGCTACCTCCCCGCTCTCCCACGCCGCGCTGGCCGAAAAGCTCGATGCCAACGGCGTGACCCACGGCCCCTACAAGACCATGCCCGAAGCCGTGCAGTACCCGCGTCTGGTCGGCGAAAATCCGATGTTCACCGAGACGGCGGACAACCCCAGCGGCTTTGCCTACCCCGCCGCCGGTGCCTTTGCCACCTTCCCCGGCCTTGAACGCCGCACGCCAGCCCCGGCCCCGGTGCTGGGCGCGGATACGCGCGACGTTCTTGCCCGCCACCTTTCGCTTGATCCCAAGGCCATAGACCAGCTCCTCGAAGCTGGCATTGCAGGAACCCCCGCATGACCAAGCTCACCCGTGCTGCCATCGTCGCCCCCATCCGCACCGCTGTCGGCAAGTTCGGCGGCAGCCTCGCCGATCTCAACGCCGGGCAGCTTGGCGCAGTGATCCTGAAAGCGCTTATGGAGCGCACGAAGATCGACCCCGCACGCGTTGATGACGTCGTCTTCTCGCAGGGCTACGGCAATGCCGAGGCCCCCGCCATCGGCCACTGGTCGTGGCTCGCTGCGGGGCTCCCGCTTGAAGTCCCCGGCTACCAGCTTGATCGCCGTTGCGGCTCGGGCCTGCAAGCTGTCATCAACGCCGCGATGATGGTGCAGACCGGCCAGTCCGATGTCGTCGTCGCGGGCGGCGTCGAGTCCATGTCCAACGTCGAGTACTACACCACCGAAGGCCGCCGCGGTACCCGCGCGGGCGGCCTCATGCTGCATGATCGGCTCACCCGGGGCCGCCTCATGTCGCAGCCGATCGAGCGCTTCGGCGTCATTTCCGGCATGATCGAGACCGCCGAGAACCTCGCGCGAGACTATCATATCAGCCGCGAAGCCTGCGACGCCTATGCTGTGCGCAGCCACCAGCGCGCCGCTGCAGCATGGAAAAACGGCCTGTTCGATGATGAGCTGGTCCCCGTCGAAATCCCCCAGAAAAAGGGCGATCCGAAAATCTTCGCACACGATGAAGGCTACCGCGCCGATGCCACGATGGAGAGCCTCGGCGCGTTGAAGGCGCTCGAAGCCAAGGCCATACCGGGCGCGGTCGTCACCGCGGGTAATGCCAGCCAGCAGAACGACGCTGCCGCCGCCTGCCTCGTCGTGGCCGAACACAAGCTGGAGGAACTCGGCCTCGAACCGATCGCCTGGTTTCATTCGTGGGCCGCCGCCGGCTGCGATCCCGCGCGCATGGGCATCGGCCCCGTCCCCGCCGTGGAGCGCCTCTTCGCCCGCACCGGCCTAGGCTGGAATGATATCGACCTCGTCGAACTCAACGAGGCCTTCGCCCCGCAGGTGCTCGCCGTGCTCAAGGGCTGGGGCTGGAGCGACGACGACAGCCGCCACGACATGCTCAATGTCAACGGCTCGGGCATCTCGCTCGGCCATCCCATCGGCGCGACCGGCGGGCGCATTCTGGCCAACCTCACCCGCGAACTGGTGCGCCGTGATGGCCGCTTCGGCCTCGAGACCATGTGCATCGGCGGCGGCCAGGGCATCGCGGCCGTGTTCGAGCGCGCGGCGTAGCCATGGATCTTAAAGCGCCGCTTGAAGCAGCCATAGCCTACCGCGAAGCCGCTCGCGCCGCCCTCGCCCGCCGCCTCGCCAATCGCCCGGTCGATGCCGAGCAGCGCGCCGCGCACGGCTTTGCATGGATCGCCACCAGCGTCGCCGCGCTGGAAGCCGTGGCGGCATGGGCCGAAGCCGGCGGCGGCGCAAACCCGCTCGATGGCATGGTGGCCCAGCTCGCCTTTGCCGAAACGCTGGGCCAGCTGACCGGCGCGCTCCTTATGGGCCCCGCGGAAATGCTGCGCCCCGCCGATCTTGGCCTCACCGCCGAAGCGCGTGTCCTTGCCGAAGCGGCAGCCTCCCTGCTCGATGCCGACCTTGCCGAAACCCGTGCGGCCCTCGCCGCCGCGCTGGCGGAAGGGCAGTGGCCCAGCGAAACGCTGCACGATCCCGAACTCGACGAAATCCGCGCCCAGTTCCGGCGCTTCACCGATGCGAAAATCATCCCTCACGCGCACAAGTGGCACCTCGCCAACGCGCTGATCCCGGACGAGACCGTGCGCGCGATGGCCGATCTCGGGACCTTCGGCGTTTGCATTCCGGAGGCATACGGCGGCCTCGGCCTCGGCAAGCTCGTCATGTGCCTTGTTAGCGAGGAACTTTCGCGCGGCTGGATCGGCGCGGGCTCACTCGGCACCCGCT
This sequence comes from Novosphingobium fuchskuhlense, assembly GCF_001519075.1. Classification (GTDB taxonomy): domain Bacteria; phylum Pseudomonadota; class Alphaproteobacteria; order Sphingomonadales; family Sphingomonadaceae; genus Novosphingobium; species Novosphingobium fuchskuhlense. Next base: position 749,817 of record NZ_KQ954245.1, read on the forward strand.
CGGAAATCGCAGGCGAACTCATCATGCTCGGAGGCACCGACGAGCAGAAAGCACACTGGCTGCCCCGTATCGCCGCCGGTGAAACGCTCCCCGTCGCGGTCTTCACCGAACCCGATGTAGGCTCCGATCTCGGTGCGCTCACCACCCGCGCCAAGCAGGACGAAAGCGGCGATTGGGTCATCCACGGCGCGAAAACGTGGATCACCCACGCGGCCCGGTCCGACGTGATGACTCTGCTCGTCCGCACGCAGCCTGATACGCCGGGCTATGCCGGCCTTTCCATGCTGCTCGTGCCCAAGCCGCGCGGCACCGAGGACAATCCCTTCCCGGCCGACGGCATGACCGGCAGCGAAATCGAGGTTCTGGGCTACCGCGGCATGCGCGAATACACTTTGCAGTTCGAGGGCATGCGCGCCCCCGCCGAAGCGCTGCTCGGCGGCAAGGAGGGCGCAGGCTTCAAGCAGCTGATGCAGACCTTCGAGGGCGCGCGTATCCAGACCGCCGCGCGTGCCGTTGGCACCACCCGCCGTGCGCTCGAACTCGCCCTTGCCTATGCGCTCCAGCGCAAGCAGTTCGGCCAGCCGCTCTTCCACTTCCCCCGCGTGGCGGACAAGCTCGCCGTCATGCTCGCCGAATACGTCACGGCGCGCGAACTGTCCTATGCCGCCGCCCGCGCCAAGGACGCGGGCCAGCGCTGCGACATCGAGGCCGGAATGGCCAAGCTTCATGCCGCCCGCGCGGCCTGGACCGCCGCCGACGCGTCGCTGCAGATCCACGGCGGCAACGGCTATGCGCTGGAATACGAGATCAGCCGGGTATTGTGTGACGCGCGCATTCTCTCGATCTTCGAAGGCGCGGCGGAAATTCAGGCGCAAGTCATCGCGCGCGGCCTGATGGCAGGGCGCGGCTGATGGCGGACTTTGCCCCTTGGATCGGCCGCGAAGAACGGCGCCGCGACATCCTTACGCCCGGCCTGCTCACCCGCTGGTGCGCCACGCTAGACCGCGCCGAACCGGCCGACCAGACCGCTCCGCAGGGCCTCCACTGGTGCCTCTGCCCCCCCGATGCCCCGACCGCCGAACTGGGTCCCGATGGACACCCCAAGCGCGACGACAGCCCCGGCAGCCTGCTCCCCCCGCTCCCGCTCGAGAGGCGCATGTGGGCGGCAGGGGCGGCGGAATTTGTCGCCCCCATCCCCGTTGGTGCCGGCATCGAACGGCGCACCCGCGTGCTGGCGATCACCGAGAAGAACGGCGGCACCGGTCCGCTGGTGTTCGCCGAACTCGCCCACGAAACACTGGCAGACGGCGTGGTCGCCATCCGCGAAACCCAGACGCTGGTCTACCGTGACGCACCGCCGCCCGGCAGTCCCCTTGCCCCGCCACCTCTGGCTGAAGGCCGTTTCGATGCAACGGCTTGGGATGCCACGCGCGAGGTGCTGCCCACATCCGCTCTGCTGTTCCGCTACTCGGCGCTGACCTTCAACACGCACCGCATTCACTACGATCACCCCTACGCGACCGGCACCGAAGGCTATCGCGGCCTCGTCGTTCATGGTCCGCTGATCGCCACGCTCCTGCTCGATCTCGCCCGCCGCACGCTGGGATCGGAAACCGCTCTGGCCAGGTTCAGCTTCCGTGCTGTTTCTCCGGCAATCGCCGATGAAGCGTTGCACCTTGCCCTCAAGCACGAGGACGGCGGCCTCATCCTCGCCGCCCATGCCGCGGATGGCCGCCAGATCATGGCCGCGAAGGCCGTGCCGGCGCCATGACCCGCGTCGCCCTGCTCGGCGCGACCGGCACAATCGGCCGAGCGACGGCGGCGGCGCTCATCGAGGCTGGGCATGATGTCGTCGCCATGGTGCGCCGCCAGCCCGCCGAGCCGATCCCCGGCGTCACAATGCGCCGTGCGGATCCGGCCGATCCCGTCAGCCTTGCGCGCGACGGTTTTGCGAACGAGGCATTCGATGCCGTCGTATCGTGCATGGCCTCGCGCACTGGCCTGCCGCGCGATGCGTGGGCGATCGACCACAAGGCGCACAGCCACGTGCTGGCCGCGGCGCGCAAGGCCGGCGCGGCGCATTTCGTGCTGCTGTCGGCCATCTGCGTGCAGAAGCCGCGCCTTGCCTTCCAGCGGGCCAAGCTCGCGTTCGAGACCGAACTGGTCGCGTCGGGGCTAAGGTATTCGATTGTCCGACCCACAGCCTTTTTCAAATCGCTGTCCGGCCAGATCGAGCGGGTGCGTGGCGGCAAGCCCTTCCTCCTCTTCGGGGATGGCACGCTCACGGCCTGCAAGCCGATCAGTAACCGCGATCTTGCCGCCTACCTCGTCGGCTGTCTCACCGATCCAGATCGCTGGAACAAGGTTCTGTCCATCGGCGGCCCCGGGCCTGCGATCACCCCTCGCGAGCAGGGCGAGGCGCTGTTTGCCCTGACCGGCGTGGAAGCGAAGTTCCGCTCTGTCCCACCCGGCTTCCTGGCCGGCATCGCCAGCGCGTTGGGTCTCGCTGCACGCGTCGTTCCGCCGCTTGCGACCAAGGCCGAACTCGCCCGCATCGGCCATTACTACGCAACCGAGTCCATGCTCGTCCTCGATCCAGCAACCGGCCGCTACGATGCCGCGCTCACGCCCGAAACCGGCACCGATACGCTGCTGGACCACTACCGCGCCGTGCTCTGCGGCGAAGCCGCTGCGGATGAGCGCGGCGATCACGCGGTGTTCTGATGCTGCGCCGCATCCTGCGCTGGGCTGCTGCGTTCTGCTTTCTCGCCATCGCCGGGCTCGCACTTTGGCTCAACGCACCCGACAAACCCCGCGCCGCGCTGGAGGCCGCCTATCCCGGCGAATACCTCCACGTGCGCGGCCAGCGCATGCGGGTTCTTGATAGCGGCCAGCGCGGCGCGCCCGCATTGATCTTGCTGCACGGCTTCGGATCAAGCCTCGATACCTGGGAGCCATGGGCAAAGGCACTGTCCGCCCGGTACCGTGTCGTCCGCCTCGATCTGCCCGGTTTCGGCCTCACCGGCCCGGACACAACCTGCGACTACAGCGATGCGCGGACGCTGCTGGTGCTCGAAGGCCTGATGAACCGGCTCGGCATTGCGCGCGCCACGCTGATCGGCAATTCGCTCGGAGGCCGCTTCGCGTGGGAGTTTGCCGCCCGCTATCCGCTGCGCGTCGACAAGCTCGTGCTGATCTCACCCGACGGCTTTGCCAGCCCCGGCTTCGACTATGGCAAAGCGCCGGAAGTGCCCTTCGTGATGAACCTCATGCCCTGGGTCGGTGCGCGCGCGCTGATCCGGGACAACCTTGCGCCTGCGTGGGCCCACCCAGAAGCCCTGCCCGACAGCGTCGTCGATCGCTACCGCGACATGCTGCTCGCCCCCGGCGTGCGCCGGGCCATTCTCGATCGGACGCGGCAGACCATCCTTGTCGATCCGGCCCTGCGTCTGCGCAGCATCACCGCGCCGACGCTGATCCTGTGGGGCGAGGAAGACCAGATGATCCCGGTGCGCAATGCCGAAGATTATCTGCGCCTGATGCCCCATGCCCGGCTTGTCCGCCTTCCGGGCATGGGCCACGTACCTTTCGAGGAAAGCCCCGCCGGATCGCTGCCGCCCCTCGCGCGCTTCCTGGCTGGCGAGAAGCCCTGAACCTGCTGCTATTGCCTCCCGCCGCCGGGCCCGAGCAGTCTGCGGTCTGATGTGGCGGAGTGATCTTGCGCGGTTGGCAAAGCGGTTTGTCAGCTCTAAGCCTCCCCCGCCCGGCATGCCTTTGCTGCATGCATATATTGCGCTGGCTGGGATGGGCATGGCCCGCGCCATAGGGCCTTGGCGCATTGCAACCCACCGCTGCGCATCAACGACATAGGGGGTAAAAACAGCGGTGATGTCTGCGCGAAACGTCTTAGAGCGCCTTGACGCCGTGAACGTTCTCAGATAGGTGAACGTTCACAATTACCGCATCGTTTTCAAAAAACGTCGGATTTCAGGGGGAAGAATCGGAATGAAAGGATCGCGCAAGGTCGCCTACGCCCAGCTCATGCTGGGGGGTTCGGCTGCCGTACTCGCTCTCACCGCGCAGCAGGCCCTCGCGCAGGAAGCAGCTCAGGTTGCTTCGGCTCCGCAGGCGGCCGCAAGCGATGCCGAGCCCACCACCATCGTGGTGACTGGTATCCGCGCTTCACTGCAGAGCTCGCTTGGTATCAAGCGTGACGCAACCGGTGTTGTCGATGCGATCAGCGCGCTCGATATCGGCAAGTTCCCCGATACGAACCTTGCGGAATCGCTCCAGCGCATCACCGGCGTGTCAATCGACCGCACGGGCGGCGAAGGCTCGACGGTCACAGTCCGCGGCTTCGGTCCCGATTTCAACCTCGTGCTACTCAACGGCCGCCAGATGCCCACCTCATCGCTCGGCGATGCGGCCAGCCCGCCGAATTCGCGCAGCTTCGATTTCGGCAACCTCGCGTCCGAAGGCATTGCGGGCGTCGAAGTCTACAAGTCGGGCCGCGCCACGCTGTCGACCGGTGGCATCGGCTCGGTGATCAACATCAAGACCGCGCGTCCGCTGGATCGCCCTGGCCTCCACGGTTCGATCGGCGTGAAGGGCGTCTATGACACCTCGCGCTTCGAGAACAAGACGGTCACACCTGAAGTCTCGGGCATCATCAGCGATACCTTTGCCGATAATCGCATCGGCATTCTCGTCAGCGGCTCTTACCAGGACCGCAAGTACAGCCAGGCGCAGTTCACCGCGGGCTGGCGCGAAGGCTACAAGGGGGATGAGAATAACTGGGGCTCGCTGCCGATGGACGCCAACGACTGGCGCGGCAACTTTGCCAAGACCCAGAACCGTCCCGGCCCGAACGACGTCTATCAGGTGACGCAGAACGCCGGTTACGACTTCATCACCTCGCGCCGCCAGCGCTACAACGGCCAGGCGGTGCTGCAGGTGAAGCCCACCGACACGCTGACCGCCACTGTCGACTACACCTTCTCGCAGAACACTGTCGAAGCGCGCAACAACAGCATCGGCGTGTGGTTCAACCACAACAACACCGCGAGCAGCTGGACCGACGGCCCGGTCGCCGGACCGAATTTCTACGCAGAAGATTTCCGTCCGGGCGAGAACAAGGACCTTGCCATCACCGGTGCGGTCGCGGCCAACCGCACGATCAACCGTTCGATCGGCGGCAACCTGAAGTGGAAGGGTCCCGGCGGGCTCAAGCTCGAACTCGACGGCCACCACTCGACGGCCGAAAGCAAGCCGACCTCGCCTTATGGCAGCAACATCGCTGTGGGCAGCGCTGTCTATGGCGTGACCAGCCAGAAGGTTGATTTCACGCACCAGATCCCGGTGATTTCGGTTACCATGGCACCTGGCGCGGACATCACCGCCGCCAATATCCGGCCCGCCGGCAATGCCTTCCGCAACGCCTATTTCCGCGACGAGATCAACGAAGGTACCTTCCATGGTTCCTACGATTTCGATGCCTCGTTCATCGATAGCCTCGATTTCGGCGTTACCTATACCGAGAACAAGGTGCGCTCAGCCTTCGGGGTGATCCAGAACGACACCTGGGGCGGCACGCTCTCTGCTGCGGATACGCCGGACTCGCTCTATACACAGCGCAACCTGTCGAACGACCTCAAGGGTGCCGAGGGCTACAATGCCAGCGGGATCATCCAGAACTACTTCGAAGTCGATACGACGAGCCTGATCAAGCTGCTTGACAGCAAGCTGAGCATCTGTGGCAGCGCGACTACTGCTGGCACCTGCCTCGCCAGCTTCACCACCGATCGTTCGATCCGTGAACGGACCTGGGCGCCCTACATCCAGACGCTCCACAGCTTTGACCTGGGTGAAAATCCGGCGCACCTGCGGCTCGGCCTGCGCTATGAAACGACCAAGGTCGATGCATCCTCGCTCGTGCCGATCCCGCAGCGCACCGTGTGGTCGGGCGGCAACGAGACCGGGATCGACTACGGCACGCCGACGATCTCCTCGTTCGCATCGCTTTCTGGCAAGTATCACAACTGGCTGCCGGCGGTCGATTTCGACATGGCGCCGATCAAGAACGTCAAGCTGCGCGCATCGTACAGCCAGACTATCACACGGCCCGACTATGGCAGCCTCCAGGGCGGCACCACGCTCGCTGCCCCGATCCGTATCGGGGGCAGCACCGCCTCGAGCGGCAACCCCGGCCTGCTTCCCTACAAGTCCTACAACGTCGATCTTTCGGCCGAGTGGTATTATGGGCCGTCAAGCTACATTTCGATCGGCTTCTTCCACAAGGTGGTGAAGAACTTCATCTCGCAGACGCAGCTGAACCAGCCTGCGTTCGGTCTTACGAACGCCAATGGCGGTGCGTTTAACAAGGAAGCCCGCGCAGCCCTCGGTGCTGATGCATCGGCGCAGCAGATCATCGACTACATTGCCTCCAAGCATCCGAGCAGCGCTGTCTATGACAGCACGGGACGGGTCTCGGGCATCGTCGGTCAGGCCAATGATCCGATCGTCAACTTCATCACCACGGTTCCGATCAACTCCGATCAGAAGAACACGATCCATGGCTGGGAATTCGCCATCCAGCACAATTTCTGGGAAACCGGATTTGGTGCGATCGTGAACTATACGGTGATGCAGAGCGATCACAACATCGACAATGCCATCCCGCATTATACCCCCCAGTTCGCGGTTCCCGGGGCCAGCAACAGCGCCAATGCGGTCGTCTACTATGACAAGCATGGCCTGCAGGCGCGGGTCGCCTACAACTGGCGCCAGGGCTTCCTCTCGGGCTACGGACAGGATCCGTACTACATCAATTCCTACGGCCAGTGGGACATGAGCGCGAGCTACGAGGTCCGGAAGGGTGTCACGATCTTCGGCGAAGGGATCAACATCACCAACGCTGATCGCCGTGGCCACATGCGCAACGCCCAGATCGTGACCTTCTCGGCTCCCGGCTATGCGCGCTGGGCCGCGGGGGCTCGCTTCACCTTCTGACCGGTTACATTGTCCGGAAGGTCGTGAAATCGAGAGAGCCGCACTGCCCCCAGCGGTGCGGCTCTTCTCTTTGGCAAGTCAGGCATTTGTGCGTTATGGTCGCCCTCGCATGAGCACCGCGGTTCAGCATATCGTCATCGTCGGCGGCGGCACCGCCGGGTGGCTTTCTGCGTGCGTGCTGGCCGCAAGGCTGCCGGACAAACGCATCACGCTGGTCGAGGCGCCCGACATCCCGACCATAGGCGTCGGCGAAGGCACCTGGCCGACGATGCGCGAGACCCTCGCGACCATCGGTATTCCTGAATCTGAATTCCTTGCCACCTGCGATGCGGCCTTCAAGCAGGGCTCGCGCTTCGATGGGTGGCGCGATGGTTCCGCTGCGGATTCCTATCTCCATCCCTTCAGCGCGCCCCCGGCGGCCGAAATGCGCGCGCTCGCCTCTGCCTGGCAGACCGGAGGCGCGTCCGGACCCTTCGCTGCAGCGATTACCCCGCAGCATGCCGTTTGCGCCGCACATCTCGCGCCGCGCCAGCGATCCATGCCGGACTACGCTGGCGCGCTGAACTACGGCTATCACCTCGATGCCGGCAAGTTTGCCGCGCTCCTCATGCGCCATGCCACACAGCGGCTCGGCGTCACCCGGATTGCCGCTCAGGTCGGCGGCGTCACCTGCGCGGCAAACGGCGACATTGCTGCACTTGTGCTGCAGGACGGGGAGCAGCTTCCCGGCGATCTGTTCCTCGATTGCTCGGGGCAGGCGGGCATCCTCATCGCTGGCCAGTGCGGCGCCGACTGGGTGGACCGCTCCGACGTTTCCTTCAACGACCGGGCTCTGGCCGTGCAGGTGCCGGTCGAACCGGGCAGTCCCATCGCCGCGCAGACGATCGGCACCGCGCACGAAGCGGGCTGGCTGTGGGACATCGGCTTGCCCGCCCGCCGCGGCATCGGGTGCGTCTATGCCTCGCGCTTCCTGTCGGACGAGCGCGCGGACGAGATCCTCAGAGCCTATGTTGCCGCACGCGTGCCCGGTACGGATGTCGCCGCCCTTACCCCCCGCAAGCTCACCTTCCGGACCGGCCACCGCGACCGCTTTTGGATCGGCAACTGCCTGGCGGTCGGTCTTTCCGCCGGCTTCATAGAACCGCTCGAGGCCTCGGCCATCGTCCTGATCGAACTATCCCTGAAGGCGCTTGTCGAAAACGTCCCGCAGACCCGCGCCGCCATGGATATTCATGCCGCGCGCTTCAACGAGGTGTTCCGGTACCGCTGGGACCGGATCGTCGAATTCCTCAAGCTGCACTATGTGCTGAGCGCGCGCACCGAGCCCTATTGGCAGGCCCAGCGTGCGGCCGAGACGATCCCGGCGCGCCTTGCCGAATGCCTCACCCTGTGGCGCGACCAGTCGCCGTCGGCCTGGGATTTCCCCCGCGTTGACGAGATGTTCCCCGCAGCCAGCCAGCAATACGTGCTGCATGGCATGGGCTTTCCCGTCCCGCTGTCCGGTGAGGATCCCTCGCCTGCCCGCCTCGCCGAAGTCGCCGCCAAGGCCCGCGCGCTCGCTGCCGCGCTGCCCACCGCGCGCGACTATCTCGATCGTCTGGCCGCGCAATCCGCGGCTGCCAGGATACCCGCATGAGCCAGCACCAGATCCTCAACCCCGCCGAGCACGGCCAGCTTCGCATCCAGACTGAAGCCGGCGCCGAATATGGTGACAATGTCATGGCGAGCCTCGTCATGCCTGCAGAATTCCGCGAGGCGCAGGCGCATTATCCCATCGTGCTGCGCCGCGATGCCGAAACGGGCAAGCTCGCCGCACTTGCGTTGTTCGGGTTCGAGGCGGGCGAGAACCTCTACCTCGAAGGTGGCCACTGGGACGCCCGCTACACGCCCATGGCCCACGCCGTACAACCCTTTCTGATTGGCCGCCCGGCCGAAGATGGTTCCGCTCCGCAAGTCCACATCGACATGGCGAGCCCGCGCGTTTCCAGCACCGGCGAAGGCGTGCGCGTGTTCGACGATGCGGGCAGCCCGACCCCCTATCTCGAAACCATCGCCACCATGCTCGGCGATCTCGATTACGGATGGCACGACGGCGCAGACTTCTTCATCGCGCTCGAAGCCTATGGCCTTGTCGAACCGTTCACGCTCGAAGTCACGCTCGACAACGGCGCGGTCCAGTCTCTCGTCGGCTTCCAGACCATCCACGAAGAGCGCCTCGCAAGCCTCGACGGCGAAGCCCTCGAAGCCCTGATGGGCCAGGGCCACCTCGCGCGCATCTACATGATCCTCGCCAGCCTCGCACAGTTCGGCAATCTGGTCACGCGCAAGAACCGCCGGATCGCGCTTGGCTGAAGCAGACGCCTCGATCTTCGCCGCGATGCCTGCGGTACAAGAGCGTGTGGCTTCCGACGCCGCTGCGCTCGATGCCCTGCTACACGGCGCACGCACGCCGTTCGTGATCCGCGGCCTCGCCCGGGACTGGCCGCTGGTGCAGGCCGGCCTCGTCTCGGCGCGCGCTGCCCGTGCCTATCTTCTTGAACGCGCCCGCCCGGTCCCCTTCTCCGTCGCGCTAGGTGAGCCCGGCAAGGACGGCCGCCTGTTCTATAGTGACGACATGGCCATGAATTTCCGCGAGGCGCGCGGCAAGTTGGCAGACATCTTCGGCGGGTTCGACGCCAACGAAAGCCGCGCGGATGCCCCCGCGATCTATCTTGGCTCCATCGATGTTCCCGCCCACTTCACCACGGTTGCGGCGGAGAACACCCTCGCCCTCGGCCAGCGCGAAGCCATCGTCAGCTTGTGGATCGGCACATCCACCCGTATTGCCGCGCACAACGATTTTCCCGACAACCTTGCCGTCTGCGCCGCCGGTCGCCGCCGCTTCACGCTGTTCCCGCCCGAACAATTCGCCAATCTCCACCTTGGCCCGATCGACAACACGCCGGCGGGTCGCGCCGTCTCGATGGTGGATTTCCATGCGCCCGATCCCGACCGGCACCCCCGCTTCACCGAGGCGCTTGGCACCGCGCAAGTCGCCGTGCTCGAACCGGGCGACGCTTTGTTCATCCCCTCGATGTGGTGGCACCACGTCGAAGGGCTCGCCCCGTTCAACATCCTGATGAACTATTGGTGGCGCGATACGCCGCGCTGGCTCGGCCAGCCGCAGGACGCGCTCAACCATGCGATCCTCTCGATCCGCGACCTGCCGGTCGAAGACAAGGCGATCTGGCGCGCGCTGTTCGATCACTATGTGTTCGAAAACAGCCCCGAAGTGACCGACCATATTCCCGAAGGCGCGCGCGGCATTCTCGATCCGCTGGACCCCGCCGCCGCCGGCCGCCTACGTTCCTTCCTGCTGAGGACCCTGAGCAAATGACCGAAGCCCATGCCAAGCAAGGCCCCAAGCGCCGCGTCGTGATCGCCGGGGGCGGCACCGCGGGATGGATGGCCGCCGCCGCGCTTGCCCGCACGATGGGTGATGCAATTGACCTCGTGCTCGTCGAATCCGATAACATCGGCACGATCGGCGTCGGCGAAAGCACGATCCCCCCGCTGGTGACCTACAACCGCCTGCTCGGCATTGGCGAGGCCGACTTCATGCGCGCCACGCAGGCCACCTTCAAGCTCGGCATCAATTTCGAGAACTGGCGCGTGCCCGGCGAAAGCTACTTCCATTCCTTTGGCAACACCGGCCGCGATCACTGGAGCGCGGGCTTCCAGCATTTCTGGATGCACGGCCTGAGCAAGGGCCACACGGCAAGCTACGACGACTATTGCATCGAGCTTCAGGCCGCCAGAAGCGCGAAGTTTGCGCACCTGCCGGATGGCCGGATCAACTATGCCTACCAGCTCGATTCCGGCCTCTATGCCGTGTTCCTGCGCAAGCTCGCCGAAGCCGACGGCTGCCGCCGCGTCGAGGGGAAGATCGCCGAGGTCCTGCTCGATGGCGAGAGCGGCGATATTGCGGCGCTCCTGCTCGAATCCGGCGAGCGCCTCGAAGGTGATCTGTTCCTCGATTGCACCGGCTTTCGCGCGCTGCTCATCGAAGGCGCCCTCCATGTCGGCTATGATGACTGGTCGCATTGGCTCCCGTGCAATTCCGCCATCGCAGTGCAGACCGCCAGCGTGCGCCCGCCCGTGCCCTACACCCGCGCGATCGCGCATGATGCGGGCTGGCAATGGCGCATCCCGCTCCAGCACCGGCAGGGCAACGGCATCGTCTATTGCAACCGCTATCTCTCGAAAGATGCTGCGCTCGATCGCCTGCTCTCGACGGTTGAGGGCGACGTGCTGACCAAGCCCAACGTGATCAGCTTCACCACCGGCGCGCGGCGCAAGCAATGGCATCGCAACTGCGTTGCCGTGGGTCTCTCGGGCGGGTTCATGGAACCGCTCGAATCCACCAGCATCCACCTCATCCAGCGCGCCATCCTGCGCATCATCCGTATGCTGCCAGCGGGCTCCATCAGCCCGCGCGACGTGGCGGAATTCAACGATCAGCAGATGACCGACATGGAGCAGATCCGCGATTTCCTGATCCTCCACTACAAGGCGACCGACCGCCGCGACAGCCCGTTCTGGCGGCAGTGTGCTGCGATGGAGATCCCCGAAAGCCTCACCCACAAGATCGAACTGTTCCGCGAAACCGGCCGCGTCTTCCGCAAGAACGAGGAGCTTTTCGTCGAGAACAGCTGGGTGCAGGTGATGATGGGACAGGGCATCATGCCGCAAAGCTACCACCCGGTCGCGAAAAAACTCTCGGATACGGAACTGGGGCACCTGCTTGCCGGCCTGCGCGAAAGCGTGGCCAAGACCGTTGCGGGGTTGCCCGATCACCAGGCCTATGTCGCGCAGTATTGCGGCGCGCAGGAAGCACGGGCAGCCTGATGCGGCAGCTCCTGGCCCTGCTCGCTACCGCGCCTCTGCTCGCGGCCGCACCCCCGACCGCCCACGCCGCCGCCTCGGAATGGAAGCTGGTCTGGTCGGACGAGTTCACCGGAACTGCCATCGACCGGACCAAGTGGGACTTCGATGTCGATTGCTGGGGCGGCGGCAACAATGAGCGCCAGTGCTACACCGACAAACCCGTCAACGCGCGCATCGCCGCAGGCAAGCTGGTGATCACGGCCCGCCACGAGCGCAGCACCGGCCCCGCGCTGCCGGCCAGCCAGCGCCCCAATCCGGCCGATCCCGGGCAACTCGTCACGCGTGAATACAGCTCGGCCCGGCTGGTCACGCGCGGCAAGGCCTCCTGGCGCTATGGCCGGATCGAAGTGCGCGCCAGTCTGCCACAAGGCCAGGGCACCTGGCCCGCGATCTGGATGCTGCCGGAAAAGTGGGTCTATGGCGGCTGGGCCGCGTCGGGCGAGATCGACATCCTCGAAGCAGTCAATCTCGGCGCGCCCTGCAAGGCCTGTGCGGGCGGGCAGGAAGAGACGATCTACGGCACGATCCATTTCGGCAAGCAATGGCCGGGCAACACCTATGTCCACACCACGTTGCATTACCCGCCGGTCCTGAAAGGCTATCACATCTATGCCATCGAATGGCAGCCGGACCGGATCATCTGGAAGGTCGATGGCAAGATTTACGCGACGCGCCAGCGCAGCGAATGGTGGACATCAGGGTCCTCCGTGCCCGGCGCGCCGTTCGACCAGCCCTTCCATCTCCTCCTCAATCTCGCCATCGGCGGCAACTTTCCTGAATCGCTGGGCACAGGCGGCGTCTCGAACGCCAATTTTCCCAAGCGCTTCTTGATCGATTGGGTGCGCGTCTGGCAGAAGCCCACACAGACCGCCAGCGCACCGCCGGTGGGAACCGAAGGGGGCAGGTAACGCATGGCGAGGCGTCGTCAGGCGGTCACGATCAGGCACGTAGCGGCGGACGTCGGGGTTTCGCTGCAAACGGTCAGCCGGGTGATCAACAACGAGCCCGGGGTCCGTCCCGAGCTCAAGGCGCGCGTGATCGAGGCGATCACGCGCCTCGGCTACGTTCCCTCGATCGCGGCGCAGCGCATGAGCGGCTCGCGCTCCTACCTGATCCTCGCGCTCAACGACCGCGACCGCACGATTGCCGATTGGCGCGCGCGGCAAGGCACTGACTGGGTTGACCAGATGCTGCTCGGCGGGATGCTCAAGTGCGCCGAACACGGCTACCGCATGATTGTCGAACTGGTCGACACGCACAGCGATCATGTAGAGCGCGAACTGCTTGCCGCCATCGCGGCGCTCCAGCCCGACGGTATCATCCTCACGCCGCCGCACTCGGACAACCCGCAGATCGTGCGCTGTCTTGCCGAGCAGCAGATCCCCTTCGCGCGGATCGGCTCAAAGGCACCCGATGCCGGCATGCCAATCCTGATGGACGATGAAGGCGCGGCTGCCACGGCCACGCGCTACCTCGTCGAGAACGGCCACCGCCGCATCGGCTTCATCGCGGGCGCCGCCGAATACAACCTCAGCGGCTGGCGCATCGATGGCTGGAAAGCTGCGATGACTGAGGCTGGCCTCTCCACCGATGCGCTGCTGCAGGCGGGCGATTTCACGTATGCCTCAGGCGAACGCGGGGCCCGCGCGCTGCTCGCCTTGCCGTCGCCGCCCACCGCGATCATCGCCAGCAACGACCAGATGGCACTCGCCACGCTCGAAGTCGCGCGCCAGAGCGGACTGACCGTGCCGCACGATCTTTCGATCATCAGCTTCGACAACACGCCGATGATGCAGTTCACCCAGCCGCAACTGACCGCGATCGACCAGCCCATTGCGGCCACCGCATCGAAAGCCGTGGAACTGATCATCGCGGCACAGCGCGGCGAAACCCTGCCCGAGGCCGTCACCGTCATCCCGGCCAGCCTTGTCGAGCGCGGTTCAGTTGCCGATGTCAGGCAAACCGTGAGTGTCTGACCACCCAGGCGCGCCCGCCGAGGCGCCGCCACACCAGCCTGGACTGCAGCAGCCGCTGTGGTTCCTTGTGGTCTATGCGCTGGCATGGGCGGGCGGCTCGATTGCCTATGTCCCGTTCCTCACCATCCTGCTGCCGGTGCGTATCGCGGCGCTCGTGCCCCAGCAGCAGGCGGTGCTGTGGCTTTCCGCCATCGCTTTTTGCGGCGCGATATCTGCCAGCATTGGCCATATCCTGTTCGGCTGGTTGAGCGACGTGACCGGCGTGCGCCGTCCGTGGGCTGCGCTCGGCCTCGCGCTGTCGTGCCTGCTGCTGCTGCTCGTGCCCGCCGCACACAGCCTCGAGGAGATCATCCTCACCGTCGTATTGTGGCAACTCGGGCTCAACATGATGCTGGCCCCGCTCGCTGCGTGGGGAGCGGACTGCGTGCCCGACGGGCAGAAGGGCCTCCTCGGGGGACTACTCGCCTTCGCGCCCGGGCTTGGCGCGCTGGCCGGCGCCATTGTCACCCTTCCCGGCCTCGCCTCGGCTGATGGGCGGCTCGGCGTCGTCGCGCTGGTCGTTGCCGCAGCCGTGCTGCCGGCTCTGTTGCTTGGCAGCCGGACCGCGCCGCTCGCCTCCGCCCCCGCCGGTCCGGCGGTGCCGCTGCGCCGCCGCGGTGATGCCTTGCGCATGTGGGCGGCCCGGCTCCTCGTCCAGGTCGCGGAAGCCGCGCTGTTTTCGTTCCTCTACCTCTGGCTGCGCTCAATCGATCCAACGGTCGACGATCACCTTACCGCACGCGTGTTCAGCACGGTCCTCGTCCTCTCGGCCCCGGCGGCGCTTCTCGCAGGGCGCTGGGCCGACCGGCGGGGCCATCCCTTCGCGCCGCTTGTCGCCTGCACACTCGCCGCGCCTTTCGGTCTCGTCGGCATGGCGCTGGCCGGAAGCGTGACCGCCGGCGTCGCCAGCTATGCCGTGTTCGGCTTTGCCACCTCGATCTTCCTCGCGCTGCATTCCGCGCAAACCTTGCGCACGCTGCCCGATGGCAACCGCCGTGGCCGCGATCTCGGCCTGTTCAATCTCACCAACACCATGCCTTCGCTGGTAATGCCCTGGTTCACCCTCGCGCTGGTGCCGTGGTTCGGGTTTTCCGGCCTGTTCCTCCTGTTTGCCGCCCTTGCGCTGGTGGCCGCGCTGCTGCTTGCCGGGCTCCGCGCCGGGCCTGTTCGGGAAAACTGACAGCCCCGCTTGATTTTGATGCTTTCTCATGCGACGACGTTTATGAGAACGTTCACAGTGAAACGTCGGGAAGGGTGGGAATGATGGTTCGGCGCGTGCTTTTGGCAGCCATGTTGCTGGCGTCGGGTAGCGCTTTTGCGGCACCGGCCGAAGATGCCGGCACAGCACATCCCGCGCTCTGGCCTGCCGCGAAAAGCCCCGCCGCGATCACCAGCCCCGAGACCGAGCGCCGCATCGCCCGCATGATCGCTGCCATGTCGCTCGAACAGAAGATCGGGCAGATGATCCAGGCGGACATTTCTGCCATCACGCCGGAAGACCTCGCGCAGTATCCGCTCGGCTCGATCCTCGCCGGTGGCAACTCCGGCCCCTGGGGAGATGAACGCGCCGATGCCGCGAAGTGGGAAAAGCTGGTCAAGCAATTCCGCGCCGCCTCGGCCAAGGCAGGCGCGGGCATTCCCGTATTGTTCGGCATCGATGCGGTGCATGGCCATTCCAACCTGCCCGGTGCCACGATCTTCCCGCACAATATCGGCCTTGGCGCGGCACACGATCCCGCGCTGATCCAGCGCATCGGCGCGATCACCGCCGCAGAAGTCGCGGCAAGCGGCATCGACTGGACCTTCGCGCCCACCCTCGCCGTGCCGCAAGACCTGCGCTGGGGGCGCAGCTATGAAGGCTATGCGGCCGATCCTGCGCTCGTCGCCAGCTATGCCAAGGCGATGACGGTCGGCCTCCAGGGCCCGCTCCAGCCCGGCAAGCCGCTCCCGGCAAACAAGGTTGCCGCCACTGCCAAGCACTATCTCGCCGACGGCGGCACCGATGGCGGCAAGGACCAGGGCGACGCCCTGATCTCCGAAGGCGAACTGGTTGCCAAGCATGCGCAGGGCTATCCGGCAGCGATCAATGCAGGTGCATTGACGGTTATGGCCAGCTTCTCCAGCTGGAACGGCACCAAGAACCACGGCAACCACAGCCTCCTCTCCGATGTGCTCAAAGGCCGCATGGGCTTTGCCGGCCTCGTCGTGGGTGATTGGAACGGCCACGGCCAGGTTCCCGGCTGCACCGTCACCGATTGTCCGAAGACCTTCACCGCCGGGCTCGATCTCGCGATGGCGCCCAACAGCTGGAAGGG
Source organism: Novosphingobium fuchskuhlense (assembly GCF_001519075.1). Lineage (GTDB taxonomy): Bacteria > Pseudomonadota > Alphaproteobacteria > Sphingomonadales > Sphingomonadaceae > Novosphingobium > Novosphingobium fuchskuhlense. The sequence continues at coordinate 766,081 of NZ_KQ954245.1, forward strand.
TCTGTTCGAAGCGACCGTGCGCGAGGCCAGGGACGGCACGATCCCGATGGCCCGGATCGACGATGCCGTCGCCCGCATCCTGCGCGTCAAGGCCAAGCTCGGCCTGCTCGGGGCGCACCCGGTCGATCGGGGCAATCCTGCCGCAGTCGGGACCGACACAAACCTTGCCGTCGCGCGGGAAGCTGCTGCCAAGTCACTCGTGCTCCTCAAGAACAACGATGGACTCCTGCCGCTGAAGCCGGGCGCGCGGGTTCTCATCACCGGCCCCGGCGCCGACAGCATGGCCATGCAGGCCGGCGGCTGGACGATCACCTGGCAGGGCACCGATACCAGCGCCGCCGATTTCCCAAAGGGCGAGACCATCGGCCGCGCCATCGCCGCCGCAGTCAAGGACGCGGGCGGTACTGCCGCGATCTCGGCCAATGGCAGCTTTGCCGACCGCCCGGACGTAGCCGTCGTCGTTTATGGCGAACAGCCGTATGCCGAATTCCAGGGCGACATGCCCAACATCGCCTTCCGTGCCCACGCCGGCGAGCAGGACCTGCTGGCAAAGCTGAAAGCGCAAGGGATCAAGGTCGTGTCGGTGTTCCTCTCCGGCCGCCCGCTCTTCACCGGTCCGGCGCTCAATGCCTCGGACGCTTTTGTCGCGGCATGGCTTCCCGGCACGCAAGGCCAAGGCGTGGCCGACGTGCTCGTCGCCCGCAGGAATGGCAAGCCGGCGCGCGGTTTCACCGGCAAGCTGCCCTTCCCGTGGCCGGCAGACGCGGTCTCTCCGATCAAGGCCCCGCTGTTCCCGGCCGGCTACGGCCTCAGCTATGCCGCCACTGCCGCTGTCGGTCCGGTCAATGAAGACCCGCACGTCGATCTCGTCGCCTCGGCCAGCGAAGGCGTCTACTTCGCGCTGGGCAAGGTCCCTTCGCCTTGGCACCTCAGCCTCGATCCCGGCATTGCGGCCCATTCCGTGGACCTTGGCGCGCAGGAAGATGCGCAAGCCTTCACCTGGGGCGAGGCGGGCGCCATCGGCATCGATGGCCCGCCGGTCGATCTCATGCGCCAGCTCGATGAGGAATTCGCGCTCAAGCTCGATGGCCGGCTCGATACCGGCGCGGGCGCAATCGCGGTGACCATGGCGGGCGCGACGCTCAAGGTGAGCCCCGCCCCCGGGCCGTTTACCCTGCGCATTCCGCTGCGCTGCTTCCACGATGCGGGGGCCAGCTTCAAGGCTGTTGGCACCCCGCTCAAGATCACCGGCGAGAAGGGCCTCGTCCTAACCTTGCGCGGTGCGAGCATCGAAGGCGTCGGTCAGACCATTCCCTGCCCAGCCAAGTAAGCCGGGCTAGATCGGGATACCCTGATCCTCGAAGAACGCGATCACCGGGGCCAGCGCGTCCCGGTGCGTTTTCCATCGCGCAACGGAGTCCGTGTAGATCGGCCGCCGCACCTGCGCCGCGCTAGGTGTCGAAACCGGCGCGGTGTTGCGGTGAAAATCGAGGCAGGCCTCGTCCCAGTCCAGCCCGCAATGCACCAGCAGCGCCCGTGTCCGGCCCTCCTGATCCGCGACCAGATCTTCGTAGCCCACTTCCAGAATGCGCCCCGGCAGCGCCTCGCGCCAGAACGCCATCAGCCGGTCGAACCGCGCATAGTACCGCGCAATGTCCATCAGGTCGTAGCTGTAGTCATAATAGCGCGAAGAGATCGCGAAGAGATTGCGGAAGTTCGCCAGCACGGTGTCGAGCGGGTGCCGCCTGAGGCACACGATCCGGGCCTCGGGGAGCGCCCGCGCGATGAACCCGGCATAGTGGAAGTTGCCCGGAAACTTGTCGACGAACCGGCCCTGTTCGCGCGCACCGGCATGGCTGAGGGCCCGTGCCATGTAATCGCGCCCGATCGCGCCCAGATCTGCGTGTGCTGCCTGCTCGATCGTTTCAGGATCAAGCACCACCCGGCTCCCCGTGCCCGCCGCCATCTTCACCGCAAGCGGCATTGCCTGAAGCTCGCCCGCGCTGCGCACGGCAGGATGCGAGGACAGGATCCGGTCGACCAGGGTCGTGCCCGTGCGCGGCATGCCGATCACGAAAATCGGCGCATCCCGGGGCGCGCGCTCGACCGGCACTTCGGCAAGGTGCGGCCATGTCCGCTCGATGGCGTCGAAGTTCGCGCTGTCGCGCGCAAACGTATAGGGCAAGCGCGCCCTGTGCTCGGCATTGGCTTCGGCGAGGCGGGCAAACGCCGCCTGCTGCTCGCCGATATCCTCGAGTTCCTTCGCAAGGGCATAGCCGAGCAGCAGGCGCGCATCCGGTTCCCGCGCGCGGGCGAGCGTAGCTGCCAGCCGGTCGACATGATGGCGCGCCGGCGTGTGCTTGCGCAGACCCGCCAGCAGGTGATGGGCCTTCGCATAGTCCGGGGCAATCGCGAGAAGGGCCTCCGCTTCCGCATCGGCTCCGTCCACATCGCCGATGAAATTGAGCGCGGCGGCAAGATTGTAGCGGAACGAGACGTTGCCGGGCGCAAGCCGCACCGCTTCGCGAAAATGCGGGACCGAAGCGGCATGCTCGCCAAGCCGCGCATAGACGCAGCCCATCGTGTCGCGCCCCAGCGCATCGTCGGGCAGCGCGCTTTCCGCGGCCGTCAGAGTTGCCGCCGCTGCACTGTCCTGCCGCATCATCACCTGCAGCCGCGCCAGCTGGGCGCGGTAGCTGCCGTGGGGTTCCAGTTCGACGGCGCGGGCTATGTCGGCGATCGCGGCGGAGACCCGCCCCGCTTCCGCACGCGCCATGCCAAGCAGGAAGCGGCCTTCCGCATCTTCCGGAAAGGCCGCCACAACGCCTGCCGCAAGCTGTTCCGCTGCGGCGAGGTCTCCCCGGCCCAGCGCGCGCCGAACCGCTGCAATCCGGGCCGGTTCCGCTTTCACCCTGCCGCGGACGACCCGTTTCGGCGCCGCTCGATCATGGCGACAAGCGGCTTGAAGGGGAACATGAACTGCTCCCAGATCGTCAGGCGCCGACGGTCATCCTGCCCCACCAGAACACCCTCGCCTTCCTTGTAGGTGCCCAGAATGCGGTCAAACAGGATGATCGCATTGCCATAGTTGCAGCGCGTGTTCTCGTAGCCCACCGAGTGATGATAGCTATGGTGGCGGATCGAGGTGAAAAAGAACGAATAGAACAGCGGCGGGTTCGACCGCACATTGGCGTGGTTGAAGGTCGAGACCACATTGCCCGCGCTGAAAGCACAGAGATAGGTCGCCGGCGAGACATCGAACAGCGCGACCACGCCAAGGCTGATCAGGAACAGCTCGATCGGATTGCCCACCGCGCCCTTCATGGCATTGAGCTGGGTGATGTGGTGGTGCGGCGCATGGGTCAACCAGAACGGCTCCCAGTTGTGCATCAGCCGGTGCATCCAGTACTGGCCGAACTCCCACACGCTCCAGACAAGCAGAACTTGCGCCAGGAACGGCAGCTCGGCCGCCCAAGGCGTCGCGATGCCCCAGCTTGCCTTCAGGGCGCGCAGCGGCTCCTCGTTGAGCATCGAGGCGAGCCGTTGGATGACGGTGTTGATGAGGATGAAATAGAACAGGTCGGTCAGCAGTTCCTGCCGATTGATCCGCCAGCCTTCATGCCTTTCGAACACCAGTTCGAGCCCGAGCACGAACACTGTGACCACGCTGCTGACGATGAGAAGCGTCCACGGGTTGTCCACCACAGACGCGGGCGCGAAGTACCAGAACGCCACCACCGCCGCCAATGTCGCGGGCGCAAGGCAATCCACTGCCATCTGCTTCAAGCCCGAACTCATGACCCTGCCACTCCTCGTCTGTTGTCGTTTGTCGTCCTGCCCTGCTTGCCGTGTTTTTTCGCGCCGCAGGATTGCGCAATCGGGGACGAGGATCAACCCCGCCCCCAGGTGCCATTGTGTTTCGCTGCGCCTCAGTACTTCACGCGCAGCTCCAGCCCGAAGGTCCGCGGTGTGATCACCGTCCGGCGGAAGTAGCGCAGCCGCACCCCATCGTTGACGCCGATGCGCGAACGGTCGTTGGCGATGGACGTGATCGCGTACTTGTTGAAGAGGTTGTTGCCGAACAGGCCGATCGTGAAGGTATCGTTCTGCCAGCTTAGCGAGGCGCGGTGCAGGATGAAGCCGTCGAGCTTGTCACCATATCCCCGGTCCCAGCCAAGGCGGGTCACCACATCGCCGCGATAGGTTGCGGTCCAGTCAGCGGTCAGATCGCCGCCCAGCACCGGCATGGTGTAGTTGACGCCGAGACTGCCGCTGTTCTTGGTCGAACCGGGCAGCCGGTCGCCGCTGAGCGCATCGAGCTGGATCGGCGAGCTGGGATACTTGCCGGCCGGGCTGTTGACCGAGATGATCTTGGCGACATCCTCGGTCAGGCGCGCGTTGGTGTAGGAATAGGTTCCCTGGATCGCCAGCCGATCGAGCGGCCTGAGCTGGAAGGAGGCCTCGAAGCCTTCCGACTTCGCCTTGCCGCCATTGACGGTGATGCCGACAATGCCGTTGACGGTGGCCGAAGCAACCTGGATGCCGTTCCAGTCGATCTTGAACGCGTTCATGTTCAAGGTCAGCTTCCGGTCGAACAGCTCCGCACGGACACCGACTTCGAGGTTCTTGGTCGAATCCGGTCCGAACTGCTGTTCGTTCGGCAACGCGCAGACGTTCTGGAACGGCGGCGGCTTCAGCGGGAGGACGCAAGGCGCAACCGTGTTCGGCCCACCGATGCGGTAGCCCTTGCTGTAAGTCGCGTAGACCATCAGACCGGGCGTGATCTTGTATGACGTGTTGAACTTCCACACGTTGCCGCCCTTGCGCGAGGTGCCACCAGCCGCCTTGAGCGCATAAGGACTTACCGGATCACCCAGCAGCGGCGTGACGGCCCGGCCCGAAACCTTCGAGGTGTAGTTGAACAGGCGCCCGCCCGCGGTGACCTGCCACTCGGGCGTGATCTTAAAGGTGCCTTCGCCGAACACGGCCTGCTCTGTCACCTTCGCGCGGTTGAACGAGGCATATTCGATCTCGTCGGGATTGCGCGCCAGATCCACCCCCGGCAGCCCGGGCACATGTTCGCGGTAATCCCTCTGCAGCTTCTGCTCGTTGTAGAACGCGCCGACCACCCAGCTGAACGGCCCGCCGTGGGTCGAGACGAGGCGGATTTCCTGGTTGATCTGCTTGCGGGTGTCTTCGCTTTCGTTCCAGCTGGTGAAGGCCGGGAACAGCTCGTAATCGTAATCGAGGTCAAGCAGGAGATCGGTGTTGTCACCGCGGCGCTTGTTCTTCACCTGCGTGTAGGCCGTCGTCGACACGAGATCAAAGATATCGGCGACATGGGCATTGATCTCCATGCTTACCAGGTGCGCGCGGCGATCCACCGGCTCGGCATAGCGCGCGGCGCTCTCGTAGCGGCCGGTGCCGAACACGCCATTGCTGTTGTACTGGCCGCCGCCGGTTTTGGTGTGCTGGAAGGCATAGGTAAAGTCGGCCGTGAGATCCGGCGTCACCTGAACCAGCAACTGGTTGCGGGTGGTGAAGGTCTTCTCGTAGTTGAGGTCCTTCTGCCCCGCAAAGTTGGCATCGGCAAAGGCCTGCGTGATCGCGGGCGAGCGCGGCGCCTGCGCCAGCGAAACGCCCGGCGTCTTGAGGATCAGCGGATAGTCGATGAAACCGGGATCATCGTAATACCCCGTGGCAGAGCGGAACGCGATGCGGTCCTTCACGATCGGGATGTTGATCACGCCGTCGAGCTGGTAGCCGACCTTCGAGGCCTCGTTCTTGCCATAGACGCGGCCGTGCCATTCCGCGGTGATCTTCTCGGTATCGGGCCGGTTAGGAATGTTGCGGATCGCGCCCGCCAGCGTGCCGAGGCCATAGAGTGTGCCTTGCGGCCCGAGCAGCGTTTCGACGCGGGCAATGTCTAGCATCTTGAAGTCGTAGTAGATCGGGACTTCGCCGATATAGACGCCCAGCGCGTTGTCGTAGGTCGCCCCGGTGGTATCCGTATCGGACGCGTTGAGGCCGCGCAGCACGATGGTACCAGTCGAACCCGGGCCGGTGTCGGCGATGGTGATGCCGGGGGTAAAGTCGGCAATGTCGCGCACGTCGTCGATCCGCTGGCGCTCGAGCTGGTCCTTGCCAACGGCGGAAATGTTGATCGGCACATCCTGAAGCGAGGTGGCACGGCGGGTCGCGGTCACCACGATGGCGCTGTTGTCTTCGACAGCGGATGCCTGGGGCGCCTCGGCAGGTGCCTCCGGCGCGGTCTGCGCGAAAGCGGGAATGGCAGTGCAGCCCATGAGGATCGTCGCACACACCAGTGAAGTCTTGAAAGTCTGCTTGGTCACTCGAGCCCCCGCCTTGCTTGCGTGAAAGCCTTTTCGAATGACATCCCCAACCCTAAAGTCCCGCAACGTGCGGCAAGGATCGATCCTTGACGGATCTGACCTTTCGTCTGTCTCACCATTCGATTGCCGAGAAGGCGACCGAATTTATCAACGCGCCAGATGAACAAACCGGCAATTCGACCAGAAGGGCCCGCCATCTAGCGTTATATTGATTTGACTTGATCATTCCTTTTGGCCAAAATAACCAAAAGACAAACAATCACGTCTCCACACAGTACATACTGTGCAGAATATTATCTCCAGGCAATACGTTCACCTGGCTTGGAAGTTTTAGTCGGCCGTCGCTGCGGACTAGAACCTTCGCGACATATCGGTTACGCTATCGATATTACATAACAGGTCAAGCGTAATAATTCGGCACAATCCGGGTATTATCCGCCCTTCGCTGCAGTGCGGAAATCCTTGATCTTTTTGATGTGCGGATGCCGCAAGACCATCGCCAGAGAACACACCGGCCCGCACGGACCGTTGCATCGAATCAACACCCTCCCCGGCGAGACCATCTTGATTCGCCCGATTTCAGGCGGCTTGCAGCGAGATCGTATTACGTTTTTTCCGGAACGTAACATTTTGGCATGGACAAGGGTTTTGTTTCCCGCAATGCTGCAGTGCGAAAGGAGACAGAATCGTGTCAGCCACCTCCAGCGCCGGGTCCCGGCGAGTGCAATCCGGTTTGCTTCTCCTTGCCGCAGCCGCCGCCACACTCGGCCTCGCCGGCTGTTCGGGCGGCGCCAGTGCTCCTGCTGAAAAGAAAACCGAATTCAGCATCGGCTGGTCGATCTATGCCGGCTGGATGCCGTGGCCCTACGCGCAGCAGGCCGGGATCGTGAAGAAGTGGGAAGACAAGTACCACCTCAAGATCAAGATCGTGCAAGTCAACGACTACGTCGAATCGATCAACCAGTACACCGCCGGCAAGCTCGACGGCGTCACCCTCGCCAACATGGACGCGCTGACCATTCCGGCCGCAGGCGGCAAGGACACGACCGCTGTCATCCTAGGCGATTATTCCAACGGCAACGACGGCGTCCTCCTGAAAGGTGCCACGAACCTGTCCGCGATCAAAGGCCGCTCGGTCAATCTCGTGGAGCTGTCGGTATCGCACTATCTCCTCGCCCGTGCGCTCGAAAAGGGCGGCATGACGATGACGGACGTGAAGACCGTCAACACCGCCGATGCCGATATCGTCGGTGCATTCGCGAGCCCCGATGTCACTGCCGCCGTCGCGTGGAACCCGCAGCTTTCCGTGATGCGGGCGCAGCCCGGCGTCACCCAGGTCTTCTCCTCCGCCGATATTCCAGGCGAGATCCTCGACCTGCTTGTCGTCGACAGCGCCACGCTCAAGGCCAATCCCGATCTTGGCAAGGCACTTGCAGGTATCTGGTACGATACCGTCCAGCTGATGATGAAGCAGGATGCCAGCGGCAAGGCCGCCCGCGCCGCCATGGCCAAGCTGGCCGGTGCCGCCCCGGAAACCTTCGACAGCCAGCTCAAGACGACCTTCCTCTACACCGATCCCAAGGCCGCCGTCGCGGCAGCGCAATCACCCGCGCTCGTCACCACGATGACCCGCGTGCGCGATTTCAGCTTCGCCAAGGGCCTGTTCAAGGGCGCAACGTCGGCAGACGCGGTGGGTATGGCCTTCCCGGGCGGCAAGACCCTGGGCGATGCGCAGCATGTCACCCTGCGCTTCGACGACAGCTACATGAAGCTCGCGGCCGACGGGAAGCTCTGAGCCGATGCGCTGGATCAACTGGCACTTGTCCAAGCGTGACCGCCTGATCGCGGGAGGTGCGCCGATCGTGCTTCTCCTCGTGATCTACCTGGTCACGGCGGTGCAGCGCCATGCCGCCAATCCGTCCGACAAGATCCTCCCGCTCCCCTCTGGGATGGCGAAGGCGATCACCGATCTGCTCACCACGCCCGATCCGCTGTCCGGCCACCTCGTGTTCTGGGCAGATACGCTTGCCAGCCTGCAGCGGCTCGGTCTCGGCCTTGGCATTGCGACGCTCTTCGCGCTCGTCCTCGGCCTCCTGATCGGGGCCCTACCACCGGTACGCGCGGCGCTGAGCCCGCTCGTGACCGGAATCGCGGTCATCCCGCCGATCGCGCTGCTGCCGATCCTCTTCATCGCGCTCGGTCTCGGGGAAACCTCCAAGATCGTTCTCATCGCCATAGGTGTCGCCCCAGTCATGGTGCGCGATATCGCCGCCCACGTCGGCAGTCTGCCGCGCGAACAGATCATCAAGGCCGAAACACTCGGCGCCAACTCGTGGCAGATCATCGTCCGCGTGGCGCTACCGCAAGCGATGCCGCGCCTCATCCAGGCGATCCGCCTCGCGCTCGGCCCGGCCTGGGTGTTCCTGATCTCAGCCGAAGCTGTCGCGTCCGATATCGGGCTCGGTTACCGCATCTTCCTCGTCCGCCGCTACCTGGCGATGGACGTGATCATCCCCTACGTCGCATGGATAGCGCTGCTCGCAATCCTCGCAGACCTTGTACTGGCCGCCACCAGCCGGCGCATGTTCCCCTGGGCGCACGAGGCCGCCCGATGAGCGCGCTCCTCTCGCTCCGCAATGTCTGGGTCGAATACGGCGAGAAGGTCGTGCTCGAGAAGGTCAATCTCGAGGTGTCCGAGGGCGCGTTTCTCTCGATCATCGGCCCGTCGGGTGCGGGCAAGTCCAGCCTGCTGCGCCTCATCCTCGGGCAGGAAGCACCGACGCGCGGCCAGGTTCTGCTGGGCGGCGAGCCGCTGGAGCCCCAGTGCGGGCCAGACCGCGGCGTGGTGTTCCAGCGCTATTCGGTCTTTCCGCATATGTCGGTGCTCGGCAATGTGATGTTCGGCCTCGAATGCCCGGCAGCGCCCATCGCCGCGCGCCTGTTCGGCAGCGCCCGCCGCAAGGCCATGGGCGAGGCAGCGGCGATGCTGCACGCGGTCGGCCTCGGCGACAGCCTCAATCTCTATCCCGCGCAGATGTCGGGCGGCATGCAGCAGCGTCTGGCCATTGCGCAGGCGCTGATCAAGCGCCCGCGCATTCTCCTCCTCGATGAACCCTTCGGCGCGCTCGATCCCGGCATCCGCGCCGACATGCACGGCCTGATCACCCAGCTCTGGCGTGATTACGGCCTCACCATCGTGATGGTTACTCACGACATCAAGGAAGCCTTCACGCTCGGCACCCGCGTCCTCGCGCTCGACAAGCGCCGCCACGATCCCCACGCGCCGCACCGCTACGGCGCGACCGCGGTCTACGACCTGCCGCTGCGCACCGCGCCGGCCGTCGTACCGCCCGCCCCGCCGCAACCCGATCCCAACCCGCTTTCTGCAGCTGCCAGCTGAGGAAGGAATGGTCATGACCACAGAAACTCCCGGCCTCGCCCGGCTCAGCATGAGCCTTCCGGCCGAATTGTTCCGCAAGCTCGACATGATGGTGACAGAGCGCCAGCTCCCCTCGCGCTCGCAGCTGATGGCCGAGCTGATCCGCCACGCGCTCGCAGCGCACGAGGCATTCACCCGGCCCGACGAGATGCTCGCGGGCACGATCACCCTCGTCTACCGCGGCGAGCGCGGCCGCGTCCGCCACCAGCTCGCGCAGACGCAGGCGCACTACCTCAAGGAAGTGATCTCTTCGCAGCACGTCTTCCTTGAGGATGACCAGTCGCTCGAAGTTCTGCTTGTCCAGGGCCCCGCCGCCCGACTCAAGGACCTCTCGGATGCGCTGCGCCGCGTGCGCGGCGTCCAGCAGCTTGAACTCGTCACCACCACTGCACTCCTTCCGCAGCTCTACGAGCCGGAAAGTGATGCGCCGCAGGGAGCCGCCGCATGACACAGGTGCTCGCAAACCCCAACGCTGCCCGCGATCACGCCCGCGCCCAAGGCGGAACCGTGGTAGAGGCGATGCCGATCCTTCCCCCGGCCGCACCGGACCTGCCGGAAGGGGTGGCGGCCGAAGCGCTGCTCTGGGAAGAAACCATCGCCCCCGGCGGCTATGCCACACGCCGTTTGCCTCGGGGCGCGCGCCTGCGCCTGGTCGACACGAAGGGCGATGCCTGCGCCTCCCTCCAGATTTTCAACGCCGAAATGCCGACCGAACGCTACAGCTTCGCCGACACGGTGAAGATCCAGTGGAACGCCTATCTGGGCGCTGGTAAGCTGCTCCTCTCCGACATGGGCCGCGTCCTCATGTCGATGGCCGAGGATAGCACCGGCGGCACGCACGACACGTTCTCCGGCACCTCCAACGCCCATACCAACGCCGCGAAGTATGGCGACGGACGCAATAGCGGCCAGTTCCCCAACGGGCGCGACCGCTTCCTTCTCGGCGCCGCCAAGCACGGCCTCCAGCGCCGAGACATCCACGCTGCGGTCACCCTGTTCAAGGGCGCGAAGATAGCGGACGACGGCACGATTGAACCCCAGATCGGCCCCTTCAAGCCGGGCCGCGAGGTTGTCCTGCGTGCCGAGATGGAGGTCATCGTGGTGATCGCCAACGTCCCCCATGTGCTCGATCCCCGGCCAGACTACACCGTCACCCCGCTGCGCCTCACTGCCTGGCGCGGGGCCGTGGCCGCCGAAGACGACCCCATCCGCACCGCGACGCCGGAGGGCCTGCGCGCCTTCCTCAACGTCGAAGACTACTACCGCCGGTAAGGAGGCAGCCCCATGCAGAACCGCGATCCGCACCATGACGGCCTGCCCGATACCATCGTCCACGACGAGGTCGTCCCCGCCCGCGCGCCCTGGATCCACCACATCAAGAAGGGCCAGACGCTGCGCATCGTCGACCTCGAAGGCAACCAGGCGGTCGACTTCCTGCTCTACAGCGAGGCCGACAATACCGAGCGCTATTCGGCGCAGGATACCGTCGCCGCACAGGGCAATCTGTTCCTGCGCACCGGGACCGTCCTGCGCTCGAACGAAGGCCGCCCGATGATGACAATCGCCGGCACCACGGTCGAATACCACGACACCATCGGCGGCGCCTGCAGCTGCGAAAGCAACACGCTGCGCTATGGCCACCACACCAAGGCCCAGCACGCCTGCGTTGAGAACTTCCTCGAAGCCAACCTCACCGAAGGCCGGGGCAAGCGCGATATCGTCGCCAACATCAACTTCTTCATGAACGTGCCCGTGGAACCGGACGGCGCGCTCGGCATCGTCGACGGCATATCAGCGCCGGGCCTCACGGTCGATCTCAAGGCCGAGATGGATGTCATCGTCGTCGTCTCGAACTGCCCGCAGATCAACAATCCCTGCAACGGTTTCAACCCGACGCCTGTCCGCATGATCGTCGCGGCATGAGCCCTAAGCCCTTGTTCACCACCGTTCTCATTGCCAACCGCGGGGCCATCGCCACCCGGATCATCCGCACCTTGCGCCGCATGGGGCTGCGCGCGGTCGCGGTCTATTCGGAAGCCGATGCGGGCTCGCTCCATGTTTCCGAGGCAGACGAAGCCGTCTGCATCGGCGGCGCGCGGCCGTCCGAAAGCTACCTGAATATCGAGGCCATCCTCGCCGCCGCCAAGCAGACCGGCGCGGGCGCGATCCACCCCGGCTACGGCTTCCTCGCCGAGAACACCGATTTTGCCGAAGCCTGCGCGGCCGCCGGGATCGTTTTCATCGGCCCGACGGCAGACAACATCCGCCAGTTCGGCCTCAAGCACAGCGCCCGCACGCTGGCCAAGGCGCACGGCGTCCCGCTCGCCCCCGGCTCCGAACTGCTGACAAGCGAGAAGGAAGCGCTCGCCGCCGCCAATGAGATCGGCTTTCCCGTCATGCTCAAGGCCACTGCCGGCGGCGGCGGCATCGGCATGCGCGTGTGCGAAACGCAGGCCGATGTGCAGGACGGCTTCGCCACTGTCGCGCGGCTCGGCCAAAGCAATTTCGGCGATGCCGGCGTCTTCCTCGAACGCTATGTGCGCCGCGCGCGCCATGTCGAAGTGCAGATCTTCGGTGATGGCGCAGGCCGCGTCGTCGCGCTCGGCGAGCGCGATTGCTCGCTCCAGCGGCGCAACCAGAAAGTGGTCGAGGAAGCCCCCGCCCCGCTGCTTCCCGAACACATTCGGGAGGACCTCTATGCCGCCGCGATCCGCCTGGGGCAGGCCGCGCGCTATCGCAACGCCGGCACGGTCGAGTTTCTCTACGATGCCGAGCGAGAGCAGTTCTACTTCCTCGAAATGAACACCCGCCTGCAGGTCGAACACGGCGTGACCGAGATGGTCATGGGAATCGATCTCGTCGAATGGATGGTGCGCGGCGGTGCGGGTGATTTCAGCTTTCTCGATGCAGCCCCCACCTTGCCGCAGGGCCATTCGGTCCAGGTCCGCCTCTATGCCGAAGACCCGGCGCTCGATTATCGCCCCACCTCGGGCACGCTGACGGCGGTCCAGTTCCCCACTGATATCCGCACCGAAACCTGGGTCATGGCCGGCAGCGAGGTCACCGCGTGGTACGATCCCATGCTCGCCAAGCTGATCGTCCATGCGCCCACGCGCGATCTCGCCGTCACAGCCATGCAGCAGGCGCTCGCCGAAACCCGCATCGACGGCATCGAGACCAACTTGCGCTGGCTGCGCGATGTTGTCCGCACTCCCGCCTTCACCAGCGGGGATGTCTCGACCCGCGTCCTCGATGCAATTGCATACACCCCGCGCAGTGTCCGCGTGATCAGCGGCGGCACGGCCACCACGGTGCAGGACTGGCCCGGCCGCCAGCGCCTCTGGGCCGTCGGCGTGCCCCCCTCGGGGCCGATGGACGACCAGTCGTTCCGCCTCGGCAACCGCCTGCTCGGCAATCCCGAAGGCACTGCCGGCCTCGAGCTCACCCATTCGGGCCCCACCCTCGCCTTCACCGCGCCTGCCCGAATCGCGCTCACTGGCGCGGACTTCGGCGCTACGCTCGATGGCGTCCCTGTCCCGCGCGGCCAGGTCATCGCCATTGCCGCCGGGCAAACACTCGCCTTGAGCCGCGCCTCAGGCGGCGGCATGCGCGGCTACCTGCTCTTCGCGGGCGGCCTCGATATCGCGCCCTACCTCGGCAGCCGCGCCACCTTCGAGCTTGGCCAGTTCGGTGGCCACGCCGCGCGCCGCCTTGTTGCGGGCGATGTCCTCCACCTCGGCGATGAACCCGCCGAAGCGCCACTCGCCGCCACGGCGCTCCCGCCGCTTGGGCAGGAATGGACCCTGCGCGTCCTCTACGGCCCTCACGGCGCACCCGATTTCTTCACGGGCGATGATATCGCGATGATCGTCGGTGCCGAATGGCAGGTGCACTACAATTCCAACCGCACCGGCGTGCGCCTCATCGGCCCGAAACCGCAGTGGGCGCGCAAGGACGGCGGCGAGGCGGGGCTCCACCCTTCGAACATCCACGACAACGCCTATGCCATCGGCGCGGTCGATTTCACTGGCGACATGCCGATCATCCTTGGCCCCGATGGCCCCTCGCTTGGCGGCTTCGTCTGCCCCTTCGTGGTGATCGCGGCCGACCGTTGGAAGCTCGGCCAACTCGTCCCAGGTGATCGCCTGCGCTTTGCCCCCGTCACCATCGCCGATGCCGCCGCAGCAGATGCCGACCAGCAGCGCCTGCTCACGTCGGGCACGCTCCCCGGCCCGGTTCCCGACCGCCCCGTCGCGCATCTCTCCCCGATCCTCGCCGAAACACCCGAGGCAAACGGCCGCCCGCGCACGATCTACCGCCAGCAGGGCGACCGCAACATCCTTGTCGAATACGGCCAGATCGTTCTCGACATCGAGCTGCGCATCCGTGTCCACGCGCTGATGGTCGAACTCGAACGCCTTGCGCTGCCGGGCGTCATCGACATCGTCCCCGGCATCCGCTCGCTCCAGCTCCATTTCGATGGCGTCCAGCTCGATCAATCCGCCGCGCTCGCCGCGCTGATCGAGGCGGAGGAGCGCCTCGGCGATCTCGCCGATTTCACCATCCCCAGCCGCGTCGTCCACCTGCCGCTTTCGTGGCGCGATCCGGCCACGCTGGAGACCATCGAGAAGTACATGGGCGCCGTCCGCGACGATGCGCCGTGGTGCCCGGACAACATCGAATTCATCCGCCGCATCAATGGCCTGCCCGATGTCGCAGCGGTCGAGAACCTCATCTTCGAGGCCAACTACCTCGTCATGGGCCTCGGCGACGTGTACCTCGGCGCGCCGGTCGCGACGCCGGTCGATCCGCGTCACCGCCTCGTCACCACGAAGTACAATCCCGCGCGCACCTGGACCCCGCCCAACGTCGTCGGCATCGGCGGCGCGTACATGTGTATCTACGGGATGGAAGGCCCCGGCGGCTACCAGCTGTTCGGCCGCACCGTGCAGGTCTGGAACACGTACAAGCAGACGGAAGCCTTCACCGAGGGCAAACCGTGGCTCCTGCGCTTCTTCGATCAGATCCGCTTCTATCCCGTCAGCGCCGAAGAGCTGGCGGAATGGCGACGTGATTTCCCCGCCGGCCGCCGTGCGCTCAGGATCGAGCCGAGCGAATTCCGCCTCGCCGATTACCGCAAGTTCCTCGCTGAAAACGCCGAAGCCATAAGCGCCTTCGAGGCCAACCGCCAGGCTGCCTTCGATGCCGAGCGCGCCGATTGGCAGGCGCGCGGCGAATTCGACCGCGTGACGGACCTTGCCGAAGCCGAAGCCCCCACCGCCGGCGCCACGCAAGTCCCCGATGGCACCGACCTTGTCGAGGCTCCCTTCGGCGGCAGCGTATGGAAGCTGCTGGTTTCGGCCGGAGACGCGGTGAAGGCCGGTGATACGATCGCGGTGATCGAGGCGATGAAGATGGAATGCCCCGTCGAAAGCCCCGGCACCGGCACGATCGAGGCGCTCTACATCAAGGAGAAGCAGTCCTTGCAGCCCGGCTCCCCGATGCTCGCCCTGAGGCGCACAGTATGACCGCCGCCGGGATCGCCAAGGCCGTCAACACCGGCCAGACCACAGCCGCCGCGCAGGTTGAAGCCGCCCTCGCCCGCATCGCTGCCTATGATGCGATCCAGCCGCACATCTGGATCAGCCGCGCCAGCGCCGAGCACGTCCTTGCCGCCGCCCATGCGGTTGATGCGCGCATAGCAGCGGGCGAGGTCCTCCCCCTCGCTGGCGTGACTTATGCCGCGAAGGACAATATCGACGTCGCGGGGCTGGAAACCACCGCTGCCTGCCCCGCTTTCGCCTATCGGCCCGATGCCTCCTCCACCGTCGCCGAGCGCCTCACCGCCGCAGGCGCGATCTGCATGGGCAAGACCAACCTCGACCAGTTCGCCACCGGCCTCGTCGGCGTGCGCAGCCCCTATGGCATTCCGCGCAATGCCTTCAACCGCGCATATGTCAGCGGCGGCTCGAGCTCTGGCTCGGCCATCGCAGTCGCCGCTGGGCTCGTCCCGATCGCCCTCGGGACCGATACCGCAGGCTCAGGCCGCGTCCCCGCTGCGTTCAACCATCTGCTTGGCTTCAAGCCCACCAAGGGCAGGTGGCCGACACGCGGCGTCGTGCCTGCCTGCCGCTCGGTCGATTGCGTCACCGTATTCGCACACACCACCGCCGACGCCGCACTGGTCGACAGCATCCTTGCCGGTTTCGATCCCGCCGACGCATGGTCCAAGCCGCTGGCGGACCGCGCGCTTGCCCCGCGGCGCATCGGTGTCCCGCCGCGCCGCCAGCGCCAGTTCTTCGGCGATGCCGAGAGTGAATACTTCTACGACCGCGCGCTCGCTCACCTCAGCGCCCTCGCCGAAATCGTGGAGATCGATATCGCCCCGCTGCAGGAAGCCGCCCAGCTCCTCTACGGCGGCCCCTGGGTCGCCGAGCGCACCGCCGCCATGGCGCAGATCCTCACCGACAATCCCGATGCCGTCGATCCCACCGTCCGCGCTGTGGTCGAAGCCGGTTGGGACAAGACCGCCGTCGAAACCTTCAACGGCGTTTACCGCCTCGCAGAACTGAAGCGCCACGCCGACCTCATGTGGGGCGAACTCGATGTGCTTGCCTTCCCCACCACCGGCACCACCTACCGCGTCGCCGAACTGGCCAAGGCCCCCATCGCGCTCAACAGCAATCTCGGCGCCTATACCAATTTCGTGAACCTGCTCGACATGGCCGCGCTGGCGGTCCCGGCGGGCACGCGCCACAATGCCACCGGCTTCGGCATCACCCTGATCGGCCCGGCGGATACCGACCGCGCGCTGCTCACCCTTGCCGATGCCTATCTCGCCGAGGCCAACCTCGCCCCGCCCCCACCGCTCGATCTGGAGGGAAAGATGCAGACCGTGAAACTCGCTGTCGTCGGCGCACACCTCAAGGACATGCCGCTCCACTGGCAGCTCACCTCGCGCGAGGCGACATTCGTGGAAGCGACCCACACCGCCCCCACCTACCGGCTCTTCGCCATGGCCGACAGCGTGCCCCCCAAGCCCGCGCTGATCCACAGCACCGAAGACGGCGCCGCCATCGCGGTCGAAGTCTACGAACTGGGCGTCGCAGAGTTTGGCAGCTTCACGGTCGAAGTCCCCGCCCCGCTCGCCATCGGCACCGTCACGCTGGCCGATGGCACAAGCGTCAAGGGCTTCGTCGCCGAACCGCGCGCGATCGCCGGTGCCGAAGATATCACCCACCTCGGCGGCTGGCGCGCCTATATCGCGCAGAAAAGCTGAAGGAGCCCGCCCATGCGTACCCTCAAGACCCTGTTCCTGACCGCCGCCCTCATCCCCGGTATCGCCACAGCCAAGGATGCACCGAAGCCGGTTGTCCTCACCGTCCCCGGTTTCGCGGACTTCCTCGCGATCGATGGCGACACGGTCTGGGCCACCAACCGCTTCTCGGTCGAGCAATGGTCGCTGAAGGGCAAGACGCTGGAGGCCCCGATGGGGCGGCCCTGCGGCGGCATGAGCGTCGACTATGGCTCGCTCTGGGTCGCCGATTGCCCCGAAGGCGCGGTCAAGCGCATCGACACCAGGACAGGCAAGCTCCTCGCCGTGATCTCCACGGGCATCGCCAACAACATGGAGGGCGAGCTCAACACCGTGACCGGCGCGGGCTCCGCCTGGATCGCCAGCGAGGCCAGCGGCAAGATCGCGCGCATCGATGCCGCGACCAACAAGGTCGTCGCCACCATCCCCACCGCCTCTGGCTCGTGGTACCTCACCTTCGGCCTCGGCGCGCTCTGGGCGGTCAGCGGCAAGCAGCAACTGCTTAGCCGCATCGATCCCGCCACCAACACCGTGACCGGTACGGTCGCGCTGGGGAAAATGCCCGGATTCCTCGTCGCGGGCGAAGGCGCGGTCTGGGTGCAGGAACAGGGCGACGGCACCGTCGCGAAGGTCGATCCCGCCACGATGACCGTCACGATGCGCATCAAGGTGGGCGACAACCTCAAGTACGGCGACATCGACGTCGGCGACGGCAAGGTCTGGCTGCGCACGACCGACGATCAGGAGTTTGTCGTCATCGATGCACAGACGGGCGCGATCCTCAGCCGCGTCGGCAAGCCCGTCCACAGCGGCGGTTTGCGCTGGACACCCGGCGGCGCATGGACATCAGCCCACGATTTCCACCTGCTGACGTGGTGGCCCAAGGGTAGCGAGACCGTGAAGCCTTGAGCGCCGTGTAATAACCACTGGACACCCTCGCAGGCGGGGATCCAAAGCAGCAAACCCGGCGCCAGCGCACCGTATCAAACCGCCGCCCTGCGCCCCTTCGCCCAGTCGATGATCGGCGTCAGCGGATAGATCAATGTCTCGCCGATCCCCATGGGCCGGCGGCCCTCCTGCCCTACCTCGACCGCCTCGCCCGCCCGATACGTGCCGTGCAGCCGATCGAACAGGATCAGCGCGCAGGCATAGTTGCAGCGCGTGTCCTCGTACTCCACCGAATGGTGCAGGCTATGCGCCTCCACTGTGGTGAACACGGCAGAATACCAGCGCGGCGGATCAAAGCGCACATTGGCATGACTGAACGCCGCGATCGTCCCCAGCATATGCCCCGCGCAGAGCAGCGCCGTCAGCGAGAAGTCGAGGAACACCGTCACGCTGAGGCCGATCAGGAACAGCTCGAAGGGATTGCCCACCGCGCCCTTCAGTGCGTTCAACTGCCGCACGAAATGATGCGGTGCATGGACCACCCACAGCGGAAACCAGTTGTGCATTGCGCGGTGCAGCCAATAATGCCCCCACTCGATCAGCAGCATGATCAGCGCAACCTGGGCGATCAGCGGCGCGTGTTCCAGCCATGGCGTATGGATGCCCAGCGCATCCTTCACCCCGATCAGCGGCGCATCGGCCCAGTGCTTTCCGGCATAGCGCACCACTGTGTAAAACATCACGAAGTAGAACAGGTCGGAAAGGAATTCCGCGCGCGTCAACCGCCATCCCGCGTGCCGTTCGTTGATCTGCTCCAGCCCCAAAATCATGAACTTGGTGCAGACCGCCGCAATCACGATGGTCCAGCCATTCGTCACCAGCGCCGCTGGAAGCAGCGACCAGAACGCGAAGATCGCGAGCAATGTCGCAGGCTGGTAATACTTGAATAAGCCCCGTTTAATACCTTCCGCCATTGCGCGAACCCCCAAGGCGTTTGTTGCTTCTCAAGGCTACCATCAAGCCTTGGTATGAACAATTGCCCCATTCGTCATACATCCTGGCGCGGCGCGTGAGAGCGACCGACGATCCGCCCGCCTTGGCGATTTCGCTTGCATCCGATGCGCGTTTTTGATCAACCCAATCACAAACAATCATCCAGTCGTCCGGGAGACGCGTGTTGCACAAGGCCCCCATCCGCCTCCTCGGAGCGTTTCTCCTCGCCACCAGCGCGCTCGCCCCCCTTCACGCCGAGCCGGTAGCCGATCCCCTCGCCGATGGCTTCCGCGATCCCCCGATGTCCGCCCGCCCGCGCGTCTGGTGGCACTGGATGAACGGCAACGTCACCGAAGAAGGGATCAAGCTCGATCTCGAATGGATGAAGCGCATCGGCATCGGCGGCGCGCAGACTTTCGATGCCCAGCTCCAGACGCCGCAAGTTGTCGAAAAGCGGCTTGTCTATATGACACCCGAGTGGAAGCACGCCTTCCGCACCGCGACCGAAACGGCAGACAAGCTCGGCCTTGAACTCGCTATCGCCGCCTCGCCCGGCTGGAGCGAAACTGGCGGGCCCTGGGTAAAGCCCGAAGACGGCATGAAGAAGCTCGTCTGGTCCGAAACCCCGGTGACCGGCGGCAAGCGCTTCAAGGGCAAGCTCGCCGCGCCGCCCTCCACCACCGGCCCGTTCCAGGATCTCGGCATGCAGCCCGAAATCGGTTCGGACCATCCCAAGACCGACCTGCCGCAGTTGTACCGCGATACCTATGTCTTCGCCGTCCCGGAGACCGAAGTCCCGCTGGCCCCGGTCTGGTCGGCCTCGTCCGGTGCGATCGACGGTGCGAAGCTGACAGACGGGAAGCAGATCACCGTTGTCGAGCTGCCTGCAGGCAAGCCCGATGCACCCGCATGGATCCGGGCCGATTTCACAGCCCCCCAGCAGGTCCGCTCGGCGACGCTCGCCACACCGCCCACGTCGCTGTTCAGCGCTGCGAAGTTCGTGCCCGTACTCGAGGCGAGCAGCGACGGCACAGCATTTAGCGAAGTGGCGCGTTTTCCCACCGGCACCGCCGCGCAGTACACGGTCACGTTCGCGCCGGTTAGCGCCAAGGCGCTGCGCGTGCGCTTCGTGTCCGAACAGAACGGCTTCGGCCTCCCCACAGCGCCCGCGCCCGGCGCCGAATTTCCGGCGTTCCCCGGCTTCATGAGCGGCAGCGGCCCCCATGTCACCATCGCCGAACTCCGCTTTTCCGCGAGTGGGCGCACGCACCGTTTCGAGGAAAAGGCCGGCTTCGCCACCACACTCGATTACCACGCGATCCCGACACCCGATGCACCCGCCATTCAGGAAGGCGCCGTCATCGACCTCACCGGCAAGATGCAGGGTGATGGCAGCCTCGACTGGACCCCGCCCAAAGGAAATTGGCGCGTCCTCCGCCTTGGCTACTCGCTCACCGGCACAGAAAACCACCCCGCCCCGCCTGAAGCGACCGGGTTCGAAGTCGACAAGTTCGATGCGGAGGCCGTTCGCCGCTATATCAACACCTACCTCGACACCTACAACGCCGCCGCCGGGCCCGACATGATCGGCCGGCACGGTGTGCGCGCGCTGCTAAACGACAGCATCGAGGTCGGCGCCAGCAACTGGACGCCCACCCTCGTCGCCGAATTCAAGGCCCGGCGCGGCTATGATCCGGTGCCGTGGCTTCCCGCACTCACCGGCGTGATCCTCGGCAGCCCGGCGCGCACCGATGCCTTCCTCCACGATTTCCGCGCGACACTTGCCGACCTCATGGCCGATGCGCACTACAAAACCATTGCCGAGGAAGCCCGCAAACGCGGACTGATCCACTATTCCGAAGCACTGGAGGACAAGCGTCCCTCGCTGGGCGACGACATGGCCATGCGCCGCAATGCCGATGTGCCGATGGCCGCGATGTGGTCCTACGACACCGAACGCGGCGCGCCCCAGCCCACGCATCAGGGCGACATGCGCGGCGCGGCCTCGGTTGCCCACATCTATGGACAGAACCTCGTCGCCGCCGAGTCCCTGACGTCCGCGCTCCAACCCTGGGCTTTCGCCCCGCGCGACCTCAAGCCGATGATCGACATGGAATTCGCCCTCGGCGTCAACCGCCCGGTGATCCACACCTCGGTCCACCAGCCCCTGACCGACAAGGCTCCTGGCTTCTCGCTGTTCATCTTCGGCCAGTATTTCAACCGTCTCGAAACGTGGGGCGAGCAGGCGCGGCCCTGGGTCGATTATATGGCGCGCAGCAGCTACCTGCTCCAGCAGGGCCGCAACGTGGCGGACGTTGCCTACTTCTACGGCGAGGAAGCCCCGCTGACCGCGCTGTTCGCCAAGGCTGTGCCGGACGATCTGCCCACAGCGAACGCCTTCGATTTCGTCAATCCCGACGTGCTGCTGAACCAGCTCTCAAACGAGGGCGCAGACCTCGTCGCGAAGAGCGGCGCGCGCTACAAGGCGCTCTATCTCGGCGGCAGTTCCGCCCGGATGAGCCTGACAGTGCTTCAGCGCATTGCAGACCTCGTACGCGGCGGTGCCACCCTGATCGGCGAGAAGCCCTTGGGCTCCCCTGCGTTGCAGGACGATCCCGCCGCGTTCGCCCGCCTTGCCGATGCGCTGTGGAGCGGCGACGCCGGCAAGGGCCACGTGCTGCCCTCCCGCAATCCGGACGAAGCCTTGCGGACCCTCGGCATTTCGGCCGACCTGACCTACACCAGAGCCGCGCCGGATAGCGCGGTTCTGTTTGTTCACCGCAAGACGGCGGACGCAGAGATCTACTTCGTCACCAACCGCAAGAACCGCGCAGAGCCGACGACACTGAGCTTCGCGCAAGCTGGCAAGGCGCCCGAATGGTGGGACGCGGCGACGGGCAAGGCCGCACCGCTCGGCTACACCACCAAGGATGGCCGCACCGAGATCACGCTGACCTTGCGGCCCTGGCAATCAGGCTTCGTGGTGTTCCGCAAGGCCGGCCCCGCCAGCCTCGACATCGGCACACCCGTCCGCAGCGAGGTAGCGTTGGTGCAAGGCCCGTGGGCCGTCGCCTTCCAGCCGGGACGGGGCGCCCCCGCAAGCGTGACGCTGCCCGCACTCACGGACTGGACGCAGGCCGCCGATCCAGGCGTGCGCTACTTCTCGGGCACGGCCACCTATCGCCAGACCCTCAAAGTGCCCGCCATACGGCCCGGCCAGCGCCTGATCCTCGATCTCGGCGAGGTGCGCGAGGTCGCCGAAGTCCTCGTCAACGGCAAGTCCGCCGGCACTCTCTGGAAGCCGCCGTACGAAGCCGACCTGACCGGCCTTGTCCATCGCGGCATCAACACGCTCGAAGTGCGTGTCACCAACCTGTGGGTCAACCGCCTGATCGGTGATGCGCAGCCCGGTGCCAAGCCGATCACGTTCACCACGCTGAAGACCTACCGCGCCGATGCCCCGCTGCGGCCATCAGGCCTGATCGGGCCGGTGACGCTGAGCGTGGAACGCTAACCCTACCTCTCGTCATTGCGAGGAGCGCAGCGACGCAGCAATCCAGAGCGTCACGCGAACCGCTCTGGATTGCTTCGCTACGCTCGCAAGGACGAGTGCCCTGGCTCAGTGCAGCTTGAGCCGCGGCCGCACGATCTGGTTCACGTGCCCGATGACGATCAGCGTGATCCCCCGCCACCAGCCGTGGATGGCAATGAGGTGCATGCGGTAGAGCGACATGTAGACCATCCGCGCGATCCGCCCTTCCACGCGCATCCGCCCGCCGACGAGGTTGCCCATCAGGCTCCCCACGGTCGAGAACCGGCTCAGCGAGACCAGCGAGCCGTGGTCGTGATACGAGAATTCCTTCAGCGGCTGGCCCGCCTGCGCACGGACCAGATTGGTGAACACGAGGCTCGCCATCTGGTGCGCGGACTGCGCGCGCGGCGGCACCGGTCGCTCCTTGCCGGGCAGGATGCAGGATGCGCAATCGCCCAGCGCATAGATGCGCTCGTCGGTCTCGGTCTGCAGCGTCGGCCGCACAATGATCTGGTTGCCGCGGGTCAGCGCCAGATCGCTCATCGTCTTGATTTCCTCGGCGCCCTTCACGCCTGCTGCCCAGACAATCAGGTCGGAGGGGATCACCTTGCCATCACCGGTATGGACCGCGCGGTCCTCCAGCCGAACCACCTGTGTGCGCTCCAACACCTTGACGCCGAGCTTCTCGAGCTCCTCGCGGGCTGTCATCGCCAGCACTTCATCGAGCGCCGGCAGGATGCGCGGCCCCGCCTCCAGCAACGAAACCTCGAGCTTGGTCTCGTCGAAAACTTCGAGGCCATAGTGCCTGAGCGCCCTGGCCGCGTTGTAAAGCTCGGCTGCGAGTTCCACGCCCGTCGCGCCGCCGCCGACAATGCTGACCCGCACCCGCGCATCGGGATTGCCGGTGTGGTGCTGGTGGTTGGTGCGCAGGCAGGCATTCAGCAGCTTCTGGCGGAACTTGTCCGCCTGCGGCCGGTCTTCAAGGAACATCGCATGTTCGCGCACGCCCGGCACGCCGAAATCGTTGGATATCCCGCCGATTGCCAGCACGAGATAATCGTAGCGCACCGTGTGCCGCCCGATCACTTCTTCGCCGCGCTCGTCGAGCAGCGGCGCGGTCGTGATCGTGCGATGCTCGCGGTCGATGCTTTCGATGCTGCCCTGGAAGAACCGGTAGCCCCAGCGAACCGCGTGGCCGCCATAGCCGACCTCGTCGAGATTGGCGTCGAGCGAGCCCGCCGCCACTTCATGCAGCAGCGGCTTCCAGATATGCGTCAGGTTGCGGTCGATCAGGATGATGTCGTGCTTCTTGCGTCCATACCTGGCGCCGAGCTTGCGGACGAGTTCCAGCCCGCCGGCACCTCCGCCCACGACAACGATCTGCGTCTTCTGATCCGGCACGCGCAATTCCCCCCGCGCACGAGATTTGCGCGCAAGGTTATTGCCAGAAATGGACCAGCAATAGTAGCCTGTCCGTTCGGGAATGGCGCATTTCAGGCCTTGGTGCGGCCTCCGAGCGTGTCGGCAAACCAGTCGGCTATGTAATCATTGCCGAAACTCATGTTGTCCGCCCCCACGTGCTCCACCCCGCCCTCGCGCGCGGTGAAGATCTTGAGCTCGCGCCGCGGCGAATTGACCAGCTGCGCATAACTCTGGTGCGCATAGTCGACGCTGATCTGCCGGTCGGTCGCCCCGTGAGTCACCAGAAACGGCACTTTGATCCGGTCGAGGTGGCCATTGAGGTTCATGTCGTTGCTCCTGGCGAGGAAGTCCGCATGGTCCTTCGCGCCGAACACCCAATAAACGTGGCCCCAGTAGTGCGGCACCGGGTTCTCGCCCTCGCGCGCCATGCGCTTGTCCTGCACCTCGCGCCAATTGTGGTTGGCGCCCCAAGCCGCGCCGCTGGCAAAGCGCGGCTCATAAGCTACCGCGCGCGGCGCGAAGTGACCGCCCAGCGAAATGCCGGTCATGCCGATGCGCTTGGGGTCCACCTCAGCGCGGGTTTCCAGCCAGTCGACCCACTTCGAGGCCCATGCTTCCGAGTACGGCGTCGCATTGAGGCCCTGCAGCCGCAACGCCTCGCCGGTGCCCGGCTGGTCGACACAGAGCGTGTGGATACCGCGCTTGGCCAGCGCCTCGGGGAAACCACCGAGCCACAGCATTTCCTTCATGCTGTCGAGCCCGTTGCAATAGACCACGCAGGGCGCCGGCCCTTCGACATCCGCGCGGTGGAAATAGGCGGATATCGTCTTGCCCTCGTAGGGGATTTCCACCCGCTCCAACGGATCGCCGGAAAACCTGGTGCCGCGCTGGAAGCTGTCCAGCGCCTTAGCATAGGTCTGCTCGCGCCCGGCCGATCCATGCGCTTGCATGCGTTCACCGGTGAGGTAGTAGATCGTCGCGCGCTTGAGCTTGGTTCCGGCGGAAAACGCGCGGCCAAGCGCAAGGTCTTCCTCGGCCAGCTCGACCAGCTTGTCGGCCATCTTGACCCATTCGGCCATGAACTCGGCCGTGCCCGCATCGGCGCCGCTTTGCGCCTTGTCGAGCAGCGGTTTGATCATGTCGACGATTTCGCCGATCCGCCCGCCGTTCTCCATCGCGATGGCGACGGAAAGGTTCCAGATGTAGTTGGGAAAAGGCTCGAAAAGCGCCATGGTTCAGACCCCCGCCGGCTGAAACAGCGCCGCATCTGGCGCGGGCTTGGGCATGGTCTGCGGGCCGCCGATGCCGATACCCCACTGGTCCATGATTTCGGGCGCGGGTGCAATCACTTGCGCGACGTGGTTCTCGAAATCGACCTTTTCCAGCTCGGCAGTATACTCCACCGCAAAGCCGCCCGGCGTGGTGAAGTAGCTGAAGGTGTTGTTGCCTGCCGTGTGCCGTCCGGGGCCCCAGCGGATGTCGATCTTCTGCCGCTTCAGCCGCGCCACGCCGCGCATCATCTCGTCGACGTTGGCCATGTCGTAGGCGACATGGTTGAGGCAGGGCGGCCCGGGGAGGAAAGCAATGCGGTGGTGCGCTTCGTTGCAGCGCAGGAAGCACATGAAATCGCCCAGCCAGTCGCTCAGCTTGAAGCCCAGCACGTCGATGAAGAACGCCAGCTCCTCATGGTGGCGCGGGGAGTGCATCACGATATGGCTTATCCGCTCGGGGATCGCCTCACGCGGGGCCAACGCACGCGCGGTGCCGCGAGCGACACCAGCGGAAATCTCGTAAGGCAAGCCATCCTTCGAGAAGAAGCGGAAACCATAGCCGCCACCAAACTGCGCCAGCTCCTTCGGCTCCCAGACGATCTGGCAGCCATAGTCCCGCACCTTGGCGAACAGCGCGTCGACATCGGCCGGCGTATCGGCAGCGAGCGCGATCACATCGATCCGTTGCACATCGTCCTGCCGCAGACGCACGACATAAAGTTCATCATGCCCCTCGGCGGCGAAGTAAACCATGCCGTCAGCTTCCTTGACCTCCTTGAGCTTCCAGTTCTCGGCATAGAACGCCCGCTCGGCGGCCAGATCGGAGACGGCATAGCCGACATAGCGGATTTCGGTAACGCGGCTCATAGTTCAGCTCTCTTCCTGTCGCGCAAATGGCTTGTGGAACTGTCCGCCCTTCATGATGGCGGCAAGATTGTGTTTGTCCTGCAGGATGCGGACATCGGCGGTCGGATCACCGTCGACCAGCAGCAAGTCGGCAAGGTAGCCCGCACGAACCTGCCCGACATCCCAGTCGACCAGCTCGCCGCCCTGCTTCGTCGCGGCAACGAGCGCCTCGACGGGCGAGAATCCGAACAGATTGACGAAATGCTCAAGATCGCGTGCGTTGCGGCCGTGCGGGTTGTAGGGAAAACCGTAGTCGCCGCCCGGCAGCACGCGGATGCCGCGCTTGCGCATTTCGGGAATGACCTGCTGGCCCAGTTCGATCCCGCGCACTGCGCCGAGTTCGGCTGCTTCCCTGGGGCCAATGCCGAAGTCCTGCGCCTCATGCGCGCGCGCCCAAAGGAGGCCTACCGCAGGCGCGGTAAAGGTCTGGTCCTTCTTCGACTCGAACAGGTCGAGTGCTTCCTCGTCGGCATAGGTGCAGTGGTAGATCGCGCGGAAACCGGCGCGCAGCGCGCGCTTGACCGCTTCGGCCCCCTGCGCGTGGCAGGCGAGCCATATTCCCGCCTCACGCGCCGCCGCGCCGATCGCCTGCGCTTCCTCTTCGGAATACATCAGCGTCTGCGAACCGCCCGGCTGGAAGGCATCGTCGCTCGACATCAGGAACTTGATCGTGTCGCAGCCGTCTGCTTTCTTCTGCGCCACGTACTCGCGCAGATGCGGAATATCGCGCTGGTGCGTCGGATCGTGCCCGGCCGGCACACCGAGCACGCCTTCCGCGCCCTTTTCGAGCGCCGAGGCGCGCAGGCGCGGGCCCGGCATAAAGCCCGCGTCGATCATGTCACGCAGCGCCGGCTCGATCCGCTCGCCCAGCGAGCCCGCCGAATAGACGCTGGTGAACCCGTGATCGAGCGTGATCCGCGCGTTCTGTGCAGTCACCAAAACGTGCTGTTCGATCGGCAGCGGCTTCATCGTGTTGATCACGCGCTCGACGGATGTGGGCCAGGTCAGGTGCCCATGCGCCTCGACCATGCCCGGCATCAGCGTGCGGCCCTGTCCCTCGATCATCACCGCGCCCTCGCGCGGCAGTCGCTCGTCGCCCTTGGCCACGGCTTCGATGCGCTCGCCATGCACCAGCACCTCACCCGGGAACAGCGCCGTACCGCTCCCGTCGAAGATCATCACATCGGTAAACAGCGTGCCCGTCATGCGCCGGTATCCGCCACGAGGCCCGTCGCCGCAATACCCGCCAGCGCGCAAATCTCGTCATTGTCAGAGGTATCGCCCGTCACGCCCACCGCGCCGAGGATCGTGCCGTCCGCATCGCGGATCAACACGCCGCCCGGCACCGGCAGCATACCGTGCGGAAACGCGGCCTGCAGACCATTGAAGAACATCGGCATAGCCGCCGCACGCTTGGCGAGTTCCCGCCCACCAAAGCCCATGCCGAGGCAGCCCGCCGCCTTGCCCATCGCAATCTCGGGCCGGTAGATCGAGGCGTTCTCGTCTCGCAGCAGCGCCAGTATGTGCCCGCCGCGGTCGAGCACCACGCAGGCCAGCGGCGCAAAGTCGCGGCGGCGGCCTTCCGCGAGCGTTTCCATGGCAATCGTGAGGGCGTGCGCGAAGGTCAGCATGGTCCGGTATCTCTCCCGGCACTCTTCTGCTGGTGCGCGATCAATCTGTAAAAATGCTTCTTTGGATGTTCAGGCATAAATGAAGTCTATAGATTAACCAGCTCGCCCCGCCGGGCGATCGCCTCGATCCGTTCGCGCAGCCAGGTGAGGCCGGCGTCGTCCTTGCGCCCCGGATGGTAGCTCAGCATCTGCTTCATCGCGGGAATCTCGAAGGGCACCGGCGCGCTGGTGATGGCGAAACGGCCGCTCAGCTGTTCGGCGAGGCGCGAATGCATCACCGAAAGACGGTGAGTGCCCTCGATCAGCCACGGCACGGCCGTGAAAATCGCCACCGTCGCCTCGATGGTGCGGCTGCGCCCCATGAGTTCGAGCGTCCGGTCCGCGTAGGACAGCGTCTGCCCACCACCCAGCACCACCGCGACATGCCCCGCCGCAAAGAAGGCTTCCTCGGTGATCGTGCCGCTCGCGATCGCCGGATTGCCGCTCCAGCCCACGACCACCTGCGGCTCGTGATAGAGCACATAGGACAAATGATTGCCGCCGATCACGTATTCGGGCGTGATCGTGATGTCGATCTTGCCTTCCTCCAGCTCCTGCACCGTTCCCGGCTGCGGCAGCCCGCAATCGACCCGGATGCCGGGGGCGTCCTCGGCCAGCTGGGCCACCAGCGGCACGATCAGCGAGGCAAACACATAGTCGGACGTCACCACCTTGAAGCTGCGCTGCGACGTAGCCGGATCGAAATGGGGCGAGCGCGACAGCATGACCTCGAGGCCCAGCAGGCTCTCGCGCACTTGCGGCATCAGCTCGTCCGCAAAGGGTGTGGGGTGCATGCGCTTGCCCTGCAACTGCAGCAGTTCGTCGCCAAAATACTCGCGCAGCCGCGCAAGTGCGGCGCTCATCGCCGGCTGGCTAAGGTTCAGCCGCTCGGCGGAACGGCTGACGCTGCGCGTCGTCATCAACGCATCGAACGCGACAAGCAGGTTGAGATCGAGACCCTTGAAGCGCATCCTGCCGTCGTCCCTACACCAAACCGACTGCCTTATGTATCCACACAGCTTATATGATTTTATGCATCATGACAATTTTACTTGATTGATAATTTCGCCCAGACCAGCATGAAACAAGTGGGAGAAGATGGAATGGCAATCGACCGACGCACGTTCGTGGCGGCCACGGCTGCGGGCCTGGCAATGAATGCCGCCCCCCGCGCGGTCGCCAGAACGGTCAAGGCCGCCCCTCCGGCCGGCCCCTTCCCTGCCGATTTCATCTGGGGTGCAGCCACCGCCGGCCACCAGGTCGAAGGCAACAACGTCAATGCCGATTGCTGGCTGCTGGAAAACATCAAGCCCACGGCCTTCACCCAACCGTCGGGCGATGCGGCCAACAGCTTCGAGCTGTGGCGCACCGATCTCCAGCTCGCGCGGAACCTTGGCCTCAATGCCTATCGCTTCAGCCTCGAATGGGCGCGGATCGAGCCGGAACCGGGCCAGTTCTCGGTCGCCATGCTCGATCACTACAAGGCAATGATTGAGGGCGCGCGCGCCATGGGCCTCAAACCCATCGTCACCTTCAACCACTTCACCACACCGATCTGGTTCGCTGCCCGTGGCGGCTGGATGAACGACGAGGCACCGCAGCTCTTCGCCCGCTTCTGCGACAAGGCGGCGCGCCATCTCGCCGCCGGGATCGATCACGCCACCACGCTGAACGAGCCCAATCTGGCGGGCGTGCTGCAATTCCTCCTGCCGCCGGGCCTGCTCGATCAAGACAGGGCCATGGTCGAGGCCGCCGCGAAGAAGCTGGGCGTTCCGCTGTTCCTTGCCGGCAACGCGCTCTACCAGCCCGATCCCGCCAAGGTTCAGGCGCATCTGCAAGCGGCCCACACCCAGGGCAAGGCCGCGATCAAGGCCGCGCGCGGCGATCTGCCGGTCGGCGTCAGCCTCGCGATGATCGACGATCAGGAGGCCGAGAAGGGTTCGGTGCGCGATGCGATGCGCGAGAAGTTCTACAATTCCTGGCTGCGCCTCGCCGCTGCCGACGATTTCGTCGGCGTGCAGAACTACGAACGCGCGCTCTGGGGCAAGACGGGCAAGCTCCCTGCACCCGCAGATGCCCGCCGCAACTATATCGGCGCCGAAGTCTATCCCGCTTCGCTCGCGGGGGCCGTGCGCTATGCCCACCAGGTCGCCAAGGTGCCGATCATGGTCACCGAACACGGCGTGGGAACGAGCGACGATACCGTGCGCGCCTGGATGATCCCCGAAGCGCTTGATCACCTGCGTGCCGCGATGGCGGATGGCGTGCCGGTCAAGGGCTATTGCCACTGGTCGCTGATCGACAACTTTGAATGGGTCTTCGGCTACAAGCCCCAGTTCGGCCTGCACAGCTTCGATCGCCAGACTTTCACGCGCACCCCCAAGCCCAGCGCGCTCGTCTACCGCGACTACATCAAGAGCCACACGGCAGGAGCCTGACCCCATGCGCAAGACCTTTGCCGTCCTGATCGCCCTGCTCGGCCTTGCCGCCGCGCCGGCCATGGCCCAGCCCGCCGGCGGCTTCACCGCCGAAACCGTCCCGGCGGTGCATGGGGAGGAGATCGTGCTCAATGCTGTCCCCGCCGGCGGCGAGACGTGGACCCGCGTGTTCGGTCAGGTCTGGGCGCGCAATGTCCAGCGCTCGACGCTCTACGTCGTCAGGCCCATGAGCGGCCGCGCCAACGGCAAGTCGGTGATCGTCATCCCCGGCGGCGGCTACATGTTCGTCTCGATCGACAGCGAGGGCTTCCGTGTGGCGGACCGGCTTGCCGCGCAGGGCTACACCGCCTTCGTCCTCAAGTACCGCGTCAACCCCACCCCGCCGACGGCCGAGGGTTTCATGGCCGATATGGCCGCGAAGTTCGGCCAGCTCGGCAAGGGCGAACTGCCCGACCTGCCGCCTGCGGTCGATGATCTTGCCTCGGCCATCTCGGTTGTCACGGCGCGCGCCGCGGAATGGAAGCTCGATCCGAAGCAGATCGGCGCCATCGGCTTCTCCGCCGGTTCGCGCACGCTGATCCGCCTCATCGAACAGCGCAAGGAGGCCGCGCTCCTCCACCATGTCGGCCTGATCTACCCGCCGATGACCCAGACCGTTACCGGCGGCCCCCGCCCGCCGCTGTTCCTCGCCATCGCCGCGCATGATCCGCTGTTCAAGCAGGGCGGCCTGCGGCTCGTCGACAGCTGGCTCAAGGAGAGCGACGCGCTCGAATTCCACCTCTACTACGGCGGCGAGCATGGCTTCGGCATGATGCCCAAGGGCACCACCAGCGACCGCTGGATCGACCAGTATATCGACTGGCTGGCTGTGCAATGATCGTGTTCAGGGCTCTCGCTGCGGCGGTGCTGCTTATTGCAGGTACTCCGGCGCTTGCCGGAGAACCCGTGCGCGATTGCCCGCTGGCGACCGCACCGCTTGGCGTGGACTCGCCGCTTTCGGACGCGCTCATGCACCCCGGTGGTCCCGCCGCACTCGCGTCCGTCGCGCCCGATCTGGTTTCCGGCTTCACCCGCAATTTCGGTGGCGGCGATCTGCCACCCGGGTTCGCCAATATCCTGAGCGTCGCCTCGCTGCTCGAAGTGCGGCCCGATGGCGCAGTGTTGCGCCCCGCGCTCGAAGCAAAGCTCGCTGCGCTCCCCATCACCGACGCCTTCACCGTGGCCCGCTGTGCCCGCTACGACCACGACCGGCCCGCCCTGCCCCCGGCGGGTGGCCGCCCGCAGGTCCTCGTGTTCGAAAAGATCAACGGCTTTCGCGACACGCCTTCCGTCGATGCCGCCCGCGCGCGCCTCGCCGCCATCGCCAAGGCGCGCGGGTGGCAGATCGTGTTCACCGATCGCGGCGGCGTAATGAACGCCGCCGACCTCGCGCGCTTCAAGGTCGTCGTATGGAACAACGTGAGCGGCGATGCCCTCACCCTGCCGCAGCGCGCTGCCTTCCGCGCCTATCTGGAGCATGGCGGCGGCTATGCCGGCATTCATGGCTCGGGCGGCGATCCTAAATGGTTCTGGGACTGGTATGCCGACACCCTGCTCGGCGCGCGCTTCATCGGCCATCCCGGCCGCCCGCAGTTCCAGACCGCCACGGTGCACGTCGCCGACCAGCAGACCGGTTCCAGCGCAGGCACCTGGCCGCTGCTGGAGGAATGGTATTCCTTTGATCGCAACCCGGTGACAGGCGGCGCGGTCGCCATCGCGACCATCGACGAGAAGGACTACCAGCAGATCGGCTATCGCGGTGAAAGCCTTGCGATGGGTTACCATCCCATCGCGTGGCGCAAGGCCATCGGTGCCGGCCGCATGTTCTACACCGCTATCGGCCACCGGCCGGAAAACTATGACGAGCCGCACGTCGCGGCATTGCTGGCCGAGGGCATCGCCTGGGCCATGGAAAGCAAGGAAGCGAAATCGCATGACTGAACAAGCGCCCATCACCGCGATCACCAGTGCCCTGATCGTGGGCGGCGGCATCGGCGGCATGGCAGCCGCGATTGATCTGGCCGCGCGCGGCGTGGCGGTCACGCTTATCGATCTCGATCCCGAATGGCGCGTCTATGGCGCGGGCATCACCATCACCGGCCCCACGCTGCGTGCCTACCAGCGGCTCGGCATGGTGGAGGACATCGCCCGCGAAGGGGCCATTGTAGCGGGCTCCTCCATGTTCCTTTTCAACGGGATGCACCTGCGCGATCTCGATGAGCCCCCCATCGAAGAGGGTCTGCCCGCCACCGGCGGCATCATGCGCCCCGTGCTTCACCACCTCATGCAGCAGCGCGTCGCCGCTGCCGGCGTGTCCGTGCGCCTCGGCGTGACGGTTGATAGCCTCGCTAACCGCAATGGCGGCGTCGATGTCACGTTCTCCGATGGCACCTCCGGCCGCTATGATCTCGTCATCGGTGCAGATAGCGTCCGCTCGCGCGTGCGCGAACTCGCCTTCCCGCACATGGGCGAGGCGGAGCGCACCGGCCAGGGCTGCTGGCGCGTTTCGATGAAGAAGCCGCCGACGCTGGAGCGCGGCGAGATGTTCTTCGGCCACCGCTACATGGTCGGCATCACCCGCTGCGGCGAAGACCGCATCTATCTCTGGCTGCTCACCCCGCACGAGGACACCGGAGAGCGCCTCGAGGGCGAGGCGCTTGCTACACAGATGAAGACCCATCTTGCCGATTTCGGCGGCAATGCCGGCTGGGTGCGCGATACGATGACCGCCGAGGACTGGGTCAACTACCGCCCGCTCGCCGCGAAGATCCAGCCGCGCCCGTGGTCCGATGGCCGGATCGTGCTCCTCGGCGATGCTGTCCACGCCACCACCCCGCACCTTGCTTCGGGCGCGGGAATCGCGGTCGAGAGCGCGCTCGTGCTGGGCGAGGAACTGGCCCGCGCCGCCACCGCCGAAGCCGCACTCATGGCCTATGAAGAGCGCCGCTACGAACGCTGTCGCGATGTCGTGGAAACCAGCGTCGCGATCGGTGCCGCCCAGCTTGCAGGTCGTCCCGGCGAGGAAATCGGCGGGATCATGGGCGCTGCGCTGCACCGGTTGGCGGGGCCGTTCTGACCTAGCCGGAGCCCCCTACCTCCCAATCTTCCGTCATTGCAAAGGGCGAAGCGACGAAACGCGGGCCGGCTGGGTCAATCCGCGTGGCGCAGATAGGCGAGCGCCATCTTGGCGATCTCGTCCTTAATGAAGCCCCACAAGTAGGGGTCGCTCGATTCCGGCGTCGAGCCAAGCCCGAACTGGCGCGCGATCGTGGCGAAGATGATCTGGAACACCGCGAGCGCCTTGGCCTCGGGATCGGCAGACTTGATCTCGTCGCGGAAGCGCAAGATCGCCGCGATCGACATTTCGGACGAGCGCCGCGCGGTTTCCTTGCCCGGTTCGGATACCGCCGGATCGACTTCGGCACGTGCCATGATTGTGCGCAGCAGCGGCGCATGCTCTTCCAGAAAAGTGCTGTAACGGGCGATGTAGAGCGGCAGGAATTCGCCGAGGCTCGAGGTCTCCGCCAGCACCTCGTCGAACATCGCCCGCTCTTTCGCGAGGATCGTCTGCAACTCCTCCGCAATCACCGCGTGGAGCAACCGGTCCTTGCTTTCAAAACGCAGATAGATCGATCCGATGGAGACCTGCCCCCGTTCGCTCACGTCTTGCAACGTGAAGCTGTCCCCGCCCGTCTCGATCATCAGCGCCTTGGTCGCCTCGAGCATGCGTTCGAACGAGGCCAGGCTGCGGCCTTGGCGCGGTTTGCGGCTTAGGGCCTGCAGCGCAAGCGCTTCGGTATGGTGCGTGGCGGTTGACATCGCCTAGCTAGACCCTACTAAAACAGGAACGTCAATTCTAATTTGATTCGTCTCGTACATACCAAACCGGCGACCGGCCAAGCGAAGACGAAGGGGGAGAAGACAAGCTCATGCGGTTCTCGGTGTTCCTCAACGCGCGCACAATGCGCCCCGAAGACGATCGTCAGCTGATGAAGGATCTCGAGAGCCACGCCCTGCGCGCCGGCGATCTCGGCTTCTCGGCCATCTTCATGCCCGATCATCACTTCAACGGCTATATGCCGGTGGCCAGCGACAGCTTCATCTTCGCCGCCTACCTCGCCGCCAAGATGCCGCAGATGCACTTCGGCTTCTCGGTCGTCTCCGTCCCGCTCCACCATCCCGTCCGCTTTGCCGAGCGCATCAACATCCTCGACCAGCTGACGGACGGCAAGCTCCTCGTCGGTATCGGCAGCGGCACGACGCCGGAGGAAATGATCGGCTTCGGGGTGAACTACAAGGACGCGGGCGCGATCTCGGAGCGCAACCTCGAACTCGCCGAGGCGCTCTGGGCAAAGACCATGGAGGACCCTGCGGTCGAGATCGACAACGGCCCGCATCAGGGCCGCGTCCTCCAGCGGATCGCGCCTGCCGCCTACACCCCCGGCCATGCGCGGCTGATGCCGGTGGCGATGAAGGAAACCAGCGCCCGCCGCGCCGCGACCCATGGTTGGCCCGCCTTCATCCCTGCTTTCACACCGCCGAAGATCGGCGGCACCGAACCCTTCATCCATGTGAAGAAGTTCTTCGATATCTACCACGGCATGCTGACTTCGGCCGGCCACCCCGACGAAGTGGTGGCGAGCGCGCTCGACTGGACCACGCACACCTACCAGTGCGTCCATGTCGCGGAAAGCGACGACCAGGCGCGCGAAGAGCTCGAAGTGATCCTGCGCGCCTACCAGGCCGCCGTCGAACGCGAGGCAGAATTCAACGCCCGCGCCGAAAGCAACGCCGAGAACACCAAGACCGACCGCACACCCAACGCGCTCACCGAGGACTGGATCGGCACGTGGTGCCTCTACGGCTCGCCCGAGACGGTGATCGAGCACCTCACGCCTTACAAGGAGCTTGGGATCGGCAACGTGCTGTGCGGCACGACGACCGGTCCGCTTACCGAGGAACGGCTGCGGCTGGGCAACCAGACGCTCGACTTGCTGTCGCGGAAGGTGATGCCGGCATTGGCATGATCTATACACCGATTAGATAATCCATCAGCTTTGTGGATGGATGTGGATGAAAACATACTATTTCACTTAATGGACCCGATCAGGCAGGAAAATCGCCATTCAAAGTGCGGTCCGAACCTTCATCACCTGCAGCGCAGGTCGGGAGCACCGGTCCGGCAAACAGAGTAACCGGGGCCCTCAGCGGCGTCGGGGTCACACTTGCTAACCAGACGCTCCGGATCAAGCGGAGTGCACAAAGGGAGGGATCATGCGCACCACCATACAAGGCATCAGTCTGCTCGCCGGCAGCGCGGTCATGGCCATGGCCGCGCCGGCCCACGCCCAGCAGGCCGCACAGGCAGCGGCCGACGCGAGCACGACCGAGATCGTCGTCACCGCGCAGAACCGCACGCAGAAGCTGAACGACGTTCCCATCGCGATCAACGTGATCAGCGGCGACGATCTCAAGAAGGCCGGCTTCTCCGACCTCAACGACGTCAACAAGATCGCCCCGGTCGTCCAGCTCAACCAGGATCAGGGCACGGTAAAGATCACCGTGCGCGGCGTCGGCACCACGTCGAACGACGAAGCGCAGGATACCTCTGTCGTCATCAACATCGATGGCGAATATCTCAATCGTCCCAACGTGATGGGCATGTCGCTGTTCGACATGGAGCGCGTCGAAGTGCTGCGCGGGCCGCAGGGCACGCTGTATGGCCGCAATTCGACCGGCGGCGCGATCAACTTCATCACCCGCAAGCCCGGCCACGAATTCGGCGGCGACGCCACGGTCAGCTACGGAAACTACAACACCGTGCGGGCCGATGGCGGTGTTGATGTGCCGCTGGGCGACATGGCCGCCGTGCGCGTTTCCGGCTTCTACGAAGACCGCGACGGCTACAACAAGCACCCTGCCGGCGGCGGTTTCTTCGTGTTCCCGGCCTATGCGGCGGGCCGCTCGGACGACAACAACGCCTACGGCGTGCGCGGCTCGCTGCGCCTCGATCCGAGTTCGGCGCTGTCGATCAACCTCGCCGGCGAATACGCCAAGCGCAGCTTCAGCCCCGGCATTTTCGCGGCGGGCGATCTCAACGCGGCAGGCAATGGCCCCAGCGGCGGCGTGTGCAACAACGGCTACAGCCGCGTTGCCCCGGCCTATGCACAGGTCCTGTGCGTGCCCAGCAACACCGACCTGCTTTCGAAGATCGACCGCAACAACTACGCGGCGCCGCTCTATGGTATCGGCCATGTCAGCCAGGACACCTGGGCCATTCGCGGCCGGGTAGCCTATGAAATCAGCGATGCGGCAACGCTGACTTACACGGGCGGCTACCGCAAGTTCACCGGTGATGCGAACAACCGCCTGACCCTGCCGATCATCTACCAGTCCTACACGTTCGAGGATCAGGCCGACACGCAGAGCCATGAACTGCGCGTCAACGGCAAGATCGGCGGCGTGATCTATCAGGTCGGCGGATTCTACTTCAAGGAAAAGCTCAACCGCGAGAACGGCTTCCTGCTGCCGAGCTTCATCTTCGGTCAGCCGCCGTTCGGGCCCAACGGCCCCACGCCCGGCACGTTCCTCAGCTACTTCGTGCGCAAGGTGAACAGCGACAGCAAGTCGGTGTTCGGCCAGGTCGACGTGCCGCTGGGCGAGACCCTGACTGCCGTTGGCGGTCTGCGCTATACCGACAACAAGCGCAGCGCGACCTACATCAACGCGAGCCCCTTCGGCCCCGGCATTCCCGACTTCGCGGGCCTGATCGGCCAGGGTCCGGGCCGCAAGGACCTTTCGAAGCTCAAGTTCGTCTCGACCCTGCCGCTGGGCAGCAAGGACAGCAAGGTGACCTGGCTCGCGGGCCTCAACTACAAGCCCAATGCCAATACGCTGGTCTATGTGAAGGCCTCGACCGGCTTCAAGGGCGGCGGCTTCGACTCCGTCGGCACCTACAAGCCCGAAACCAACACCGCGTTCGAAGGCGGCTGGAAGCAGACGTTCGGCGATCACCGCCAGCACCAGTTCAACCTTGGCGCGTTCTACTATGACTACAAGGACCTGCAGGTTTCGGTGCTGCTCGATACCACCGTCGGCGGGCAGACCTTCAACGCGGGCAAGGCCAAGATCTGGGGTATCGAGGCCTCGGGCAGCATCCAGCTGGACGACGCCACCAACTTCCACAGCTCGATCAACTACCTCAATGCCCAGTACAAGGAGCTGCTCGCGCAGTTCAACGTGTTCGATACGTCTGGCGCGCTGAACGGCATCGGCGATCTTGATCCCAACACCCCCGGGGTCCAGCAGCCGAACTTCGCTGGCAACCGTCCGGCATTCTCGCCCAAGTTCATCATCACGGCGGGTATCGACCACACGATCAAGCTGGGCAGCTTCGGCAGCCTGACCGCGCGTGCGGACACCACGTTCAAGTCGTCGTACTTCACCGACTTCTACAACTACCGCGACGGTACGCAGACCGCGTTCACGCAGAGCGACCTCAGCCTGGAGTATCAGTCGGCGAACAAGATGTACTCGGTCATCGGCTTCGTTAAGAACCTCGAGAACAACCGTCCGCTCACCTACGGCAGCTTCACGTCGGCGGGTCCGGACGATATCTTCAACTGGCAGTTCGGCGCGCCGCGCACCTACGGTGTCCGTCTCGGCGTGAAGTTCTGACACTCTGATGAAAACGGGGGCGGTTGGCGACCGTCCCCGACAACCGGCAGCCAGCCGATCGAAAAGGGAGACCGGACATGAATTTGTCCGCCTGCGACGGTTGGCTGCTAGCCCCATGGAATACCGCACCGCTTCGTCCTTCCGTCAGCCGGAGGGCGCACGGTGGCTGATCGCTCTGCAGGAATGGTCGGCAGGCTCTCGCTGGCCAAACGCGCAAGCTACGGCTTCGGCGATTTCGGCTACAGCCTTGCCTACAACATGGCGGGTGCTTTCCTGCTCTACTACTACACCACCGTGGTCGGCTTGCCCGCAGCGGCAGTCGGCACGATCTTTCTCGTCGCCCGCCTGCTCGATGCGGTGATCGATCCGCTGGTCGGCATCGCGGTCGACAAGACGCGCAGCCGGTGGGGCCGCACCCGCCCCTATTTCCTTTTCACCGCCGTGCCTTACGTCCTGGTCTTCATCGCCACGTTCCATGTGCCGCAGTGGAGCGAGGGGGCGCAGCTCCTCTATGCCTTCCTCACCTTCAAAGCGCTGGGGATCATCATGAGCGCCGGTTCGATCCCCTATACCGCGCTGATGCCGATGATGACGGACGATCCCGCAGACCGACTGCGCCTCGGCGGCTGGCGCTCAATCGGCACGTCGGTCGGCGTGATCCTCGGCACCGCCGCCACGATGCCTCTGGTCGGCGCGCTCGGCGGCGGCAACGAGGCGGCCGGTTTCCTGCGCACCGCATTTCTGTTCGGCGCACTCTCGCTCTTGGCGCTGGCCATGCTCTTCCGCAATTGCCGGGAAAGGATCGCCGACACAGCGGCGCCGGAGGCTTTCCGCGTCCTTCCCGCCATCGGCCAGATGCTCGGCAACCGGGCTTGGGCGGTCTGCTTCGGCTTCTGCCTGCTCTACTTCGTGCGCTTCGGCGCCATGCTGGGGCTGACGATATTCTACGCAAAGGATGTGCTGCAGAAGCCGTGGCTGATCCCGGTCATGCTGCCGATGGTCTCGGGCGGGCTGCTCATCGCCGCCTTCATCGCGCCTCCGATCCTTGCGCGCACCGGCATCCGCCGTGGCTGCATTGGCGCGATCCTGCTCGCGCTCGTGCTCCTGACGGCGATGGCGGGGCTGGATCACGCGCCGGACGTGGAGATCGGCTCGCTCGCCGTCCCGCCGCTGCTGCTGCCCTATCTCGCTTTTTCCATCGTCACCTCGGTCACGATCACCGGCATCTTTTCGATGGCAGCGGCCACGGCGGACTACCATCAGGCCCTGTTCGGTGTGCGCCATGAAGGGCTGTTGTCCTCCGGCATCAGCACGTCGACCAAGGTCGGCATGGCGGTCCGGCAGTTCGCTCGGCGCCTTCGTCCTCGCCTTCGCTGGCTATGTGCCCGATGCGGTAAGCGAGGTCGCCCGCAGCGATATCCGCAGCGCCTATTTCCTCGTCGCGGGCGGCCTCCTCGCCGTGCAGGCGGGCATCGTCTGGTTCTGGCCGATGGATGGCCGCTGGCGCGACCGGTTCGGCGCTTCCGCCGCTTGACTTCGGACGGAAATTACTAGAATTGACGTTCTAATATTTGCACCGGGAATCGCAGGCAGCCCTTCGGTTCCATTCCACGATCAGAGCAGCGCCTTGGCAGCTGCCTCAGGGGAGAAAGCCTCATGGCGATCAGACGCGGCGTAAGCCTGTACAGCTTCCAGAACGAGACCTTCCAGGGCAAGATGACCCTCGAGGACTGCATCCGCACCTGCGCCGAAATGGGCGCCAACGGCATCGAAGTCATCGGCGAGCAGACCTTCTGGGGCTGGCCCGAACAGAGCGTCGACGAGGCGGAAATAACCCAGTGGCACCGGCTCATCGCCAAGTACGATTGCGTGCCCGTCGCCCACGACTTCATGCTCGATTACAAGCGCTACAAGGGGCGCGAGATGCCCTTCGAAGAGCAGGTCGCCAGCGTCCGCAAGGATATCGATTTCGGCGCCCGGCTCGGCGTGAAGTACATCCGCGCACTCGTCTCGATCGCGCCCGAAGTGCTCGTCGCCGCAGCACCGTATGCGGAAGAGAAGGGTATCAAGATCCTCATCGAGGTTCACGCGCCCCTGCACTTCGATCACCCGTGGATCATCCGCCACGCCGAAGCCTTCGAAAAGTCGGGCTCCGGCGCGCTCGGCTTCCTGCCCGACATGGGCATGTTCCTCCATGCCTTCCCGCCGGTCTGGAAAGAGAAGTTCATGCGCGTGGGCGTGCCGCAGGCCATCGCCGACTACATCGTCAAGGCTTACGAGGACCGTGTCCTGTCGGAATACGTCATCCTCAACGTCCAGCAGATGGGCGGCACCGGCCCTGCCATCGCCATGGCCGAAACGCTGCGCCACAACGCCGCGTTCGAGCCGAAGCGGATGCTCGATTACATGCCGCGCATCCACAACATCCACGGCAAGTTCTACGAGATGACGCCGGATTCGAACGGTTCCTACATCGAACCCGCGATCCCTTATGCCGAGATCGTCAGCGTGCTGAAGCAGGGCGGCTACGACGGCTACATCTGCTCCGAATATGAAGGCAACCGCTGGGTCGAGGACGCGATGGAGCCCGACAGCGTCGAACAGGTCCGCCGCCAGCAGGTCATGCTGGCCGCCCTGCTTGGCGAGCCCGCCCCCCAGCTTCGCGCTGCAGCCTGAAAGGATCACGCGCCATGATGGACAACAAGATGATCGTTGAGGGCAGCCTCGAGTCCAGCGACAAGGGCTTCGCCTTCTACGGCCGCCTCCCCTACTACCGCGGCCTTGGCCTTTCGATGATCGAGGATATCCAGATCACCGTCGATGGCGAACTCGTCCCCCGCGCCGATGTGCGCTTCCATGTGCGGGGCAAGACCTACACGCTCGACCAGATGGAAACGGTCTACGACGACCGCTGGAACTTCGGTGAAAAGGCCAAGATCATCGCGATGAAGCCGGGCGGCCTCCCGGCGGGCGAGCACAGAATCGAATTCGCGGTGCGGATGCGCGTATCCTACCTGCCCTTCGTACCCACCACGAAGGACACCAAGGTCCTGGCGCTCGCGGCCTGACATGAGCGCGCTTACCCTCGATCAGGCCGCCCTGCTCACGGCGGGAGCCGCGATGTGGGCAACGCCCACGGTGCCGGAAGCCGGCATCCCCTCATTCACCATGAGCGACGGGCCGATGGGCATCGCGAGCGGAAAGGTCGATGAACGCGATATCGCCCGCCTGTCTCCCTGCGCCACGGCGCTGGGGGCCAGCTGGGATGTCGATCTGGCGCGGCGCATCGGCACACTGGTCGGGCAGGAAGCCGTCGGGCGCGGGATCGACATGGTGCTCGCCCCCAACATCAATCTCGCCCGCAGCCCTTTGGCCGGCCGCGCCTTCGAGTATTTTTCCGAGGATCCGCTGCTGGCGGGCCTCCTCGGCGCGGCCTGGATCGGCGGCCTCCAGTCGACCGGCACCGGCTCCTGCGCCAAGCATCTCGTCTGCAACGACAGCGAAACCGCGCGCGACACGATGAACGTGATTGTGGACGAGCGCACCTTGCGAGAGGTCTACCTCCTCCCCTTCGAATTCGCCGCCGCCGCCGGCTGCGCAGGCATGCTCGCGGCCTACAACCGCGTGAACGGCGACTACTGCGCCGAACAGCACCACGTGCTCACCGAAGTGGTGAAGAGTGAATGGGGCTATCAGGGCGTCCTGATGTCCGACTGGTTCGGCACCCATTCCACCGCGCCGACGCTGGCAGCGGGGCTCGATCTTGAAATGCCAGGCCCTGCCCGCTTCCTCGGCGCCAAGGCCGCCGCGGCCGTCGACGAAGGCACTCTTGCCGAGACGCGTGTGCGCGATGCCGCCGCCCGCGTCGCAAACGCCGCACGCCGCGTGACGGGGCCCAAATCCCGGCCGCTTGCCGAAGCCGAAATCACCGCGCTGCTCGAGGAAGCTGCCGCCGCCGGCATGGTTCTCCTCCGGAACGAGAGCGCATTGCTCCCGCTCGATCCGGCGCGCATCGGGACGCTTGCGGTCATCGGCCCCAATGCCGCCGCCCCCTGCTTCCAGGGCGGAACGTTCGCCAAGATTTCGGTCCGTCCGGACCTTGCCTCGCCGATCGAGGCCATCCGCGCGCGCTTTGGCGCCCATTGCAAGGTCCTGTTCGAGCCGGGCGTCGATCCCGCGCCGCGTTTGCCGCTCATGCAGGTCACCCCCGCCCACGATATCGGCGACGGCTGCACAAGCGGCATGACGCTCGACTATTTCGCCAGCCCCGATTGCAGCGGGGAGCCGCTGACCCGCGAAACGCGCGATACCAATTCACTCGTCTGGTTTGCCGGGATGCACGATCAGGCTCCCTTCGCGAAAGGCGGCTCGATCCGCGCCTCGGGCCGCTTCACCGCGACCAAGGCCGGCACCCACCGCTTTCACCTCGGTGCCACCGGCGTCTCGCGCCTCCTTGTCGATGGCCGCGAGGTCCTGACCACCACCGAATGCCCCCCGGGTGACACCATGGGCGTGCTCAAGGCCGGCGACAGCGAAAGTGCGCCCGTAGACCTCGCCGCCGGGCAGACGGTCGAGGTGGTCGCGGAGTTTACCTTCGCCGGCGCGCGCGTCCACGGATTGTGGTACGGCATCCGCGCGCCCGGCAGCGGCGAGGAACTGCTGGCCGCCGCCGAAGCTGCCGCGCGCGCAGCCGATGCGGTCGTCCTCATCGTCGGCGAAACGTCGGACAGCTCGGTCGAAAGCAAGGACCGGACCGGTACGCAGCTCGCCGCCGGACAGCTGGAGCTTATCACCCGCGTCACCGCCGCCAACCCGCGCGTGGCGGTCGTCACCAATGTCGGCCACGCCTACGACGCCGCATGGGAAGACCGCGCCGCCGCCCATCTCGCCACGTGGTACCCCGGCGAAGGCTTTGCCGCCGCGCTCGCCGCCGTGCTCGCCGGAGACCGCGAACCGGGTGGCCGCATGCCCGTCACCATCGCGCGCGAGGAAGCCGATTATCCGGGCTACAGCCTCAAGCCGCAGGCCGACGGCGCGCTGCCCTATGCCGAAGGCACCCGCATCGGCTATCGCGGGTTGATCGCGGCCGGCCGCGCTGCGCGCCATACGCTTGGCGCCGGTGAAGGCTATGCCCGCTTCGCATGGTCCGATCCCGCCATCACGGCAGAGGGCGCGGCGATCACCGTCACCAATGTCTCTGCCCGTGCGGGCACGGACGTCGTACAAGTCTACCGCGATGCGCCGGAAGCCACGCTGATCGGGTTTGCCAAGGTCCATGTCGAACCCGGCCATGCCGCGCGCGTCATGATCCCGCTCCCCCGCCGCCGCTTCATGGTCTGGGGCGATAGCGGCTGGGAGCTGCTCCCCGCCCCGCACCGTGTCCGCATCGCGCGCCATGCGGAAGATGCCGGCCACGCCCTGGAAATCGACGCGGCCAGCCTTCCCGACACCGGCCTCTGACTGTCAGCCCAGCGCGCGGTACCGGAAGTCGGTGAACACCCCCTGCCCCTTGCCCGCCGCGTAAAGCGCGGGCCTGAGGCTGGCGAGGTCGTCCATCGTGTTGGCGTTGTAGCCCGAGACTTCCGAGCGCACGGCATGGCGCGTCCACGTCTTGCCATCGAGGCTGTAGAAGAACGTCACGATCTGCAGGTCATTGACGATCCTGAGCTGCATGGTGCGCGCGGCCGGCGCCGGCTCGCGCCAGTACATCGGCATCCCGCCGCGATAGCTCGTCAGCCCGGCGCCGGTGATTCCCATGCCGAGGAACAGCCGCCGGTTGTAGAACAGCAGCAGCCCCGCCTCGCCCTCACCGTCCAGTTCAACCGTCACCGTGATCTCGTAGGCGCGGTCTCCCACCATCTGGGTGAGGACACTGCCATCGCCCGGCCCGCTGCCCTTGCCCGGCAGCACCAGCGTCCCGCCGCCCATGGCGATCCGCGCGGCTTCCTCGGGCGAGGTGCCATAGGCGGTCCAACGCGTCCCCAGCGAGGACGACGCGAACGCATCCGACCGTGCCATCCCATGCGGCGCACCGGACCTGCCCCCGGGCATCGGCAGCGCGCGCGAAAGATCGCCGCCAAGCGCCCTCGGCCAGCCATCCGCCGTCCACACGAACGGCTCGAGCAAGGTCTGCCGCCCCAGCGTGCGGTAGCCGTTCTCATAGCCGTGGTAGACGAAGTACCACTGCCCGCCCGGCCCCTCGACCGCCGTGGCATGCCCGCGCGACCACCACGCTTCGCCCGCACCCTGCATGCGCACGATCGGATTGTGCGGGCAATGCTCCCACGGTCCGTGGACCGAGCGCGAACGCGCCACCGTCACCATATGCCCTGTCGGCGGTCCGCTCGTGCCGCCCACCGCGGTCACGAGGTAGAACCACCCGCCGCGCCTCGTAAGTTTGGGTCCCTCCAGCGCCTAGGCCTCGGTTACCCAGTCGTCCGGGTATTGCCATCCATCAAAGGCGTGAACCGGCTGGCCGATCGCCGAAAGACCGTCGTCCGCCAGCTGCACGCGCATGCCGCCGGACAGGAACAGATAGCGCTTGCCGTCCTCGCCCACGACATGCCCCGGATCGATCAAGCCCCGGATGCCAAGATCAACGGGTTCGCTCCACGGCCCGGTGAGGCTATCTGCATGGATCACCCAGATCTGCGGCGCGTCCTTCACCTTGTCAGACCACGGCGCGGGGATGAACGGGATGTATATGAAATAGCGCCCCACATGCTTCACCAGATCGACCGCGAAACCGATCGCTGCCGGATGTGTCAGTGCGGGGCCAACCG
Organism: Novosphingobium fuchskuhlense; assembly: GCF_001519075.1. Classification (GTDB taxonomy): domain Bacteria; phylum Pseudomonadota; class Alphaproteobacteria; order Sphingomonadales; family Sphingomonadaceae; genus Novosphingobium; species Novosphingobium fuchskuhlense. Next base: position 810,806 of record NZ_KQ954245.1, read on the forward strand.
GCACCCAGTTCACCAGATCGCGCGAATGCCAGATGAGGAGGCCGGGCGCCGCATCGAAGCTCGAATGGGTGAGGTAGTAGTCCTCTCCGTCCTTGAGGATCGAAGGATCGGGATAATCGCCCGCCAGCACAGGATTGCGGAAGGTGCCATTGCCGAGATCGGCCTTGCGCTGCCCTTCGATGCCGCGTCCCCACTGCGGCACGGCCGCGACAGAGCGTGTCGGCACCGCGCTGCTGGCAAGCGCGGCTCCCGAGAGCGCGAAGAGCGAACGCCGGTCCAGATCCAAGTCCCCCATCGACATTTTCTCCTTGTCAGCGTCCTATCAAGCGCTTGAAACCGGGCCTCTAACAAATTAGAACATACATTACAAATAGACGGGGAGAGACAGTCTTGAGTCGGCTGCGTATGGCCATGATCGGCGGCGGCCCGGGCGCCTTTATCGGCCCCGTCCACCGTATCGCGGCGGAAATGGACCGCGAAATCGAACTGGTCGCCGGGGTATTTTCGGGCGATCCCGCGCGCAGCCGTGCCGGGGGCATGGCCTATGGTCTCGATCCGGCACGTGCCTATGGCAGTCTCGCCGAAATGCTCAGCGCCGAACGCGTCCGCGCGGACGGCGCGCAGTTCGTGGCTGTCGTCACCCCCAATCACGATCACCTGCCCTCCGCGCGCGCCGCGCTCGCCGCCGGTTTTCCCGTCATCAGCGACAAGCCGATGACCGCAACGCTCGCCGAAGCTCGCGAACTGGCCGCAGCAGTCGAAGCCGCCGGGCTCCCCTTCGCCCTCACCTACACCTATTCGGGCTACCCCCTTGTGCGCGAAGCTCGCGCGCGCATCGCAGCCGGCGCCCTCGGCGCCGTCCGCAAGGTTGTCGTCGAGTATCCGCAGGGCTGGCTTGCCGGCCCGGCAGAGGGCAAGCAGGCCGAATGGCGCGTCGATCCGTCCCGCGCCGGCGCTGGCGGCTGCATCGGCGATATCGGCGTCCACGCCTTCCAGCTCGCCGAATTCGTCACCGGCCTCAAGGTCACCGAACTCCTCGCCGATCTCGGCGCGGTCGTCCCCGGCCGCCAGCTCGACGATGATTGCACCGTCCTCCTGCGATTCGAAGATGTCGGCTTTGGGGCAGCGCGCGGCGTCCTCCTCGCCAGCCAGATCGAGGTCGGCGAACTCAATGGCCTGCGCATCCGCGTCTATGGCGAGCAGGGCGGCCTCGTCTGGAAGCAGGAAGAGCCCAACACGCTCACCCTCCACCACCTCGATGGCCGCAGCGAAGTCATCCGCGCGGGCACTGGCCTCCTCGGCCCCGACGCCGCGCGCCGCACCCGCACCCCCGGCGGCCACCCTGAGGGCTACCTCGAGGCCTTCGCCAACCTCTACCGCGATTTCGCCGAACGCTTGCGCGGCGGCAGCGCCCCGCTCCTTCCCGGCGCGGCAGAAGGCCTGCGCTCGATGGCCTTCATCGACACCGCCGTCCGTGCCAGTGCCGCTGGCGCTGGCTGGACCTCGCTTTCCGTCTGAGGAACCGAACCCATGAAGACGATCAAAGGCCCCGGCATCTTCCTCGCCCAGTTCGCGGGCGATGCCGCGCCGTTCAACAGCCTCGAAAGCATCGCTGAGTGGGCCGCCGGTCTCGGCTACAAGGGCATCCAGATCCCTTCGTGGGACGCGCGCCTGTTCAACCTCGATCTCGCGGCGCAAAGCCAGACCTATTGCGACGAGATCACGGGCATGCTCGCGGACAAGGGCCTCGCCATCACAGAGCTTTCGACGCACCTGCAAGGCCAGCTCGTCGCCGTCCACCCCGCGTTCGACGCGCAGTTCAATGGCTTCGCCCCGCCTGAGGTGCATGGGAACCCTGCTGCCCGGCAGGAATGGGCCGTCACCCAGGTCAAGAATGCCGCCGTCGCCAGCCGCCGCCTGGGCCTTGCCGCGCACGCCACCTTCTCCGGCGCGCTGGCGTGGCCCTATTTCTACCCTTGGCCCGCGCGCCCCGCAGGGCTCGTCGAGGATGCCTTCGCCGAGCTCGCCAAACGCTGGAAGCCGATCCTCGATGTGTTCGAGGACAACGGCGTCGATGCCGCCTACGAAATCCACCCCGGCGAGGACCTCCACGACGGCGTCACCTTCGAGCGCTTCCTCGAAGCTGTGGGGAACCACCCGCGCGCCAATATCCTTTACGATCCCAGCCACTTCGTGCTGCAGTGCCTCGATTACCTGCAGTTCATCGACATCTACAAGGAGCGCATCAAGTGCTTCCACGTGAAGGATGCCGAGTTCCGCCCCAATGGCCGCTCCGGCGTCTATGGCGGCTATCAGGGCTGGGTCGACCGCCCCGGCCGCTTCCGCTCGCTGGGCGACGGGCAGATCGATTTCGGCGCGATCTTCAGCAAGATGGCCGCGAATGATTTTGCCGGTTGGGCCGTGCTCGAATGGGAATGCGCGCTCAAGCACCCGGAAGTCGGCGCCACAGAAGGCGCCCCCTTCATCGACAGGCACATCATCAAGGTCACCGAACACGCCTTCGACGATTTTGCCGCTAGCGGCGCAGACCGCGCGCTCAACCGCCGCCTGATGGGCATCGCGGAATGAGCGGCTGGAACCGGCGCGCCTTCCTGGGCGCGGCCACCCTCGTCGCGCTGCAGGCCGCAGTCGCCGGTGGCGGGGCTGTTCTGGGCAAGCTCGATCCGAGGGACGCCCCCTCCCCCCGCCGCCGCAAGCTGATGCGCGAAGTCGCCGAACACGTCATCCCCACCACCGGCACGCCCGGTGCCGGCGTGGTCGGCGCAGGCGATTTCGTCCTCGTCGCGCTCGCCCATGGCCTTTCCGGCACGCGCAAGCCGCCTGCCGCCGATCCGTCATTCGCACCTCACCTGCGCCCCGATGGCAGCCTCGATCACGCCGCATGGCTTGAGGTGCGACTCGGTGCCAAGTGGCTCGCCCTGCCCCCGGCCCGCCGCCATGAAGCGCTCGCGGCGCTCGATGCAGCTGCATACAAAGGCGAACCCGCCGCCGCCCCCTGGCGCGCGATCAAGGGCCTGATCCTCACCGGCTACTACACCAGCGAGATCGGCGGATCGAAGGAACTCAATTACGAGCTGGTCCCCGGCCGGTTCGATCCCAAGGTGCCGGTCACGCCAGAAACCCGCGCCTATTCAAGCGACTGGACAGCGGTGGACTTCGGCTGATGGACGAGACTCTTCACTTTGACGCCATCGTCGTCGGCTCCGGCATCACCGGCGGCTGGGCGGCCAAGGAACTCACCGAGGCCGGCCTCAAGGTCCTCCTCCTCGAACGCGGCCGGAAGATCGAGCATCAGGTCGATTACGAGACCGAGCTCAAGGCCCCGTGGGACATGCCCTTCAGGGGCGAAGGCGATGCCGATCTCTATGCCCGCGAATACGCGGTTCAGAGCCTCAACCGCCACTTCACCGAGTTCACGCAAGGCCACTTCGTGAACGATGCACAGAACCCGTACCAGACGGGTGCGGACACCGCCTTCACGTGGTTCCGCAGCTACCAGCTCGGCGGTCGCTCGCTCACCTGGGGCCGCCAGTGCTACCGCTGGTCGGACTACGATTTCGGCGCCAACAAGCGCGATGGCCACGGCACCGACTGGCCGATCCGCTACGCCGATCTCGCGCCGTGGTACGACAAGGTGGAAGACTTCATCGGCGTTGCGGGCGCGGCGGAAGGCCTGCCCCAGCTGCCCGATGGCAGGTTCCTCCCGCCTTTCGCGCTCAACGTCGTCGAACAGGCCGCGCGTGAGCGGATCATGGCAAACTGGCCCGAACGCCGCCTCACCATCGGCCGCACCGCCAACCTCACGGCAGAAAAGGAAGGGCACGGCCCCTGCCAGAGCCGTTCGATCTGCGCGCGCGGCTGCTCCTACGGCGCCTATTTCTCCACGCAATCGAGCACGCTGCCCGCAGCTCAGGCCACCGGCAACCTCACGCTCGTCACCGATGCCGCCGTCGAGCATGTCGATTACGATCCGGCCACCCGCCGCATCACCGGCGTGCGCTGGGTCGACAGCAAGACCAAGGCGCGACACCAAGCCACCGCGCGCCTCGTCTTCCTCAACGCCGGCGCGTTCAACTCGGTCCACCTGCTGCTCAATTCCGCCAGTGAGGCGATGCCAAATGGCCTCGCAAACAGCAGCGGCGTCCTTGGCACCCACATCATGGACCATGCCAACACGCTGTCCGCCGCCGCGATCATGCCCGGCTTCGAAGCATGGACAACCTTCGGCAATCGGCCCACCGGCGTCGTCATCCCGCGCTATCGCAACATGGAAACGATGGACGGCATCGGCCACACGCGCGGCTTCTCGTTTCAGGGCGGCGCGCTCCAATCGACATGGACGGCGGGCAAGCGCGCCGCCGGCATCGGCAAGGACTACAAGAACAGTCTGGAGAAGCCCGGCCCCTGGCGCATGGTCCTCGTCGCCTTCGCCGATTGCGTGCCGCGCGCCACCAACCGCCTCACGCTTGATCGCACAAGGGTGGACAGCAACGGCATCCCCCAGTTGCGCATCGATTTCGCGTTCGGCGCAGAGGAAAACGCCGCGCTCGCGCAGGCCAAGGCGGATGCGACGGAGATGCTCACCAAAGCCGGCGGCCACGTGATGTTCGGCTTCGATCGGCCCGGCCCCGGCGGCACCGCGATCCACGAAATGGGCGGCGCGCGCATGGGCCATGATCCCGCCACCTCGGTGCTCAACAAATGGAGCCAGGCGCACGACGTGGCGAACCTCTTCGTCACCGACGGCGCGCAGATGGCCTCGTCTGCCTGCCAGAACCCGTCGCTCACCTACATGGCCCTTACCGCCCGCGCGGCCGCCCATGCCGTCGCGCTGCTCAAGTCGGGTGCGCTGTAGTCAGGCAGCCGCCTTGCTGCTCGATCCCGAAAGCACCACCAGCAGCAGCGCCGCGCCCACCGCGCTGATGATCCCCGCGACAAGGAACGCGCCCTGCATCGTGCCTACCGCGCCGCGCAGCAGCGAGACCAGCAGCGGCGAGGAGAACTGGCCGAAGAAGAACGTCGCCGTCCAGATGCCCATACCGCGCCCGCGGTGCTGGAACGGCAGTTGGCTCTGCGCCCAGGCGATCAGCGTCGGGATCGCCATGCCCGCGCCCGTCTGCTGCAGCGCCATGCCCACGATCATGCCCTTCCAGTCATGCGTCAGCCCCATCACCGCAAGCCCCGCACCGAGGAAGCCAAGGAAGACGGCAATCAGTGTCGGCGAGCCCAGACCCTTGGCGCCCAGCCACCAGAACAGCGTCGCGCCGACAAGGATGAACAGCGTCGGCAGCGCGGTGATCTGGCCGATGCTCTGCGGATCGGTAACGCCCAGTTCCTGCCAGACGGTCGCGCCATTGACGATGAAGACGTAGTAGATGGCCGACGAAAACAGCGTCAGGCCGGCGATGCCCAGCATCGCGCCCCAGGGAAAGCCCTCGCTGTCCTTCTCGTCCATCCCCAGCATCATGCGCACCGTGGCATCGCTCGAAGGCTCGAACATCCAGCGCACCATCGCCGCCCAAATCGGCACCGCGAGGAGGTAGAGCAGGAAGATGCCGTTCCAGCGCCACGCCGTCATCGTGCCGGCAAAGAAGATCATCACCGAAGAAAGCGCCGGGCCCACGAGCCCCTGCAGCGCGAGCCACTTGCGGCGGCCTTCGTCGGGCCAGTAGTCGGCGATCAGCGTGTTGACCGTGGTCAGGATCACCGCTTCGCACAGCCCCAGCAGCAGACGCGAGGCATAGATCGTGTCCAGATTGTCGAGAAAGAACGGCGCCGCGCCGATCAGGCCATAGAAGAACGTCGCGACCAGCAGCAGCGTGCGCCGTCCGAAGCGGTCGACCATCAGCCCGGCAAACAGCGCCACCAGCGCGATCGTCAGCCCCGGCGCCGTCACCATCGAAGGCACCTTCATCGGCGCGGTCGGGTCGGTCGGCGCAAAGTGCCCGATGATCGCCGGAATTGCGGGGAACATCGTGACGATGGCCAGGATCGGCAGGAACCCGGCGATGATGACGGTCAGGCCCTGCGCCAGACCGGCCTGCGGCGCGGCCTTCCCTGCGGCCATCGGTGTGCTTGCCAAGGTGATCTCTCCAAACAGTTTTTTCGCCGCAGGCGGGCTGTCATTCCCTTGATATCCTGCGCGCTGCGCTTGACCATAGGCGACAAGCAGTCATAATAGAAGCAACATTTTAATTTGATCGGGCAAACGGCCCGGCACACAGTGCTGCTCTGTGCGGCGCACGGGGACATCGAACACCATCATGACCGCCACAGAGGCCGCCACCGCCAGCAAGCAGGCGCACGAACTGGATGATCGCCAGCGCGCGCTCGCCTTCTTCACCGTGCTCACGGCCGTCGTGCTGGAAGTCGCCGACACGACCATCGTCAACACCGCGCTGCCCGCCATCCGCGATGGCCTCGGCGCGTCCTCGGCCGCCATGCAGTGGATCGTTGCGGGCTACCTCCTCACGCTCGGCTCGCTGCTGCTGCTCGGCGGACGGCTGGGCGATACATTCGGCCACCGCACCCTGTTCCTCTCGGGCGTCGCGGGTTTTGTCGCCGCCTCGGCGCTGTGCGGCCTTGCCCCCACGCCCGGCGTGCTCGTCCTCGCCAGGGTCCTGCAAGGCGCGGCGGGGGCGATGATGGGGCCGCAGACAATGGCCATCGTCCAGCTGCTCTACACCCCGCTCGAACGCGTCCGCCGTCTTGCCTTCTTCGGCATGATCATCGGCCTTGCCGCGATCATCGGCCCGATCCTGGGCGGCTTCCTCATCCAGCTTGACCTGTTCGGCCTCGGCTGGCGGCTGATCTTCCTGATCAACCTCCCCGTCGGCCTCTTCGCGCTCGCCATGGGCCGCGTGACGCTCCCGCGCACCGGCGAGGAACACAAAGGTCTGGCCATCGATCTTACCGGCGCCGCACTCTTCGCCGCCGGCTTCGGCCTCATCCTCTTCGCGCTGATCCAGGCGCATGAGAACCTCAGCCCCGCGGCCGCAGCGGCGATCTTCATCATCGGCACCGGCGCGGTCGGCCTCGGCACCCGGCGCTCCGTGGCGCGGCGCAGCGCCGGCCTCCCCGCCATGATCGAACCCTCGCTCTTCGCGCTCCCCACCTTTCGCTGGGGGGTGACGGCCGCGATGGCGTTCAACAGCGGCTCGGTCGGTTTCCTGATGATCTTCGCCGTCGCGCTGCAGCAAGGCCTTGCGCTTACACCGCTGCAGACGGCGCTGATCCACATCCCCTTCGGCCTCGGCGTCATGGTCGCGGTGGGCCTTCTCGTCCCGCGCCTGCTCCCACGGCTCGGGCGCGTGCTGCCGATGGCGGGCGGCGTGCTGATGGCAGCGGGAATCGCCGGCAGTCTGGCGCTGGTCCACGCCCATGTGGCCGGCGGCACTCTGCTGGTCGCCGCGTTGGCGCTGGCCGGCATCGGGTTCGGCACGCTCTCGGGCCCGCTTGGTCCCATCGTCGTCTCCGAAGTGCCGCGCACCCATGCCGGCACCGCCAGCGCCACGATGCGCACCGCGCAGCAGCTCGGCGGCGCCTTCGGCATCGCCCTTGTCGGCACGGCCTATTTCGCGGTTGGCGGAAACGATGCGGCGGCGCGGCTTGCCGGAGTGGTGCCCGGGGCGATCATGGTCACCGTCCTCCTCGCGGTCGCGGTCACCGCCGTATCGCGCCTGCCGGCCAAGCTCTTCGGCACCGAGCGCAAGCTCGCAGCGGATTGACCCGCGCGCCGTTCATCGGCATGATCTATTGGAAATAAATCAAATCCATCTGTAAATCAGATGCGTAATCATCGCGGGAGATTATATGGACTTCAAACCCGTTCGCCGCGTGGTCACCGGCCACGACACGTCCGGCCGCGCCGTGATCCAGGACGACAGCGCAGCCTCCCGCGTCCAGCGCGTCGGCGGCGCGATTGGCCCGCTGTTCCACGAAGTGTGGAACACACAGGCCACCCCCGCCTTTATCGACGCCGCTTCCGGCGAACCGCCCGAAGCCGGCGTCGTCCTCGCGCCCCCGAAAAACGGCACCCGCATCCGCGTGCTTGATATTCCGCCCGAAGGCGATGGCATCCGCAACATGACACCGGAGGAAGCCGCCGCCCACTTCGCCGAAGTCGGCGCCGGCCACGCTTCCAACGCAGCCAAGGAAGGTTCGCGCCACGCGCTGATGCACCGCACCGAAACCATCGACTACGGTATCGTCATCGAAGGCGAACTCGTGCTGATCATGGATGAGGGCGAGACGACAATCTACCCCGGCGATATCGTGATCCAGCGCGGCACAAACCATGGCTGGGCCAACCGTTCCGACAAGAACTGCCGCATCGTCTTCGTCCTGATCGACGGCGAGTTCGCACCGGACCTCAAGGCATGAGGCTAGCCACCCTGCGCGACGGCACGCCCGATGGCGCGCTGGCGCTCGTCTCGGCAGACGGCACCCGCGCGCTGCCCGTCGGCGGCAATCTCCTCACCGCGATGGCGGACTGGCCCGCGACCGAAGCCACGCTCAAGGCAGCTGCTGCGCGCCTCGATGCCGGCGAAGGCGTGTCCACGGACGACGTGGACTTCGCCGCCCCGCTCCCCCGCACCTGGCAATGGCTCGATGGCTCGGCCTTCACCACCCACGGCGATCTCATGGCGATCGCGTTCAAGCACGATCCCCATGAAGGGGACCGCCCGCTGATGTACCAGGGCCTGTCCGACCGGTTTTACGGCCCCGCCGATCCCGTGCCCTTCCCCGCGATGGAACACGGCATCGATTTCGAAGGCGAATTCGGCGTGATCGTCGATGCCGTGCCGATGGGCACGTCCGCCGTCGATGCACTTGGGCACATTCGCCTGATCGTCCAGATCAACGACTGGTCGCTGCGCGCCATCGCCCCCGTCGAGATGAAGACCGGCTTCGGCTGGGTTCAGGCCAAGCCCGCCTGCTCGATGGCCCCCTTCGCGATCACGCCCGACGAACTTGGCGATGCGTGGGCCGACGGGCGCGTCGGCCTCGATCTCATCATCGACTGGAACGGCAAGCAAGTCGGCCGCGCCAATGGCGCTGCGATGGCTTTCGGGTTCCACGAACTCGTCGCCCATGCCGCGCTTACCCGCGATCTCGTCGCCGGGACGGTAATCGGCTCGGGCACCGTCTCGAACGCCAACTATGCCGAAGTCGGCTCGAGCTGCATCTCGGAGATCCGCGCGATCGAGATCATCGCCCACGGCGCGCCGCAGACGCCGTTCATGGCCTTCGGCGATACCGTCAAGATGATCGCGGTGGACGCCGCAGGCCGCGCGCCTTTTGGCATGATCGATCAGGACGTGGTGAAAGCCTAGCATTTTCCGGCCGCCCCGGTGTAAGCTCGGGGTAACGTTCCCAAGTCGAGGCGGCCGCACCTTCCATGACCAGACCCAAGCGGGCCACCATTGTCGACGTTGCGCGCATGGCCGAAGTTTCGGCCAAGACGGTCAGCCGCGTCGTCAACAACGAGCCCCATGTCACCGAAGCAGTGAAGACCCGCGTTCGCGAGGCGATGCGCGCGCTGCGCTATCACCCCAATGTCGCGGCGCAAGGCCTTGTCCGCAGCCGCTCCTACCTCATCGGCCTCGTCTACGAAAAGCCGAGCCCCTCCTACGTCGTCGAACTCCAGAAAGGCGCGCTTGAGCGGCTCCACGGCGAACGCTTCCGCCTCGTCGTGCTGCCGGTGGAATCGGTCACCGAACGCGAGGAAGAGATCATCGCCCTGCTGCGCTCCGCCGCGCTCGATGCCGTGCTGCTCGCCCCGCCCGCTTCGGACAACGCCGCCCTGATGCGCGAACTGCGCGACGGCGGCATTCCCTTCGCGCGTATCTCGCCCACGCGCCTGCTCGGCCAGGGGCCCTCGGTCGCGATGGACGATGTTGCCGCTGCGCAGGAAGCGGCCGAGCATCTCGTCACGCTCGGCCACACCCGCATCGGCGTGATCAAGGGCGATCCCAGCCACGCCGCATCCGACGCGCGCCTCGTCGGCACTATGCAGGCGCTCGCCACGGCCGGGATCGCGCTCCACCCCGAACTCATCGAAGCCGGCCTGTTCACCTTCGATTCCGGCCTCGCCGCCGCGCGCCGCCTGCTCGCGCTCGATCCGCCGCCCAGCGCGATCCTCGCCCAGAACGACGACATGGCCGCCGCCGCGATCACCGCGGCTCGTGAATGCGGGCTCCATGTGCCGGAGGATCTCTCGGTTGTCGGCTTCGATGATTCCGATATCTCACGCGTCGTCTGGCCGCCGCTCACCACGATCCGCCAGCCGGTCCAGGACATGGCCTACCGCGCGATGGACATGCTGCTCCACATGCTGAAGGGCGAGCCCGAGCAGGGCGACGTGCACCTCGCCCACGAACTCATGATCCGCCGCAGTACCGCCCCGCCGCGCGCGGATTGAAGCACAGACTATGCCCCCGCCCCCCTTCATCACCCCCGCGAAGGCGGGGGTCCAGAGCCACATGCATGGCGACTGCCGCTCTGATTTCCCGCCTTCGCGGGAATGACGTACTGTGTGTGGGTGCGCCCGCCGCGCGTTTTTTCAGCCTGCCTCACCCGCCAGCGCGAGGTCGTCGAAAGACAGCAGCGCGGCCCCCACGGCCGAGGCATCCTCGGCAAGCGCCGCCGGCATGACCGGCGCAATCGCCGGAGCATCGCGCCCGCCGCTGCGCAGCAGGAGGTTGGTGCGCTGGGTCAGCCGCTCGAGCAGCGGCATCGGCAGTCGTCCGCCAACCAGCACCACGCCGGGGTTGATGAGGAGGTTCACCGCCACCAGCGGCTGCACCAGCGCCCGCGCGCATTCTTCGATCCAGTCGTCATGGATCCGCTGCTGCACGGGATCCGCGGAAATCGCCTCACCATGGGCAAAGGGCGGACGCCCGGCCGCAGCGAGGCGCTTGTTGAGCCCGGCGATCGAGACGACCGATTGCAACGGCACCATGGCCCCGGTGTCCGAAGGCACCGTCATGAAGCCGATCTCGCCGCTGCGCCCGTCCGCGCCCCGGTCGTGCTGCCCGCCGACGACCAGCCCGCCGCCGAGGCCATAGCTGATCAGCACATAGAAGAAGCTCTGTTCGCGCTGCCCGCGCCCGAACTGCATTTCGCCGATGGCCGCCGCCGCCGCATCGTTTTCGATAAAGATCGGACTGCCCAGCGGCTCTGCGAAAAGCCCTTCGAGATTGGTTGCGGACCACTGCGCGTAATCGCCCGGCATTCCGGGCAGATCGACCACGCCCAGCCCGTCCGGGAGCGCGAGGCCGATCCCGGTGATCGCCTCTGCTGCGACACCCGCCATGGCAAGCAGCCGGTCGAGATTGCGGCGATAGAAGCCGCGCACCTGCTCGGGCAGGGCAAACGCCACGTCCTGATCGAGCCGTGCCTTCACTGTTCCGGCGAAGTCGGCCAACACCATGGTGATGTGGTCGCGGTCGACATTGATCCCGATGGCGTGCGCGCCCTCGGCATTGATGACCAGCCGCGTCGCCGGCTGGCCACGTCCGCCGCGCTGCATGCCTGCGGTGCGCAGCAGGCCGCGTTCAATCAGCCGGCGGGTGATGTTGGTCACGGTCGGGTGGGCCAGACCTGTCTGCCGGGCAAGTTCGGCCTTGGTCAGCATGCCCTGGGCGCGGATCGCCCGCAGCACGATCCGGGTGTTGTGCGCCCCGGCATCCTCGATTGTCGCGCCGCGATAGCCGCTGCGCATCAGTCCCAGGTTCACGCGCCCGCACCCTCCAGCCGATCGAGCGCAATCGCCAGTGCGCCGAGCGGCCCGGCCTGATCGCCCAGCACCGGCGCACCGACCGCAAACGAAGCCTGCGCATAGCCGCCAAGGCTCTGGCGCACCGCTGCCTCGACCCGCGCCAAGATACCGGGCCGGCCGGCCAGTACGCCACCGCCCAGCGCGACGCGTTCGGGTGCCCCGGTCAACACGATGGTATGGACGAGCCGTGCAAGAACATGGACGAAGGGATTCCATATCGGATGCAATTCGTCCAGTGCCTCACCCGCTGCCCCGGTCCGCACAGCGAGAGCCGGACCGGATATCAGGCCTTCGACACAGGCCCCGTGAAACGGGCAGATTCCGGGCGCGTCGTCGCCGGCACCGCGGTCGACGAAAATGTGGCCCATTTCACTATGCGCGCGGCCCGCCATCGTGCGCCCGCCCACGACGAGCCCCACGCCAACCCCGGTGCCCACGGTGACATAGGCGTGGTTGGCCATGCCCACCGCGCCGCCCCAGCGCCCTTCCGCCAGCGCCGCACCGTTGACATCACTGTCGAGCCCCACCGGCAGCCCGTACCGCTCCGTGAGGTGCGCAAAGAGGCCAAAGCCCTGCCAGCCGGGCTTGGGCGTCGCCAGAAAAGTCCCGAAATCAACCGCTTCCGGATCAGTACGGATCGGCCCGAACGCAGCGACGCCGATGGCCTCAACTTGATCAGTGGCCACCCATTCGTCGAGGATCGCCGTAAGATCGCCAACCGTGGACGCGGCCTCGCGCGTCGGCACGCGGCGCTGGTCGATCACTTCGCGCCCATTTGCCAGCGTGGCCACACACTTGGTGCCGCCCAGTTCGAGGCCCGCTATCATGCCCCGCCCCCGGCTCCGCCCCAAGTTTGACTGAAGTTCGGCCGCCCCTTGAGCGCCGGATCGAGCAGCCGCGCCAGCATGGCCTGATGCGTCGGTGCTGCCGCGCGGTAGCGGCCCATCACGTCGCGGATCTGCCCGATCACGCGCCGCACCTCGTCGAAATCGGCCGCATCGGCCAGCGGATCAAGCGCATCCGGCACGATCCCCATCCCCGCGCCCACGAAGAACCAGCTGATATCGGCAAACAGTTCGCGCCGCCGCGAAACGATCCGCCCGGTGCGGCGGAACAGGTCCAGCTTCGCGGCCAGACTGTCCGGCAAGGGGTTCGCCCTGATCTCGTCCCAGAACGGCTCGCCATGCCGCTGGTTGGGCATGTAGTGGAGCAGCAGGAAATCGCGGATATGCGCATATTCGTCCGCCGCCTCGCGGTTGTAGGCCGCCGCCAGCGCGGGATCGCACTGCTGGTCGGGGAAATAGTCCAGCAGCCGGTTCAGCGCGGTGTGAATGAGATGAATGCTCGTCGATTCCAGCGGTTCGAGAAACCCGCTCGAAAGCCCCACGGCAAGGCAGTTCTTCACCCACATCGCCTTGCGGTGCCCGGCGGTGAAGCGCAGGAACCGCGGCTCGGCCAGCGCCTCGCCCTTGCCATCGCCCGATGCCGCGCCGCGCAGCGTGTGCGCCGCCTCATCGTCGCTGATATGGCGGCTTGAATAGACGTAGCCGTTGCCCACCCGCGATTGCAGCGGAATGCGCCAGCGCCATCCCGCCTCATGCGCCGCCGAAATGGTATAGGGCGCAGGCGGTCCCACCGTGGCCGTCGGCATGGCCACCGCGCGGTCGCAGGGCAGCCACTTCGTCCAGTCCTCATAGCCCGCGTGGAGCGTTTCCTCGATCAGCAGCCCGCGAAAACCCGAGCAGTCGATGAAGAAATCCGCCTCTATCCGCCGCCCGTCCTGCAGGCGCACCGCCGCAACCGAACCGTCAGCGGCCAATTCGGCCCCGGCAATCCGCGCGTCCACATGCTCCACCCCGCGCGCGGTGGAATGCAGCCTCAAATATTCCGCCACCAGCCCTGCGTCGAAATGCAGCGCATAGTTGAGCGCGCCGCCCGGATAGCTCCCGTCCGGCGGCGGAAACGCGAACTTGCCGTCCTCCGCCAGCGCAATCGCTGGGCACAGGTCGGCCACGCTCTCGTCGTGCCCCGCTGCCTTGTTCTTCCACCAATAGTGGTGAAACGGTCGCTGGTTGATCGTCACGCCCAGATTGCCGAACGGGTGCCAATAAGAATGGCCCCGCTCCCGCCAGTCGTCAAAGCGGATCGCCAGCTTGAACGTCGCCTGGCAATGCCGAATGAAATCAATATCATCCAAACCGCAGTTCGCCAGAAACTCGAACACCGGCGGGATTGTCGCCTCGCCCACGCCGACGGTGGGTACATCGCTCGATTCGATCAGTGTGATCCGGCATCCGGCCGCCGCCAACCGGGGCGCGAGCACCGCCGACAGCAGGGCCGCCGCGGACCATCCGGCCGTGCCGCCACCGACGATCAGGATCGAGCGCAAGGGATCAGGGGTCATCATTGGTCCGGTCCGATGCTGGCGGTCAACCGCCCGTGAAACAAGGGCCGCACCGCATCCAGCACAAGAAAGGGGGGAAGGCCGGCAATGGCCCTCCCCCCAAGAGGCTCCGAGGGAGGTGGAGCAAACGTCAGAAGTTGAACTTCACACCGGCGAAGATGCGGCGCGAACCCGATTCATACCGGAACGGCAGCTCGGGGAACTGCAGGTAGGTCTTGGTGTTTTCCTTGTTCAGGTTGATCCCTTCGACGAACACGTTGAAGTTCGGCGTCACTTGGTAGGAAACCTGCCCGTCCAGCTGGCCATAGGGCTTCTGGTAGATGCCCAGCGTGCGTGTCACGCCGCCATCGCCGAAGCCGAAGTTGCCGAGGTACGACTTAGAGCGCCACGAGTAGGAGGCTCGCGCCGCGAACCCGTGCTTCTCGAAGTAGACCTGCCCGTTGAACGAATGCTTCGAAACACCCGGCAGCGGCAGGCCCTTCTCGAAGTCGTTGCTGAACTCGGTGCTCGTGTCGGAGAAGGTGTAGTTCGCGGTGAAGCCGAGGCCGAACGGGAAGGCGTATTGCGCCGCCAGTTCGAAGCCCTTGACCCGGCCGCCCGAGCCGTTGACCGGCTGCGAGACGGGGCCGATGCGCCCGCCCGCCTGGTCGTTCACGAAGACCGGCACGGTCTGCGTGACGACAAAGCTGTCCACTTCCTTCCAGAACACGCCCGCCGAAAGCAGGCCTTGCCGGCCGAAGTAGTATTCGACGCCCAGATCGAACTGGTAGGCACGGTAGGGATCGAGCGCGGCGTTGCCGCGGCTGCCGCTGGTGAACAGGAACTTGTCGGTCGCCGCGTCGCGGGTGAAGTCGGTCGCAAACCCGCGGCCGAGATCGAACAGCGGCTGGCGCGAGGTGACACGCGCCGCCGAGGCACGCACCTTGATGTCCTGCGCCGCATCGACGACCACGTTCACGCTGGGCAGGAAGTCGGTGTACGAACGCTCGACACTCGAGGTGTCGAAGTCCTTGACCACGCCGTTCCAGCTGTCGGTGCCCCAGTAGGTCGGGTTCGCGGTGCCCTGGTTCTGGTCCACCTTCAGCTTGGTATCGACGATGCGCAGGCCCACGTTCACGTGGAAGCCGTCATCCTTGCCGCCGATATCGGCCATGACATAGCCTGTCTTGGTCTCTTCCTTCACGAAGAAGGTCTGCAGCGGATCCTCGAAGAAGCTGAACGGCGTCGAGGGGTAGAGGTTCTGGATCCACTTGAGCGCATTCACCATCTGCGCCCGGTTCTGGATCAGCAACTTGCCGCCCGGAACATTGGGGTTGAGCAGCGTCTCGACGCGGCCAGCATTGCTGGTGAACGTATCATACGGCGTGATCAGCGCAGGCGAATTGCCGAAGCGGCTGCAACCCTTGAACGCGGCTGGCTTGTTGGCTTCCGGCAGGTCGCAGATCTTGTAGCCGATCGCGCCGTCCTGGAAGTAGCCATAGGGCGTGTAGTTGTAGTTGAAGGTGGGGTCGCGCTCGGCCAGCGGGATCTTGGTCGCGTCGATCTCGCCCTTGCCCGAATAGTCCGCCAGATAGCGGCCCGAGGTGAAGTCCACCGAGCGCTGGCCATAGCGGAAGCCCGCGCTCAGCGTGATCTTGCCCTTCTCCGAAGGATCGACATCCCAGGCCAGATCGGTGCGGATCGAATGGCCCTTGATCTTCGAGCGGTCGCCGAAGGCCCAGTGCGACTTGAAGAAGCCGTTGGCCGGGTTGCTGAACAGGTCAGCCGGGCTGCCAGGAGCGATGCCGAACGTTGGGAAATCACCGTTCTTGTAGGTGAAGTCGAACGTGGCTGGAGCCGCGCTGTTCAGCGCCACGCCGTTCACCAGCGGCCCGCCCACGGTGCCCTGTCGCACGGTGTACTTGGTGAAGCGCACGTCATTGTTGGCCACATCGCGGAACAGCGTGCCGTTCGAATAGGTCGCCTCGACATTGGCGCGGAAGTTCGAGCCGTTGTCGAACTTGGTGCCGAACTGCACGTTGTCGGACTTGATGCTGGATTCATCCACCACCGAGATCGCCTCGGCCGATTGCGCGCGGATCGTGCCGCTCTCCAGCACGCCGTTGCTGTCGATCTTGTAGCCCGGCAGCAGGCCCAGGCTTTCGCCCTGGCCGAACGGGAACTTCACCGAACCCTCGCGCGTGTCCACCTTGAGGTCGGAGTGGAAATACTGGAGGTCCATGCTCAGCGTATCGGTCGGGCGGAACGCGAGGCCCGCCGAAACACCCCAGCGCGTGCGATACTGGTCGCGGTCGGTCACATAGCGGTATTCGGGCGCATAGTAGTTGGTCGGCACCGTCGCGGTATCGCGCCGGCCTGCACCGAACGCCCAGTTGCCGCGGTTCTCACCGCCCAGAATGTTGTAGTGGCCGTTCGTCTTGCTGTAACTGCCCGAGAGAATGATGCCGATCTTGTCGTTGAAATTGTAGCTCGCCACGATCGCGCCGGTCGGCTTCCAGCCATCGATCCCGGAGGCCTTGTTGAGCCGCGCGTTGCCCGCCACGGTCAGACCGTTCTTGAGATCGAGCGGATTGCGCGTCTTCAGGTTGACGATGCCGCCAAGGCCGCCCTCGAGCAGCGAGGCATTGGGCGACTTGAACACCTCGACGCCGCCGATCAGTTCCGAAGGCACGCTTTCAAGGCTGTCGGTGCGGGTGAAGTTGCCCTCGCCCACCTTGAACACTTCCTGGCCCGTCACGAACAGCTCGCCGTTGAGCACTGTCAGGTTCTGCTCGAGGCCGCGGATGCGCACCTTGGTGCCCTGCCCGTTCTCGCGGTCGATCTGGATGCCGGGCAGGCGCTGCAGCGATTCGGTGATGTTCTGGTCGGGGAACTTGCCGATATCCTCGGCGCTCACCGATTCGATGATGAGGTTCGAATTGCGCTTGGCATCAAGCGCGGCGGCCAGCGATTGGCGGAAGCCGGTGACGACGATCGGCGCAGCGCTTTCATCGCTGGTGGCGGTATCCGCCTGCGCGGTCTGCTGCGGGGCCGCCTGCGCGGCGGCATGGCCGGAAACAAACAGCGCCAGCGTCGAAGCGGCGCCCAGCAGAGCGTGTCGGGACAGGGCAAACCTCGCCCTTGCAGTACCTTGAGACATGAGAGTTCCCCTCCTTGTTGAACGGCCGCACCCGTTGGAGGGCGTCACCCGTTTTTCCTGACGACCGGCCCCACCGGGTTGCCGCGATGGCGCTCCGCGAGCCGGTCTGCGTCGCAAGGTTGAAATACGATCAAGTCCGCCGTATTGTCAACGTTGTCATTCATTTTATATTATCATAATGCATTATTAAGGCAAGCCGGCGGATTCGGCCGAGCGGAAAAATCGAGAGGAACGCCAAGGAATGAAGCGGATTTCGCGCCTGACCGGGTCACTTGCGATGCGGGCCTCGGCCATGGTCCTCGCCGCCACAATCGCACCCGCCGCTATCCTAGCGGCCCCTCCCGCCGCGCCCCCCGGTTCGGCTGCGAACGTTCACCCCGAACAATGGCCGCGAATCGCCTGGCCCAAGGTGGTGACCGATGCCGACGAGGCGAAAATTGCCGCACTGCTCAGGCAGATGGACCCCGCCTGCAAGGTCGGTCAGGTGATCCAGGGCGATATCGCCAGCCTCACGCCCGAGGACGTCGCGAGGTACAATCTCGGCTCGGTGCTCAACGGCGGCAACTCCGGACCCGGAAACAACGACCTCGCTCCGGCGCGCGACTGGCTGAAGTATGCCGACCTGTTCTACGCCGCCTCGATGCGCGGCCGCCCCGGCTGCCCTGCCATCCCCGTGATCTGGGGCACGGACGCGGTCCACGGTCATTCCAACATCATCGGTGCCACGCTGTTCCCGCACAACGTCGGCCTCGGCGCGATGCGCGATCCCGATCTCATCGAGAAGATCGGCGCCGCCACCGCCGCCGAGATCCGCGTCACCGGGCAGGAATGGACCTTCGCCCCCACCGTCACCGTCCCGCAGGACTACCGCTGGGGCAGGGCCTACGAAGGCTACTCCTCCGACCCGGCGCTTGTTGCCAGCTACGTCGGCCGCATGGTGCGCGGGCTGCAGGGCGCCGCCACCACCGACCGCGTGCTTGCCGGCCCCCACGTCATCGCCAGCACCAAGCACTTCCTCGCCGATGGCGGCACCACGGATGGCCACGATCAGGGCGATGCGCAAATCGACGAGGCCACACTGCGCCTTGTCCATGGTGCGCCCTATCTCCCCGCGATCGAGAATGGGGTCGCCACGGTGATGACCAGCTTCTCCAGCTGGAACGGCGTCAAGATCGCCGGCAACCGGGGCCTCGTCACCGATGTGCTCAAGGACCGTCTCGGCTTCGGCGGCTTTGTGGTGACAGACTGGAACGCCCACGGCCAGATCGCCGGCTGCACAAACGCGAGCTGCCCGCAGGCGCTCCTCGCCGGGGTCGACATGTACATGGCGCCAGACAGCTGGAAGCCGCTCCACGCCAGCCTCCTCCGTCAGGTGCAGGACGGCACCGTCCCCATGGCCCGCCTCGACGATGCGGTGAGCCGCATCCTGCGCGTGAAGGCACGTCTCGGCCTGTTCGAGATGGGTGCCCCCTCCACCCGCCCGCTCTCCGGCCAGTGGCAGCTCCTCGGCAGCCCCGAACACCGCGCCATCGCGCGCGAAGCTGTGCGCAAGTCCTTGGTCCTGCTCAAGAACACCGGTATCCTGCCACTCAGGAAGGGCGCCCGCCTGCTCGTCGCGGGTGACGGCGCAGACGATGTTGCCCGCCAGTCCGGCGGCTGGACGATCAGCTGGCAGGGCACCGGCCTCACGCGCGATCAGTTCCCCGGCGCAACCACGCTCTGGGAAGGGCTCAAGTCCGCCACCGAAGCCACCGGCGGCAGCGCACAACTCGCGCCCGATGGCCGCTTCTCGCAAAAACCCGATGCCGCCGTCGTCGTCTTCGGCGAAATGCCCTACGCCGAATTCCAGGGAGATATCCGCTCGCTCCAGTTGCGCTCCGATCTCACCGGCCCGCTCGCAACAATGAAGGCGCTGAAAGCGCAGGGCATCCCGGTCGTCGCGGTCATGCTTACCGGCCGGCCCTTGTTCGTGAACCCTGAACTCAACGCCGCCGATGCCTTCGTCGTCGCGTGGCTGCCGGGTTCGGAAGGCGGCGGCCTCGCCGATGTGCTTTACGCGAAAGACGGCGCAGACTTCACCGGCCGCCTGCCCACCGCATGGCCGCGCAGCGCGCGTTCCGGCGATGATCCGCTCTTCGCCTATGGCTATGGCCTTGCAATGTCTGGCGGCCCCGCGCCGTGGACGCCGCTGCCCGAAGACCCCGGCGTCGCCGCCGAAGCCGTGCCCGGCGTCTATCTCCAGCGCGGACAGGCCCAGACCGGCTGGTCGCTCGTGCTGACCGACCCTGCGGCCGCGCCACATGTTGTCGGCCCGGTCCCCGCCGCGACCCCCGGCGGGCGCATCGCGATCACCGCCATCGACAAGGACGTGCAGGAAGGCGCGCGCCGCATCGTGGTCGGCAAGGGGGCGGAACCCGCCACGATCGCGCTGGAAGCCGCGAGCCCTCGCGATCTTTCGCGCGAGACAAACGGCGACGTCCTGCTGCTGGTAACAGTGAAGCTCGATGCAAGGCCCGGCGCGCCGGTCACGCTTGCCGCACGCTGCGGCAGCGGCCCCTGCGCCGCGCCCCTTGCCCTTCCGGAACTGGCGGCCCTGCCGCTTGGCCAGTGGCAGACACTGGCCGTCCCGCTCAAGTGCCTGCTGCCCGCCGGTTCGGCCAGTAACGCTGTCTCCAGCCCGTTCGTCATCGCCACACGCGGCCCGCTGTCCTTCGGCCTTGCCAGCGTGACGCTGGGCACCAAGGGCGATATCATCGCAGGGTGCAAGTCGTCGGGAAATTAATGCATTTATTATGCATTTTAAATGGACTATGTCAATTACAATTGATTGCGTTGTCAGACGTCCGGCCAATCAACGGTGCGGCGCGGGGAGGAAAAAGGAATGCCCGGAACTTCGCGCCATCTGGCGTCTTTCCTCATTGCCGCCAGCGCACTGAATGCCTCGCCGGTCTATGCCGAAGTCCCGGATGGCGGCGGCCCCTACAACGTCCGCATCCTTGAAGGCGGCATCGGCATCGAGCACGACCTGCCATCCGGCAGCGCAGTGCTCGCCGCCAATGCGCCGTTCACGCTCTCGGCATGGGTCAAGCCCGACCGCATCCTGCCCGGCGAAGTCACCCTGATCGAACAGGGCCGCGCGCTCGTCCTGCTCGACGGCCGCCCTGCCCTGCGGCTCGGAACAACTTTGCTGACTGCCTCCGCACCGCTCGCGGCCGGACGGTGGACCCACCTCGCCGCCACCTTCGATGGCAAGACCGCGCGCCTCGTTGTCGATGGCAAACCAGCAGCACAGCAAGCCCTCGCCACACCCGCCACCGGCCCGCGCATCGCCCCGAAGATCGCAATCGCGCCGCCCCTCCCCGGCCAACCCCACTTCGCCGGATCGCTCGCCGCCGCCCAGCTTGACGACACCGCACGCGATCCCGCCGCGCTGTTCGCCGCGCGCCCCGATTTCGCCGCCGTCCAGTTCCGCGATGTCGGCGCCGGCTGGCCGTTTCAGCGCAAGGCCAATATCGGCCTCACCGAACAGCAGGACCCCTGGCTGCTCCCCCGGTCCAACACGCCGCCCAGCACACCGCGCGCGATACCGGTCGTGCCCCAGCCCGCGCTCGTCCCCGTCGCCTCCGGCCAGTGGCAAGTGGGTGGCTGGAAGCTGATCCCCGCCCCCGATCTCGGCCCCGCCGACCCCGCCGCGCTTTCGCGCTCCGGAGTTGACACCGCCAGGTGGCTCGCTGCCCGCGTGCCCGGCACCGTCCTTGCCACCATGGTAGATCGCGGGATCTATCCGGACCCCTATTACGGCCTCAACAATCTCGCGATTCCGGAAAGCCTTGCCCGGCAGGACTACTGGTACCGCGCCAGCTTCACCGTGCCTCCCGAAGCCTCCGGAAAGGCCCTTGCCCTGCGCTTCGACGGGGTGAACTACGCCGCCGAAATCTGGATCAACGGTGAGCGCGCCGGCGCGATGAAGGGGGCCTTCGCCCGCGGCCGCTTCGCCTTCACACCCGTGGCCGGCGAAAACGTCGTCGCCATCCGTGTCAGCCCGCCGCCCCACCCCGGCATCCCGCACGAACAATCGGTCAAGGGCGGCGTCGGCGACAACGGCGGCCAGCTCGCCATCGACGGGCCGACGTTTGTCGCCACCGAAGGCTGGGACTGGATCCCGGGCATCCGCGACCGCAACACCGGCCTGTGGCAAGGCGTCGCCCTCGAAGCCACTGGCCCCGTCCGGCTCGGCGATCCGCACGTCGTCACCGATCTCCCGCTCCCCCGCACGGACAGCGCGGACGTGACAATCACGGTTCCGGTAATCAATCCCGGAAGCCAACCGATCCCGCTCACCGTCACGGCCAAGGTGGGCGAGATCACCCTTGCCCGCACGATGACCGCCGCCCCCGGCGAAACCACGGTCACCTTCTCACCGCAGACCGACGCCGCGCTCCACATCGCAAACCCGCGCCTGTGGTGGCCCAATGGCTATGGCGATCCCGCGCTCTACACGCTCACGCTTAGCGCAGCGGCCGAAGGCCAACCCTCGGACACGCGCACCTTGCGCTTCGGCATCCGCGAGGTGAGCTACGAACTCTCGCTCTTCGATCAGGCAGGCCGCCTGAACCGCGTCGAAGTCGATCCCACTGATGCGAGGCCCGGCGAACGCCCGCTGATCGACGTGCGCCACAGCGCGATCAAGCAGACCCCGCTTGGCTGGGCGCAGAGCCTGACGCCCGCAGGCGAAAAGTCCGCCGCCGTCCGCCCCGTCGCGCCCTCCATCCAGCTCCCTCACCTCACCTTGCGCGTCAACGGCGTCCGCATCGCCGCGCGCGGCGGCAGCTGGGGCATGGACGATGCGATGAAGCGTTTTGGCCGGGCTGAACTCGAACCCTATTTCCGGCTCGAGCGCGAAGCCCACATGAACGTGATCCGCAACTGGATGGGCAACAACACCGAGCCCGCGTTCTACGATCTGGCCGACGAGAACGGCATGATGATCCTAAACGATTTCTGGCAGTCCACGCAGGATTTCCAGATCGAACCCGAAGACCCGCAACTATTCCTCGCCAACGCGGCCGATACCATCGCGCGCTATCGCAATCACCCCAGCATCGTGGTCTGGTTCGGCCGCAACGAGGGCGTGCCCTATCCCGCGCTGAACGAAGGCCTCGATGCGCTGGTGCAAAAGCTCGACGGGACCCGCTGGTACACTGGCTCCTCCAACGTCGTGAACCTGCAGGGCAGCGGCCCCTACAACTACCGCCCGCCCGAAGGCTATTTCACCGATCTTGCCGCGGGCTTCTCGGTCGAAACCGGAACCCCCTCGCTCGCCACGCGTGAAGCCATCGCAGCCAGCGTCCCCGCCGCCGACCGCTGGCCGATGGGTGATACCATGGCCTACCACGACTGGCATTTCAGCGGGAATGGCGACACGCGTACGTTCATGGATACGCTGAACACCATGTTCGGCCCCGCCACCAGCCTCGCCGATTTCGAGCGCAAGGCGCAGATGATGAACCTCGAGACGCACAAGGCGATGATGGAAGGGTTCGTCGGCCACCTCTGGACGAAGAACTCCGGCCGCCTGTTCTGGATGACCCACCCTTCGTGGCCCTCGAACGCCTGGCAGCTCTACAGCTCCGACATGGACACCCACGCCGCCTATTACGGCGCGCGGGCCGGGGCAGAGCCGGTGCATGTGCAGCTCAATCTCCCTGATAACCGGCTGATGGTGATCAACACCACGCGCGGCGATCTAGCGGGCCTCACGGCAAGGGTGCGCGTTACCGATCTGGCGGGCAGGACGCTGTTGCAGACGGAACAGTCGCTCACGGCCCCGGCCAATGCGGCCACAGCTGCGGGCGTGGTCGATCTCGCCCCGCTCATCGCCAAGGGCGGCATGGTCCTCGCCGCGCTGGACCTCGTCGACCGACAAGGCGCCGTCCTCAGTCGCAATCTGTACTGGCGCGGCCGCGATCCCGCCGCCTACCGGGAACTGAACGCGATGCCCGCCGCCACGATCAACCTCAAGGCCGCTTCGGGTCAGCCACAGGGCGCGGACCGCCCGCTTACGGTCACGCTCGCCAACACCGGCAAGACCCCCGCGCTCGCGATCAAGCTGACGGTGCTCGATAAGGCCGGTGCGCGCGTCCTCCCGGCCTACTTCGAGGACAACTACGCCTCGCTGATGCCCGGCGAGATGCGCACGCTTACCGTACGTGTTCCCGTCGGTGCCAAGCCTGCCAGCATTGCTCTCCGGGGCTGGAACATTGCGGAAGGCAAGGTTCCGGTCACGCCGTGAACAACAACCTCCCCCTCGTCATTCCCGCGAAGGCGGGAATGACGAACGGAGAGGGAGCTAGACCGTCCCCCCCCGGGCTTGACCCGGGGTCCCGCTTGCCCGCGCCTCAAGCCTTCGCCTGGTCCTTGATCGGCAGCGCGCGCACCCGCTTGCCCGTCAGCGCAAACAGCGCATTCGCCAAGGCGGGCGTCGCCGGTGGCAGGCCCGGTTCGCCGATCCCGCCCATTTCCGCGCCGCTGTCGATGAAGTGCACGTCGACCACCGGCGCATTCGCCAGCTTCAGCACTTCATAGTCGCTGAAGTTGCTCTGCTGCACCGCGCCCTTCTCCAGCGTGATCGCCTCGCCAATGCCGGAGGAAAGCCCCATCACCAGCCCGCCAAGGATCTGCCCCTCGGCGGCCTTGGGGTTCACCACCGTGCCGCAATCGACCACCGCAAACGCCTTGTGGACCTTGGGCGTGCCGTCCTCGGCCAGCGAAGCCTCGACCACCTGCCCGACGATCGTGTTGAAGCACTCGACCATGGCCACACCGCGCGCCCGGCCCGGCTCGAGCGGCGAGCCCCAGCCGCTGCGCTTCGCCACTTCCTCCAGCACCGTCCGGTGCCGCCCGGGCTTGAGGTGCCTGAGGCGGAACGCCACCGGATCGGCGCCCGCCGCATGGGCCAGCTCGTCCATGAAGCTCTCGGTCGTGAAGCCGTGCTGCGTCGCGTTGACCGAGCGCCATGCGCCCACCGTCTGGTTCGAGACCTGCTTGAAATGCCGCCGCGCGACGGCGGGCACATCATAGAAGAACGGCACTTCGCGCAGGCCGTCTTCGGGCTGGGCGAAATCGTTGCGCCAGGCGGCGATCTTGCCGTCCCCGCCCAGCGCCGCCGTCAACTTGGCCGAACTTTGCGGACGATAGGCCCCTTGCGAGACTTCCTCCTCGCGCGACCAGATGATCTTGACCGGATAGGGCACCTGCATGGCGACCCGCGCGACCTGATCCACGATTTCCATATACATCGGCAGGCGGCGGCCAAAGCTGCCGCCGATCAGCATGGGGTGGAACGTCACCTTGTCCGCGCCGAGGCCCGCCGCGCTCGCCGCAGCCGCCTTGGCGCCGAGCGGGTCCTGCATCCCGCCCCACACATCGAGGTGTCCGTCCTTGTAGTGGGCCGTCAGCGCAAACGGCTCCATCATCGCGTGGTGGAGGAACGGCATCTTGTAATCGGCCTCGATCACCTTCACGCCCGCGGCCTTAAGCGCCGTATCGACATCGCCGTCGCCCGCGGTCTTGGTCGGCTTGCCTTCGGCGCGCAGCTTGTCCTGCTCGGCGAAGATCGTGGCGGTGGAAATCAGGCCGTGCCCGCCATCGCTGAACTTGGGCGCCAGCGCTCGCGCGCCCTTGAGCGCCTGCCAGTAGCCCTTGGCGACGACCACGACCGCGCTCTCGAGGCTGATGACCTTCTCGACCCCCGCCACGGCCATCGCCGGCTTTTGATCGACGGAGATCAGCTTGCCCCCGCGCACGGGCGCCGCAATCACGGTTGCGACCCGCATGCCGGGCTTCGCCACGTCCATGCCGTATTGCGCGGTGCCGTTGACCTTGGCCGGAATGTCGAAGCGCGGGACGGACTTGCCCATATGCTTGAATTGCTTGGGGTCCTTCAGCGCCACCTTGGCCGAGAGGCTGCGCGTTGCCGCCTCCGCCGCCAGTTCGCCATAGCGGAGCGCCTTGCCGGACTTCGCGTGGAGCACCTTGCCGTCCGCCGTGGTCAGTTCGCCCGCCGGCACGCCCAGGCGCCCCGCCGCCGTCTCGATCAGCGCCTGACGCGTGCCTGCGCCCAGCACGCGCAGCCCCTGCTGCCCGGTGAAGCGCAGCGCCGAGGAGCCGCCGGTGATCTGCAGGTTCAATTGCCGCGCCACCATGCCCAGCAAGGACATCGGCATCGCCCCGATGATACCGGGATAGCCACTCATTTCCGAAAGGAAGCCCTTGCCCAGCACCACGTTGGCAAAAGCCGATTCCGCCGGTGCCGAAACGACCGAGAGCTTGCTCCAGTCGGCATCGAGCTCTTCGGCCAGCATCTGCGCGAGGCCGGTGTTGGAACCCTGTCCGATATCGGTGTGCGGCGAATAGAGCGTGACGGTGTCGTCCTCGCCGATGCGCAGCCAGGTGCCGAAGTTGTGGCCGTCCTTGCCATCGGTCAGCTTGCCCGCCTGCGAGCGCGCCGAACTGTCGCCGTACTGCACCGCGAAGATGCCGCCGCCAACCAGTGCCGCGCCGCCGATCAGGAATGTTCTGCGGATCATGCCCATCTGCGCGCTCCTCAGGCTGCGGTCGCGGGGCTGGTGCCCGCAACGGAGTGGATTGCGGCGCGGATGCGGGGATAGGTCCCGCAGCGGCAGATGTTGGTCATCGCTGCGTCGATATCGGCATCGCTCGGCTTCGGCGTCTTCGCCAGCAGCGCCGCCGCCGCCATGATCTGGCCGGATTGGCAATAGCCGCACTGCGGCACCTGATGTTCGATCCAGGCCTGTTGCAGCGCGGTCAGGGTGCCGTCGGCAGCCGCCAGGCCTTCGATGGTGGTGATCGACTTGCCGGCCACATCACTCACAGGCACGCTGCACGAGCGCGTGATCTCGCCGTCGATATGCACGCTGCACGCCCCGCAGGCGGCGATGCCGCAGCCGAACTTGGTGCCGGTCATCCCCAGCTCCTCGCGGATCGCCCAGAGCAGCGGCGTATCCGGTTCGGCCTCGAAGCTCACCGGCTTCCCATTCACCTTCGCCACGATCGCCACGTTGCGGACTCCCCTTGCCATTCCGTTATTGCGTTTCTTGTAGCAACTGATCGCGGCCAACGCCACTGGCAAGACGGGAAGACGTCGAGACCGGAAGGCCTGAGGCCAATCAGATCCCGCGCAGCTGCGCCACCAGACCCTCGCGGCCGCTGACGCCGGTCCGCGCATAGACGGACTTGAGATAGGTCCGCAGCGTCGCCAGCGAAATCGCCATACGCCGCGCCGCCTCGGCCGGGGACTGGCCCAGCGCCAGCAGCACCGCCAGTTCCCGCTCGCGCGCGCTCAGCGGCAACGCCGCCGCCCGCCCCAGCACCACCGCGCCGATCGGCGGGCGCCGTTCCAGACTGACCATGTAGCGCTCGTCCGCACCATCCTCGGCGGCAGGCATCGCGCTGCCCCGCCGGCACGGCATCACGCGCGCCGCGATCTCGCCCTGCGGGGTGCGGCGCACCTCGTAAGGCGGCGGCGACGGCAGCCCGCGCGTGACCGCGATGGCCCGGTCGAGCAGGGCATGGAGCGCCGGGGTCAGCCGTTCGCCCAGCGCGCCCAGCATCACCCCGGGCGCGAGCCGCAACCCGGCGTGCTGCGCCGCGAGGGTGACCGCGGTGCCGGCCGCATACTCGATCCGCCCCGCCGCATCGACCAGAAAGGTGCCGCTCTCGTCGGTCCCGGCGGCAAAGGCACCATCCGCCTGCGCCCCGCATGGCGAAATCGCGGCGAGGACATGATCGTGCAGAGCCGAGAGCAGCGCTCTTTCGCTGCGATTGCCGGCAGTGCTGCTGGTGGCGCGGTTGACCATCAGCACACCGCGCGCCTGCCCGGAAGGATCGCGCACGACAAGGTCGAGCGAACTCGCGATGCGATAGGGCCGGAACACTTCATTGTAGACCACCGTGCGCGCAAAGTCCGGCCCGCTGCTGATCCGCTCGCCCGCGCCCACGCGCAGGCCCTGCGCCACATACTTGTCGAGCGTGGGCTCATGCGGATCGTTTTGCAGCGCCGCATGGCTGCCGACATAGGCGTCCATCGCGGCGGGAATGACCTCGCGGATCCATGCGTCCACCGGCTGTCCCTGCGGATCGACCCAGAAGAAATTGACGAACGAGCAGCCGATCATCCGCTCGATCTCCGCCGCCATCAGGCCGATCGACTGATGCGCGGGCAGCCCCAGCGCGGCGATCAGGCGCAAGTGCTTCAGATGGGTCTGGGCGGATGGCATGGGACCGCGAATGCTCCACGTGGATGTGCACAGGAAAGCAGGATCGTCGTTTTTTCTGGGATGCGGCCCGATTGCTCCAGTTGGCATGGGAACCGCGCCGCAGGCAAGCCCGCCAATACCCCAAACCGGGGGTATTTGCTTATGGCACAATCCCCTATCCCAAGGGCCAAAGCCGGATCCTGCGCCCGAACTGCGTTGCACGCCGGCAGAACGTGTTCGCGGGAGATCACAGCCAATGCCCGATACGCTCTCGGATCTGAAGGACAACTGGGGCACCGGCCCGGGCGGCGAGGATATCGTCCTCCTCGATCCGGCCGATTTCCACCTCGGCCTCTCGAGCTTCAGCGATGCCCAGATCGACCAGATCATCTCGGCAATCCCGTTCACCTCGCACACGCCGGGCACGAACTACATCGATATCGATGCAGGGGCCGCCGGGTTTGGCGCAAAGGCCAAGTTCTTCGCCGATTTCAGCTTCGGCCTTGCCCTCAACTACACCTTCAACCTAGGCCAGACTCAGGCCAGCGCCTCGGGCACCAAGGCGTTCGACGCCACCTTCGATGCCAACGGGGACGGCCGTGTCGATCTCTACGGCGCCTACGATCTCAACACCGCCAAGGCCCAGTTCACCTTCGGCGTACACAATGTCCTGCCCCAGAATGGCGAGACCGTGCTCGGCCTCGGCGTCAAGACCTCGGGCAATTTCGATATCGGTTTCAAGGACATCGATATCTACACCCCGCTGGGGTCGGTCTACAAGAACAGCTCGGACTTCTTCTTTTCAAAGTCGCTCGACAGCTACACCAGCCTGTTCAAACTCGATCAGGGCGATCCGCCGTCCGTCTATGATACCAAGGGGATCTACGGATCGCTCACCGCTCCGCGCCTGCCCGATCTTGCAGTTTCGGCCTCGGGCGGCGTCGGGGCGACGGCGACCAGCAGCGGTGTCGGGCCCGATATCGGCCTGCTCAAGATCATGCCGCTCGAATTCGTGCCGGTGATCGGCCAGGTGCTGCGCGGCGGCGTCCAGCTGCTTGCCAGCGATCCGCTCGATGTCATCCTCGAATGGGAACTCCTCCACCTCTCGCTCAACATGCATCTCGGCCTTGCGCAGGACCTCAAGGTCACGCTCGCCGGGGTCGACAGCGCGGTCAAGGTTGAGGAACGGTCGGCGGGCGACGGTTACACCACCATCTTCGACCAGAGCGTCGCCTATGGCAGCACCGTCAGCCTGCCCTTCTCGCAAGGGGACCGGCTCGGCACCCGGATCACCGAGACCTATACGCTCCACCTCCATTCCGACAGCACGGTCGCGCTCGATGCCCGCGCCACGATCGAACTGGGGCTGCTCTACTTCAAGCTGATCGTGAACCCGATCTTCATCGACGAGAAGAAGTTCGAACACTGGCTCTACCACCCGGACGAGTTCGAGCTGTTCAAGGTCACCCAGGAAATCGGCCACAAGGGCTCCGACTACACGATCACGCTGCCCGGCATGGTCAGTGTGGTCGATACCCATGTCGCGGTCACCGGCACCGATGCCGGCGAGACGATCACCATGGCCGACAAGCAGCCAATGGTCGACGCCCTCGCCGGCGATGACACCGTCATCGGCAATGCCGATCGCAACCTCATCTATGGCGGCGAGGGTAACGATACGATCTCCGGAGGCGCCGGCGATGACGAGATCCACGGCGGCAAGGGCTCGGACACCATCGATGGCGGGGCCGGCAACGACCTGCTCTACAGCGAGGCCGCGCTGGCGACGAAGCCCGAGGTCATCACCGGCGGCGCGGGCAACGACCGGATCGAGGCCGGGGGCCCCGGCACCTACGACGGCGGCGCGGACGACGACCAGGTCCTGCTGGTCGTCTCGGTCCTCGGCGGCCAGACCGTGCGCGGCGGCACCGGCAACGACGAGCTCACCGCCGACTTCCTGTTCCACACCAAGGGCGTCAGCGTCTCGCTGGCGGACAGCGGCACCGGCACCCTTCTTGCCGCGACCGCGAGCCGGCCCGCTGTCACGTACGAGGGGATCGAGACCTTCACGCTCAAGGGCAGCGTTGCGAAGGACGTCTTCACCGGCAGCAAGGGAGCCGATACCCTCGACGGGCGCGGCGGCAACGATATCCTCAGCGGCGCGGGCGGCGACGACACCATCCTCGGGCGGGACGGCGTCGACACGATCCATGGCGATGGCGGCAACGATGTCGTCTCGGGCGGTGCGGGCGATGACCAGCTCTTTGGCGATGCCGGCGACGACGGTATCGACGGCGGCGTCGGAAACGACACGATCCGCGCCGGCAGCGGCAGCGACGTGGTCAGCGGCGACGCCGGCAACGACACGATCTACGTCGACGACAAGGACGGCGTGAAGGATGTCGCCACGGGCGACGACGGCGACGACGTGCTGCGCGGCGGCACCGGCAAGGACGAGCTGAACGGCGTTGCCGGCAACGACCGGCTCTATGCCGGCTCCGATGGCGGCACGCTCTATGGCGGCGATGGCGACGACCAGTTCTGGGGTGCCGCCACAGCGATCATGCATGGCGGCTCGGGCAGCGATACCTTCAACGTCACCGCCAAGATGACCGGCATGCAGATCTTCGGCGAAGGCGAGAAGACCAGCGATCCCAAGCAGGGGCAGGATCTTCTCGTCCTCGGCGCCGGGGTTGCCGCCATCAACGAGGCCGCGCCCGCGAGCTACCAGTTCGCCGATTTCGACCGCGCCCAGGTCATGCTGTACGACAGCAATGTCACACTCACCAACGGCACCACCGCTGTCGGCATCGAAAACTTCGACGTGCGCGGCACTGCCGGCGCCGATGCGATCCTCTTCGGCAAGGGCGACGATACCGCGCGCGGCGGCAAGGGGAACGATTACCTCGACGGCGGCGGCGGGCGCGACAACCTCTATGGCGAGGAAGGCGACGATGCGCTCGTCGGCGGCCTTGGCGCCCACTACTACGGGGGCAGCGGCAACGACACGCTCTATCTCCGCATCCCCGCCGGTGACGAGCTTGGCGCCAATCAGGCCTTCTATCTCGATGCCGGTTCGGGTGACACCCTGTTCCAGGCCACCGTCGGCGGGGTCACCACCACCACCACTCTCCCCGGCGAGGGCGGCGGCAGCTTCGGCACGGTGCTCTCGAGTATCGAGGCAATCCGCATGACCGGTGGCGGCGCGGGCAACGACCGCATCAGTGGCGGCATCGGAGCGGACCTCCTCAAGGGCGGCGCCGGCAACGACAACCTCAGCGGGCGCAGCGGCGACGACACCCTCATCGGCGGGGCCGGGCGCGACCGGGTCTATGGCGATGCGGGCAACGATTTTCTCGACATCACCGATCTTGCCACCCCCGGCGGCTCGGCCAGCTTGGGCGGCGACCAGGCCTTCGGCGGCGATGGCAACGACACGATCATCGCCACCAACAGCGCCAACCGCATCGAAGGCGGCCTCGGCGACGATGACATCTCGGTCGGCGATGGCGGCAACTACGGGGCCTTTGTCACACTGATCAACGGCGATGGCGGCAACGACCACATCCAGGGCAGCAACGAGGCGGAGATCATCTTCGGCGGCCCGGACGACGAGACCGCCCCGGCCAACCTGCGCAGCGGCATCGACCTCGCACAGCTAGACGATGACTACATCCGCGGCGGCGGCGGTGACGACACGATCCGCGGGGGCATCGGCAACGATGTGATCTACGGCGATGCCGGTGCCGACAAGCTCTATGGCGGCCGGGGGGATGACACGATCAACGCCGACTGGCTGGACCGCGTGTTCGGCGGCCTCGGCGATGATCTCGTGATCATCGCGCCCACCCTCACCCCGCCGGCCTCGCCGCTCGTGGTGACGGGCGGCGCGGGCACCGATACGGTGCGCTTTGCCTATACCGGCCGGAGCGGGCCGCTCTCCTTCACCCTGGCCGGCACCGGCACCACCACGGTCGCGCCCGATCTCAAGCTCGTCACCGTCGAGGTGCTCGATATCGCCCTGTCCGATGGGAACGATTTCGTAACTGCGGGTGCTGGCAACGACACGATCCGCGGCGGCCTCGGCAGCGACACGATCCTCGGCGGCGGCGGCAACGACGTGCTCTATGGCCTCGGTGTCGCCCTGCGTCCCGGCACCGGTGCCTCCGG
Source organism: Novosphingobium fuchskuhlense (assembly GCF_001519075.1). Lineage (GTDB taxonomy): Bacteria > Pseudomonadota > Alphaproteobacteria > Sphingomonadales > Sphingomonadaceae > Novosphingobium > Novosphingobium fuchskuhlense. The sequence continues at coordinate 842,599 of NZ_KQ954245.1, forward strand.
CGCGGCGGCCCCGCTGGATTCGCTCGTGGGCAATGCCGGCAACGACCGCCTCGTCTTCGACAACGCCGGCCGCGCCGATGGCGGTGCCGGCACCGACACCCTGGAGATCCACGGCCTCAACGCCGCGATAGGCCGCGGCGTGTTCATCGCCGGTGGCACCGGCACCCTTGCCGGCATCGACTACACCGACCTTGAAGCGCTCGACTACACCGCAGACCTTGCCGGCGGCGCGGTGGGCCTCCGGGCCGGCACGGGCGCTGACCGCCTCGTCGGCAGCGATGCGGGCGACACGCTCGATGGCGGCGGCGGAAACGACACGATCTCTGGCATGGGCGGCAACGACATGCTCAAGGTCGGCGCGATCACCGGGCAAGCCGTGCTTGATGGCGGGCTCGGGTTTGATACGGCCGACATCGATCTGGCCAGTTCGAGCGCGCACCTCTCGGTTCTGCTCACGGCCCTCCCGCTGCCCGGGACCGGCGCGGCGAGGCCGGTCTCACCGGTCCGGTTCACCTCGGTCGAGGCGCTCGTGATCACCACCGGTTCGGGTAGCGATGCCGTCACCGGCGGCGCACGCGCGGACCGCATCAGCACCGGCAGCGGCGATGACCGCGTGAACAGCGGTCTCGGCGCGGACACCGTCTCGCTCGGCGATGGCAACGACCTGCTCATCGATCAGGGCGGCAACGGCGACGTGATCGACGCCGGGCGCGGCGACGACCGGGTGACCATCGGCAAGCAGGCCGCCCTCGTCGATGGCGGCGAGGGGAACGACCGGATCACCGCCGATCTCTCGTCCTACACCGGCCTGTCCGTCACGCTCGCGCTCGGTGGCACGGTCGCCCTGCCGGCGCGCGGTTCGGCACTCAAAGGCTTCGAGGAGTATGTCCTCACCTTCGGCAGCGGCAACGATACGGTGCGGGCCGACTACGGCCTCCACCAGCTCGATGGTGGTGCCGGCACGGATACGCTCGTCATCGTAGCCGACGATGTGGTCAGCTACACCACGCACACCGTCGGCGCTGTCACCACCTACACGTTCGCCAACGGCATGGTCGCCACCGGCTTCGAAAGCGTGACCTTCGAGTACCGTCCGCGCACGCTCATCGGCACCGCTGCCGACGACGTGCTGGTCGGCGGCCCGGGGAACGACCTCCTGTCGGGCGGCAAGGGCACCGATCGGCTGACGGGCGGCGATGGCGCGGATTCCTTCCGCATCGATCTGCTCCCCACCACAGGGTCGGGAGCAGATACCATCACCGATTTCCATTCGGGCGAGGATCACATCGTGCTCGACAGCCGGGTGTTCACCCAGTTCAGCGCCTATGCCGGCAGCGCCCTTCCGGCAGCCGAGCTGGCGGACGGCACCGGCCACCTCGTCTATGACGCCGCGAGCGGCCGGCTCAGCTATGTCACGGTCGGCGCAAGCCCCGATCCGATCGTGATCGCTGCTCTCGCGGGCGGTGGCGAACTGCTGGCCAGCGACATCCTGATCATCTGAGGCGAACGGAGGCGAGCCGCTTTGCCCGGCCCTTTCGGACAAGGCGCTGCACTGCAGCAACACTTGCCCTTGGGCAGGAGGACCCATACGAAGGTTAAGTGCGTCGAATCATGTCTCTCCCGCTTGCCGGCACCCTGGCGCTTGCCGCCTGCGCGCCGGCCGCTCCGCCACCACCGCCCAAACCCCACGTTTCGGTAGCTCTCCCGCTGCAGCGCAAGGTGGTCGATTGGGACGACTACGTCGGCCGGTTCGAGGCGGTGCAGGATGTCGAGATAAGGCCGCGCATATCCGGCACGGTCGAAAGCGTGAACTTCCGCGAAGGCGTCGAAGTCGCCCGGGGCCAGGTGCTCTTCACCATCGATCCGCGCCCCTATCGTGCCGCTGCGGAGCAGGCCCGCGCCGATCTCGCCAAGGCCGAGGCGCTGGTCACCAATGCCCGCACCGAACTCGCCCGGGCGCAGAAGCTCGTCGACGCGCAGGCTATCAGCCGCGAGGAGTTCGAGACCAAGCAGGCGGCCCTGCGCAGCGCCGTGGCCGCCGCCGGGGCCGCCCGCGCCAACCTCGAAGCCAAGTCGCTCGATCTCTCCTTCACCACCGTCCGCGCGCCCATCAGCGGCCGCGTCTCGGACAAGCGCGTGTCCATCGGCACCTACGTGGCGGCGGGCCAGACGGTCCTCACCCGCATCGTCACCGTCAATCCGATCCGCTTCGCCTTCGAAGGCGCAGAGACCTTCTACCTCAAGTATGTCCGCCAGGCGCAATCCGGGGAGCGCCAGTCCTCGCGCTATGCGCCCAATCCGGTCGATATCAAGCTGGCCGACGAAACCAGCTACCGCTGGCATGGCCTGATGAAGTTCGTCGACAACGCGATCGATCGCAATTCGGGCACGATCCGCGCCTTTGCCGAGGTGGACAACCCCACCGGGTTCCTCGTCCCGGGCATGTTCGGCCGCGCCCGCCTGCTGGGTTCAGGCACCTACAGCGCCCTGCTCGTCCCCGATGAAGCCATTGTCACCGATCAGACCCGGCGCTTTGTCTACGTCGTCGGCAAGGACGGCAAGACGGTGCAGCGCAATGTCGAGACCGGGCCGCTGGTCGAAGGCCTGCGCGTGGTCAAGACCGGCCTCGCGCCCACCGAAAAGGTCATCCTTGATGGTCTCGCGCGGCTGCAGCCGGGCGTGGACGTCGATGCCAAGGTGATCACGATGAAGCCCCGCGCGGCGGCGGATTCGCCCGCCTCCAACGCGATCAAAGCGCCTGCTGCGGCCGAGGCGACGGCCAAGTAATGCGCTTGCCGCATTTCTTCATCGACCGGCCGATCTTTGCGGCGGTGCTCTCGATCCTGATCGTCATCATCGGCGCGATCGCCTATCCCTCGCTGCCGGTCGGCCAGTACCCGGAAATTGCGCCGCCCACGGTGGTCGTCTCGGCCAGCTACCCGGGTGCCACCGCCGAAACGCTGGCCGAAACCATCGCCGCTCCGCTCGAGGAATCGATCAACGGCGTCGAGAACATGATCTACATGCAGTCGTCCTCCACGGGCGACGGCAATGTCTCGATCACCGTCACCTTCAAGGCGGGCACCAATGTCGATTCGGCCCAGGTGCTGGTGCAGAACCGCGTCGCCACTGCCGAACCCCGCCTTCCCGAGGAAGTGCGCCAGATCGGCGTGACGGTGCGCAAGAACTCGCCCGACCTGCTCATGGTGATCAACCTCTATTCGCCGGACAAGTCGCTCAGCCACCAGTACGTCGCCAACTACGCCACCTTGCAGGTGCTCGACCGGCTGAGCCGCATTCCCGGAGTGGGCGGCGTGCGCATCATCGGCGCGCGCGATTACAACATGCGCGTGTGGATCGATCCCGATGCCGCCGCGAGCCGCAACCTGACGGTGGACGAGATCATCGCGGCGATCCGCGCGCAGAACGCGCAAGTCGCCGCCGGCTCGGTTGGCCAGCCGCCGTTCAACCAGGGCGGCACCGCCTTCCAGCTTGGCATCCAGACCAGCGGCCGTCTGACCTCGACCGACGAGTTCGGCGCGATCATCCTCAAGCGTGACGACCAGGGCAGGCTTACCCGCCTGCGCGATATCGCGCGGATCGAGCTTGGCGCGCAGGACTATGGCACCAATGCCTATCGCGACAGCTACCCCTCGATCGGTATCGGCGTCTCGCAGCTGCCGGGTTCAAACGCGCTGAAAACGGCGGCGGCCGTCGATGCCGAAATGGAAGCGCTCAGCAAAACCTTCCCGCCCGGCCTCATCTATTCGGTGCCGTTTCACCCCACTGAATACATCCGCGCCTCGATCGAGGCGGTCCAGCACACCCTGTTCGAGGCGATCATCCTCGTCGCTCTGGTCGTGCTCGTCTTCCTGCAAAGCTGGCGCGCGTCGATCATCCCGATCATCGCCATCCCGGTCTCGCTGATCGGCAGCTTCGCGGCGATGGCGGCGTTCGGCTTTTCGCTCAACAACCTTTCGCTGTTCGGCCTCGTCCTTGCCATCGGCATCGTGGTCGACGACGCGATCGTGGTGGTCGAAAACATCGAGCGCCTGATGGAGGAGGAAGGCCTCACCCCCCGTGCCGCCGCGCACAAGACGATGGACGAGGTCTCCGGCGCGCTCATCGCCATCGCGCTCGTGCTGTGCGGGGTGTTCATCCCCACCGCCTTCATCCCCGGCATCTCGGGCGCGTTCTACAAGCAGTTCGCGCTCACCATCGTCAGCGCGACCGCGATTTCGGCGTTCGTCTCGCTCACCCTGTCGCCCGCACTCGCGGCGCTGATCCTTCGCCCGCGCGATCACGGCGAAACACCCTGCCCACCCGGCTGGCGCGGCCTCCCGGTCCGTTTCGCGCGCGGTTTCAACACCCGGTTCGAACGCCTGTCCGCCCGCTATGGCCGCCTCACCGCGCGGCTTGTCCGCTCGCTCGGCATGATCGCGGTGGCCTATGTCCTGCTCCTCGCCGTGGCCGGCTGGCGCTTCTACGAAACGCCCACGGGCTTCATCCCCGCGCAGGACCAGAGCTACCTGATCGGCGTCGTCCAGCTGCCACCCGGCGCCTCGCTCCAGCGCACCGACGAGATCGTCCAGCAGGCCGCGCGGATGGCGCGCGACAATCCCAACGTGAAGACCACCATCGCCTTCGCCGGCTTCGATGGTGCCACCTTCACCACCGCGCCCAATGCCGGCGCGATCTTCATCACGCTCAAGGATTTCGATCACCGCCAAGCGTCCTCGGATCAGGTCGCGAACGAGCTGCGCAAGGCCTACGGCGCGATCACCGCCGGCAATGTCCTTGTCGTGCCGCCGCCGCCAGTGCGCGGCATCGGCACCGGGGGCGGCTTCAAGATGATGATCCAGGACCGCTCTGGTGCCGGCTATGCCGCGCTCGAAGGCGCCGCCTTCAAGATGATGATGGCCGCAGGTCAGGAGCCCGGGCTCAGTTCGGTGTTCACCACCTTCAACACCAAGACCCCGCGTCTCAAGGCCGAGGTCGACCGCGAGCGCGCGGAGCAGATCGGCGTGCCGGTGGAGCGCGTGTTCTCCACCCTCGGCACCTATCTCGGCAGCACCTACGTCAATGATTTCAACTTCCTGGGCCGCACCTTCCGGGTAACGGCCGAAGCCGATGCGCCCTACCGCGACGATGTCGGCGATATCCTGCGCCTGAAAACGCGCTCGGCCTCGGGCACCATGGTCCCGCTCGCCGCCGTGATGACGCTCAAGAACGACAGCGGCCCCTACCGCGTCGTGCGCTTCAATCTCTACCCGGCGGCAGAATTGCAGGGCGATACCAAGCGCGGCTTCTCCTCGGGCCAGTCGCTCATCACCATGGACCAGCTGGCCAAGGCTAATCTCCCGGCCGGGTTCACCTATGAATGGACCGAGCTTGCCTACCAGCAGCAGCAGGCGGGCAACACCGGCATCCTCGTCTTCGGCCTCGCGGTCGTGTTCGTCTTCCTGCTCCTCGCGGCGCAGTACGAAAGCCTCGTCCTTCCGCTCGCGGTGATCCTGATCGTGCCGATGTGCCTGCTTGCCGCGATCATCGGCGTCGACGTGATGGGCCGCGACAACAACATCCTCACGCAGATCGGCCTCGTCGTGCTGATCGGCCTGGCCGCCAAGAACGCGATCCTCATCGTCGAATTCGCGCGGCAGGGCGAGGACGAGGGCCTGGAATCGCGCGCCGCCGCCCAGCGCGCCGCGCACCAGCGCCTCCGGCCGATCCTGATGACCTCGATCGCCTTCATCCTCGGCACGCTGCCGCTGGTGACCGCCAGCGGGCCCGGTGCGGAAATGCGCTCGGCGCTCGGCATCGCGGTGTTCTTCGGCATGATCGGGGTGACGCTGTTCGGCCTCCTCTTCACGCCCTCGTTCTACATCATCAGCCGCAAGTTCGGCGACCGGGTCGTCCGCGCGTTCCCGCGCAAGCCCAAGCCGCTCCCCGATGCGGAGGGCGAGGCATGAAGCGTCTCGCCGCGCTGCTGCCCGCGCTCGCGCTTACCGGCTGCGTGGTGGGGCCAGATTACAAGCGCCCCGCCGCGCTCCCGCCCGAGCAGGTCCGCCTGACCGAAGCGCTGGACAACGGCGCGGTGGCGCCCTCGCCGCTCCCCGATGCATGGTGGCGCCTGTTCAGGGATGCCGAGCTTGACCGGCTCGTCACGCAGGCGCTGGCGAAGAACACCGACTTGCGCGTCGCCGCCGCCAACCTCCAGCGCGCCCGCGCCGTCCTCTCCGAGGCCGGTGCCGCGCGCCTGCCCACCACCGGCACCTCCGCCCAGTTCTCGCACAGCCGTCAGGTGATCCCCGCATTCGGACGCGCGGTCACCAACGATTTCTTCTCGCTCGGTTTCGACGCCAGCTACGAGGCGGAACTGTTCGGCGGGGTCAGCCGCAGCCTCGAGGCAGCGCGCGCCGATGCCGCCGCCGCACAGGCCGCCGTCGATGCCGCGCGCGTCGCGGTCGCCGCCGAAACCGCCCGCGCCTATGCCTCGGCCTGCGCCTTCGGTGAACAGGCCGATGTCGCACGCGAGACGGAAGGCCTGCAGGCCCGCACGCTCGATCTCACCCAGCGCCGCCTTGCCGCCGGGCGCGGCACGCGGGGCGAAGTCGATCAGGCCACCGTGCTGGTCGAGCAGGCCCGCGCTGCGGTCCCCGTGTTCGAAGCCGAACGCCGCGCCGCGCTCTATGCCCTCGCCGTGCTCACGGGCGATGCTCCCAGCGCCATTCTCGAAGCCCCCGCCGCGAAATGCCGCACCGTGCCGACCGCCGCCGAACCGCTCCCCGTCGGCGATGGCCAGGCGCTCCTCGTCCGCCGCCCCGATGTCCGCGAGGCCGAACGCGCCCTGGCCGCCGATACCGCCCGGATCGGCGTCGCCACGGCCGCGCTCTATCCCTCGATCACGCTGCTCGGCAGCGTGTCCCTCGGCGCCACGCGCTTCAGCAATCTCGGCAATTCGGGCTCGGTCGGCTATTCGGTCGGCCCGCTGATCAGCTGGAATTTCCCGCTGAACGGCGCGGCGCGCGCCCGGGTCGAGCAAAGCAAGGCGGTGGCCGAAGGTTCGCTCGCCCGCTTCGATGCCGCCGTGCTCACCGCGCTCAAGGAAGCCGAACAGGCCCTCGCCCGCGCCGGCGGGGCCACTGCGCGGGAGGACGCGCTGCGCCGCGCGATGGTCGCCAGCAGCGATGCCGCCCGCCTCTCGCGCATCCGGTTCGACTATGGTGCGGACAGCTTCCTGCAATTGCTCGATGCAGAGCGGCAGCGCGCCCAGACCCGCGCCGCGCTCGCCCAGGCCGAGGCGGAGCGTGCCGATGCGCAGATCAGCGTGTTCAAGGCGCTGGGCGGCGGCTGGGAAAACCCGGCGCCCTAGGGTCTGGACCTACCCCAGCCCCCGCTCCAGCATCCGCCGCGCGGATCGCTGCACATGTTCGGCGATCACCCGGAACGCCGCTTCCATGCTCCTGCCGCGCCGCCAGGCCAGCGCTACCGAGCGGTGCGCCCGCCACCCTGCGACATCGACAACCGCCAATCCCGCCAGCCCGCCCACGTCGCTTTGCAGATAGAGCCGCGGCAGCACGGTAAGGCCAAGGCCCGAGGCGGCCATCATGTGCAGACTGTCGAGACTGGTGCCCTCGTAGTCCGGGCTCAGCGCCATGCCGTGCGCTTCGGCGATCCCTTGCGTCTCGCGGTGCAGGTGGTGCCGCGTATCGAGCGAGAGCAGCACCTGCCCGGCCAGCGCCGCAGGGTCCACCGGCCCGCGTACCAGTTCACTGTCCACCGCGGCCACCAGATCGAGCGGTTCGCGAAAAAGGGGTTCGATCTCCAGGTCATCGCCCCGGATCGGCAGGGGTCCGAGTATCACGTCAAGCTCCCCGCGCGAAACCTGCCGCGCCTGCTCGTCGGGAATGCCTTCGCGCACATAGAGCCTGAGCCCGGGGGCGGCGCGGTGCAGATCGGCGATGATCGGCGAGAGCAGATAGGGCCCCAGCGTCGGCGTCGTCCCCATGCGCAGGGTGCCGGTGAGGCCCGTCGCGGCCGAACGCGCCAGTTCCTCGATGCCCCGCACCTCGCCCAGAATGCCGCGCGCCTTGGAAACCACGCTGCGACCGATCGGCGTCAGGATCGCGCCGGTGGTCGAGCGTTCGAGCAGGCGCACACCCAATCGCTCTTCCAGCGCCTTCACCTGCTGGCTCAGCGCCGGCTGCGAGACATGGCTGACCCGCGCGGCTTCGGCAAAGGAGCCCGTGTCGGCGAGGGCGACCAGGTACTGCAGCTGGCGGATCGTCGTCATGGGAGGTTATAATCACAGCCTATAGCGCCTCCGCAAGACTTCTGATTGGCGCTGCTCTCCTCGCTCACCTAAAACACACCGTACCGATCTCGGAAGAGAACACTTTCAGGGAATGTCATGGCGGGACCCGCACGCGTCGAACTGCGTGATGCAATTCGCTGGCTGGCCGAAATCATCGGCCCCGATGCGGGCTATCTGCGTCTGGCTGCGGTCTATGGCATTGCCATCGGCCTGCTTTCGCTCGCCACGCCGATTTCGGTGCAGCTGCTGATCAACAGCGTCGCCTATACCGCGCTGCCCGCGCCGCTGTGGACGCTGGCGGGGCTGCTCTTCGTGCTCCTCCTCGTCGTCGCGCTGCTCAGCACCTTGCGCGTCTATGTCATGACACTGTTCGAGCGCCGCCTGTTTGCCCGCATCGTTGCCGAAATCACGATCCGCGCCGTCCATGCGCGCGATCCCTTCTTCGGCGATGCGCGCCGGGCAGACCTGTTCAACCGCTTTTTCGATCTCGCGGTCGTGCAGAAATCGGTGCCCAGCCTTGTGATCGGCGGCTTCACCATCATGCTGCAGTCGGCGGTCGGCCTTATCGTCACCAGCTTCTATCATCCGTTCTTCCTCGCCTTCAACGTGGTGCTGCTGCTTGCGCTGCTGGTGATCTGGCTGCTGTGGTCGCGTGGGTCGATGACCAATGCGGTCGCTCTCAGCCATGCCAAGCACGATACCGCGCGCTGGCTCGAAAGCGTCGGCGGCTCCAACGGCTTCTACAAGTCCAGCCGCCATGTCGGCTTCGCGATGGACCGATCCGAAGCGATGACCGCGAACTACATCGCCAGGCACAAGGCCTATTTCCGCTACAGCTTCGCGCAGACGCTGGCGTTCTTCATGCTCTATGCCTTTGCCTCGGCCGCGCTTCTCGCGCTCGGCGGCAATCTGATCCTCGCGGGCGAGCTCACCATCGGCCAGCTCGTCGGCGCGGAGCTGATCCTCTCGGGCGTGTTCTACGGCGTCGGCCAGCTCGGCTGGTATCTCGATACGTTCTACGATCTGGTCGCCAGCTGCGAGGAACTCTCGCTGCTCTATGGCATCGCGCAGGAAAAGTTGCCCGCGGCCAGCACCCGGGGCCCGCGCGACGGCGCGATCGCGCTGCGCGATGTGAAGCTGGGCGAAACCCACCTCAATTTCTCGCTCGCCGCCGGCGAGCGCCTCGTCACCGTGCCGGAGCCCGGGGTCGAGCGGACACTGTCGATGCTGCTCAAGCGCCATGTCGCGCCCGAACACGGGCTCGTCACCGTCGGCGGTTCGGACCTCGGCGGTCTCAACATGTACATGCTGCGCTCGGACGTCATCGTGCTCGACCGCCCGACCATCGTCGAAGTCACGATCCGCGAATACCTCAATCTCGCGATATCCGATCTGACGCCTGCCAGCATTCTCGATGCGGTCGATGCCGTCGGCCTCAGCGAACGCATCGCCAGCCTGCCCGAAGGGCTCGACACTCCGCTCGCCTCCTCGGGTTGGCCGCTGACGGTGGGCGAGGTCATGGAACTCAAGCTCGCCAATGCGCTGCTCGCCTGCCCCAAGGTGCTCGTCCTTGCGCCGGTGTTCGATGTCATGCCGCCCGCGCAGCTCTACGGGGTGCTGGAACGCTTGAAGGCCGCCGGCACCACCGTGCTGCTGTGCACCGCGCGCCCGGGCAGCTTCGCGCTCGATGGCTGGCTGTGGCTCGGCCGTCAGGAGCAGATCCGTTTCGCCTCCGCCGCAGAACTGCAGGCGCATATCAAGGATCGGGAGGCGTCACGTGCCCTATCGGCTTGACCATATCGACCACTTCCCGACACTCGCCTCGATGAAGGCCCCGCGCGTGGCCGTCATCACCGCATGGATGGTCGCGCTCGGCATCACGGCCGCCGCGCTCGTCATGGCCTTCGTGCCCTGGGTCCAGACCGCGAATGGCGATGGCATGGTCGTCGCGCTCGATCCCGATGACCGCACCGCCGATGTCTCCTCGCTCGTCAGCGGGCGCATCACCGAATGGTATGTGAAGGATGGCGAGCAGGTCGCGGCCGGCCAGCCCATCGCGCGCGTGGTCGATCTCGATCCCGAATACCTCACCCGCCTCGCCGCCGAGCGGGCGCAGATCGAAGCGGAGATCGCCGCCGTCACCCAGTCGCGCGCCACCGCGCAGCTCGATGTCAACCGCACGGCGGCGCTCTTCCGCGAGGGGCTCATTGCCCGCCGTGACTACGAACTGGCGCAGATCAAGGTCGCCGAGGGCGGTGCCAAGCTCGCCGAATCCCGCGCCAAGCTCCAGCGCATCGACGTCCAGCTCGCGCGCCAGTCCAGCCAGGTCGTCCGCGCGCCCCGCGCCGGCCGCATCCAGGCGGTCAACGCCGGCCTCAGCGGCAGCGTTGTCTCGCCCGGCTCGATCCTCGCCACCGTCGCGCCCGAAACCGCAGAGCGCGCCGTCGCGCTCTACATCGATGGGCGCGATATCGCGCTCGTCCGCCCCGGCCGGCATGTCAGGCTCGAGTTCGAAGGCTGGCCGGCCATCCAGTTCAGCGGCTGGCCTTCGGTGGCTCAGGGCATCTTCGATGGCCGCGTCCGCGCGGTCGATCCCACCTCCGGCTCGGGCGGCCTGTTCCGCGTCCTTGTCGAACCCGATCCAGCGAAGAAGCCCTGGCCCGATCTGCGCTTCACCAGGCTCGGCGCCCGGGTGCGCGGCTGGATCCAGATGGAAACCGTCAAGGTCGGCTATGAGCTGTGGCGTCAGCTCAACGATTTCCCGCTCGAATTCAGCAAGGAGATCAAGGCCTCGATCGGCGGCAAGGACGGGAAAGGCGGCAGCGCCGACGGGCCCGGCAAGGACGATGACGCCACCGTGCGCAAGGCTGGCAAGCCGAAATGATCCGCCGCCCCGCTCTGGCCGCGGCACTGTCGCTGGCGCTGCTGTGGGGGTCCCCGCTGGCAGCCCAGACCGCGCCCCTCACGCTGATCGAGGTGCTGCAGTCCTCGGCCACGCAGGCCCCGCAGATCGTCGAGGCGATGGCCCGCGTGCGCCAGGCGGAAGGGCGCGCCCTTTCGGCTGACGGCGCGTTCGACACCGTGTTCGATATCGACGCGCAAAGCCGCGTGCTCGGCTACTATTCGGGCACCTATCTCGAAGGCAAGGCCACTCGCCCGCTCACCGAAAACGGCGGCTCGCTCTATGGCGGTTACCGCGTCTCCACCGGTTCCTTCCCCGTCTACGAGGACAAGGCCTATACCGACCGTCTCGGCGAACTGAAGATCGGCGGCCTGTTTGCGCTGCTGCGCGACCGCGCCATCGATGAACGCCGCGGCCGCATCGCCCTGGCCGCCCGCGATATCGACGCCGCGCGGCTGGAACGCGAGATGGTCGCCATCGGCGTTCAGGCGCGCGCGGCTGCCACCTATCAGAACTGGGTCGCCGCCGGCCTGCGCCTCAAGGCCTATCAGGCGCTCCTCGTTCTGGCCGAGCAGCGCCGTGCCGGCATCGCGCGCCAGGTCCAGCTCGGTGCGCGCCCCGCGATCCTCCTCACCGAGGCCGATACCAACATCGTCCGCCGCCGCGCCCTTGTCGTGCGGTCCGAGCAGGAATTCGGCGCTGCCGCCAACGCGCTTTCGTTCTTCCTGCGCAGCGAAAGCGGCGAGCGTCTCGTGCCCAGCGCAGACCGTCTGCCGGCGACCCTTCCCGGCTTCAGGCCCACCCGCCCGGGCCAGCCCGCCGATATTCCGTCTGGCCGCCCGGACGTCCAGACCCTCAGCGCCCGCCTCGCCCAGTCCGAACTCAAACTCGCGCTGGCCGAAAACGAACTCAAACCCCGGCTCGATCTGCGCGGCGAGCTGGCTTACGATGTCGGCCCCACAGGCCGCGGCGGCAAATCACGCTCGGGCGAGGAAGCCATTGTCGGCGTGCGCCTCACCGTGCCGCTCCAACGCCGCTCCGCCAGGGGCAAGATCGCCGAGGCTCGCGCCGAAATCGACGGCCTGCGCACCCGCCAGCAACTGGTGCGCGAACAGATCGCCGTGGAGGTCAAGGGCATCGCCATCGCCGTCGACGGCGCGGCAAAGACCGCCCGCCTCGCGTCCGACGAGGCCCGCCTCGCCGATGATCTCGCCGCCGCCGAACGCCGCCGCTTCGATCTTGGGGCCAGCGATTTCTTCCTTCTCAACATGCGCGAGGAAGCCGCAACGGACGCGCGCGTGCGCCTGCTCGATGCCGAGGCCCGTGCGGCGCTGGCGGGCATAGACCTCGCCGGCGCAACGGCGGACCGCGCCGCCCTGGGCCTTCCGGAAGGGCCGCTGCCCTAAGCTCGCCCCCTCCCCTTCAGGGTAAAGGGGCAACCGATCAGTTCGCCGCCACCGTCTTGCGCTGGGCTTCCCAGCCCTTGCGCTGGACATTGATGAGGTAGGCGTGGATCGCCTCCACGTCGTACTTGCTCACCATGTCGCCCATCGGCGCCATGCCATTGCCCGCCAGCGCGCCCTTGAGCACGATCTGGTTGAACAGGCCGTGGACATACTTCGGCAGCCGCGAAAGGTCCGGCGTGATCCCGGGACCGAACATGTGGCAGCGCGAACAGAACTCGGTGAACTTGGCCTCACCGTGCGCGATAAGCTGCGGACTCGCCTTCGACGCCGGCGGCTCCGGGTAGACCAGCGGATCGACACGCGGCTCCGGCTGCGGCACTGGGCCGCCGCCCAGCTTGAAGACCAGGATGCGGTTGGCATTGCGGTTCTTGTAAGCGATGTCCACCGGCGGCAGCGGATAGCTGATGCCGATCCCGCCATAGCCCACCTGCACCGCGATATACTGCACGCCGCCGATCTTGTAGGTCATGGGCGCCGCCATGATGTGCGATCCGGTCTGGATCGAGGCCAGCTCGGCCCCCGTCGTCGCATTATAAACGCGCAAAGTCCCGTCGCCGCGTCCCTGCACCACGATATTGCCTGCCGTCGAAAGGACGCCGCCATCGTAGCCGCGGTTCACGTCGGAGGTCACATGCTCCCACACCACCTTGCGCGCCACCGGGTCCCAGGCCTTCAGCACCTCGCGCACCAGGCTGGTCTTGCCGCGCTCCTTCTGCAGCTCCGCCTTGGTCGGGATCGGCCCGAACAGGCGCGTCAGCGTCGGCTCGTCATAGGTGTCGTCCGGAATGATCCCGTTGGTGTTGAAGAACCCTTCGAGGTGATCGAGCCTGCCCTTGTTCAGCGGCAGGTTGACCATCACGTTGGGCATGTCGATCGTCGGGATATAGACAAGGCCCGTCTTCGGGCTGAACGACATCGGGTTCCACGTATGCGCTCCCGCCCATGAGGGATAGACGTTCTTGGGCTTGGTCGAATAATCCGCAATTTCCGTGAACTTGGGCCGGCCCGTGGCAAGGTCCACCCCGCTCGCCCAGTTGACGTAGGTGAAGGGATCGGCCGCGAGCAGTTTGCCCGTCTTGAGATCGAGCGTGTAGTAGAACCCGTTCTTCGAAGCCTGCATCACCACCCGGCGCGTTTCGCCGCCCACCGGCAGGTTGGCGAACACGAACTTCTGCACCGCGTCATAGTCCCAGGCATCGCCCGGAGTTTCCTGATAGTACCAGGTCATCCGGCCGGTCCTGGCGTTCACCGCCACGATCGAGGCATTGAACAAGTCGTCGTGCCGCTCCGCCGCGCTCTTGGCGCGCACATAAGGCGATGCGTTGGCCGTGCCGAACACGATCTGGTCGGTCTCTGCATCATAGGAAAGCCCGTCCCACACCGTGCCGCCGTTCTCATAGCGGCCATCGTGGTTCGGACCCCACGATTTTGCCGCCATTTCCAGCTCGGGATGCTCGAAGGGCTGCCCCGGCGGCGGCGGTACCGTGAAAAAGCGCCACTTGAACTTGCCGGTCTTGATATCCCAAGCCGAGATGTAGCCGCGCGTCGAGCCGTCGCCCAGGTCGGCACCCGAATTGCCGATCACCACCGCATCACTCGTCAGCAGCACCGCTCCGGTCGAAGCGTATGTATATTTGCTCGTACCCCGGCCGATGATCGTGTCGGCGGTCCATTTCTCCGCGCCTGTCTTGGCATCGAGCGCATGAAGCCGTCCGTCCTCGCTGGCGACGAACACAACGCCATCACGCACCGCGACGCCGCGGTTCACCGTATCGCAGCAGGCATTGCGCGCGGCGGAAGGATCGATCCCCGGATGGAAGGTCCACAGCACCTCACCCGTATCCGCCTTCAACGCATAGACGATGCCCCACACGCCCGAGGTATACATCACCCCGTCGACCACCAGCGGCGTCGCTTCCTGCCCGCGCTCGGTGCCCATGTCATAGGCCCAGGCGAGGCCAAGCTGCGCCGCATTGCTGTCGTTGATATCAGCCAGTGCGGAAAACCATGTCCCCGCCTCATCCCCGCCGACATAGGGCCACTCGTCCCCTGCGACCGGATGCGTCGCCGCCGGAAATGCACTCGGCAATTGGGGAGAGCCCGCCTGAAGTGAAGAAGCCGCCAGGCTGACAGTACAGAGAAGACCCAGCAGCGACGCACGCAGTTTTTTTGTCATCATGCTGCAAGGTGTCCGCTGGAACGGCGCCCTTGGCAAGGGGGTTTTGCAGCCAACGGATGCACTTTCCGGCCCCCCGCAAGTCTCTTCTCGTTCGGGGAAGGATTACCCGATCCGGGCCGCCTCGCCGAAGGTCACCATTTCCTGCCGGTGCTCGTCCCACAAGGCGAGGCGCAAGGTACCGCAGGCCTGCAGTGCGTTGAACCGGTTCACCTCGCGCAGACGCGGATGCGTCTCCAGCACTTCGGGGAGGCGATAGAAGGGGATCCGGCTCGCCAGATGATGGACATGATGGATCCCGATATGGCCGGTGAACCAGCCCAGGATTCGCGGCAATTCCAGATGCGTGCTGCCATGCAGCGCCGCATCGTGAAACGACCAGTCCTGCGCCTCCTGCCAGTGGGCATCGCGGAACTGGTGCTGGACGAAGAACAGCCAGACTCCCAGCGAGGCCGCGCTCAGCAGGACGGGGAAGAATACCAGCGCCGTAACGCCGAAACCGAACAGCACAAGCGGCAGCGCCAGCACCAGGGCGGTGCCCAGATTGGTGCCGATGGAGCTCGCCCAATAGATCCAGCCCGAATTCATCAGGCCGATCGGCAGCCGGTGGCGCACCAGGAACAGATAGGCCGGGCCAAGCCCCAGCAGCACCAGCGGATGGCGATAGAGCCGATAGGCCAGACGTCCCCGCCACGTCCGCTGGCGATATTCGCGCACTGTCAGCATATCCACATCGCCAACCCCGCGCGCGGCAAGATTGCCGGTTCCCGCATGATGCATCGCGTGCGAACGCCGCCAGCAATCATAGGGCGTCAGCGTCAGCACACCCAGCGCCCGGCCGATCCAGTCGTTGCTCGCCCGGTTGCGCAGGAACGAGCCGTGCCCGCAATCGTGCTGGATGATGAAGAGCCTGAGCAGAAACAGCCCGGCCAGCGGCGTTGCCGCCAGCGCCAGCCAGTAACCCGCCTTCACCGCAACCGCGATTCCCGCAAACAGAACAAGAAACGGAACCAGCGTGATCGCCAGCTCCCACCCGCTGCGCGCCGGTCGCGGATCGCGAAACGCCTGCAATTCGCGCATCAGCTGCCGTGGATCGATCGGTGCAGCCACAGTGCACTCGGCAGGGACGTGGGCGGGCTTCTGGAGTTCCATGACGGTCACGCCGATCAGCTAACCGTCTCCGCCCGATTTGTCACCCCGGTTCGAGGGGCGCTCCACAAGCCCTTGCGGCACGAGTGCAACGGTCCTCCCTCGCACCCAGTCCTACACGCCCCTGTCCTACACACGCTCTGTGCGTTACACTCCCACCATGGTCTGGAACCCTCGCAATTGCGCCGCCCGCACGGCCCATCACCCCACCGCAGCGCGCACCGGAGCGTCCGCCGGAACCGCCCCTGACAGTTTCTCCTCTGGACTGTGTCAACTGTGTCAACCTGACCTAAATTCAAACGGAGCGCGCCGCGCATGAAGGCTCTTGTCACCACCGCGCTCGCGCTCGTCCTCGCCCTTCCCGCCATCGCCCCCGCCGCCGCACGTGCCGAGCCTCCGCGCATCCTGCTCCGGCCAGCACAGGTGTTCGACGGCACCGATCCCGCGCCCCATCCCGGCTGGCAGGTGCTGGTGGAGGGCGAGCGGATCGCCGCCGTCGGCCCCAACCTTTCCGTGCCGCCTGGCACCACCACCATGGACCTCCCCGGCCAGACGCTCATGCCCGGCATGATCGAGGGCCACGGCCACTTGTTCCTCCATCCCTACAACGAGACGGACTGGGACGATCAGGTCCTCCACGAACCGCTGGCCTTGCGTACCATCCGCGCGGCGAAGCAGGCCGAAATCACTTTGCGCGCGGGCTTCACCACCGAGCGTGATCTTGGCACCGAAGGCGCGGGCTACGCCGATGTCGGGCTGAAAAAGGCCATCGACAGCGGCCTCACCCCCGGGCCCCGCCTCCTCGTCGCCACCCGCGCCATCGTCGCGCAGGGCGCCTATGGCCCCAAGGGTTTCGAGCCCGGCGTGAGCATCCCGCAAGGCGCCGAGGAAGCGAGCGGCGTCGAGGGGATTGTCCGCGCGGTCAGGAACCAGATCGCCGCCGGGGCCGATGTCGTGAAGCTCTATGCCGACTATCACTACCGCCCGGGCGAGCCGAGCCTGCCCACGTTTTCCGAGGCCGAGATGACTGCCGCCACGGCCGCCGCGCACGATGCCGGCCGCACTGTCGCGGTCCATGCCGTCACGGCAGAGGGCATGCGCCGCGCCATCGCCGCCGGGGTCGATACCATCGAGCACGGCGATGAAGGCACGCCCGCCGTCTTCAAGGCCATGGCCGCCAGACGCATCGCATTCTGCCCGACACTGGCGGCCAGCGAGGCCATCGCCCGCTATCGCGGCTGGAACGGCACTGAACCCGCGCCCGCCGCCGTCGCGACAAGCCGCACCGCCTTGCGCGCCGCGCTTGCCGCCGGTGTGCCGATCTGCATGGGCGGCGATGTCGGCGTGTTCGCGCATGGCGAGAACGTGCGTGAAATCAACGCGATGGCTGCTGCAGGCATGACACCGCCGCAAGTCCTCATCGCCGCCACATCGGGCAACGCGCAGGCCTTCCGCCTCTCCGATCGCGGCGCGGTGAAGCTCGGCCTGCTGGCCGATCTGATCGCCGTCGAGGGCGATCCGACCCGTGATCTCACCGCCCTCACCCGCGTCAGGCTGGTGATGAAGGGAGGCTCGATGATCCGCTGATCAGGCGAGATTGTTGCGCACCAATGTCGTCCCTGCGCGCCACGAAACGCCGACTTCGTGCCAGTATCCGGCAATCTTTTCCTGCGGCGTGATATCCAGCAGCTCCTCGACGGGAGATTCGAAATAGCTGAGGTCGAAGTCCCCCTTGAAGCAGCGGCCGAGTTCCACGTCGTAGCTCGACATGGTGACGACCTCGTCGAGGCTCTGGGTGCCATCGGTCTCGATCGCGGGCATCCACCGGTTGTGGACCATCGGCAGACCATTGACGAAGCCGGGCCGCTCCGCCGCCTCGGTGATCGTGAAGCGCCCTTCCGCCAGCCGCCGGTCGAACGCCGCGAGCGTCACGCCGAACGTGCCGCCGGGCTGGAGCCGTGGCCCGGCCTTGCCAACATAGACCGGGCGGCTCATCTGGATCGAGCCGAGCTTCTTGGGATAGCCCTGATGCTGGCCGCGCAGCATCGCGAATTCCTTGTCCACCCAGATGTAGACGCAGCGCGACCAGGTCTTCCCCTGGAACTGGCAGCGCACGACGATAAACATCTCCTTGTACTGCACCCGCACGGGATCGAGGATCTGCAGCGGATCGTCGGACGTCGATTGCCAGTCCGCCCAGATCGCCGCGACAGCGCCGGGATCTTCCTCGGCCAGCGTGAAGCCATCGGGCAGGAGCGCCGCGATCTTCGCGGGGTCCGTGCGGTATTCCAGCGTGATCAGCTCGCCCGAATAGTGCCACGGCACCGGCGGCACGATGCTCGCCTTGCCGCTCGGCGTGCGCGGATAGAACAGGCCCTTCAGGTTGCTCATGGATACCTCGTCTGGAAAACTGCACCCGCTTCTACCGCGCCCGTCGGCACGAGCTTGGCCGCAGCGGCCAATGCCTGTGGCGCACGGCGGCGCTAAGGCATACCCCAACTGGAACCGAGGGCCCCGCGATGACCACCGAATACCGCCGCATCCTGCTTGATGGCTACCCCATCCTCACCACGCGCCATGGCGACGAGCTCGTCACGAAAGATGGCCGCAGCATCGGCGTCGATGAAGCGGTGCACCTTGCCCCGTGCAACCCCAGCAAGATCATCTGCGTCCATTTGAACTACGAGAGCCGGGTCAAGGAGTTCATCACAAAGCTCCCGCCCGCGCCCACCTATTTCCAGAAACCGGTAACCGCGCTCAACACCCACAAGGGCGCCGTGGTGCGGCCCGAGCGCTGCAAGTACCTCAACTATGAAGGCGAGATCGCCATCGTGATCGGCCGCTCGTGCCGCAACATCGCGCCTGACGAGGCGGCGGACTACATCCTCGGCTATTCGGTCGCGAACGACTATGGCCTCCACGATTTCCGCGACACCGACGCCGGCTCCATGCTGCGCGTGAAGGGGTCCGACACGCTCTGCCCGATCGGTCCGGGCCTTGTGACCGGCTGGGATTTCCGGGGCAAGCAGATCCGCACCCTGGTCAACGGCGAAGTCCGGCAGGACGGCAACACGAGCGAGATGGAGTGGGACATGCACTATCTCGTCGCCGATATCGCCCGGACGATCACGCTCGAGCCGGGCGACGTGCTGCTTTCGGGAACCCCCGCCAACAGCCGCCCTGTGCAGCCCGGCGATGTGGTGGAAGTCGAAGTCGAAGGCCTCGGCAAGCTGACCAACACGGTCGTCCACGGCCCCACCCCGATCCGCGATGATTGCGGCGCGCAGCCGACCGAATCCGAGGAAGTGATCTCCACGGCGATGGGCGGCGACTGGGAGTTCCGCGGTATCCGCGCCGCGGGCGGCCAGGGCGCCGCATTCTACGAATCCGCGCTCGAGACGAAGTGACGACGAGCGCGGCGGCTGATAGGCTTGGCCACATGGCCGAACCCCAGATCGCCGCGCAGTTCCTGCGCCACGTGGCCAATTGCGTCGAGCTGACCGGCCACTCCGCGGCGGGCCTGCTCGCGCGCATCGGTGTGCCGCGCGAAGTGCTGGAGGACCCGGACGGCCTGATCCCCCTCGCTGGCTTCATTGCGTTCTTCGAGGATGCGGCCGAACTGGTCCGCAATCCCCACTTCGGTCTTCACACCGGCCGCCTTGCAGGGTCAGAAAGCCTTGGCCCGCTCAGCTTCCTGTTTCTTAGCGCGCCCGATCTGCGAACCGCCTTCGCCAGTTTCACGCGCTATCTCTCGACCATGCAGCAGGCCAGTCGCAACCATTTCACCGACGAGGGTGGCTGGGCGACGTTCACCTACCAAGTGCTCGACCAATCAATCACCCGCAGGCGCCAGGACGCCGAATACTCCATCGCTGCGATGTTCAACCTTGCGCGGCAGTTTGCGGGGGGTGACCTTGAACTCAGCGAAGTGCGCTTCGAACACGAGCGCGTCGGCGATTATGCCCGCTACCGCGATTACTTCGGCTGCGACGTGTTCTTCGAGCAGGACTGCAACAGGCTGACCCTTGCAGGGCGCTACCTCGATCTGCGCGGCCGCGTGCTTAGCCCAAGCCTCCATCCCATCATCGAGGAACACCTCCAGCGGCTGGCTGGCCGCGGAACGCGTGCATCGCTGGCCGCAAAAGTGAAGGCCATGATCGAGGCGACGCCGCTCCATGCGCCGCCGGCGCTGACCGAAGTCGCACAGCGGCTCGATCTTTCCGCGCCCACATTGCACCGCCGCCTCGCCGCCGAAGGCACCGGCTGGCGCGCCCTGGTGAACGGTCAGCGCATGGAAGCAGCCGCGCGTCTGCTACGCACCAGCCGGCGCAATGTCAGTACCATCGCGCTCGACGTCGGCTTTGCCGAAAGCGCGAGCTTCACCCGCGCCTTCACCCGCCATTTCGGCGTATCGCCGGGCCGCTACCGCAAGGGCAGCGGTTAGCCCGCCACCCGCCGCATCACGCCGGTCAGGCGGTCCATGGCCTCGGCCAGCAAATCATCGGGCATGGTCAGCGCCGGCAGAAACCGCACGACATTGCCGCGCATCCCGCAGGAGAGCAGCAGCAGCCCATCCTTGATACCTTCCTGCACCACAGCCTTGGTCAGCTCCGGGTTCGGCTGGTCGGGATCGCCATCATGAACCAGTTCCATCGCGACCATCGCACCGGGCCCACGCACGTCACCGATAGAGCGCATGCCGCCCTGCTGGAGCGCCCGGAGCGTGCCCTTGATGGTATTGCCGATGGTGACAGCGCGCTCGCACAGGTTGTCCTCGGCGATGATCTTGAGCACTTCCAGGCCAGCCACGCAGCCCAGCGGCGAACCACCATAGGTACCGCCCAGCCCGCCCGTATCCGGAGCGTCCATCAGATCGGCACGGCCCATCACGCCCGAAATCGGGAAGCCGCCCGCCATGGCCTTGGCTATCGTCATGATGTCCGGCGTCACGCCGGTCGCCTCGCGCACCCAGTCCATCGCGAAGAGCTTGCCGGTACGCGCGAAGCCCGATTGGACCTCGTCCGCGATAAGCAGGATGCCGTGCTTGTCGCAGATCTCGCGCAGCGCACGGAAGAAGGCATAGGACGCGGTATAGAATCCGCCCTCGCCCAGCACCGGCTCAAGCACGATGGCAGCGACAGCCGCAGGCTCGATGGTCGAGGCGAACACCGCCTCCAGCGCCGCCACGGCCTGCTTCTCGTCAAACCCGTGATAGGGTATCGGGAAGCGGGTGTGGTGCACATCACCCGGCAGCGGGCCGAATCCGGCCTTGTAGGGGAGCACCTTGCCGGTCATCGCCAAGGTCAGCAGCGTGCGGCCGTGATAGCCGCCCTGGAACGTCACGATCCCGCGCCGCCCGGTCGCCGAGCGCGCGATCTTGACCGCGTTTTCCAGCGCCTCGGCGCCCGTGGTGAGAAACACCGTCTTGACCGGACCCTTGATCGGCGCAGCGGCATTGAGCTGCTCGGCAAGGGCAATGTAGCTCTCGTACGGCGTGACCTGGAACGAGCAGTGCGAGAACTGATCGAGCTGGCGCTTCACCGCCTCGACAATGCGCGGGTCGGAATGGCCGGTGTTGCAAACCGCGATGCCGGTCGCGAAATCGATGTAGCGGTTGCCCTCGGCGTCGAAGGCCTCCGCGTTCACGCCGCGCTCGAAGAACCGCGTGTGGATCGATCCGACCCCGCGCGGCACGGCGGCTTCGCGGCGGGCCCAAAGCTCGGTGTTGCTGGTCATGCGCCAATTCCTCCCATGAGGCAGTATTTGAGTTCGAGATATTCATCGAGGCCGTGGCGCGATCCCTCGCGCCCGAGACCGGACTGCTTGATGCCGCCGAACGGGGCGACTTCGGTCGAGATGATGCCGTCGTTGACACCGACCATGCCGTATTCGAGCGCTTCCATCACGCGCCACACGCGCCCCAGATCCCGCGCGAAGAAATAGGCGGCAAGGCCGAAGGGGGTGTCGTTGGCGATCCGCACGGCCTGGTCCTCGTCCTTGAAGCGGATCAGCGGGACGACGGGGCCGAAGATTTCGGACGTGGCAATGGCCATTTGCGGGTTCACTCCGGCCAGCACGGTCGGCTCGAAGAAGCTGGCCCCGACGTCCGAGCGGTGGCCGCCCATCAGCGCCGTGGCGCCGCCTGCGAGGGCATCGCCAACGAGGCTCTCGACCTTCTCCACGGCCGCCGCGTTGATCAGCGGCCCGATCGTCGTGCCCGGTGCGGCGCCATCGCCCACCACCAGCGCCGCAACCTTGGCGCGCAGGCGTTCGACGAAGGCATCATGGACGCTGTCCTGCACCAGCACGCGGTTGGCGCAGACGCAGGTCTGCCCGGCATTGCGGAACTTGGAGGCCATCAGGCCATCGGCAGCGGCATCCAGATCGGCATCGTCGAACACGATGAAAGGCGCGTTGCCCCCCAGCTCGAGGCTGAGGCGGGTGACGTTCTCGGCGGCCTGCGCCATCAGGATCTTGCCCACGCGGGTCGAGCCGGTGAAGCTCAGCTTGCGCACCTTGGGATGGTGGCAGAACAGCGCGCCGACACCGGCGGGATCGTTTGACGGGGTAACGCGGAACAGGTCCGCCGGCACGCCCGCCTCTCGCGCGAGCGTCTCCAGCGCAAGCGCCGACAGCGGCGTCGCCTCGGCGGGCTTGACCACGATGGAGCAACCTGCCGCCAGCGCCGGACCGACCTTGCGGGTGATCATCGCGATAGGGAAATTCCACGGCGTGATCGCAGCGCAAGTGCCCACCGGCTGCTTGATGGTGAGGACGCGCTTGCCCACCGCGAACGTCGGCACCGTCTCGCCATAGGCGCGCTTGGCTTCCTCGGCGAACCATTCGATGAACGAGGCGCCATAGGCCACCTCGCCGCGCGCTTCGGCCAGCGGCTTGCCGCATTCGGCGGTAATCAGTGCGGCAAGCTCTTCCTGCCGCTCCATGATGAGGGCATACCAGCGGCGGAGGACCGCAGCGCGCGCCTTGGCGGTCTCGGCGGCCCATGCCGGCCGCGCCGCATCGGCCGCATCGATGATCGCGGCGATCTCGGCCGGCGCATAGTCGCGCACCGTCGCAATGAGGGCCCCGGTGGCGGGGTTGTGGACAGCAAGGCCGGTGCCTTCAGGCACAGTTTCGAACACGGACAATCCTCCGGGCAAAAGTCAGACAGTTGGCAGCGCGGATAGCGCCTGGTGCCTGCGAATGGGAACCAGCAACAGCGCATAGCTCACGATAAAAAGCGCCACGCAGAGAATTTCCGCCGAGCGATACCCGCTGCCATCGAGCAACTGCCCGGCAATGAGCGGACCGCCGCCCAGCCCGATCATCTGCATCATGATCGCGAAGGACATCATCCGCCCGCTTTCGTCGAAATCGCAGACGCGGCCGAGGATGAATGGAAGCACGAAGTTCCACAGCACGTTGAACCCGCAGACGCCGACGACGAACAGCGTGAGGCTGGGCTTGCCGATCAGCAGCGCGATACTTGCCGCGCCTGCCAGAATGCCGAACGCGATGGCCCCGTTGCGGCTGATATGGCCAGCCAGGAAGACAGAGGCGAGCGCGCCGCCAACCGCGAGGATCTGCGAGAGAAACAGCGCGTCTGCCACCGATTGTTCGGCGAGCCCCGCTCCAATGCCGACGAGGAACAGCACGGCCCATGCGATGCCTTGCGCCACGTTGTAGGCCAGCACCCCGGCAAGCGCGACGACAAGCAGCGGCGTCCCTAGCTGGCGCGCTTCCGGATTCACCATCTCCTCTGCCGAATAGGCGTGCGGCAGGAACGGCAAGGTCGCGAGCGAGGCCAGCGAAAGGACGGCAAAACCGATGAACATGGCATCGAGGCCGTGACTGCCCAGAAAGTCTGGCAAGTACCACAAACCAAACGCGCCGTAGGTGAGCAGCAGCGTCAGGTAGAGCGCGAGATTGCGCTCGGCGCGGATGGTAACGCCGACGAAGGTGAAGCTGATCGAGGTGATCGTCCCTTCGCCAAGGCCTGCCACGAAGCGCGCGAGCTCGAAGCGCCCTCCCAGCGGCGCGGCGAGCGAGGCCAGATCACCCGCCGCAGCGATGAGGAGGCCGCCCGCCACGATCCAGCGCCAGTTGATCCTGGTCCCCCACACCGCCATGAAGACCGTCGCCAGCGCCACGCCGAGCATCTCGACGCCGGCGAGGTTGACCGCGGTCGCCTCGTCCACGTGCAGCTGCGTGACATAGCCCTGCACCACCCCCGGCTGGATGATGAACGACAGCACACCGATGGTGCCGAGGATCACCGCGCAGAGGATCGCCGGCCAGCCATTCACGTCGATGTCGCGCAGTCTCGGCGTTGCTCTCGCCATACCCACCGTGTCTCCCCGTACTCCCCGCGGCCCTTGCATGGCAGGACCAGTCCCGCTTGGCAGGATCGGACATTCCGGCGCCCGCGTCCATGCCCCCACCCACGACTTTTTAGATCACCATTTGATGATTTTGATCAATATCCCGAGACCCCGAATCGCTTAGCCTCCCGTCATGGCAACACGCCAACGTGTGCCCCCGGGGAGACAGCATGGCACCAGCGACCGTCCGCGCCGCCGCAATGAACGGCTGGGATAGCTTTCTGGAAGACAAGGCGGCCATTACCGCGCGTCCCTGCGCGGCAGAGCTTGCCGCTCCCGATTCCATGCCGCTGGCGGAATTCGTCCGCTTTTCCGAAGACGTCGTGCGCCGCACCCGCGATGTGGCGATCCCGTGGCTGGCCGGGGGCAACTATGACCTCGCCGCGCTCGGGCCGCTGGGCGATGCGATCAATTCGGCGGGCCGCGTCGGCTCGGCGCTGCGCCGACTGGTCGATTACTTCTCGCTGCTGCAGGACTGCACCGACATCCGCCTCGCGCTCGAGGACGACATGGCCTCGGTCAGCTACCGGATCCTCGATCCCGACATCTGGCCGCGCCACCATGATGCCATGTTCACGCTCGGCATCGTCAGCCAGATCCTGAAGCGCGGGACACGGGGACACTGGGACAAGATCGAATTCGCGTTCGAGGCGGAAAGCCACGAGATGCGCGGCGATATCGGCAAGGTTGTCTGCGCGCCTTGCACGTTCGGCGCCGATACCAACCAGATACGCTTTCCGGCTGCAATGCTCGATCTGGCGCTGCCTGCCACGCAACAGGCGGCCTGCGACGTCCGGCACCTCACCCGCTCGATCGTCACCAAGCGGCGCGAGACCCCGCTGGTCGACCGCCTTAGCCAGATGGTGCTGCGCGATCTCAATTCCTGCGCCATCGAGCAGGAACGCTTCGCCCGCGAGATGGGCATGTCGAGCCGCACCTTGCGCCGCAAGCTGACCGAGCAGGGCAGCTCGTTCCAGCAGGTGCTCGATGAATGCCGGATGCGGCAGGCGGTGTTCGAGTTTCGCGTGCGCCCCGATTTGTCGATCGCGCAGATCGCGCTAAGGCTGGGCTATGCCGAGCACAGCAATTTCACCCGCGCCTTCCACCGCTGGAGCGGGATTTCCCCGCAGGCCTATCGCGCGCAGCTTGCCAGCACCGCGCACTGATTTGCAGGATACGCCATGACCCGACTTCTGCTGCTCGAAGGCAACACCGCGCCCAAGCGCGCGCGCGCCCACGAACTCGGCGTGCGCACATCGAGCGAGATCTATATCGAGGCCATTGCTGCGCACTATCCCGACATCGCGCTCGATGTTCTGAATGGCGCGGATGAGGGCGAGGCTATCCCTGGTGGGCGGACATGGACCGATTACGCGGGCTTCGTCGTCACCGGCTCCGCGCTCCATGCCTATGACGCCGAGTTCGCGGTCACCAACCAGATCGCACTGCTGAAGGACGCCGCCGAGGCGGGCCTGCCGATCTTCGGTTCGTGCTGGGGGCTCCAGATCGCCGCCGTCGCGGCGGGCGGCGAAGTCGCGTTCAATCCCAAGGGCCGCGAAGTGGGCTTTGCGCGCAAGATCCTGCTGAACGAGGCAGGCCGCGCCCATCCGATGTTCAAGGGCAAGGCGCCGGTGTTTGATGCCCCCTGCATCCACTACGACGAAGTGATCCGCCTTCCGGACAGCGCGACCCTGCTTGCCTCCAACGCGCACAGCGCAATCCAGGCGGCGGTGATCCCGCTGGGCAAGAGCGAAGTCTGGGCGGTGCAATATCACCCCGAATTCGATCTCGCCCAACTCGTCCAGCTCTACACGCTCTATGCTGAGGATATGGTTGGCCAAGGCTTCTTTGCCGATTTGGCCGAGCTGGCGGCCTATCGCGAGAAGCTCGAAGCACTGGCCGCCGATCCCGCCAATGCAGGCCTAGCATGGCAGCTGGGCGTGGACGGGGACGTGCTGGATGATCGCACCCGCCGCGCGGAGATTCTGGCGTGGATCGAGGCGAAGGTTCTCTGATTTGCCCCATCGTCATTCCCGCTAAGGCGGGAATCCAGAGCGGCCAGCACCACGTATCGGGCTCTGGATTCCCGCCTTCGCGGGAATAACGAGGCCTGCCTGATGGTGCACGAAACGAGGTGCAGCTAGCACCCTGACTGCTCACATATCAAACCACACATGCACCTGGCTGGTGCCGGTCGCGTTCTCGTAATCCGAGAATTGCCGCCCCTTGGCCTTCCATGCGTGCCCGCCGCAGGCCGCCGCCATCATCAGGTAGTGGCCAAAGCGCGCTTCCGGCGCATGGCGCAGATAGTCCGGCATCGTGTCGATCACCGCCGCGTGGTTGCCTTCCGCAAACCAGCGGAGCCGCTCCAGATCGGCCTCGCGCGCCTCGGGCGAGGAAATATGGATCGGGTCCGAAGCCTCGTGCTGCGCGATCTGATCGAAGGGCCAGAAGCGGTGGCTCATCGAACCGCTGGCGATCAGCACCACGCGCTTGTCGGATTCGCGGATCGCCTGCCCGATGCCGGCACCGACACCGAGAAAATTGTGCGGCTCGGCCGAATAGGCGTGGCTTACCGAAATCCACTTCTCCTCGCCCTGAAGGAAGGTCGAGAGATTGACGGTGGGGTAGTGCATCGGGAGGTAGGGATCGTCGATGGCATTGGTGCGTACACCGTGCTCGGTCGCGCGTTGCGCCATGGCGAAGGCGAGCTCCGGGCAGCCCGGAATGTCATAGGGAATCTGCTTCATGCCCCGCGGCAGTTCGTCCGAGGTATAGAGCCCGGTCCGCCGCGCCTGTGCGGCGATGCAGAACTCGACGATGGTGAACCAATGCGTATCGAACAGCACGATCACATCGGGCTTGAGCACATCGAGAACTTCGGACTTCAGGCGCCGCAGCCCGGGCACTAGGCTGATTTCCTTGCCTTCGTTGAGCTCATGACGGTCGGCCTCGGACATCATGATGGTCGGTGCGTGCGCGACCAGTCCGGCTCCGATGATTTCGCCCATGCGAGCTGCTCCTTGCGAGTGTTGACATGGCCTCAATAGGCTCGCCGCACCCTTACCAGAAGGCCCCCGCCGCACTCTGTCCGCTTATGCCAAGTCCCTCCGCCCGCCCGGGCCTAACCCGAGAGGCGAACAGGAGAGGTTCCCATGCCATTTGCCTTCTCGCGCCAGACCGACCCCCATGTCGATCTGTCTTCGCTTGATGCCTTCAACGACGGCGCGCCGTTCGAGACGTTCGCCCGGATGCGCCGCGAAGACCCGATGGCCTGGTCGGAGATGACGAGCGGCGAAAACGGCTTCTGGTCGGTGACGCGCCATGCCGATCTGCTCGACCTCAACCGACAGGCTGATCTGCTCTCCTCCGCGCGCGGCATCCGCATGGAAGACCAGACCATGGAGGAAGTCGAGGCACGCAAGACCTTCCAGGAGACCGATGCGCCGCACCACCGCGGCTTTCGCGCGCTGGTCTCCAAGGCTTTTGCCAAGGGCACCGTTGCGCAATTCGAAGACCAGATCCGCAGCATCGTGACGAACCTCCTCGATGTCGCGCTGGAGGAAGGCGAATTTGACGCGGTTGATCGCATCGCCCGGCGCCTGCCCATGCAGATGCTCGCCCAGATCATGGGCGTGCCGCAGGAGGACGGGCCGTGGCTGGTGGACAAAGGCGATGCGCTGATTTCCAACGCAGACCCGGACTACACCGATTTCGTCGTCGACCAGCTCGACAGCGATGCCTACCGGATGCTGCCGTTCCGCTCGCCCGCCGCGATGGACCTGTTCGACTATGCCAACAAGCTGCTCGACCGGATGGATGCGGGCGAGCAGATCGGGGTGCTCAACCTCGTGCGCGAGAAGACCAACAGCGGCACACAGATGTCGCGCGACGAATTCCGCAACTTCTTCTGCCTGCTGGTGGCGGCGGGGAACGACACGACACGCTATTCGATCTCGGCGACGATCCATGCGCTCGCCAATGATCCGGCGCTGCTCAAGCGGCTCCAGACCGGCGACTTCCATAGCTGGGAAGGCGCGGCGGACGAGATGATCCGCTATGCCTCGCCCACCACCCACTTCCGCCGCACCGCCACGCGCGACTTCACCTTCCACGGCAAGCAGGTGCGCGAAGGCGACAAGGTGCTGCTCTGGTTCATTTCGGGCAACCGCGACGAAACCGCGATCGCCGATCCTTACGCGATCGACCTCGGAAGGGAACGCAATCCGTTCCTCTCGTTCGGACAGGGCGGACCGCATATCTGCCTTGGCATGTGGCTTGCGAAGCTCGAAGTCGCTATCGTCATGCAGGAACTGGCCAAGCGGCTGACAGGGATCGAACAGGTGGCGGATCATGCCTACCTGCGCAGCAACTTCATTCACGGCATAAAGCATCTGCCGGTGCGCGTGAGCGCGCGCTGAGGGGGAGAGAGATGAACCGCCTGACCAAAATCGCAGGGTCCGGGATCGAACCGGGCCAGGTGCGCGCAGAAGGCTTCGAACGCTGCCGCATCCTGTTCGCCGACCAACTCAACCTCGCGCGCGGCAAGTATGTGCCGATGAGCGAGGCGGCCAAGGGCCATGCGCGCATGTGCGTCGGCACCTTTGCGGTCACGTATGACAAGGCGCTGGTGGCGGCGCCCGGCGGCGGGCTGCTGACAGGGCTTCCGGACATGGAAGTAACCTTCGACCCGGCGGATCTGCGCCCCTCGTGGGAGGCAAACACGCAGATCGCGCTGGGCTCGTTGCGGTTTCAGGACGAGCCCTTTGCCCTCTGCGGTCGCTCCGCGCTGGCCCGGGCCATCGAGGGCTGGCGTGCGCGCGGGCTCGATCCGATGGTCGGTATCGAGATGGAAGCCTACGTTTTCCAGCGCGGGCCGGACGGTGACTGGGTGCCTTATGACACCCCCGGCGCCTTCGTTTACGGCACGGGTCCTTTCGCCGATCCCGCCGGCCTGATCGAGGAAGTCTGGGCGACGGCGGCAGCCTGCGGCATTCCCATCGAATCCATCAACGCCGAATACGACGCGCCGCAGTTCGAGCTGACCTTGCGCTATGCCGATGCGATGAAGGCGGCCGACGATGCCTTCCTGTTCCGCCAGATGGCGCGCGAGGTGCTCTACAGGCGCGGCTACCTGCTCTCGTTCCTGCCCAAGCCGTTTGCCGACAAGAGCGGCAGCGGATTGCACTTCAACCTGAGCTTCACGAGCAGCGACGGCAGCAACGCCTTCGCCGATGATGTCGCCAGCGGCACGCTGTCGGACACGATGAAAGGCTGCATCGCCGGGATGCTGCACCACCATGAGGCGCTCGCCGCGATCATGGCCCCGCTCACCCAGAGCTATGCGCGGCTCCAGCCCGCGAGCCTTTCGGGCTACTGGGCCAACTGGGGCATCGACCATCGCAGCGTGACCGTGCGCGTCTCGGCCGAGACCGGCCCCGCCGCCCGGATCGAGCACCGCATGGCCGATTGCGCCGCCAGCCCCTATTTCGCGATGGCCGCGGCGCTGCAGGCGGGTCTCCTCGGCCTCGAGAAGGGCTATGATCTGCCGCCGGAAGAAGTGAACGACGGGCTCGAGACGATCAGCACCGATCGCCACACCCCGCATGACCTTGGGGCCGCGCTCGATGCGCTGGAGGCCGATACCGTGCTCTCCGCCGCCATCGGGCAGGAGATGATCGACAACTTCATCGCGATCAAGCGCGAGGAAGTCCGCATCCTCGAAGGGAAGACCGCCGAGGAACAGACCGCCTACTACCTCCACTACATCTGACGGAACGCCCATGACCGGCCGCATCGATATCGACGGGGTGTCCGTCTCGCCCGACCATTTCATCGGCGGCGCGCGGGTCAGCTCGCCCGCAACCTTCGAGACGCGGTGCCCGTTCGAATGGGACCGCAAGCTGGCCGATATCGCGCGCGGCGATGCGCAGACAGCCGCGCTTGCTGCAGAAGCAGCGAGCGCAGCATTTCCCGCCTGGGCCGCGCTGACAGCGGCCGAGCGCGGGGTCTATCTCCATCGCCTCGCGGACCTGATCGAGGCCAATGTCGAGAAGCTGGCCGTCGTCGAATGCCTCGACATGGGCATGCTGCTGGAAAGTCTGCGTCTGCGGGTGATCCTGCGCGGCGCGGCCAACTTCCGTACCTATGCAGACCTTGCTGCGCACCATGAGGAACGCGTCTGGTCCTCGCGCGGTACGCTCAACCGCGTGATCCGCATGCCGGCGGGGCCTGCGCTGATCATCACGCCGTGGAACGCGCCGTTCATGCTCTCGACCTGGAAATGTGCGCCGGCGCTCGCTGCCGGCAATACAGTGATCCTCAAGCCCGCCGACTGGTCTCCGCTTTCCGCCTCGGTTCTCGCCGATCTGATCCATGAAGCCGGCATCCCCGCTGGCGTGTTCAACATCGTGCAAGGCCTCGGCGCCGAATTGGGCAATGCGCTGACCTCCGATCCGCGGATCAAGCGCATCAGTTTCACCGGATCGGTCCCCACCGCGCGCGTCATCGGCAGGGCCGCGGCGGAAAACATCGTCCCCTTCACGGCAGAGCTTGGCGGCAAATCGCCGCTGCTTGTTTTCGCCGATGCCGATATCGATGCGGCCGCGAAGAAGGCGGCAGGGCAGTTCGATGACAGCGGCCAAGTCTGCATGGCCGGCACGCGGATCATTGTCGAGGAAAGCGTGAAGGAGGCATTCCTCGAAAAGTTCCACGGCTATACCGACGCGCATGTGATGGGCGACAGCCGCGATCCGGCAACCACGATGTCCGCCCTGATCCACCCTGTCCATGCGGAGCGCGTGCTCGGCTTCATCGACCGCGCGCGCGCTGCTGGTGATACCGTCGTGCGCGGCGGAAAGCGCTGGAAGGAGGGCGCGAACTGGATCGAACCCACGCTGATCGTGCCCAAGGACAACCAGAGCGAGGTCGTTCAGAACGAAGTGTTCGGCCCCGTCCTGACGTTCCAGACCTTCCGGGATGAAGCCGAAGGCGTCGCCCTCGCCAATTCCACCGCCTATGGCCTGTCCGGCATCGTCTACACCGGCAGCGAGGACCGCGCCCAGCGCGTCGGCCGTGCGGTGCGGGGCGGAACAGTCTGGGTCAACACCTTCCTCGTCCGCGATCTCACCGCGCCGTTCGGCGGGATCGGCATATCGGGCATCGGGCGCGAAGGTGGCGACTATGCTCTCGACTTCCACTCGGATCTCAAAACGCTGCAGATCCTCGAAGGCAGCGTCCGCTAGAACGCCCAGGCGGCCGAGCCGAACACCCGCCCCCGTCCGGTCTCGCTGTAGACCGGATAGTTGGTTCCGTTGACGCCAAGCGAGAGGAACAGCGGGCCCACCGGCCGCGTCAATGTCAGGCGCCAGTCACGGTAGCGGCGCAGCCCGCCCCGACCTGCCGCAAGATCATACGGGATCAGCGAAAGGCCCGCGTGGCCCTCGAGCCGCCATTTGTCATGCCGCAGCAGCGGGGCGTTCACTTCGGCATAGTAGGAGGCCCGGCCATCGCGCAGATAATCGGGCGAGACATAGACCCGCGCCCGCACCGCGCCCACGCCGGCACCGGCGAAACCTTCGAAGAACCCGCGGCGGTAATCGGCATCAACGATCCGGGCATAGCTGCGGTGGATCAGCCCGAGTTCAAGCGTGACCGCCCCGCGCTTCGTGGCAAAGCCCGCATACTGCACCAAGGCGCTTACGCGCGGCACATCGGTGTTGAGCGCAAGGCTCGCACTCGCTCCGGCAAAGAAGCCGATCTGCGTATCGAAGCTGATCCCGGCAGCGACAACGGGGTCGCCGCTGCTGATGCTTTCGCCCCGGAACATCTCGCTCGACGAAGCAGTGAGGGAGCCTGCCAGTTGCGCGCGCGCGGGTGCGGCAAACGCCAGCACGCCGATCAGGATCAGCCCGGCTTCAGCGCCCCGCCTCGCACGCCGCGACATCAAGCCGCGTGGTCCGGCCGACGAGTGCGCAGGCATCGATCACGCCGCGTGGCCCCAGAAGAACCTCCGAAGCGGCGGCCCGCCCGGTGCGGGAGAGTTGGCGCAGCAAAGCCGCGAGCCCGCTCACATGCGCAGCGGCGAACGAACTGCCGCTGACAACGCTCCATTTTCCCTCCGGCTCCGTGGTCGGCACATCCTGCCCTGGGGCAATGTAGACAGGCGGCTCGCTGGCTGACAAGCGCGTGGCCGCAACCGGAACCACTCCGGACACAAAAGCCGGAAAGCTGCCGCGCGGGTTTTGCCGATCAACAGCGGCGACAATCGTCGCCCCGTGCGCAAGGCCGAGGCCGATCAGGCCCTCGAGCAGCCGGTCCTGTGGGCCGGTCAGGGAGAGATTGATCACGTCCGCGTGGTTCTCGATCGCAAAGGTCAGCGCCTTGGCGAGGCTCAGCGTATCGCACACTGTAACGCCCCCGAATGGCCGTTCCCAGCAAGCGCGCAGCCCCATGATGCGCGCACCAGGCGCCACGCCGGCAATGCCCATGCCGTTGCCCGCCCGTGCTCCGATGATCCCCGCCACACCGGTTCCATGGCGTTCGGGAACGGGATGGCCGGGAGGAGTGAAATCGCGCGAGGCCGCGATCTGGCCGACAAGGTCGGGATGGTTCGTGTCGATGCTGCTGTCGATGATCGCAATCGTGACACCCTTGCCGGTCGCCAGCTTGTGCAACGGGGCCAGGTGCCAGGGCTGCGCGGCGGCGAGGCGGTCGTTGTAGCCCGACGAAGAGGCTGCAGCCTGCATATGGAACTCGTTGAGGGGCTGCGACCAGGCCACACCCGGCAATGCGGTAAGTTCGGCAGCGACGGCTTCGGCGGTGCGCTCGTCGGCAAATTCCATCACCACGCAGTCCACGCCGACCAGCTTCATCGGCCACGCCTCGACGACGCTGAGCCGGTGCTCGCGCGCGATCTTGCGGGCAAGGCGCAGGCGGGCCTGCTCGCCCATCGCATCGCCATAGGCGCCGCCGTAGTCACCGCCGGCGCGGTAATGCTCTGCACCGAGCCGCAGCATGACCATCACGCGGCGCGGTGCCGCGGCCTCGGCCGAAACAACCAGGTCGGCCGCACGCACGCCGATGCTGCCGCCAAGCGCCAGCGCGAGCGCGAATGCCACAATCAGGCGAGCAGCGCGCATCATGGTGCGGCTCCATCGATCGGTTCAGCCATCACTACGCGCGGGTCGGCGCGCAGGCGATCAAGCGCCGCTGCCCGCTGACCCGGCGCTGCTGCAGCCTTCCATGCCCCGGCGTCGCTCGGCAAGCCGACCAGCCGTACGCCCACGGCCCCGGCAATGCGCGCCGCTTCATCGGCCCCGACGCCGGGTGCGAACTTCACAAGCGCATTTGCAGCCGGTGCCGCCGAATCCGGAGCGTTGCCCAGAGCGCGATACGGCGCCGCTGAATCAGCGACGCGGTCGCCTGGGCGCGCCACCACGAACACCGCCATGCCGAGACCGGCAACCAGCGCAAGCTGAGCCGCCATGCGCATCCAGCCGCCGCCGCGCACCGGCGCTGCAACAGCGGCCTTCCGCGAGGCGCGTGCCGCATCGAGACTGACGACATTGTCGGCCGACGCTGGCGCCAACCCCAGCCGCTCCAGCAGCGCATCAGGCACCGCATCGTCTGCCGGCACCGCAGCGCGGACCAGATCGTCGATATGGCGCAGGCGCTCCACGCGCCGGGCGAAGGCTTCATCGCGCGCAGCAAGCTCGGTCATGCGTCTGTCTCCTTCAGCATCGAGCGTTCCATCCAGCCAGGCCGAAATCATCGCATCGTCGGGGGTCATGCCGCCACCATCCTTTCGGGCCCGCGCCGGACCCAGGCCTCCACAAATTGCCGGGCACGCGACAGCCTGCTCATTACTGTACCGATCGGAATGCCGAGCAGATCGGCCGCCTCCCGATAGCTCTGTCCGTCAAGCACCACGGTGCTCATCACCGCTCGCAGCTCCGGTGCCATCGCCGCCAGAGCGGCGCGTACCGCTTCCAGTTCGGAGCGGAACTCCATGCGGGCCAGCTCGTCTTCGCCAGGCAGCTCGAACGCGGCCTCGATATCGACCTTGATGCCCCGCGCCTTCTGGCTGCGGAACTGATCGATGTGCAGATTGGTCGTCAGCCGGAACAACCAGTTTTCAAGACTGGTGCCCGGTTGCCACTGATCCAGCCGCGCCAGCGCACGCTCCACGGCTGCCTGCAGCAGATCGTCGCCGCGATCCGAGTCCCCCCCGGCAAGCCCGCGGCAGAAGCGCCGCAATCGGGGCAGGAACGCGACGATACGGGCGCGCAGGACCTCCTGGCCTTCGAGGGCGCAGGCGCTGATCATCCGGCGTGCTTCATACCTGTCATGTGTACCTCAACGGGCCTGCTTGGCATCTATTCTGCAGGCCATCAAAAATTTTTTATCGCACGAGGTCTGGCCCCGCGCGTTAACCAGTAAACACCGTGCATTCACGGACATGATGACTTTCCCGGGAGTGCGAGCAAGTGATCAGGTACACCTTGCTCTGTGCCAGTCTCGCCAAAAAGCTCAGCACCACCGGAATAAACCCGCTGACGCTGCGTTGATATCGCAGGCACTTGTTACGACGAGCCGCCATCCGCCAAGGATTGAAGCAGAGGGAACACCGCAATGTCCGACCTTTACAAGTTTGTCGTCGATGGCAGCACCATCAACTGGTTCGAGCAACAGGACGATGGTTCGTTCGCGCCCGAAGATCTCAAGCTCAACCAGACCCTGTCCTTCGATGCGGCAACGAGCGACGTGACACTGACATCGAACTTCGCGCAATATATCCGCGTGCAGGTGTTCCACCAGACCGCAAGCACGCTCGACGATCCCTCGCTCTATACCAAGCCGGTGACGAGCTTCACCGCGCTCGACGGCACGCCGATCACCGGCGGCTCGGGCGGCGGCTCGGGCGGCGGGCACCACGGAGCCGATGATCCGGGCATTCCCGAGCTCCACCAGCACGGCGGCAAGGACGATATCGACCATGACGGCAATGACGACGACCATGTCACCGGTACGGACGGCAACGACATCACCAGCGGCGGCTTCGGCGACGATACGGTCCACGGCGGCGGCGGCGACGACATACTTTCGGGCGATGCCGGCGACGACACGCTGAACGGCGACCTTGGCGACGACCATCTTTCCGGCGGCTCAGGCTTCGATGACCTCCACGGTGGCGGCGGCAACGACAACCTCAATGGCGGCGCCAACGATGACAAGTTGGCGGGCGACGACGGCAACGACACGCTGGCAGGCGGCACGGGCAACGACGACATGTCGGGCGGCAACGGCCGCGACAGTCTCTCGGGAGGCCTTGGCGATGACCACGGCTCGGGCGGTGCCGGCAACGACACAGTCAAAGGCAACGAGGGCAACGACACCCTTTCGGGCGATGATGGCAACGACAAGGTTCTCGGTGGCGACGGCGCCGACCACGTCTCCGGCGGCGCGGGTGACGACATGGTCAATGGTGACCTCGGTGACGACACGCTCACCGGCGATGCCGGCAACGACAAGGTGAGCGGCGGTGCGGGCGACGATTCGCTGTCGGGCGGTTCGGGCAAGGACTTGCTAACCGGCGGGCTGGGCGCGGATCACTTCGTGTTCGCCGATGGCGATCTATCAGGCACGAGCCTCAAGACGGCGGACCGCATCACCGATTTTAGCCATGCGCAGGGCGACATGATCGACCTTAGCGGGATCGACGCCGACACCGTAACAGCCGGCCACCAGAGCTTTGCCTTCATCGGCACGGCGGCCTTCAGCCACACCGCTGGCGAGCTGCACCTCGATATCGGCAGCAAGGCTATGCTGCTTTCGGGCGATACCAATGGCGACGGTCTTGCCGACTTCGCGATCCGCATCGACGGCACGACCCCGATCGAGCTGGCCGACCTCGTGCTCTGATCACTGGCGAGACGTCAAGTCCAATGCGGCCCCGTTGCCTTCGTGGCAGCGGGGCCGCTTTCGCGTCAACCGGCCGGACTGAAGCTGCGCACGATATCGATGAACGAGCGTATCGCGATCCGCTCCACGATGGGAAGCCGCTCGGCAAACGGCATCCTGTACCCGGCAAAAACGGTGAGCCCCTCCATCGAAGCCGAAATGAACAACGCAAGATCGAGCCGCGCCGGTTCTGCCAGATCGGGTCGCATTTCCGCGATGATTTCCACCAGCGGCGCACGCGCGCGATCGTAGAGTTCGTGCACGCGCTCATAGACAAATGCATCGTGGTTCGCGAGTGCCCAGAGCTCGGGAAACAGGCGGGTCGTCTTCTTGCTGCCGATGTCTTCGATGATCAGGCCGCAGACCCGCGCGAGCCGTTCTTCAGGCGGCACCCCAGGGGCATGAACGATGGTGGCAAATTCTGCCTCATAGCTGCTGATCACCGCATTCAGCAGCTCGCGCAGGAGGTCCTCGCGCGTCGGATAGTGATAGGTCAGGTTACCCAGGCGCATGCCGCAGGCAGCCGCAATCCGCCGCATCGACATGGCCCGATACCCCTCCTCGATCAGGATATGGAGGGCTGTGCGGACGATCAGCTCGCGCGTCTCGTATCCCTTGGCATACCCCCCTTCCCGGCCGGGCATGAGCAGATCGGTTACCAGCTTGGGGATCTGATCCAACTTCTTCTCCCTCGCTTTGACGAACCCTTTCCTTGCCAAGCCTAGCGAAGCCCGAATTTATGTCCATCGTCCAATTTAGGACAGTTGACAATTTTATGCCCATTGGGGCACGCTCCCGTCGGGAAGGCGGGGTCAGCCCGTTTTGATAGGGGAATACCATGCGATTGATCGCACCCGTTTTCGCGTCTGCGCTCGGAGTCGCGGCGCTGCTGTCTGCTCCGGCAGCAGCCGCCGAGAACCGCTTTCCGCAGCCGCTTGCCGAAGAGAGCCTGCCCAGCGTCGCGAAGCTGCCTGCTGAATGGCCGCTCAGCTGGGTCACTATCCACGATTTTCACTTCAACGCGATCATAGATGGCCGCATCGCAGTGGTTGATACGGCAAACCAGGTCCAGCCGCTCAAGGGCCTCGTCCGTGCATCGCAGTTCGCCAATGCCCTGATCGCCAAGGACAAGGGCGAGATCTACACTGCCGAGACGTTCTACACCCGCCTCACCCGCGGTGAACGGACCGACGCGATCACGGTGTGGGACATGGCGACGCTCCAGCCCAAGGGCGAGATCGTCCTGCCCGGCGGCAAGCGCCAACAATCGGTAACCTACCCGCACCTGTTCCAGTTCACCAACGGCGGGAAGTGGGCGCTGGTCGCCAACTTCACCCCCGCGCAGTCGGTTACCGTGGTCGATCTCGCCGCGCGCAAAGTACTGGGCGAGATCGATCTGCCCGGCTGCTCACAGATCTACCCGACTGGTGAGCGCGGCTTCACCAGCCTCTGCGCCGACGGCTCGCTGTTCAGCGTTGCACTGGATGCCAATGGCGCCGCCGCTTCGTCGAAGTCGGTGCCCAAGGTTCAGGATATCGACAACCAGGCGCTGTTCAGCACGCCCGCCATGGTGGGCAAGACGGCTTGGTTCGTCAGCTTCCACGGCATGGTGCAGGGCTTCGATCTCTCCGGCACCGTCGCGAAGCCACTGCCCGGCAGCTTCAGCGTCGGGACTGCGGAAGGCGGAGCGCCCGAATGGCGTCCCGGCGGCTGGCAGGTCATCAATGCGGACGCTTCCGGCAAGCTCTACGTCCTGATGAGCCCCTACGGCAAGGAAGGCAGCCACAAGGACGGCGGCACCGAAGTCTGGGTGGTGGATCCGGCCAAAAAGGCGCGCACCATGCGCATCCCGCTCAAAGGTCAGACCCTGGCCATCGCCGTCACGAAGGAAAGCACGCCGCATCTGGTGGCCGCACAGGCCAGCGGCGAGATCGACATCTATGACGCGGCAACCGGTGCCTTCGTCCGTTCGCTCGGCGCCACCGTCGCGGCCAATCCGATCCTGATCCAGGTTCCCTGATGATCGCGCTCGTGCTCTTCTGCGCGGCGCTGCTGGCGGCCTCGGCATTGCACAAGGCGCTCGCTCGCACGCGGCTGGCCGAAGCCACTGCGCGACTAGCAAGCGTTGGCGCAGTGCCGGCGCAGCTGCTGCTGATTCTGGCGGGCACCCTCGAGCTGGTGGCGGCGGCATGCCTGCTCGCACCGCCGCTGCGCTTCGTCGGAGGGGGGATCGCCGCGCTGGTCTGGGGCTCCTATGCAATCGCCCTTGCCCGCCGCCGGGGCGAAACACTCGATTGCGGCTGCGATCTCGCCGTGCGCAGCAAGCCGATCACGACCGCCCTTGTCCTGCGTGCCGCAACCCTCGCGGCTCTGGCCGTCCTTGTCGCGCTGCTGCCCGACACACCGTTCACCCTCGACGCGCCGTTTGCGGCCGCCGGGATGCTTGCACTCTACCTCGGGGCCAGCGAACTGCTCGCGATCCCTGCTGCATACTGGAAAGCTGCATGATGCTGACAAGCGAGATTCTGCTGTGGGCGGCCGTGATCGTGCAGGCCCTGCTGATCGCCGCGCTCGCGCGCCAGGTCGGCGTCCTGCACGAACGGATCGCGCCTGCCGGCGCGCTCACCCTGCACCAGAAGGTTGCGCTGGGCGAAAAGGCCACGCCCATGACGCTGGCCGACATGAACGGCGTCGGCATTGCCATAGGCGGCCAGCGCCAGGGGCGCAGCCAGCTGCTGTTCTTCGCCTCGCCCGATTGCCCGATGTGCAAATCCCTGCTGCCCATCGTGCGCAGCGCCGCCCGCGCCGAGGCGGGCTGGCTGGACATCGTTGTCGCGGGGGACGGCGGCAAGCCGGGC
Source organism: Novosphingobium fuchskuhlense (assembly GCF_001519075.1). GTDB lineage: Bacteria > Pseudomonadota > Alphaproteobacteria > Sphingomonadales > Sphingomonadaceae > Novosphingobium > Novosphingobium fuchskuhlense. The sequence goes on from NZ_KQ954245.1 coordinate 881,806, forward strand.
TATCTCGCGATGGTGCGCGATCACGGGCTCGATGCGATGCCGGTGGTGCTCTCCGAAGCGCTGGGCCGTGCCTTCGGCGTGTCCAAACTACCCTATGCCGTGCTGCTCGACGAGGAAGGCCGGGTCGCTTCGCTCGGCCTCGTCAACAGCCGCGAACATCTCGAAAGCCTCTTCGAGGCCAAGGAGCGAGGTGTCGCCTCGATCCAGGAATTCCTTTCCCGCCGCCAAGCTGCTCATCAGGAGGCCTGACCAATGGCGCGTTTCGACAAGCTGACTGAAAACCTCGCGCGCGGGATTGCCCGGGGCACGTCGCGCCGCTCGCTGCTCGCCTGGCTCGGCGCAGGCATGACCGGCGCGGCCTCGATCCCGCTGCTCCCAGTTGCCCGCGCGGCGACACCTGCCCCCGAAGCCCCGCATGGGCCCCATGGTGCCGGCGCGGCTCGGCCGGCTGTCGTCTCAGGCCTCGAACAAGACCCGGGCGACCGCACTTCGTGCGACTACTGGCGTTACTGCGCGATCGACGGTTTCCTCTGCTCGTGCTGCGGCGGCTCGGTGAACACCTGCCCGCCGGGGACTGAAATGTCGCCGATCACCTGGATCGGCACCTGCACCAACCCGGCCGACGGCCGTGCCTATGTCATCAGCTACAATGACTGCTGCGGCACCTCCTCGTGCGGCCAGTGCCTGTGCAACCGCAACGAAGGCGATCGCCCCCAGGTCCGTCCGCAGTCGAACAACGACTACAACTGGTGCCTCGGCTCCGAAAGCTCGGTCTACAACTGCTCGGTGGCTGCAGTCATCGGCGTCGCTCTGCCGGCGGCCAAGTGAAGCGCGCGGCCCCGCTCTTCCTCGCAGCCACCGCTGCCGGGGCCCTTGTCGGCCTGACGTTGCCGGTCCATGCCGCCGCGGATGGTGCGGCGGTCTACGGCCGCTGCGCCGCCTGCCACACGAAGACCGGAGCGGGCGTTCCGGGTGTGTTCCCGCCGCTTGGCGAAGACTTCCGCGTCATGGCTGCCAGCGATGCGGGACGTCGCTATCTCGCGCTCGTGGTGACCCGCGGCATCAGCGGTCCGATCAAGGTCGGCGGCAAGCCCTATGCCGGGGTGATGCCCGCGCAGGCCACGCTGGACGATGCCTCGGTCGCCGCCGTGCTGAACCACGTGGGCACCGAGATTGCCAAGACCGGTCCCGCCTTCAAGCCTTTCGCCGAAGCCGAAGTCGCCGCATTGCGGGCGGGCGGTGCCAGACTTTCGGCGCAGGACGTGGGCAAACTTCACGCCAGCGCAGGCGGCCAATGAAGCCCGGCCGCCTTGCCCTGCTCGCCGTGCCAGCGCTCAGCCTCGCGCTGGTGGTCGGCATTGCGGTTCGGGCTGATGAGGCGGCGATCCCCGGCGTGAGCGACGCCTATCAGGCGCGCACCGACTACCAGCTCAAGTGCCAGGGCTGCCACCGCCCCGATGGCAGCGGCGATGATCACTCCAACCCGCCCATGCGCGGCATCGTTGCAAAGTTCCTGTCTGTTCCGGGCGGGCGCGAATTCATCGGCCGGGTGCCCGGCGTGGCGACAGTCGATCTGCCGGATGACCGGCTCGCCAATCTCGTGAACTGGACGATACACCGATTTGATCCCGCACATGTACCGCAAGGCTTTCAACCTTACACTGCCGAGGAGATCGGAAGGCTGCGGCACAGCCCGCTCCGCCTGGAACGCGCCGTCATGAGAGCGCGTCTGGTGGCCGGTTTTGCCAAGACCGGCCACGATTGATGCGTTTAGATAGGTAAATTTATAAGAAGCGAGGGAATATCATGAGGACCGTCTTTCTTTCCAGCGCGGCGCTGGCTGCTCCGATGGCCATGATCCTGGCAGCGCAACCGGCCCTTGCACAGCAGGCGCCGCAGGCAGCCGGGGCGACTGCGACAGAGGCAGAAAACACTGGCGAGATCGTCGTTACCGCTGCCAAGCGCTCGGAAAACCTCCAGTCGGTGCCAATCTCCGTTTCGGCCGTCACCGGTGATGCCCTTGCCAAATCGCGCATCACCAGCGTCGACAGCCTCGTCAACAAGGTCGCCAACCTCCAGTTGACCTCGACGGTGGGTGACAACACCCCGATCTTCGCGCTGCGCGGCGTTTCTATGTCGGACTTCAGCCTCAACCAGTCGAGCCCGGTCGCGACGTATTATGACGAAGTCTATAAGGGCAACTTCGCGTTCCTCGGCGTCGCGCTCTACGACATCGAGCGTGTCGAAGTGCTGCGCGGACCGCAAGGGACGCTTTATGGCAAGAACACCACCGGCGGTGCGGTCAACCTGATCAGCCGCGATGCCAAGCTCGGCGAGACAAGCGGCTACATCAACGCTGGCTATGGCAACTACAGCCGCGTCGATCTCAATGGCGCGGTCAACGTACCGCTCGGCGAGAAGGCTGCGCTGCGCGTGGCGGGCACCTATGCGCGTGGCGATGGCTGGTTCAAGAATGTCGTGGTCGGGAATCCCGATCTTGCCAGCACCAACGAATGGGCCATCCGCGGCACGCTGAAGTGGGAGCCAACCAGCGGCACCAGGTTCACCCTGCGCGCCTCGCACAGCCGCCAGAGCCCGCAGAACTACGGCATCTATGCCCAGCCCGAAGCGGTCAACCGGCCAGGCCTGTCGAAGTGGCAGATCGCCTCGAACGTCCCGCAGAAGCGGCTTGCGCAGACCACGTCGGTCGCCCTTACCGCCAACATCGACGTCAGCGACACGCTCGCGGTGACCAGCATCACGAGCTATGACAAGGGCTATCTGTTCTTCAAGGAAGACACCGACGGCATCGCCGCGCGCGTGCTTGAAGTGCCCTATTTCGACCAGGCCAGCCAGTTCGCGCAGGATCTGCGCCTGACCAGCAACACCGGCGGGCCGTTCGATTTCATCCTCGGCGCATATTACAACCGCGAGAAGGTCTACAACCAGAGCACACTGGAAGTCCTGCTCGATACCGATGTCAACGGTGACGGACGGGTCACGGCGGCGGACTGCGCGGCAGGTCTTCCGGCTGCATGCCGCATCCGCAACCACTTCGACCAGCTGAAGAAGAGCATCGCGCTCTATTCGGACCTCAAGTACAAGCTGACCGACGCACTCACCGTGCGCGGTGGTCTGCGCTACACGCACGACGATGGCCAGCAGACCGACTTCCGGTCCGATGCCCTCGCGATCGACAAGCGCTTCATCGCCAACCTGATCCCGCTCACCAACCTTGCGTTCAAGCAGGACAACGTCTCGGGCAAACTCGGTCTGGACTACAAGCTGGCCAGCGGCGACCTGCTCTATGCCAGCGTGAGCCGCGGCTACCGCGCGCCGAGCTTCAACGCGCAGGCCTTCTTCAGCCCTGCTGAAGTGGGTGTGGCGAAGTCCGAAGAAGTGACCGCGTTCGAGGCCGGCGCGAAGACGCAATTCTGGGATCGCCGCATCACGCTCAACATGGCGGCGTTCTACTACAACTACAAGAACCAGCAGTTCATCAACGTGAACCCGGTCGACGCCTCGCAGCAGCTGCTCAACATTCCCAAGTCCCGGCTCTACGGTGCCGAGGCAGAGCTGACGGTGCGCGCCAGCGATACCTTCACGTTGCATTCGGGCCTCGGCCTGCTTTCGACCAAGATCACCAACGGCGTGATCAGCGGCATCAACGTCGCCGGCAACCACCTCTCGAACGCGCCGTCGCTCACCTTCAACGCCAGCGTCGACTGGACCGTGGTGCAGGGCGGCTACGGCGCCTTCTCGGTCCATCCCGAAGTCGCCTACCAGTCGAGCCAGTTCTTCGAGAACATCAACGTGCCGCGCCTGCGCCAGCAAAGCTATGCGCTCTTCGGTGGCCATATCGACTGGAACAGCACCGATGGTCGCTACAGCCTCTCGGCTTGGGCACGCAATCTGGGCAACAAGTTCTACTTCACCTCGCGGATCGATCTCACCGGCTTCGGTCTCGACTACAACCACGTGGGCAATCCGAGGATGTACGGCGTGACAGCAGGCGCAAAGTTCTGAGGACCTGACCCATGCCCGGTTTGTCCTATGCCAAGGGGCCGACCGATGTGCCCCTGTTGGAAACCACCATCGGCACGGCGCTGCGCGATGCAGCGAGGCGCTGGGCCGATGGACTGGCGCTCGCCTCACGCCACCAGGGGCTGCGCTACACCTGGGCGGAGCTCGACGCGGCGGTCGACCGGATCGCGACCGGCCTGCTCCGCCTCGGCGTCGTGGCGGGCGACCGGGTGGGCATCTGGGCGCCCAATTGCGCGGAATGGACGCTCGTCCAGTTCGCCACCGCGCGGATCGGTGCGGTACTCGTCACGATCAACCCCGCGTACCGGGTTAACGAGGTCGAATACGCACTCAACAAGGTCGGCTGCAACGTGCTGGTCACCGCCGCGCGGTTCAAGACCAGCGACTATCTCGCCATGCTTCGCGAGATCGGCCCTGAACGATTGCCGCATCTCAGGGCCACCGTGACGATTGGCGGGGAAGCCCATGATGACTTTCTGCCGTGGTCCACGCTGGATGTCCCGGCGGACAGCGAGGCACTCGCAGCGGCAGCAGCCGCGCTTTCGCCAGACGATGCGATCAACATCCAGTTTACCAGCGGCACCACCGGCTTTCCCAAGGGCGCCACGCTCACCCACCGCAACATCCTGAACAACGGCTATTTCACGGGGCAGACCATTGCGCTGACCGAGGCGGACCGCATCTGCATTCCCGTCCCGCTTTACCACTGCTTCGGCATGGTGCTGGGCAACCTGGCCGCCCTCACCAGCGGCGCGGCGATGGTCTATCCTGCCGAGGCCTTCGATCCTGCCGCCGTGCTGCAGGCGGTTGAGGCGGAAGGCTGCACCGCGCTCTATGGTGTGCCGACAATGTTCATCGCGGTGCTAGGCCAGCCCGCGCTGGAAGCGACCGATGTCTCCACCCTGCGCACCGGGATCATGGCCGGTTCGCCCTGCCCCGTCACTGTGATGCGCGAAGTGATCGGCCGCCTCGGCATGAGCGAGGTCACCATCGGCTATGGCATGACCGAAACGAGCCCGCTGACGACGCAGACCGCCCGCAACGATCCGCTGGAAGAGCGCGTCGGCACCGTGGGCCGTGTCCATCCCCATGCCGAAGCCAGGATCGTCGGGCCGGACGGGCGGACCCTGCCGATCGGCGAACAGGGCGAATATTGCTCGCGCGGCTATGCCGTGATGCTCGGCTACTGGGACGATCCGGAAAAGACTGCCGAAGCGATCGACGCCGAGGGCTGGATGCATTCAGGCGATCTCGCGACGATGGATGCCGCCGGCTATGTCCGCATCACCGGCCGCATAAAGGACATGATCATCCGCGGCGGCGAGAACATCTACCCGCGCGAGATCGAGGAGTTCCTGCTTACCCATCCGCATGTGGCTGACGCGCAGGTCTTCGGCGTGAGCGACGAACGATACGGCGAGGAAGTCTGCGCCTGGGTCATAGCCCGCAAAGGGACCGAACTGGAGCCGGAGACTATCCTTGCCCACTGCCGCGGCCGGATCGCGCATTACAAGGTGCCGCGCCATATCCGTGTGGTCGAAACCTTCGCGATGACGGTCACCGGAAAAGCCCAGAAATTCGAGATGCGGCGGATGATGGAAGCCGAGCTCGGCATCGCGGTGCGCTGAAACCGCCCGAAATGTGCGTCTATGCTGCAACAGGCAGCGTAATTCGCTCAGCTCGCCGCACATGCCCCAAGGGGCATTTTGGGCGGACCAAAGCGAACCGAACCCTTCGATTCCGATGTGTGGACGGCAGCTCATGCAGCTCGCAAATGGCACAACAGACCGTAATATTCCGGAAAAATTGTGTCACTTATCCTGTGGATAACAGCCTGATGGGGTCTTGCTCGCAGTAAAGCACAATTAACCTAATGGGTTATTTTGTGACCCAGTTTATGAACCATACGGCAAAAAACGCCCCTTTCTGGCATAGTGCGAAAAACAAACGATATTTCCCGTTTTACCCGATTTTTCGCAGTTTCCTGCGGGTTCTCCGCTTTAAGAGTGCAGATATTGCCAAGCCTGTCACAATGAGGCTCCCTATCTTTCGTAACACGAGCAGGGAGAGGCGATTCGGCTATGACCGAGGCCCAGATCATCGAGAGGGCCCCGCAGGCCGAAATCAATCCGGTGCGCACGCGTCAGGATTGGGAAGCCATGCGCGCTGCCGCGCTCACCGATCCGGGCGCCTTTCACGGCGATATCGCGGCGCGGCGCATTCACTGGTTCGTTGCGAGCTGCGGGCCGGATGGCGCGTGGCTGACAAGGGATGAGGCTGGTGCATGGACCGGCTGGGATGCTGCCACTGGTGTCACCGTCACGCCCGACCTGCCCGCCAGCTTCGCTCCCTGGACCAAGGCCTTCGACGACAGCACCCCGCCCCACTGGCGCTGGTTCACCGGCGCACGCACCAACGCCGCGTTCAACGAGATCGACCGTCATGTCCTTTCTGGACACGGTGCCGAAGCCGCGCTGATCTTCGAAGGCGACCGCTGGGACATGGCGGCGGACGGCGGGCGCGGTGCGCCGGTCGATACCTTCACCGTCAGCCGCAAGCGGCTGCTGCTCGAAGTCGCCAAGTGCGCCGTTGCGCTTGAAAGTCTCGGCCTCAAGGCGGGCGACCGTATCGCCCTCAACATGCCGAGCATCGTGCCCCAGATCTTCTGGACCGAAGCGGCCAAGCGGCTTGGCATCGTCTACACCGCCGTCTTTGGCGGCTTCAGCGACAAGACCCTTTCCGACCGCATCGCGGACGCCGGTGCGCGCGTCATCGTCACCTCTGATGGCAGCTACCGCAACGCGCAGGTTGCCGCTTTCAAGACCGCCTACACCGACCCTGCGCTCGACAACTACGTGCCGGTCTCGACCGCGCTGTCGGTTCTCGCCGCGACCGACTTCGGCCTGCCTGCCGAGGACGCTGCCGTCATCACCGATACCGTCGCGGAAACGCTGGCGGGCGAAGTCACCGTCGAACGCTCAGATGTCATGCGCGGGGTCGGACGCGCACTGATCCGGCTCGGCGAAACAGGCAGAATCGGGGCGAGCGATGCCGCCCGCGTGCGCCTTGCGATCGCCTCAAGCCTCGTCACTCTGCCGCCACGCGTCGATACCGTGATCGTCGTGCGCCACACCGCGCAGCCCGATATCGTCTGGCGCACAGAACGTGACCGCTGGAGCCACGAGCTGACCGACGCGGCACTGGAAACCATCCTCCAGAAGGCTGGCGTCGCCAGTGAAGACGCGCTGCTGGCGCTGCCTGACGCCGATTTCGTCCGCGCGATCTGGGCTTCCTCGAAGCCGCTCCCGGTCGATTCCGAATATCCGCTGTTCTTCATCTACACTTCGGGCTCCACCGGAAAGCCCAAGGGCATCGTCCACGTCCACGGCGGATACACAGCCGGCATCGCGCATTCGATGCAGGTCGCGTTCGATGCGCGCCCCGGCGATACCATCTTCGTCGTTGCCGATCCGGGCTGGATCACCGGCCAGAGCTACCAGATCTCCGCCTCGCTCCTCTCGCGCGTCACCACGGTCGTTTCCGAAGGCTCGCCCGTGTTCCCTCACGCGGGCCGCTTCGCCTCGATGATCGAGCGCCACAAGGTCACTATCTTCAAGGCGGGTGTCACCTTCCTCAAGTCGATCATGTCCGATCCGTCGAACCTGGCGGATGTGCAGCGCTACGACATGAGCCACCTGCGCGTGGCCACGTTCTGCGCCGAGCCGACCTCGCCATCCGTGCAGGCCTTCGGCATGGAGCACGTGACCCGGCAGTACATCAACAGCTACTGGGCGACCGAGCATGGCGGCATTGCCTGGACGCATTTCTACGGCAACGCGGACTTCCCGCTGAAGGCCGATGCGCACGCCTTCCCGCTGCCGTGGATCGTCGGCGACGTGTGGGTGGAAGACGAAGCCGCCACCCCGGGCAAGTCCCCCTTCACCCGCGCCGGAACCGAAGGCGTTACCTGGCGCCGCGCCGAACCGGGCGAAAAGGGCGAGATCGTCATCGCCGCCCCCTACCCCTATCTTGCGCGCACGATCTGGGGCGATGTCGAGAACTTCCGCGTCAAGGACGGCTCCGTACAAGGCGACTGGAAAGGTGACGCAGGCCGCTGGGAATCCGGCTACTGGAGCCGCTGGCAGGGCGCCTGGGCCTATACGCAGGGCGATTTCGCCATTGCGCACCCCGATGGCTCGTTCTCGTTCCATGGCCGCTCGGATGACGTCATCAACGTCTCTGGCCACCGCATGGGCACCGAGGAAATCGAAGGCGCGGTGCTGCGCGACAAGGCGCTCGATCCGAACTCGCCGGTCGGCAACGTCCTCGTCGTCGGCGCACCGCACCGCGAGAAGGGGCTGACCCCGCTCGCCTTCGTCGTCCCCGTCGCAGGCCGCAAGCTGACCGAGGAAGACCGCCAGCGCCTGTTCAACCTCGTCCGCACCGAAAAGGGTGCGGTCGCGGTTCCGGCCGATTTCATCGAAGTGAGCCAGTTCCCCGAAACCCGCTCGGGCAAGTACATGCGCCGCATGGTCCGCGCGCTGGTCGAAGGCGGCGATCTGGGTGACGTCACCACCCTGCGCAACCCGGAAAGCCTGACCGAGCTCAAGACCGCGATCGACGCCTGGCAGCGCCAGCAGCGTCTGTCGGAAGAACAGTCCCTGTTCGAGCGCTATCGCTACTTTCTCATTCAATACAACACCGTAGCGCCGGGCAAGCGCGTCGCCACCGTCACCGTCACCAATCCGCCGGTCAACGCGCTCAACGAACGCGCGATCGACGAGCTGGTGATCGTCGTCGAACACCTCAGCCGCAAGGACGATGTGGTCGCGGTCGTGTTCACTGGCGAGGGCACCTCCTCGTTCGTCGCGGGCGCGGATATCCGGCAGATGCTGGAGGAAATCCACAGCCACGATGAAGCGCTCGTCCTGCCCAACAACGCGCAGCTTGCCTTCCGCAAGATCGAGCTGATGGGCAAGCCCTGCATCGCGGCGGTTCAGGGCGTCGCGCTGGGCGGCGGCATGGAGTTCGCGCTTGCCTGCCATGTCCGCGTGGCGGAAACCACCGCGCGCTTCGGTCAGCCCGAAATCCGCCTGCGCCTCCTCCCGGGCTACGGCGGCACACAGCGCCTGCCGCGCCTCCTGGCAGATCGCCATGGCGCAACCGGGGTGCGCGATGCGCTTGATCTGATCCTCGGCGGACGCAGCATCGATGCGGCACAGGCCCAGGCCATTGGCCTCGTCGATGCGCTGGCAGATGGCCACCGCGATGCCCTTGCCGAAGCCCACGCGATGGTGCGCGATTGGGTGAAACGGGGCGCAGAAAGCCCGCTGGGCAAGGCCTTCGCCGCGCGCGAGGAAGCCACCGTGCTGTGGGACAAGCCCTCCACCGTCGATCTCGATTCCGTGCTTCAGGACGATTTCCTCCAGCGCATCCTGCGCCAGCTCGATTGGGCCGGACGCGGCCAGGCCGGGACACGCGCGCTCGATGCCGTCCGCACCGGCCTCGCCGATGGCATCTCCGCCGGACTCGCCCGCGAGGCCGCGCTGTTCGCCGAAGCGATCATCGATCCCGAAGGCGGCAAGACGGGCATCCGCCAGTTCATGGACAAGGTCGCCCCCCCGCTCCCCGTCCGCCGCGACGGCGTATGGATCGACAGCGAGCACGAAACCCGCGCTGCCGAGCTTGAAGCGAACGGCGACCTCCTGCCGGTCGGCGCACCGTTCTATCCCGGCGTCACCGCGATCCCGCCCTACCAGTACGCCTTCGGCATCGCGCGCGATCCCGATACCGGCGCCCCGCGCTTCGGCCCGCCCGCGACGCACGAGCGCGAGCTCATCGTCAAGGTGCCCGAGCCCGCGCCCAACGAGGCGCTGCTCTACATGCTGACCAGCGAGGTCAACTTCAACGACATCTGGGCGCTAACGGGCATTCCCGTCTCGCCTTTCGATAGCCACGAGGAAGACGTCCAGATCACCGGTTCGGGCGGCATCGCGCTGGTCGCGGCCTTGGGCAGCGAGACACGCAGCGAAGGCCGCATCAAGGTCGGCGATCTTGTCACCGTCTATTCGGGCACCAACGATCTGCTCTCGCCCGCGGTCGGCAACGATCCGATGTTCGCGGATTTCTCGATCCAGGGCTACGAGACCGAGACCGGCAGCCACGCACAGTTCCTCACCGTGCAGGCGCCGCAGATGCACAAGGTTCCGCCGAACCTCACGCTGGAGCAGGCGGGGAGCTATGTGCTCAATCTCGGCACGATCTCGCGCTGCCTGTTCACCACCTTGCAGATCGCTCCGGGCCGCACGTTGTTCGTCGAAGGCGCTGCCACCGGCACCGGGCTCGATGCGCTGCGCAGTTCGGTACGCACTGGCCTGCAAGTGACCGGCCTCGTCTCCAGCCCGGACCGCGCCGCCTTCATCACCGGCCAGCAGGGCGCGGTCGGCGCGATCAACCGCAAGGACCCGCGCTTCGCCGCGCTCTACACCACGGTGCCGGAAGACGCCGCCGAAGCTCGCGCCTGGGAAGCTGCCGGCGCGCCGCTGGTGGAGGAGTACAAGGCGCTCAACGGCGGCAAGCTGGCCGATTACGTCGTCAGCCACGCCGGGGAGACCGCCTTCCCGCGCAGTTTCCAGCTTCTCGCCGAAGGTGGCACGCTGGCTTTCTACGGCGCATCCTCGGGCTATCACTTCAGCTTCATGGGCAAGCCCGGTGCGGCAAGCCCCGAAGAAATGCTGCGCCGGGCGGCGCTGCGCGGCGGCGAGGCGGTGCTGATCTATTACGGTCCCGGCTCCGACGCGCTGCTTGATGACATGGGCCTCGAAATCATCGAGGCCGCGCGCCGCTTCAACGCCCGCAGTGTGGTCGCCACGACCACCGACGGCCAGCGCGAATTCCTCGGCTCGCTGGGTCTGGAAGACGCGATCGAAGGCATCGTCAGCCTCGAGAGCATCCGCCGGCGCGAGGGGGACAACTTCCTCTGGCCCGACACGATGCCGCGCCTGCCCGATGCCAAGGCCGATATCGAAGTCTTCAAGGCCGCGGTGCGCGACTATCAGGACCGCGTGATGAAGCCGTTCGGCAGTGCCATCGGCAAGATCCTGCGCTCGGCAGACAATCCGCGCGGCGCGCCCGATTTGGTGTTCGAGCGGACCGGGCAGGACACGCTCGGCGTCTCGACCTCGCTGGTGAAGCCCTTCACCGGCCGCGTCGTCTTTGCCGAGGACCTGACCGGCAGCCGCTTCACCTTCTACGCGCCGCAGGTCTGGACTCGCCAGCGCAAGATCCTCATGCCCACGGCCTCGATCCTCGGTACGCACTTGTGCAACGCCTTCGAAGTCGCGCGCATGAACGACATGATCGCGGCCAGCCTCCTCGAGGTGACCGAGCCCGAAGTTGTCGGCTGGGACGGCCTGCCCGAAGCCCACCAGTCGATGTGGGACAACCGCCACTCCGGCGCGACTTATGTCGTCAATCACGCTCTCCCCGCCATGGGCCTGCGCAGCCGCGACGCGCTGCTTGAAGCCTGGGCCGTCCTTGGGGCGGTCACCGCAGCGGAGGGCGCCCATGCATAGACCAACCGCGCCGGATTAGCCCGGCCCCCGCTTCCAGCTGCCCTCCCCAGGCCAAATTCCACCTCAATCCAGCGCGGTACGTCGCGCGCATATTTTCAGGAGAGTGACATGGCCAAGGCAAAGACCATCGATCCCGCACCGCAGGCAGCCACCACTGCCAATGGCCGCCTCGCCGGCAAGATCGCCCTCGTCACGGGCGCGGCCGGCAATCTCGGCGGCTATATCGTCCGCCATTACCTTGCCGAGGGCGCCACCGTGGTGATGACCGGCCGCACCGAGGCCCGCCTCGAAGCCGCCGCAGAAGCCATGCGCGCAGCGAGCGGCGTCGATGCGACGCGCCTTGCCACCGTGATCCTCGATGGCGGGGATCCGCAATCGGTTCGCGACGGCGTGGCCGATGTCGTCCGCCGCTTCGGCCGCATCGATATCCTCGTCAACAATGCGGGCTCTGCCGGCCCGAAGCAGCCGATCGAGCAGCTTCCCTTCGACGCGGAAGAACTCGCCGCCCTGCAGAAGCGCGGTTCGACCGATACCGAGACGGTGCCCGCCGCCATGCGCAACATCTTCGGCGTGGCGTGGAACCTTGCCCGCACGGTCGCCGCAGCGATGCCCGAGGGCGGCTCGATCATCAACGTCTCGACGATCTTCTCGCGCACGCCCTATTATGCGCGCGCGGCCTATGTCGTGCCCAAGGCAGCGATGAACGCATGGTCGCGCGAACTGTCGCTCGAACTCGGGCCCCGCGGCATCCGCGTCAATCTCGTCTTCCCCGGCCCGATCGAGAGCGAGCGCATCCGCACCGTCTTCGCCGCGATGGACACGATGCGCGGCGACGAGCAGGGCACCACCGCGCAGACCTTCTTCGACATGATGTCGCTGGAGCGCAGCACCGGCGGCGCGCCCAAGGCCAAGACCTTCCCGGTGCCCGACGATATCGCCACCACTTGCGTCTTCCTCGGCAGCGACGAATCCGCCGCCTACAACGGCCACGATTTCGAAGTGACCCACGGCATGACCGTGCGCAAGGAAGAGCGCTCGACGTACCTCGCGCGCCCGACCATGCGCTCGATGGACGGCGCGGGGCTCGCCATCCTGGTCGTCGCCGGCGAGAACTGGGAAGAAGCGCTCGAGATCGCGAAGATCCAGATCGCCTGCGGCACCAATGTGCTGCTCGGCGTACCTCGCCAGGCCGACGTTGCCATCGCGCAGGCACGCGCCAAGGCAGAAGGCATCGGCGAAGCGCTTACTATCGTGCGCTTCAACCGCACCGAACCCGCCACGATCGAAGCCGCGCTTGCGGCCTATACCGATGCCAACACGCCGATCACCGGTGCGATCTTCCTGCCGGTCTTCGGCCCGCAGGAATTCGGCGGCCGCCTCGTCGATGCCGAGGACGACATGATCGACACCTTCATGGATGTCGAACTCGTTGGCGCGATGGCGCTCGCCCGCACGCTCAGCCGCTATTGGAAGCGCCACGGCTCGCTGCTGCAGGCACCGCGCTTCATCTTCATGTCGAACGCCAGCGACGGCAAGGACAACGTCTACGCCAACATGCTGCGCGCCGCGATCGAGCAGCTGATCCGCATCTGGCGCGACGAAAGCGAGATCGACGTCGCCCATGGCCGCCGCCGTCAGGGCGAATGGGGCAACCAGATCGTGCGCTTTAGCAATGCGGAAAGCGAGAACACGCGCTTTGCCGCAGGCCACGCCGCGCGCGTGCTGATCAAGGAAAGCAAGATCGCCGAAGTCACGCTCTACGTGCCGCGCAGCATTGGCGAGGCGACAGGCGCGCGCAAGGCGATGGCGGGCTTCAGCGAGAACATCACCGGCCTGCACCTCGGCAAGGTCGCGCTGATCACCGGCGGTTCGGCGGGCATCGGCGGGCAGGTTGCGCGCCTGCTCGCGCTTGCGGGCGGCAAGGTCATGATGGTCGCGCGGCGCGAAAGCGAACTGGCCGTCGCCCGCGCCCGCATCGTCAGCGAACTCGAGGACATCGGCTTTGCCGGCGTCGAGCGCCGCGTCCAGACCATGGCGGGCATGGACGTCAGCAACCTCGAGAGCCTCAAGGCGGCGGTCGATGCCACGATCAAGGCCTTCGGGCGGATCGATTACCTGATCAACAACGCCGGCGTAGCGGGCGCGGAAGAGATGGTCGTCGACATGAGCCTCGATGCCTGGAACTACACGCTCGACGCGAACCTCATCTCGAACTTCATTCTGATGCACCATGTCGTGCCGATCATGAAGGCGCAAGGATCGGGCTACGTGCTCAACGTCTCGTCCTACTTCGGCGGCGAGAAGTATCTCGCCGTCGCCTACCCCAACCGCGCCGACTATGCCGTCTCCAAGTCCGGCCAGCGCGCGATGGTGGAATCGATGGCACGCTACCTCGGACCCGAAGTGCAGTTCAACGCCATCGCCCCCGGTCCCGTCGACGGCGACCGTCTTGCGGGCACCGGCGGCAAGCCGGGCCTCTTCGAGCGGCGCGGCAAGCTGATCCTCGCCAACAAGCGCCTCAACGCGATCCATGCTGCGGCGGTGAAATCGCTGCGCCGGGGCGTGCGGGTCGAAGCGCTGCTCAGCCGCCTCTCGCGCAACGACACCGTCCGCATGTCGCACGATACCAACAATCCGCGCGAAATCCGCGAGCTGGCCTTGGCCTGCGCGCGCGAGGGGGACGGCGTCTGCACCTGGGACCGGTACCTTATGACCCCGGACATCGCGGCCAAGCTCGTCAGCCGTTTGCGCGGGGCCGGCTATTTCCTCGATTCCCCGGAATGGGCCGAGCGGCCCGATACGCCCGAGGCGAACCGTGACTGGCTGCTCAAGACCCCGCCCGAGGACGAACCTTTCCTCCCTGGCGACAAGATCGCGGTGGAAGCCAAGAAAGTCGGTACCGGCGTGCTCTCGCAGCTCTTCCTCGGCAAGATGCCGACCGAAACCGACGTGGCGCAGGCGACCGTGTTCTTCCTCGCCGACCGCGCCGTCTCGGGCGAGACTTTCATGCCCTCGGGCGGCCTCAGCGTCGAACGTTCGACCACAGAGCGCGAGCTGTTCGGCAGCCCCAAGCAGGAGCGGCTCGATCAGATGCGCGGGCGCACCGTGTGGATGATCGGCGAGCACCTCACCGACTATCTCGCCGAAACGGCCCGCCAGTTCATCGTGGATTGCCATGTCGCGCGCGTGGTGATGATGACCGGCACCGAGGGCGCCTTTGCCGCGCTCAAGGAGCAGCTTGACGATATAGAGAACCCGCCGCTTGAATATGTCGGGCTGGAAGGCGGCATCGAGGCGGCCATGGACGAGGCGATCCGCCGCTGGGGTCATCCCACCACGATCGTCTCCACCCCGATGCAGCCACTGCCTAACAGGCTCTTCGCTACCGACGCTTTGCTTAGCCCCGAGGAGTTCCGCGCTCTGGTGGGCGACAACCTGACCAATCATTTCCGCGTTGCCCGCAAGGCCTCGCTCTATGATGATTGCCAGCTCGTCCTCGTCTCGCCCGACGTGCCGATGGGCGACAAGAGCCCGGCCTTCGCCCTCGCGAACTTCATCAAGACGACGCTGCACTCGTTCACCGCCACGCTCGCGGTGGAGAACGAGCGCCTCGTCCACGGCGCGCCGGTCAACCAGATCAATCTCACCCGCCGCGTCCGCTCGGAAGAACCACGCGATCTCGACGAGCATCTCGAAGAAGTGAAGCGCTTTGCCCGCGCCGTGCTCCTTGTCGGCACCCCTCTCCCCGATGCCGAGGATTCGCGCTATCGTGCGCGCATCTATCGCGGGATGTCGATGACAGTGTGACCGGGACGGCTTGATGGAATACCTTGCGTTCGAAAAGCCGATCGAAGCTCTCGCAAAGCGCGCCGCTGCGCTTCGCGAGAGCGGCAGCGGCGAGGCCGAGGCCTTGATGCTCGACGAGCGGGCGCACCGCCAGCTCGGCGATATCTATGCCCGGCTTACCCCATGGCAGCGCACACAAGTGGCGCGTCATCCCTTGCGCCCCCACTTTGTCCACTACGTGCAGGGTCTCTTCGAGGAATTCCTGCCGCTGGGCGGAGATCGGCTCTATGGCAACGATCAGGCCATCATCGGCGGCTTTGCGCGGCTCGGGGGTCGTGCGGTCATGGTCATCGGCCATGCCAAGGGCGAAGACACGACCTCGCGTATCCGGCACAATTTCGGCATGGCGCGCCCCGAGGGCTATCGCAAGGCGATACGCCTGATGGAGATTGCCGACCGCTTCGGCCTGCCGGTTATCACCCTGGTCGATACGCCCGGGGCCTTCCCAGGTGTCGATGCGGAAGCGCGCGGGCAGGCCGAAGCCATCGCCCGCAGCACCGAGAAGTGCCTTGAAATCGGCGTGCCGCTTGTCGCTGTGATCGTCGGCGAAGGCGGCTCGGGCGGGGCGGTCGCGCTCGCCAGCGCCAACCGCGTGCTGATGCTCGAGCATTCGGTCTATTCGGTCATCTCGCCCGAAGGCTGCGCCTCGATCCTCTGGCGCGGCAATGACCGGGCGCCCGATGCGGCCGAAGCCATGAAGATGACCGCGCCCGATCTCATGCAACTGGGCGTGATCCACCGCGTGATCTACGAACCCGTAGGCGGTGCGCACCGCAACCATGCTGAGACGATCAAGCGCCTCGGCACGGCCTTGCGCAGCGAATTGCAGGACCTCTGCTCACTGACGGCCGACGAACTGCGCGCGGACCGCTGGTCGTTCTTCATGAAGCTGGGTTCCATCTGAACGCATGAAATCGAGCCCGATCGAGAATGAACGCGAAGACCGCGAGATGATCGAGGCCATGCGCGGCGGTCCTGGCCGTGTCACCGTTCGCCACTTCCGTTTTGACGGGAATGGTGCCCCGGCGCGCTTCCTCATCCTCGAGATCCCGCCCGGCGCCGCAGAAGGCAGCCACGTCCACTTCACCGATGATCGCAATGGCACCGGGGCTTACGAAGAGTTCTATTACATCATTTCCGGGCGCGGCATCGCCACGCTGGGCCATGAGAGCCATGCCGTGGGCACCGGCGACTATTGGCATGCCCCGCTCGATGTGGCGCGGGGCCTCGCCAACGTCGATCCGGTGGAACCGCTTAAAGTCCATCTCACCGTCGTGCTGCGCGATCCTGCCTAAGGTTCCGCACTTCCTGCATCCACAATAGCCTGCGCACGCTCCGGCGATGCACCCAGCCCGGTAAGCCCCAGCATCAGCATAGCCGCGAGGCGCTCGCGTGCTGCCGCAGGACCCGGCAATTCCTCGACCAGGTTCGCGAGCAGCACCTGGCACAGGCCCAGCCAGTAAAGCACGCCGGCCTCGCGCGCCGCATCGCGGATGAGCCCCGCGCGAAATGCAGCCTCGATGTCGTCCACCAGCCCGCGATTGAGCGGATGCGACGTGAGGGTCGAACTCGCGCTGCTGCGCAGCAACACAATCGTGCGCTTGGGCTGTGCCATCGCAAACCCCGCGCCCACGCGCATGCCGCCGGCAATCCGCTTCAAGGGATCGGCCTCGCCAGCGTTGGCCGTGGTGATGCGCTCTTCCAGCTCAAGCCGGACCTCGTCCGCAATCGCCGCAGCAAACGCAGCCTTGTCAGCGAAATGGTTGAAGAAACTGCCCTTCGCAACACCCGCGCGCGCAACGACCTCATCGATAGGGATCGCATCGATCGGCTTTTCCGCCAGCAGTTCAAAACCGGCCGCAATCAGGGCGCCGCGGGTTCTTGCGGCGCGCGGGGAAAGAAGGGGAAGCGAAACCATGCACGGGCCATACTTGACTATTCGGTCAAAATCAAGATATTTGACCGAATAGTCAACTGCGACTCGCGGGCATAGCTGCGGGCCAGTCGGGAGAGTACGGCATGCCGGTCATCAAGATCGAGGACATCGCGCACGTCCGCTTTGCCGCGCCTGATCTGGCCACCATGCGCCGCTTTCTGGAGGACTTCGGGTTCGAAACCTTCGAACACGGTGGACGCCTCTATGGCCGTGCCTACGATGGCCGTCCCTTCGTCCATGTGACGCAGCCGGGTGAAGCGCGCTTCCTGGCAGTCGGCCTGCGTGCTGCTTCACGCGGGGATCTGGAAAAACTGGCGCAGGCCGAAGGCGTCCCGGTCGAAGTCCTTGCCGAACCCGGCGGTGGCCATGTTGTGCGCCTCACCGATCCCGATGGCTACGGGGTCGAAGTCGTGGCGGAGCAGGCTGGGGAGGAAGCCCGCCCGCCCCTGACCGATCCGCCGCGCAATACCGCCGCCGCAAAGCCCCGCTTGCGCCAGACCGTCCGGCTCCAAAGCGCCCCTGCCCATATCCAGCGCATCGGTCACGCGGTGCTGCGCGTGCGCGATTTCCGCACATCCGAAGCCTGGTACAAGGCGCGCTTCGGCCTGCTCACCTCAGATGAGGTGGAAGCCGCCAAGGACGTTCCGCTTGGCGCGTTCCTGCGCTGCGATCGGGGTGACCGGCCAAGCGATCACCACACCCTGTTCCTGGCTCAGCTCCCCGGCCCGGCCGGCCTGCTCCACGCCGCGTTCGAGGTTGCCAATCTTGATGACCTCATGCTCGGCCACCAGCATCTGAAAGCTGCCGGGCGCAAACCGGCCTGGGGTGTGGGCCGCCATATCATGGGCAGCCAGATTTTCGACTACTGGCTCGATCCGTTCGGCAACGAGCTTGAGCACTGGACCGACGGCGACCTGTTCACCGCCAGCGATCCGCCGCAAAAGCAGACCATGCAGGCTCTGCTCGCCGTCCAGTGGGGTTCGCCGCATCCCATGCTCGCCGGGCGGCTCGCGCCGCCGGCTGGCCTTGTCGCTTTCTTCATGGCGCTGCGCCTGCGCGTGCTCCGCCTTTTCCGCCGCAAACCCGAAGGAAGCTCAGCATGAAGCTCGCAACCTATAGCGCCGATGGCCGCACCCGCACCGGGATCGTCGTGGGCGACCAGATCGTCGATACCGGCTACGACGGCACAATGATCGATCTCATCCGCGACTGGGACGCCATGAAAGACGATCTGGCCGCGAAGGCCGCGGCAGGCGGCGGCGTTCCACTTGCCGACGTGACGCTCGAGGCGCCCATCCAGCGCCCCGGAAAAATCTTTGCGATCGGTCTCAATTATGCAGATCATATTGCTGAATCCAATATGAAAACACCTGAACGGCAGGTGTGGTTTACCAAGGCGCAGACCAGCGTCAACGCACCATACGCCGCAATCGCCATCGCCAAGGGTCAGATGACCACCGACTACGAAGTCGAACTCGTCGCGGTGATCGGCAAGGGCGGCAAGCACGTCTCGGCCGCCGATGCGCCTGCGGCGATCTTCGGCTACTGCGTCGGCAACGACGTCACCGAGCGCCTGTGGCAGCACGCATCGCCGCAGTGGTCGCTGGGCAAGAGCTTCGACACCCATGCTCCGATGGGCCCGTGGATCGTGACCGCCGATGAAGTGGGCGATCCCCACGAGCTGGGCCTTCGTTGCTTCGTTAATGGTGAAAAGCGTCAGGATTCCAATACGTCGCACCTCGTTTTCAACATCTGGCAACAAGTCGAGCACCTCTCGGTTGGCATGACGCTCGAGCCCGGCGACTGCCTCTTCACCGGCACCCCGGGCGGTGTCGGCGCGGCAATGGACCCGCGCCAGTTCCTCAAGGCCGGGGACGTGGTGCGCTGCGAGATCGACAAGCTCAGCCACATCGAGGGCACTATGGTCGCAGAAAGCTGAGGCAATGGGCTTCGATTGCGATGTGCTGATTGCAGGCGGCGGCCCGACCGGCGTGACGCTCGCCGTGCTTCTGGCAAAGCGCGGCGTGAAAGTGATCGTCGCGGAAAAGGATGAGGAGATCTATCCCCTTCCCCGTGCAGCGCACATCGATCACGAAGGCATGCGCATCCTTCAGGAGGCGGGTGCGGCCGACGCCGTGATGGCAACCTGCCGCCGCGCCTCGCGCTACGAATTCCGAAACGCCAAAGGCAAGGTGCTGCTCAGTTTCGAGGGGTCGGACCGGATCGGCCCTGGCGGCTGGCCGGGCGCCAACATGATCCACCAACCCTCGGTCGAGCAGGCCTTGCGCACAAGTCTCGCCGCTTGTCCCGAGGCTGCGCTGCACTCCGGCTGGGAGCTTGGCGCTTTCGCCGAGGATGCGGACGGCGTCACCGCCGAAATCACCACCCCGGAGGGCCCGCGCAGCATCCGCACGCGCTGGTTGGTGGGCGCGGACGGTGCGCGCTCGCCGGTGCGCAAGGCGATGGGCATCGCCTTTGACGATCTCGCTTTCGAGGAACCATGGCTGGTGGTCGACATGCTGGTCGATGATCCTGCGCGCCTGCCCACAGCCAACCTGCAGATCTGTGATCCCAGGCGGCCCACCACCTGCGTGCTGATGGGCGTAGGCCGTCACCGCTGGGAGTTCATGATCCTGCCGGGCGAGAGCCCGGAACAGGTCAGCGACGATGCCTTCATCGCGCAGCTGATGAAACCGTGGAACGTCGAAGGCGCCGTCAGGCTTGAACGCAAGGCGGTCTACACTTTCCGCGCCCGCATCGCCCGCAGCTGGCGGCAGGGCCGGGTCTGCCTGGCCGGCGATGCCGCGCACCAGACCCCGCCCTTTGCCGGACAGGGCATGTGCTCGGGCCTGCGCGATGCCGCCAACCTGGCGTGGAAACTGGGCGCGGTGATCAGTGGTCAGGCGCCGGACAGCCTGCTCGATACCTACCAGCCCGAACGGGAGCCCAACCTGCGCGCCACCATTGCCATGGCGATCATGATGGGGCGCATGGTCTGCACCACCAGCCGCTGGGGCGCCTTCCTGCGCGATACCAAAATGCGTATCGGCCGCGCCTTGGGCAAGCTGCCGTCAGGCCCGCCGGGCTATCCGCCGATCTCGGCCGGCGCGATCCTCACCGGCAGCCCGGGCGCGGGCAGCTATTTCCCCCAGGCCTGCGCAAGTGACGGCGCAAAGCTCGACGACGCGCTTGGGAGGGACGCTTGGCTGATCGTTCGAGACGACCTCCAGACCCCGGGGCTTGCGCCCTTCGCTCACCAGCTGACCCGGTGGTTCGAACAGCATGGTGCCGAGGCTGTGCTCGTGCGGCCGGACCGGCACGTCTTCGGGACCGGCGATCCGGCTAGCCTCAGCCATGCATGGCAAGCAGCCACCGGACTTGCCGTGTCTGCATGACACGGGGGGTCAGAAGGCGGCGCTGATCCCGAGTTCGCCGGCGAACCGGCGATAGGCGTAGAGGCCGACTGTCGAGACATTGCGCTCGGCGCGCACCCGCGCGAACGGAGCGAAGCGAGCCAGGGGCGAGCGCCGCCAGGTCAGACTGCCGGTCACGGTCAGGCGATCATCGGTCCGGCGTTTCGGATAGAGGAACAGCCGGGTGTCCGCTTCCAGGTGGCTCCAGCCCACGGACAGCACGCTGCTCAGCCGGCCGAATTCGTGCCAGGCATAGCCGCTGGCGCCTGCGGTCACGTCCGAATAGCCCGGATCGCGCGCCAGCGTGCGGCTTGCGCTGATCTGGAGTCCGCCCCCGCTGCGGCGACCAAATTCGCGGTCGAGCATGATCTGCCCCGAACTGTTGATCGCATCCTGCAGCGGATTGCGCCTGTTCGTAAGCAAAGCCACCGTCGCCACGAGCCGCAGCTGCGCACGCGCACCAAGCACGTGCTGCCAGTCCGCACTCACCGTCAGCGCACGGCTATAAGGCGCGCCGCCATACCAGCGCAAGACGGGCCCTGCGGTGAGGGCCAGCCGGTCGTGGCCCGGACGCAGCACCGGACCTGCCCGGAGCGAAAAGGCGATGTCGTTGAACGCGCTCTGCCGTGCAAACAGGTCGGCCGACAGCGACGCGCTGGCCAGCACCTCGCCAGTGCGGTCGATCCCGCCCCGCCAATAGGCCTGCCCCTGCAGCGAAAGCCCCAGCCCGGCGCGCGCGCGCGCATCATCGCTGAGCACGAAATCGCCGATCACGGTGGCGAGCGTATTGGCCTGGGTAGCGCGGTTGATGTTGCTGTCGCCCACCGCCGTCGCTTCAAGGCTGCCGCCCGCGCGCTTGGCCGTCGACAGCGCATTGCTGAAAAAGCGCACCATGCGCTCGACCTGCGGCGGAAGCCCGCCACTCGCGGCAAGCCGCAGATCGCGTGCTGCAGCCCCGCGGTCACCCATCGCCGCCTCGATCCGCGCCAGTTCGAGCCGTACCCGCGCCGCACCCGGCTGTTCCGCCAGAATGGCGCGCAGCAAGATGGCCGCCTCGCCCGCTTTCCCCGGCTCTTCGGCCAGCATCTGCGCAAGCCGGAACCGCGCTTCATTGCGCAATTCGATATGGGGATCACCCGCCAGCGCGCGATAAGCGGCGATCGCCGTTGCCCGATCACCTGCGGCCGCCGCGTTTTCCGCATAGTGGAACAGCTCCGCCGCTCCCATTTCCACAGCCGCCGGCGCAGTTTCCGTCGCGGGCTGGGCCTGCGCTGCGGGTGCCTGCGCAAGGGCTAGCGCAAACAGGCAGAACCCCGCCGGAACGGCCCGCCCTGCCCCAGCCTTCGGCAATCCCGGTGCCCTACTTGCGCGTACCAACGATCACCCCGGTGCCGGCCACTTCACGAGCGAAGCCGGCATAGTCGACCAGGTTCGAATAGATGAAGTTGCCCCCAACCTCGCGCGCGTCGAGCCCGAAAAAGTAGCCGCGCACCGTGTTCGACCGGCCGCCCGCCAGAGTGGCCCCGCCGCCCCATTCGGCGCCCTGAATCCAGCCGCCATAGGTGATCTTGCCCAGCTTCACGACCTCCGCGCCATCGGTGGTGCCGGTGAGGTTGGTGGTTATCGTCAACTGCTGGGTCGCGAAGTTGGCCGCCATCGTGCCGGTTCCGCTGACGGCAAGGTGCTCGCGCTTCACGCTGTAGAGAACCGCATCACCGCGCACGGCGAGCAGATAGGTCGCCTTGCCGGTGCGGGGCATCATGGTCGCCGATGTCTCACTGCCGAAGGGCACCCAGTAGAACACGTCCTTGCTGACCACGCCCGGTTTGTTCACGATCGGCGTCGTGATCCGCGCGAAGCTCGTGTAGGTCAGCTTGATCTCGCTGCTGCCCTGCTTGTAGACTTGCGCCGTCCACTTGCGCCCGTCCGCCGTGAAGGCATAGCCGTTGTAAAGCGCCGTGCTCGCGGCCGCAGAGGCCTGCGCAGGGCCGAACGTGATCGGCAGCGACTTGCCCGCATACTGGTCGAGCGCCACGCTGTACTGCTGCTTGGCCGGGTCCCAGGTCAGCGCATTCGGGTTTTCGAAGGTCTGCGCCTGAAAATAGCCGGGATAGCCCCCGGGCAGCTCGAGGTAGACCGGGCGCGACGTGAAGGTCGTGGCCTTGCCGTAGGCCGCAACCGCCCGGGAGGATGCGGCGGTGGCTTCGCTCGGCGCACCGATCAGCGTGCCCGACAGTGAGCCCTTCGAGGCGACAGCGCCGAACGCCAGACCGACTTCGGCGGCACCGGGACCATAGAAATGGCCGCCAGCCCGCCCGGTCACCGTTCCCAGCGAATCGAACGAGAAGGTGATCGGTCCGGCCAGCTGGTTCTTGGCTGCAGTGATCTTGCCCGAACCGCTGAACGTGCCGTCAAGCGGGGCGTAGCCGCCGCCCAGCGTGGTCATCCCCGCCGTGCCCGAGAACGTGTATTTCCCGGCGCCGAGATCCGCGAGCAGCGTGCCTTTTCCGGCAAGCCCGGCCGAGCCTGAGTGGTCCGTGGGATCGAGATAGGCACCGTTGAGATAGATATCGTAGGCCGCCAGCCCGGTGACGGGCACAAGCGTGGTCTGGTAGCCGAACACGAAAGCATCGTTCGATGCCTGATCGGTACCATAACGCAGCCATTGCCCGCCGCGAACGTAGGACAGCGCATCGCCTTCATCGATCTCGAGCAGCGCGTCCTGCGCCTGACCCGGATACATGCCGTTGCTGCCTTGCGTGGTAACCCGGCTGTAGAACTGTTCGCTATACGCGCGGCTGCCGCGCGAGATGGCAAACGTATCGGTGCCTGCCGCATAGTTCACAGCGAAACCGGCCACGGATTTGCGCGATCCCTTGTTCGTCGCCTGCGTGACGGTGTAGCCGTCGCCACCAAGCGCGAAACTCGTCGTCGGGCTGTTGAAGCGCGTCGACACGCTGCCGCCGCTCCCGCGCCGGCCCATGAAGGTGCCCACCATCGCGTTGACGATGCCGATCCCGACATATTGCGTGAGCGACCAGGCACCGCCCACTTCCTGCGCCTGCGGGCCGAAGAAGCGGCCGTCGAGTGTGCCGCGGAAGGTATCGGGATCGAATTTGACCGTGATCGGTGCGTGAAAGGATTTGTCCGAAGCGAGCGTGCCCTGGGCCTGCAGCAGCACCGGATGCAGCAGGCTGTTATAGAGCGGTGTCATGTTTCCCGAGAGAAGGAACTTGCCCGTATCGAACGCCACATCGAACGAGCCGGTGCCCGATATCCCGGCCGCGCCATTGGACGTGGTCCCCGCGCCGAGGATGTCGATCGCATAGCTTGCCGAGCCGGTCTTTGGCACCGCGCTGGTCGCGGTGGGCATGCCATAGACGAAGGCATCGAAGCTGCCCTGGCCTCCGCCTGCCGTCGTCGCACGCTGCCAGTATCCGCCGCCGACATACTGGTATGTAAAACGCCCGCTGGTCGCGCCCCGGGTCAGCGTGAGCGATTCCTGCACAGTAGGCGAGGCATGAACGTAGACGTCGAGCTGCGCGCTGCTTTGGGTGGCATCGCGGTCACCCGCAGCGAAGCTCTGCGTCTTGCCGCCGGCGGTCACCGTGTAAGTCCCGCGCGAGGCGTCGTAGGCGATGGTGGCAGCCGCCTGCGCAGCGCTTGCACCGCTGAGCCCGCCGCCGGGGTAACTGCCCGTTGCCGAGGCACCGATGGCGCTGAAGGTCTCGCTGACAAGCGGACCGACCAGATCGTCGTTCGGCGCGGCCTGTGCGGCACCCGGTGCCAACAGGCCCGCGACCAGCGCCAGTGCGCTGACAGAGCGGCTGCTCGGGCAGATCCTCATCGCTTGCCTCAATTCGTCCCCAGTCCGCCGCCCGCCCCATCGGCGGATTCGAGCGGGATTTACACCCCAGCCGTACCACGTCTGGTGCCAACTGGCGCCCGCAAATCTCCACCGATTTGGCAAGGGCGTGCCCCCCGGTTCCGCAACCGGCCTTGAGCCTCCACCGCCCCTCGCCTAAGCGAACCTCGGCCAGTGACGGCCGAAAGGAGCGGGCATGCAGGCGCTGGAGGATCAGACTTGGGTCCATTGGGCAATCGGACGGATCGAGGCAGACTACGCTCGTTCGGCCGACACGCATCTGCTTCCCGTGCCGCTCCCCGCGCTGCCGGGGATCGCGATCTACCTCAAGGACGAGAGCAGCCACCCCACAGGCAGCCTCAAGCACCGCCTTGCCCGCTCGCTCTTCCTCCACGCGCTGTGCAGCGGCTGGATCGGCCCGGATACGACAGTGGTCGAGGCTTCATCCGGCTCCACCGCCGTGTCGGAGGCTTATTTCGCGCGCATGCTCGGTCTTCCCTTCATAGCGGTGATTCCCGAGAGGACCGCGCGCGAGAAAATCGCGGCGATCGAGGCGCTGGGCGGCACCTGCCATCCGGTCGCCGATCCCGGCACCGTCCATGCCGTGGCCGCGCGGCTCGCGTCGGAATGCGGCGGGCATCACATGGACCAGTTCACCTTCGCCGAGCGCGCGACCGATTGGCGCGGCAACAACAACATCGCCGAGAGCGTGTTTGCGCAGATGTGGCGCGAACCGCACCCCGTACCAACATGGATCGTGTGCGGCGCGGGAACCGGAGGCACGTCCGCCACCATCGGCCGGTTCCTGCGCTACTATCGCCATCCCACGCAGCTGTGCCTTGCCGATCCCGCCTCGTCCGCCTTCCACCGCCACTGGCAGGACCGCACGCAAAGCAACGGCTCCGGCGAGCCCTGCCATATCGAAGGCATCGGCCGCCCCCGCGTCGAAGCCTCGTTCGTGCCCAGCGTGATCGACCGCGCCGAAGTCGTGGCCGACCGTGCCTCCATCGGCGCCGCTCGCGCGCTCTCGCGCCATCTCGGCCGCCGTGTCGGCGGTTCGACCGGCACCAACCTCGTCGCCTGCGCCCGCATCGCGGCGGAAATGGCGGCGCGTGGGGAAGACGGCGCAATCGTCTCGATCCTGTGCGATTCGGGCGAACGCTATGCCTCGACGCTCTACAACGATGCCTGGCTGGCGGCGCATGGCCTTGATGTAAGCGCCGACGAGTCCCGCATGGCCCGCTTTCTCAGTGAAGGGCTGTGGGCCGCGTGACACAGACCATAGCAACATCGGCGGGCTGGCATTTCTGGATCGATCGCGGCGGCACCTTTACCGATATCGTCGCGCGCGCGCCAGGAGGGGGGCTTCACACCGCCAAACTGCTCAGCGAAAACCCCGCGCACTACGGCGATGCCGCCACGGCCGGCATCCGCCGCATTCTCGGCCTTGCCCCCGGCGCGCCGATCCCGCAGGGCCGCATCGTCGAAGTGCGCATGGGCACCACGGTCGCCACCAACGCCCTGCTCGAACGCAAGGGTGAACCGGTACTGCTGCTGATCACCAAGGGCTTCGGGGACCTTCTCCAGCTTGGCCACACGGCGCGTCCACGCCTGTTCGATCTCGATGTGCGCTTGCCCGAAGCGCTCTACGCAGCGGTCGAGGAAGTCGGCGGGCGGGTTGCGGCGACGGGCGAAGTGCTGGCCCCGCTCGATGAGGCCGCCGTGCGCGCCGCCCTTGCCTGCCACCGCGCCGCCGGCATCAAGGCCTGCGCCATCGCGCTGATCCACGGCTGGCGCTATCCCGACATGGAAGCGCGGATCGCCGCGCTCGCTGTCGAAGCCGGCTTCACCCAGATCACCGCCAGCCATGCAGCCAGCAGCGCCATCGGCCTTGTCGCACGTGGGCGCACGGCGCTGGTCGACGCCTATCTCTCGCCGGTCCTCCGTGAATATGTCGGCCGCGTCACCGCAGATCTCGGCGCTGATACGCCGCTCGCCTTCATGCGCTCCGACGGCGGACTCAGCGCTGCCGCCGATTTCCACGGTCGCGATGCCATCCTCTCCGGCCCCGCAGGCGGCATCGTCGGCGCGGCGCGCACGGCCGAGGCCGCGGGCTTTGCGCGCATCGTCGCGTTCGACATGGGCGGCACCTCGACCGACATCGCGCTCTATGCCGGCCAGTTCGAGCGCACCTTCGAAGCACAGGTTGCCGGTGCCGATATCCGCGCGCCTATGCTCGCCATCGATACCATTGCAGCGGGCGGCGGCTCGATCCTCACGTTCGACGGCGCACGCATCCGGGTCGGGCCGGAAAGCGCGGGCGCAGACCCCGGCCCCGCCTGCTACCGGCGCGGAGGGCCGCTTGCGCTCACCGATGCCAACGTCATGCTCGGCAAGATCAGCCCGGCACACTTCCCCGCGATCTTCGGCCCCGGCGGGGATGAGCCGCTCGATGCCGACGTGGTCGCCGCCCGCTTCGCAGGCCTTGCCGCGCAGATGGGCGGCGCGCGCAGCCCGCAGCAGGTTGCCGAGGGTTTCCTCGCCGTCGCCGTCGCCGCGATGGCCGCCGCGATCCGCCGGCTCGCGCTTGGCCGCGGGATCGACGTGCGGGACCATGTCCTCCAGTGCTTCGGCGGCGCCGGCGGCCAGCACGCCTGCCTCGTTGCCGCCGAACTGGGCATGCGCGAAGTGCTCATCCACCCCTTCGCCGGTGTGCTTTCCGCGCTCGGCATGGGCCTTGCCCGCCGCAGCGCGCTGCGCACGGCCACCCTTGAACGCGCGCTGGATGACGACGCGCTGCACTGGCTCGCCCCGCAAAGCGATGCCCTCGCAACCTCCGCCGCGGCCGAACTCGCAGCGCCGGCCGCACAGACCACTTGCACGGTCCGCCTGCGTTACACCGGCACAGACACCGCACTTGGCATCCCCCTGGCCTCGGCAGAAACCATGCGCACCGCCTTCGAACGCGAGCACCACGCCCGCTTCGGCTATGCGGAGCCCGGCCGCGCGCTCACCGTTGCCGAGATCGTGGTCGAAATCCTCGCCGCCCAGGACGCAGTAGCCGACGAGGCCCTGCCCGGCGCCACCACGTCCGCGGCACCCATCGACCAAGTCCCGCTGTTTTCCGGAGGTGTGCGGCATCGCGCGCCTGTCTGGGACCGCGCCGCCCTGCCGCCCGGCACCGCGATCACTGGCCCCGCCATGATCCGCGAGGGCCTCGCCACGACCGTGATCGAGCCCGGCTGGCACGGTCGCGTCCTGCCGCGCGGCGAATTGCTGCTCACCGCGCAGGCTCCTGCCGCTCAGACCTTCGCCACCACCGGCACGAAGGGGCCCGATCCTGTCCTCCTCGAACTCTACGCCGCCCGCTTCATGGCGCTGGCCGAACAGATGGGTGAAGTGCTGCGCAGCACTGCCACCAGCGTCAACATGCGCGAGCGGCTCGATTTCTCCTGCGCGGTGTTCGATTCCGAGGGCCACCTGATCGCCAACGCGCCGCACGTTCCAGTCCACCTCGGCGCGATGGGCCAGAGCGTCCGCGCGATCATGGCGGCGCGCGGCGACGATCTGAAACCCGGCGACGCCTTCGTTCTCAACAATCCCTACAACGGCGGCACGCACCTGCCGGACATCACCGTCATCACCCCGGTCTTCGCGGCAGATCGCGATGCCCCCGTCGCATTCGTCGCCAATCGCGGCCACCACGCCGATATCGGCGGCACCACCCCTGGCTCCAGCCCGCCACATGCAACCACGCTGACAGAGGAAGGCGTCGTACTCGACAACGTCCTTCTCGTGCGCAGCGGCGTGCTGGACGAGGCTGGGATGCGCCGCCTCCTCATCGATGCGCCCTGGCCCGCGCGCAATCCCGATGCCAACCTTGCCGATCTCAAGGCTCAGGTCGCCGCCAACATGGCCGGTGCGCGCGATTTCGCCGCGCTCGTCGACCGCCATGGCCTTGCCGAGGTCGAGGCCTACATGGCTCACGTCCTGGGCAACGGGGAAACCGCCGTCCGCACCGTTCTTGCACGGCTGGAGGGCGGTACGTTCGAAACCGGGCTGGACGATGGCCGCCCGCTCAAGGTTTCCGTCACCGTTGATCAGGAGGCGGGCTCGGCGCGCATCGATTTCACCGGGACCGGCGTGCAGGACAGCGGCAATTTCAACGCACCCGCCGCCGTCACCCGCGCCGTCGTGCTCTATGCCCTGCGCACGCTCGTCGGGCGCGACATTCCGCTCAATGACGGCTGCCTACGCCCGGTCGAGCTCATCATCCCCAAGGGCTCGCTGCTCGATCCCGATCCGGGGCGCGCGGTCGTAGCGGGCAACACCGAAGTCAGCCAGCAAGTCCTCAACGCCCTTCTCGCCGCCTTCGGCGCTGCCGCTGCCGCACAGGGCACGATGAACAACTTCCTGTTCGGCAACGACCGCCATCAGTACTACGAAACCATCGGCGGCGGCATGGGCGCAGGCCCGGGCTGGCACGGCGCGGGGCCTGTGCAGTGCCATATGACCAACACTCGCATCACCGATCCTGAAGTGCTGGAAACGCGCCTCCCTGTCCGTCTCGAACGCTTCGGGACGCGCGCAGGCTCGGGCGGTGCAGGCCGATGGCGCGGAGGCGATGGCGCCGTGCGCGCCGTCCGCGCGCTTGAACCGATGGTCGCCACGCTC
Organism: Novosphingobium fuchskuhlense; assembly: GCF_001519075.1. Classification (GTDB taxonomy): domain Bacteria; phylum Pseudomonadota; class Alphaproteobacteria; order Sphingomonadales; family Sphingomonadaceae; genus Novosphingobium; species Novosphingobium fuchskuhlense. The sequence continues at coordinate 911,158 of NZ_KQ954245.1, forward strand.
GTATCCTCATCGCGCGAAGTGCCGCCCTTCGGCATGGCGGGCGGCGCGGCAGGCGCGCCCGGGCGGCAATGGATCGAACGCGCCGATGGCCGGATCGAGACGATTCCGGGCCGCGCCGAAGCGGCGCTGGAAACCGGCGACATGCTGGTGATCGAAACGCCGGGCGGCGGCGGCTGGGGCCAGCAGCCAACCTAGCCTACCAGGGAATGATCAGCTGCTTGCCGTCCCAATTCTCCGCTTCATGGCGCGCCCGCGCATACATGCCGCGGATGATCTGGCTTTCGGGATAGAGCTCGATCATTTGGCCCATGGTCTCGCGCGCATCGATATAGCAGATTTGCGCCCCGAAGCTGACCACGAACTCGCTCGCGACCGGCATCCCCGCCGCGACATAGCGATCCCGCGTTCCCTCGTAGTCCTCGCAGAACATCGCCATATGGTGGATGCCCCCGCCCCCACCGCGCCCGCCATCGGGGTACATGTCGTGAAACGCGCTCGGCCCGGTCGAAACCAGCTCGACCAGCTCGATATTGAGATCGCCGCTCTGCACGAAGACGCCGCGGATGCGGATCGGATCGGCCGGTTGGCCGCGATAGACATGGTCGGAAAGCACACCGTTTCCGCCGCCAATGAAGGGCCCCATGCCAAACAGCCGGTTATAGCGTTCGCAGGCCGCCTCAAGGTTGTCCACCACATGGCAGACCTGAATGAACGCTCCGGTCGGTATGGTCATGTCCCCTCCTTCAATCGACAACAGCCTCCACCAGGCTCGGGAAATCGGCAGCAAACGACCACTTCAGCGCGGCGTCGAGCTCCGCCGCCGTTTCCGCCCGCCGCGCCACCACGCCTTGCGCCTGTGCCAGCGCGCAGAAATCCAGCTCCGGCAACTGCGTGCCCGGGAGCGACTGCATGCCGAACTTGCGGCCGAAGCTGTGCAGCGCTTCGTAGCGCCCGTTGCGCACGATCACGAAGCTGACCGGGGTGCCCAACTGCGCCGCCGTGTGCAGCCCCTGGATCGCGTACATGCTCGCCCCGTCACCCAGCACGGCAATCACCTTGTCGCCGGTTCGCGCAAGGGCCGTTCCGATCGCGGCCGGCAGACCATACCCAAGCCCGCCACTGGCGGTGGTGTAGAACGTGTCGCGCGCAAGGATCGGCAGCCGGTCGTGCATTGCGCCCCGGCTCGATGCCGCTTCCTCGACGATGATCGAACCTTTCGGGCGCAGTGCCGCGATCTGCTGCAGCAGATAGGCATCGGTCATCACGCCGCCGCCGAGCCTCGGCAACACGGCCCGCGGCGGCAGAGGCGCGCGTCGAACCGGCTCCGGCCCCGCCAGCAGCGTGTCCAGCGCCAGCCGGCAATCGGCGACCACAGCGTTGCCTTCCGGCAGCCACGCGGCATGAACCGGGTTGTCGCCGATGAACCACAGGCCCGCTCCTTCCGGTACGTGCGGCCCGAAGCCCTCGACGTGATAGAGCGACATCGGCCCGCCCAGCACGAGGATCAGGTCATGCCCGCCAAGGCTCTCGACAATCGCCTCGCGTCCGGCCGTCAGAAACCCGCGGAACAGCGGGTGATCCTCGGGGAAACTGCACTGGGCGGAAAGCGGCGCGACCCACACGCCTGCCGCATGCCGCTCGGCAAGCGCAATCACCTGATCCCACGCCCCATCGCGCGCCACGCCTGCGCCCACCACGAAGGCAGGTCGTTCGGCCTTGGCCAATGCCGCCGCCGCTTCCGCCAGCGCCGCCGGATCGCCCGGATTGCGCGCAAACATCCGCCGCACCGGGATCGGATCGCATTCCCGGTCCCAGTCGTCGATCGGCACCGAGACGAACGTCGGCCCCCACGGCGGCTCCATCGCGACATGATAGGCCCGCGCGATCGCTGCCGGCACATCTTCCGCCCGCGCCGGCTCGCACGCCCACTTCACGAATGGCTGCGGGAATTCGGTGGCTTGCTGGGCATAGAGGAACGGCTCGTACGGCAGGATCGAGCGCGCCTGCTGCCCGGCCGTTACCACCAGCGGCGTCTGGTTCTTGTAGGCGGTGAAGAGATTGCCAAGCGCGTGTCCGGTCCCCGCCGAACTGTGCAGATTGACGAGCGCGGCATTGCGGCTCGCCTGGGCATAGCCATCGGCGATACCCAGCACGACCGATTCCTGCAGGCCGAGAACGTAGCGGAAATGCTCGGGAAAATCGCGGAACATCGGCAGTTCGGTCGATCCCGGATTGCCGAACACCGTTGTCATTCCATAGGCTTCAAGCAGGGCGAAAGTCGCCTCGCGGACGGTCGTCATGGTCTCTCCCGTGGATCCCTCGCCGCGGTTCTGCGCGCGGGGAGCGGCAAACACAACCGCCGCGTCGCGCAGGTGCGCGGTGCGAAACGCTGCCCGACCCGCCGGCGCACTTTGCCCCTTGCCGAGAAGCAACCGCGCCGCAATGAAGAAGCGAAGAGCGCCAAGCCAGAAGCGCCAAGTCAGAACCACGAGGATGCCCCATGACCACCCGCCATCTTGTCGATCCCGATTTCCTGCCGCTGATCGATCTGCTGCCGGACAACGCCTTCACGCGCGAGGATCTGCCGACCATCCGCGCCGAATCCGAAAACCGCTTCGCCTTTGTCGGTGCGCCGCCGATCGCGGCAGAGGTGAAGGTGATCGCAGGCGAAGGCGGTCCGCTGGAAATCTACTGGTATGATCCCGCGCCCGGCACGAAGGGCCGCGCCGCCCTGCTCCACATCCACGGCGGCGGCATGGTGATCGGCTCCGCCCGGTCGATGCAACCGGCACCCTCCGGAATGGCGGCGGCGCTCGGCATTCCGGTTGCTTCGGTCGAATACCGGCTGGCACCTGATCACCCCTTCCCCGCCCCGCAGAACGATTGCTACACCGCACTCAAGTGGCTTGCGGCGCATGCCGAGGACCTCGGGATCGATCCGGCCCGGATCGGCGTGACAGGCGAAAGCGCCGGTGGCGGACTGGCTGCGGCAACCGCGCTGATGGCGCGCGATCTCGGCGGCCCCGCGCTCGCCGCGCAGTTCCTCACCTACCCGATGCTAGACCATCGCACCGGCAGCGATGCCTGCCCCTATGCCAACCCGGTCACCGGCGAGTTCGTCTGGACCCGCGTGCATAACCAGTTCGGCTGGGAAGCCTTGCGCGGGGACTATCAGGCAGGTGACGCACGCAAGGGCTGGTTCTCACCCGCGCTGGCGGAGGACCTAGCCGGCCTCCCGCCTACGTGGATCGGCACCGGCAGCCTCGATCTCTTCCTCGACGAGGACCTCGACTACGCGCTGCGCCTTGTGAAAGCGGGCGTGCCGGTAGAACTGCACTCCTATCCCGGTGCGATCCACGCCTTCAACGCGATTGCCGAGGCGCCCACCGCCAAAGCCTTCACGCGTGACCTGCTCGGCGCGATGGCGAGGATGCTCCAAGTATGAGCGGCGCTTGGCCTCACCATTAGGATTACTGAGGCTGGCACCGATTTCCCGCGATCCGCACAATTCGGCATTCCAATCCCGCCCGGCCTGACTAAGCTCTGCGGCAAAGGCCGAGAGGGACCCTGAATGAATTTCGAGACGTTCATCACCTGCGCTGTCACCGGTTCGGGCAACACCGCCGACAAGCATCCGGGCCTGCCCATCACGCCGGCGCAGATCGCCGATGCCGCGGTCGAGGCCGCCAAGGCGGGCGCGGCCATCGCGCATATTCACGTGCGCGATCCCGAAACCGGCAAAGGCAGCCGCGATGTCGCGCTGTACCGCGAAGTGGTGGAGCGCATCCGCGCCTCCGACACCGACGTCGTGATCAACCTCACCGCCGGGATGGGCGGCGATATCGTGTTCGGACCGGGCGAGAACCCCTTCCCGCTTGACGCAGCCGGCACCGACATGGTCGGCCCGATGGAGCGGCTGCTCCATGTGCAGGAACTGCTGCCCGAGATCTGCACGCTCGATTGCGGCACGATGAATTTCGCCGAAGCCGATTACGTGATGACCAACACGCCCGGCATGCTGCGCACCATGGCAGCCGAAGTGCAGCGCCTTGGCGTGCGGCCTGAACTTGAAGTGTTCGATACCGGGCATCTTGTCTTCGTGAAGGAGATGATCCGCGACGGGCTGCTCGATGATCCGGTGATGATCCAGCTGTGCATGGGCATCCCCTATGGCGCGCCGGACGACCCGCTCACCACGATGGCGATGGTCCACCAGCTGCCGCCGGGCGCGGTGTTCAGCGGCTTCTCGATCGGCCGCAACCAGCTGCCGTTCGTGGCCATGGCGGCGCTTGCGGGCGGCAATGTGCGGGTTGGCCTCGAGGACAACCTTTATCTCGGGCGCGGCCAGCTTGCGACCAATGGCCAGCTGACCGAACGCGCGGTCCAAATCCTTACCGGCATGGGCGCACGGATCCTGACTCCCGCCGAGGTCCGCACCAGGCTCAAGCTGCAGAAGCGCTGAAAGAACAATGATGGCACCTGAAATCCGTAAAGTCGGCATCGTCGGCGGCGGCGTGATCGGCGCCGGCTGGGCCGCGCGCTTTGTGCTCAATGGCATCGACGTCGCGATCTTCGATCCCGACCCCGAGATCGAGCGCAAGACCGCAGCTGTCATCGCCAATGCCCGCCGCGCGCTCACCCGCCTGTTCGGCAACGCCCTGCCAGCCGAAGGAACCGTCACCTTTGCAGCCAGTCTGCAGGACGCGGTGCGAGAGGCTGATTTCATTCAGGAAAGTCTGCCCGAGCGCGAGGATCTCAAGATCCGCCTGCTTGCCGAAATGGATGCGGCCATGCCCGCCCATGCGGTGATCGGCTCGTCAACCTCGGGCCTGCTGCCGACAAAGCTGCAATCCGGCATGGCGCGACCCGACCGGCTGGTCGTGGGCCACCCGTTCAATCCGGTGTACCTCCTGCCGCTCGTGGAAATCTGTGGCGGCGACCAGACCAGCCAGGAAACGAAGGACATCGCCGCTGCCGTCTACACGCGGATCGGCATGAAGGTTCTCCACGTCCGCAAGGAGATCGACGGTTTCATCGCCGACCGCTTGCTCGAAGCCGTCTGGCGCGAGGCGCTGTGGCTGATCAACGACGGGATCGCGACCGCCTCCGAAATCGACGACGCCGTCCGTTTCGGCGCAGGCATGCGCTGGTCGTTCATGGGCACGTTCCTCGTCTACCGCCTCGCTGGCGGAGAGGAAGGCATGCGCCACTTCCTCCATCAGTTCGGCCCCTCGATGGAATGGCCCTGGACCAAGCTGATCGGCCCCAAGCTGACTGACGAGCTGATCGAGACGATCGCCCGCCAGTCCGATGAACAGGCGGGCGGCATCGACCTGCGCACCTATGAGAAGCTGCGTGACGATTGCCTTGTCGACCTGACCCACGCCCTCGAGCGCAACGATTTCGCCTCGGGCCAGATCGCCCGCGCGCACCGGGCGCGGCTGGCGGAAGCCGGCAAGGGCACCGGCGCCGCCATCGGTTCGGTCCGCGAAGATGGTCGGATGCTGACCATCGCCACCCCCGTGCAGCCGGAGTGGATCGACTACAACGAGCACCTCACCGAATACTGCTATCTCAAGCTGTTCGGCGATGCGACCGATGTAGTTCTGGCCGCCATCGGCGCGGGCGCGGACTACGTTGCTGCCGGCCACTCGTGGTACACGGTCGAGACGCATATCCGCCATCTCGGGCAGGCGCGGCTGGGCGACAGTGTGGAAGTGCGCACGCGCGTGCTGGCCGCCGATGGCAAGCGGCTCCACCTCTTCCACGAGATGGTGCGCGGGGCGGAGGAAGCCGTCATCGCGACCGCCGAACACATGCTGGTCCATGTCGATGCGGCAGCCGAGAAGTCTGCGCCGGCACCGGAGGCGATGCAGCAGGCGGCGCAGGCGCTGGTGGCCGGGCAGGCCCATCTGCCGCCACCGGAGGGCCAAGGCCGCCAGATCCGGATGCCGGGATAGCAGCAGCCGCAGGGGGAAGCGCATACAGCATGGCCTTGGTTGAAAGCCGCTCGATCGACTACGTCCCTCTCGCCGAACGGCGCGGCAAGGTGCATCATCTCTGGCCGGTGTGGTTCATGGGCGATGCCCATCTGGCGACGCTCGCAACCGGCGCGATCAGCGTCGTCGGCGGGCTCGACCTGTTCTGGTCCAGCCTTGCGGTGACCGGCGGCTGCGCCTTCGGCACGGTGTTGATGGCGCTCCACTGCACGCAAGGGCCTCACCTCGGCCTGCCGCAGATGATCCAGTCCCGCCCGCAGTTCGGCTATATCGGCGCGCTGCTGGTCTGGGTCGTGGCGCTCGTCACTTATATCGGGTTCAACGCGCTCAACCAGTCGCTGGCGGCGAGCACATTGCACGAACTCGTCGGCCTGCCCGAAGCGCCGGCCATCATCCTGTTCGGCCTTGTCGCCGCGCTGGTTGCGGGGATCGGCTATGACGTCATACACGCCACGCAGCGCGTTCTGGCCTATATCATGCTGGCCGCGCTGGCAGTCTATACTGCGGGCTTCTTCGCAACGGTCGATCTCGGAACTCTGCTCCGGCCCGGTCCGTTCAAGTCCACGCTTTTCCTCGTCCAGTTCTTCGCGGCGGCGGGCTACCAGCTCAGCTGGTCGATCTATGTCTCGGACTATTCGCGCTACCTGCCGCGCGAGGTCGGCATCAGATCCGCGTTCCTGTGGACTTTCTGCGGGGCCTTCATCGGCGGCACCTGGATGATGCTGGTGGGCGCGTTCGCCGGGGCGACCTTCACCGATCCCGACATTGTCGTGGCACTGCGCCGCAGCGCGGATTCCATGTTCGGCGGGTTCGGCATGGTCATGCTGGCGAGCAGCTTCTTCGGCCTCATCACCATCACCTCGCTCAATCTCTATGGCTCCTCGCTTACCCTGCTGAGCGTGATCGACAGCCTGCGCCCGGTCCGGCTGGGCGCACCCGCCCGGCTCGCCGCGCTGGTGGTCTGCCTCGTCGCCTCGCTGTCGCTCTCGCTCGCGATGGGCGGCAATGTGCTCCACGGGCTGGAGGCGTTTCTCGGCATCCTTGTCTACCTGTTCACCCCCTGGACAGCGATCAACCTTGCGGACTTCTTCTTCGTCCGGAGGGGCCGCTACTCGATCCGCGCGATGTTCATGGCAGACGGCATCTACGGCCGCTGGAACTGGCGCGGCCTGACCGCCTATGCGGTCGGTTTCATCGCGATGATCCCCTGCTTCAAGACCGAACTCTATGTCGGCCCTGTCGCAAAGAGCCTTGGCGGCGCGGATATCTCGATGCTGGTCGGCCTGCCGGTCGCGGCCATAGTCTATCTCCTGCTCTGCCGCTCGATGAACCTTGCTGCCGAGCTGGCGATGATCCCTGATCTCGACCGCAATCTCGAAACGGAGCCGGTGCGATGATCCGGCATGCGCTGGCAGTTGCTGCGCTGGCCTTTGCAGCGCCGGCAGAGGCGCGCCCTGCACCGGCCATCGCCTTTCCCGCTCACTTCGATCCGATCGGCACCCCGGTTGTCAGCTTGAAGACCAGCGAGGGCCGCACGGTGCACTACACCGACACCGGCGAGGCTGGCTGGCGGACGATGCTGTTCATCGGCGGCGTCGGCACCAGTGCCCGCGCACCGGAACTCGTCGCGTTCCTCGATACCCTGCGCCGCCAGCTCAAGGTCCGCATCATCGCGGTCGAACGCAATGGCCTCGGCGATACCGCGTTCGACCCGGCGTGGTCCTTCGCCGACTATACCAGCGAAGTGCGGCAGGTGCTTGGCCACCTCGGCGTCGACAAGTTCGCGGTCGTCGCGATTTCGGGCGGCGGTGCCTATGCCGGGCACATTGCCGCTGCCATGCCCGAACGGATCACCTCGTGGCACATGCTCGCCGCCATCGCTGCCGCACCTGCCGAAAGTCCCGTCTGCAAGGCCGAGCCCGCTGCGCTCGAGGCCATGCTCGGCAAGCAGGTCGGTGCGCCGCGCGTATTCTGGGCCATGCCGCCGGATGGCGTCGCCGCCAAGGTCTCCGGCTTCATCGACCGCGCCGCGGACGAGGGCGCGCATGCCTACTTCATCGCCGGCCAGCAGGGTGACGCCCGAGCCGTCGCGCGGGAGTATCACCGCTTTTGCGATGCACCGGCGCCAGTCACTGCCTTCCCCGCTCCCGCGTTCTTCTACTACGGCGAGGCCGACCCGCTCGTCCCGCCCGCGCAAGGCGAATACTGGGCCGGCAAGGTTGCGGGCAAGGTCACCTTTCGCCGGTACCCGGGCGAAGGCCACGATGTGCAGTACCGGCACTGGGACCAACTCCTGCTCGATGTCGCCGGCCATGGCGGCGAGACCTTGGCCTGCATGAAGGGCCGTGCCCGGCTGCTGCCCGGCCTGGTCGAACCTGCCCGTTTGCCCAAGGGCACCACGCTTGGCATCTGCGCGTGGTCGGCTGCGAGAGCTAAACAGCCGTGATGCAGGCAATTAGATTTCCGGATGGCCACACCGCGGCTGCTTGCCAATGGGCAGGCTTTGCCCTCACTCCCCAAGGCGAAAAGCAAGGACAGGACCATGCCGCCGCAAAGTGATCAGGAAGCCCACGGCCTTAAGACGCCGCTGGAAGGCATGGCTGCGGAGCCGTTCCAGCCCGGCGAGACGATCCCTGCGCCCTTGCGCCTGATCCGTCCGACCGTTCCGCGCGAATGGGTCGATTACAACGGACATATGAGCGAGTCCTGCTATCTCCTTGTTTTCGGAGATCAATCGGACGCATTCTTCCGCAAGATCGGCATCGACGAGGCCTATCGCGCCGGAGGCCATTCGCTTTTCACCGTGCAGACGATGATCTTCAATCTGGCCGAAGCGCACCTCGGCGATCCGCTCGATCTCGCGCTCCAGCTGATCGATGCCGACGACAAGCGTCTGCACATCTTCCACACCATGCACCACGGCGAGACGGGCGAGCTTCTCGCCACCGGCGAGCAGATGCTGGTGCATGTCGACATGACTGCAGGCCGGTCGGCCCCCATGCCGCCCGAACTGCACGCACGGGTTCATGCGGTGCTGGCCGCCCACGCCGGGCTCGAACGACCGGCGCAAGTCGGCCGCGCAATCGGTATCAAACGGGACAAGAAGTGATGCATTTCGAACTTTCCTCCGAACAGCAGATGCTGGTCGAAACGGTCAGGCGCTTCGTCGAGACCGAACTCTACCCGCACGAGAAACTGGTCGAAGACACGGACAACGTGCCCGCCGATATCGCGGAAGACATCCGGCGCAAGGCCAAGGAGCTCGGCCTCTATGCCGTCAACATGCCTGCCGAACTCGGCGGCGGCGGGCTCGGCACGTTCGATACCACGCTGATGGAGCGCGAGCTTGGCCGCGCCAGCTATGGCCTGCAGATGATGATCGCGCGGCCGAGCAACATCCTGCGCGGATGCGAGGGCAGTCAGATCGAGGAGTACCTCCTCCCGACAATCCGCGGCGAGCGCCACGATTGCCTTGCCATGACCGAACCCGATGCAGGCTCCGACGTCCGCTCGATGCGCACATTCGCGCGCCGGGATGGGGATGATTTCGTCATCAACGGGACCAAGCATTTCATCAGCCATGCCGATGTCGCCGATTTCGTGATCCTGTGCGCCGCGACCGGTGAAGCGGGCGGCAAGAAGACAATCAGCTGCTTCCTTGTCGATTTTGACACGCCCGGCCTCACCCGCCGGCGCGGGCCCAGGTGCGTCTCGCACCGCGGCTACCACCAGTGCGAGCTGATCTTCGAGGACTGCCGCGTTCCCGCCTCGGCCCTGCTGGGTGAACTCGACAAGGGCTTCGAGCTCATGGGCCAATGGCTCGGATCAACCCGCCTGCAAGTTGCGACAACCTCGGTGGGGCGCGGCCAGCGCGTGCTGGAGATGGCGACGCAGTGGGCCGCAACGCGCAAGCAGTTCGGACAGGCCATCGGCAAGTTCCAGGGCACCGGCTTCAAGCTGGCGGACATGAAGACCGAACTGGAAGCCGCCGAACTGCTCACGTTCCGCGCTGCGTGGAAGGACGATCAGGGGACGATGACCGATACCGACGCCGCGATGGCCAAGCTCTTCGCCTCCGAGGCGCTGGCGCGGGTGACGGACAACGCCTTGCAGATCTTCGGCGGCATGGGTCTGATGGACGAACTGCCCATCGAGCGCTTCTGGCGTGATGCCCGCGTCGAGCGTATCTGGGACGGCACCAGCGAAATCCAGCGCCACATCATCAGCCGCGCGCTGCTGCGTCCGCTGGAGGCATGAGCGCGGACAGACTGAGCCGCCTGCTGCGCCCGCGCAGCCTGGCGCTTGTCGGCGGCAAGGCGGCCGAAGAAGCGGTGCGCCAGTGCCGTGCCCTTGGCTTTGCCGGGCCGATCTGGCCGGTAAACCCCAAGCGTGCGGAGATGGCGGGCCTGCCCTGCTTCCCGGACATGGCATCTCTTCCGGCGTCGCCCGATGCGGTTTTCATCGCGGCCCCCGCGCCGGCCACCATTGCTCTGGCAGGGGAACTGCAGGGCTCAGGCGGTGCCATATGCTATGCGGCAGACTTTGCCGAGAGCGGCGAGGAAGGACAGGCCCGACAGGCGGCCCTGCTCGAAGCGGCACACGGCGTGCCCCTGATCGGCCCCAACTGTTACGGCATGCTCAATCTGTTCGACCGGGTGGCGCTCTGGCCAGACCAGCATGGCTGCCTGCCCATCGATCAAGGTCGCGGTGTCGCCATCGTCAGCCAGAGCGGCAACCTTGCGCTCAACCTTACCATGCAGGCGCGTGGGCTCCCCATCGGTTATGTCATCTCGGTCGGCAACTGCGCCGATGTGGCACCTGCCGATCTGATCGAAGCCCTGATCGCGGACGAACGCGTGAGCGCCATCGGGCTCCATCTCGAAGGCCTCGGCTCGATAGCGCGCTTTTCAGAGGCGTGTCTTGCCGCACGCGCGGCAGGCGTGCCGATCGTGGCGCTGAAGACCGGCGCCTCGGCCAAAGGTGCCGCGCTCACGATGTCGCACACCAGCTCGCTCGCCGGAGCCGATGCGCTGGTCGATGCCCTGTTCGCGCGGCTGGGCGTCGCCCGCGCGCACGATCCTGCAACCTTCCTCGAAACGCTCAAGCTGCTTCACGTGGCGGGCCCCTTGCGCGCCCGGCGGATCACCAGCGCAAGCTGCTCGGGCGGCGAAGCCTCGCTGACCGCCGATCTTGCCGAAGCGGCCGGCCTTGAAACGCCAGACTTCCCGCCAGCCACGCAGGCCGCGCTGGAAGATGTTCTCGGCCCGCGGGTCCACGTCGCCAATCCGCTCGATTACCACACCTATATCTGGGGCGATCTGGCCGCACAGACTGCCTGCTTCGGCGCCATGCTGGATGCGGGCTTCGAAGCCTCGCTCCTGATCCTCGATTTCCCCCGCGCCGACCGCTGCTCTGCCGCCGATTGGGACGTCACCCTTGCCGCCTTCCGTGCGGCTTGCGCCAAGCCCACCCCCGCCGGCACGGTGCGCATGATGGTCAGCTCGCTCGCCGAAACGATGCCCGAGCCGGTCGCAGCCGCTTTGCTTGCCGAGGGCATCGTCCCCGCTGCCGGGCTCGCCGAAGCCCTCCGCGCCATTGCCGCTGCCGCCAGCATTGGCGAAGCATGGGCAAGGCCGGCACCCGACGCGCTCGCTGAAATGCCGCTGGTCCTGCCCGGTGAACCTGCCGTCTGGGACGAAGTCCGCAGCAAGGCCGCACTTGCCGCCGCCGGCGTTCCCATCGCCCGCGGCGCCGTCTTCACCCTCGCCGAGCTGGAAGATCCGGCCACGGCTTTGCCTGTACCATTCCCGTTGGTGCTCAAGGCCGTAGGCGCCAATCTTGCACACAAGACCGAATTGGGCGGGGTCGCTCTGAACCTTGGTAGCCGCGAGGCCCTGCTCGCTGCCGCCCAGGGCATGAGCCGCCTTTCAGGCACTTTCCTGGTCGAGGAAATGGTCGGCGGCGCGGTGGCGGAACTGATCGTCGGCGTCGGCCGCGATCCGCAGTTCGGCCTCTTCCTCACCCTCGGCGCGGGCGGCATCTTTGTCGAGTTGCTGCGCCAGACCGAGCAGCTTCTCCTCCCCGTCGGTAAGTCCGATATCGCGGCCGCGCTTGCCCGGTTGCCGCTCTTCAAGGTGCTCGGCGGCTATCGCGGCAAGCCGGGCTGCGACATGCCGGCGCTCATCGATGCCATCGCCGCCATCGCCACTTGGGCGACGACGCAGGCCGACCGGCTCGAGGAAATGGACGTCAATCCGCTGCTCGCGCTCCCGAGCGGCGCTGTGGCCGTAGACGCTGTGATCCGCATCAGGGAGGCAGAAGCATGAGTGCCGTGAAGCTCGACCAGCAAGGTGGCATCCTGATCATCACGTTGGATCGCCCCAAGGCGAATGCCATCGATGTGGCCACCAGCCTCGAACTCCATGCCGCATTCAAGACGCTGAATGACGATCCGGCCCTGCGTGTGGGGATCATCACCGGCACCGGCCGCTTCTTCTCTGCAGGCTGGGACCTTGGCGCCGCCAACGATGGTGAGGCGGTCGATGCCGATCACGGCCCTGGCGGCTTTGCCGGCCTCACCGAATACTTCAGCCTCACCAAACCGGTGATCGCGGCGGTCAATGGTCTTGCAGTCGGCGGCGGGTTCGAACTGGCGCTGGCGGCCGATCTCATCGTCGTGAGCGAGACCGCGAAGTTCTGGCTGCCCGAGGCACAGCTTGGCATGCTCCCCGATTCCGGCGGCCTCCTTCGCCTCCCCAAGGCCATCCCCGCACGTCTCGCGCGCGAAATGATCCTCACCGGAAGGCGCCTCGACGCGGCAGAAGCGCTGTCGCTCCATCTCGTCAGCCGCGTGACCGAACCCGATGCGCTGATGGCCTGTGCGCTTGAGCTTGCCACCACTGTCGCGCAGTCGGCCCCGCTGGCGCTCACTGCCGCACGGGATATCCTGCGAGCGACCGAGGGTATGGAAGTCGAGGCGGGCTACCGGCTGATGCGCAGCGGCGCTATCCCCGCTTATCAGGCCATGCTGCAATCAGACGATGCGCTGGAAGGCCCGCGCGCCTTTGGCGAAGGCCGCGCTCCGGAATGGAAAGGCCGTTAAGCGGTCTCCCAATCGACCGGGGCAATGCGCGGCAGGATCGCCACCCAACCCACGAGGCCCAGCACGTTGACCAGCCCGGCCAGCAGGAACGCGGTGCCATAGGAGCCGTTTCCGGCGTCGATCAGCACGCCCGCAAAGAACACGCCGATCACCCCGGGCATGTTGCCCATCATGTTCTGCACGCCGACCCAGCGCGCGGCAGCGGATGGGCCAGCCATGATCTGGGGGATCATGAAGTAGGCTGGCGATGAGAAGCCAAGACAGATCTCGTAAACAAACAGCAGCGCGATGCAGGCCCTGATCGGCATGAACGGCATGGCCAGCATGCAGCCCAGCCCCGCCAGATGCGCCAGCGCCAGCGGCGCCTTGAGCGTCAGCGAGGGCGACCAGCCGCGCTGGATCGCCTTGTCGAAAGCCCACCCCGCAAACAGCGCGGCAAGCGCATTGACGAGATAGGCGCTCGAGACCACTTCGGCCATCTGCTCCTTGGAAAAGCCGCGCTGCATTTCGAGGTACATCGGCAGGTAGCCGAGGATGAAGTACCAGTTCCAGTTGCCGGCAAAGTGCCCCAGCGCCGCACCCCACAGCGCGCGGCGAGAGAGGATCTGCCGCAGCGTCACCGAGGCCCCGGCTCGATTGTCGGCAGGCTTCACTTCCCGGATATGCACCCGGCTCCACGGCAGAAGCCACAGCAGCGAGACCGCGCCGAACAGCATGAAAGTGGTGCGCCAGCCCCAGTGCGCCATCAGCAGGCCGCCGATCAGCGTCCCTGCCGCCGGCCCTACCAGATAGCCGAAGCCGATCACCCCGTTGGCAAGGCCCATCTGCGCCTTGGGCACGTTGCTCGCGATGATCTTCGACGTTGTGGTGAAGGCCACGCTTTCGCCGATGCCCAGCATCATCCGCAGCACGAAAAGCCCGAGGAACCCCTGCACGAAGCCTGTCAGCAAGGTCGAGACAGACCAAAGCAGCGCCCCCAGCGCCAGCACCCGCTTGCCCCCGATCCGATCTGAAAGCGTACCTGCCGGAAGCTGGCAGAAGGCATAGGCGAAGTAGAATCCGGCCCCTAGCGCGCCATAGGCTGTGGCGCTCAGCCCCAGATCGGCGCGGATCTGCGTAGCCCCAGTCGCGAGATTGCCGCGGTCGACGTAGTTGATGAACAGGCTGAGAGCCATGAGGCCGACGAGGACCACCGCTCCGGTGCCGCGAGGCGGGGCGGCCTCAGCTTGCATAGTCGGACCCCTGCCGATCCAGCATGCGCTTCAGCGCCGCGAAGTGCAGATCAATGCGGTCCTGTCCCTCGACTTTTGCGGAGGTGCTATATTGCTCGATCGTCAGGGTGAGCACGGGCTCGCGCACCAGCCGCACCTTCTGTCCGCTCGATTGCGCCAGGATCTGCGTCATCGCAGCCCGTTCGAAGAAGTAGAGCGTGTTGAACGCCTCGGCGACGCTCGTGCCCGTCGTCACCACCCCGTGATTGCGCAGGAGCAGCACCGTCTTGTCGGCCAGCGCGGCCGCCATGCGCCGACCCTCGCCGCTGTCCAGCGCGAACCCGGCGTAGTCGCACTGAGCCACGAGGCCCGCAAAACCAATGGCGTTCTGGCTCGCCATGAGGAGTTCGGGCTCCTCCAGCATGCTGAGGGCCGTCGCATAGGGCATATGCGTGTGCATGACGCAGCGCACATCGGGCCGGGCGGCATGGAGCGGGGCATGAATGTGGAAGGCGGTGTCCTCGACCGGCCCCTCACCCGCGAGCTTGTTGCCGGCGAAATCGACGATGAGGAAATCCGTTGCGCGGATTTCAGACCAGTGCAGCCCGAACGGGGCAAGGAAGAAGCGGTCGGTGTATCCCGGCACCAGCAGGGTGAAATGGTTGTCGATGCCTTCGTTGTAGCCGAAATGGACCGCGAGCCGGTGCGCCGCAGCAAGGTCTATCCTCGCTTGCCATTCAGTGTGTTCCATCAGCGGGCAGCTTCCGGAGCGCCATCTAGCTCACGGATGAGCGGCTTGCGAAGGAGCAGGATCACGGTGGCCCCCACGACACCGATCGCGGCGTCCATGGTCCAGAAGGCCGATGGGCTCATCGTATCAAAGTAGCTGCCGACCCAGCCTGCGGTGACATGCGCGGCAAACGGCGAGAGGAACGCGACGCCCATCAAGGTCGAGGCGACACGCGGCGGCGCGGCCTTGCTGACGATCGCCATGGTGGTGGGCCAGTAATACATCCACCCAAGCCCCATGATCAGCCAGCCAGCAACGGCCCAGAACGCACCGACGCCGTGCGGCTGGGTCACGCCAAAGTTGGCAAACGCAAACAGCAGCGCCGCGAAGGAAACGATGGCCGTGCCGATGCCCTGCTTGGTCACATTGGCCGGTTCCTGGCCGCGCTTGGCCTGCCAGCTCCACAGCGCGACGAGGATCGGTGCCGCGAGTATCGATCCGAACGAATCCATGCCTGCAAACCAGCTGGAAGGCACGGTTCCCAGCGGGGTCGCGAGATTGACCCATTGGTCGACCCACAGGATCCCGATACTCCAGACCATCGGATAGGTGATCTCGGCCGGGAATGTCAGCGCGATGACGAAGATCAGCACAGCCACGCGGCGGCGCTCGGCAGGCGTGAGCGGCGGTGCTTTGTCGCGCGCGGTCGCAACAGGCTTGGCATCGGGCAGATGGCGCTGGCCGAGGATGTAGCCGACCATGGCCACCAGCATCAGCACAGCCGCCACAGCGAACCCGGTATGAAAGCCCCAGATCGCGGCCACAAGGCCAGTCGTCACCGGACCGCTGGCCGCGCCGATGTTGATGCCGGTCGCGAAGATCGTGTAACCTTGCGAGCGGCGCGATTCATCCTCGCGCGGGTAGAGCGTGCCGACCTGGGCCGAAATATTGCCTTTCAGGAAACCCGATCCCATGATCAGCAGCGCCAGCGCGATAACGAAGGTTTCGTAGAACGACATCGCCGCATGACCTGCAGCCATCAGCAGGACGCCGATCAGCACCGTCTTCTTGGGGCCAAGGATCCGGTCCGCCACCCAGCCGCCGATGATCGGGGTGAAATAGACGAGACCCGCATACCAGCCGTAGATGATCGAGGCGAAGGCAACATCGCTCATCGGGCCATTGAAACTGAGCCCATGGCGCAGCGCGGCGAGGCCAAGCACTTTGCCGCCATGGAGCGGCAAAAGCTCCTTCACCATGTAGAGCGTAAGCAGCGCGGACATCCCGTAGAACGAGAAGCGCTCCCACATTTCGGTGAAGGCGAGGTAGTAGACCCCTTTGGGATGGCCCGCAAACTGTTCGAAATGCTGGTCTTCAGCCGCCATCACCTGATCTTGCCCCCGATCCGCGCGCATCGGTTCATGGCCGCGGTTGTACATGGGATGGGCGAAAGCCCGCCGCCTCGTCAATCGCTAAACGCAAGGGATCGTGATCACAGTGTTGCCGATCAGCGTGCCGGACTCGACCGCCTCGTGCGCTCTGGCACTCTCTGAAAGATCGAATGTCGCGGCGATGGCATGGTTGAGCGCGCCCTGCTCAAGCGCGTTGGTCAGCCGCCTGATCACCTCGGCGCGTTCCCGGCCAGACAGCAGATAGACCAGCAGCATGCGCAAGCTCACATGCCTGAACATCAGCGGATAGAACGGCAACTTCGGCTCCGCATCCGCCATCGAGCCATATGCCGCAATAACTCCGCCCTCGCCGATCACGGCGGAGGTGACTGAAAGATTGCCGCCCAGTTCCACCTCGACCACCCGGTCGACCGGTTTGCCGTGGTTGGCCGCAAGGATCGCTGCCGCGACCTCGCCCTCGCGGTAGTTCACCACGGCATGGGCCCCCGCCGCCTCGGCCGCGCGGGCCTTTTCTGCCCCGCTGACCGTCGCGATCACGCGCGCGCCGCCCCACCGGGCGAGCTGGATGGCATAGTGCCCGACGGCTCCGGCACCGCCGGTCACCAGCACAGTCCGGCCAGCAACGTCGCCATCGGCGAACACAGCATGGCAGGCGGTCGAAGCCGGAATGCCAAGGCAGGCCCCCGCCTCGAAGCTCGTGCGCGCCGGGAGCGGCACGGCCTGCTCCTGCGGGAGGCAGACGTGTTCGGCACACGTGCCGAAGGGCCGCCTGTATGCCGCGTTCCACACCCAGACCCACGACCCGATCCGCGCGGACGAAACACCCTCACCCACCGCATCGATCTCGCCCGCACCATCCGAATGCGGAATGACGCGCGGAAACGCTATGGGCCCGCGCAGCCCCGCGCGCGATTTCACATCGGAGGGATTGATACCCGAGGCCCGCAGCCGCACGCGCACTTCGCCCGGGCCGGGGTGCGGCGTCTCCATTTCACCCAGCCGCAGCACAACTGCCGCCGGGCCCGTTTCCTCGTACCAGACCGCGCGCATCAGGCCTCCATATCCAGCGACAGGCTTTCGGTATGCCCATCGATCGCGAGGGCCTGCCCGGAGATGCGCGCCCCTGCCGGCGACATCAGATACTGCACCATCGCGGTCACGTCTCCCGCCGTCGCAAAAGTGCGCAGCGAAGTCTGCCGCTTGTACTCGTGCTCGACCTCCGCAACTGTCAGCCCCCGCTCCGCCGCGTCGGCTGCGATGACCCGGTCGATCCTAGGGCCCTCCACGCTGCCCGGGCAGATCGCGTTGACGCGGATGCCCTCAGGTCCCAATTCCATGGCCAGAGTCTTGGTCAGGCCGATGATCGCCCACTTCGTCGCCACGTAGGGGCCCCGCAGCGGGCAGCCGAACAGACCGGCCGTCGAACTCATGTTGATGATCGCGCTGCCCGGCGCCCGGCGGCGCAGCAGCGGGATCGCGCCCCGCGTCATCAGGAATGTTCCATTGAGGTTGACACCGACCGTTTCATTCCAGCCGTCCAACGGCTGGTCTTCCAGCCGCGCGGTCGGTCCGGCGATCCCGGCGTTGTTGACAAGAAGATCGATGCCCACGGCGCCCTTCGCGGCAAGATCGCCTTCGATCCACGCATAGAAGCCTTCCACCGAGGCGGCATCGCTGACCTCGCACACGCGCGCGGCCAGGGTTTCGCTGCCTGATCCCAGCGCCGCAATCGCCGCAGTGTCGCGATCACCGGCATAGACCCGCCAGCCATCGGCGCAGAGCGCTTTGGCGATGGCGAGACCGATGCCGCTCGCCGCGGCCGAAATGACGGCTATGCGCCTGTCCATGCTGTTTGCCCCTCCCGCCTTGCCGCATTCAATCGTGCACGGTCCGGTCGCCGGCTTCGTCCGAATGGAACTCGTGCCAGATGCCGTTAAGGATCGCTACGCTGACGGCAAGGCCTAGGCCAAGGATCCACGCAAAATACCACATCGATTGGTTGTCTCTCAGTAAAGATCGGGATTGAGGCGCACTTCCTCGGCCCTCACCCGGCCGAACATCACCCGGTAGGCCCATGTGGTGTAAGCCAGCACGATCGGCAGGAACACAAGCACCACTACCAGCATGATGAACAGGGTCAGTTGGCTGGACGAGGCGTTCCAGACCGTGAGGCTGGACGCGGGATCAATCGCGCTTGGCAGGATGAAGGGAAACATCGAAAGCCCCACCGTCGCGATGATCCCCGACACTGCGCAGGCAGATCCGACAAAGGCCAGCGCATCGCGTCGTCCGCGCAGGCCGGTCAGCGCAACCACCGGGCCAAACAGGCCGAGCACCGGCGCGGTCATCATCCAGCGGTGCTCCGCAAAGTTGTTCAGCCACGCACCCGGCGCCGTCACCGCGCGGGCCAGATGCGGGTTGGAAGGCCCACCCGTATCAACCGCCTCGGCCATGCGGAAACCGAGGCCGCCCCAGGCGACACAGGCCCCGCCCGCGGCAAACAGCGCCACCGCCGCCAAAGCCGCCACCGCGCCGTACTGCCGCGCCCGATGCTGCACGGGTCCCGGCTCCAGTTTCATCGCCAGCCAGCCAGCACCGTGCATGACCAGCATCGCGACGGACAGCAGACCCGCCAGCAAGGCAAACGGGCTGAACAAACCCAGGAGGGAGCCTTCGTAGAACGTGCGCAGATTGCCATCCAGGCGGAACGGCGCGCCCAGCAGCACGTTGCCCACCGCCACACCGAGAACCAGCGCCGGCACCAGTCCGCCTGCAAACAGCGCCCAGTCCCACCGCGCCCGCCACGCCGGATCGGGCCGCTTCGAGCGATACTTGAACCCCACCGGCCGCAGGATCAGTGCGGCGAGCACGAGAAACATCGCGAGGTAGAAGCCCGAGAAGCTGACGGCATAGACATAGGGCCATGCCGCAAAGATCACGCCGCCACCGAGGATGAACCACACCTGGTTGCCTTCCCAGGTTGCACTCACGGTGTTGATCACCATGCGGCGCTCCAGATCGTTGCGAGCGACGAACGGAAGCAGCGCCATCGCGCCGAGATCGAACCCGTCGGTGAGGGCAAACGCGATGAGCAGGACGCCGATGAGCGCCCACCAGATCAGCCGCAGCGTCTCGTAATCAAGCGGCACCGCCATCGCGCCTCTCCTTCATTCGGCCGGGACGCTGTGGAACGGGCTCGGCGTTGCCGGAGGCGGCACCGGGTCGCGCCGCGGCTGCCACGGCGTATAACCTTCCGGGCCCTTACCGATCGCCGCCAGCATCAATCGCACCTCGATCACCGCCAGCGTGCTGTAGAGCAGCGTGAAGCCCGCGATAGTCGTCCAGATCTGTGCGGTCGTCAGGCTCGATGCGCCGAGGAAGGTCGGCAGTACGCCATCGACGGCCCAGGGCTGGCGCCCGATCTCTGCAACCATCCAGCCCAGTTCGATGGCGATCCAGGGCAGCGGGATCATCAGGACCGCCGCACGCAGGAACCACTTCGCGTCGAACCGGCGTGTATTCGCCATGATCAGTGCCGCCGCGAAGAAGCCGATCAGGAGGAAGCCGATACCCGCCATGCCCCGGAACAGCCAGAACAGCACGGGCACGTTGGGCACGGTGGACCAGGCCGCCTTGTCGAGCGCGGTACTGTCCGCCTCGCGAGGGTCCGCCACATAGCGCTTCAGCAGCAGGGCGTACCCGAGATCGTCCTTTGCGCCCTCGAACTGCGCGCGCGCGGCCATATCCCGGGGGTTCACCTTCAGTTTTTCCACCGCGTCATAAGCGACGAGCCCGTGCTCGATCCGAAGGCGGGCATGGGCGACGAGCGGATAGATCCCCTCGACCTGCCCGGTCAGGCTGCGCGTGCCGATGATGCCAAGGATATAGGGAATCTTCACCGCCCAGAGCGTTTCGCGCCCTTCGTTCGAGGGCAGGCCAAACACCGCGATCCCCGCCGGGGCAGGTTCGGTGTGCCATTCTGCCTCGATCGCCGCGAGCTTCATCTTCTGGTTGTCTGTGAGCGTGTAGCCGCTTTCATCGCCCAGCACGACGACCGAGAGCGCCGAGGCAAGGCCGAAGGCTGCGGCCACGGCAAAGCTGCGCTTGGCGAGTTCCAGATGCCGCCCCTTGAGCAGGTACCAGGCCGAAACGCCGAGCACGAACACGCTCGCGGTCACGTAGCCCGCACTCACGGTATGAACGAACTTGGCCTGCGCGACCGGATTGAACACCACGTCGTAGAAATTCGTCACTTCCATGCGCATCGTGATCGGGTTGAACGCTGCGCCGGTCGGATGCTGCATCCAGCCGTTGGCGATCAGGATCCACAGCGCCGAGAGGTTCGAGCCCAGTGCGACCATGAAGGTCGTGAGCAAGTGTTGCCGCGGGCTCAGCTTGTCCCACCCGAAGAACATCATCCCCACGAATGTCGCCTCGAGAAAGAAGGCCATCAGCCCCTCGATCGCCAGCGGGGCACCAAAGATGTCGCCCACATAGTGCGAGTAGTACGACCAGTTCGTCCCGAACTCGAACTCCATGGTGAGGCCGGTCGCCACGCCCAGCACGAAGTTGATTCCGAAGAGCTTGCCCCAGAAACGGGTGATATCCCGCCAGATCGGGCGGTCGGTCATCACATAGACGCTTTCCATGATGACCAGAATGAACGACAAGCCGAGCGTGAGCGGCACGAACAGGAAATGGTACAGCGCGGTCAATGCGAACTGCAGCCGGGAAAGCTCCACCACCGCCATATCCATCGCCTGTGTCCTTTCGCGGGCCGGGCGTATCGGCGCGCCCGAGTCTGGCACTGCCGCTGGCGACCGAATAAACGAATCCCGCATATGAGGATATACAAAGCGGCGGGCTTCGCCTGGACATCAGATATCGCCGGAGCCGCCATCTTTGCCTGGGGTCTGGCCAGTGCGCTCGAGGCAAGGCTGGCGGGGGGCACCATGGCCGTCATGGCGAGTGGCTGTGCGCTGATGATGCTCGGCGGCCTGCTGCGACTTGCCAGTCAGGTTGGCGCGCAAGTGCTGGGCTTCGACGAAGGCCGTCTGCTGGCGCAGGCGCGCCGCGCCGAGCTTTTCCCGCGCCTGCTGGCCTTGGCTGGCCCGTCCGGCCCGGCACTCGGAGCGACAGCCACGCTCGGGATCGATCATATCGCCGCCGAGCAGGCCCGCGCCGCGCGCTTCGATCCGGTACGCCAATCCGCGACATCGGCTCCCCTGCTCGTCGCCGCGATCGTCGCGTTGCAGAGCTGGGTCGCGGCACTGATCCTTCTCGCGACGCTGATCCCCTTCGTCATCGGCATGATCTTCGCCGGCGGGGCAGCGCGGCAGGCGGCGGACCGACAGATGGCGGCCATCACCGCGCTGTCGGCGCTCTATGTCGACCGTATCCGCCACTTGCCGATCATCCGCCATTTTGCCGCAGAGGACCGGATCGCACGGGCCGCCGGCCGCGCGGCGCAAGACGTTGCCGCGCGGACCATCGCGGTGCTGCGCGCCGCTTTCATTTCGAGCGCGGTGCTCGAATTCTTCGCGGCGCTGAGCGTTGCGCTCGTGGCGGTCTATTGCGGGTTCAGCCTGCTTGGCCTTCTGCCATTTCCCGCAATCGAAGTGCTGAACTACCGCTCTGCGCTCTTCGTGCTCGTGCTGGCACCGGAATTCTACCTCCCGATGCGCCGGCTTGCCGCGGCCTACCACGAAAAGCAGTTGGGCGAGGCGGCGGAAAAGGCGCTGGCCGACCTGCCCCAGCCTTCGCAGCGCCCTGCCCGCGCCGCGTCGGTGCTGCTGCGCGGCGTGATCGTGGAATGGCCGGGGCACCGCATCGGCCCGGTGAGCCTGGAACTCGGCGCGCAGGGCCTCGTCTGCATCACGGGCCCCACGGGGAGCGGCAAGACCAGCCTGCTGGCCGCAATCGCCGGACAAGTCGCGCCCAGCAAGGGCGCGATTGCCACTTTGCCGGCCGAGGCCATTGCCTGGGCGGGGCAAGTGCCGCTGTTGCTGCCGACGACGCTCGGCGACAACTTGCGGCTCGGAAAACCCGAGGCGGATGATGCTGCGGTGACCGTAGCGGTCAGCGCGGTGGGCCTCGACGCCCTCGTCGCGCGGCGCGCCGAAGGATTGAACACCGCAATCGACCATCACGGTGCATGGCTTTCCGGTGGCGAGCGGCGGCGACTGGGACTTGCCCGAGCGCTGATCGCAGACCGCGCGCTGCTGCTGGCGGACGAGCCGACAGCCGATCTCGACAGCGCGAGCGCGGAACGGATCATCGCGCTACTCACCTCGGAAGCCAGGCAGCGCGCCATCATTGTCGCGACGCACGACGAGCGTCTGGTTGCGGCCGCCGACACGGTGATCGCGCTGTGATCGGGGCGCACTTCCCCCTGCAGCTGCCGCCGGGCGTGCGAGGCCGCATCATGCTTGCCTTCATGGCGGCGCTCGCGGCCGGCATTGGCGGGTTGGTGCTTCTGGCGGTGTCGGGCTGGTTCCTGACTGGAGCAGCCCTTGCCGCTGGGAGCGGTGCGGCGGCCATCGCAGCGTTCAACTACCTGATCCCGAGTGCGGCAATCCGGGGGCTTGCAGTCTTGCGCACGGCCGCGCGCTACGGCGAGCGGCTGTGGTCGCATGAGGCGGCGCTGCAAGCGTTGGCGGAGCTGCGCGGAACCTTGTTCACGCGGCTGGCCCATGCCGACAGCCGCAACGCCCCCGACCTTGCAAGCGGCGATGCAAGCGCGAAGCTGATCGGAGACATTGCGGCGCTGGAGGATCTCGTGGTGCGCAGGCCCGGGATACCGGCAGCGGCGGGCACCGTGCTGGCGGGTCTGGCGGCGGTGGCGCTGGCCGGATGGCTCGCCGCATTGACCTATATCGCGGTCATCGTCCTGCTGCTGGCCCTGCTCGCGGTGCTGCCGCAGCGGCTCAGCACCGCGCCGGCAGCCGAAGCCGCAGCGGCGACGGCAGCGCTCCGGCGCATGCTGGTGGACTATGCCGCGGCACGGAGCGAGATCATCACCTATGGTCTCGCGCCCCGGGTGACCGCGCTGCTCGTTGCCGAGGCAGACCGGATCGATACGGCGCAGCGGCGACTTGCACGGATCGAGGCGGCAGGCGGCGGGCTGCTGATCGCCGGCAGCGCGCTTGCGGCGGCGGCGACCTTGCTGGCCAGCACCGCTTCGACCCCGATCACCGCGCTGGCGGTTCTGGCGGCAAGTGCGAGCGTCGAGGCGGTCGCGGCCATTGCCCGCACGGCTTCGCGCGAGGCGGCGGTGGCCGAGGGCATCGCGCGGCTGCGCGTGCTGCTCGCCCTGCCCGCCTTTGAAGCTCCCTCCCCGGCAGTGACCGCCGTGCCGCCGGACGCCGCGCAGACGGTTGGCCTTGGCACCGCGACGTTTGCACCCGGGAGCCGCATCGCGCTGACAGGCGAATCCGGTTCGGGCAAGACGCGGGTGCTCGAGGCGCTCGCGGGGATGCGCGTGCCGGCGCACGACCTGACGCTCGACGGCAGGCCCCTGGCCATGCTGCCGGCTGCCGCGATCCGCACCCAAGTTGCGATCGCGCCGCAGGAACCGATGCTGCTGGCGGGGAGCGTGGCCGACAACCTGCGGCTGGCCCGGCCCGGAATCGACGCAGAGGCGATGGAGCGCGCGCTGCGGACGGCGCAGCTGTGGGAGCGGATCGCGCGGATGCCGCAAGGGCTTGATACGGTGCTGAGCGAGGACGGGGGCGTGCTTTCGGGCGGCGAGCGCAAGCGCCTTGCGATCGCGCGGGCGCTGCTGGCCGAGCGGCCCTGGCTGCTGCTCGACGAGCCGACCGAGGGTCTCGATGCCGGCACCGAGGAAGCGCTGGTCGGAGCGCTGCGGAACTGGCTGGGCGTCCACGGCACTGGCCTGATCATCGCCTCGCACCGGGCCGCGCCGCTCGGGTTGGCGGATGTCGAAGTGGCGGTGGCCGCGATCCCCCGCGCGGCAGGTTGACACAGTTGACACTGTTCTGAGCAAAAACCCGGGGCTTCCCCCGGTTTCGGCGCCAACCACGGAAACATGGCCTGTTTCTTACCGAATAACCGCCTCGCGATGACGACGACCGAGGTGAGGAAGGACAGCGCGCGCCGCGCAAAATTCCAGTTCAAAAAGCGGCTGTGCGATGCGCCCAAGGGCCGCAGTAGGAAAGTGCATTAACCATAACGCGCTGGCCCCGAGCCCATCCCCGAATACAAATCTGTCCCAAATTAGTACAGATTCGCGTTGGAGTAATTATATATACTTATTTAATGCCCCAATTGTCTAATCACTGGTGCTTATTGAACTGGTAAATGAACTGTGACAAAGGCTTTCCGGGCGGTGGAATCAGGTAGAACTATTACTTGATTCGATTTATTTTGGAAAATCCACTGGCCTCGCAGCGATTTATTTCAGGGGCCATATAATGAGCGCGTTTTTTGAGCAGGTCGGACCGATAACGTTTGCCAACGACCTTCCGAAGCCGGCAGTTGTTTCTGCAGTTTCTGGCGGTCGATTCGGCCTCAAAGCGGTTCAGATTCAGACTGATGTCGGCCTCGGCTTCGGTGCGGCGACCACGATGTGGGTCTACGAACTGGTCGACCCCGTGACCGGCGAGCCGATCGATGCCGTCACGCTCAAGCCCACCGCCAACCCGGTCTACAACCCGACGCTGCTCACGCAGGCCAACACCCCCATCTCGCTGGTCTGGAGCAATGGCCTCCCCGCAGGCCCGCATATCCTGCCGGTCGACCCGACCCTGCTGATGTCGATGGGCCCGAACCCGGCTGCGAACGCCTTCCTGCCCCAGCTGGTCGCGCACCTGCACGGCGGCCACACCGCCGCGATCTACGACGGCTATCCGAACTACGTGAAGCTGCCCGGCGAAAGCACGACTTATCGCTATGACAATTCGCAGCAGGGTTCGCTGATCTGGTACCACGACCACACGATGGGCCTGACCAGGCTCAACGTTTATGCCGGGCTTGCCGGCGGCTACCAGCTGACCGATGACAACCATGCCCGTCTGGTGGAGATGGGTGTGCTGCCGGCCGTGCTCGGCGCGAACGACACAACCCTGTTCATCGCGGACAAGGCCTTCACCACCACCGGCGGGCTCTATTACCCGGCCGGCAGCGGCGATGTGCTTCCCGGCACGGCGGATACGGTCGATTCCGTGCTGCCGGCCGACTACGCGACGCTGGGCGGCCAGTTCCCGACCGCGGTGCCGGAGTTCTACGGCAACGTGATCACCGTCAACAACGTCGCCTGGCCGCATTTGAACGTGGCCAAGGGCGATGTCGAATTCGAGCTGCTCAACGCCTCGGATTCGCGCATCTATATTCTCCAGCTCGACAATCCCTACGTGAAGGTGACCCTGCTGGGCGTCGATGGCGGCCTCCTGCAGAAGCCGGTCGTGCTGATCAACGGCGATGGTGTGCAGGATCCGAACGAGCAGATCGTGTTCGCCCCGGCAGACCGCTACCAGCTGCTGTTCAACTTCGACAACGTGCCGACCGGCACGGCCGTCCACCTCATCAACACCAGCGCGGCCTACGAACCGTTCAAGGGCTTTGCCCCGGACGGAACCCTCGCCGGCGGCGTCGTTCAGGCGACGGCAGCCGACCCCATCAGCCAGATCATGGAATTCCGCGTCGACGGCACGCTTCCCGCGTTCCACACCACGCTGACGCCGGACACCGTTCTCAACCCCGGCTTCACGCCGATCCCGGAAAGCGCGGCGACAACCACCCGCAAGCTGGGCCTGTTCGAATATGCCGACGAGTTCGGCCGCATCATGCCGGTTGTCGGCACGGCTGAAAACACCGTGGACCAGTTCGGCAATCAGGTGGCGGCCGGCGGCCTTGGCTACATGACCCCGGTCACCGAGATCGTCCACCTGACGAACGGCACCGGCTCGGTCACCGAAGTCTGGGAATTCTACAACGTCACCGCCGACGCGCACCCGATCCACATCCACCAGGTCGAGTTCCAGGTGCTGGGCCGCTACCAGCTGACCGTGAACGATGGCACCAGTGCGGGCGATACCAACGGCGACGGCGTGGTTCTGCGCGGCGAAGACAACTACAACAACGACTTCGGCGCCGCGATCCCGCTGGAAGCAACCGATGAGGGACCGCAGGACACCGTGTGGCTGGCCCCCGGCGAGGGCATCAAGGTGATCGCCACCTTCGACCGCCCCGGCGACTATGTGTGGCACTGCCACATCCTGAGCCACGAAGACCACGACATGATGCGCCCGTTCAAGGTGATCGGCATCGGCGGTGACTTCACCGGATCGGCCACCGAAAACGGCGCGGCGACCACCGGCCTCATGGAGATCGGCCGTGCCGACCCGATGAAGCAGGGCTTCATTGCCGGCACCTTCACCGGCTCCGCCGGGCTCGGCAGGCTGACGCTCGCCGGCAATCTGGTGATGCCGGACGGCATGGCCATGCCCGCGGACAACAACGGCGAGTGGAGCTATGTCACCACCGCCGCCGCCGATGCGCTGGCGCAGGGCGAACATGCGACTGACGTCGTCACCATCTCGGAGATCGATGGCACCACCCATGCCGTGACCATCGACGTTGTCGGCGTCAACGATGCGCCGGTGGTTGCGGGCGCGGTCAGCCTTTCCGGCCAGTTTGCGGCAGCACGGCTGATCACCTCGGCCGAACTGCTCGGCAAGTCGAGCGACGTCGACCACGGCGCGGTGCTGGCAGTGACGGGCCTCACGGCCAGTGCGGGCCAGCTCGTCGATCAGGGCGATGGAACGTGGCTCTACTACGCCGTACCGGGCTCGGCGGCGAGCGTTAGCCTGAGCTATCAGGTAAGCGATGGCATTGCCGCTACGGCAGGCAGCGCGACGCTGGCACTGACAGGTGCGGCGCTGGTGCAGGTAAACGGCACAGCGGCGGCAGACAAGCTGACCTTGGCCGGAGCCGGCGTGCTGAACGGCCTTGCAGGGAATGACACCCTGACCGGCAGCGCCGGTGCAGACACCATCACCGGCGGCGCGGGCGCCGACGTGATCAGCGGCGCGGCGGGTGATGACCGCTTCGTGGCCGCTTCAGGTGACGGCATCGACAGCTACAATGGCGGTGCCGGGATCGACACTTACGACCTTTCGGCAACCACAGTGGCCGCTGCGGTCAATCTTGCGCTCGGCGCTTCTGCCAGCACACAGGCAGGTGCGGACCTGCTGAGCGGGATCGAGAACGTGACCGGCGGATCGGCGAACGACACTCTCTCCGGTGATGCGAATGCCAACCGCCTCGTGGGCCTTGGCGGTAATGACACGCTTGTCGGCGCAGGTGGCAATGATACGCTGATCGGCGGCGCAGGTAACGACACGCTCAACGGCGGCGCTGGCACCAACACCATGAACGGCGGTGCGGGCGACGACATCTATGTCGTCAGCAGCGCAACGGACGTTGTCAGCGAGGCGGGCGGCAGCGGTATCGATCAGGTGCAGGCGAACGTGACCTGGACGCTGGGTGCGGATATCGAAAACCTTGGCCTCACCGGCACGGCCGCGATCAACGGGACGGGCAACGCGCTGGCCAACCTCATTGTCGGCAACGCGGCGGCCAACGTGCTCACAGGCGGGGCCGGCGACGACACGCTGAGCGGCGAAGCCGGCAACGACACGATCGACGGCGGCGCCGGGATCGACGCGGCCGTCTATGCGAGCGCCACGGCAGCCGTGGTGGTCAACCTTGTGACCGGCAAGGCGACCGGTGCAGCAGGCTCCGATACGCTGATCGGCATCGAGAACGTGGTCGGCGGCGCGGGCGCGGACACGATCACCGGCGATGCGGGCGCGAACTTCCTCAATGGCGGCGCGGGCAATGACGTGATCGGCGGCGGCGCGGGCGACGACCTGCTGCTCGGCGGGCTTGGCAACGACACGCTGACCGGCGGCGCGGGGATCGATACCGCAAGCTATGAGACGGCGACGGCTGCGGTCACGGTCAACCTCGTCACCGGCAAGGCGACCGGCGGCGCGGGCAGCGACACCCTGGCGCAGATCGAGAACGTGATCGGCGGCGCGGGCAATGACGTGATCACCGGCAATGCCGGGGCCAACACGCTGCTGGGCGGCGCGGGCAACGACCGTCTGATCAGCGGCGGCGGTGCGGACATCCTTGCCGGCGGCAAGGGCGCGGACACGTTCGTGCTGGCGGCAGGATCGGCCACCCCGCCGGTGATTGCCGACTTTGCCAAGGCGGATGGCGACAAGATCGAGCTTTCGCTCGCGCTCTTCGCCGGCATCGGCACGGCAGGCCAGCCACTGAGCGCGGCAGCCTTCGCGCTCGGCAACCAGGCGCTGCAGGCCGATGATCGGATCATCTACGATCACTTCACCGGCGCGCTGCTCTATGACGCGGATGGCTCGGGCAGCGGGGCGGCCGTGCTGATCGCGCAGCTTGCCAACCATGCGGCGCTGACGGCAACCGACTTCGTCCTCGTCTGACGCAGCACGCAGCCCGGAAAGCCCATCATGGACCTGCAGCCAATCGGTGCCGAATTCGGCGTACCCGGTGTGACCGCCTTCGACCAGATCAACCCTGCGTTCAGCTGGGGCGAAGGCGGGCATGGTCTTGCGGTATGGCAGGACTGGAGCGGGACGCTGGGCGACCCTTCGGGCACGAGCATCAAGGGCCAGCTCGTGCAGATCGACGGCACTCGGCTGGGTGGCGAGTTCCTGATCAACAGCGAAACCGCCAAGAGCCAGGGCTGGCCGAGTGTGGCGCGGCTGGAGAGCGGCGGCTACATCGTGGTGTGGCAGGACCTCAGCCGGACGCTGGGCGATGGCAAGGGCGCGAGCGTCAAGGGGCAGCTGCTGGGCGCGAATGGCGCGAAGATCGGGGGTGAGTTCCTGATCAACACCAGTGTCAACGGCGACCAGTTCCTGCCGCAAGTTGCGGCGCTGAAGAGTGGCGGCTTTGCCGTGTGCTGGAACGATGCCGGGCTTTCGGGCGCGGACACCAGCGGGCTGGCGGTGCGCGCGCAGGTATTCGATGCAGCGGGCGCGAAACAGGGCGGCGAAATGCTGGTCACCAGCCAGACGGCAGGGAACCAGT
Source organism: Novosphingobium fuchskuhlense (assembly GCF_001519075.1). Taxonomy (GTDB): domain Bacteria; phylum Pseudomonadota; class Alphaproteobacteria; order Sphingomonadales; family Sphingomonadaceae; genus Novosphingobium; species Novosphingobium fuchskuhlense. The sequence goes on from NZ_KQ954245.1 coordinate 940,707, forward strand.
CCGCGCCGGTGATTGCGGCACTGGCTGGCGGCGGGTTTGCCGTGGCCTGGCAGGATGCAAGCGGCACGCTGGGCGACGCAGACGGAGCCAGCATCAAGCTGCAGCTGTTCGACGATGCCGGTGCGCGCGTGGGGGGCGAACTGCTGGCCAACACGGCGACGGCCGGGAACCAGACCCTGCCAGCGATTGCAGCCCTGGCCGACGGCGGGCTCGTCGTGGCGTGGGAAGACCGCAGCGGGACCGGCGGCGATGCCGACGGGTCGGGAATCGCGGCGCAGATATTCGGCGCGGATGGCAGCAAGATCGGCGGCCAGTTGTTGCTCAACGGCGAGACGGGCGGCAACCAGACCGCACCGAGCCTTGCGGCGCTGGGCAATGGCGGTTTCTATGCCGCGTGGAGCGATGCAAGCCTGACGGGCGGCGATATCGAAGGCACCGCAATCAAGGCGCGCGGGTTCGACGCGGCCGGTGTTGCGGCAGGCGCTGAAGTCCTCGTCAACACCTCGACGGCCGGCAACCAAAGCAACGCGGCACTGGCCGCAGTTGGCCCGGAGGGTGTCATCGCGCTGTGGGAAGATCGCGGCCCCCGCAGCGGCGCCACCCTCAACAACGCGGTGGATATCAACGCGCAATTTCTGCTGGCAGCCGATGCGGCGCCGGTGATCCTGATCGCGCCGCAGGATGCAGGCGGCTTCCACGTGGCGGAAAACCAGCGGCTGGCGACGACCATCAAAGCCTGGGACGCGGACCCGCAAACGATCCTCTCGTACCGCATCAGCGGAGGCGCGGATGCCGCGCTGTTCCTGATCGATCACGCCTCGGGCAAGCTGTTCTTTCGCGCGGCCCCCGATTTCGAGAACCCGGCCGACAGCGGCGGCGACAACGTTTACGATGTGACTGTGTCGGTATCCGACGGAACCCACAAGGCAGCGCAGGCCATCCGCATCGTGGTGGATGACGTGGCCAACGAAACCCTCGTTGGAACGTCGCAGGCCGATTACCTGCTGGGCGCAGGCGGCAACGACGTGCTGAAGGGCAAGGCCGGCAACGATTCGATCTATGGCGAGGGCGGAAACGACCTGCTCGACGGCGGGGCCGGCGCAGACCACATGGAGGGCGGCGAAGGCAACGACACCTTCATCGTCGACAACGTGCTTGATCACACCCACGAGCACGCCAACGAGGGCACCGACACGGTCCGCGCCTCGGTTAGTTTCCTGCTCGATGAATATGTCGAGAACCTGGTGCTGACGGGTACCGGCGCGATCGGGGGACGCGGCAACGAACTCGACAACCTGATCATCGGCAATGGCGCTGCGAATATACTGATCGGTGCGGAGGGCAACGACCGGCTCGCGGGTGGCGGCGGAGACGACACGCTTTCAGGCGGCGCGGGCCGCGATCTGCTGACCGGCGGCGCGGGGCGCGACACGTTCCTGTTCGATTATCTTCCGGCGGGCAACAACGAGGCCGACAGGGTCACCGACTTTTCACTGGCCGACCACGACAGGCTGCGCTTTGGCCGCAGCGCATTCGGCGGTTTCGGCCATACCGGCGCGCTGACTGCGGACGAATTCCACAGTGCCGCCGGTGCGACAGGCGCGCATGATGCCAGCGACCGGGTGATCTACGACTCGGCAAGCGGCAAGCTGTTTTACGACAGCGACGGCATCGGCGGCGCCGCGGCCGTGCTGGTGGCGGTGCTGGGCACCGGCTCCGCGCATCCCAATATTACCTATCAGGATTTGCTGATAACTGCCTGATCCGGGCCGTCGGTCCGGACATGCAACCTGCCTCTGCAGGCAGGACGACGGCGCCGCATGTGCGTCATCCCCAAATACTTTCCGGCAGCTCGCCGCCCCGGCAAACCCGGGCGCGGCGGGCTTTACGTGCGTTTGGGAGCGCCTTTGCTCAATTTTCACAGTTAAACGTCGTGGTTAATAAAATCTAAATAAGAAATTACTTCGAAACAGAATTTGTGCCAAATTTAAACACCGTATTAACTATAAAAAAAGGCGCTAACCTACCGCGTTACACGGATTTATCGGATCTCCATCACGGGTAGCAGTCCGCTTGTTACAAAACCTTGCCTGAATTGGGCGGGACAATCGGGGTGATCGACCATGCTTAATCCGTTTCTCAAGCCGTTCATGATCAACGGCTCCGACATCGACTTCATCACTGCACAGGTGAACTTCCGGCCGCTGTTCGATGCGACGGGCAACGCAATCATCGCATGGGACGGCACCGGCCCGATCTTCGATGGTTATGGCCAGCAGATCTGGGATGGCACCGGCCTTTCTGCCGCGCAGGCGCAGGCAGCTTACGGCACGTCCTATGACACGCCGACCGATCTTACCGGCACGCGCTATGTCAGCGGCCTGCACAACAACCTGGTGGGTGACCAGTCGACCTGGGGCGCGGTCGATCAGAACTTCGCGCGCTACGCCGCCAGCTACGGCAACTATCTGACCGCGCTCACCGGCACCGACGCCAATGCGTTTGCCGCCGCCAAGACCTACTGGAAGAGCTACAGCAACGGCGTCGCCAACGGCGGCTTCAACCTGAACGGCGCCAACAGCACGGACTATTCGGTTACGGCCAGCGCGACCGGCAACCATGTCGCGACTGACGGCACGCAGATCCAGATCAACAACATCGTCGACTACACGCCGCGCATGATCAGCTTGCTGACCACGACCGGCGGCGTGACCTATGACATCTGGGCGAACCATCAGAGCGAGCTGGGCGCTGGCGCCCATACGCCGAGCGAGATCTACTACGATGCCAACGGTGTTGCCGCAGTCACCAACTGGGGCGTGCTCGATACCGTTGCCAACGGCGGCGAAGGCCAGGTCGATTCGCAGGCTCGCCTTAATGCTTCGGCTGGCCAGGACGATCACTTCATTGGCACACTCAATCCGGGCGTGTCGCCTTCGAACGGCTTCTTCGTGCTGTTCGGCCAGTTCTTCGACCACGGCCTTGACTTCATCGACAAGAGCTCGGGCGCGACGATCAAGATCGCGCTGGCCGCGGATGATCCGCTCTACGGCATGACCGGCCCGGACGGCCGCCCGGTTCACGAGATCACGATCAACCGCGCGACGGTCCAGACGGTCGATGCGAACGGCTCGCAGTATGTCGACCACACCTCGCCCTACATCGACCAGAGCCAGACCTACGGTTCGCACGACGGGTTGACCAACCTCCTGCGCGAATGGGTGCGCGATCCGGTCAGCGGCCAGTACCACGCCGGCATGAACCTGCTCGACGGCCAAACCCTCGAAACCGCCTGGACCAAGCCCGACGGCACGCTGACCCACGAAACGCTGCCCACGCTGGCGGAACTGCGCGCGCATGTCGTCGCTACGGGCCGCGACGATCTGAGCTGGGAAGACGTATCGAACCTGCGCAACCGTGACGCGCAGGGCCATGTGATTGCGGGCACCAGCGGCAGCTCGCTGCTGCTCGACATGAACCCGCGCTTCGACGTCGGCCATCTCCACGGCTTCTACGACAAGAACGCCAACGGCGTGAAGGATGCAGGCGAGGCCACCTACGGCACGACCGCGCAGGCCGCACAGGTCGATGCCGCGATCGCCACGCTCGATGCCAAGGTCAAGGCGCTCTTCGGCCCCGGTGTATCGTTCGGCATCGTCAACGGCACGCTGACGCTTTCGGGCCTGCCCGGCCCGCAGCCGGTGCTCTCGGGCGCCAACGCGCTCTATCCCTTCGTCGATTTCTCGAACTTCAGCATCAAGACGACCGATACGATCACGCACCAGGACATCACCGGCGTGCACGATGCGGTGAGCCAGATCCTGCTTGCCTCGGTGGGTGACCACTACATCGCCGGCGACGGCCGCGTGAACGAGAACTTCGGCCTCACCTCGATCCACCACATCTTCCATGAAGAGCACAACTTCCAGGTCCAGAACCTGCTCGATGCGCTCCACCGGGATGCAGTGACTTCAGGCGACCTCACCAACCTCCACAGCTACCAGATCGACACCGGCCACACGAATGCCGCGGGCGACTTCATCACCCAGAACGGCGACATCGCGTGGAACACCGACAAGGTCTTTGCCGGCGTGAAGCTGATCGTGGAAATGGAGTACCAGCACTCCGCGGTCGACCAGTATGCCCGCAACGTCTCGCCGAACATCCAGGAGTTCGTCGGCTACTCGTCCGAAAAGAACGCCGCCGTCACGCTGGAATACGCGCAGGGCGCCTTCCGCTTCGGCCACTCGCAGCTGCGTGAGACGATCGACACGATCGATCCGACCAAGGGCCTCACCGGCAAGATCATGGGCTATGCTCTTGAGCAGGCGTTCCTTTCGCCTGAGAAGTATGCTGGCACCGGTCCGTCCTCGATCCTGCTGGGCATGACCCACCAGCAGGCCAACGAGATCGACGAATTCGTAACCCCGGCGCTCAACCAGGGCCTGCTCGGCCAGCCGCTCGACCTCGCCGCGATCAACATCGCGCGTGGCCGTGACATCGGCCTGCCCGATCTCAACACGCTGCGCACCACCATGGGCCTGCAGGCCTATGTCAGCTGGACCGATTTCGGCCAGAACATGCAGCACCCCTCCTCGCTGGCGAACTTCATCGCGGCCTATTCGCTCGACGGCGATCTGGCCAAGGCGCAGGCGATCGTCGGCCTTGCCGATGGCTCGATCAACGAAGGCGACGTTGAGGCGATGGGCATGACCGTCGACCAGGCGAACGCCTTCCTCGACGGCGGCGACAGCGGCTATAAGCACATCGATGCGTGGCTTGGCGGCCTCGCCGAAGTGCACCAGCCGGGCGGCCTGCTGGGCGAGACCTTCGACAAGATCTTCGTCGACCAGATCGAATCGCTGATGGACGGCGACCGCTTCTACTACCTCTACCGTCTGGCCGGGCAGCAGTTCGGCGAGGAAGTCGCCAACGGGCAGCTCAAGGATCTGGTCGAGCGCAACACCGGCCTCACCCACCTCAACGGCAACATCTTCGGCTATTCCGACAAGTACGTTGATCTCGGGGCGACCAAGGAAGTCGTGGCGCCCGGCCAGGAAGCGCAGACCACCGGCAACGAGCACAAGTATGGCGACATGGCCAACGTCGCGAACGGCACGATCGGCATCTATTCGAACGGCGGCCGTAACAATGCCAACGACGGGCACACGGTGACCATCAAGGGTGTGCAGTACATCCAGGACACCCGCCTCGAGGATGGCAAGGTGTTCGACCGCCCGGCGGTCATGTCGGCCAAGTTCAACGTCGGCTTCCAGGGCTGGACCACACAGGGCAATGCACAGGTCGTCACGCTCGACCCGGCGGTCTCGGCCGTGCAGGGCCATGGTGGCGGCCCCGTGGCCGACCTCTCCGACGGCGCGACGATCAGCCAGCAGCTGGCCTACGCCGCGGTCAAGGGCGACCACTACACGCTGACCGTCAATGTCGGCGACCGCGTCGATGCCGCGATCGGCACGGCCTATGTCATCCTCTCGCTGGTGAGCCCGGACGGAACCAACAAGGTCGGTCTCGCCACGGAGGAAGTGACCACGACCGGTGATGGTTCGTGGCAGAAGGTCACCATCGACTCCGGTGTGATCGATGCGGCGCACGAAGGCTGGAAGCTGACGGTCGACCTGATCGGCGGCATCAACGGCGGGCACAACCTGTTCGACGACGTGGCGTTCTCGGCGATGCACCAGGTGCTCAACGACGGCGTCAACCTCGACGGCACGCCGAATTCGGGCGCCGATTCCAACGAGGTGATCGCGGGCACTGCCGGCAACGACCTGCTCTACGGCCTTGCCGGTGACGACACGATCTACGGCGATGGCGGCAACGACACGCTCTATGGCGGTTTTGGCATCGACCGTCTCTATGGCGGCACCGGCGCCGACAAGATCTACGGCGGCGACAACCCCGACCTGATCGACGGCGGTTCGGGCGACGACATGCTCTACGGCGAATCGAGCGGCTCGGACATCAACGGTTCCGACCAGATCATCGGCGGCAACGGCAATGACGTCCTCCATGGCGGCATCGGCATCGACAAGCTCTCGGCCGGTTCGGGCGACGACCAGGTCTATGGCGATCAGGACACCGATCCCTTCACCCATGCCGGCGACGGCAACGACTATGTCGATGGCGGCAGCGGGCAGGACATCCTCTACGGCGACAACGGCAACGACCTCCTGGTTGGCGGCGCGGACTCCGACCAGCTGTTCGGCGGTGCAGGCGACGATATCCTTCGCCCGGGTGACAGCACCCAGGCCACCGGTATCGGCACCGACGAAGTGCTCGGCGGCAACGGCACCACGGACGAGGGTGACAAGCCCGGCACGATCGGTTTCGACCTTGTCGACTTCAGCGACAACGCTGTTCGCAAGGGCGGGGTTCCGTTCGATCTGAACAACCAGACCAACCCGCTTGCCGCGCCCAACGGCAACATCGCGCAGGTAGCGACGGCACAGATCGAGGGTGTGATCGGTTCGAAGGGCGGCGATGCGCTGACCGGCGACGCCGGCAACAACTGGATCGTCGGCGGCTCGGGTGCTGACACCCTGGTCGGCGGCGCTGGCGACGACGTGATCGTCGGCGGCTCGATCCGGCTCGACTCGCTGATCGGCAAGTACAATTCCGGCTATACCCACAACAACGACAACCAGGGGCTGACCGCAGACCAGCAGCTCGAAGATGCCCGCTACGACGGCGCCTCGCACCGCGTGCTGTGGTCGGAAACGATCGATAATAGCGGTGTGATCGATGCGGCCAATGCCCTTTCCGGCGCGCAGTTCGACAAGCACTTCACCGAAATGCTGCGCTCCGATCAGTTCAAGGATCTGGTGCTGGGCAACAACAGCCGCCTTGCTGCCGGCGGTGCCGACACCATCGGCGGGACCGACACGGTGGTCTACACGGGCAACCGTGACGACTATCAGATCAGCCGCGTGAAGTATAACGGTGCGGTTGCGTTCAAGGTTGTCGGAACGGGCGAGCTGGCGGCACAGGACGGCACCGACCTCGTCGTCAACGTCGCGAAGTTCCAGTTCGCCGACATGACGGTCACTGCCAACAATCTGTTGCCGCTTATCGACTCCAATGGCGGCAAGGCGACCGGAACCGTCACGATTGACGAGAACACCACGGCGGTGACGACCGTGCATGCCTCTGACGCTGCCGTGAGCGGTCCAGTGACCTATTCGATCATTGGCGGTGCCGATGCTGCAAAGTTCGCGATCAACGCCCAGACCGGTGCCCTCACCTTCGTCGCAGCGCCGAACTTCGAGGCTCCGACCGACGTGGGCACGAACAACGTCTACGACGTGATCGTGCAGGCAAGCGATGGCGGGATTTCGGGTCAGCAGGCGCTTGCTGTCACCGTCAACAACGTGGACGAGGCGGCAACCGGTTCGGTCACGCTTTCGATCACGGCCGGGACCAACCTGTTCATCGCGCAGGACGGTACCGTCACCGCGAACAGCACGCTGGCCGATCCGGATGTCGTGGGCGCTCTGACGCTGAGCCACCAGTGGCAGAGCTCGAACGATGGCGGCACTACCTGGAACAACGTGCTGCTGATCGGCAACGGCGCATCGCTGAGCACGGCGCTGTCGTTCACGCAGACCAGGCTGGTCCGCGACGTGGTGAGCTACACCGATGCCTTCGGCACGAAGCAGGTCATCTCTTCGCAGGATGCCCTTGTCGGCACCGTGGGCAACAACACGCTGTCCGGCTCCGCCGGGGCGGACGTGATCCACGGTCTTGACGGCAGCGACACGATCAACGGCAATGCCGGCAACGACGTCATCAACGGGGGCAACGGCAACGATACCCTCAATGGCGGTGACGGCGATGACACCTTCATCGTCAATGCCAACGCCGGCACTGACACGATCAACGGCGGCGCGGGAGCTGATACGATCCAGGCCACCGCAAACAATGTCGTGATCACACTCGCTTCGGGCTTCGGCACGGCCAACAGCATCGAGACCATCTCGGGCGGTGGCTTCTCCAACGTCACGATCACGGGTGGAACCGCATCTGGAAGCACGCTGAACTTCTCTGCCACGAACCTGTCCGGCATCGCCCAGATCACCGGTACGGCCGGAAGCGACACGATCACCGGCTCGTTCGTCAACAACACCATTGTTGGTGGTGCGGGTAACGACCGGATCGACGGTGGTGGCGGCAACGACACGGAGACCGGCGGTGCGGGCAGTGACACGCTCCGCGGCGGGGTCGGTGCGGATGTGTTCGTGTTCACGGCGCTCTCGGACTCGCAGAGCTACGCGGGCCGCGACACCTTCGTCGACCTTACCCTCGGCACCGACACCGTGCGCTTTGGCGCAAGCCTCGGTGCGGTCGGAGCGCAGGCGCATGATGCCTACACGGTCGTGACGGCAAGCGGTGCGATCACTTCCGATGCGACACTGGCCACTGCGGTCGGCCTGACGGCGGCGGGCAATTCGAACGCCGGCAAGGTGGTGATTATCAACGATACCACTATCAACCACGCCTTCGTGGTAGTCGATACCAACAACCAGTCTGGCTTCCAGTCCGGTTCGGACGTGGTGTTCGAGGTGAGCCACACGATCACCGGCACCATCCCCGACTTCATCATCTGACGAACCGGGAAAGCCAGAAAGGATGGCGGGTCGATCCCTCGAAAGGGGGATCGGCCCGCCTTTCCTTTTGTACGACGCGGGTGCGGTGTGAGGAGCCGCGGGATAGCGTCTGGCCGGCGGTGCTGCGTCTGAAACCAGCATTTTCAGGAGTGGCCCGATCGGCACCATGAAGACGATACCGGAATGCCGATACCGCAAGAAAGGCGCACCGCGATGACCGTGACCGTTCTTACCCTGCTGAAGCGCCGCCCGGGCATGAGCAAGGCTGATTTCATCGCCTACTACGAGACGAACCACCGGCTGATCGGCGAGACAGTGCTTGGGCCCTGGGCGACCCGCTATGAGCGCAAGCACCTCCACCCGCTCGACGGCACCGACATGGACCACGATTTCGACGTGGTGATGGAAATCGAGTTTCCCGACGAGCAGGCGATGGCCGAATGCTTTGCCGCGATGGCCGAACCTGCGACGCGGCAGCTGATCACCGAGGACGAGGAAAAGCTGTTCGACCGCACGCTGATCCGTTCATTCCGGGTGGAGCCGCATGGATCGCCGATGCCCCGGAAGGGCTGAGTGCGCCGCCCCAGGCCGGGGCAAACGGCCGGGCGGACGCGCCGGCAATCAGGAGCGGACCTTGCCGGCGTAGATCAGGCGCAGCACATCCTCGGTCAAGGTGTGCAGACGCCGGGCCCGCGCTTCGCCATAGATCGGCTGCTGGAGCAGCAGCCCCATGTGCATCACGCTGACGAGATCGCTGGCCAGTTTCATCTGCTCCCACTGGTCGCGCCACTGGGGGAACGATTCGATCATCTCGGCGATCCACACCTCGTCATACCGGCGTGCGACGGGACCGAAGAACTGATCGAGTTCCTGATCGGTGCGGGAGGCGACCGCAAGTTCGAGATAGGCCGCGTATTCGCGGGTGTGCACGCTGCGCCAGTGTGCGGCCGCCGCGATCTCCAGCATCTCGGCTTCGGAGCCGCTTGCGAGGCTCGAAAGATAGTCCTCCAGAAACAAGCGCATACGCCCGTAGAACACATGTTCGACAACGGCAGCTACAAGGTCCATCCGCGTCGGGAAATGGTGGTGCATTGCCCCGCGCGAGACGCGGGTACGCTCAGCCACGGCAAGCGTGGTGAGGCGCGAATAGCCCCCTTCGACAAGGCAATCGATAGCCGCCTCAACGAGCCGCTGGCGCGTGCGCGCGCTTTTCTGCTGCTGCCATCGGGCAGGCTCTTCACCCAGCCCTGAGGGCCTCATCGCGCTGAGCATGCGCTTCTGCATCGTCGATCCGGTCACGGCCCCACCTTCGCCCTATCCGCGCGCTTCGCCAAGCCATATCGGGCGCGGCGGTGGCGGTTGTCCCCGATGCCGGATGACAAGGCGGCGGCAGGCTCCGAAAAGCGGCATGTCGGGCGGGCTAGGCCTCGTCCTTCCGGCTCGCCCGCGCCTCGCGCCTGATTGTCTCCAGCCCCGCCGGATCAACCAACTGTCCGTGCAGCGCATAGTTGTTGGCGTGGCCGAACTGGTGGAGATTGAACGCGGACTGGATCGCGTTCCACAGGCCCTGCGCGTCCATCGACTGGTTCACGCTCATCTTCGCGGTCTTGAGCCCGATCGCGGGGCGCGAGGCGATCTTTTCAGCCATGGCAAGGGTAAAGCCCTCCAGTTCGGCGCGGGGCACGACTTCGTTGACCATGCCGAGCGCCTTGGCTTCCTCGGCGCGGATCGGCTCGCCCGTCAACAGCATCTGCTTCGCCTTGCGGTGGCCAAGCTCGAAGGCGTGGACGAAGAATTCGTGGCCGTTCATGCCGAACGCGACGACGGGGTCGGAAAACTCGGCGTCGTCGGCGGCAATGATGAGGTCGAACGGCCAGATCAGCATGAGCCCGCCGGCGATGGCCTTCCCCTGCACCGCGACGATGATCGGCTTGGGCAAGTTGCGCCAGCGCCAGCAGAAGCCGAGGTAGACTTCCTGCTCGCGCGACATGTGGCCCTGCGGCCCGGGATGACGATAACCGCCAAAGCCGAGGACGGGCAGGCGCAAGTCGCCGATGCGCGAGCGATCGGAAAGATCGTGACCGGACGAAAAGTTCTTGCCGTCGGCCGCGACGATCACGACGTTCACATCGTCGTCTTCCATCGCGATGTCGAGCGCGTCGTTGATCTCGTAAAGCATGCGCAGACCCTGCGCATTGTGCTTATCCGGACGGGCCAGCGTGATGCGGGCGACACGCGCCGCCGGCCGGTCGTAACGGATATCCTCGAAGGCCAGCCTATCATCCATCACGCCATTCCTTTCGCCTGATACCGCTCCGAACTCCTTGTGGAGTGGGAACTTTTCCGGATTTGGCACCGGCGCAGACTGGTTCGTCAACTATCAAGGTGATGCAGGGTGAGGCCCCGCAGACGAGCGCTCGGTAATATTGGTAAGGGGGCCCAAAAGCCCGCATTTACTATAGATTGAGATACTTGCGGGCATGTCATCCCTTGCCCTCCGCCTCGTCGTCACAGGCCTGCTCGCAGCCCTTTCGGTACCAGCCGCAGCGCGTCCGCTCGCCCCAGTGCCTGCGGCACAGACAAGCGACGACGCGGACGCCGAGGCACCCCTCCCCTATATCCAGTGCGTGCCTTATGCCCGTGAGGTCTCGGGCATCCAGCTTTTTGGCGATGCGCATACCTGGTGGGATCAGGCCGCTGGCCGCTATGCGCGCGGCACGCAGCCCCGGGTCGGCGCGGTCATGGCCTTCCGCCCGCACGGCGCGATGGTGCTCGGCCATGTCGCCGCGGTCAGCCGGATCATCGATTCGCGCACCGTGCTGCTGCGCCACGCCAACTGGTCCCCCATCGACGGACGGCGCGGCCACCTGGAAGACAACGTGCGCGCGGTCGACGTCTCCCCGGCGAACGACTGGAGCGAAGTGCGCGTGTGGTATGCCCCGCTCGGCGGGCTCGGCACCACGCATTGGCCGGTCGAGGGCTTCATCTACAACCGCAAGCCGCCAAAAGCCTTGGGACCGAACGAACGCCTGACCGTGCCGGCCTCCGCACCCGCGTCCGCGCCCAAGGCGGGATATACCTCGCGGATCGGGCCAGACTTCCTCAAGGGCATCGTGCCCGAGACAAGCGTCGCACCCGCGCGCCGCATGGTGGCCGCGCAGCGGAGCCTCAGGAACGACCCCATCGGCCGGATCATCGCCAGCCGCCTCAACTGAGTTCCCACAATCGCCAGTTTACGCGCGGTGCGGGGCGCGGGATGCCAGAACCTGCAAGCAAGTGAGGGACGCGGACGATGGATCTGGGAATTGCGGGCCGCAAGGCGCTAGTGAACGGCGGCAGCGCGGGCATGGGGCGCGGGGCGGCGCTGGCACTTGCGCGCGAAGGCACCGAAGTGTTCATCTCGGCACGCGGGACCGAGCGGCTGGAAGCGACCTGCGCTGCCATCGCGGCCGAGACGGGCGCGAAAGTCCACCCGATCATCGCCGATCATGCGAGCGACGCGGGCCGCGAAGCCATCCTCGCCGCCTGCCCCGATCCAGATATCTTCGTCGCGACCTGCGCCCCGCCCCCCTTCACCGGCGATTTCCGCGACGTCTCGCGCGAGGCGTTCGAGAAGGCGGTGACGACCGCGCTGCTCAGCCCCATCGACTATATCAAGGCGTTCAGCAGCCCCATGATGGCGCGGCGCTGGGGGCGGATCGTCAATATCAGCACGGGCGCGGCGAAATACCCTGCCGCCATGCGCGTCCTCTCCGGCCCGCCGCGCGCGGCGCTCGCCAACTATTGCCACGCGATCTCCAAGGAACTGGCGCGCCACGGCGTGACGGTAAACTCGGTGCTGCCGGGGATGCACCACACCCCCGGCATCGAAGACATGATGAACCCGCGCGCGGCGAAGAATGGCCGCACCTATGACGAGGAAGTCGCCGCCTTCGTGAAAGCCGCGCGCATCCCCGCCGGACGCTTCGGCGATGCCGAAGACCTCGGCGCGATGGTCGCGATGCTGTGCAGCGCGCAGGCCAGCTTCGTCACCGGGCAATCGCTGGTGGTCGATGGCGGGATGGGTACCTCGATCTTCTAGTTGATCCGGTACCCGCCCCCCCGGATCAGCTTCCCGGGCCGCGCACCGGTCGATTGATCGAAGCGGCGGATCACTTCGCCCGCAACCACCGTCGCTTCATAGCCGCTCGCGCGCTGGTGGAGGCGGCGGCCGCCGGCGGGGAGATCGCGCACCACTTCGGGGAGGTGGAGCGAGAGGCCGTCCAAGTCGATCACGTTGAGGTCGGCCCGTTCGCCCACTGCCAGAAGGCCGCGATCATGGAGGCCAACGGCGCGCGCGGCCTTGCGGCTGAGCATGTGGACGGCTTCGGCCAGATCGAGCTTCAGCGGCCCCTCCCCCTTCACGAATTGGGTGAGCAGGTAAGTCGAATAGCTCGCATCGCAGATCGCACCATAATGCGCGCCGCCATCGCCAAGGCCGGGGACGCAATAAGGGTGCTTCAGCATCTCGTGCGCGCTGGCGAGCGAGGCGTTCTCGTAGTTGCCGAGCGCGGCGAGGAACAGGCCGCGCCCTTCGGTTTCGAGCAGGCGGTCGTAGGCCACTTCCTGCGGCGTGCACCCGCGCGCGGCGGCCTGGCCCTCCATGCTGAGGTGCGCAGGCGGCGCATAGTCAGGCGGGTTGTCGAGCGGGAACAGCCAGCGCCAGTTGCGCGCGAGCGCGTTGAACGGGTGGCCGGGGGCGAAGTCTTCGCTGAGCAGCGCCTCCCGCAGCGCAGGATCGCGCATCGCGGCGACTTGTTCGGGGATCGAAAGGTGCGCGATTCTGCTCCAGCTCGGGCAGAGCACGAAGGGGTGCACCGTCAGCTCCAGCCCGGCGATCAGGCCGATGGGGCGCGGCATGACCTGTGCGTGGGCCGTGCCGCCCGCCGCATTGGTCGCCTCCAGCTTTTCGAGCACGCGGCGCCAGCGCGGCGGCGCATCGTTGCCCGAGGCGAGCGTGAAGGTGGCGGGGCGGCCACTGGCAGCAATCACCCGTTCGATCACGCGGTATTCCTTGTCCCAGCCGACAAAGGCATCGAGCACGACCTGAAACGTGCCCGCGCCCACATCGCCCATGCCGCGCGTGATCGCCTCAAGCTCGGCAATATCGGCATCGAAGGTGGGGATCGCGCCGCCATCTGCGGTCTTGTGGATCGAGAGGCGCGAGGTGGCAAAGCCGATGGCCCCGGCGCGCATGGCATCGGCCGTGAGGCGGCGCATCAGGGCAAGGTCGTCCTCCGTGGCAGCCTCACGCGCCGCGCCGCGCGCGCCCATCGCATAGACGCGCAAGGGCGAGTGCGGGAGATAGGCGGCCACGTCGATATCGCGCTTCTGGGCGGCGACCTTGTCGAGGTATTCGGGGAAGGTTTCCCAGTCCCACGAAAGCCCCTCGGTCATCACCACGCCGGGGATGTCCTCCACGCCTTCCATCACGTTGATCAGCATATCGTGATCGGCCTTGCGGCACGGTGCGAAGCCGACGCCGCAATTGCCCATCACCGCCGCCGTCACCCCGTGCGCGGAGGACGGCGAGAGTTCCTCGGCCCAGATGCACTGGCCATCGTAGTGCGTGTGGACGTCGATGAAGCCGGGGGTGACGATCCGGCCCTTGGCGTCGATTTCCTCCGCGCCGCGCCCGCTGAACGCGCCGATAGCGGCAATGCGCCCGCCCGCGATGGCCAGATCGCCCTCGATCAGATCGCCGCCGCTGCCATCGGCGATGGTGCCGCCCCGGATTACCAGATCATAGTCCGTTGCCATGGCCTCAGGCTCCCTGCATCACGCGCACGATCCCGCCGATCAGCGAGCCGAGCACAAACGTGTAGATCGGCGGCATCGAGATATAGAGCGGGATCAGCCGCTTCTCCGCCGCCCGGTGATAGCCGCGCGCATAAAGCACCCGCATGAACGGCCAGATCGCGCCGATCCCGGCGGCCCAATAGGGGCTCACCACATAGGCGAAGAGCCACATCCCCGGCAGGAACAGCACCAGATGTTCCAGCGTGTTCTGGTGCGCGCGGACATAGCGTTCGTATTCCTCAGGCCCGCTGTGCGAGGGCACCGGGATCTTGAAACGCCCCCGCGCCAGCCCTGCCATGAGCAGCGTGAAGTAGTAGGCGAGGAGCGCGAGGGCGCTGACGATCACGACATAGACGTATGGATCGACCATGGACCTTGGCATGCCTCTTCCCCCCTGTTCTTGCGCCGAAGCTGACGCAGCGCAGGCCGGGCGGCAACTCCTACTTTTGGGGCTGAAGCAAGGACCTAGTGACCGGAGCTGAGGAGTTCTTCCCTGAGCCTGGCCTTCCAGATCTTGTTGGCCCCGCTGAGCGGCATGGGACGGTCGCGGATCTCGAGCGTGCGCGGGCACTTGTAGTGCGCCAGATGGGCCCGGCAGTGGGCAATGAGTTCGGCCTCGGTGGCCGCAATCCCCGCCTTGAGCGTGACCACGGCGTGGACCGCCTCGCCCCAGTGATCATGCGGACGGCCGAACACCGCGCATTGCGAGACCGCCGGATGCGCGGTCAGCACGTTTTCGACTTCAAGCGAATAGACGTTCTCGCCGCCTGAGATGATCATGTCCTTCAGGCGGTCGACTACGTAGAGATAGCCGCGATCATCGAAATAGCCGATGTCGCCCGTGTGCATCCAGCCGCCGCGCAGCACCTCGGCGGTGAGGTCGGGGCGGTTCCAGTACCCCAGCATCACGTTCGGCCCGCGCGCGACGATCTCGCCCGCCTCGCCCACCGGGAGCGGGCGGTCTGCAACATCGACCACCGCCACTTCGGACAGGAGGACCGGGCGCCCCGCCGATCGCAGCAGGCCGCTGCCGTGGTTTTCGGGCAAGTGATCCCGGCAATTCAGGATCGTCACCACCGGCGACAGTTCGGTCATGCCATAGGACTGGAGAATGCCCACCTTCGGCAGGGCAGCCATGACTTCCCTGAGCAGCGCCTCGGGCATCGGGGCGGAGCCGTAGGACAGGATGCGCAGCGAGGAGAGATCGGTGCTCGCAAGAGCCGGATCATCGAGCATCGCGCGCAGCATCGTGGGGACAAAGGTCGCATGGGTCACGCCGGTCCGGGCGATCTCGGCCAGGACTTCG
The DNA here is from genome assembly GCF_001519075.1 of Novosphingobium fuchskuhlense. GTDB lineage: Bacteria > Pseudomonadota > Alphaproteobacteria > Sphingomonadales > Sphingomonadaceae > Novosphingobium > Novosphingobium fuchskuhlense. The sequence goes on from NZ_KQ954245.1 coordinate 956,475, forward strand.
CCGGCAACAAAGCGCGGCAGCAGCACGTGCGTGCCAGCGGCGTGGGTCACCGAAAAGACGCGGGCCGCGGCGGCGACGTGGAACAGCGGGCCGTGATGGAGATGGACAATGTCCGGCCCGAACCCCAGTTCGCCATAGGTGTTCGCGGTGTTGGCGACGAGATTGGCATGGCTGAGCATGACGCCCTTGGCCGCGCTGGTCGTGCCGCTGGTGTACATCAGGATGGCAAGGTCGTCGCCCCCACGGCCGCGATCCGGCAGCGGCTCGGTCTCGGCAATCAGCGCGTCGAGCGAGTGCATGCCCTCCCCGGCATGGCCTTCACCCGCGTGGACGAGGGCAGCCTTGCCCCCGGCAGCGGCCAGCAGATCGCCGCGATAGCTGGCAAAATCATCGCCGAGCACGATCACGTCGGGCCTGGCATCAGCCACCTGATCGCACAGCTCGCCCAGCGCCAGCCGGTGGTTGAGCGGGGTGATCGCACCGCCCGCATGGATCGCGGCGAAGAAGCATTCGAGCGAGCGGTGACTGTTGAGTGACAGCAGCACGACGCGCCCGCCCTCACCGAGCCCAAGCGCGGCAAAGGCCCCGGCAAGGCGGGCAACCCGGTCGGCGAACGCACACCAGGTGAACGACCTGGCACCATCGATGACGGCAACCCCCGCGCCGCGCAGATGCACCGCGCGCCGCAGCGCCTGACCGAGACTGACCTTGCTGCTCACGTGTTCCCTCTCTCCCGTACAAGGTCTGTTTGCCTGCTCTTGCCCTGCAATACAAACCCCGGCGCACCGCCGCTTGATCCCCGGACGGTGAAGCGCCACTGTCGCGCCATAACTGCAAACGACAGGGCCCGATGATCAAAACCACGGCATTCACCGCAAGCCTTGCACTTGCCCTTTTCCCGCTGGCGGCCTCGGCGGCCTCTTCCCCTGCCCCTATTCCCGCCCCGATCGGGATGAGCGAGGCGGAGGTAGCAGCCCCGACGGTGCCGCCGCTGCTCTCCGCACGCGAGCGGGCAGAGACGGAGAACCGCCTCCTCGCCGAGCGGCTCGACACGGTGATCCCGGCGATCATGCGCGCCGAAGGCATCGACCTGTGGCTGCTGGTGGCGCGCGAATATTTCGAGGAGCCGGTGGTGGCGACGATGCTCGACGCGGAGAACATGCATGCGCGGCGGCGGACGATCCTGATCTTCCACGATCCGGGCGCGGGCAAGCCGGTCGAGCGGCTGACCGTCAGCCGCTACGGTCTCGGCGGGCTGTTCACGGCGGCGTGGGATCCCGACAAGCAGCCTGACCAGTGGCAGGCGGCGGCAGACATCATCGCGGCGAAAAACCCCGCGAAGATCGCGGTCAACACCAGCGATCTGCACCAGTTTGCCGACGGGATGACGGTCAGCCAGTACGACAAGTTCATGGCCGCGCTGCCGGCCACGCTGCGCCCGCGTATCGTGAGCGGCGAGGGCCTCGCGATCCGCTGGCTGGAGACACGCACACCCGCCGAAATGGCGCTCTATCCGATGATCGCGCGCACCGCCCACGCGGTGATCGGCGAGGCGTTCTCGCGCAAGGTGATCACCCCCGGCGTGACGACCGCCGAGCAGGTGCAGTGGTGGTACCGCGACAGATTGCTCGAACTGGGCCTCGACACCTGGTTCCACCCCTCGGTCGGCATTCAGCGCAAGGGCGCGAAGGGGATGCTCGAAGGGGCCGAGGTGATCCGGCCGGGCGACCTCCTCTGGACCGATTTCGGCATCACCTATCTCAGGCTCAACACTGACATGCAGCACCTTGCCTATGTGCTGAAGCCCGGCGAGACCGAGGCGCCGGCTGGCCTGCGGCAGGGCCTTGCTGCCACCAACCGGCTGCAGGATATCCTCCTCAGCCAGTTTGCGGCGGGGCGCAGTGGCAACGAGGCGCTGGCCCGCGCGCGGACAGCCGCCCTCTCGGCCGGGCTCGAACCCTCGATCTATTCGCACCCGATCGGCTTTCACGGCCACGGCGCGGGCCCGTCCATCGGCTTCTGGGACAACCAGAACCCCGATCCGCGCGGAGCCGCGCCGATCCGCGCGAACACGGCCTGGTCGATCGAGCTGACGACCTATCATGCCGTGCCCGAATGGGATGGCCAGCGCGTAGACTTCCGCGCCGAGGAGAACGCGTTCCTCGACGGCAAGGCGGTGCGCTGGATCGACGGGCGCAAGACCGGCCTGACGCTGATCCCTGCCATGCCCTGATCGCAGGCTGGGGATTTGGTCGCATAAGCCGCCGCGCAGGGCTTGCCCCGCGCGGCGCAACCGGGCCATGCGCCGGGGGATGACACTCAAGGTTGACATGGGATTCGAAAGCACCGGGGCGCCGGCGCTGATCGACCTCGAGGAACTGCTGGCGACGCGGCTTCTCGTCCAGGGCAACTCTGGCTCGGGCAAGTCGCACCTTCTGCGCCGGCTGCTGGAGCGCAGCGCCGGGCAGGTGCAACAGATCATCATCGATCCCGAGGGCGATTTCGTCACGCTTTCGGGCCCTTACGGCCATGTCGCGATCGAGGCGATCGACTACTCCGTCGCCGAGATCACCCACTTCGCCCGCCGGTGCCGCGAGCATCGCACGTCGGTCGTCCTCAGCCTCGAGGGGCTTGAGATGGAAGGGCAGATGCGCTGCGCCGCAGCGTTCCTCATGGGCCTGTTCGATGCCCCGCGCGAACACTGGTTCCCGGCGCTGGTGGTGGTCGACGAAGCACAGATCTTCGCGCCATCCGCCGGCGCGGAAGTGAGCGAGGAGGTGCGCCGCGCCTCGCTGGGCGCGATGACCAACCTGATGTCGCGCGGGCGCAAGCGCGGCCTTGCCGGGATCATCGCGACACAGCGCCTCGCCAAACTGTCCAAGAATGTCGCGGCCGAGGCGAGCAATTTTCTGATGGGGCGCACGTTCCTCGATATCGACATGGCGCGCGCGGCGGATCTGCTCGGCATGGAGCGGCGGCAGGCCGAAACCATCCGCGATCTGGCGCGCGGGACGTTCCTCGGCCTGGGTCCGGCCATCGCCCGGCGGCCGGTGATGCTGAAGATCGGGCCGGTCGAAACCTCGGCGCGCAGCAGCAGCCCGGTGCTGGTTCCCCTGCCCCAGGCGCCTGCGCCGGACATGCGCGAGTTTCTGCTCGGCGGCCTGGAGGACACGGTCATGCCGGCGCCGGTCCCGCTGCCGCGTCCACAGCCGGCTGCCATCGTGCTCGAAGAGCTCGCCCGCCTGCCGCTCGAGCCGGTGATCGAGGAGCCCGCCGAGCCGGTCGATCCCGAGCCGGTCATGGCATCAGCGCTGCGCGCAATCGCAACCGACGAGGACGCGGCGGGCAAGACGACTTCCGTGCTGTTTCAGGACTTTCAGGTCCGCTGCCGGATGTTGGGCCTTCGCCAGGCGCCGCTGGACCTCGCAGGCTTCACGCGGCGGCTGGCGGCAGCGCGCGCGGGCATTTTCGAGGGGCTGGACGAGGCGTGGGCACCGGCGCTGGAAGCCGGCCGCAAGGTGCCGGACGACATGCTCGGCGCCTTCCTGCTGATCGCCCGCGCCGCGAGCGAGAACCGCCCCTGCCCGAGCGATCAGGAGCTCGCGCTCGTCTATGGCACCAGCTCGCTTGGCCGCGCGCGGCGCCTGCTAAGCTATATGGAAGAGCGCGACATCATCGTTGCCCGGACCGACCTTTCCGGACGCCGGTCGATCACGATCCCCGCGCTGGGCTGGACCACCTTGCCCACCGAAGCCTGATTCAGAATTCGTCCCAATCCGCATCCAGCGCCAACGCACCGCTGACCGGCGGAGCGGCGGGTGTAGCGGGTGCAGCAACCTTCGGACGGGGCGGCGAAATCGCAACGCGGACCGGCACAGCGGCCCCAAGGCGGGCCACCGGAGCGGAGCGCCGCTCGCGCCCGATGGTGAAGCTGGCGAAAGCCTGGCTCAGCTGATTGGCTTCCTGCGTCAGGTTCTTGGTCGCTGCATTCGTTTCCTCGACCATTGCCGCATTCTGCTGGGTCATCTGATCCATCGCGCCAATGGCGAGGTTGATCTTGCGCAGGTCGGCGCTCTGCTCGCTGGCAGTCTTGGCAATGGTCGAAATCGAGGCCGTGACCGTGCTGACACGGCCAATGATCGCCTCGAGCGCGGCGCCCGTTTCATTGACCAGCGACACGCCGGATTCGACATGGCTGGTGACCGCTGCAACGCGCTGCTTGATCGCCCCAGCCGCCTCTGTGGCCCGCAGAGCGAGCGCGCGCACCTCGGATGCAACGACGGCAAAGCCCTTGCCCGCCTCGCCCGCACGCGCCGCCTCGACCCCGGCGTTGAGCGCGAGGAGATTGGTCTGGAACGCGATCCCGTCGATCAGCGCGGTGATGTCTGAAATCTCCGTGCTGGCCCGCGCGACATTGTCCATCGCCTCGATCGCGCGGCCGACAATCCGACCACCGCCTTCGGCCTCGCCGCGCGCCTCGACCATGGATTCGCTCACGTTGGCGGCGATCTTGGCGTAGTTCTCTATCTGGGTGGTCAGGTGGTCCATCGCGCTGGAGGACGCCTGCAGGCTGGCCGCCTGCTGCTCGCTGCGGCTGGCAAGATCGGTGGTCGCCTGCTGGATTTCGCTCGAGGTCAGATTGATCGCGACGATGCTGTCCTGCACGATCCCCATCGCTTCGCACAGGCGCGCCATGGCCTCGTTGAAGTCGTCGGCAAGGGTCTGGAAAGCGGGCGGCACTGTCCCGATACGTACGGACAGATCGGCTTGTGCCACCGCGGCAAGCCGTTCGCCGATCAGCGCCATGGCCTTCTCGCGATCCGCCACCGCGCGGGCGCGCTCCAGCGCGGCATCGCGGAACACCATGACGGCACGGGCCATGTCGCCCAGTTCATCAGCGCGGTCGGCGCCCGGGATCGGCGCATCGCTGCGTCCGCCGGCCAGCGCCGACATCGTCTGTGTAAGCGCGCCGATCGGCTGCGCGATGGCGTTTGACAGCCGCCGCGCAAGGAGGAAAGCGAGGCCGATGAGCGCGCTGCCGCCCAGCACGAGAGCGATCCACGCAAACGTGATCGCCCAGTCCTGCCGCGCGGTCTCCTCCTTGATCGCCTTGATCTTGGTGTCCCTGATCGCGCGCAGCGGCAGGACGGCATCGGTGACCAGCACGGCCTTGCCAGCGGCGCGGATGGCATCTTGCGCGGCATCGCGCTGGCCCGAGCGCACGAGGGCAACATACTTGTCACCCCAGTTCGCCCGCCACTTCAGCGTTTCGGCGCGCGACTTGAGCAGCAGGTCCCTGAGCTCCGGCTCGGTCAGCTGCGCCTCGAGCCCGGCGGAGGCCTTGTCGTATTCGTCGCGCCCTTCGTAATAGGACTTCAGATAGCTCTCGTCGGCTGTGACGAGAAAGCCGCGCAGCTGGCTGTTCTGGCGCAGCAGCGCGGTTTCCAGCGTCAGCGCATCGGCGAGAACATCCTGGCTGGCGGTATTGCGCGCCGTCACGCTCGACACCATGGCGAGGCTCACGCCGAAAACGATCATCATCACCGCAGCGGTGGCGATGAGCGATATGAACGACAGACCAAGACGGCGGGGAATGCTCATACGGTCGAACACGGGTCCCAATTTCCTTGATTGACGGGAGCTCCGGCCGTCCGCCCCGGATCAGGGACGGACGGCCGGAAGCATCAGAACGAGAAACGGATCGAACCGGTCACGGTGCGCCCGTTCATGACTTGCGCATTGGTGAGCCCGCCTGCCGGGATGACTGCCGAGGCGAGCTGGACGATCGCCAGCTTGTCGAACACGTTGAAAGCATTGACCGAAACCTGCAGCCGCTCGGTCGGCCGCACCTGCAGGAACGGGCTGACCAGCACATAGCCCGGCTGCTTGAGAATATTGCTGTCCTGCGCAAAGCTCTCGGCGGTGCCGTTGACCACCGCGCCCACGGTCACCTTATTCAACTCGAATTGCGGACGGGCCTGCCAGAAGAACGTCGGGATGTGCCGTGGCCGGTTCCCCTCGAGCGTGGAATCGGTGCGGTCCTTGCCGATCTTGGCGTCGACCCAGGTCGCGCCGACTGTCAGCGCGAAGGGACCCTTTCGCACTTCGCCTTCGAACTCGACGCCCTTCGCGGTGTAGGTCCGGTCGATCGGGATGACGATGACCTGACCTTTGTTGTCCGCGCCGATCTGGTAATTGCGATCGCTGGTCGAGGCCCAGAAGCCGGTAACATAGGCCGTCACACCGCCCTGGCGATACTTGATACCGCCTTCGGCCTGCTTGACCGGCGTGTAGGCGGTCGAGGGATCAAAGAGCTTGCCGGTGGCCGTATTGAGCGAGCCGGCGCCGAGGATGCGTTCGGCATTGGCACGGCCGCCACGGCTGTAGCGCGCGAATGCGGAGAGGGTTTCGGCAAAGCGGTAGTTCACGCCGGCCGAGTACGAGAGGTAGTCATAATCATAATCGACCACGGCCGCCCGACCCAGCGGCAGGATCGCCACCTTGGTCTCGGCTACACTCACCGTTCCGTCGCCATCGACGTCGACAGCGGCCACGCCCTGGCCCTGCAGCGAGGCGGAAAAGATGTTGCCGGTAACCTTGCCCTTGTCCCAGCGCAGGCTGCCGCCGACCGAGAGCTTGCCGACCTGGTAGTTGACCGAGCCGTAGGGCGCCATGATCCTGTAATCGAGATCATAGTGGTTGTGGTACGCGGAAACCGGCACGCCGAAGCCGAAGCCATAGGCATAGATGCTGTTATTGCTCAATTTCGTGCCGCCCGCGCTGGTGAGGTCAAGCGGCAGGTTGCGGCCGCCGCCGGACAGGTCGTTGAGCGTGTTCGCAAAGTTCCAGTACATGTCGACCGTCTGCGAGGCGAGGTAGAGCCCCGCCGTCGTGGTCAGCTTGCCGCTGCCCGCCTGCCATACGTGGCTGGCGCGCAGGTCGTTGGTGACATTGTCGATCTTGTTGAGCCGTGCCCCGATCTTGATCGAAAGCGCCGCCAGCGCGGCCGGGTTGAACGGCTGTCCCGCCGCCGGACCCGCGGCATAGGTGAAGCCGGCCCCCGGACCACCAAGCAACGTGCCGAGCACAGCGCCGGGCGCTGTCACCATCGGGATCGTTTCATTGTATTCGCCGCTGATCCCCGAGTAGCGGAAGCGGTTGCTCACGCTCCACCCGGCAAGATCGTCCTGGACTTCAAAGCCGACCGACTTGCTGATTCCGCGCAGACCGGTGCGTCCGTCGTACGTGGTGCGCGCGTTCTGTTCGTCGAGCCCGGGATAGCGCGCGGTGTAGGGCGATTCATAGGTATCGCCCTGCACGCTGTTGCCCGGAAGATCCTGCACCACCGGCTTGTCGTTGGTACCCGTCAACAGCACCGGGTAGAGCGAATAGTTGGGCTGCCGATCATCGAGATACTTGCCATAGAAGCGGATATAGCCGCCTTCGAACTGCTTGGTGACGTTGAGTTTCACCTGCCCGCCGCGGAAACCGGTGTAGCCGATGCGGCGCGGACCCTCGCCGTCGCGATAGAAGCCGCCGACGTGGAAGCGCCAACCGCCGCCGAGCGGGCTGCCATAGGCGAAATCAACGCGCTTGAGATCATAGCCAAGGCCGCTCGACAGCTGGACGGTGCCGCCCTCCGTCTCACCGGTTTTCGAGATGAAATTGACGACGCCGCCCGGGGAGTTCGATGCGAAGGTAGAGGCCGAACCCCCGCGGATTGCCTGGACCTGCGAAAGCGAAAGGTCGGCCCGGAGGAATTGATCAGCCGAAGCGAAGTGGAGATCGCCAAATTCGAGCACGGGAAGCCCGTCTTCCTGCAACTGCAGGAACTTCGACCCGTCCGCCGAGAGCGGCAGACCGCGCACGGTGATCGACGAAAAGCCGTCGACATCGCTGGTCTCGGCGCGGATGCCGGGAATGTTCTGCATGATCCCTGCCACCGAGCTTACCGACAACTTGGGCAGATCGGTCTCGTCGATCACGCTGGCCGAGATCGCGGTATCGAGCAGGTCGCGGCCCTTGGCAACGCCGGTGCTGAAGGCCTTTGCGGCCGGCTTGGCAATCTCCTTGCGCACCGGATCGGAGGCAGGCGCCTTCGCGGCAGCAGCACCTTCGCCCGCAGCCGTTTCGGCGAGCGCAGGGGTGGCAAGGGACGTTGCGAGAAGAGTAGACGCCAGAAGATGGGAAAGTCGCATGGATGAACCTCGTCAAGGGATGACAAGGGAGCCACTTAAGCCGGGCCCGTTAAGGGTGGAGCGCCGGGCCATTACGCATTTGCCCGGTGGAAGCGTCCCGGATTCAGGGAACTATTTCACCGGGATACGAAGTGTCCCGTAGCCGGTGCTGCCAGCATGTTTGCGACAAACGGATAGATCGGGGCAACCACAACCGGGTCCAGAAAGCATCGCGTCCGTGCACCACTCCGCCCTTGCCGCAACCCCGTCCGTTTCCGCCGATCCGGCCCCGCGCGCAGAGGCGCAACTGGCGGTGGAGGCCGCCAAGGCCCGCGCATTCGGCAAGGCCTTCGTGGCCGCCGTGCTCGACAGCCTTGGACGCACCTTGTGCGCGGCGCCCACGGTCGCGCGCACAATCGAGACATGGCCGGGCGACCTTGCCAGCGCCGGCGTGATCTTCCGGCTGACTGCCGGGCTCCACGCGCTCGCCCGCTCGCAGCAGTTCCCCATGCTGCACGCGCTCTACCGCGATGCCGGTGCGGCGACCGTGCCCGACCCTGTACAGTTCGATCTCGCCGTCACGCAGGCGCTGGTACTGGGGGAGGACGCCCTGCTCGCATGGCTGCGCGGCCCGACCCAGACCAACGAAGTTGCCCGGATCGCAGGGCTGGCCGCAGTTCTGGCCGACCTGTCCGCAGCGCAACCCCTGCCCTGCCGCATTCTTGAACTGGGCTCCAGCGCAGGCCTTAACCTCAATCTGGCGCACTACGCCATCACAGTCGGCGCGGTCGAACTGGGGAAGACCGGCAGCGCGGTGCGGATTGCCCCGCGCTGGTCCGGTCCCTCACCCGCCGCGGGCCCTGTCATGATCGCCGGCGCGCGGGGGGTCGACCTGTGCCCGCTCGATGTGGCGCACCCGGGCGATGCAGACCGCCTCCACGCCTATGTCTGGCCAGGCGAAAGGGCCCGCACGCAGCGGCTGGGTGCCGCCATCGCACTGGCGCGCCGGCACCGGCCGCGCGTGGATGCAGCCAGTGCGGCGGCATGGCTGGAACAGCAGCTGGAATCCCCCCAGCTGGCCGGCGAACGCCGCGTCGTGTTTCACGCGATGACGCTGCAATACATGCCGCCGGCGGACCGCGCGCGGATCGACCGGCTCCTCGCGGATGCCGGAGCGCAGGCCAGTCCGGCGCGGCCGCTGGCGCGCGTCGCCATCGAATGGAACGCCGCGCGCAGCGATGTCGAAGTGTTGGTAACCTGCTGGGACGGCCGCCCGCAGGACGGGACCACGACGCTCGCCGCGCGGTGCCATCCCTATGCCGAGTGGTTCGACTGGATCGGCCTTGGCCGCGCCTCCCCGACCCGTGACGAGCCCGGTAACTAGCCGCTCAGCCTGGACCAAGCCAGTTCGGCAAATTCGCACAGCAGCGGGCGGGTCTCGCGCGGGTCGATGATGTCTTCCACCGCATAGCGTTCGGCCGTGCGGAAGGGTGAGCGGACCCTGTTCAGCCGCTCGCGGACCATCGCAAGGTGCGCGGCGGGGTCTTCGGCCTGTTCAAGCTCCGCCTTGTAGGCCACTTCGATCCCGCCTTCGATCGGCAGGCTGCCCCAATCGCCGGACGGCCAGGCGAAGCGGTACTGGAACGCATCGGCATTGCTCATGGCGCTGCCGGCAATGCCATAGGCACGCCGCACGATGACCGAGGCGAGCGGGACGGTGGCGCGGTAGATCGCGTTCATCGCCTGCACCCCGTAGCGGATCGTGCCGCTGGTTTCGGCGGCAAGACCGATCATGAAGCCGGGATTGTCAACGAGGTGGATGATCGGCAGGCGGAACTGGTCGGCCAGCTTGACGAAACGTTCGACCTTCTCGGACGTGCGCGCTTCCCACGATCCACCGAGGAACGAGGGGTCGCTGGCGAGCAGCGCCACCGGCCAACCGTCGAACCGGGCAAAGGCGGTGATCGCGGCGCGGCCCCAGAGCCGGCCCATCTCGAACACACTGCCTTTGTCGGCCACCGCTTCGACCACCTTGCGCATCGAATAGACCTGCTTGGGATCGCGCGGCACGGCGGAGAGCAGGAAATCCTCGCGGCGGTCCACCGGATCGCCCGGCGCGGTGCGGGGAGCGGGCTGGCCGACACGGCTCGGCAGATAGGAAAGGAAGCGGCGCGCGCGCTGGAACGCCTCGGCCTCGCTCGCCACTTCGTCGTCGACCACGCCGTTGCGGGTGTGGATCGCGCTGCCGCCGAGGCTTTCCTTGTCGCTCGCCTCGCCCAGCGCCTCGACCACCGCCGGCCCGGCCGCGAAAAGCTGCGAGAGGCCTTTGACCATCAGCGAATAGTGGCTCGCCACGACCCGCGCCGCGCCCAGCCCGGCTGTCGGCCCGAGGGCAAGGGCAACCACCGGCACGCTGTCGAGATTGCGGATCACGTCGCCCCAGCCCGGCACGGCGGGCACATACGTTGCGCCGATCTCCTCCAGCGTGCGCACCGATCCGCCGCCGCCGGTGCCGTCGATCATGCGGATCATGGGGATGCCGAGCGAATGCGCCATCATCTCGCACTGGACAAACTTGCGATGGATCGCCGCATCGGCCGCACCGCCGCGCACGGTAAAATCGTCGGCCGAGGCGACCACCGGGCGGCCTTCGATGTTGGCGCGGCCAAAAATCAGGTTGGAGGCGCTGAGGTCCGTCAGCTCTCCGGAGGCGTCATAATGCCCCTTGCCCGCAATCTTGCCGATCTCGCGGAATGATCCGGCATCGACCAGCCCGGCGATCCGCGCCCGCGCATCGAGCTTGCCGCGCCCGTGCTGGCGCGCGACCTTGTCGGCCCCGCCCATCTTCTCGGCCATGGCCTCGCGGCGGCGCAGTTCCTCTATTTCGGCTTGCCAGGACATCGTTGTCGCTCTCCCACCCCGTGATGTGGCATGTCCAGCCATCGGGGAAAAGAGCCGAAGCGCGCGCAGGCCCGGCAAAGCGGAAGAGGTGGCGGGCTTGGCCGGGCCTCTTCCGCTTGCTGTTCGCCCCGTTCAGATCAGCACCAGATCGCCGGCGTGATGGATCAGCCCGAGCCCGCCGAAATCGTGCACCGCAAGCGGCAACGCGTCGGCTTCCCAGCCGGGCAGTGCCGCGCCATGATCGGCCGGTGCCGTATCAATCGGCTGGATGTGCGAATCCGGCAGAGCCGCCTCGGCAGGCGGTGCCGGGAAGTGGAACGCATCGGCATGGTGCAGCGCTTCGTGCGACTGCGCTGCCGGAGGATCGCCGATCAGGATGTTGCCATAGAAGCCCGAGCCCGCCGCTTTGGTCGTCACCGTCAGTGTGGCGGTCAGGTTCAGCGTGCCGGAGCCATAGGCCGGGGCGGTCAGGCTGCCGACATCCACCGCATGATTGGTGAAATAGGTCACCGCCGCCGCGGCGGTGGAGAACGTTTCGCTCACCACCGAACTGCCATTGGCGGTAATCGTCAGCGTCACGCCCGTCACGCCCGTGGCCCCGAAACTCTTGCCGCCAAAGAAGCCCAGGATGAGGTGCTCGCGCACGGCAAGCTGGGAGAGGTCGACGGTAAGGTTGAAGGACGCCGTAACCGTCTCGGCACCCGCCGCCAGCGAACTGTGGCGCCCGCCCACCTCGGCAATCGCGAAGTAGGATGGCGAGGCGGTGTTGAACGCCGCCTTGATCGCACTGTTGGCCGAGAGGATGGCGGTGACATCCGCTGCCTGCGGCTTGCCGGCAATCTGCACCACGCCTTGCGAGGTGGTGTCCATGGCCGCTGCCGCCACACCGATGGTCGCGACAACCTTGTCGACAACCGTGCTCGAGGTCGAACCGCCGCCATAGAGCGTGCTCGAGGTGTTGCCCGAGACATCACGCACCAGCGCCCCGGCGGTCAGGTGGGCATCGGCAGAGGCACTCGCCGTGCCCGCCTTGCCCGTCGCCGTGGCCGAAGCAATGCCGGAGCTGCTCGTCGTGCCGGTGCCGCCGTGGGCCGCGACGGACACGTTGGTGGTGGTGCCGGAGCCGATGCCGGTGGCCATGGCGACCGAGCCCTTGCCGCCCGCGGTCGAACCCGTACCGCCATAGCCGCCATTGGCCGTGACATTGAGGCTGAGCGTGCCGGTGCCTGTGCCCGTGCCGCTGGCCGTGGCGGCACCGCCCGCACCCCCTGCGCCGGACGCGTTGCTGCCGCCATAGCCGCCCGATGCCGAAACGATGATGTTCAGCGCGGCGCTGGCATGGGGATTAATGGCATCGTCGAACACAAGGCTCGAGCTGGCAAGGCCGCCCGCGCCGCCGGTCCCGCCGCTCGAGCTTCCGCCCGAACCACCATAGGCCGTCTGGCTGAGGTTGAGGGTGCCGCTGTTGCTGCCCGCCTTCACCGCATTGGTGATCGTGCTGGCAGCGCCCGCGCCGCCGACCGCGCCGTTGTAGCCCGCACCGCCGCTACCGCCATATTCCGTGGCCGTAGCCGAGACCTGCCCGTTGCCGTTGCTGCTCGCCGTCGCCGCCGCGTTGCTGGCGACACCGCCCGCACCGGCAGTCTTGCCTGTACCGTTGGCCGAACCGCCATTTCCGCCGTTCGCCTGCGCCTGGGCCGCGATCGTGGAATTGCCGGTGGCCGTGCTGATCGCGGTGGCAGACGCCGCCGCCCCGCCGCCCTTGCCAGCCGCACCGCCGCCGGTTCCCCCCACGGCGCCGCCGCTGCCGCCAGAGGCGACGGCATAGACGTTGACGCCAAGCACGCCGGTGACGGTGATGCCTGATGTCGCGGCGCCGCCGGCGCGACCATTACCGCCGTCATTGGCGCTCCCGCCGCTTCCGCCCGAGCTCGACGCCTGCCCGTAAATCAGGTTCGACCGCTGGGCGGCGACGTTGTCATCGTAGGTGAGGTTCGAGGTGCCTGCCCCGCCGAGCCCGGCAACCGAGGTAGCCGACCCGGCGTAGATGTTGCCGCCCGCGCCGCCGATGGCGTTCTGCGTCAAGCTGAGCGAGCCGGCGTTGGTCGAGCCGCCGGCCGCATTGGTCAGCACGCTGGCCGTGCCATTGCCGGCATCGGCACCGTTGTAGCCGGTTCCGCCGGCACCGCCCGTCTGCGTCACGCTTGCCGTGGCGCTGCCGCTGCCTGCCGTCTTGGCAAAGGCAACCGATGCCGAGGCAAGCCCGCCCTTGCCAGCGACCTTGGTGGCGCCATCGGCGTAGCCGCCGGTTCCGCCCGTGACGGCAACTGTCGCGGTGACGTAATCGCTGCCCACGGAAAGGCTGTTCACCACGCCTCTGCCGGTGGCCTTGCCGCCATCGCCGCCGTTGCCGGTGCCCCCGGCACCGACGTTGCCGCCCGCACCGCCGCTGGCCGCAACCGTGACCGAGGCGGATTTTACGCCGACCGCGCGGGCGCTGGCCGTCGCGCTGCCGCCGGCGAGCGCGTTGCCGCCGCCGAGATTGCTTCCGCCGCCGCCGCCCACGGCGGTTACCGAGGCGCTGATCTGATTGCTCTTGGTCGCCTGCAAGGTGTCATCGAACGCAATCGCCGAGGCCGCCGCCCCGCCAACGCCGGAAACCCCGCCAGTCGAATTGCCACCCTGACCGCCATAGGCGTTCTGCGTGAGGGCAACAGTGCCGCCCACCGACTTGCCTGTCACCGTATTGGACAGCGAACTGGCGCCGCCAGCGCCGCCGTTCGCACCGTCCAGGCCGTTGCCGCCGGACCCGCCCGTCTGGATGACACTGGCGCTGGCCGTGCCGTTGCCCGCCGTGATCGCAGAAGCGGAGGACCCGCTCGCAGCAGCACCGGCGCCGGCTGATTGGCCGGTGCCGGTGGCATTGCCACCCCGGCCGCCCATCGACGTGGCTGAAGCGCTCACCGAATCGGTCGAGGTGCTGGTGGTGACGGCATCGACCGTGGCACGGCCAGCGCCGCCCTTGCCCGCAGAGCCCGCGCCGGTTCCGCTGATCGAGCCGCCGGTACCGCCGGTCCCGTAGGCCGTGGCGGAGACCGCGCGCGTGCCGGTAATCGTGGCCGCAGCGGTTCCCGCGCCGCCAATAGTCCCGTCTGCGCCGCTGCTTGCACCGCCGCCCGAACCGCCATTGGCGGTCACGCTCGCATTAACCTGGACACTCTTGTTGGTGTTCGTGCGATCATCGAAGGTCAGCTTCGACGTTCCCGCACCGGCGGCACCCGCCGCCGACGTCGCCATGCCGTTCGCGGCGCTGCCGCCCGAACCGCCTGAGGCGGTCTGGCTGAGCGAGAGCGTCCCGCCCAATGTCGAGCCGGTCACCGCGTCGGTCAGCGTGCTGATCGCGCCTGCGCCTGCGCTCGCGCCATTGTAGCCGGTACCGCCCGAACCGCCGGTCTGCGTCACCGTGGCACTGACATAGCCATTGCCGGCGGAAATCGCACTGGCCTTGGTGAGGCTGGCAACGCCGCCCGCACCCGCTGTCTTGCCCGCACCGTCACCATAGCCGCCGGCGGCACCGTTGGCCGTTGCCGTGGCCGAGACGGACGCATTGGTGGCGGTCGTCGATGTCGCGCTGGCACTGGCAGTTGCTGTCCCGCCCTTACCGCCGATACCGCCACCGGAGCCGCTCACCAGACCGCCGCTGCCACCATAGGCCGAACTGGTGACGCTTACGCCCTTTGTCGCGGTGATCGCAGCCGTGCTCGTTGCCGCGCCGCCTGCCTTGCCCGACCCGCCGCCGCTGTTGCCGCCGCCGTTGCCGCCCGTGGCTGCGGTGTTGACGTTGATCTGTGCGCTCTTGGTAGAGGCCGCCGCATCAGAGAAAGTGAGGCTTGATGCCGCCTTGCCGCCTACGCCGGATTCGCCGCCGTTGCTGGCGCTGCCCCCGCTGCCGCCAACGGCGGACTGCGTCAGCGAGAGGGTACCGCCATTGCTCTTGCCCGTCACGGCGTTGGCAAGCGTGCTGCCGCCGCCCGCGCCCGCGTTCGCGCCGTTGAACCCATTGCCGCCCGAGCCGCCACTCTGGCTTGCGGATGCGGAGACCTGGCCGTTCCCGGCGCTGGTTGCCGATGCGGATGATCCTGCCTCGACCGCGCCAGCACCTGCTGTCTTCCCGGCACCATCGGCGCTGCCGCCGCCCGCGCCATAGGCCAGCGCATTGGCGGAAACGGACTCGTTGCTGGTCGTCGTCGATACGGCGGTCGCTTGCGCGGTTGCCTTGCCACCTGCACCGCCCGTTCCGGCGCCGCTGCCGTTCACGATGGCGCCCGCGCCGCCATAGGCCGTGCTGCTGGCAGAAACCGCGCGGGTCCCGGTGATCGTGGAGGCCGCGATGGCTGCGCCGCCCGCCACGCCGTTCTGCCCGCCACCGACAGTGCCGCCGCCGCCGCCATACGCATTGCTCGCGGCAGAGATCGTGGCGCTCTTGTTGGTGTTGACGGTATCGGTGAAGGTGAGCTTGCTGGTCGCTGACCCGGCAAGCCCGCCGCTGCCGCCGTTCGAACTGCCACCCGTGCCACCATTGGCGGTCTGCTGGAGCTGCAGGTAGCCACCCTTGCTCGATCCGGTAACGGCATTGGTGATGGCGGAAGCCGCACCTGCGCCGCCGCTCGCGCCGTTGTAGCCGTATCCACCGGCACCGCCGGTCTGGAACGCAGAAGCCGTCACATAACCGCTGCCGGCCGAACTCGCGCTCACCGCGCTGACCGCACCCTTGCCGCCCGCACCGCCGGTCTTGCCCGCACCGTCGCCATAGCCGCCCGCGCCGCCGTTGGCGGCTGCGGCTGCGGAGATTGATTCGCTCCCGCTCGTCGTGCTCGTCGCCGCAGCCGAGGCGCCGGCACCGCCGCCCGCGCCGCCCGTTCCGAGCCCGCTGGTCGAGGTGTAGCCGCCGGTGCCGCCGCCCGCAGAAACACTCGTGTTGACGCTGCGCGCACCGGTGATCGCACCAAGCGCCGTTGCGCTGCCGCCCGCCTTGCCATCAAACCCGCCCAGTGCATTTCCGCCCGCGCCCGCATTCGCCGCAATGTTGGCGGTGAGCGAATTGCTCTGCTTGACCTCGGCGTTCTCGCTGAACGTAAGGTTGGAGGTGGCCGAACCGGCCGCGCCGGCTGCCGTTCGCGAGGAGCCGCCCGATCCACCCAAGGCCGACTGGCTGAGCACCAGCGAGCCGCCGTTCGAATGGCCGCTCACCGCATTGGTCAGCGTGCTGTTGGCCCCGGATCCCGCAGCGGCATCGTTGCTGCCACTGCCGCCGCTGCCCCCGCTCTGCGTCAGCGTGACGTTGACGATCCCGGCCCCTTCCGTCGTCCCGCGCGCGGTCGACGATTTCGCCACGCCGCCGTTGCCGGCGGTCTTGGCGGCACCATCGGCCGAGCCGCCGCCGCCCCCGTTTGCCGCCACGGTGATGCTGACCTGCTGGCTGCCGGTGGACTTGCTGGCCGCAAGGCCGGTGGCCGTGGCCGTTCCGCCGTTGCCACCCGTGCCGCCGCCGCTGCCGGAGACGTAACTTCCCGAGCCGCCATTGGCCGTGCCATAAAGGGAAATGCTGCCCGCGCCGGTGATATTGGCATTGGTGGTTGCATTGCCGCCCGCCACGCCGGAGCTGCCCTTCGCGCCGGAACCGCCCGTACCGCCTCCAGAGGCGATCGAGACGCTGATGCTGGCGCTCTTGGTGGGACTTGCCGTGTCATCCACGGTGAGCCGCGAAAGCGCCGACCCCGAGGCGCCGACGAGGCCACCGTCGGTGCCGCCTCCCCCGCCGCCATAGGCGGACTGGGTCAGATAGAGACTGCCGCCATTGGTATAGCCCGAAACCGCATTGGTCAGGCTGCTCGAAGCGCCGGCCCCGCCATCGGCACCGGAATAACCATAGCCGCCATTGCCGCCCGTCTGGCTGGCGACGGCACTGGCCGATCCGCTGCCGGCCGTGCGCGCGGTTGCCGTGGTGCCCGAAACCGTGCCACCGGCCCCACCGATGTGCCCCGGATCAACGGCATACCCGCCCGTACCGCCGGTTGCCGCGTTTGACGCATAAACGGTATCGGCCGTCGCCGCCGTATTTTCGGCAAGGACGCTCGCTGTGGCAGCGCCGCCAGCCCCGCCGTTGTTGCCGACGCCCGGGGTTAGGCCGCTGCCGCCGGTGCCGCTGCTGCCACCCCCGCCGCCATTCGCGGTCGCTATCGCAGACGCGCCGCCAGCCCGCGACGTGGTCGCCGATGCGCTGGCCGCGCCGCCCGCGCCGCCGGCCCCTGCATTGCCGCCCGTGCCCGAACCGTTGCTGGCGCCATTGCCGCCCGCGCCGCCGGAGCCGCCATAGGCCGCCGCACTGTTGCTGCTGTCTGCGGGGGTCGACGTGACCGCCGAGGCATCGCTGCCGATGGTACCATCAGCTCCGCCTGCACCGGGGGTTGCGCCCGCAGCGCCATTGCTACCAGCCGTGCCGTTGATCGTAACAGAGCTCATCGCGTACCTCTTCCGAATGCAGACCAGCGCGCAAAATCCGCGCTGGCGAACCAGATTGATGCGACCACTCAGTTGGCGAGATCAAAGGCAACGAACAGGCAAACAGGACCGTTCCGGGGACGCCTTCCTCTCAGTGACATAGGTACCTCTGCTCATTGTCAAAGGCAAACCGGTTCGTGAGGAAATATGTCCGGATCGATCAGAACCTGTGCCCCGACAGCGCCGGACGGCTGGACTTGCACGCCAGGCAAACCGGCAAAACAGACTTTCGGTTCAGAACGCCATCACGGAAAACGTCCGAGGCGGAGCAGGGCGGAGCGAGGCGGCTCTGACCTTTCCTGCCTCGCTAGCGCACCTCGGATGCGAGCCGGCACTGGCCGTCCATCCGGGCGATCCAGTTGGCGAGCAGGGCCAGGCCCTCGGCATGGACGAGCGAACGGCCGAGTTCGGGCATCATCGTGCCGGGTTCGTTCGAGCCGACGCGGTAGAGCAGGATCGAGCGATCAGGCTCGCCGGGCGCGACATCGAACGGCCGCCCGCCCCCGCCGTGCCCGCCGGCCACGATCTGCTTGCACAGACCGGTGCGCGTCGGGTTTGTCCAATCTGCACCGTGTTCGTGGCCCTGATCGAACCACAGCCCGGTGGTACGCGCGGCTCCGACCGGTGAATGGCAATGGCTGCAATTGATATCGAGGTAGCTGCGCGCGCGCGCATTCAGTGGCAACCGCGCATCGCGCCAATCGACATTCGCCGGGATCTCAGCGGCTGCCGGCTTCCCGGTCAGCAGCCCGAGCCGGACCAGCCGCGCGAGTTGGTTGATATCACCGAAGGCACCGGGGAAGCGGCGATTGAGGTGGCGTGCCTTGATCCCGATGGGTTCGATCCGGTTGATCGCACCCTTGGTGTAATCGGGCGCATGGCAGCCGGCGCAATCGCTGGTGCCCGGCACGACATAAACGAACGATGTGCGCGCCGCTCCGTCGACCAGCGTGAGCGGGATCGTATCGCCGACGCGTTCGAGCGTGGCGTCGCGCTGGTCCTCGTCCCACACATAGGGCAGCGCGATCCAGCCCGCGGCGCGGCGGACCAGCAGACGCGTTTCCATCAGCCGCACCCGGCCCACCCGAAGGCCGCCAACGCCGGTCTGGTAGTCCGCCGGGTGGGCCTTGAGCACCTCTTCACCGCCCGGCTGCGCAGTGGGGGCGAGCGGGTAGTAGAAGGTCTTGGCGATCACCGTGCCCACCGGCAGATCGAGCACGCGATCAGGATCGTAGGCGGCCTTCGCTCCCTTCGGCAGGAACAGGACGCGCCACTTCAGCGCATAATCGCTGAACAGCGGCGTCGCGAGATCGTAGGTGACGCTGCCCGCGCGCGCCTTGAGCATGCCGCCTTCACGGTGGATCAGCCCCCAGGCAGAAAGGCGGGCGGGAAACGCACCCGGCGCGAGGCCGCTTTCCCCTGCCGCGCGGCCGAGCAGAGCCGAGCCCAGAAGCAGGGCAAGTAACGACCAAAGAGCGAGGCGCAGTCGCGTGGACATGGCAGGGGCGTACTTCAGGGGATCACGACGGCTTTCTGTCGCGGGAACGCGCTGCAATCGCGACCCGGGATCAGGGTGAGCTGCCCCGGATGCGCGGCATCGAGCCGGACGAGCTTGTCGCCCCCTGCCGCCACGCAGATGCCGTTGTCACCGCCATCGCTGCGGGCAAAGCCGTCCCACACAAGGTTCACGCTCTGCCCGGCGGCCAGGATCGCTTGCGCTGCCGGAAACAGCGCGTTGTCGGGCGCGCCGCCGGTGCCGGTTATCACGTTGTTCGCGATCAGCACGCGCTCGGGATAGGGATCATGTGCGCCGGGCGATCCCGCCTCGATTTTGTAGTTGGTTGAATAATCGCTGGCGATGGCGATGCCTACGGTGTTGTTGCCGCGGATCACGTTGTCGAAGATCTCGACGTCGTCGTTGGCCAGCACGATCATGCCGGTGCCCGCAGGGACGATGCTGACCGCCGTGCCCTTGGCGCCGAAATTGGGCGTGTTGTTGGCTTCCGACACGTTGTTGTGCAGGCGGGTGAAGCCGCCCGGCTTGGGCAAGTTGGGCATGTTGAAGACAAGGATGCCGCCGGTGTTGCCGGTGGCCACATTGTCGTAGACGTCGGCATGGGTGGAGTTCTCGATCTCGATCCCGGCAACGTTCTGCTCGGCGCGGTTGCGGCGCACGATGATATTGTCCGATTGGCCGACATAGATGCCCGCATCGGAGGAGCCGAAGACCTCGCTGTCCTCGATCAGCACATCCGTGCAGCCGACCGGATAGAGCCCGTAGGCACCGTGGGTGGCCTTGTCCGGATTGGTCCAGCGCACGCGCACAGCGCGAATGGTAACGCCCTTGGTGCCGTTGACCTTGACCCCGTCGCCCTTGGTGTCCTGCACGGTGAGGTCGGCCAGCGTGAAGCGGTCACCCGTCACCTGGAGGCCGACCGGCCCCGACACCATCCCGGCGAACGACAGCACCGTCCGGTCACGCCCGGCGCCGCGAATGGTGACCCCCGGCGCGGTGAGCGAGAGGCCCCGCATCAGCTTCCACTTGCCCTCGGGGATCGTGATGACATCGCCGGGCCTTGCATCGAGCAGCTGTTCGGCAAGGTGCTTTTCAAAGGCGCGGTCGGTGACGAACCCGTCGGCATCGGGCGCGCCCGGCGCGGCCAGCGCGGGGGAGCAAAGCGCCATGACGCAGGCAGCGGCGCCGGCCAGCAAGGCGCGGTGCGTCGGGGTGGCAGCCTTCATCCTCGTCTCCTCATCTCCGGCAAAACCGGTCAATACGTCACGATCACGCTGCCACCGTGGAAACGGGGCGGCGAAAGGCAGGTATGGGGCGTGCCGGACATGGCCACCGCGATGGCCTCGATCCCGATCATGGCGCGCGCGCCGCGAACGTTTTCTGCCCAGCCCGAGAATGTCGGGCGCTCGCTTGCAGTCTTCACCCCCAACCCCGCGGCTTGCCGTGCCGGCTCTGCGCGCCTGCAGGCTGGCCGGTTCGCATGTTGAACACCGCCCTGCCCCCTTTGACAACTTGAATTCGCAGCGAACTGAAGTTCGATGGCTATACCCGGCGCATCGGCCTTAGGACGCAAACCGGCGCAACCGTCACCATATTGCCGGGTGACAAGCCCGCCTTCTGCGCCTATGGGCCGCGCCGATGCAGACCTTGCGCGTCTTTTTCCGCGGGCACTACCGGCTGGCCATGCTGCTGGCCTGCCTTGCGCTCGTGCTCAAGGCGGCGGTGCCGAGCGGATATATGGTCGGCTCGCAAGGCAGATCGCTCACGATCCTCGTCTGCGGCGATGTGTCCGGCGACCACCTGACCAAGCAGATCACGATCCCCGCCAGCGGAAAGAGCGACGGACAGGCCAAGGCCGGGGACACCTGCCCCTATGCCTCGCTGTCGTTTGCGTCGCTTGAAGGCGGACTGCCGCCGTTCATCGCGCTGGCCATCGCGTTCCTGCTGCTGCTCGGGTTTGCGCCGGTACGCATGCCCAGCCTTGCGGGCACACGCCATGTCCGCCCTCCGCTGCGCGGCCCACCCGCGCTGATCTGACAGACTGACCGGCCTCACCGCGCGTGAGGCTTCCTGACAGATCGTCCCCGCGCGCCGCCGTGCGTGCCGGGCAAGCGGATACCACCCATGAAGACTTCATTGATCGCGCTCAGCCTTGCGCTGAGCATGGCCGCGCCTGCTTGGGCGCAAGACACCGCCGCTCCGGATGCCGAGGCTTCGGACACATCCATCCTCGTTGTCGGGCAGAAGGACGCGCCGATCGAAATCGCCCCGCGCGGGCTTGCCGTCAGCCTCGGCGCGCAACAGTTGGAGGCCGTCAACGCTTTCAACACCGAGGACCTGATGAAGTACGCGCCCGATTTCTTCGTGCGCAAACGCTACGCGGGCGACAGCAACGGCGTACCCGGATTTCGCGGCACCCATTCGACGCAAAGCGCCCGCACGCTGGTCATGGTCGATGGGTTTGTGGTCTCCAACTTCCTCGGCAACAGCTTCGGCTTCGCCCCCAAATGGGGGGTCGTCGGCCCCGGTGAAGTGAAGCAGTTCGACATCGTCTACGGCCCCTATTCGTCGCGCTATCTCGGCAATGCGATGGGCGGTATCGTCAACATCACCACCCGCGCTCCGGACCGCACCGAGGCCTTTGCGACCGTGCAGGGCTTCATCCAGCCCTACCGGCAGTTCGCAACGGGGGATGATTACGCCGGCTTCTCGGCCGAAGCCGGCGTTGGCCTGAAGCAGCATGATGGCCCCTGGTCGCTGCGCCTCACCGGCCGCTATTTCCGCAACACAGGCCAGCCGATGACCTTCCTGGGCCTCTCACCCGTGGCGGGCGGCGGCGGCACCCCCGTTACCGGCGCGGTGGTTGATCCCGAACATGTCCGCGCCGCAGCCGCCGGAACCGGCATCCCCGGTGCCCCGGGCACGGCCGGCAGCCCCTATTTCGCGGCGCAGTCCCCGGCGCGGATCACACAGGAGCAGGCGAAGCTCAGGATCGGCTACGAGAACGGCGCGGTGACAGGCCAGTTCCTCTTCGCGTTCTGGCACAACGAGGACAGCCAGACCGCCCCCGATTGCTATCTGCGCGATGCGGCGGGCAACGCCGTTTGCGAAGGCCGCGTGAGCATCGGGGCGCAGAGCTACATCGCCGCAGGGGCCAACTGGTCGAAAACCCTGCGCGACGAATACCTTGCCGGCCTCAAGCTCGCGGCCGACATCGCCGCCCATACCACCGCACGGCTGGCCATTTCGACTTATCAAGTGCCGCGCACCGATACCTTCACATCGAACGGCCCTCTGGCAGGGCGCACGGGGGGCGCTGGCACGCTGGCCGGGCAAGGGCCGACGGGATGGTGGACCGGCGATTTCACGCTCGAGAACCGCACCGCCCGGCGCGCGCTGGCGCTTGGCCTCACCGCCAATGCCTACCGCACAGACCAGACCCGCTCCACGCTGAACGACTGGACAAGCGCGGCAGGCAAGGCCTTTTCCACCCGGACCTTCGGGAAGACCCGCCAGCTTTCCGCCTGGGGCGAAGCGCAGCTTTTCCTTGACCCGCTCACCATCACGCTCGGCGCACGCTATGACAACTGGCGCGCTTACGATGGCGGCCTTGCAAGACTGGGCACGACCGGGCCGCTGGCGGGGCAGCCTGTGGCGAACGCCTATGCGGCCCGCAGCAACGAGGGCGTCAACGGCAGCCTGGCGTTCGAATATGCTTTGGGCGCGCATACCAGCCTGCAGCTCAGCCTCGCGACGGCAACGCGCTACCCCACCGTCGGCGAGCTGTTCCAGGGCAGTCTCAACGGGGACGGCAGCTTCAATCCCAACAGTTTCGATCCGGCGCTGAAGCCGGAACGCAGCAAGGATGCCAACCTCATCGCCGTGCATGATTTCGGCTGGATGAAGCTGACGGGTTCTGCCTTCTTTCAGCGCGTGGACGACACGATCTTTGCGTTCGTGGGCTTCAATCAGAACGGGATCACGACATCGACGTTCAAGAACATAGCGCTCACCCGCCAGTTCGGGTTCGAAGGGATCGCCGAGACCCGGAACTGGCCGCTCGAGGGCATGAACATCGATTTCAACGCGGCCTATATCGATTCGAAAACGCTACGCAATCCGGCGGCTCCAGCCGCGGAAGGGGTGCAGTTTCCGCGCATTCCCAAGTGGCGCGTCAACGCCAACCTGCGCTACGATCTGACGCGCGCACTGCAGGGTTCGGTCGGCCTGCGCTATGCCAGCCGGCCCAACACCGATCTGTTCGGCCTCCAGCGCGGCGATACCTTCGGCTTCACCTCCGAACTGTTTGCGCTGGACCTGCGGCTCAACTGGCAGGTCGCCGAGACGCTGCGGCTTTCTGCTGGGATCGACAATCTTACCAATGATCGCGCCTGGGTGTTTCATCCCTATCCCCAGCGCACGTTCCTCATCGAAGCGGGCTGGAGGCTCTGATCATGGACCGCACATCGCTCTATCGCACCATCTGGCGCTGGCATTTCTATGCCGGGCTGTTCGTCATGCCGATGGTGGTGATCCTGGCGCTCACCGGCGCGGCCTACCTGTTCAAACCGCAGGTCGATGCATGGGAGGAGCGCGCCTGGCGCGGCCTCCCGGCAGAGCGGACGGTCTCCGCCGACGCGCAGGTCAAGGCGGCGCTCGCCGCTTTCCCGGGCAGCCGGCTCGAGTCCTACCGCCTGCCGGAAGCCGAAACCGACGCAGCGCTGATCCACCTCGCGCTTCCGGACCGCGCCATGCGCGACGTGTTCGTCTCGCCCGAAGGCCGGGTCGTCGGCGCGCTCGATCCCGAGTGGCGGATCATGCAGGTGGTGCACGACATCCACGGGCAGCTGCTGATCGGCAAGCGGGGAAGCTGGATTGTCGAGCTAGCCGCCAGCTGGGCCATCGTGATGATCCTCAGCGGGCTCTACCTCTGGTGGCCCACCGGGCGCGGCCTTGCCGGCGTGGTCTGGCCGCGGTTCGGCAGGGGAGCCAAGATGCTTTGGCGCGATCTTCACGCCGTCACCGGCTTCTGGGTCTCGGGGCTCGCATTGGTGCTGCTGGTCACCGGACTGCCGTGGGCCGACGTCTGGGGCAGCGCATTCAAGGCAGTGCGGACGGAGATGGGGTGGGTCAAGGGTCAGCAGGATTGGACCATCGGCGGCGCCCCTGCGGGCGCTGATGAACACGCCGGGCACGATCACGCGGCCATGGCGGCCATGGCAGGCTCAATGCCCGCCGCGATGCACCGTATGCCCGATGGCACCATGATGGCTGGCCCCGCCATGTCCGGCGTCTCGCTCAGCGAAATCGTGGCCGAGGCGAAGGGCCTGCACCTCCCCTTCCCGGTCATCGTGACCCCGCCGGGTGGCGTCCGGCCGTTCGGCGGCAAGCCGCAGGCCGGCTGGTCGGTGCGCTCCGATACCCAGAACCGCCCCTTGCGCGCGGCGCTGACCTTCGATCCGATGACCGGCCGCGAAACATCGCGCGAGGTCTTTGCCGACAAGCACGTGATCGACCGGATCGTCGGCTATGGCGTTGCCTGGCACGAAGGCCAGCTGTTCGGCCTTGCGAACCAGCTCATCGGTGTGGCGACGGCGGTGATGCTGGTCACGCTGGCCGTGACCGGGTTCATCCTGTGGCGGCGGCGCAAACCGGCTGACCGGCTTGGCGCCCCGCCCCTGCCCGCCATGCCCCCGCGTATCGGCGGCGTAGTCGCCATCAGCCTCGCCCTTGCCGCGCTGCTGCCCCTGCTGGCGATCTCGATGGCCGTGATGCTGCTGATCGAGTTTGCCCTGTTGCGGCGTCTGCCCGTTGCCGCACGCTGGCTGGGATTGCGACCTGTGCGGGGGGCGTCAGTGCCATAGGGCCAAAGCTGTTCAGTCAGCCCCGCAGGCCATGAATCAGGGCGCCTTGGTCGGCGGAGATGCGTTGGCGGATGCGGTAACCGCCCCGAGGATCGCGCGGGCCGGGCAGGCCTTTCCGATGCAGTTGAGGATTCTGTCCACTTCAGGATCATCACCCGAGGACTTCATCGCTGCGAGGGCGCGGCCGAACCTGTCCATCCGATCACGCATCGTGGATGAAAGCACCCAGTTCAGCGCTACCGCACCGGTCTTGTCGGGATCCTGAGCAGGCAGTGGCAGCCCGAGGCGGAGATAGCCGATCGCTTCCGGTCCCATCGTTTTGCCGGATCCGTTGGTCGCCTCGGAAATGCGCTTGGCGTCATAGTGCTGGCGCGCGGACCAGGTGTTGATGAAACCCTGCTGGATCAGCGAAATCTCAAAGAGAAGCGGCCCCCATCTGGAACTGACCGGCTTGTTGGCGTGTGGCGTTTCCGCCCCTTCGGCGGACGGTTGCGACTGGCTGTTGGTCGGCGCGTAAAAGCGCTCGATATCTGCGGGATCAGCCCGATCTACGTTGTCGATATCGATGATGTAGACAGGATGCAGCACCTTGAGGTCGGGATCCGGATTGAGCCGGCCCGCGACAAAGCGCGCCAGATCGTAGGCTGTCACGAGGCCGGATGAGTCGAAATAGCCCCCGTCCACCAGATGGCCCTGCGGATTCTTTATAACACGGCCCTGCCGATCCCTTTCAACGTCGTCTGGCGTGCGCCCGGGCGGGCTGACGACAGGGAACCGGGCACTGTTGTGGATCGCGCTTGCGCCATCGATGCCGTGTCCATGGGCAAAGTCGCTGGTGAAATCGTAGGCGTTAAGGAACGTCTGGTAAAACTGATCCTGGCCAGCGACGTGCGA
Organism: Novosphingobium fuchskuhlense; assembly: GCF_001519075.1. GTDB lineage: Bacteria > Pseudomonadota > Alphaproteobacteria > Sphingomonadales > Sphingomonadaceae > Novosphingobium > Novosphingobium fuchskuhlense. The sequence goes on from NZ_KQ954245.1 coordinate 982,388, forward strand.
GGCCCTGACCGGGGAGAAGATCACGCGGCGACCGGTTTTGACATGGGTGCTGTTGGCGAAAACCAGCGGCACCCAGCCGGCATCCTTGCGCGGGTTGGTCCAGGGCGCGGTGTAATCCAGCCTCAGCGGATCGATGCGGGGCCGGCAGGCGTGCGTGAATGGCTCGTCGGCCCGCTCCGGTTCATGCTGCCAGCCCTGACGGAAGCCTTCCTCCAGAAACCAGCCGCGGCTGGGCAGAAAGGGAAAGGGGCTGAACATCTGGGCCAGATTGGGATTGAACATGCCTGCCAGGACCGGCGAAAGATAATCGGCACCGAGCACCCGTTGGACGAAGCGCGTTGCCTCCGGATTGCTGCGGCAGGATGCCGGCACCGCACTGAGCCATGCGGCATAATCATAGGCGCCGAGCGATCCGCCCGAAACGCTGCTGATGGCAAAGACGTTTTTCGTGAACTCGCCGTGCGTCTTTTGGTCGAGCGCGGCGAGTACGGTGCCGGTCCAGTAGGCCGCGCGCGATGCCCCCCCGGGGGCGGCGACGATGAAGATCGGATCACCCGGCGCGTGCGCCGATTTCCACTTCTCCAGTGCCTCGTCGAGGGTCGGCCGATCCGGCCGGTAGGTCCCCGAAACCGTGATCGTATGAACATCGTTGAATAGGCTCGAAAACAGCAGAAAGCCGAAGACGAGCGTGAACAACGGCACTTTCGCCGGTCGCAAGAGCCAGATCAGCAGCGACAGGCCCGGTACGATCAAGCCGATGGCGAAGAACAGGATCGCCGGGGCGCCGATCCAACCCACCACATGAACAGATGCTCCCAGCAGGTACCCACAGGAAAAAAACCCGAGTATCAACAAGCTGATCGCCAGCGTCACGGAAGCAAAGGTACCCTCGTAGGGGGTCAGCGTCCGCGCATTGTCACCCGACATCCGGGTGTAGAGCAGGTCGAAGATGCCCGAACCCGCCTCATCTTTGGCATATCGCGTTTTGAACCAGACCTTGCGCTGGATGAAGAACACCATCAGCAGGACAATTCCTGCCACGAGAGACAGCGTGCCGGGCCGCCACAGCGATTTGGAATCGGCACTGACAACGCGGGCGATCGCCAGCAGCGCCAGCCCAAACGGAAAAATTCCGAAGCCCCTCCTGACCCACCGGAACCAGCAAGGCTGCTCTTTCGCCTCGTCGTTACTCAGCCCCGGCGTGAACTTGTAGAGAATGGCGGGCCAGTACCACATCGTCAGGCCCGAAAAGCAGCAGGCCAGCCACAACCAGGTCCAGTTGGCTAAAAGGCGCACTTGCGTGGCCGATCCCCAATCGAACTCCCAGGGCGGTTTGTCCGTTTCCGCAAAGCTGCGCATGACATCGCGCGCAGGCGACAGACACAGCATCGCCGTGCCGACGCCAATGCAGAGCAGCGTCTGAAACGTAAGATGCCGGAACGGTCTCGACCAATTGCGCAGCGCCTCCAGCCGGTCCTTGCAGCGCGCCACGAAGACCCATTGCTGCAATGGCCGGCTCATGGCTTGGCGGTCTCCCCGCCCGCCCCCTTGGAGGCGACTTGCTGCAGGACCAGAAGGTCCTGGTTGTAGTCATCGAGGATGCGCTCGAAGCTGTCCGCAGCGGTCTCACCCAACACGTCCTGCGCGGCGACCAGCTTAGCCTGTTTGGCCTTGGCCTCGGCCAGCGCCGAAGTGGCGGCGGCATGGGCGATGTCGGCGCTGTCCTTGCCGGTATAGGCATCCTGCAAGGCGCGGTCCGCATCGGCGCACGGCTGGTCGGCGGCCCCGCACTGCGCACGCATGTCCCGCGCGTGGGCAATCTCGTCTTGGGCCTTGTTGCGCGCGGTGACAGCCTCAGCGAGCGCAGTCTCCGCCTTGCCGACCTCGGTCGTCTGATCTTTCAGCTTCGCTTCGAGGGCGGCCTTGCGGTCGATGAACATCTGCTTGGCGGTATCGAGCCGCTGGCGCGTGCGGGCGCGCAGCGCCGCCAGATCGAGCCCGCCCAGCGAAGGCGCGCCGATCCCGTCGCCCGAAACGACACTGCTGGCGAGGCCCAGCAACCGCTGGCCAACACCCACTCCAACACCCCCGGCACCGCCAGTGCCGGCCGTAGTGGCCACCTTGACCGCCGTGCCGATAAGCGCACGCGCGGCTTGGCTGTAAGCGGCAAGCAGCTTGGTCGGATCATTGGAGAACGATTTGAGATCCCAGTTGCCGATATCATCCTTGATGAAGGCCATGGCCACCTCGCCCGTGCCGCTGGCGTAGACCTGATTGACCTTCTCCCAGTAGAAATCGTCCGTCAGCAGGTTGATCGCCCGTGTGCGATCAACCTGCCGCAGCGCGCCATGATTGCCCGGCAGGCTGGCGTTGAACCAGTCGAACACGTCGATGAATTCGGTCGTGCCGGAATCGCGCAGGAAATCGCCGGTCGGGAACTTGCGGGCCATTTGTGGCGATGATTCACAGTTAGGGTTGGAATTGACCGCACAGAACTTCGAAAGGACATGATTGCGCGCCGCGATCTGGTTGGAAAATTCCGCCAGCGTATAGGCAATCGCCAGCGCATGATTGCGCACGCGCCGGTCGCCGGGCACGAAGCCGACGAGGCTGTTGGTGATCGAATAGGCCTTCACCTGCATCAGCGCGGCGATTGTGGCGACTTCGCGCGTGAGATTGCTGACGATCTCCGCTGGTGTCAGGTTCGGCGTTATCCCAGCCTGGAAATAGGCTTGCGGCACGGCTTCGGCAGCAAGCGGCGCTTCGTCGACCTTTGGCAATGTGCGGATGGCGGTTGCATTGGCGCAGGCCTGCATGACAACAGGCACGCCATCCGAACTGAGCTTCTCGAAAGCGCTGATGATCGCGGCCTTGCTCTGGGCGCTGGCTGGATCGCGTTGTCCGGCAAGTGCCGCAGTGACAGTATCGGAAGTGACCGCTGCGCCCTGCCCCACGACACCCCTGTAGGCACTGTAGAGACCGACAAGTGCGGCCTGAGTCGCCGAGTAATCCTTTCTGATGCCCAGCACTTTGTAGAGGGGAAATTCGTTGATCCGGCAGATCTGGGCCCGGGCATCGGCGGCAGCTTCGATGGCACCTTGCAAGTAGGCGCAGCTGGCTCTTTTTCTGGAGTCCGGCGAAGGAGGACGGCACCCCAGCTCTGATTCATTCCACAAACTGTTTGCCGAACGCTCCAGCCCTGCCAGCGTCGTGACCGCTCCCGCCAGCAAGGCGGCTTCCTGCCCGATCTGGATTTCGAGCGACTGGCCGACCGGTCCCTTGTAAACCTCGACCTCCACCCGCATCATACCTGCCGCATGGGCGCTTTCCGCGCAGATCGGCAGCACCGCGAGGGCAAGCGCGGCGGAGGCATTGCCCCAGCGGGCGGCGGCGGTGGCGATACCCCTGTTCATGGCAACCTCGGCAGCGACGGAATTTTGGCAGCGGCAGGTGCCGGAGGATCGAACGCCGCGATGACCTGGTCGTAGATCGCCGCCGGCTCGGCCTCCGCCCGCCGCGCATCGGCAAGAACCCTAAGAGCTGACATGGTGTGCAGCATTTCGGTTGTGATCGCGTTCGCATCGGCCATGTTGGCACCCTTGGAAGAAAGCACCCGGCTGCTGTATTCCTGCATCGTGGCGATCAGCGGTGCGCTCGACGTCGTCATTGCCATGACCAGCCGCTCGTCCTGCTTGAACGTGCGGATGCCTTCGGGCCCCATGATCTGGAAGCCCCTCGCCAGCTTCTCACCCACCTGGCAGAATTGGCTGGATGCGCCGTCTTGCGGCGTTGCCGCAGCTGCTCCGGGTGCGGCGCCAACTTTGGCGAGAATGGCCTTTTCCGCATCGTCGATCCGCGCCAACAGATCGGCCTTTGTCTGTGCCAGTTCGCCCGAGAGCTTCGACACCTCGGCCTTCAGGGCCACAAGATCGGGATTGCTGACGGTGGGATTGGCGAGAAACGCCGTGATTGCACCTTGGAGATCGATAAGGAAGCCGGGTCCGAGTTTGGCCTTTGCCGGGTCTGCAAGGGCATTGTAGTAGTCGGTCAGGCCGCGGATCCTGTTCAACTGGTCGGCCGTGGCGGGCGCGATCTGCCCGGCGACGTTCCCCCCGGCGGCATCCTTGTCCGCGCCCTTGTCCTCATCCTCGATCTTCACCGATTTGCCGAACGGGTCGATCTCGCTCGCCTTCATCGTGCCGGACTCGAAGCGGATCTTGTTGAACATCGCGCTCGCCTTGCCCGTCATCCGGTAGCGGTAGAGCGTATCCGTCTGCGGCACGATCTGGCGGTAGTCGATCTCGTTGTTGTCTTCGCCCAGCTTTACCCGGGTGTGGGCATCCCAGCAGTAGTCGAAGGTGCGGAAGTAGTAGGTCGTCTGAAACCGCACCTGATCATCGACCTGCCCCGGACCAAGCCCCCGCGCCACATGCATCGAGACAGGCACACCGCAACCGGCAAGCGACAAGCAACACGCTGCCCCCAGGATGCATCGAACGCCAAGCAAAGCCCGCATCTACCGCCCCCACATATTGTGTGCCCACGGCCTGTGAATGCAGCACAGTTTCCAGACGGGAAAAAGACAATGCAGTCGCTTTAATTCATTCCAAACAGATTTAGTGCGAACTATATAGCTGGTTTTAAAGCGAATCTTGCGATATACAAAAATCTCTTCGAATATCGAATGAAATCTTCTTTCCTCGCCAAGATATTTTTGGCCACTCTCACCACAAAATCATCTTGCGATGATGAATGGGTACAAAGGGGAGAACAGCGATGTCACGTAAAGCACTGCTTGCAAGCTGCTTGGCAGCGACTGCATTTGTTTCGGGCTGTTCACCGCAAAAACCGGCGCACAAACCTGCATTTTCAGGTTTGCTGGCCGGTGATGGCATAACTTTCACTTCATCACCAGACGGCAGCACCCTCAGTCTGCTGTATGACCAGTTCGAAATCAAAACCGGGGCAGTTGTCGAAAAAGGCACGATCAACAAAGACAGAGTGGCGCAGCGCGGTTTCACGCTCGGAGTGATTGGCCCGAACGGCTCGGGATCGGCCAAAGCGCAAGAAGCGATACAGCTTTTTGTCCGCGGGTTTCACCATGCGCCCGCCGGGAGCTGGAGCCTGAAGGTGGAAGCCCCCGGCGGACCGATCGACATCACGCCGAAAGGGAGCGATGAGCCTTTCACGGCATGTCTGGCGCTTGCGGCCGACAAGGCGGCCATTCCCGTGCGCGTCACAATGACGCTCAAGGCACCTGTCCCGAGCGACACCCAGGTCACGGTCGATTCGATCGATATCGCCCGCACAGGCGGCGATTTGAAAGGGCCGCCGGGAAGCTGCCCGCCCGAAGCCCGTCAGACCGCAAAATAGGGTTCGCACCGGCTCCGCGTACCTGACCGGCGAGGTCTTGAAAGTGGGCGGGGACGATATCCGCACCCGCCCCCCGGAAGGAGGGGTTGCCACAGGCACTGGCATTCCGGGTCGCATAGGCCGCCGGTGCGCCATGGTTCCCTTCCGGGAAAGTCTGGATCCGGGGATCCTGATTGCCGGCCTCGATCCGCGGCGCCCCGGGGCACCTGGCCCCAAGCAGCCAGACGTCGGCTGTTGGGCAAAGGCTAGCGGGCCCCGCGCCTCCGGCCACCTTACAAACCCTGAAAGGGACTTGCGGTGCGGTTTCCTCTCTGCATTTGTAAGTATTCCGCGGGGGCGGGAGCGCCGAGAGACACCGGCATCGGATTTCTCGGGAGCAGCACGTTCGAAGGAGTGGCAACATGGGGCGGTCGAGACAGCACATCGGGCGTTCGGCCATCCTCGCGCTGCTGCTGGGCACGGCCGTGCCAGTCCTTGCCCAAGGCGCGCCGGCTGGCGTCTCGCTCCACGACCGGATCGCCCGTGCCGACAACGGAGACATGCCCTTCGCCAATCCGAAGGAGGAGCTCGCGGCGATGGAGGCGATGCGCGCCGAAGTTGCCAAAGGCATGAAGATCGACGCACGCGACCTGCTGGTTCTCGACAAGCTGCGCGCCGTTGCCACAGCGCATACCGGCGATTTTCCGGGGGCCACGGCCATGATGAACGATGTCGTGGCGCGCACCCGCGCGCAGCGGCTCGATCAGGATCCCATGATGGTCAGCTTCCTTGAAAACCTCGGAACAATGGAAAGCCTCCACGGCGATCCCTCGAAGGGGCTGACGGTGCTGCAGGCGGCGCTCGATCTCGTCGGCAGGCAGGCCGAGCCCGATCTCGACGAGCTTGCCGCGATCGAGGGCAATATCGGCTATTCCTACCTCCGCCTCGGCCGGGTGGTCGAGGCGATGCGCCACCTGCGCAAGGCCGTCGACGGGCGCTCGCCGGGAGGCAACACGCGGGTGGCCTACCTCGGCAGCATGAACACGCTGGTGAGCTCTCTCGCGAGGCTTGGCGACTACGACGAGGCGCTGCGCTATGCCGAACTCGGCCTGCAGCGCGCTGCGGAATGGCTCCCACCGAACCATGTCGGCTTTGCCTATTTCCACATGAACACGGCGACGACCTATGCCGATTCCGGACGTCTTGCGGAGGCGGAGGCCAGCTACCGCCGCGCGCTTACGGTGCTTGATGCACATCCCGGCATCAATGTCATGCTGGCCGGCGTCGCGGTCGGCAAGCTGGCCGATATCGCGGTGCGGCAGGGCCGGCTGGAAGAGGCCGAGGCGCTGGCGCGGCGCTCGCTCGAGGCGGTCAAGGACAACCGGACATCCGAACGGGGAGCGCTTGGCACCGGGTGGGTCCGGCTCGGGCGGATCCTGCTGGCGCGGGGCGACGATTCCGGGGCTGTTGCCGCAGTGGACAGCGCCAAAGCCGCCTATGTCGAACGCGGCGATACCGCAAACGATGTGTGGCAGGCGCACGAACTGCTCGCCCGCACACGCCTGCTGCAGGGCGATCCCGCCGCAGCCCTTGCCGCCAGTGGAGAGGCGCTGGGACTGCTCGCGGGCATTCTGCCTCTCGATGCACCCGAACGGATCGATGCCGAGGCCTTGCACGCCTTGATCCTCGCCCGGTTGGGCCGCAATACCGAGGCATGGGAACGGGCGCAGCCGCTGCTGGTGCGAATGAGCGCAGCGCTTGCCGATCCTCGCACCAGCCGCCGCGCGCGCCTTGCGATCGCCCCGTTCTATCGCAGCGCCCTGTCGCGACTGGCCGACGTGGCCGCCGCGTCCGGCCACCCGGCCGAGGCGTTCCGCACGGCGCAGCTTGCGTCCTTCACCGAGATCAGCGCCTCCAGCCTGGCGCTCGCCGCTCGCGCCGCCAGCCGTGATCCTGCCACCGGGGCCGACGTGCGCGCGGTTCAGGACTTGCAGGAACGCATCGACCACCTCGGCCGCGAACGCAGCTTCGCGCAGGGCAAGTCGGCCGAACAGACCGCCCGGATCGACGCCGATCTCAAGACCGCCCAGGCTGATCTCGATACCCGCCTTGCCGCGCTGCGCCGCGCCTTTCCGGATTACGACGCGCTGACCCTGCCCGCGCCGCTGGATCCTGCGGCTGCGCAGGCCGGGCTGCGCGCCGATCAGGCGCTCTTGCTGCCGGTGCAGAGCGATGACCGGCTGACGAGCCTTGTGCTAACCCCCGCCGGGCTCACCGTCAGCAGCGCCCAGCTTGCACAGCGCGATGCCAACCGCGCGGTACAGCGCCTGCGCGCGCATCTCGATGGCGGCGCGGGCGCCACCACGCCGTTCGATGCAGGCGCCGCGTGGCAGCTTGGCGGTGCGATCTTCACCAAGCCGGCGCTTGCAGCGCTCGCCCGCAGCCGCGAGATCGACATCGTCGGCTCAGGCCCGCTGATGACCTTGCCGCCTGGCCTCCTGCTGCTGACCGCGCCGCAGCCGCGCACGGGCACCCCCGATCTCGCCACCCTTTCCTATGCCCTGCGCCGCTTTGCCTTTGCCGTGCGGCCCACCGTGGCAAAGGCATCGCCACCCACCGCCGGTGCGGCGGTCGCCTTCCTCGGGGTCGGCGCTCCCGTGCTCGGCCCGTCCAACGAAGTGCTGCGCGGCGCGGGTAGCAGCGCGGGCCTCCTGCGCGGCAGCGTCGCGGATGCGGCCACGTTGCGCGCACTGCCGAGCTTGCCGCGCGCCGGGGACGAACTGACGGCCATGGCACGCGCGCTCCCCACGAACGGCAGCGTCCTGCTCACTGGCCCGGCCGCTTCCGAAGCAGCGGTGCGCGCCCAGCCCCTCGCGCGCTTCGGGCTGCTTGCCTTTGCCACACATGGCCTCATCAGCGGCGAACTGCGCGGGCTTGACGAACCTGCGCTCGTGCTGACCCCGCCCACCGCCGAGCCGCGCAGCAGCGACGATGACGGCCTCCTTACCGCATCCGAGATCGCCGGACTCAAGCTCGACGCGCAGTGGGTCATCCTCTCCGCCTGCAACACCGGCGCGGGCACGGAAAACGGCGCAGGCGGCTATTCCGGCCTTGCGCGCGGGTTCATGCAGGCGGGCGCGCGCAGCCTGCTCGTCTCGCTCTGGCCGGTGCGCGACGATGTCGCCGCGCGTTTGACCGTGGAAGCGGTGCGCGGGGCTGTGCGGGGGTTGAGCAAGGCCGAAGCCCTGCGCCGGTCCGAACTCCGGCTGATTGCCGACCGCAAGGTGCCCGGAGGAGCCGATCCGGCGATCTGGGCGCCCTTTTCGCTGGTGGTGCAATGACCGCCGCCGTTCCCCGCGTCCTGCTGGTCGAAGATGAGGCCGAAGCCGCCGAGCTCGTGATCGAGGCGCTCGTCGGGGGCGGTTTTGACACCGAGTGGCATGCCTCCGCCGCCGCTGGTCTTGCCGCAGCCATCGCCGGCACCTTCGATGCGATCGTGCTCGACCGGATGCTGCCTGAAATCGAAGGCCTTTCCATCGTGCGGCGCCTGCGTGCCGAAGGGATCGCCGCACCGATCCTGCTGCTCTCCGCGCTCGCCCGCAGCGAGAACCGGGTGGAAGGCCTCGATGCCGGGGCGGACGACTATATCGGCAAGCCCTTCGAGCCGAGCGAACTGGTTGCACGCGTGCGCGCCCTGCTGCGCCGAACGACCAACCCGGTAACCGGCGTGCTCATGCTCTACGGCGAGATCGAGCTCCACGTGAAGGCGCGCACCGCGCATAGACAGGGCCGCCACGTGCCGCTCAGCCCCAAGGAGTTCGATATCCTCAAGTTCATGATGGATCACGCCGGCGACATGGTGACGCGCGAAATGCTGCTGCGCGAAGTCTGGGGCCTGAGCTTCGATCCGCAAACCAATGTGATCGACGTTGCGATGAGCCGCCTCCGCCAGCGGCTCGACGAAGGTTTCGCAACTTCCGCGATCGAGACCGTGCGCGGGGCCGGCTTCCGGCTTGTCGGCCACGCGTGACGCACCGGCGCTCCATCGTTGCGGGCGTGGCCGCAAAGGTTGCCGGGGTGATCGCCCTGGCCAGCGCGGTGATCTTCCTCGGCATCTTCCTTGCGGTGGACAGCGCCACGCGTGCGCTCACCCAGACCGCGATCGACACCGATCTCGCCGGGCTCGTCGAAGGCTATGCGATGGAAGGCCTGCCCGCGCTTCGGCGCAGCGTGGAAGACCGCCTCGCCTTCACCCCGCGCGGCGGCGAACAGCCCTGGTACCGCGTGGAAGACCGGCAAGGCCACGTGCTCGCGGGCAATCTCCCGATATGGCCCGATGCCCGCCCCGAAGTGTCGGCCGCCGGGACCCTGCGGATGGGCGATGGCACGCGGGTGCAATACCGCGTCACGCTGCTCGGGCGCGGGCTGCGGCTCCTCGTTGGCCGTTCGACCACCGCCACCGATCGCTCGCTCGCAGGGATCGGCACCTTGTTTGCAGCCGCACTGCTGGCCATGGCAGCGATCGCCTTTGCCATAGGGCGCTTTGCCGCGCGGGCGCTCAACCGCAGGCTGGGCGCGATCAATGCGGTCTTCGCACGCGTCGGGGTGGAAGGCCCTCAGGCGCGCGCGCAGGTTTCGGCTGCGGGTGACGAGATCGACACGCTGTCGGAAAACCTCAACCAGGTGCTCGACCGGGTCGATCACCTGCTCGCCGCGCGCAAGGAATTGAGCGACACCATCGCGCATGAAACCCGCTCGCCGCTCATGCTCATCGGGGCGCGCATCGCCAAGGCACGCGAGGCTGGCCTCGATCCGGAGGCGGACCAGCAACTGGAAAGCGCGCAAGGGCAGATTGCCAGCCTGCGTCGCATGCTGGATGCGCTGCTCGATATCGCATCCTCCGAAGCCCAGCGCGGCGAGATGAACAGCCTTGCGGAAACCGACCTGGGCGAGCTGGCGGGCCGGCTCGTCCAGCTCTACGAGCCCAGCGCCGAGGCGATCGGCCTCCGGCTCGAGGCGCATATCGCATCGCCGATCATGATGCGCGGCGATGCGGTGCAGCTTGCAAGCCTCATCGGCAACCTGCTCGACAACGCCTTCAAGTATGGCACGGCGGGCGGCGTGATCCGGCTGATCGTGGAACCCGGCCCGCGTATCGTCGTCGAAGACGAGGGTGCGGGCGTCGATCCTGCCATCGCCGCAACGCTGTTCGACCGGTTCAGCCGCGCGCATGCGGACGAAGGCGGCAGTCGAGCCGGGCACGGCCTTGGACTTGCGCTTGTCCGCGCGATTGCCGAGCGCCATGGCCTCCAAGTCCGATGCGAACCCACGCTTGTTACGGGAGACCGAAAGGGTGCGCGCTTTGTCATTGCCTGAACGCTGTCTGCTGGCCCTTGCGCCGCTGGCGCTGCTTGCAGCGGTACGCCCGCCTGAAAGCCCTGAGGATGCAGGTTCGCTCACACCGCTGTTCGTGGCAGGCGAGACCGCGCTGGCCGCGCATGATGCAGTCGGCCTGATGCAGGCCGCCATCGCACTCGCTACCAGCGGTGCAAAGCCGATCGAGGGCGAGCCCGACCTTGCCCGCGCGTGGGCGCACCAGGCGGTGCTTTGGGGTGCGCCGCCGGCGGTGATCCCTGCCGAACGCGGCCGCATGCTCGGTCCCGGCTACCGCGCGATCACGCTGAACGCGGGCAGCGATTTCCATACCCGGCAGGTCTTCACGGGCGGGCAGTCGGCGCGCGTCGAGGTTCTCGCGCTATCCGGAGGCGGCTTTACGCTCAGCGTCTCGGAAGACCAGTCAACTCCGCTCTGCCGCCGCACGGCGGACAGCGGCCGTGTCGCCTGCACATGGGTGCCGCTCTATTCGCTCCCGCACGATATCACCGTCAGCAATGCCCGCGCCCGGCCCGGTCGTTTCTATCTCGTGACCTACTGAAACCGCACCGCAGGCGAACCTTTCAGGACTTGTAACGTGCGCCCCTGCCCGCAGCGGCGGTACCGTTGCCGTGTTGTTCGATGGAGGGGTTGCCATGCTGAAGTCTCGTCTCGCCTTTGCCGGTTCCGCTGCAGCCGCCGCGCTGCTTTGCATCGGGTCTGTTCCGGCCAGTGCCGGCCTGATCGGCGGCATGATCAACAAATCGATCAACGGCCACGGCAATGGCCCGGTCTGGTTCGAACGGCAGGATGCGTTCAAAGGCCTTAATCAGGTCGTGATCGGCCAGTTCTCGGTCGTCTTCCTGACCAAGAAGGTCGATTTCTCGGGTGGCGGCTTCCTCTCCGCCAATGCCAAAGGCAAGGCCATCGGCCAGCTCAGCGGCGTCAGCCGGGAGGAGTACATGAGGATCACCGATGCGGTGTTCGAGGATTTCAAGACCAAGCTCGCTGCCAGCGGGATCACTCTGGTCGATCCGGCCGCCTACTACGCCTCGAAATA
>NZ_KQ954246.1:0-771590 GCF_001519075.1 Novosphingobium fuchskuhlense
CCCTCGATCTTGCCGTCGAGCACCTGAAGAAGTTCCATGCCTCGGAAGGATGACATCCGCTTCGACCGCCGACCAGTCGCTGTCGAGCACCAGTCCGCGCGGGGCGAGGTCGTGCGCAACGTCGGGGCCTTCACCCGCGGATCGCAGCTCATTCGCCTGCGCTACATGATGATGATGGAGGGGCTGCGCTGGCCGATCCTTGCCGCCCTCATCAGCTTCAGCCTGTTCCTGATCCTCCTGCTTGCCTTCCTCATGCACGAGCACGAAGTGCAGCTGATCGAAATGCGGCTGTTCGCGGACTTCTGGAGTCTGGTCGATCTCGATGCGACCCATGTCGTCAATCTCACACTCCCGGACAACACCGTGCTGCCGATGGCGATCGGCGATGTGCTGGACTATCCGGACGTGGCCTGGGCCTGGACCAAGTTCGTTCGCTGTATCCTCGTCGCCATGGCCGCCGCCGCCTTCCTCACCAGTCCGCTGGCGACCTGGTTCGTCAAGCTGTCGCAGCAGATCGGCACGGACATCCTCAAGGAGCGTCACGAGCGCGGTGCGATGCTCGTCACCAGCGACGTGTTGATCGGCGAGATCGGCGCGCACAACGACAACGAGTTTGGGCAAGAATTGGCCGAGGCCCATCCTGACCTTGATCCACTGGCAGTCGCCAAACTTCCTATCCCGGCTCGAACGGCGCTCGGGCTCCACGTCCCTTATACGATTGCCGGGGTGTCCTATCCCTGGCGTCTCGAACAGACCCACGCGATGCTGATCGGCACGACCGGTGCTGGCAAGACCACGCAGTTGCGGAACCTTGTCGTCGAGGCGCGCGAGCGGGGGCAGCGCTGCGTCGTGTTCGATCTGACCGGCGCCTTTGTCGAAGCCTTCTATCGTCCCGCCACCGATCACATCCTCAATCCGATGGATGAACGCTGCCCGCCCTGGACGATCTTCAACGATTGCCAGAACTACGCCGACTACATCTCGGCCGCCGCCGCGCTCATTCCAAGCGATGGCGGCAACGCCGAGCCATTCTGGGCAATGGCCGCGCGCACGCTGTTCGTGGAAATGTGCATCAAGCTTGCCAGCATCGGCGAGACCTCGAACGGGGCGATCTCGCACCATCTAATGGAGGCCGACCTCAAGGCCGTCCACCGCAAGCTCGCCAACACTATCGCCAGCCCACTGACAGCCGTAGAGGCTGCGCGAATGGCGGAATCGATCCGTGCCGTCTTCAACACCAATGCCCAGGCAATCCGATTCCTTCCCGATCCTGTGCCCGGTGGGCCGCCGCCATTTTCGATCCGCCGCTGGGTTCAAGAAACCCCGGTCCCGGGTTCGATCCTGTTCATCACCTCGACCCACACCGATCTCACGCTCAACCGTGCACTGCTAACCCTCTGGATGGACCTGGCGGTCAACGCGCTGATGGGGCTGCCGCGCACCCGCAACTTGCGCATGTGGTACCTGTTCGACGAGGTGCATGCGCTGCATCGTTTGCCTGCCATCGAACACGGCCTTCAGACGGCCCGTGGCTTTGGCGGTGCCTTCGTGCTTGGCATGCACAGCTTCGACAAGCTGGCCGAGACCTATGGCGAGGAAGGCGCGATCAATCTCGCGTCGCTGGCACGGACCAAGCTGATTCTCGCGACCGCCGACAAGAATACCGCTGAGGTCTGCTCGAACTTTATCGGCTTTCGGGAAGTGCGCGAGACCGACGAGGCTTATTCGATTGGCGCGAGCCGTTCGCGCGATGCCGCGACCATCACGCCTCGCACCGAGGTCAAGCCGCTTGTCATCCCCGATGACATAATGAACCTGCCGTCACTCCACGGCTATGTGAAGTTTCCCGAAGGATTCCCGGCAGCACGGATCAAGCTCAACTGGACCGAATACCCGCCGGTTGCCGCTCCCTTCCAGCGCAAGTCCGACATGCAGATGGCGTCCTATGTCGCTCCGGAGCAGGACGGTGAAGGCGATGATGGCGGCTCGCTGCCCACGACGACCATGCATGAGGGCAAAGAACCCCCCGCTGCCGACGCACTCGCCAATGCGGTCGTGCCGCCCGACGCCGACGCCACTTCACACCCGGCCGTCCAGGGCATTCTCCAGTTCGATCAGCCAAAGGGTGCCGAGGGCGAGATTGCGCGCCGCGCCGACGATGACGCACCAGCAATCGCGCCGAATGACGATGTTTGGAAGGCTAGCCTGCGGCAGCATCGGTCCGCCATCAGGGATGCTCAGGAACGCACCAAAGTCCAGGGCGAGCAGCAGACAGGGTTGAAACCATCGGACGCTGCCAATGGAACGGCGCGGCGAGAGCAGCAGATCACTATCGAAGAACGCACCGGGCAGGCTTTCGCCGATCCGACCGAGCGCGGGGCGCGACGCCACGGCGCCCCGACGCACGACGATCCTCAACCTCCCGCCGGTCTCGACGACGGGATGGATATGGGGATGTAGCTAATGTTGTCCGTTGCTCCGGTCAGGTCCGCAGGCGGTGCGGCCACCTATTTCGCCAAGGACGATTACTATGCCGGCGAGCATGCCAGCGAAGTAAGCGCTTGGGGAGGAGTGGGCGCCGCCGAACTTGGCCTAGCGGGCGAAGTTGACAAGGCGACCTTTGAAAATCTGCTCAAGGGCAAGCTGCCCGATGGCGAACAGGTCGGTGATCCCGAGCGCCGCCGCGCCGGGCTCGACCTGACCTTCTCAATGCCCAAGTCCGCCAGCATCCTTGCCTATGTCGCGGGCGATGAACGTCTGCTCTCCGCCCACATGCTGTCCGTGCGCGAGACGATGGCCTGGGTCGAGAAGCATTTCGCGGAAGGCCGCACGTATGCTGACAATCCGAAGGGCGATCCCGTCAGGACCGGCAATCTAGCTTATGCCATCTTCCAGCACGACACGAGCCGAAAGCTCGATCCCCAAGCGCATCTCCACGTCGTCATCGCCAATCTCACCAAGGTCGGTGAGCGGTGGCAGGCGGTTCACAATGATCAATTGTGGAAGAACAACTCGATCATCGGCAGCGTCTATCATGCGGCACTCCGCACCCGCATTGAGGCGCTCGGCTACCGCACCGAACTATCCGGTAAGCACGGTCAGTTCGAGATCGAGGGCGTCGCCACATCCGTCATTCGGCAGTTCAGCCAGCGCCGCGAGGATATCCTCGCCAAGGCCGCCGAACTGGGGCGAGGTGCAGACCGTCCGGCCTTGCTTCGCGAGATTACCAAGCGGACACGTGACGACAAGATCAATCTCGAAGACCGTGAAGCTTTGCGCGCGGAGTGGCGGGAGCGGGCAGCGGGGTTGGGGTTCGACGGCAAGGCTGTTGTGGCGTCGGCAGAGGAACGGGTTGGCGGTGCTTCTCCGCACCGTCCTGGTTTTGAAGCGGCGCGGCAGTTGCTGTCATCGGCGGGCGAGTTGGCTCGACAGTTGCGCGATTGGATCCGTCCAAACGATCCCTTGGTGACCAACGGGATTGGCCGGCTTGGTATGTCGCACGAGCGCCTAGGTGCCGAAATGGCGGTGGCATCCGCCATTCGCATCCTCGGTCAACGTGAAGCCGCCTTTCCGATCCACGAGGTTTCGCGAACCGCGCTCGACCTCGGCCTTCCGGGCGTCACCATCGACCTCGTCGAAGAACGGGTTCGGCAACTGGCCGACACGGGCCAGCTGATCTTTGGGAAATCCGCGCGCAGCGATGGCACGATCACCCATGTCACCACCCCTGAGCATATCGCGGAAGAACGGCTCTTGTTGGCCGAGATTGATGCAGGCCGCGGCTTTGGCGGTGAGTTGCTGGCATCTGACATTGCGGCCCAGCGGCTCCAACCTGAAGGTGCAGCGCGGCCGTTGGGGCAGGAACAGTTGGAGGCCGGGATCCTGGCGCTATCGAGCGGGGATCGTGTCGTTGTCATCCAGGGCGTCGCCGGGGCAGGTAAGACCACCCTGATTTCTGCAATGGCCGATGCGCTGAAGCCAGAGGGCAGGCAGGTGCTCGGGCTTGCCCAGGCCAACAAGATGGTCACCATGCTGCGAGATGAGGCTGGCATCCCGGCCCAGACACTCTCGTCTTTCGTACATGAGCATCTGCGCGGCGCCAATGCCGGTAAGGGCGAGGAATTTGAGGCTTCCCGCGCGATCCTCAAGAACACAGTCCTGGTCCTCGATGAAGCATCGCTCGTCGCCAACAAACAGATGAACGACCTCGTCGGAATTGCAAACCGCCTTGGGATCAACCGTCTGGTGATGATCGGCGACCGCGCCCAGCTGCAGCCCATCGATGCGGGTAAGGCGTTCAGCCTTGTGCAGTCTCACCGCCCGACCATGGCCCGGATGGATGTCAGCCTCCGCCAGCGGACCGAGCACATGAAGGCGGTGGCGGCTTTGTCCCGGGTCGGTCAATTTCCCGGGGCTTTCCGCGTTCTGGGCGAGCGCGTTGTAAGCGCGGGGCTCGACTATCGCGAGGCGGCTGCGCGCAAATGGCTCGAACTATCGGCCGAAGATCGCGGTCGGACAGCGCTCTATGCATCGGGCCGCGAGACCCGGGCGATTCTCAATGAAATGGTGCAGGACGGACTAAAATCCGAGGGTGTACTGCGCGGCGAGGGCCAGGCGCTTTCGCGCATTGAGACCGTCCACGTCACCCGCGAGGAGCTTCGCTATGCGCGAACCTATCGACCAGGCCAGCTTGTCGATGTGATCGGCGGTTCTCGTCCGGCCGGGCTTGAGCATGGGCATTATCGGGTGGTCGATGTCACACCCACTGGTCGCGTTGTCTTGCGCGACGACAATGGTCGCAAGCACAGCTTCCGGCCTGATCGCCTCGATCCCAATGACCAGCGCGAGGCTCTGACGCTTTCGGCGCGGGAGACCATTCGCATCCACGAGGGCGAGCGCATCCGATGGACGGCCAACGACAAGGCGCGCGGGCTCTACAATTCGGCCGAGGCGCAGATCCTTGCGATCACGCGTGAGGGTGTGGAGGTGCGCACAAGTGAAGGTGTGAACATATTGCTTGCGCCCGGCGATCGCATGCTCAGCCGCTTGGGCCTCGCCTACGCGATCAACATGCACCAGGCGCAGGGCATGACCAGCGACCACGGCATCGGGGTCATGCATTCAGGCGAGCGGCAGCTGTCCAATCAGCGTCTCACCCACGTCATGGCGACGCGCGTGCGGGACGACATCACGATCTTCACCAACGACCGGGACCAGCTGCTCCGCGCCATCGAGGCAAATCCAGGCGACAAGACCAGTGCGCTGGAACAGATCGGTGAGAAGGTGGTCGAACGCTCGGCCAACGCTGCGGCGCAACGCGACGGCTCGACCAAGAGTTCCGCCAGCGCCGATCCCTTCGCCATCGATCCAGCATCACTGCGGGTCGACCCGGAGAAGCATGGCCAGGCACCGAGTCCGCAACTCACCCATGTCCCCGAAAAAACCATTGAACTCGGATTGTGAGCCCCAGCATGAAAAGACCTCCCGCTGTCCTTGCCGTTTCGCTCGCGCTCGCATTTGGCATGGCGCCGCTGCTCACCACACCGCCTGCGTCGGCTCAGTCATCAGCCCAGTTGGCGTCTACTGCCAGCTTTCCCCATGACCGGTTTGGCGCTCCAGCCCTGGTGGTGGCGAGCCAGAACAACCCGCGGCTTGGCGCGACCATCGTCATGTTCAGCACGGGCGCACGGTTGATCGTCAAGCCAACGCGATTTTCGCCGGGCCAAGTATCTGTCGTCGCCTCATTCGGTGCAGGTCGGTCAGGGGTTCCGGAGAATTTGGTTCATGCCGTTTGGGCGACGACGCTGTTTCCCGTCGGCGGCACTCACCAAATGTCGTACTCGGATCTTGATGCGTGGCAGCAACGCTCCGGGCACCCAGTCAATGTGACCCTCGTGCCGGCGGCCAGCGCCTTCCGGCTGCAAGGTGAAGTTCCGTCCGGCGAATTGGAAGCCGAACTGGCACTTCTGACGGCGTATGCCCGTGAACCGGGGTTTCGATCCGACATGGCTACGAAGATCGCCAGCGTTGGGCAGATGATGGGAATGCAGATCGAAGGCGATACCGCCGCGCTGTTCACGCGCGCCGTTCAGCGCACCCTGTACGGCTCGCGGTACCAGGAACTGCCGGAGCAAAGGGAAATCGAGGCTACCACTGGTGCCGAAATGCCGGCGCTCCTCGAGCGGTCGCTCGCAATGGCGCCAGACATCGCCATTGTCGGAGATATCGAGGTCGATGCAGCCATCCGGGCAGTGGCGGCAACCTTGGCTGCCGGTGGGGCGCGACCGGTCGAAAGCCGAAGCATCCCGTCAATCGCGATGCCGATGTCTGGAATGCGGTCCATGGATTTCGTGAATGCCAGCGCTGCAAGTCCTGTCCGGCTTGGCCTCTATTGGACATTGCCGAACTATCGCAGTGGGCGCCGCGATGATCGGCCAGCGCGCGTAGCGGCTGCAATGATAGAGGCGAGGCTGGCGCAATCCATATTCCCAGCTTCAACGGTGGCATCTCCGCCTGTTGCTCGCGCCGTTGCGCCTGCCGACATCAAGGGCGGGGGCTATCTCGGCATCGTGTTCAGCGGGCCCGGTATGGCGGTCCCTCAGATCCGCGACTTCTCGACCAGCATCTTGAAGCGTTTCGCGTTCGGACGGTTCACCGCCGCTGAACTGGCTCACGCCCGGCAGATCGTCACGGCCGAGCATCGCGCGGAGGTGGAGAGCAACGATTGGTGGGCGCAGCGCCTCGGTGTGGTGTTGCGGGATGAGGGAACTGCCCAGGCTCTGGGAGCCGAAGCTGGGGACCAGCGTGTCGACAGGCGTGCGGTGGCGGCAGTTTTCCGACGACTTTGCCGAGGCATTGCTCCCATAATAGTGGTGAGCAATAGCGCCGGTCCTGCCGCAAACGAAGGAAGGCTCAAATGAGATTTCTCGCGCTGGCCCTTTGTGGCCTTATCAGCGGTGTGTTTGGCGCGAGCAGCGTCCTTGCGAGCCCAGCAAATCGATCGCCGAACATGCCGAGCGTGCCTGGCGCTGTGAATCCGGCGGTGACACCCGAGACCATCGACACGACCATATGTGTTTCAGGATATGCGCGATCAGTGAGGCCGCCGTATAGCGTCACCGGTCGGATCAAGCGGCAGCTGATGCGTGCCGAACACTCGGGCGAGAGGTTTGCCGGATATGAGCTCGATCACCTCATTCCGCTTGCGCTCGGCGGGGCGCCCGCCGACCAGCGCAATCTCTGGTTGGAGCCGTGGACGGGGGCCATGAATGCCACCGACAAGGACGCTCTGGAATTCGTGCTGTGGCGTCTGGTTTGCCGCCATGAGGTAACGCTTCGGACCGCGCAAAAGGAGATCGCAGGCAACTGGATAGAGGCGTATCGCCGCTATGCGACGCCGCAAAACCTTGCTCGCTTCCACTTTGGTCGGACCGGCAGCGATTGAAGGCGGTGAGCCATTCTGCCGTAGGCATCAGACTTGATTTTTGGCCAATGTCGCGTATATTGCCCCTAATTGAAGGCAATTAGTGAGGCAATGATGGCTTCGGCGTTTCTAGTGGATATGGTCGGACAGACCGGAACCGTGTCGCCGGACATCGTATCCGGCCGTCTGAAGATCACCAAGACTGAGCTGGCTTCGGCACTGGGGCTTTCGCGCGATTCGGTTTCGAAGCAAAGCCGCGTCGCTTCTGTCGCGACGCAGCGGCGCTTGCGCGATGTCCTCGAGATCATCAATCGCGTCATTCCTTGGGCAGGTTCGGAGCTAGCCGCTTTTGCCTGGTATCGCTCGCAGCCCCTGCCGTCGTTCGGGGACCAGACTGCGGAAGATCTGGTACATGCTGGCCGCGGCGAGGCCGTCAAGCGCTACCTAAGCAGGATTGCTGAGGGCGGCTTTGCTTGAGCCTGCCATCGATCACGTTCACAGGTTTCGTCTACCGCGCGCACCATCCCCGATGGGCCTACGATCCTGAATCCGGTTTGGGCGCAAGTCGCCATGGCGGGCGTTTCAATCGTCCTGGAACAGCAGCTCTGTATACTGCTCTGCGCATGGAGACTGCCTGGCTTGAAGCCCAGCAGGGTTTTCCGTTCAAGGCGCAGCCGATGACCATGTGTGGTTATGAAGTGCATTGCGACGGCGTGGTGGATCTGACGTCAAACGCGGCGATAGATGCGTTAGGCATCGACCCCGGCGATCTTGCCTGTCCATGGGAGGATATGGCCGATCGCGGAGAGACCCCACCCACTTGGCAGCTCGCCGACCGATTGATCGCCGGCGGCGCCGCTGGCGTCATAATCCCAAGTTTCGCTGACCACGCCGGGCCGTACGACCGCAACCTGGTCTTTTGGAAGTGGGGGAAGGACGCTCCGTACAAGGTCTGCGTGGTCGATGATCATGGCCGGCTGCCGAAGGATGATCGGTCCTGGAAGTGAGATAGCAGAACGTCGGCTGAGGCATCAGTTTGCCATGAGCCGACGCAACATTTTTTTGGCGATGTGCGGCGGGATTCTGCTGTGAAGGCCCATCAAGTCTTTGCGGTGGCAGTGCCGGATAATTTTGCCGCTGCCGCACGGGCAGGCCCAATGTCCCTTCGGCCATGCCTGGGACAACAACCGGAGATGGTAGATCAGAACGTCTCGCCGATTGGCGATACCCAGCGCGTCGGCATAAGCTTCCTCCATCCCGGGTGCGCCGTGCGGCCGTTCGCCAAACGGCCATTTCCCGGTCTTCTCGAACCAAAACTGGCCGAGGAAATATTCGTTGAGCGGGCCGTTTAGAAAGCTGGCGATCGAATGGTCTGCGGATGTGGCGAGCCAATGCTCCCACACCGTGACACAGCAGTCGCCATCGCCATTGATATGCCGATCGGGATTGCGTGGTATCCGGCTTTCCACCTCGAACACTTTGGGCTCAAGATGTGGGTAACGAGGGTTCACCTCCATGCGGATGGCGAATTCAGTGATTGGGCCAGAAGCCGCCGCTGGCGCCCCTTCGACCACCAGATAGCTGCCTTCGATCAGGATGTTCGCGCCGTCCAGGCGGGCCGACAGTTTGGGCTGGTCGAAGGCAATCGCCGCCTTTACCGCATCGAGCGAGAGCAAGGGGCGGTGATCCTATGCCTTTGCCCAGGGCTTTGACTGCGAGCCCGTCTGGTGGATTTGGTGGATGGCCCGTTCGGCACGCCGCAGGTCGTCGGCGCTGGCAGCGCTTGCCGAAACGGCGGGCATGCCAAGGGCTGAGGCGGGAGTCGCCGCCTTCATCATGCGATCGACGAAATCTTCCCCGAGATTTTTGCGCAGCTCTGTCGGCATTTCGTCGAACTTGCTGGCGCGCAGGTAGAGGCCGAAATCGCGGCGGGCCTGCTCAAGCCACTTGACGAAATTCTCGCGTTTCTTGGGCACGCCCACCCATTTGTCGGCGAAGTTCTCGCTCGGGTTGACCGGGTTCGCGACCCAAGCGATGCCATCATGATACTCGAAATGGTGGTCCATGCTGGTCAGGATGCTCTGCAACGCACCGGCAATTGTGGGCTCCTCGTTGTAGGCGTGGGCGGCCAGCGTCGTGATGATGATCGAGATAGGCCGAAACTCGCAGTCGCCGACGAACATGCAGTCGCGGTGCCGTTTGAGCAGCTGGATGGCACGCTGAAGCGGTGTCTTCACTTTGTGGTCGGGGATCTGGTCGACGCTGGCGGAAATATGCGCCCGCTTGGCAAACGCCAGCTTGGCCTCATCGAGCCGCACTTTCATGCGGTTCCGGAACCAGGCCGCATACCCGGAAGGGTTGCTGAGTGGCCAGTTGGTGGACGCCAATTCGTAGTGCGGATGCGTGTTGTCGGTGATCGCGATGGCTTGCCCGGTGAGACCCGTGTCGCTCGCCAAGGCCCGGAAGCCCTTTTCGAGCAGGACACCCTGATAGCGCTGGGCGTCGGGCAGAGCGGGCAGGATGTCCATGTGAAACTGCGCGCCTGCTGCGTAGTTTAACGTCCAGCAGCGCCGCCCCTCATCAGGATCGGCCATGCCGTGGGCCTCAGCATACAACGCGACCTCGCGGCCCACTGCCTCTTTCAGGCCCTTCTGGGTGAAGTCGGCCTTGGTGGCTTCGAGGCGACAGATGAGGTCGACGTCATATTCTTCGGCGTCGGTGAAGGGGCGTGTCACAGTGCCAAGCAGGAAGGAACCCTGCGGCGAAATGGCGGGGTTGAACTGCGCAATTTCGGATTCAGGGCGATCGAGCCAGTTACCGATGGCGTGGTATCGGTTGCGAGCTTCCTCGAACTTGGATGGCGGAATGTCGAGCGCTTCGGCAATTTTTTCGAGGATGTCGTCGTGCGACGTGGCGAGATTCTTGTCGTAGATAGTCATGGCATCACCTGTAATGCGGCACGAATTCCTCGGCTGGCGCGCCAAAGAATTGCGGATGGAGTATGGGCTTCTGGATGCGCGCTTCAGTGAAAGCGCGATCCTTCAGACTGCGAATGCGACGGGTATCGTCGAGCGAGTAAAAGCCGTCGGGTACGGGCTGAGACACACGGTAGATCGCCTTGCGATCGTGAGGGTCGCCGGTCAGGATCTGGGCAATACCGAGCGACCCGTGAGATTGGCCTGCCATAAACATGCTGGCCATCTGCGGCGCGAGGCGCGCAGCGCCGTAGGCTTCGCGAACCAGCTTGATATCATCGAGACAGCCGATGCTCAGGACGCGGATCTGGTCCGCCGCCCAACCGAGCGTCGCTATCGTTTCAACCACCGCGATGCCGGTCGGATTGTTGGCCCACATTCCGCCATCTGCGAGCCCGACATCATTGGCCGTAACATGCTGGGCGAAGTAGCTGGGTGCGGCGGCGGTAGCCAAGGCCGCGTCAATGGCGAGTTCCTTGTAATCGGTCCTCAGGCGGGGATGGTGTGCGGTCTTGAAGATGTAGACGCCTTGCGTCTGCGGATGCCAGGCCGGAATGACAAGACGCGTCTGGGCTTCGCCAAGGGTGCGATCGCCCAGCACACCGTGCAAGGCGTCGCGCAAGGGCTGCGTGCTGTACTTCGGCCCCCAGAACAGCCACCGGCCGGTGTGCAGGTGGCGATCAATCCAGCCGCCGAAACCACCGCGCGTTTGCGCGAAGATCGCCGGCCCCTGCTCCTCGTATAGTTTCAGAATATCGGCGGCGCGTAAGCCGAGCGCGAGACCTATCGCGATGATGCCGCCGGTTGAAGTGCCGGAGATCAGGTCAAAATAGCGGCCAATCGGCTCGCCAAGATCCTGTTCAAGGTTCGCAAGGAATGCGGCCGGAAACGTGCCGCGGATACCGCCACCGTCGATGGTCAGTATCCGCTTCACCGACTTTTCCGCGGGCACGGGCATGATCGGCTCACTCGCCATTGTCAGTGCTTCTTGTCCTTGGGCGGGCAGGGATCGTTCCCTGGTGCGACGGTGTCCGAGTCGCGCCAGCGGCCATCGCGCCCCTGGATACGAACCTCGCCGCCACCCAGATTGCGCACCGTCTGTTTGGCCGCCTGTTCGGCAGCTTTCTGGGTGGTGTGCACGCTGCTTGCGCGTTCGCCGCCGGGAGCCTGCACGGCCCAGCCCTTTGCATGTTTCGTTACGTATCGGTCGGCCATGAGAATCTCCTTTGCCGTTGACTCACCAACACCATGAGAGTAGAAACTATACGTGACTTTTGTCAAGTGCGTATAGTTTCTACTCTCATGAAGGGCGATCGAGTGCGCTGGGGAATCGAGCAGAGGCTTGAATTTATTGAGTTCCGCCTGTTCTGGGAGGGGACTATCAACCGCGCGGACATCGTGGATTACTTCGCTGTCTCGGTGCCCCAGGCGTCAAAGGACCTTTCGCTCTATCAAGAGCGAGCCCCGGGAAACATGGAGTATGACAAGCGCGGTAAGCGCTACGTCGCCGCCGAAAAGTTCATGCTGCGCTTCCTTGATCCCGACCCCTACGTTTACCTCTCGCAATTGCGGTCGGTAGCCGAAGGCGCTGTATCATCCCGCGAGTCGTGGATTGCCAACCTGCCTAGCGCTGACGTTGCGCTGACGCCGAAGCGCGGCGTTGATATCGAAGTCCTGCGCAAGGTTCTTGATGCGGTGCGTGAAGGCGCGTCGATTGAGGTTTTTTACCAGTCCATGAATGCGGTGCGGCCCGAACCGATTTGGCGTCGCATGACACCCCACGCGTTCGGTCACGATGGCTTCCGCTGGCACGTGCGCGGCTTTTGCCACCTTGAGCACAAGTTCAAAGACTTCCTCCTGCCTCGTATTCTTGAGGTGGGAGACAAGGACAAGCCTGGCTCGACCGGTGATCAAGACTGGCTCTGGAACAACTATTTTGATGTCCAGATCGGGCCTCATCCGGACCTGACCGACAGTCAGAAAAAGGTCGTGGCCAAGGATTACGGGCTCGAAGACGGCAACGGTGTGCTCAGCGTTCGCTATGCGATGCTGTTTTATGTCCTCAAGCGACTTGGCTTGCTTGGGGATGCAGCAAGGCAGAGTGCTCGCACTCAACATATTGTTGCGATAAACCGCAAGGAAACAGAGGCTGCGCTTGAGAAGGCGGAGCTGCGGCTATGACATTTTGGGAAAGTGCCAAGTAATGGGGGCGAAGCTTGAGGACATCAAGAACGGCGCATCTGTGCGGGGTATTGCCTCTGCTCAGTCGGCGCAGGTTCTGTCTATTGACTGGATTGGCGATCAGGCGATCAATGTCGTCTACCGCGATCACAACGGCACGGTCGCCGAAGCAGTCCTTTACCGGGACGATGAACATCGCCTCGAAGTCGAGCAGAACGGGCGACCTTGGTCGTTCGATGCCGATGGCGCGCTCCTGCGTCTGGTAACCGAGGCAAACCGGATCAAGCTGGCCCATTATTTCGATCCCTATCTCGCCATCCACACCAGTCTGGTCGATCCGCTGCCGCATCAGATTTCCGCGGTTTACGGCGAGATGCTGCCTCGCCAGCCACTGCGCTTCCTGCTGGCGGACGATCCGGGCGCCGGCAAGACGATCATGGCCGGGCTATTGATCAAGGAATTGATCGCGCGGAGCGATCTCGAGCGCTGCCTCGTCGTCGCCCCGGGCAGCCTGGTCGAGCAGTGGCAGGATGAGTTGGGCCAGAAGTTCAATCTGGAATTCGACATTCTCAGCCGCGACATGATCGAGAATTCGCGGTCGGGGAACCCATTTAGTGATCGCGATCGACTGATCGTCCGGCTCGACGTTCTGGCACGTAATGAAGAGCTTCAGGACAAGCTCATGAGCGCCCGCGAATGGGATCTCATTATCTGCGACGAAGCCCATCGCATGTCGGCCACCTATTTCGGTGGCGAGGTCAAATATACCCGGCGCTATCAGGTGGGGCAGAAGCTTGGGCAGGCTTGCCGCCATCTGCTGCTCATGTCGGCAACTCCGCATAACGGTAAGGAAGAGGACTTCCAGCTGTTCATGGCGTTGCTCGACGGCGACCGCTTTGAAGGGCGCTTCCGCGACGGCGTTCACTACGCCGACACGGCCGACATGATGCGGCGCTTGACCAAGGAAGAG
Organism: Novosphingobium fuchskuhlense; assembly: GCF_001519075.1. Taxonomy (GTDB): domain Bacteria; phylum Pseudomonadota; class Alphaproteobacteria; order Sphingomonadales; family Sphingomonadaceae; genus Novosphingobium; species Novosphingobium fuchskuhlense. Next base: position 13,550 of record NZ_KQ954246.1, read on the forward strand.
CTGCTCAAGTTTGACGGGCGGCCACTCTTCCCTGAGCGCCGTGCGCGGACCGTGAAGTACCAGCTGTCCGAGGGTGAGGCCGCTCTTTACACCGCGGTGACCGAATATGTGCGCACCGAGATGAACCGCGTGCAGCGATTTGCCGAGGGCGACGGGAAGAAGCGCAATAACATCGGTTTCGCACTGCAGATCCTCCAACGCCGTCTCGCCTCGTCGCCGGCGGCAATTTATCAGTCATTGAAGCGCCGCCGCGAACGCCTGGAGAATGAGCTGGCCGAAGCACGCCTCGCTTCGAGGGGGCGCCGCGCAGGGGCCGATGCACCCAAGATCAATCCCGACATGCTGCGCAATATCGAAGAATATGGACAGGAGGAGATCGACGAACTTGAAGAGCTAATCTCAACCGGCGCTACGACTGCGGAGACGGTCGAGCAGCTGGCGCTTGAAGTCGACACGCTCAAAGGCTTGGAGTCGATGGCTCTGAGTGTCCTACGCTCGGGCGTTGATACCAAGTGGACGCAACTCAACCGGATTCTTGACGATGATTTGATGGTCGATTCTGCTGGGAATCGTCGCAAACTAATAATCTTCACCGAACCAAAGGACACACTCCACTACCTATTGGACAAGGTACGTGCCCGTCTTGGCAACCCTGACGCTGTCGATGTCATACATGGCGGCGTGTCGCGTGAAGAACGCCGCAAGGTGGTCGAACGCTTCATGCAAGACAAGGACATGCTGGTCCTGATCGCCAATGATGCAGCCGGTGAGGGTGTGAACCTCCAGCGCGGCCATCTGATGGTCAATTACGATTTGCCTTGGAACCCCAACAAGATCGAGCAGCGGTTCGGCCGCATCCACCGGATCGGTCAGACGGAGGTGTGCCACCTGTGGAACCTAGTAGCCGCAGACACGCGCGAGGGCGAAGTCTATGCTCGCCTACTTGAGAAGTTAGAAGCTGCCCGCGAAGCGCTCGGGGGGCGCGTCTATGACGTGCTGGGCGAGCTATTTGAAGGTACGGCGCTAAAAGACCTCTTGTTTGAGGCCATCCAGTATGGCGAGCAAGAGGATGTAAAGGCGCGCCTGTTTCAACAGGTTGATGGCGCTGTCGATCAAGGGCACCTGCTCGAACTGTTACGCCGCCGGGCGCTCACCAATGACACGATGCCAGCGGCAAAGGTTGACGAGCTTCGACTCGATATGGAGCGAGCTGAAGCGCTGCGACTTCAACCGCATCATATTCAGAGCTTTTTTGTTGAGGCCTTCCAGCACCTTGGCGGCCGAATTCAGCGCCGTGAGGAGGGTAGATGGGAGATCACTCATGTGCCGGTCCGAATTCGTGAGCGAGATCGTCAAATTGGCACGGCAGCTCCCGTTCAGAAGCAGTATGAGCGCATTTGCTTTGAGAAGAGCAAGATCAACCAACAGCCAGTTGCGGCGTTCGTCTGCCCCGGGCATCCATTGCTTGAGGCGGTCATAAGTCTGATCAGGGAACAATATGACCAAATCATGCGGCAGGGTGCAATCCTCGTCGATGATACCGAGGCTGGCAATTCGCTCTCCGCGATTTTCCTGCTCGAGCACAGCATTCAGGATGGTCGAACGACCAGTGTCGGCAAGCCTCATGTGATTTCGCAGCGGCTTCAGTTCGCCGCGATCGACAAGGCGGGTCACGCCGTCAGCGCAGGCATTGCCCCCCACCTCAACCTTCGGCCAGCAACTCCCGACGAAATCGATGTCGTTCGCGATTTGCTCGACGAGGATTGGTTGACAACCGAGCTTGAAAAGGTCGCCATTCGATTCGCCACGGTCGAGTTGGCCCAAGGCCATGTCGCCGAGGTGAAGGCTCGGCGGATACCGGAAATCGAGAAAGTTGAGAGGGAGGTGCGTGCCCGGCTCAAGAAGGAAATCAACTACTGGGACTCGCGCGCCTTTGAACTCAAGGAAGAGGAGAAGGCTGGCAAAAAGACCCGCCTAAATTGGCAGAATGCCCAGCGCCGTGCCGAGGACCTAGCGGAGCGCCAAAAACGTCGGATGGACCAGCTGGAAAAGGAACGGTTCATTTCGTCGCAGCCACCTCGGGTCCGCGGCGGCATGGTCGTTATCCCGCGTGGCTTGCTGGAGGAGCGCCTGGCTCCCGCGATGCCTAACCGTTTTTCTGAAGACCCTGCAGCGCGCCGCGCAATCGAACTCGCAGCGATGGAAGCCGTCATGGCGTCGGAGCGTGCGCTCGGTAATGCCCCGGTCGACGTTTCGGCGCAGAAAATCGGTTATGACATCGCTTCGCACGATCCGGGCACAGGGCACTTACGCTTCATTGAGGTCAAAGGCCGGATTGATGGCGCAGATACTGTGATGATCACCAGGCAGGAAATCATTACGTCCTTGCATGAGCCGGACAAATTCATCCTAGCAGTAGTCTCGGTTAATGGCGGTTTCGCGCATGAGCCGCGCTATATTCGAGGCTCGCTCACGGAACGAGAGCCATCATTCCTGGAGACTGCAATTCAGTTCGACTTACGCCGCCTTCTTGAACGGGCGCGCGCGCCGTCATGAGTACACTGCAGCATTCCGATTCGGCCAAAAAGAGACCGCCAGACTACTTCCATTCGATCAGGGAGCGAGCTTCTAAGCGATGGGATCAGCTTGAGGCCGATCCCGAGCTTGCTGGGCCGTGGCACCAACTTTTCAAGCAGGTCCAGAGTCCCCGCCATATACTATCCGAGCTGCTTCAGAACGCAGACGACGCGGGGGCTACCGAGGCACGCGTTTGGATTGAAAGTGATCGCTTTGTGTTCCAGCACAATGGCGAAGATTTTGTCGAAGCTCACTTCGCTTCGATCTGCCGGTTCGGATACTCAAACAAGCGAGCGCTGCACACTATCGGATTTCGTGGCATCGGTTTCAAGAGCACGTTCAGTTTGGGTGATCGGGTTGAACTATTCACCCCCACACTGGCGGTCGCTTTCGAGCGCAGCCGCTTCACGGAACCGCTTTGGATTGACGATGAGCTGCCCAAGCAGGGCGTCACCAGGGTCGAAGTGCAGATCGCAAATCCACTTCTCCGCCGCGAAGTTGAAAAAAACCTAGATGAATGGCTAAAAAGCCCTGTTTCTCTGCTCTTTTTCAAGCAAATCCGGCGCCTCCAGATTGGCGAGCAAGAGGTCCATTGGCAAAGCCTTGGTCCTGGCCCCGTCGCTGACAGCGAATGGATGTCGTTGGACAACAAGGGGGATGATGCCTTCCTGCTGGTGCGGTCCGCTCACGAGGCTTTTCCAGCAGACGCGCTCGATGAAATTCGCAAGGAGCGGTTGCTGGGCGCAGAGGATGGTGGCGACTTTCCGCCTTGCCGAGTCGAGATTGTTTTGGGCGCGAAGGGGAGGCTTTATGTCGTGCTACCCACGGGCGTTGAAACGCTTCTCCCTTTCGCATGCAACGCTCCCTTCATCCAAGATCCCGCACGTTTAAAGATCAAGGATCCGGAGACATCGCCTACAAACCGCTGGCTCCTAAAGAGAACCGGTGATTTGGCGGCGAGAGCCATGTTCGAGTGGCTAGAACAGTCCAATCCCGGCACTCTCGATCGGGCGGCTGCCTATGGCCTGCTTCCTGACGTCGATCGAGAAGCGAGCTCTCTTGAAGGATCCTGCGGGGCGATTGTTGAACTGGCGTTTGCGGATGCGATTCAGGATCGGCCGATCCTGCTCACGGAAGAAGGGCAATTGGCTGCGCCCGGCGCAGCTATCGTAATTCCGCTGCCGATTTTCGACATTTGGCCGGCCGAGCAAGCCATGGCTCTGCTGGATGAAGAATCCCGACCTCCATTGTGCCAGCACGTTTCTCTCGCTGATCGAACCAAGCTGATCCATTGGAACATGATAACGGAGTTCTCGAAGAGCGATCTCCTTGGCCGCCTCCGAAAAAGCCATCTACCACGTCCTTCCACTTGGCGGCATTTGCTCAACCTATGGGCGTATATCGCGCCCGAGGTGACAAGCTGGCAGTGCCGAGATGCTGATGCCCTTCGAATCGTTCCAGTCCAAGGCAAGGAAGTCCTGTATTCTGCATCCGAGGTCGTGCGGCTTGGGGAGAAAAAGCTGCTCCAATCAGATGAAGATTGGGAGTTTCTCGCGGGGCATTTGATTGTTCTGAATCAGAACTGGACCCGCTTCATTGCGGATCAGCGCAGAGAAAAGGGAGAAGGGTTTGACGAACGGCAAGTTGGCGTCGAAGCCGCATTTGCGGTTCTAGAGGAGATCGGACTCGACGAGACCAGCGACGTCAACGCTGTTCTCGAGCGAGTGGCAGACGATTTTTTTGGATCAAGCGGAATCAAACTGGCCGAATGTATTCAGCTTGCCCAAATCGCTGCCAAGTTGGGCGCGACGGTTGGCGGCGCATTCCGCTTTGCCTGCGCTGACCTCAAGCTTCGCGCGATCTCGAACACGATTTTGTTTGATGAAAATGGTGCGCTCGATGACCTCCTGCCTCCTGCGCTGAAGCAAACGCAGATACTACATCCAAGCTATCATTCAGGGTTCACATCCTGTTCTAAGGAGGACTGGCTCCAGTGGGTTTCGACGGGCAAGGCGGGGCTCAAATCATTTCCTCCCCTCGTTGAGGTGCGCACCCTTTCTGGAAGACGGCGTGCGCTCGACGACGAACTGAAGAACCGCGGCTTCGCTGGGGCATTCGACATCCGTTACAAGGATCCCTGGTTCTACATTTACGACTGGGATTTTGCGTCAGACGTTTGGGCATATTGGGACAGTCTCGCAAAGGACGATCCCACGATATGGGTCGCTGTCGCCGAGCGGCTGTTTGCGGAAAAGAGCGAATTTTGGTCCTCAAAGGTGTCTGCTCGCGTCATTGAGGAGGCTTCCAACGGGCATCAACGAACTGTCCTTCGCCGGGATGTTTTGCCTATGTGGGCCGTTCGACTTCGCGAATTGCCGTGCCTGCGCGACACACGTGGCTATGTCCAAAAGCCAATAGATTTGCTCAGGCGTACCCCAGAAACGGAGTCATTACTCGATGTTGAGTCATTCGTTCATGGCTTGCTCGATCGCGAAACAACGCGACCACTCCTGGATATACTCGGGGTCCGAAGCTCGCCGAGCGGTCCAGGGCGCCTGCTTGATCGGGTGCGCGCTCTGGCAAAGTCGGAAAGAGCGCCAGCTCACGAGGTAGAAAAATGGTATCGCCGTCTCGACCAGATGTTCAATGGTGCTTCGACTGCCGACGCGCAGAGCATCAAAGATGCGTTTGGGACAGAGAAGCTGATCCTGTCACATGACGGGACCTGGGTGACATCGGGCAGCGCCTTCCTGGCTGGCGATGAAGAGGATGTACCTGGAGCCGCGATCATTCGCGCCTCAGTGCTGGATCTCAGCCTGTGGCGCCGAGTCGGAGTCGCCGAGCGGCCCTCTGCAGATCTTGCGCTCCAATGGCTCGGCAGCCTGACACCCGGCAAAGCACTCTCGACGGACGACGCACGTCGCGTCCGGACACTGATATCGCGTTATCCGAACCGCATTTGGGAAGAGTGCGGCAATTGGGTGAACCTCGCGGGCGAGTGGGTTGCAATCGACACGCTGGCGTACGGGCTGAGCATGCAAAGCCTGTTCACCTATGGTCACCTTCACGACTGGGTGAAGCGCAAGACCGCTGATTTCCGTCAATTATCAGCCGATATGGTGCGCAACCCGCCATTCTCTTCATTGCAGGCACTTTCAGATCTCGTCGAGGAGCGCTTCAATCAGCCACCTATGATCCCGAGTCTGGCAGATCGGCGTGTGTGGCTCACGGCATTTGGAACCCAATTGGCAAGGATTGAGCTGTCAGATTCCGCCGAAACGGAGCGTGTGCGCGGAATTGCAGCCGACATTGCGATGACGGATTGGATCGCAGCGCCGAAGTTGGAAGTCATTCCCTATCTCGATAGCATTCCTGCCGGAACGGCTCGCCTCACGGACATCCTTTGGCTCGACGGCAAGCTGTTTGTCAGTCCGCTTTCAAAGGCAAAACTTGCGAAACGGGTCCCGGAGGAGATCGGCAGGAGCTTGAGCGCAGACATTCGCGCCGCGCTGGCCTACGCGTTTGAGCGGTCGCCCGAGGACATCAAAGACTATCTCGAAGAAAACTTCACACTAGGCCCTGAGCCATCGAAGCACGATCTTGCGATTGAATCTGCGATTTCTGGCGAGCCTGCCCACAGCGATACCGAGGAAGTTCAATCCGATTTTGCCGAGAAGGCTGCGCCACAGCTCGGCGAGCTCCCGACGACAAATGATCAGGAATTGTCTGAAGCCGACGGTGCTGTACCCCCGCCGGAAGCCGATCCGTTGCCCACAGGCGCTAGCGTTGGAGCACTGGAGCCAGACACGGTCAGCCGTCCGCGTCCACCAGCGAAGCCGTTACGCCCAAGCGTAATTGCACGCTACGCACTGTCTCTCGGCTACAAAGCGGACGGGGAAGATCGCTTCTACCATCAGGATGGTAGTTGGATCGCCCGAGTTCACGGCGGACGGTTCCCTTGGGAACGACGCTCCGCTGGTGGAGATGTATTGGCCCACTACCTTCCCAAGGAACACTGCCTGGAGCGTGAACCGCTTCAGATCGAGGCAGATGTTTGGGGGCTGCTTGATCAAAAGCCGGACTCATACTCGTTCATTCTCGTCAACACTGAGGGTGATCCTGTCGAAATGACAGGCGCTCGCTTGTGCGCACTGCGCGACGGCGGCGAAATTACCATTCACCCTGCAACATACAGGCTGGTTTATGACCTCGACAAATAGATACAAAAAGAAGCTCATCGAGGTGGCAATTCCGCTGGAGGCTATCAATGAGGCATCGGCGCGGGAGAAGTCGATCCGCCATGGGCATCCCTCCACGCTACATCTGTGGTGGGCGCGGCGACCATTGGCGGCATGTCGTGCTGTATTGTTTGCGCAGCTCGTAGACGATCCGTCCAGCCATCCCGACAAGTTTCCGACACATGAGGATCAGGAGGTTGAGCGCAAGCGGCTGTTCGCAATTATCGAGAAGCTGGTGAAATGGGAAAACTCAACCAATGAGGAAGTGTTAGAAGAAGCCAAGACTGAAATTCGAAATAGCTGCGGCGGTGAGCTGCCGCCTGTCTACGATCCATTTTCGGGGGGTGGGTCAATCCCTCTTGAAGCACAGAGGCTTGGACTTCCGGCGTATGGATCAGACTTAAACCCCGTAGCGGTGATGATCGGTAAGGCGATGATTGAAATCCCGCCAAAATTCAAAGACCAAGCCCCCATCCACCCTGGCGCAAATGATCGTCAGTTTTATCGAAACGCCGAAGGGCTTGCAGAGGATGTGAGATACTACGGCGAATGGATGCGAGAAAAAGCGAGGGAACGCATAGGGCATCTTTATCCGCAAGCAGACCTACCGAAGGATCATGGTGGGGGCAAAGCGACCGTCATTGCATGGATTTGGGCGCGGACCGTACCCAGTCCGGATCCGGCTTTCGCAGATATTCAGGTCCCGATTGCCTCAACATTTATGTTGAGCACGAAGCAAGGGAAGATGGCATGGATCGAACCGATTGTTGATCGTACCAGTCGTCAAATTACCTACCAGATTAGGGAGCGTGGCACTGATGAAGACATTCAGAAAGCTAAAGAAGGCACGAAAGTCGGACGTGGATCGAATTTTAGGTGTGTTCTTTCAGGAGCTGCTATTACTACCGAATACATTAGAAAAGTGGCTGAGACTGGACTAGGTTCGCAGCTGATTGCGATCGCTGCAGAGGGGCGCGGTGGGCGGATTTTTCTACCTCCTGATGAATTGCAGACGCAAATAGCTCAATCGGCGCAGCCAACGTATCGCCCGATCGAAAAAATATCTGAGGATAGGCGCGCATTCACGCCGCCAGACTATGGGATGGCTACATTCGGCGACTTGTTCACTGATAGGCAATTGGTAGCCTTAGACACATTTTGCAAGTTGGTCACCGAGGTCCGCAGCGTAATATTGGCTGATGCACAATCCAGTCACATTTCGGATAGTAATGCCAGTCTTCGGAGCGGCGGCAGTGGAGCAACAGCATATTCTGAAGCTATTGCTCTATATCTCGCATTCGGGATTAGCAAATCAGCCGATTATTGGTCAAATTTGTGCACTTGGCGCTCTGACCCTAAGAACTTGGGGGTTGGTCACGTATTCTCAAGGCAGGCGCTCCCAATTGTATGGGATTATGCCGAAGGTAATCCATTCTCATCTTCTTCAGGAAATTTTCTTGTCTCATTGGATTGGATTGTCCGAGTAATTGTAGCCTTGCCTTCCGGAGAAAACGGCACACTCGTTCAACGGGATGCTCAAACGCAGGATATAGGTGAAGGAAAGGTGATTTCGACTGATCCGCCTTACTATGACAACATAGGATATTCGGATCTGTCTGACTTCTTTTATTGCTGGATGAAACCATCTCTCAAAGATATTTTTCCGGACGAATTCAATTACATTTCGGCTCCAAAGGGTGAGGAATTAATTGCGGCTCCTTACCGTCAGGGCGGACGTGAGGCAGCCGAGAGCTTCTTTTTAAATGGGATGCGGCATGCCATGGCAAAAATGGCGACGCAGGCACGTAGCGGATTTCCGGTCACAATCTACTATGCGTTTAAGCAAAGCGAAGTCGCTCTCGAGGGTATTAGCTCAACGGGCTGGGCAACGTTTTTGCAGGCAGTTTTTGAAGCAGGCTTCGCCGTCGTTGGTACTTGGCCAGTCAGAACTGAACTCGCAAATCGAACGCGAGCTTCGGGCTCAAATGCGCTCGCCAACTCTGTCGTTTTGGTTTGCCGAAAGAAGGAACTTACGGCTGAGATTATTACACGCGCGGAATTTATACGAGCGCTAAAGAGAGAGCTGCCCCCTGCAATCGCTGAACTGCAAGCCGCTAACATTGCTCCAGCTGATATGCCGCAATCGTCGATTGGACCCGGTATGGGGGTCTTCTCCCGCTACAAGGCGGTACTAGAATCGGACGACAGGCCAATGGCAGTGAAGACAGCACTTCAGCTGATTAATCGAGAGCTCGATGAGTATCTCGGTGGCATTCAAGGCGAATTTGATGCGGATACACGCTTTGCGATCACTTGGTTCGAGCAGAATGGAAACGGCAAGGGCGACTACGGGGTGGCTGACAATCTCGCACGCGCCCGCGGCATTTCCGTTGAAAGTGTCAAGCACGCCGGCATCGTCGAAAGTGCTGCAGGAAAAGTCCGCATTCTCAAACGCGAGGAGTTAGATGAGGACTGGGAACCTGAAACGGATAGCCACCTGACGATTTGGGAGTGCCTACAGCATTTGGTTAAGGTGCACGAACGAGATGGCCTTTCGCACGATTCTGCGATTCTTCTGAAGAAAATTGGCAATCAGGCTGAAGCGGTCAAAGACCTCGCTTACTGCCTCTACGACATCAGCGCGAACAAGCGGAAAGATGCCAAGGAGGCAACCGCTTACAACGCGCTGATTGCGGACTGGACTGAACTGACGCGGCAGGCTGCCACTGTCCACGATACGCGGCGTGACGGCCAGATGCGCCTCGACGTTTAAAGGGATTTACGATGGCAAAAAGTACGCGCCAGTATGTGTTCGAAGGCATGGAATTGCTTCCTTCCGCGCTCACACCGTTCGTCGAGAAACGCTTGGAGAACTCGGTTAAGGGCCATTGGCAACTTGAAGTAGTTCAGCGCGTCCAAGGCCTACGGCCCAATTCCGCCGGCGAGGTGGGATGGGACCAGCAAGGCCTCCTCAAGACCATGATGGCATTCTGGAAGGAAGCGTTTGCAACGGTCCTGGGTCATCCTGAGCGCTCCTACGTCTCTGAACTGCTCGATGTGCGGAACAAGCTCTCCCACAATGAAAATTTCACCTACGACGATGCGGAACGAGCCCTCGATTCCATGCGTCGCCTCATGGAGGCGATCAGCGCTGGTGAAGTCGCCGAACAGATCGGCAGGATGCGTGATACGATCCTGCGCACCAAATTTACCGAACTGGCGCGGAATGAAGAGCGGCGGAAAACTCAGCGCCTCGAAATCTCCGTTGAAACGGTTTCGGGTCTGCTGCCATGGCGCGAAGTGGTTGAACCGCACCAGGACGTGGCCACTGGCGAGTTCCAGCAGGCTGAATTCGCTGCCGACCTTGCCAAGGTCCATTCAGGCAGCGCACCACCGGAATATCGCGATCCGCGTCAGTTCTTTAGCCGCACGTATCTGACTGAAGGCCTCAGCGCACTTCTGGTCGGCGCAGCTAAGCGGCTGTCCGGTACCAGTGGCGATCCAGTCGTTGAACTTCAGACCAATTTCGGTGGCGGCAAAACCCACTCGATGCTAGCGCTGTACCACATGGCCGGTCCTACGCCGACGCAGGACCTGTCGGGCCTCGACCAGCTGCTCGAACAACATGGACTGAGCGTCCCTGACGGTATCAACCGGGCAGTCCTCGTCGGCACGTCGCGGGGGCCGCAGGATGTCATGCACGCCGACGGTGGCCGCAAGATCCGGACCACATGGGGTGAACTGGCATGGCAGCTTGGTGGCTCCGAAGCCTTCGACATGATCGCCGAGAATGACGCCAACGGCATTGCGCCCGGTTCCCATCTTCTCGAAGCGATCTTCAAGAAGTACTCGCCGTGCCTCATCCTGATCGACGAATGGGTCGCCTACCTCCGTCAGGTTTACAAAGTTGAAGGGCTGCCATCCGGGTCGTTCGACGCTAACCTTTCGTTCGTCCAGTCCCTGACAGAGGCGGTCAAGGCCAGCCCCGGCACCTTACTTGTCGCGTCGTTGCCTGCTTCGCAGATCGAGGTCGGTGGCGAAGGCGGTCAGGAAGCGCTCGCCCGCCTCAAGCAGACATTCAGCCGTGTGGAATCCTCGTGGCGTCCTGCGAGCCAGGAGGAGAGCTATGAGATCGTTCGCCGGCGGCTGTTCAAAGAAATTCCGGGAGACAAGTTCCATCATCGCGACAACACGCTGAAGCAGTTTGCCAAGCTTTATCGCGAGAACTCCGACGACTTCCCGCAGGGATGTGCGGATGAAGATTACCGGCGGAAGCTGGAAAAAGCTTACCCGATCCACCCCGAGCTGTTCGACCAGCTTTATACGAGTTGGGGTTCGTTGGAAAAATTTCAGCGCACGCGCGGCGTGCTGCGGTTGATGGCGCAAGCTATTCACGAGCTTTGGATGAACGGCGACCCATCAGTCATGATCATGCCGGGAAGCGTTGCAGTGAGCTCCCCCCGCGTCGAGCCCGAGCTACTGCATTACCTGGACGTCAGCTGGCAATCGATCATCGCTGGTGATGTCGATGGAGCGGCATCGACGCCCTACAAGGTCGATCAGTCGGCGCCTAACCTCAATCGTTACTCAGCGACGAGGCGTGTTGCCCGCGCAATCTTCATGGGGACGGCACCGACCCATCAACAGCAGAATACGGGCCTTGATGACAAGCAGATAAACCTAGGCGTCGTACAACCCGGTGAGCGCCCCGCGATCTTCAGCGATGCCCTACGCCGTCTGACTAACCAAGCGAAATTCATGCATGCCGACCTCGGCCGGTACTGGTATTCGATGTCAGCGAGTCTCAATCGCATAGCGGCTGACAAAGCTGGACAGATTGAAGCGGCGCTGGTCGATGTGACCATTGATGCCGAGCTGAGCAAATATGTGAACGGCTTGGCTGATCGTGGCCATTTCGATGCAGTGCAAGTCGCCCCAACCACGTCGGGAGAAGTGCCTGACGAAGCGGGCGGTGTGCGTGCCGTTGTCCTAGGGGTCGCCCACCCCCACCATGGCCGGGACGGCTCTGAGGCGCTCAACGAGGCGAAAGACATCCTGTTGCAACGTGGCAGCACGCCTCGTGTCTACCGCAACATGCTCGTTTTCATCGCGGCTGATGCTCGCCAGCTCGACCATTTGAAGGACGCGGTGCGCTCAGTTCTGGCGTGGGGAGAGATTGTTCGGGACAAGGAACGTCTGGAACTGCGCCCCAGTGACCAAAAGCTTGCTGAGGCGAAGCTGGCCGAAGCGAAAGAAACGATGAAGACGCGCCTGAAGGAAGCGTGGTGCTACCTGCACTATCCTTCTCAGGAAAGCGCGCAGGCTGACGTAGAGTGGGTTTCCGGAAAGATTCCTGCCCAGGATGGATTGCTGGCACGGGCGAGCAAGAAGCTCGTCGCAGATGAAGGATTGCTCACCGAACTCGGGCCGACGCGCTTGGATCGAGATCTCCAGAAATACATCTGGAATGGCAAACCGCATCTTAGTCTGAAAGACCTGCGGGAATATCTCAACCGCTACATTTACTTGCCGCGCCTGAAGAATCAGGAGGTATTGATCAAAGCCGTTCAAGCGGCGGTTACCGGCATGCTGCCAGGACCGTTTGCTTATGCCGAGCGCTGGGATGAGAAGTCAGACACGTATCTTGGCCTGGCGATCGAGAGAGCGACTAATGCGGCCGTCGTGATCGACGGGGACAGCGTGATTATCAAGCCCGATGCAGCTGAAGCGCACCGTCCGGCACCACAGCAGCCGACGTCGGGCGGTGGAGAAACCGACGGCGGCTCAAAGACGCCGTCAGGCCCTGGCGAGACTTCGCCGGGAGGCCCACCCGAACCTCCGCCGGCGGAAAAGGTGCCAACGCGCTTTACCGGTGCCGTCATGATCTCCGCTGACCGACCCGCGAGAGACATCCATCAGATCGTCGAGGCCATCGTCGAGCAACTTACAACCTTACCAGGTAGCGCGGTGAAACTGCGGTTGGAGATCGAGGCATTCGTGCCATCTGGTCTTGATCGAGCGAAGGTCAGAACATTGGTTGAGAATGCCAATACGCTCAATTTCATCGAGAGATCGATTGAGTGATGCCACTGAACATGACAATGTTTGCCTTTCGTTCCGCATTGCATTAGACTGAAATCATGACCGAAGGCAGCGAAATCACCCGCCTCCAGAGCCAAGTCGACACCCTCAGCGCCGAGAACGCGAGCCTTGGCGAGGACGGTTTTCGCCGATCGAAGGCCGAGGCGCTGCTTGCATTTGAATATGACCGCATCCCCAACGTCGCGAAGACCCCGCACGCGATCGCCTTCCAGCGCCGGGTCGCGACAGCGGTGATGATCCTCGTCCCGATTGTGCTGGTCGCGGTCGCCGTCATTGGCGGGATCAACGCCTATCGGGATCACCAACGATCGGCGGAACTGAGGCAATTGGATGGTGCGTTGGAGAAGGACTTCCAGCAGCAACCGTCTCAGCATTGAAGCCATTTAATCGACATCACCCTTGATGTGACGATTCCGATCGTCGGCGTCCCGGCGCTTCTTGGCATAGCTTGCCTTCGCTTCCGCATCCTCCCCAGCAACCTTAGCCGCCCCACTTGCAATCGCCGCGCGCGCGGCGTCATCGCCCGGCGCATGATGCGCGCCAACACCTGGCGCTGACCCGGCGTGCCCGCCCGCCTGATGCGGGCCCCCGCCGCCGGCCGCCGGTCCCATCAGCGTATTGGACAGGTGGATCTGCGCTGGCCCCTTGACGGGGCCCATGGTCGCGGAAGGATCGACCAGCATCGCCTCGACCGGGCGGGTGCCGTTCGCCGCGTAGTCCTCAAGGATCTTCGCGACGATCAAGTTGCGGACTTCGCGTTGATGCGCGGAGGGGGCGGTGTTGGTGAGCGAGGGCGCGCCAAGATCGCGGAATTCGGGTGAGCCCGCCATTGCGGCATAGCGCGAGGCTACCACCTGGCTCATGTCGTCCGAAATCTGATACCCGTGTGCCTGCGAGTAGGACGCGATGCGTTCAAGCCGCGCACCGACCTCGTCGGACTGCGAGGCCTGGCGCTCCAACGACTGCGCTTGGGAGAAGTCGCGCTCGACCGCATGACGCTTTTCCGAGAAATTCTCGACGCGGTGGAAGGTGCCGTTACGCCAGTAGCCGCCATCGGTGAGCGTGATGTCCTCGCCATTGGCATGGTAGTGGGCGACGCTGGCGCTCTGGCTCTCGTTCTGCGCATCACTGGCATTGCGCGCTTCCTGATCGGCCGTGGTCTTGGCCCACTTGTGGTCCCATCCACCACCGACCGACGCCCCGACCTCACCGACGCCGAACTTGCCGCCAACACCGGCCTTCGCGCCAGCATTGAGGCTCCAGGTGTTGGTTTCGGCATGTCCCAGTGAGCGGCCCGACGACGTCATGTCGCCGATCGTCCGGCTCGACCCGGTCTGGTTCTTGGCATCGGCGCCCTGCCGATCGAACTGGCTCGTCGTGTTGCCACCTTGGACGCCGGCGGAGCCCTCACTGCCCGATGCATGGCGCGAGCCCGACGAAAACGCATTGAGCGTGCGAAGTCCATGCGACCAGCGTTCGCTCGACGTATCGCGCAGCTGATTGGCCCGGGAGTGATACTGCGCCCCGCTCTGCTGAAGGTTGGCAGTGACGCTCTGCATTTCGGAAGGTGAGAAGCCGAAATGGCTGATCCCGGGCGTCGTGTTGTAGACCGCCGACCCGTCCGCCATAGTGCTGGTGATCGTACCGTTGCTCCCGCGCATATTGATCTGCGGGACGCCGCTCGCTGCCAAATTCCAGGTCGGCGCAGTGTTCACCTGTCCACCTGTGGCATTCTGGAAGTGTTCGTTGCCGTAGGAGTAGTTGCCGGTCGTCCGCTCAACCGCGGCGGCCTCGGCCGCCTGCATGGCGGGCGCGAGCATGGCGCTGGTATTGGATGCGATCGACATCGCTCCCTTAGCCATGCCGGCGGCGAGCACCGGCACGAACATCAGCAGGTAACCGGCGAGCGTTTCCATGTTCTGGTCGATCGCGTCGATCCCGGACATGGTGGCCATGGTCATTCCGCCCGGCGCCAGCGCGGTGAGCTGCGCGGCGGAATACTGGGTGATGAACATGTGGAGCACCGCATAGATCGGCCCCCACGAGGCGAGATAGAAGAAGCCGGTCAGATAGCCCTTCAGCGCTGCGGTCCCGGTCTGCGGAAACAGGAACAGCGGGAAGACCACCGGGAACATCGCGTAAAAGACGATGGTCAGGACGAGATTCAGCACCGGCACCCAGGTCATCGCCTGTCGCGCCGCCGAGATGTAGGAATTCTGCGCCTGGACGTCGGCATGGAGCGCGGCGAAGGTGTCGCCGCCGCCGGCGCCGAAGTTCGCGCGCGCCTCCATGAAGGCGTTCACGAGGCTGCGCTGCTGGAAGATCGCTTGCGCGCTCATGCTGGTGCCGCCGTAGAAGGTCTGCGCCATCGACGGCAGGTCGTTCTGGAGCTGGGTCACCGCATTCGTAGCGGGCAGGTTCGGGTAGAACGAGGGGGCTGCCGCGTGAATTCCGGCAGTGCCGAGTGCCGGGTAAGCGGCCACGATGTTCCGATATGCCGTCTGACAACCAATGATCGAGGCTGTGCCGCCGCCGTTTGGTATCCATGTCGTCGAGCGCGCTGCGGACCCCGGGCCCAAAGCGGTCAGCAGGTCAGTCGAACTCGCCAGCGTTGACCACCCGTTCCCCTGGCCGAGGAGGATGTCGTAGAAGGTGCATTGCTGGAGGAAGCTCTCGACATTGGCCTTCATCACGGGGTCGGCAATCGTGAACTGCTTGGTGAGGTCGTTGAGCCGGGTCGGATAGACCATGCCGCCTGAGGTATATTCAAGCGCCGCCGGCATCGTGAAAACGCTCTCGGCGGTGTTCGTCAGCCAGTTGTTGGCCTGGCTCGAGAACGAGGCAACGACCGCGAGGCCGAGCGGCACATTGGCAACGGCACCATTGCCGATGGTTGGGTTGATGGTGTCCGAGACGACCACGGTCGTCGTTGGCACAATCATGCACATGTACATGGCGGTCGCCGACAGGAACCAGTTCAGCAGCACCTTCCAGTTCAGCGAGAAGGCCATGATGAGCAGGCTGTAGCCGAGCCCCATCACCATCACGACCTGGAGCATCGAGCGGAAGCCGCCGCCGCCAGTCCAGGCGGCGACGGCGTTCAGGACGTTGACGATATACTGGCCACCGCCGCTGGTGATGACGTTGACGGTCATGCCCAACTCTCCCGGTTTCTCATTGCAGCGGGTGCTGGCCCAGCGACTTCTCGAACTGGAGCGCGGCGGTCATCTGCGGGGACATCGAATTGCGCAGCGTTCCCTCGATGCGGATTGTGCGGTCGAGGATCTGCTCGGTGCGCGTCAGGCGCTCGGAATTGTGCATCACTTGGGCATCGAGGGTATGGGTGACTTCGCGCAGCTGGTCCTGCCACTGCTTCAGCGTCATCGGATCGGCGTTCTGGAACGACGCCTGGCCATCGGTGACCATCTTGTAGAACTGCTGGACGACGGTCTCGAGCAGATCGACCGAGGTGATCTCGGCGAGGCTGGAGAGGTCGGCGGTGTTCATGCCGCCAAAGCTCGCTGCGGCATTGACCACCATGATCTTGTAGAGCGGAATGGTCGTAGCGCCGAGCAGGCCGATCTCCTCGCTGGTCAGCTGCTGGTTGCCCTGGATGCGCCCGGCAATGTCGATCAAGAGATTGTAGACCCTGGTCTTGAGCGCCGATGCACTCGACACCGTCAGCGTCGATTGGGTCGGGTTGAGGCACTGGTCGGTGGAATCGCAGGTGAAGACCTGCGCGCTCGATCCGCCGTCGAGCAGCGCGGTGATCAGCGCCGGATCGCCTTGCCCCAGGAACTTGTAAGTCGGGCCTTGGGAGTTGCTGGTGCCGGGTTGGTAGATCACGGTGCCGACGAGGCTCATCAGGTACTGTTTGAAGGTGGTGTCGAAGTTCGGGTACTTCTGTGTCAGCATCGACCAGGTGTAATTGTAGGGGCCGGCCGGGATCGTCTTGTCGGCGTTCGACGACAGCGTCGACGTCTGGCTACCGCCCGTGCCGCAACCCTGCGCGGAGGCAGCCCAGTCCGAGAAGATGCCCTGGCTGTTGCCGATGGTGGCGCAGAAGTGGGAATCGCGCGCGCCGACCATGCCGGCGAGGCCCGCCGCCACCTGTTCGCCGGCCTGACAGGCGTTGAGGCTGTGCTGGGTGAACTGCTGGAGCTTCTGCATTACCTTCTCGATCGACGAGCCGATCTGCGAGGAGATCGCATTGATCGCGAGGTCGAAGACGAAGGCGAGCGCGCCGTTTGCCGCGGCCTTCATGGCGGCGACGATCTGGTCGGTGTTGATGAACGAGAAGCTGCCGGTGAAGATGTCGATGCCGCCGCAGCCGGCCTTGACGCTCGGCATTTGGAGCGAGCCCAGTTGATAGGTCTGCTGCGCCGGGAAGCGGACCCAGAGGTTGCCCCCCGAGTAGTAGCCACCCTGCTGGCCGTTGTAGGCGACCGGCCCGGTGACGTTGGCCGACCCGCCCAGGCTGGTGAAGAAGGAGCCCAACTGGCCGTTGACGTCGGCCTCGGCGGCCGAGACCAGCACGATGTTCGAGCAGGCGAGCACGCTCAGCCAGCAGCCGATTACGCGCAGCAGGGCGCGCCAGCCTGTCCCTGAGGCGCCCATCAGAAGTCGCTCCCGGGCTTGACGCTGGTGAGGTAGAAGATGCGTTGCAGCACCTCGTCCTCGGCCATGACGCCGTAGCCGATGGGAATCGGCTTCTTGAGGTAGGTGTCGAACAGCACCAGCGCCGGCACCTGTCCGCCTTCGAGGCCCATCTTTTCGTACTGACCGTGATTGATGACGAAGCGCGGGAACGCCGGATTGGGGCCGCCGTCCATCGAGACCGGCAGCACCGAGAGGTGGTACTTGTTGGCGAGGTTGCGGACGATCGGCGAGAAGATTTCGCAGGCGCCGCAGCTCGCCGAGTAGAACAGGAACAGCCCGTAGCGTTCCGAGAGGCTGGCGATCGTCGCCTCGCGATCCGACTTGCGCTGTTCGAGCCAGGCCGATTTGCCGAGCGTGCCCACCGGGCGCTGCAGCGTGTAGTCGAGATCGGGGTGCTGCCAGATCGCCCGCTCCCAGACATCAGCGAACATCGAGGCACGGTCGAGCTGTTCGCGCTGGTAGCGGACATAGGCGATGATGTTTTCGCTGGTCGGCTCGAGCACGGCCTTGGCCTTCAGCTCCTCGAGGCGTGCGCCGATCTGGTCGAGCCGCTGGCGATAGGTGACGCTGGGCGCGGCCGGATCGGCGGGTTTGCGGGTCACAGGTTTAGGCCGCTCGCAATAGAACCAGGTTCCGAGCTTGCGCTCGCCGCAATAGAACGGATCCTGCCCAGGCACTGCTGCCGGCTCATCGACGCCGGTCACCGTTTCCGGCGCGGTATCAGGCTGATCGGGCACGCGGTCGCTATCGGCGACAATGTCCTCGGCCGCGTGGCTGCCATCCATCGCGCGCGCAGGCGCGGCTAGCGCCGATGCGGGAATGAGTGTGAGGGCAGCCAGGGCGGCCATCCCCGATACGGCAGTGCCGCCGGTCAAACGTCCGATCATCGTCGGGTTCCTTGTCGAGAGGGGCCGGCGCGGGATCATGGTCCCGTCCCCGGGCCGTGGTTCTGGTAGTAGGCCTGGACCTTTTGCTGAATCTCGGTCGAGGTCTGGAGCGAGTTCGGCAGCGACACCGCGCTGGTGAAGTCCGAGAAGACTTCGGTGAAATCCATCTTAGAGAGGTCGAGCTGCGAGAACTGGGCGACGGTGAAGCCCGCGCAGTTGGCGCTCTTCGCCGTCCCGAAATTGAGGCCGAGCTGCGCCTTGCCCTGTTCCTGGATCACGCGGGCAAGCTTCGACTGGTAGCAACAGTAGGTTTTGCGCATGGTCGCGCAGACGAACAGGAAGTGCGACGAGCAATATTCGCCGACGTAGTGGCACAGGCCCAGGCGATCCTTGACGTCGAGCAGCATCTCCTCGCGCGAGCACAAGAGCAGCGGCAGGAACTGGGTGACCAGGCCGAGCAGCATGGTGAAGTTGCCGGTGAGCAGCCCGGTCATGGCGGTGACGGCCGAGGCCCCGGTCAGCAGACCCGACACCTTGCCCGCGCAGCAGTTGACGAGCCCGAACAGCGGCTTGTGGCAACCGGTCGCCTGGCCGTCGAAGATCGTGAGATTGGCCGTGTCGAACTGCTTGGTGGCATCGCCCATTGCGTTGATCGCGGTCAGCGCCTTGGCGAGGTCCGGCGAGGCCGAACGGGGAAGCTGGGTGCAGCTGCCATCAAGGCAATAGACGTCGCCGCTGCACGAATAGGCCGGGCTGCCGGTCGATGCCGCCGGCGTCGTGCATTTGTAGATCTCGCTCCTGACCTGGCACGGGCCATTCTGCGGATCGTCGAGGCAAACCTCGTGGTCAAAGCTGCAATTGCTCTTGGCCTGCAACGCCGAGCAGTCGTTGGCGCTGGTCAGCGTGCCGCACTGGTAGGTCGCCTGCCACTGCCAGCAGTCGTGGGTGACCGGCACGCCCCCCACGATCCGGGTAGCAGGTGACGAGTCGACGCAGACTTGCGTGGGCGGCATGCAGCTCATCCCGCCCGCGCCGCCGGGTCCCGACGCGGTCGCGGTAGCAATGCAGTTCGCACCCGAAACCGTTGTTCCTGCTGGGCATGAATAGGTGGCGCTCGCGGCCTGCGCCTGGCTCTGGGTGCAGGTCGTGCCATCGACGATGAAGCCGGTCGGGCACGAATAGGCGGGCGTTGCCGCCTCCGACGCGATGCATTGCGTACCCGAAAGCGCCATCCCGGTGGGGCAGGCGTAAGCGGGGCTCGCGGCGATCGTCGTCGCCAGCGTGCAATTCGTGCCCGTCAGTGTCCAGCCCGTCGGGCAGGCATAGCTGATGCTGGCAGCCTGCGTGCCGGTCCCGGTGCAGGTGGTGCCCGAGAGGGTATAGCCGGCCGGGCATCCGTAGCTTGCCGACGCCGCCTGGCTGGCCGTCGAAACGCATTGGTTCCCCGACAGCTTGGCGGCCGGCGGACAGCTATAAGTGGCGCTGGCGCCTTGGCTCAGCGTCTCGGAACAGATGGTACCGCTCAGCGTGAAGCCAATCGGGCAGGTGTAGAGCACGCTTGCCGCCTGCGATGCCGTGGTCGTGCAATTGGCGCCGGACAGGGTTCCGCCCGACGGGCAGACATAGGCGACATCGGCAGGCTGCGAGGTGCTGGTGATGCAGGTCGAACCTGACAGCGTCCCGCCCGAGGGACAGCTGTAGGTTGGCGTTGCAGCTTGCGTCGATGCGCCGGTGCAGGTTGCGCCGACATAGCTGGCCCCGGGCACCCCCGGCACGCCGGCGACACCGGTCTCGTCGTAGCAACCGCTGCTGGTGATGCAATAAGTGTTCGATGGGCCAGTGCCGAGGTTGGTCGAACCCGCACAGGTGTAGACGTAGTCGGTTTGGGTGAACTGGCTGCCGAGACCGTAATAATTATACCATGTCGTCTGCGGCGCCTGGCTGGTTTGCGAGGTCAACGAGCAAGTGGGCTCGCTGGCAAGGGTGCCGCAGTCCGTGAGCGTCGAGAGATAATATGTCTGGGTCGAGTACGAGTAGACGATGTCCCACTCCGAAGAATGGCACGCAAAGCGGAACTGGCTCGCCGTGCCGCCCGACGGGCAGGACATGGTTGCCGTCTGGTAGTTGACCGGTTGCGAACAGGTCGTGCCCGAAAGCGTCCAGCCCGAGGGGCATGACCAGGCTGCGCTTGCCGCATAGCTCGACGCGCCCGTGCAATTCGTCCCCGACAGGGTCAGTCCCGAAGGACACGAATAGCTCGTAGTGGCCGCATAGGACGTGGTCTGGACGCAGTTCGAGCCTGACACGGCATAGCCTGCGGGGCACGAGTAGGTTGGCGCGGCGGCCTGGGTCAGGACCTGCTGACAGACCGAGCCATTGAGCGTGTAGCCTGCCGGACAGGAGTAGCTGGGGCTCGCGGCCTGGCTGGTCGTTTGGGTACAGTTCGTGCCGGCCAGCGTCCACCCGGTGGGGCATGAATACTGGGTGCCGGCCGCCTGCCTGAGCGGCCCCGAGCACAAGGTGCCCGAACGGCTCCAACCGGCGGGGCAGGTGTAGGTCGGCGTTGCGGCCTGGCTCTGGTTGCTGGTGCAACTCGTGCCAGCGAGCACGAAGCCGCCGGGGCACGAATATCCCGATACCGTGGCTGGCTGGGTTTGCGTGCAGGTGGTGCCCGAGAGCGTGAAGCCGGCATTGCAGGTATAGCCGGTGAGATTCGCTGGCTGAACGGTGACGAGGCTGCACTCATTTCCGGCAAGGTGCCATCCCGAAGAGCAGGACCAGGTAACCGTTGCCGCCGTCGTCTGGACGCATTGGGTGCCCTGTTGGACGTAGCCCGTCGGGCAGGCGGAGGCGGTGCCGAGTTTGGCCTGACAATCGGAATTGTCGATCGATGAGCCCTGGTAAGTCTGAACCGGGCCATCGGCGCTGGCACCGGGCACTCCCGGTGCCTGGTCCATTGCCGGGGGCACGAGGCAATAGGTGGTGTGGTTGATACAGTAGGTATTCGACGCGCCGGTGCCGTAGTTAGTAGCGTCGGTGCATTGATAGGTTTTGTCGGTCTCCGTGAAGACCATGGCCCAACCTGCACCCGGCGGCCAGGTGGTCTGCGGCGCCTTCGTGGACTGGCTCACTTGTGAACATGTGGGCTGGCTTGCGAACGTGCCGCAGTCCGACACCTGAGCCAGATAATAGGTTTGGCTCAGGTTCGGGTTGAAGACGTCCCATTCGGACGTGTGGCAGGTGAATTGGTTGGTACTGGAAAGCTGGTTGTTCCACCCGATGCTGCAGGTGAAGCTGGTATCGCTTTCAGCCTGTCCGATCTGGCAGGAATCGTAGTACGTGCTCGGCGTGCCCGAGCTTGGCGGCAATTGCTGGCAATTGCCCTGGCTGCCGCCGGCGCCGATGCCGCCGCCGGTGAACGCGTTCGGGCTCGCTTCGACGGTTCGGGCGTTGGTGAGCCCCAGTGTGGACGTGTCCACAGTTGGACGATTGGGATTGGTGACAATCGCATAGGGCTCGCTGGTCACCGCCTTGACCGCGCCGTCACTGCCGAGGAGATCGGGCCGCGCCATGTATTGGCCCTGCGGCAGGTCCGAACCGCTGTAGCCGGGCACCGCGTTCGGCGCGCTCTGGCTGGTCACTGTGCCCGTCACCTGATCCTGCAACTGGCCGGCAATTTGTGCCGCCGTTGCCTTGGGATCGGTAGTCTGCGCCTGCAGGACCGATGTCGCGATCATCGACATGGCGCCGGCAAGGCAGGCAAGGGCAGAAAGGCACCTCACTCAGGCGCGTCCAGATTGGCGAGCGCGCGCTTGGCAACCGGAGCCCCTGGGCCCTGGCCATCGCGGAAAGTTTCGAGGGCAAAGTGCGTAGTGACGTTGCCCGCGAGGCGATCGAAGGGCGGCGGGGCGTTGGTGCAGTCAGGTGCCGAGCAAAGCGCGAAGCTCGAAGAGGCCGCGACATAGGTCGGCACGGCCTCGACGTGGTAGGCGCTGAACAGGCGCGGATCGATGCTGACATGCACGGCTTCGCCCTGGGCGGTGACCTTGCGCAATTGCTCCATGAAAGTGCGGCCGCCGCTGGCCGAGAAGCCGCGGAACACGACCACGCCGCCCGCTTTCGAGACGTCGGCGATTACACGTGACAACGAATCCGGAGGCATCGAAAGGCTGGCAAAGGCGATGAACATCGGCGCCGAGCGCGCTTCGGGTTTCATCGCTTGCCCGGCGTCCGCAACCAGCCCATCGAGATCGACGCCATCAACGCCCGGCTTGGTGCCGGTGGGTTTGAGAGCGGCAACCTTGTCGGTCGCGGCATCGACGAGGCTCTCAACGCTCGCGTGCTGCTCGGCATTGGCCTTGTCTTGGGCGTGCAGCACCTGATCCACGAACTGTGACAGGTCGGCGGCACCTGCCTTCGCCCGTTTGTCGATCGCCTCGAGATCGAGGCCATCGACCGTGGTTTGCGCGAGCGCGGCGCCGATACTGAGGGCCGCGATGGCGAGGCCGGCAAGGAGGTGACGTCTTGTCATGGCTCCCCTGTCAGAATGCGCAGCAATTGCGCTTGCGCCACACGAGGTAGCCGACGTCCTCGCCGATCACCGGGTACGTGTGGGAAGTGAGCTGGACGACGGTCGAGCCGCCGGGAGGCTGGCAGGCGAAGCGGCCTGAGGTCGCCGCCACGGGGTTCACCATCTGCAGCCGGTACTGCTGCTTCTTCATGATCGGCATGAGGTATTTGCCGCAAAGGCCTTGGCTGCCCATCGTCCCCCACGCGAGCGCGGTCCGGTGCATCTTGTAGACCATGCGTTCGGCCGCGAGCCGCATCGACTGGTCCATCGTCGTGTTGTTGCCGATGTTTCCGGTCATCGGGTACATCGAGCCGTTGCAGCCCGCGCACCAGAACAGTGCATCGAGCGGAAGCGCGGCGGTCGCGGCCACGCAGTCCGCCGCGCAGGCGACCTGCGCGAGCGGAAAATCGAACACCACCGTCTCGGGATAGACCAGCGCGGCCAGCGTATCGTCCTGCCAGGTCGGATCGAGCTCAGTCATGTAGGCAAGATCGAACGAGGCCTGTTCAAAGCAGATGAAATCCGCGAGCAATTCCAGGAGGTAGAACAGCGGATAGACGTAGTAGTGCGCCTGGTACTGGGCGGTCATCTCGGTGTTGCCGCCCTTCTGCGCCGCCGACGAGACGTGCCCATTGCCGACATACATGCCGGGATTGATCGTGATCCCGCCGAGGTTGGGGAAGCAGAAGGGCTTGGTCGTCACATCGACGAGCCGCACTGGCTCCCAGAAGCCGAACGACAGCCCGGGCCTGAGGCCGCACAGGCAGACCGGCAGCGACGGATTGGAGGGATCGGGCTTGTCGCCCGGCCAGAGGTCGAAGCCGCCGATCGACAGCGGGAAGAAGCAATCCCAGCAGATGTCGGTGATCGGGTTCGGAAAGTGCCCATGACAGGTCACCGACCCTTGCGCCGACGCGGCCTCTGCGGTCCCAAGCCCGACAAGCGCCAGCAGCGCGGCGAGAAGGCGCCGCGGCATCATTCCTCGCGCTCTCGCACCGCCCACGCATCGTCGGCGCGGATCTTGGCAGTGAGCCAACGCAAGCCGACGATGACGCTAGAGCCTGCAAGCGCCAGCCAGGCGAACGCGCCGATCGCCCGCAGGCAGGCCTGGGAAAGTGCCGGCACCGCGGCGGTCAAGACCGCCAGCATCGCGAGTCCGGTGATCAAGGTCACGCGCATGCGGCGCAGCTGCGGCGTTTCCGGCGCAGCCATCGGCGCAGGGAGCCGATCACCAATCGAGCGCTTGGCTGCGCCAAGGCGGGCGCGGATCCGCGTGACCATCATGGCGTTGCGCCTCCATGCGGGAGCGCCACCTCGCGGAGGTCGAGCGCATCGCCCTTCTGGACGAGAAGCGCGGGCGTGTGTTCAATGCCGAAGCGTGCGGTCAGCACGCCCTGCTGGTCGAAGTAGAAGCGGCGCTTGAGCTCGCTCATCCGATCAGTCGGCGAGCCCTTGACCAGCACGATCCAGAGCTTGTCAGCCGCGCCCTGCTTCAGGGCCCAGCTCACCTCATCGGTGCTGTCGCCATCGATGAAGGCAAAGGAATGGGCCATGCCCACCACGTGCAGCGGATTAAACCGCTGGCCCTTGGCGGCGATGATTGCCCCGCGCGCATTGCGGATGTCCTCGGCGAGCGTGACGCTGGGATCGAACGACCAGTGCCGATCGGAACTGGCGGGCGTGATGCCGGCAACTGCATGGGGACGCCGTACGCTTGCCTGGGCGGACTCGACGAACTTGCGGTTCATCGCATCAAGCGCCCCGCTCTGCTGGGCTGCCAGCAATCGCGCGCGGATCACCTGCAGCAGATCAGGCTCGGCAATCGCCCAGGTCGCGCCAAGCGTGCCGTAGTCTTTCGCCGAGGCCGGCGCGATGCCGATCAGCCAGGCGAACAGTGTAATGGCCACGAGGGTCGGGCGCGCGAGGCGGGTCACAAGATCGGCTCCCCGACCCCGAGCAGGCGATGCCCACAGACGAACCCGATCGCCGCATAGCGGCTGTCGAACCCGTCCTTGTGCGGGGTCGCCGCGAACACGCAGCCCGGCGGCACCTTCCCGATCGGTCCGGGGGTGAGGACTTCCCCCTGACGGGTGAGCGGCTTGAGGCGCGCGACTTCGTGGCCATTGACCAGGACCCCGGTGCCATCGCGGCTGATGGTGTCGCCGGCGACGCCATAGGCGATCTTGGCGAAAGGCTTCGGGCTCGTCCCGAAGTGCTTGATCACCAGCGGATCGCGGCCGGGATCGAAGACCACGTAGTCGCCGCGTTTGGGCACTCGCCCAGCTTCAACGAACAGTGCCCAGTTGGGCAGCGATTCGCTGGCATTGATGAAGATCGCATGCCGGTCGTGCCAGGCCTCGAGCGATTGTAGGCCAAGCCCGATTGCGACGAGCAGGCCCGCGCCGCCCCAGCGCTGCACCCACGCGGGAAGGCGCCGCTCGCACGGGGGGCGGATCGGATCACTTCGACTGGCCACCCTGCGTTCCCTGACTTTGGGTTTGGCCCTGGCTTTGGATCTGGCCCGGCCCTTGAAGCTGGCCCTGGGCGTCGAAGAACTGCTGCATCTGCGGCGACAGCCCCTCGGCCGTTCCGGTTTGCGGGTGGGGCACGTGGGCATAGACTTCGCGGCGGACGGCCATCGTGATGTCGGGGACGTCGCCGCCCACCACAGCATTGGCGAGCAGCACGGTCTCGCCGCGCGCGCCATGTGCGTTTACCGCGTCGCCCATCGCCTTCAGGAAGGTGGCGGTTTCTGCGGTGATGCGACCGGACGGGACGCCTGAACGTGCCTCGTTCTGAACGAATTCACGCACCAGCTCGGCGAGCTGGACCTTAACGAGGTGCGGGCCGCTGCGGCGCAGGTCGATGATCGCGTGGCTCGCCCATACGCCCCAGAGCAGGACCCCGGCCCCAAGGGCGACAGCCAACATGCGGCGGTATTCGGCGCGGAACCTGCCGTACTCACTCATGGTCGGAAACTCCGAGGGCGCGCGTGAAGCTGGCGCGGCGGAAGAAGGCGACCGCGACGAAGGCAAGCGCGAAGGCATAGGCGATGATGTGGTTGAACTGTCCCTGCCGCGCGGACGATGCAGCGACGTAGCGGTCGGCGAGATTGGCGAGCTGCGCCATGGTGAGCGGCAACGAGAAGCTGCCGATCGCGAAGAAAACGAGCGCGACAATGCCGGCTGCGGCCAGCGTGTTCACCGCCAGCCATCCCGAAAGCCGCAAGGCTGCGGCGGCAATCGCGCCCCAGTCGAGCGGATGGCGCTGCCCGCTCATGGTGCGTTGCCCTTCAGGGGATCGGTGCGACCGGCAAAGGCGACCGTCTCGATCGCGTCCGCCATCGATGCGCCATGCTCGATCTGCGCTTCGATGCGGGCATAGGTCGCCGGGCTCGAGGAATAGAGCGTCGCCGAAAACGGATCGAGCACGAGCCGGCAGACGGTCTGGGTTTCGGGACCGCGGATCAGAAGGTCGGAATAGTCGGTGCCTTGGCGTTTCAGCGAGCGCAGCAGCGCATCAGTGTAGTTGTCCATCTCGAAGCGATCGGACTTGCGGAAGTCCGCGATCGTCTCGGGCTTCTGCTGGAGCACCAGCATCCAGTCGGAATTCTCGAGCGCTGCCTTCGAACCGCCCGACTTGTAGAAGTCGTTGATCGACTGGGTCGCGGTGATGAGCGACGAGCCGTACTTGCGGCAGGTGCGCGAATAGGTCTCGACGAAGTCGGCCATCGCGCCGCCCTGAAGCATCTGCCAGGCCTCATCGATGATCAGCGCCTTGGGCCGCGCGCGGTCGAGTTTGCGCATCGTCTGCGAGGCGACGAACATGATCGAGGTGAGCACCACGCTGCGCAGTTCCTCACGCGAGGCGAGGTCGGAGAGCTCGAACACGGTGAGATCGGCCGAGAGATCGAGATTGGTTGCCCCGAGGAAGAACTGTCCGAAGGTGCCTTTTTCCGAGAACGGGAGCAGCGCGGTCGCGAGATCGTCGGCCTGGGGGTGGCCTGCTTCGCGCAGCGCCGCCATCACCGCATCGACGGTCCCATCGCGTCCATGCGCCGACCACACCGCGTTGACCGCCGCGTCGATCAGTCCGCGCTCGGTATCATTAAGCCGATTCTCGTAGCGCGCCATTTGGCTGACGATGGCTTTGAGCATCGCCATGCAGTCAACGAGGTAGTCTTCGTCCGCATCGGCCTGATCGAGGTCGATCATCCGGAACGGGTTTAGGGAAATCCCCGCCGACTGGCGAAACTCGGTGAAGGTGCCGCCGAGCGCCTTGGCCATGTGCTCGAACGAGCGCCCGTCATCGATGACGATGACCTTGGCATTGACCCCGGCAAAGCTCGCGGTGAGGTCCTGCAGCAGAACCGACTTGCCCGAGCCCGACTTGCCGGCAATCGCGACATTGTGGTTGCCGGCCGAGTTTTGGAACGGCGACCAGAACTGCGGTTGCCCGCGCCGGCCGACAAACAGCAGGTGGGGAATATGCCCGCCGTTGTACTCGCCCTGCACGGGCGCCAGCGAGGCGACGTTGGCGGAAAGCACCGTGCGGAAGCGGCGCATCCGTGTGAGATCGGCCGAGAGCCCATCTGCCAGTAGCAGCGGAAACGAGGCCATCAGGCCGCCCAATTGCAGGTAGGTTTCGTCGATCAGGTCCCAGCCGGCGGCCTTGTAGATCGCCTTCAGGGTGCGTTCGTTAACGTCGCCGCGGCCCTTGGGCGCCAGCATGGTAACGCTGTAGTAGATCTGGACCAGCTTCTGCCCGAGGCGGACCTGCTGCTGCACAT
The DNA here is from genome assembly GCF_001519075.1 of Novosphingobium fuchskuhlense. Lineage (GTDB taxonomy): Bacteria > Pseudomonadota > Alphaproteobacteria > Sphingomonadales > Sphingomonadaceae > Novosphingobium > Novosphingobium fuchskuhlense. Next base: position 41,372 of record NZ_KQ954246.1, read on the forward strand.
GCTGCCATTCGACCGACTGGCTCTTGAGCTGCGGCACCAGTTTTGCCGCCTTGCCGTCGGCCAGCGAGGTCGTGCGCGTGAATTTCCAGCCCGCCTTGGTCTCGGACACGTCGGAAGCAGGGATGACCCCGGAGATCGACTGAAGCACGGGACACGGCAGGCAAAGCTTGGGATTGAACACGTCGCCGATGACCTTCTGGGTATCCCAGGGTGCCCAGCGCTCGGGGAAATAGCGCACCGACATCGTGCGCACGTCGAACTCGTGGGGGCTGTACTCGGCAAAGTCGGGGGCGCCATCGGCGACGAGACCGGACGGCCGCAGCGAGGGTGCCTCGAGGATCAGCCTGTCGCGCTCGATGCGGGTGACGAGATCGCGGCGCACGCATTGCTCGTTGATCGGATCGAACGGCGAGTAGTCGGGTGCATCGTCGCCCGCGCCCGTCGAAGGGCACACGACGTCGTCGATGAAGCGGATCAATTCGGTCGGATCGAGGACGCGCGTGGCGACGTTGATCGAATCGAAGGCCGAAACGAGCCCTTCGCGGATTGCCAACAGTTGCTCGGCATCGATGCCCGCGCTCTGGCCGACGCCAACGGCAAGCAGCACACGGAAGTGGCGCAGATGGAACGGGCCGTCGCTCGCCAGCGAAGACCAGGCTCCTTTTCGCAGCAGGTCGAGCCGGTAGCGGGCGAGCTTGTCGAACACCGCGCCGGCACGCACGCGCGGCAGCGCCCATTCCTGCAGCTTTTCGGCGATGCGGGGGCTGGCGTAATTGATGAGCTGGAATTCGCAGCCGGGCAGCAGGATGTCCGAAAACACCGAATTCAGGATGTCGCCGATGCGCTCGTCGGCACCGACCAGTGGCGCCAGTTCGAGTATGAAGCCCTTCGAGCGGGTCAGATGGAACAGCTGCTCGCCGGGGCTGTAGGCGCGGTATCCAAGGAAATGCGCGAGCATCGGGACATCCCGGGAGGCCGGACGAGCCTCGGGCTTTTGCGTGTCGCCGGTGACGAGTTCGGTGAGACGGGCCAGCATTTGAGGTCAGTTCCCCGCCGGCGGAAAGCTGGCGACCGGCTTGGCATCGGGCTTTGCGGGCATCGCCGGCGTCGCGCTGCCGCCTGCGCGTCCTGCGTTCGACAGAATTTCCTTCACCTGATCCTTGATCGCATCGAGCGCACCGGGACGAGCCGCTTGCGTTCCGGCGTGGGTGTCCGGCGCAGGCGCCAGCTTGTCATCGCTCTTGGCGGGTCGATCGGCGGTTTGCGGCGGCGCGGGCATCGCCGCGATCTCGGGCGCCATTTCCGCAATCGCGAGCAGGCTGCCGGTATCTGTGCCGCCAAGGCTGCGGCGATCGAGCGGGGTGATGGCGCGAGGCACGGCGGGCGCAACGTCCACCGGCGTATAGGCCGTGGTGCGCGGGTGCAGCTGGCCGGCGGCATCGTGCCACTCTGGATAGACGATCCTGAGTTCTGGGCGCGCGCCGCGCACGAAGACCCATTCGCGGTTTCTCGCGGTCCGTCCCAGTCCCGCGTCGGTAGCCTTTTGCGGCCGCTCGGCGCGCGATTCGGAATCGGCTGCCGACTTGTCGCTGCCATGTTCGTCCTGTCCTCCAATCTCGTGGATGGCGGCATCGTCTATGCGCATCGAGGGCGCGCAGGTGCCCTTCGGGGCCGAGCAGGCGAACCCGCCCTTGATGTTGGAATGGAAAAGCGAGCAGCCCGACAGCGCGACGAGGCTGGCAAGCACGATCGGCGGGGCCAGGCGCATGGGATCACGCTCCTCCCTTGAGCCAGGCTTCGAGGAATTCCCGGGGCCGGAAGCCGAGGACGACGGCGCCGTCACCGCGCACAATCACCGGTGTTCCGGTAAAGCCATGACCTTGCGCGAACCGCTCGTTGGCATCGAGGCCGCTGGTATCGCAGGCCCTCTTGGCAATTTCCTGGTCGGAATAGGCCTTCTCGACCGCGCCGATACGGTCTTCCGCGCAGATCACCGCATCGGAAATCGCGCGCGTTCCGAGCACCGAGATCGGCCGTTCGGAGACGTGAACCCCCATCGTCTTGAGGGTCTGGTGAAGCATCCGGCAATAGCCGCAGTGGAAATCGCTGAAGACGGTGACGCTGGGACCAGGTCCGCCCCATTCGATCGCGCCATTGGCGGGAAGCCCCGCCAGCGACACCTTCTGTGCCATGCTGGGGCTCGCCGATGGCGCAGGTTGCCCGTGCCCGTCACGGATGTAGGCGGTTTGCGTGCCTTCATCGCTGGCGGACGGCGCGCCGCCGAGCAGGAGATCCGGGTTGATCTCCAGCAGGCGGGCCGCCGTCAGATCCTGCCGCGTTTCCATGTCGTAAACGCGCCCGACGATGAGGTAGCGCGCCGTGGCATCGACGTAAAAGATGTTCGTCCCGGCCTGGACCTCACAGATGCCCGGAACCTTGGCGCAATCGACATGCGCGACCTGCGTGCGGGGCAGCCGTGCGGCGATGGCATGGGCAACCGCCTCGCCATTCGCCGGGCCTGCGAAGCTCGGCGCCGGGCTGGTGGTGATGCCCGCCAGTGCGGCAAGGCCAATGAGTTTGAGACCTGTCATGGCAAGCATTCCCTCAATTGCGGATGAAGACGCCGTCGAGGAACACGACCTCGACATCGAGCCCGGTCGGCATTTCGACGACAGGCTGGTACTGTTCGGCGCGCTCGATCAGATATTTGGAGACCATGTCGGCCGACTGGGCGACGCCCTGGCCGAGACCGCCCTGGGCAATATCGGTGGGCGACAGGGTCGATTTCTGGCCGTTCACACTCACCGTTGGCGCGGTGAGCAGGCTTTGCGAGTTCGCCGAGAACCCGCGCCCGAACCCGCCGAGCGTGCCGGCGATGAAGGCCTGACCGACAAGATTGCCGGCGCGGCTCACCACCCGCCCGCGCACGCCGGTCTTGCCGCCGAACGCGATGAAGCCCTTGACCTCGCTGACCGCCACGCGCCCGCCGGGCTGCGGACAGGTCATGCGCTGCAACTTCACATAGACCTTCTCGGACGAGAGGTCGGCCATCGCCGCGCCATTGACCATGCAGCCGACAAGGTTGGTCTTGAGGAGCTTGCCTCCCGCATAGACCGAGCGCGCCGGCCCGGTGATCCGCAAGACCACCGGCAGCGGGTCCGTCTGGCTCTTGGTGTTGGTCGTCGCATCGACGCCGACCACGACCTTGGCAGTCGCGATCGAATTGGGCGGGAGGTAGTTTTCGCTGTCGGTGAACTGGGTGGTCTTGCTCGGCACCATGCGCGTCGCGGTGCCCCCGGCGTCTCCGGCAAAGGCAATCAGCCTAACTTCGTTGGGGCGCACCTGCGGCGCTGCCAGGGCGGGCTCGCCGCTTCCCGGCACGGTGCCGCCTGGTTGCGGTGCGGTCGCGGCGCGCTGGTAAGTGCCAGGTGCGCCCGCGCCATACATCGACGTCGGTCCGGCAGTTGCCCGCTGGACCTGGGTAGATAGCGCGGAGATCTGCGAGCGTAGCTGGTCGTTCTCGGTCTGGTAGGCCGACAGAACCTTGCCGCCGTCCGCCTTGAGCGCGGTGTTCTGCCCTTGCAGATCCTGAAGCTGGTGCTGGAGCTGATCGATCCGCGTGCTGTCGCTCTGGAGCGACTTGATCTCGGTGCCTTGCGTCGTGATCTGGTTTTCCGAGAGCGCCATCCACTCCTTGTCGGCCATCGAGCGGTTGACCATGTCGTCAGTCGAAATCTTGACCGACCTGGTCGGGTCGGCTTGCCCGGCCTGTTTCGGATCGGATGAGGGGGTACTGGTGATCCACCAGACCCCGGCGACCACGATGGTGGCGCCGAGCCCGTACATCGCGAGCCGCTGGCGCCGGCGCGTGACAGCGTTGTGGTCCAGTTCGCTCGCGCCCGAAGGCGCTTCGCTACCCTTCGGGTTAGCGTTGGTGGGCGTCACGGCTGATCTCCCGGCCGCGCGGCGCGCATGATGACGAATGCCGTGGTTTCCTGACCTACCTCGAGTCTGGACTGGGCAAGGCTCACGGCGAGGGCATCGGCCGGGGCGACCTGATCTTCGCTGAGGGTCACCGGCTTGTTTCCGGTGTTCGCCAGCTTGAGCAGCTTGCCGGTCAGCGACCACCCGGAATACTGGCCGACCAGTTGGACCTTGAGGCTTCCGACATTGACGGGCGCAAGCGGACGCCAGGTGATGTCGAAGCCTTCGACCGGTTTCTGGACGTACATCGCGGAGATCAGCCGCGCAGCGCCATCCTGTTCCGACAAACCAACGGGCCAGCGTTCGCCAACGGCCGCGGGATGCTCCGAGTCGGCATTGGCGACGAAGACCTGTTTGGCTTCGCTGCCAGCTACGGCGCAGACGAACTTGTAGACGAAGCCCTTCTTGGTCGTGCCGAAAAAGGAAATTGATGGTCGCGAGAAGCCGCTGCCGACCGAAAGGTAGATGTCGCCACGGAGCGGCTCGTTCACCACCTGAAAATCCTCGGCGGCACTGCTCGTCTGGATCTTGGATACCGAGGCGAACTGGTCGTCCTTGAGCGTGATCCGGGTCAGGTCCTTGAGCGATGCATCGCAGCGGACCGTGCCATTGTCGGCGGCGAGCACGTTCTGATCGGCCAAGGCCGGCTCAGCGATGCCCGCGAGGCCAAGCGCGACGAGGGCTGCGCCAACGAGGCGCTCACGCCGCCACACGCGGGAGGCGCACGACGCCCCCGCGGCCAATTCCAGCCATGCCATGCGGTTCAGTTCCTGTGATAGGGTGCCGGTCATTTCGCCGGTTCCGTCGGCTTGGTGACCATGCCGAAGCCTTTGAGCTTCAAGGACACACCGTTGTAGGCCCAGGTGAAACGGAACACCCGGTGCTCATTTGTCACTTCCTTGGACGCGACGACGGTGTGGACGATGCCTCCGACCTGGCTCTGGAGGTGAACCGGGTCCACCTGCATCATGTCGGGCGTGAAAAACTGGGTGATCTGCGAGCCTTGCTGCTCGGCGACGATCTTCATCAGGTCTCTCTTGACCTGGCCGCGGGCCGGCTCGTCCGTGAATTCAAGGATCGAGTTCATCCACCAGGTCAGCGTTTCCGGCGACCGGTTGAGGGCGACCGCAGCCACGTCACGCGTGACCATCTCGAGATACTCGGGCGCCACTGCGGCACTCGACAGAGTCACCGGCGCGCGCAGGGTGGGAACGAGGACCACTTCGCGGTCGCGCTTCTGGGCAACAACGAAAGTGCCGACCAGCAGGACTCCGAGGACAAGCGAGGCGACGGCAAGGACGTTGCGTTGGCGCAGCACCCGCTGCGCGCTGGCATGAGCGAGATCGAGATCCATCGTCAGCCCGCCAGAACGCGAAGATGTGACGGCGGGAACGCTTTCAGGCCGAAGAACTCACCGGGAAGATGCCAATATCCAAAGTGAAGGATCCAGGACATCGACCGGCCAGCTCGAAGCTTGCGATAACCGAACCAGGCCGCGGTTGAGACAATCAGCCCGATCACGATATGCTGGGCCAGGACACCCCAGATGAAGGGGATGACCATCACCAGAAATTCGTCGAGCGTCCAGAACCCGATCAACTCGGGGTCATCCAGATGCTTTGGAATGGCATATCGATCCATCGTGGCCCGCCGTCACATGAGGTTTTGGGGGAAGGTGAGCCCGGTCCGACCGCCAGGGGGCAGGTGGTCGGCCGGGCTTCTTGTCAGATGGTCGCCGTCACCATGGCGGTGACGATGGGAACACCGGTGCCCGCCGCAACGCCGGTGCCGACCGGCACGGCAACCTGGCCGAGCGAGAAGCGGCCCGAAGCGAGCCCGACGATGCCGCCGGCGAGGCTGAGCACGGTGATCACCTTGCCGCCCGAACCCGAAAGGAAGTTCGTGAACTGGGTGAGCGCGGTGCCGAACGTTGTGTCGGTGCCGGCATAGGCCGCGGGTGCCACCAGCACCGCTGCCACGACGGCCGGCACAAGGTAGGCGAGGAGCGATGCGCGGGTGCGAGCATCGGGAGACGCAGTCGACATGGGATGTCCTTTCGGAGTTGTATGGCGACCCGAGCGGTTGCCGATCCCGAAAGTCCTCCTGTTCCATTCAATGCGACAAGTTGCCGCGGCCAGGTTTGCGAAAAAAACTTGATGGTACGTTCAGAAAATGCGGCATTTATCCCATCGCGCCCGTTAGCGCGCGCCCATCGCGCACGCGTGGGCGCATGAGGACAGAGCGCGTGCGCTTAACGCCCTATGCCGGGCGCTCAGCGCCCACGAATGGGCGATAAGCGCCTTGCCGGAAACCGCTGCTGCGGGCGCGATGTACCGGCTGATACAAATGTAAAAGTTTTGAAGGGGCCTTGGCGCAGGCCGCGCGTCAGGTTCACATCGACACCGCCACGTTCGGGGCATGCGCCTTGCAGCGTGCAACTTCTCAGCTCGAGGACGTTCGGCCTATTTGTCGTGACGTCTTTTGGTCTGCGATGTTTGGAACGGGGAGGATGAAATTTTGCATAATACATTCAGTTGTTTGTCGCATTTCATGAATTCGTTTTTAGTCACGGAGTGTGCAGAGAAGGATATCGTTTGTTCCCAGGATCAGCGGCAGTCTTCGTGAACCTCCGGATGATGTTGAACTGCGACCTGGGAGGCCAGTATGTGTGCCTGGAGCAATCTATGCCTGTAAGAGCGGGATGAACGACAACTGAGTTGACGCCAAATCCGAAGAGAGTTGCACTTGACAATGCGGCGCCACTCATCACGGAATTGACCCACTCGGAAACGCGGCGAGGGACCGAATGTGCGAAGACCTGATAATCGAATCCGAGCAAAATATTGAAAAGTCAGGCCATTACGACAGTCACTTGGACATCGATCCTCGAGCCTCGGCCTTTCTGGCCTTGATCAATCATCACGTAGATCGGGATTCCCGGCCTTTGTCGGCGATTGCCAAGATTCTGAAGATAAGTCGACGGCAGTTGGGCAGAATGTTGAATGGGCATCGCCCCATGCGCATCGCAGAACTGCTGAAACTCACTGAAGTGCTTCGCATCGATCCAGCTCGAGCGGTTGTCGCTATCGAGGTAATTGGCGACTGGCAATGCTACGATGACCCGGGTTTGGGCGTCGTGATGCACCTGCTTTACCCAGTCGTCACAAGGCTTCGGGCTCGAGCCGATTTCGCCATTCAGCCCTTGACCAAGCCAGCGCAAGATCGGCTCTCGGACTGGCTCGCCGACACCATCATCACCAACGAAGAGCAAATCAGGAACCGGCGTGACACTTTCATGAAGTTGCCAGAGATCTAGCCAAGCGAGGGCCCACTTCAGCGCGCAATCCCATTTCGCATCGTCAGAAGGATTCGCGACACATAGCCGATAGTTTCGCGTATGCGCGGGACCTGATGTCGAACGCGGACGCGACCTTCACCGGCGTTGTAGGCGGCCAAGGCCAGATCGAAACGCCCGAACTCATCCAGCAACGATCGGAGATAGCGGGCGCTGCCCCGCATATTATCGACGGGGTTCCAGACGTCCCGAACTCCTAGAATTCGAGCCCGCTCGGGCATTAGCTGTGAGATGCCGGACGCACCTTTCGGGCTCAGCGCGGAGGGATTGTAGCGGCTCTCTTGGATAATGAGGGCATCAAGCAGCGGCACCGGAACACCCGACCTACAAGCAGCTTCCGCCATGGACGGAAACCAGACGGCACGTCGTCGCTCCGCTGCAGGTGAGAGACCGGGGCTCGGTTGGTAACGGGCTAAATAGCATGGCGATTGCGGCAAGCTGGCCCCAAGAAGGTATGCGGGGGGCGAATCCGCATCGCCCAGCGCTCCGAATGCATCGGCAAGCCTGTCGTTCGCCTGCGTCGAAGCCAGAGGCGCGGAGCTACTTGCCTTGGGCTCGCCGAGGACGAAACTGGGCGCGTGCGCTGTGGCTTGCTCGAAATTTTGAAAATCGATGTCGCGGGCACCCGCGCCTGTCGGCCACATCAGCGTTGCGGCGACTAATCCGCGCAATATGTAATTCACCTACTCGGCTCCGTTCTTTCGAGCGGCCCGGGTCCGGTTATCGCGGTATCATTGTCATGGAATTCAAGCGCAGGCGCAAGGTGTTGGCGAATTCACCCCTCGGCTGCGCTGCCCGCATGCCGGAATTTGATGCCGCCGGGGGCGAGCGATGAAACCTCCCAACGGCCAAATTTGCGTTCGGCCAATTCGACCAACCACAGCGGCAACAAAAGAGAGATGAAGAGGGAGGCGGTGGTTTTGATCTCTAGCAGACCCGTGAAGAAGGCGGCCGCCAGTGCGATTACGCCAATCGTGGCTGCAGTCAGCGTGATTGTCTTTGCCGCAGCGATGTAGCGTGGGATCAGGAGTTCGCGAAAGCGGCGAAGTTCGGCTGCGTGCTGTCGCTCGCTTTCCAATTCGGCGCGAGTCCGGTTGGCATCTTGGCGGAGCGCGAGGCGGTCAGCCATCAGAACTTCCAGCGATGGGTTCACCGCCTGCATTGCGGCTAAAATCCGGGCGTCGGAGATTGGATCAGTCCTGTTGTCGTTCATTTTATGCACTCAACGAAAGCAGCTTCTCGGCCATGGCTTCACTGATGTCGCCATGCTCCATGAGGTACTGGAACAACGCGCTGCCTAGCTTGACGAGATCGGCTTTCGCGACTTCGTCCCCTCCGCGGGCGAGGTAGGTCCAGGCGATTTCAATTGATCGGCCGTATAGGTCGTCGGTGCTGCTCTGGTCGGCCCGGCCGATGCCCATGAGCAACCACATTGGATTGACGTTGAATGCCTTACTGAAGGCGATGATCACGTTTGCTGGCGGGTCTCTGCCCTTTTCATAGTTGACCACTGCGCCGTGAGAGATGCCGATCGCTTCAGCAACGTCGGTTTGCTTGATCCCCCGCGCCTTCCGGACCTCCAGGAATCGCCCTCCGATGCTCATGTGCCAGCGCTTTGCATAAAACGCTTGATCATACTCACAAACATGAGTTAATCATTCGATTGTGATTCTTGCGGTCCATTAGAGCTGAATTACAACAAAGGTAGGATCTATGCAATTCCTCACTCTCCCCAAGCTTGCCGCCCAGACCGGATGGTCAGTTTGCCGCATCCGGCGGTTGGTGGCCAATCAGGAACTTCCTCACATTCGCGTGAACGGACGACTGATGCTGCCGTCGAACGCGATCGATGTTTTCGTTGCCAACCACTTTGTGGAGCCGGCCTCGCCGCGCGCGGATCAAGGCGATCACATCCAGCACTCGACGGCGTGATCGAAGCCGAGCTCAACACGTCAATCCGATCATCCCCCAAGAGGTGAATTTCCATGGGGAAGTCTCAATCCTTTGCACAATTTGAACTCGAACGGGTCTCCATTGAGGATGCCATGCGGATTTCGGGACTCAAGATGAGGACCCTACAGAACCTCGCCGCTCAGGGGGCGATTCCGGGTGCTGCCAAGCCCGCAGGCCGATGGACGTTCGATATCGCAAAACTCAGGAAATGGGCGCGCGAAACGCCCGAAGGTGTCACGCCATGCCCAAGAACATATCCATCCGCAACGGTGTCTACTGGGGCCGTTTCCAGGTTGCCGGACGCACGTACCGAAAGTCACTACATGTCCGTGTTGAGCCAGCGAAGCGCGCCGAGGCAAAGGCAATCCGGGCGCTAGAGCGAGTCCGGCAAGAGATCGAGGAACAGATCCATCACGGCATTGCTCCGCCGAAGATTTGGCAGGACGCCGTGATTGCTTGGAATGACCACGCTTCGGGCTCAATCGCTGAGAGCACCTATAAACGTTATCTGGTCAGCCTGACGCAATGCCGAGAATGGCTGGACAACAAGGGCATTCGCGAGATCGACACGGCTTGCTTGCGAGACCTGATTAAGGCCCGCAGTGCTAACGGCGTCAGCAATGCAACGATACGTCGTGACCTCACCGCGATTTCCGGAGTTCTCTCGGTTGCTCAGGACGAGGGCTGGATCGTCGAGAACCCAGCTTTGCAGATCAACCGGAAGCGCATTCGCGAACGCCGTGACCCCATCCTTCTGCCGACAGATTCTTCGATCGCTGTGATGCTCGAGGAATTGCCGCCGAAGGTAGCTGACGTCTGCGCGTTCGCCCTAGAGACCGGCATGCGTCAGGATGAAATCGTGCAGCTCGAATGGCAGTGCATCGATTTCAACCGGGCCGTAGCGACCATTCACAAGACGAAGGGTAGCAAGCTTCGTGCGGTGCCGCTTTCCAAGGGTGCCATCGCCATTCTCAGGCGTCAGCCCAAGACCAATCGATCGCAGATCGTCTTCCACCGTGCGGATGGAAAAACGATGGATTGGGTCTCCTCCCAGTTCGGGGCGACGGCGCGAAGATTGGCGAGCAAGTGGTCACAAAAGTGGTCACACCGCGGACACCCCTTCGTGCGCTTCAAATTCCATGATTTGCGCCACCTTTTCGCCGTTCGCTACCTGCGGGATGGCGGCGGAATCTACGCACTTCAGGGCATTTTGGGTCACACGAGTGTCAAGACGACGGAGATCTATCTCGCTTTCCTGACACCCGACCAGCAACAGGCAGCCAAGCTGGGGTAGTCACAAAAGTGGTCACAGCACCAACGGTTTTGAGCCGTTGGCCGGTAACGAAAGGATTTCGGCTTTATGAAAAATCGCCCAAAATCAAGGCGATGGCGGAGACGGAGGAAGCCGATAAAATTGGATAAACATCGGAATATATGGCAAAATTTATAAACAAGATTTTTAACAGACCACACTTTATCCCACACTTTTCGGCAGTCCCGGATTACGGGCGGTTTGGCCCAATTTGCACCTCAGGGTTGCTGTTTTTTGGTCGGGGAACCCGACTGAGCCGGCCGAGCCTGACGAAGAGCTTCAGGCCCGTCTCTTCCATCGGCGTTTGGCGGAGGCCGAAGAATTCGAACTCTCGGGAATCAGCGCGTGGATTGTCGCCATGCCTGCAGTGTTTTCTGGACGTATTTTGGCGTTTCCGCGTTGCTTGGAATGCCTCTGGCCGCTTGTACCGCACCAGGTCCAGCATTGTATGCTGCAACGGCTAAGTGGATCGCTCCGAACTGCTGAATCATTTGGCTGAGATAGCGAGCAGCACCCCAAACACTTGCCTTCGGGTCATAGCGATTGGCGACCCCGACTGCCTGCGCTGTGCCTGGCATGAGCTGCCCCAGGCCCACTGCGCCGGCCTTGCTGCGAGCCCATGGGTTGTAGCGTGACTCAGTCCAGATCAGAGCGTCGAGCAGTCCCGGAGGCAGCGCGTACTGTCGCTCCGCCGCGGCTACGTGGGGGAGGTAGATCGCTCGTCTGAAACTCCCAGGCCTATCGCCACCCGCCACCGCACGAAGAGGGCGAACGGTCACTGGGAGTGATGGACTTCGACGCGGATTCAGTTCCTGATTTGGCCAAGCACCGAACGTCACAAGCGCAAACCCGCCTTGTCCAGTTTGAGTCGTTACGCCTGCAGCAGGATTGGAAGCGTGTGCGGGCATCGCGAGTGGAGCTTCGGCGGCCGATGCAGTGCTTGTCGAGGCCAGTCCCAACGCCAATGGCAAGACACATGCTGATAGTCTGGTCATCTCGAACGTTCCTCTAGCCGACTCGTGTGAGAACATATATAGAACATAGCGCGCGATAAAGCGCGTTTCGAATGGGCGCAGAGCGGAGGCTGCGCGGGCGGTGGCATCCTTGATGGAGATGCCCAATGCTCAATGCCCCTGTTACCGATCGCCTCGAAGTCCGTGCCCGCCAGATCGTTGCCGACCTTGGCGGGACCTGGTCGCGCTCGCGCGGCATGTGCCGATGTCCGGCGCACGAAGACCGCACGCCGTCGCTCAGCGTGACGCTGGGCTCGCGGGCCATCCTTTTCCACTGCTTTGCCGGATGTCCGAATGACGCTGTGCTCGCTGCGCTGGCCCAGCGCGGCGTGAAGGCTTCGTCGTTGTTCGATGGACGGGCCGAGCCCGTTCGAACCGTTCTGCCGGAATCTGTGCCGAGCGAGAATATCCAGCGGCTCTGGCGGGAAGCGACTTGCCTCGCGGACAGCCCTGCCGAACGATATCTTGCAGGTCGCGGCATCTCCGCGGGATCACCCGATCTGCGGTATCATCCGCGCACCCCGCTCGGGCCCAAGGGCGCAGTGAGGTTCCTTCCCGCGTTGTTGGCTGCTGTCCGCAACGACCTCGGGATCATCGCGCTGCATCGCACCTTTCTGGAGTTCAAGACCTTTACGGTTGCCCGGTTCGACGGCCCGAAACGCGCGCTTGGCGCGCTTGGCCGGGGAGCGGTGCGCCTTCATGGGCCTCGCGGCGGTAAGCTTGGTCTCGCCGAGGGGATCGAGACGGCCCTTTCTGCGAGGGAGCTCTTTGGCATCCCCTGCTGGGCAACACTCGGCACCGAGCGTTACGGGCTGGCCTCGATCCCCGAGAGCGTAAGCGAACTGTGAACTTGGTCAGCGCGGTGGTGAAGGTGGCATCGGTGCCCGCGTAGGCCGTACCGGCGACGAGCGTGAGCGCGAGGGCCGGAACGATGAGGGCAGCGGACTTGGCGATATGGGCCTTGGAAAGGCGCGGCGAGGGGAGGGCAAGCAAGGTCATGGAGCGTTCTCCGAGCGGGGTTGATGCAGCGGGTCATCGCCGCTGCCCCACCGTCTTGGCCGGAGAACTGGGTCTAGGAAAAGAGAAGGCTAATCGAGGAAGCGTTCTCGGACAAATCTGGACGACTGTCGTAACCGCCATGCTGCTCAGTTGGCCGAGTGAGGCGGATTATTATGCGATCTATGCCGAGAATCTGCGCCAAAGCAGGCCATTTTGCGAGACAGCGCCCCGAATCGGTTCATTCTAGGATAACCGATATGTTCCATCTATGTTCTTTTCTGTTCCTAGCGAAGCGGACTCGCGCTACATGTCCGAGTCGAACCATCCAGGACCGATTGTGGACATGACCTGCAGCGATATGACCTTAGGGATCAACGCCAGACTGGCACGGCTTCTCACTGCCGCCGTGGACAGGTCGGGCAAGTCGCGGCGCGAGGTCGCCCGGGCGGCCGCGATGAACAAGGACACCTTTCTGCGCGTGCTCCGCGGTGAGAAAGCCGTGACGATCGAGGAGACGTCGCGGGTGCTCGATGCCTGTGGGTTTTCCTCCAACGGTGCCCTGCTGCTTGCCATCCTGGGGCACGAGGATCTGGCCGTCGAATGGCTCGGCGAGGACGCGGGCGCCTTCCTCGATCAGTTCCTCGCCGCACTCCCGGTGACCATGAACGAAACACTTGGCCCCCGCATTGCCGATCTGCGCCCGCGCTGGGCCATCGGCACCTCGCGCCTCGTTGCGCGGCTCCTGGCCAAACATATTGATGATTTTACCGAGCGCGACATTTCTCTCGTGCTCGGCCGGTGAGGGGATCGGGGGTGGCGTGACCAAACAAGGAGACCATGACCATGTCACAAGTTTTTGCAGAGCGCGCTGCTGAGCCTGTTCTTGAGACCGCATCGATGAAGGCCGCACCTGCGCGCCTGATCCGCTTGCCGGAAGTAATCGCTCGGGTCGGGCTGAAGCGCTCGTCGATCTATCAGCGGATGGCAGAGGGCCGCTTTCCGAAAGGGCGCTCGCTCGGGCAGAAGTGTACGGTATGGGTTGAAGCAGAGATCGACGCGTGGATCGCCGCCGTGACTGCAAGTGGAGACGAGCAGGACGAACCTTTGGATCAACAAAGATAATGCGCAGCTCACAGTTTTCCAGATTGCTTGCCGAGCTGGACTTGCGTGCGAGCATCGCAATAAGGTGAGGCGATAGCCCAGCAATTGGTCGCTGCCGACGGGAAAGGATTGCTTCACGTGCTGAGGGTGGGACAGACGGTTCAGCTGCCCGATTTGCGCAAGGGCGTCATTGAGCAGCTGGTGTCGGAGATCGGCGAGTTGGAAGCCTACGTAAGGCTCGACGATGGCTCGGCTAAATGGTGGCATCATTCCGAGGTGTGCCCGATCATGTCGCATCCGTAATGACGGCAATCTTCGGCTCTGCGGTCGCTGTCATTATCGCCTTGAGCGCCAAGGGCCTGGCGACGGCTCCAAACTCGTCGTGATGGTCAACCTGTTCACGGCAGGTACGCCGCAGGGTCACGCCACAATCCGAAAGTTGCTGGGCTATGACTGCGTGATAATGCCTTGGAGAACGCCAGCATGATCTTCGCCCTTGCTTACGCCGCTTCCTGCATCGCATCGGTCCATGATGGCGACACTGTGCGCCTATGCTCTGGTGAGCGGATCCGCATCGCAAACATTGACGCGCCTGAGCTGCGAGGTTCCGAACGCTGCAGCCGCGCGCGCGCGCAGGAATTAGCGGATACAAAGAACCCCGCATGGTGTGATTTCTATCGGGGAATGCTGGCACGCGATGCGCTGTCGTCGTTCATGGCTTCTGGTAAGCCGCGCATCTGGCGTCTTGGCACCGACCGCTATGGCAGGACATTGGCGCGGATCAGCGTAAACGGACTAGATGCGGGACGCTATCTCATTTCGCAAGGACTCGCGCGGCGCTGGAAATAATTACGACGATAAATCTGTTGAGTTATGTTGAAAAAATCCAAAAAAAGACCGTTAATTCATGCATTTTAACCAAAAAACATCCAACATATTTTATAATTTTAGAAAATTTGATCGGAGTTTATTTTTATATTTTTGGTCGTCATTGAAATTAGCTTGGATTTTTTTGCCAATATGGGATCATATATCTTATAATTGAATCGTCTCTGGCAAGGTTCTCCAAATCAGGGCCGCGAGGAGAAAGCACCCTGAAGCGATCACCATCACTGGACCTAGCCCGAATGCTTCAGCGAGCGGGGCGGTCACCAGGGGGGCCACCATGCTCAGGCCTCGTCCCCAGTTGTAAATAGATGCCGCTGTCGACCGCAGATGTGGCGGGTAGAGTTCGGACAACCAGGGCCCCCAGATCGCAGATGCGGACAACATGGTGCCATATAGGAAGCCAACAAGCTTCACGAGCGCTACGGGGAAGGGCGCAAACAGATAAACGGGGATGATGGAGGCCGCGATCAGAAACCCGATCGACCCGGTCCTCCGCCCAAATCTATCACTGAGCCAGCCCCACAATAGTCCTCCCAAGGCTGCACCTGCAAACTGCCAGCCCAATATGTCGCCAACGATGGCGTCATCGAAAGACCGTTCAGATTTGAGATAAATACTCGCCCAACCCGTGAAGACTTGATAGGCAAAGAGATTAAGTCCGGACATAAGCGCAAGCAGGATTGTTTGCCGCGCGACCGCAGGACGAAACAGTTCGGCAATTGGAAACCGCGCCTTAGGCGTAGCATCGACCTCGACGATGGTGTCGACAGGCTTCAACCTGCGATCATCCGGAATAAAGACAAAGGCCAAGAGAGCAAGTGCCGCAGGGATGACGCCCGCCCACAACAATGTGTGCCAGTGCAAGCCGGAGCGAAAGGCAGCAGCAGAACAAAATCCCAGCGCAGCGACGCCTAGATTGTACACGGCCAGAGCGATGCCAGCGATCAGACCTCGTACCGAACGGGGAAAGAGGCTTGAATAAATCCCGACTGCAACGGGATACATCGCGCCCATAAAGAACCCCATCGCGACGCGTTGTGCGACCAGTTCGGAATAGCTTTGCAGGAAGACGCCGGCAGCCAGAATGCTGCCATATCCCAACATCGCGATCACCAGCGTGTTGCGCCGACCAATGACGTCGGCAACCTGACCCAGGATTATCGCTCCGCAAATGCCGCCGATGGCCTGGAGCGAGTACAGTGCGCCCGTCTGTCCCAGCGTAAGTCCGAAATCTGCCCTGAAATAGGGGCGCAGGATGTCAACCGTGTTCCACGACCAGGCATAGAAGAAGTAGCCAACCAGCAGAAAGACAAGAGCCCCGATCCGGCGGGCTGGGCTTGGTTGGCTCGATGCTTCCATACCCCTGATCAGTCCAGACCGGCCTGCGTGCGCAGCTGCGCTGCACCGCTACGCAGAAACCCATGATCCGATCCTAGCAGGAACAGGCTTGCACCATGGTCACGCCAAAGCGCAACGTCCGCCGGGCGAGGCGTGAACAGTCCCGAGGGCCGCCCTGCCTTTTGTGCTGCCGAGAGGACGTGTTTTACTGCCTCAATGACCAACGGATCATCCGGTGAGGTGCAGCCGAGGGCCACGGTGAGGTCGATCCGCCCAACGAAGAGCGCATCGATACCATCAACCGCCGCAATGGCATCGATGTTGTCGATTGCCTCAAGGTCTTCGATCTGCGCAACGATGACCGTGCGTTCAGCGCTTGCCCGCATATGGTCCGCGATTGTGCGCTGTCCGTATTCTGCTGCCCTGCTAGACCCGGCATAGCCGCGCCTCGTGGGGCCGCCGCCGCGGCCGTAATGGCTTCTTGCCACGATGGACCTCGCCTCGTCGGCGGATCGCACGTGAGGCACGACAATACCGTCTGCTCCGCAGTCGAGGGCATTCAGGATGTCGTGTGCGGTACTGGACTGGGTTCTGACCAAAGTCGCAAGAGAGCCGGCGCGGGCGGCCATGATGCACAGGTCAAGGTCGCGCCGGTCGAACGGTGCATGTTCGGCATCAAGGCATATGCAATCGAGTCCGCTGCTCGCCAGCACTTCGACGACGTGAGGGTGCGGTGTTTTCACGAATGTGCCCAGAATGGGGGCGCCGCTTGCGATGCGCTGCTTCAACATCATGCTGCCTTTTTCCAGAGCCTTGTGCTGGCAATCTCGGCGCCTTCGGCCAGCGCCTCAAACTTAGCCCAGACGATGTCTGGATCGACCACGCCGAAACCGGCAAACGTCGAAAAGCCGCAATCGGTGCCCGCAATCACCCGCTCCCGTCCGATGATGCCCGCAAATCGCTCGATCCGTTCCGCTACAACCCGGGGGTGTTCGACAAAGTTCGTTGTCGAATCAATCACTCCGGGAATTAGGATCTTATCCTCCGGTATCGTGCTCGCGATTTCGGCAAAGTAGGTCCAGTCAGCCTGATGCCGGGGGTTCGATGTCTCAAACAGCAGGCCTACCGGCTTTGCAGCTAGCAAAGTCGGAAGGATGACACCCATCTCGACGTCGCAGCAATGCGGTCCTTCGTAGTTGCCCCAGCACACGTGCATGCGCACCCGGTCTGCAGGAACATTGCGAAGTGCATGGTTCAGCGCCTCAATGTGCCCGCCGATCAATCGGAGGTAATCCTCGTCGCTACGATCCTTGTACATCATATGGCGACCCAGACCGAGATCCGGGCTATCAAGTTGCAGTATCAGTCCTGCCGCAACAATCGCCTCGTACTCTGGGCGCATGGCTTCCGCGAGCGCTTCAAGATAGGCGTCCTGCGTCGGATAGAAGTCATTTGGCTGAAAAAGTGCGATCACACCGGGAGAGGCAGCGTTCATGAAGCCGGCCGGGTTCCCATGCGCTTCCAGCGCCGCTTCGAAACGGCGCAGATCGTCATGCAGCGGTGCCAGCGTCTTGGGCTTGACCGCCTCAACGCACCGTGGCCGCCGATACGTTGGCGTGCCCCCACCTTTCGATTGACGCGCCATGAATCCCGGAAACCGCTCAAGATCAGCTGGTGGGATCCTCGGGGAATCGCCCGCAAAGCCGGTTATGCGATCCTTGATGTAGGTGGCGTAGGATATCTTGGCCATTTCTCCGTCGGAAACAATGTCCAGGCCGGATCCCACCTGACGTCTGACCACATCGTCCACTGCGGCGGCAACCGTGGTGTCGAAGGTCTGGGGATCGATCGCTTCGCCTCTTTCCGCAGCGAAGACAAGGTCGGTCACGGCTTGTGATCGCGGCAGTGAGCCGACGTGCGTAGTCAGGATTCGTTGGGCCATGTTGGGTACCTTTCACGACAGTCCGCTATCCAAAGCTCGATCGCTCTGCTGAATGCATGAGGGGCTTCCATCGGGATCATATGGCCTGCACCCGGCACCAACTTGAGCGTTGATCGCGGGGTCAACTCCGCCCAGCGTTCGTGCCACTCGATCGGGCAGATCGTGTCATGTTCTCCGGCGATGAAAAGCACTGGACAGGCCAGTCCGGCCAAGGCTGCTATGCGATCCGGCCGACTGCGGAGAGCTTCGCTTTGCGTGACGAACACCTCGGCACCGAGCCGACGAGCCATGGACAGGATTTCGGATTGCAGCGCCTCGTTAGTGCGGTTTGCCGGTGCCAGATAGACGGGCTTGAGCTCATCGATGATGATGCGATCAAGTCCGCCGGAAAGTACCGTTTCCTGTTGCCTGAGCCGATGGGGCGAGCGGGCTGCGAGGTCAGAACCGGCGTTGTAAGCGCACAGGACAAGACCGCGGACTCGGTCGGGTGCCAGAGCACCCATTTCGAGCGCGACAATCGCACCCATCGAGAAGCCAATCGCCACGACTGCGCCTTGTGTCTCGTCCAGCGCGCGACTTGCCATCTCGGCAAGGGATGCCCCGTTTCGTGTATCGACGTGAACAGACGGCTGTCCGAAGCTCTGCTCCAGCATCGCTTCGATGGCCGTTCCACCAAATCGCCACATCTGGGCATCACACATGTTTCCCGGGATCAGGAGAGGCGTACAATGCCTCATCCCAGTCGTGCAGACTGTCCGGTGAGCAATTCGCCGCCAAAAAGCCGCTGCTCCGGAATCATTCCAGGATTTTCGACGCGTTCGAGCAGCATGGAAACTGCCGCCTGCGTCATCCGCCGCACAGGCTGACGGATGGTTGTCAGCCGATAGCCCAACCAGGTTGCGGGACCTACGCCGTCGAAACCGACGATCGAGAGGTCATTGGGGATGGACAGGTTGAAAAGAGTGCGGGCGCAGTCAATCGCGCCGATCGCCATGACATCATTGAGGCAGATGACCGCATCGAGTTTGCCCCCCGCCTGATCCAGCAATACGCGCAGACCTTCCTTGCCCGAATCATAGTCGAACCGGCCGCGATGGACCAATGGCGTGATATCCGCCTGCTCGAGACTTCGCCGCGCGGAGGCGAGGCGTTCTTCACCGACATAGCTGTCTTCAGGTCCCGCGATGATGCCGAAGCGGCGGTGCCTAGCGGCGAGAAGGTGCTTCACCAATTCACGCTCGCCGGAGGCAGAGTCGCAGCAGACGCTGGCCGCAGGCACCATGTCGCCAACACGGTTATACAGGATGATCGGAACGCCCCGATCATTGAATTGCTCAATCTGATCGTCAGTCAGCCGGGCCGCAACGATTGCGCCGTCTACCCTGTACGGCCAAATCTGGTCGAGCACCTCGTTGACATCGGATTCGGCAGCTAGGCTGAACAGCAACACCCGGTTGCCAACGGCAGACAGGCGCTGGGTGAGTTCAGCCAGAACCTCAGGATAATTGAGGTTGGTGAGATTGGAAATCACGACCGCGATGAGGTTGGTGCGGCGGGTGATCAGGCCGCGGGCAAAAGCATTGGGCTGGTAGCCGAGCTGCTTTGCGGCGCGCATGATCTTCTCGCGGGTTTTCGGCGAAACCGATGCCCCCTTACGAAATGCACGGCTAACAGCGGACTGTGAAACGCCAGCCAACTCGGCCACGTCGTACGAAGTCGCGCCGATAGCCTCAGACAGCTTCTTGTTTGCCATAACGCCTTACCCGGATGTCAGCTTGCTCCTTGTGACCGGCGAACCCCTCGATTGCGCAGAGGCGCGAGCAATATTCACCCACCATGGCGCTGGCTTCGTCGGTCAGAACGCGCTGATAGGTACACGTCTTGATGAACTTGCCAACCCAAAGCCCACCGGTAAACCGAGCGTTTTTGCGAGTGGGAAGCGTGTGGTTGGTACCGATCACTTTGTCGCCATAGGAAACGTTTGTGCGCGGGCCAAGGAACAAAGCCCCGTAGTTGGTCATGTTATCCAGAAAGTATTCAGGGTCCTTTGTCATGACCTGAACGTGCTCAGAGGCTATCTCGTCAGCGATACTGACCATCTCTTCATAGGAGTCTGCGACGATCACTTGGCCATAATCGGCCCAAGCCTTTGCAGCGATCGGAGCGGTTGGCAGGATAGTCAGTTGACGTTCGATCTCAGCCAGGGTGTCTTGCGCCAAGCCTTCTGAATTAGTCAGCAGGATGGCGGGTGAGTTGAGGCCATGCTCCGCCTGACCAAGCAGGTCAGCCGCACACAGTTCGCCATCAACGGTATCGTCGGCGATCACCAGCGTCTCGGTGGGGCCAGCAAGAAGATCGATCCCGACCCTGCCAAACAACTGCCGCTTGGCTTCGGCCACAAATGCATTGCCGGGACCCACAATCATGTCCACTGGGGCAATCGTCTCCGTGCCGAGCGCCATCGCGGCAATCGCCTGAACACCGCCGACGCAATAGATTTCGTCGGCGCCAGCCATATGCATGGCGACAACAATGGCTGGGTTTGGCTTGCCCTGATACGGTGGCGCGACCGAAACGACGCGCTTTACCCCGGCGACTTTGGCTGTGACGACGCTCATGTGTGCCGAGGCGACCAAGGGGTACTTGCCACCCGGGACATAACAACCGACCGAGCTTACCGGCAGATTTTTGTGGCCGAGTATCACACCGGGCAGCGTTTCGACCTCGACATCCTGCAACGAATTGCGCTGCACTTGCGCAAAATTGCGGACTTGCGCCTGGGCAAATCGGATATCCTCGATTGTCTGTGCATCGAGCGCGGCATAGGCTTCGTCAATTTGCGCTTGGGACAGTCGGAAATCATCAGGTGACCAATTGTCGAACTTGGCCGACCACTCCCGAACCGCCTCATCACCGCGGCATTTGATGTCCATGATAATGGCTTCGACGGTCGAGCGGACCTGTGCATCTGCCTCAGCTGCGGCGTCTTCCGTGATGCCGGTTTTCAGAAAGCGTGCCAAGCAGATGTCTCCTGTGTCGTTTGATTCGATATGTGCCGCATCTAAGCTTGAATGACTGCGAAGGCAATTACTCTCAGCGAAAGGCTGTGGCGTGCAGCTCTCCGGCTGCGAATCCCAGTGATTGCTAGCCCACGGTCTGGGGATAGATCTTCCTCGCTTAGCGGCAATTTCAATTTGCTTTCGCAGTCATGCTGAGCCAATTTTGTCTTGGCGACCTGCCGTGCAAAGGCC
Source organism: Novosphingobium fuchskuhlense (assembly GCF_001519075.1). GTDB lineage: Bacteria > Pseudomonadota > Alphaproteobacteria > Sphingomonadales > Sphingomonadaceae > Novosphingobium > Novosphingobium fuchskuhlense. The sequence continues at coordinate 62,508 of NZ_KQ954246.1, forward strand.
GCTAGGTAGCATGCGGTCAGAGTGGAATTGGCGATGCTGTTCAAGGGGTTGGCCATGCGGGATATGATAGCGATCGTGGCTTCAATGCTCACAATGACCGTAGTCAGTGCGCGCGAAGTGACGCCATCGGTGAAGGCTGAAAAGCAGGCGCCAGCCGAAGCCGGCGTTCGGTTGCAATCGCTGAAGGACCTGACAATCGCTGCGCTGCGCGCGAGGCATTATGGCAGCACCTTGCGGATCCTTGCCGATCTTGCGACCGGACCGAACGCGCGAGTATACGCCGAGCGCTTTTTTGGCGGAGGTCCAGGCCCCTATTCTAGCGTCCTCGCAAGCTACCAGTCCGATGGGCTCAGGCTGTATGCGCGCTTAGATGTTCCGCATGCACCGCCGCCGCCTGGCGGTTATCCGGTAATCGTATTCCTCCACGGATGGGTTGGCTACGAGGCGGCGAAGGACTTTCATTTCTCCTACACACCAGATTCGATGTACGCAGAGATGATCGATGCCTATGCCAAGGCTGGTTTTGTTGTCGTCACGCCGGGGTATCGCGGCCACGGCACAGTCAACGGCCAAGTGGCGGGCGGGCGCGCTTCGATGGCTGCTTGGGACAATGCAACGCATATCGCGCCGATCCTTTATGCGATCGATAGCCTCAACCTGATTGATGGGCTTTCAAGCATTAAAATGCTGAATTTCCAAGATTATGGTCGTCATTCTGGCACGGTCAGCCTTAACCTCAAGCGGCTTTACGTGTCTGGGCATTCGCAAGGCGGTGACGTGGCGCTGACGGTTCTCGCGGTGGCTGGACATGGGTCTAAGGTGGTCAACCGCCCGCGTGCCGGCTCGATCATGTCCGGGACATTCCCCGACCGGTTTACCCAGGTCGAAACCTTCCGTCCGATGGCAGAATCGAGCGAAGCTTTCCTGGCCGGAGACGGCACATGGACCGGGTCAGCGAGGGGGCGAGATGGAACCGTCAATCCCAACTTCGTGTTCGGCTGGCCCAGCGACAGCATTGAAACGCCGGATCCGCGAGAATGGACCTGGCAAAAGGGGCAGTATGGCGAAGCAAGTGTGCGTGATGTTGTCGTGGCTGGATACTCGGAGATGTACCGGAGTCTAAGCCAAAATGTCTCCGATTTGGGAGATGCCAATTTCTCGATTTTGGAAGGTGTGAAGCCAAAAGGCTATAAAATAAACCATGATCCTCGTGTAGCTTCCATGATTCAAGACCTTGGGGGCTTTTACGCGGAGAGATTCATCTCTGCGCGAGTGGCCCTCCATTTTTCAGACAGAGACTATTATTCTTTGCCAAGATGGAACTATGATCTTTGCGCACGGATCGCCCGGCGTGGCGGATACTGCAAACCCCATGAATACATCGGCGGTACCCATACGCTCCGCCTCAGCAGCCACGGCTGGTTCTCGCCTGCCGGTTCGCACGAGCCTTACGCCATCATCATCAAGCGTGACTTAGCGCTCTTCCGTTGAAAGTGCGGAAACCGCCTTCAACCTGATTATGCATTCGCAGTCAAAATTGCATTGACACCGGATTGCATTCGCAGTCAATAAAGATCTCGCGCGATTCGACAGCGCCGGGGAGGCCTAAAAAATGACCCAATTGCATCGTGGCTTGATGTTCAGCGGCGTGGCGGTTGCCGCTCTTTGTGCAGCATCGCCGGCCATAGCGCAGGAAAAGACGAAGCCGACCACAGCGCAGGACGCGGCGAAGTCCGGCGATGATGGAAGGTTTGGCGGTGAGATTATCGTCACCGCGACAAAGCGCGCTGAGAATGTTCAGTCGATCCCTGCTGCAGTGACCGCGCTCGGCGAAGAATCGCTGAAGTCTGCCGGCATTGTTGACCCGACCCGGATCGGCATGGCCGTTCCGGGTGTGCGGATCGGCTTTTCGGGTACTGAAGCTCGTGTGGCCATTCGCGGTGCGCGCACCAACAATGTCGGTCCGCAAGCTCAGCAAGTGGTCGGCGTTTTCAACGATGGCGCGTACGTCGCCACGGTCGGCCAGGTCATGGCGGCATACCTTGATGTGAACCGCATTGAAGTCCTGCGTGGACCGCAGGGTACCCTCTACGGGCGCAACACGTTTGCCGGTGCCATCAACATCATCTCCAACGAGCCGAAATTCGACCGGATTTCCGGCAATGCGCAAGTCACCTACGGCGATTACAATCGCATCCGTGGTGAGGCGGCACTCAATCTGCCGATCTCCGACACATTCGCCATCCGCATTTCGGCTCTCGGTGAAAAGCACGACGGCTACATCATAAACACTTTCCTCGATGGCCCTTCGGACGATCTGCGCAATGAGAATGTTCAGATCGGACGCATCACGGCCAAGTGGAAGCCTTCGAGCTCCTTCGATGCCACGATCCGCTACACGAAGTACAATCGCGACATCAACAATGATGGTCCCTACGGCTACACCCAGATCGGATGCTACCAAAACCTTGGCGATCCCTCGACCGCAACCGGCCTTTCGGCAACATCGGTGTACCGTTCAGGCCATTGCTTCCGTCCTGGTCCCGACTCAGCAGCATCGACAGGCCCGACCGGTGCCTCCAAGGTGACAGATGTCAGCCCCTATAACATTTCGCGCGATGGCCCTTCGCGGGGGCTTGCAAAGGGTGACGATGTCAATCTGCAATTCAATTACGACTTTGGCCCGGCGACTGTGAGCTTCATTGGTGCTTATAACAAGTACCGTTCGCTTTCGTATTATGACCCTGATTATTCGGATGGATATCATTACGGGCAGTACGGGCAGGATTCGCTCAATAACTTCTTTGCGGGCTACGACAACGATCAGAAGAGCTACTCAACCGAACTCCGGGTGGCATCCAACGGCGAAACAAGATTCAAATGGCTGATCGGTGGTTATTATTTCAGGCAATCGTCCATCAATGATTTTGGTTATCTCGCCAATGGAAAATACACCCGTTACAACACCAACATTCGCGACTCCTTTGTTTCAGAATCCAAGGCCGTCTTCGCCAATGGCTCATTTCAGCTAATCGAAGGCCTGCGAGTGTCCGGCGGGATCCGGTACAACAACGATAGCCAGAAGCTCATCGGCGGTGCCAATGGCGGCGGCGGCAACAAGGTGTTGTGGAAGGCCGGCCTCGAATATGTGCCGGCACCCGATATCCTGCTCTACGCCAACGTATCGACCGGTTACCGGGTTGGTGGCGTGAATGGCGCGCAGCTCGTCGCTGCAGGTGCGCCAGCCGTTTTTGGACCGGAAACAGTCACGGCCTATGAAGCAGGCTTCAAGACCCAGCTGTTTGATCGCACGTTGACGCTCAACGGTTCGCTGTTTGTCAACCGCTACCGCAACATGCAGGCCCAGTCGTTCGTTTCAGCCTGCCTTGATCCCAACAACCCAGCCTCGTGCATTGCCTCCGAGTTCACGAGCAACGGCGGCGAGATAAACTCGAAGGGTGCCGAGATCGAGTTCAACTGGCGTCCCGGCAAGAGCTTCTTTGCCAACGGTTCGGTCTCTTTGCTCGACGCCAAGTTCGGCAACTACCTTGTGAGCCGCCTGAACGGTCTCGGCAACTACCAGGGCCGGCAGGACGTCACCCGCACCAATGCCCAGATTATCGCGGCAGGAGGAACACCTGGCCTTCAGCTGCGTGGCTGGCGCCCTGCGCTTGCTCCGACGCTTTCTGCCACGCTGACGACGGGATATGTCTTCGACATCGATGACGACAACTCCATTACACCGATGGCACAGATCTACTACTCGAACAAATATTGGAGCTACGACTACAACCTTCCCGGTTCGGATCAGTCAGCCTTTGCAAAGCTGGACTTGCGCTTGACTTGGCGCAACAAGGCGAAGGGGCTGACCGTCGAAGGTTTTGTCGAGAATGTCACCAACAAGGCGGTTCTCGTGCGTTCGGTGATTTTCAAGCCTGATGAGGCGAACTTCCCCACCGCGTCGATCCAGGCGAACTACGGCGACCCTCGCATTTGGGGTGTTCGGGTCGGTGTAAGCTTCTAGATGATGCGGCTCCCGGGGGCAGCGCAGGGCTGCCCCCGGAGATTTTCGTGATACGGCACCGGGTGTGTCCGGGGCGGGCAGGGGAATGGCATGGCTGAATTCGGTTTGCTGAACTGGGCTATTGTCATTGCCTATCTATGCATCACTGTCGCAATAGGCCTGTTTGCAAGCCGCAGCGTTGCCAGTGCTTCGGACTTTCAGTTGGGATCGCGCAACCTCCCGTGGTGGGCGCTAGGGGTCTCGGTTGTCGCGACCTATGTGAGCGCCCTGTCATTTCTGGGCGCACCGGCCTGGGCTTATGGGTCGGGCATGGCTGCGTTGGCAATCCACATGAACTACCCGCTGGTGGTGTTTGTGGTGGTCACCGTTCTGCTGCCATTCTTCTTCAACAGCGGCGCGCCATCAATTTATGAGTACCTTGAGCACCGTTTTGGAGTGAGAACGCGCTCGGTACTCGCACTCATTTTCATGTTTTCGCAGGTCATCACATCGGCCTCGATCGTAGTTGCCGCATCAGTTGTGACCACATTCGTCACCGGCATCGATGTCCACACCAGCATCCTCATCATCACCGCTCTGGTGCTGGGCTACACAATGGTCGGCGGGCTCGAGGCTGTAATCTGGACCGATGTCCTGCAGGCCACGATTCTCTTCGCCGGTGCCGGTGTTATCCTGTGGAATCTGCTGCACGGCCCGACTCCGCTGGATGAAGCGCTGCATCAACTGCGCGCAGCGGGCAAACTGCAGGCCCTGAACACCGCGCTGGACTTCACGATCGCACCTACCGTCTGGGCCGGCGTTGGAGCAATGACCCTTTATCACATCACAGTCTACGGTGCGAACCAGATGATGGTGCAACGCGCTCTTGCTGCAAAGAATATTGGCGATGCGAAAAAGAGCTATTTGACGATGGGCTATGCCGGCTTCGTCATCTACTTCCTGTTCTTTCTCATCGGTGCACTGCTCTACGTTCACTTCAAGGGGGTGCCGTTCAAGCAGCCAAACGAGATCATTCTGATCTACGCACAGAGCCTTCAGATTCCGGGCTTGATGGGGCTGCTCGCCGCGGCGATCCTCTCTGCAACGATGTCGGCCTTGTCGGCTTCGTTCAATTCCCTCGCAACAACCTCGGTGGCCGATTTCTACCAGCGCTTCTACAATCGCAACGGAAGCGACGGGCAGTATCTCTGGGCGTCGCGGGGATTCACCCTGATGTGGGGGGTGATCTCGATCCCGATCTCCTATGCCTTTGTCGGCAGTGGCGGCTCCATTCTTGAACGACTGACCGAAGTCGGCTCCTTCTTCGTTGGCGCCCAGTTGGCGACCTTTGGTCTCGGGGCATATTCCAAGCATACAACCGAAGATGGTTTGCTCATCGGTATTGCTGCGAGCTTCGTCACCCTGGCCATCGTGGTTTATGGATGTCCGCCGCTCGGCCTTGCTCCCGTCAATGTTGCCTGGCCCTGGTATGTGGTGATTGGTGGCTCCGCCAATATCGCCGTAACTTTGCTGGCTAGCCAAATGCTTCATGGCAGCAAATCCGATTGGCATGAGTATACGGTGCCCGGCCAAAGGCTTCGGTTTATTCGCGAGGGCTTGCCTCAAATGCAGGACGGTTGGCACTTGGTGCCGGGCAGGATTGATCGACCGGTCTGGGGGCTTCTTGTCTGGTTCGGATTGATCGTCGCATTCCTTGCCTATTTCCAGACCCTTGGTTGATGTCATCGCCAACAACCGGGAATCTGGCTAGGCTATGACCGGCATTTGCAAAGCCAAGCAGATCGTTCTGGCATATCACGCCATGCTGGATACTGCAGGCGAGGGTGAGGCAGGCAGCCTGTTGCAGGCGCACGTTGCACCTGACTACAAATGGCGCGGCACTTACCCTCTGGGGGAAGACCTCGATGCCCATCAGGTTGCTGCGCAAGTGCTTGAGCCGCTTATGCGCGCATTTTCGAAACGCCAATGGCGACGCGACATTTTTTTCGCTGGACACAATGATGCCGGCGATGAACGCGCCATCTGGACCTGCTCCATGGGCCACCTGATGGGCCTCTACGACAGGCCCTGGCTGGACATCCCGGCAACCGGAAAGATCGCCTCGCTGCGATTTGCCGAATTTCACGAGGTGCGAAACGAAAGCATAAACCAGACCGCGATCTTCTTCGATGTGGTTGGCCTGATGCAGCAGGCCGGATGTTACCCCCTCCCGCCGGCAACGGGATGCTATTTCATCTATCCTGGACCACGCAGGCATGATGGCCTGCTGTGGGGCGAGAGTGACCCGGCAGAGGGCGCTGCGACCCTGGAACTGGTCAACCGCATGATCGCCGATCTCGATGCTCTGAACCGGAGCGGCGTCGATCGCTGTTCGCCTGAGTATCTTGCCCGAACGTGGCATGATGACATGGTGTGGTATGGCCCTGCCGGCATCGGGGCCACCATGTCGATCACGCGCTATCAGGCGCAGCACCAGTTCCCGTTTCGTGAGGGCCTGGCCGACAAAGTCTATAATGGTCACATCGCGCGCTTCGCCGAAGGCTCCTATGCAGGCTTTTTCGGCTGGCCAAACCTTACGAACCGCCCGGCAGGCGGCTTTCTCGGTCTCCCTGCATCTCAGACCCCAGGAGATATGCGCGTCGTCGACATCTACCGCCGCGACGGTGACAAATTGGCCGAGAACTGGGTATTCATGGACATACCCTGGTATCTCAAGATGCAGGGTCTCGATATCTTTGCTCGCATGCGCACGATGAACGCATTGCCTTAGGCATCCATGCCATCAGGCACCGCAATGATCCCAAGATTGCGGGCCTTGTTGAATTCGCGCAGCCGCCCGAGGACGTCTACGCCCACTTGCCTGTAGAGATCGAGCAAATCGACCAGCACCCAGTTCTCGCGGATCAGGCCGCCCTCAACTCGCCAGAAATCGAGGCTGCGAAGCAGAACCTCTTTGCCGGCCGGCGCAATCCCCATCCAGCCGTCGTGTGAAAGCGTCAGGCGCATATTGGGCCAGCCCGTTTCGCATACATAGTCGCCTTCGCTGACCCAGTGCGACATCAGATCACCCATCGCATCGAGTTTGCGGTCAGGCATGGCTCGCAGAAACGGGATCTGGTGCCAGTTGCGAAATCCCGAAATGCCCCTGGCAGTGCCGATGCCAGCTGGGCCATACCAATTGAAGCGGGGGTGCCAGTACTTTTCAAGTTGCATGATCTTGGGGTCCGGATTGGCCGGATGGCGGCACAAATCCTCCAGCATGGCGACGACATGGTCGAGTGCGGCTTTGCCATCCCCTGAAACACGCAGACCATCTCCGCTCATCGGTGCGGGGGTGCACAGGTAGGCACCCAATTGCGGCGCCATCGGCCAAGCCCCCGCCTGCATCATGAGTTCGGGAATGTCCCAGATCGCCTGCATCTCGACGATCCGACCGTGTTCAATCCGAAAAAACTCGTGATAACGCATGTGTGCCAAACGCCCGGTCGGCGGGATGTCGAGGAATGGTGCCACGAGCGTCCCCATGAAATTGCCCATGCAGCCGATCCAGTCGCTTCCTTCAGGTGTCGTCCCACCAACCACGATCATGTCGCGCCGTTCCAGATCCGGCATGGCGCTCAGAAGCGGAGCAAGACAGTGATCAAAGAAGGCTGCCGGACCAACAAGATCGCCGAAGGGGTGGCACATCCTGATTTCAACGCTCTCGTCCATAACGGTCTTGAGCATGGCCCGCGCCGGTTTTGCATCGACGGCTGAAAGTGCCTTCTGGAGCGGCGCAATCGCGGACTTGAGGAGCTTCTCTGACATCGACGGTCCTTCTTTCTTTGTCACGCTTGATCGGGCGTGAGAATCATTCTGGCTGGTTCGGCCTGTCGCGGCAGATTGTAGAAATCAGCGGCCGTATCGTGGAACATCTGCTGCCGCTCGGAGCTGGAAAGCCCGGCGGTCAGCTGGAAGTATCGGCGCCAGACTTGTCCATACCCCATGGCGAGCTTGTCGACCGGGAAGTTCGAGCCGAAGGCGATGCGCGAAGGGCCAAATGCGTCGAGCGCTGTATAGAATTGCTCGCGAATGCTGTCGGCAGACCAGCGCTTGTCGAACATGCCAAAGCCGGACAGCTTGCAGATGACGTTCGGCAGTTTGGCGAGACGACTGATACCACGCTTCCAGCATGCCCTGCCTTCAGGAGAGAAATCGCTCAGGCTGCCGCCATGGCAAAGCGCGACCCGAAGATTCGGCACCTTCCTGAGGAGCTTTGCCGCGCGCTCCATCTGCCCAGGAATCAGTTGCAGATCGAAGCTCAAACCGCGCTGCGCAAGGTGAATAAGCCCTTCGAGAAAAGCAGGATTGTCGAGCAGCGCATCGCTGCCCGAGTCACGATCCTCTTCTGCGCTGCGGCCCACGATCTGCCGAATGCCGCGCAAGGCATTTGCAGCGCAATGGTCGTCCAGTCTTGGGGGCAGGCGGGCTGCAGTCAGATCGCAAAAGGCAACGATAGCGCTCGGCAGCCCGTGCCGGCGGTGCTGATCCTGCAACCAGAGCGTTTCTGCGAGCTCGTCACCGCTGTCGACCCCGACCTGGATGTGGACGCTCGCAACAATGGGCAAGGCGCCGATATCATCGCGAAATTCGGTCACACCGTAGTTGCGCTGAATTGGAGCGGGATCGCCAAAGAAGCGCACCACACTCTGCTTCATGAGCCAGGGATAGCGATGCTCGGCACCGAGGTCCCACAGGTGATGGTGGGCATCGACGATGCGGGAAACGCCCTTCATGGTTGCAGCCATGCGCTTTCGACTTGCCGCATGACCGCGATGTCATCCCAGACCGTCACTTCTTCGCGGACGCGGCCGTTGATGATGCGGAAGTGCGATACTGCGAGAATGTGCAGCGGCGCACCGGTCGGATTGCCGTAGCGCCCCTTTCCGCGATGATGACCGGACAGCGACCAGCGCACCGCAACATCCCGCGCGTCGCCAAGATAAGGAATTTCTGCAATGTGCTCGAAACGCATATGCGCGTCGGGAATGGCATCGCGGATGCCTTGTTGCCATTGCCAGGCCTGATCAGGACCATAAAGGAAGATCCCGCCAGGGACCCACGCATTAAGCCGGAAGTCGGACAACTTTCGGGCGCAGGCCTCGCTCGGCTGCGCCCAGCGCGCGCGAAGCAGTTCTGTGGCGATCCGTGCCGCCGGCGTCTGCACGGGCGTATCAGGTGCTTCGAACACGGCAGACCAGTAAGGCGCGAGCTTCTCGATGAGCGACGTGCCCACAGCTCTGTCCGCAGCTGCCTGCCTCTTCGCAACCTGCGCCGCATCAAAACCGAGCTGGTTCACCAGCGCCAGATTGTCGCGCACCAGCCATTCCTCAACCACCCGGTTCTCGCGGCACAGGCAGTCGGCGACTGTGCGCACCAGAACCTGCTGACCGGTGGCTGGGCCGAAATCGCTCTCGCCCAGATTGGTCATTTTTGATGTTATAAGATGCGAGGAGAGGAAGGTGCCTTCCCCTTCCTGAGACCACACGACGTTGTCACCATCGAGGCGGCGATCGGGAAATGCGCGGAGGGTCGCCCAGGTATTGTCGACAACTGTTTGAGCACCGACAATCGGTCCGGCAAGCGTGTGAATGATGCAGTCTTTTGCATACCATTTAAGACACAGATCAACTTCGCGATCATGCCAGATCCGCTCCGTTATCCGGATGATATAATGCGGGAAATCGACGAACTCCGGATCGAAGCCAGGCAGATCCATGCGCCGTTCCGCGCCTGGGTTCATCATCGTGTCTATGTCGGTCACGCTGACCATGGTTACAGATTCGGGCACGTGAAGCTTCCGTTACTGGGCCGTCCAGCCACCGTCGATCACGAGGCTGTGCCCGGTGATCATCGCGGCGGCCGGGGATGCAAGATAGATGACTGCGGCAGCGATCTGGTCAGGGCTGGCCAATTGGCTCATCGGAATCATCCGATCGACAAATGCAGCGAAAGACGGATCGGACAGCATCCGCTCGGTCATGGGCGTTTTTACAAATGTCGGAGCGATGCAATTGACCCGAATTCCTGCGGGGGCAAGCTCGACTGCCATGGCCTTGGCGAGCCCCTCGATCGCATGTTTGGTCATACAGTAAACAGTGCGATTGGGTGATCCGACGTGGCCCATCTGGCTCGTCATATGTATGATCACGCCGCCCGAGGGCATTCCTCGGGCGATGCTTCTGGCAACGCGGAACGGTGCCCGGACATTGAGCGCCAGCAACTGGTCAAGCGTCTCATCAGCAACATCGACAAATGGTTGCGGATGATTGGTGCCGGCATTGTTGACGAGCAGGTCAAAGGGTTGCTCCCGCTCGATTGCTTCGATTAGCGCGTCACTTGTCACATCCAGCGGCCATGCGGTGAAGGCTGGTCCAAACTCAGCCCGCGCCGAGTCCAGTTCGGCCGAAGGACGAGCGACGCCCACAACGTGCATTCCGGCGTCCAGCAGCGACAAGCAAATCGCACGTCCCAACCCTTTGCTTGCGCCGGTTACGATTGCGCGCTTGCCTGCGAGAGGACCGCTCATCACACCCTCAGTTCCGCACCATTCGGGGCAATGTGTCACCTCCGCGCACCTGGACGACAATCGCTGCTGTCAAGCCGGTGTTTCGCATGGCGCGACGGCAGCCACGCGGAACCGTAATGGTATCGCCCGGGCCGCAGTTCAGTGTCTCATCGGCAATTGTGATCTCGATGCTTCCCTGTTGGACAAACCAGACATCGGGCACGTCAAAGATATGGTCAGGGACATATGCGCTGGCTGCCAGCGTAACCTCGCTCACCGAAAAACCGTGTGGCCAGGTGATCGGTTCCGCACCGACCAGTCCGCGATCCGTCACACCACTGATGCCGGAAAACACGGCGGATGGCCGCGCGCTGCCATGCCGAAGCACGCATTGCTCGAGTTCACTTGAGCCCACCAGCCTCATGCTCTCGACTTGTTCGCGAGTGGTCGCCGGCATGATCCTCGCGTTCGGGGGAATCGTCTGTCCCTTTGCCGCATCGATCAGGGTCCCGTCCTCGAGTAGAACAAGGCCATAATTCTTGGCCATCTCGAAGACATATGGCGCCCAGAGGACATGCCCGGGATCATCGCCACCGAGCACGGCCCAAAGAAAGCCCGTTTCTGTTCCGATGTTCTCAAAACCCCGGAAGATGCCAGTCGGGATCGAGATCAGATCGCCGGGGCCCATCGTTACCTCGCCATCTGTGGCATGTTCGCCAGTCATGAATTTCCACTGGCCGGAGTGGACGTAGAATACTTCGACTGTGTCATGGCTATGCTGCGAATTCAGGCAGCCAGGTGGTTGCCGCGCGCCGCCTATGTTGAAGCCGTGGGCTTCGGTGATGTGGACGAACTGATTGGGATTCTCGGCCACCCCGGGGCCGATGATCGTGAAGTTTTCCTTCTGGTCCGAACCTGGAGAGCGTGTGTCGATGAACGCATCGCGGCATGGGGCGAGATGCGCATAGCGCACGATCCGCGCCTCAAGCGAACTGCCTTCCTGCTGAGGAATTGTATCGTGCATGAAAGACTCGCTCCGTTTGTCTGTTCAAGGGCAGCCTCAGCAACGCATGCGGACGTTTGCGATCGCTATGTCCGCAGTGGCGCCCGAGCGGAGGTTGCCTGCCTCCATCCGCCATGCCGCCCGGAGCACAAGATGCGCCTTCAGCTATCCTCTGCTCCCACTTAGAGGGCAAAAATGCATTCGCAGTCAATTCAAATATTCAGGTCATGCCAATAATCCGCATCGGCGCGGTATGGCGAGGTCGGTGCTCAACAGAGCTCAACAGACCGCCGCAAGCGCTTGCGAGGAGCGAGCGCGAGCTATTGCTTGAAGGCCCAGCTGACCTGCAAGGCTCGTCATTGTCCGGCCGGGGCTTTGCCATGCCCTTCTTGGCAATCGCGGGACAGCCGCCAGCGATTGCGCAAGCAACTTGTGCCGGTTCACGGCTCCTGATATGACTGCGAATGCATATATGAATTGGATGGGACAGGAAGCGACACATGACAGGCAATCTCGATACGGCCCGCGCATTCTTCGAAGCCTGCGAAACCGGGCAGGGTTGGGGAGCATGTCAGCCCTACTGCCATCCCGACGCTGGCTTTTCGGCGCAATCCGGGGCCATCGCAGAGATCACCACGCTCGCCGCCTATGCGGACTGGATGCAAGGCCTGCTGACCATGCTGACCGATGGCTCCTATGATCTGACCGCGTTCGCCGAGGATCCAGAGCGGGCGACTGTCGCTGCCTGCGCCGTGTTTACGGGCACGCACAACGGCGCAGATGGTCCCGTGGCAGCGACCGGTCTGCAAGCACGTTCCGATTATGCTTATGTGATGAAGTTCAAGGATGGAAAGATCAGCCACATGACCAAGATCTGGAACGATGGCTGGGCGCTCAAGCAGCTCGGCTGGGCCTGAGGAAAAAGAACATGGCCAACGCACCGCAGCATCCGTTCCGCGCACGATATGAGAACTTCATCAGCGGCAAGTTTTTGCCGCCCGCTTCTGGCCGGTACTTTGCCAACCCGACACCTGTGGACGGAACCGTGCTGTGCGAAGTTGCCCGTTCCGATGCTGCGGATATTGAGCTTGCGCTCGATGCTGCACACCGCGCAGCCCCGAACTGGGGGACCACCTCCGCGGCGGAACGTGCAGGTATCCTGAACCGGATCGCTGATCGGATGGAAGAGAACCTTGCGCTCCTCGCGCAAGCGGAAAGCTGGGACAACGGCAAGCCTCTACGCGAGAGCATGGCTGCCGACCTCCCGCTGGCAATCGATCATTTCAGGTATTTCGCCGGCTGCATCAGGGCCCAGCAGGGTGGGCTCTCCGAGATCGACAGCCAGACGGTCGCGTACCATTTCCACGAACCGCTCGGCGTGGTCGGTCAGATCATTCCGTGGAATTTCCCGCTGCTCATGGCTGCCTGGAAGATTGCTCCGGCGCTCGCGGCCGGCAACTGCATCGTCCTCAAGCCGGCAGAGCAGACACCGGCGTCGATCATGATCTGGGCCGAGCTTGTCGGTGATCTCCTACCCGCAGGAGTCATCAACATTGTCAACGGTTTCGGACTCGAAGCCGGCAAGCCGCTTGCCAGTTCGCCGCGCATATCCAAGATCGCGTTCACCGGTGAGACGTCCACTGGGCGCCTCATCATGCAGTATGCATCGGAAAACATCATTCCGGTCACGCTTGAGCTTGGCGGCAAGTCGCCCAACATATTCTTCGCCGACGTTGCGCAAGAGGACGACGAATTCCTCGACAAGGCAATCGAGGGCTTCGTCATGTTCGCGCTCAATCAAGGAGAGGTTTGTACTTGCCCCTCGCGTGCGCTGATCCACGAGAGCATCTATGACCGGTTCATGGAGCGGGCACTCGCACGCGTTGCTCAGATCAAGCAGGGCCATCCGCTTGATATGGAGACCATGATCGGAGCTCAGGCCAGCACTGAACAGGTCGAAAAAATCCTCTCGTATCTTGATCTTGGTGAGATGGAGGGAGCACTTACACTGATCGGCGGAGGTCGAGCGTCAGTGCCGCCTGCGCTGAAGGGGGGCAACTATATCCAGCCGACGGTGCTCAAGGGGCACAATGGAATGCGGGTCTTCCAGGAGGAGATTTTCGGTCCGGTTGTCTGCGTGACCACGTTCAAGGATGAGGCCGAAGCGCTTTCGATCGCGAACGATACCTTGTACGGACTCGGCGCAGGCGTCTGGAGCCGCGATATCAGCACCTGCTATCGCATGGGGCGTGGCATCAAGGCAGGCAGGGTCTGGACCAATTGTTATCACGCCTACCCTGCTCACGCCGCATTTGGAGGCTACAAGCAGTCCGGTATCGGCCGGGAAAATCACCTGATGATGCTGTCGCATTACCAGCAGACCAAGAATCTGCTGGTGAGTTATGCGCCGCAGAAGCTTGGCTTTTTCTGAGGGGAACTCCCGTATGATCCGTGCGACAGCTGCTGCTGTCAGTCTGCTGAAGTCGATCAGGGCGGATCATGGAGAAGTGATCTTTCATCAATCAGGTGGTTGCTGCGATGGCTCGAGCCCCATGTGCTTTCCTGACGGAGAGTTTCGGCTGGGTGCGAACGACGTATTAATTGGTCAGATTGACGGAACGCGCTTCTACATGTCGGCTCATCAGCTCGAGAAATGGGGGCCTCGCTCCCTTCTTCTCGACGCTGTTCCCGGGCGTGGCGGCATGTTCTCGCTCGACAATGGCCGGGAAGCGCGCTTCCTATTGCGCGCTGACCGTGACAAGCCGTCGGACGGTGCGAGCTCTGCGGACTAGCACGACGGAGACGCTTTGAAGGCTTCCATCACCGCCAAACGGCTCAGAGCGTGCTAGCAGATTTTGGCCTTGCAGCCCCTATCGCGATCTCATTTTCCATCGCTGGCTATCCAGCCACGCGCGCCTATCGGGCAAGCAACTTGCAGAGCGTTATCGTCGGTATCTTGCCGGCCGCCGTCGTCGCGCCGAAGTTCAGAACTTCAGGATTGCCCTGGAATCGCGGCCAGCGCGGCAGGCCAGGGCCATTGGGATCGCCGGTGCGGGCAAAGTTCAGCCAGTATTGCTGCATCTGCCGGTTTAGGGCCTCGTCTTGCGGCGCTGCGGGAAGCCAGGCATCGGCCGTGCCGAAGACATAGGGGATTTCCGCCCCGTGATAGGCGCCGAGGCCGTGCCCGCCGGGCCGCACGCGCTTGAAGCGGTAGGCGAAGACAGGTTTGCCGCTGGCGGACGTCGCTGCGGCCATGCGTGCGGCGGGGCAGTGGAATGCCTTGCCCGAACTCACCGCTTCGACGCGGTCCGTCAGGCTTCCCCCGCGCCGGTCAATCAGGGCCAGCACCAGCTTCGCCTTGGCCGCCGGCAAACCCGTGAGCTCATCCGCCAGCGCAGCCTTGAGGCCGGGTTCGTCAGCCGGGAGATACATGCGGTACTCGTCGGCATTGCTGCCGATCAGGAGCGGCACGCGGCTGCGGCGCGGCCATGGCGCGACGGGGGTGTGGAAGCGGCCCCGCAGCTTCTCGTCCTGCAGCGCGACCAGTGCCTGCCAGGGCAGCGCGCGCAGGCTCTCGGCGGTGATCGCCGGATCGAACAGGCCTCGGGCAAAAGCCTCTGCCTCCGCCTGCGTGGTCACGCCATCGGGCGCGAGATAGCCGCTTTCGATCACCGCGCGGGCAAACAGCTTCTCCGCGCCCGGCATGGTGGCGAGCACGGCGATATCGATGCCCCCGGCGGATTCGCCGACCAGCGTCACGCGGGCGGGATCGCCGCCGAAGGCCGCGATATGGGCCCTGACCCAGCGCAGCGCGGCGATCTGGTCTTGCAGGCCCTGCCGCCCGCCCGCGTCCGCGCCCAGCGCGGGATGCGCGAAAAAGCCGAGCAGCCCCAGCCGGTAGGCAACCGAGACGACCACGACGCCTTCCCGGGCGAGCACGTCGCCGCGGTAGTTTGGCTCGTAGGCGTAACCGTTCTCGTTCGAGCCGCCGTGAATCCAGACCAAGACCGGCAGGGGCCGCGCTTGGGCCGGCTGAGGCGTCCAGACGTTGAGGTAGAGGCAGTCCTCGCTGATCCGCTCGATACCGGGAACGACCGCCGCATCGGCGCCCATGGCGGCGGCGACGCGGCGATACCAGCGCGTGTTGCCTTCGCCTTGCGGGCAGACCGGCGCGAAGCGGGCGGCGTCGACCGTGCCCGTGGCGCCGTCAGCGGGGAGGGGCTCGGGCGGCCGCCAGCGCAGCGGCCCGACCGGCGGGCGCGCATAGGCGATGCCGCGAAACGAGGCGGTCCCGTTCGGCTCTCGCACTCCTATCAGGGTCTGAGCGCCGATCCGGACAGTCGGTGCGCCCTCGGCCCGCGCCAGACCAGGCAGCAGCGCAAGCAGCAATGCGAGGCCTCGCCACATTCGCCCGCGCATGACCTTGCCCCTTATAGAAACGGCAGTTCCACCAGCCGCGCTGCGGTCACGCCGGCAGGCCGCATGATCTCGACCATGTCGCCCGCCTGCGCCTCTACAGCAACCAGCGCATAGCCGATATTCGCCTTGAGCCGAGGCGACCACACGCAATTGGTCATGACGCCTACGTTCGCGCCGCGCAGCCGGATTGCCTCATGCGCGAAACCGAGCGGGGCCGGGGAGCTGCCATCGAGGATCAGACCGAGCTGATGGCGGCGCGGCCCTTCCGCAGCGATGCGGCGCAGCGCGGCGATGCCGAGCGTGTCGTCCGGCACATCGAGATTGACGTATTTGCCGAGCCGCACCTCAAAAGGATTGGTATCGGCATCGGTGTCGCCGCCGACCGAGAGCAGGCCGCTTTCGGTGCGTTCGGCCGAGGTCGGCGCGCCGGGGCCGATGCCGTGGGGCTGCCCGGCCTCTTTAAAGATGTTCCACAGCCGCGTGCCGTGGCGGCCATCGCGCAGGTAGATCTCGAATCCGCCCTGCTTCGACCAGCCCGAACGCTGGACGGTGACCGGAATGCCCTCGATCTCGGCATCGCGGAACCAGAAGTATCTGAGGCCGCGCACCCAGTCGCCCATGACCGTGGCGACCACATCCTCAGCCTTGGGTCCCTGGAGGGCCATGGGCGAGACGTCGGGCTCGCTGACCGCGACATCGAGCCTGCGTTCGGCGACGATGGCATTGGCCCAGAGCCAGATGTCGCTGTCGGCAATCGAGAACCAGTAGAGATCATCGGCGTGCTTGAGCAGGATGGGATCGTTGATCACCGTGGCGCGATGGTTGCAGATCGGCGCATATTTGCCCTGGCCGGGCTTGCAGGTCGAAACATCGCGCACGGTGAGGATCTGTGCGAGACGGCCCGCATCCGGCCCCTTGAGCTCGACCTGCCGCTCGACGCCGACATCCCACTGCGAGACGCCTTCGATCAGCCGCCAGTACTCGGCCTCGGGATCGCCGTAGGTCGTGGGCATGATCATGCGGTTGTAGATGCTGGCGGAGGCCATGCCTTCCGCGAGC
Source organism: Novosphingobium fuchskuhlense (assembly GCF_001519075.1). GTDB lineage: Bacteria > Pseudomonadota > Alphaproteobacteria > Sphingomonadales > Sphingomonadaceae > Novosphingobium > Novosphingobium fuchskuhlense. The sequence goes on from NZ_KQ954246.1 coordinate 79,560, forward strand.
GTCGCTTCGTAGAAGGGCGAAGTGCGCAGCCGCGCGGTCGGAAACACGGCAACCATACATTCTCCTCCGGACAGCCTCAGCTCGGCAAGGCTCGCATCCCGCATCGCGCCATGGCAATCGATTTGTGGTTCAGCAGATATGAGCGTTGCTCATGTCGCAGGCTCGCGCAATCCGGCCAGCGCCGGGTCGTTTTCCACCTGCTCGCGCATCCAGGCATGAAACGCGCGGACATGCGGTGCCTCGGCGCGTGTTTCGGGGCTGGCGATGTACCAATGGAAGTCGGGCTTCACGTCATGCTCGGGGAAGGGGCGTACCAGCACCCCGGCGGCGAATTCCTCGGCGGCATAGGGCTCCATCCCTAGCGCTACGCCGTGTCCACGTGCGGCCATACGCAGCGCGTGATCATAGCTGTCAAAGCGAAGCCCAGCATCGGGGTCGATCGCAGTAAGTCCGACCGCGCCCAGCCAGACCTGCCAATCGCCGCGTGATGGGTGGACCTGCAGGATGGCCTGCCCGGCAAGATCGCCAAGAGCGTGCAGGGTCTCGGCAAGGCGCGGCGTGCAGACGGGATACAGCCGCGGGGTAAACAGATAGGTCGTCCGGACGCGGACAGCGGGTGGTTTCCCGATCAGCAGCGCGACATCGCAAGTGTCATCAGTCAAATCGGGATCATCCTGCGCGGTGGTCAGCCGGATCACGACACCGGGGCAGCGTTTCTGGAAACTCGCGATCCGGGGCATGAGCCAGCGCACCGCGACGGTCGAGTAGGTCTGGATCGTCAGGTCGTCGGGCCGGGTCAGGCGATTGAGCGCGCGCATGCCCTGATCGATCGCGTCGAAGGCGGTCCGGACATGGCGGTGAAAGGCCTCGCCAGCCTGCGAGAGCTCGATGCCCCGCGCCGTGCGCGTGAAGAGATGCACGCCAAGGCTGTCCTCAAGAAACTTGATCTGGTGCGAGACTGCGGACTGCGTGACATGAAGTGCCTCGGCCGCACCGCGAAAACTGCCGGCGCGGGCGGCGGCATCGAAAGTGCGCAGAGCATTCAGCGGCGGGAGCCGGGTGTGCATGGGCAGGGTCTCGCATGAGTTTCTTTCATCGGCAACAGCGCAAGGGGGCGAGCAAGCCGAAGGGGCGCGGCCATGCACTATCAAAGCAAGTTCATGGCTGGCCCATGCGGTCGGACCGAGCATCCTCCATCTTTGTCTGGCGATTGCAACTCCTGCCGATCCGCCTGCAGGTGGCCAGGGCGGCATTTGTGATAACACTCAGGCGCGATCTGTGATGGCCATCTCAACGCTTCCAACATGGAGATCACGTGTTGGCACGCTCGTTGGAGCGCTTTGTCGATCTGGCTGAACTCTTGCCGGCGTTAGTCATGCAGAAGCTTGCCCATTCGGCCATGAGCGCTTTGCGCTTCTCGAGATAGTCGGTTCGCCGATAGGCGGCCTCGACTTTGTTCGCGACCGTATGCGCAAGCGCTGCTTCGGCAACTTCGCCGGGGAAGTTCGTCTTCTCGGCCACCCAATCCCGGAACGATGAACGAAAGCCGTGAACCGTAACCTGCAGATCCTTGTCCCGCAGGATCTTGAGCAAGGTCATATCCGAAAGCGGGCGTTTGGGATTTGAGCCGGGAAAGACGAGATCGCTGGCCGGAGCTCTCAGCGCTTCTGCCCGCGCCAGCACGTTCAGTGCGGCGTCAGACAGCGGAACGATATGAACCACGCCGGCCTTCATGCGATCCGCAGGTACAGTCCATAGCCTCTTCTTGAGATCGAATTCCTTCCACTCACAACCTCTGATCTCACCGGAGCGGGCGGCGGTGAGAATGAGAAGCTCCAGCGCAAGCCGGCCCATCGACTGCCGCTCGCGAAGAGAGGTAATGAATGCTGGAACATCGCCATACGGCATCGCATCATGATGCGATTGCTTGCGGGGCTGACGCGGCAACCCCCTTGCGACGGAGCGCAGCGGCGCTTCGGTGTCGCGCAGGCCCTTGGCGCAGGCCCAGTCGAGTACCGCGGCGATCCGTTGGCGAACTCGCCTTGCGGTTTCAGGTTTGGTGAGCCAGATGGGAGCCAGCACGTCCCTGATCGCCGGGCCTTCAACCTCGGAGACCAGACGATCGCCGATCGACGGGAAAGCATAGGTCTCGAGCGTGTTGATCCACTGGTTCTGGTGCTTGCCGTTTTTCCAGGCCGCCTTGTGCTCGCCATGAACCATCTTGGCCGCTTCCCGGAATGTCGGGATCTCAACCTCGACCTTTCTGCGTTCGGCAACGACATCAACGCCGGCCCTCATCTGCTTCCGGATATCCCGCGCCGATTCGCGCGCTTGGGCTAGGCTCACATCGGCGAGCGTGCCCAGGCCGATGTCCCGCCGCTTTCCTTTGGTCTGCACCCTGAGTAGCCAGCTGCCGCGCCCCTGGGCCGCCAGTCTGAGGATGAGACCTTCGCCATCGGAATAGGTGCCGGGTTCCTTCAGGTTTTTGACCGCGATTGCACTCAGTTTTCCCATTGGGCTTGCCTTTCCAGCCCCACACTCAGCCCCACACTCGGTGTGGGATTGGATGGAACATATATAGAACACTGCGGACGCGCAATATGGAGAAAATCCAGCATTTCTGCGGGTTTATGGATATTTGCGGTGCTGTGTGGAAGCAAGCCTGGCGGAGACGGAGGGATTCGAACCCTCGGTACCGGATTTACCAGTACGACGGTTTAGCAAACCGTTGGTTTCAGCCACTCACCCACGTCTCCGGATCGCAGCGGCGAAGGCGCGCTATAGCGAGGGACTTGGGGGGCGGCAAGGGCTTCGTTTGGAGCTTTGTGCGGTGATTTGTCAGGCCTACGCCGGATTCGCCTCGGCGCGAAATCGACTCGGCTCATCGCCGGTTCATTGTGCCCGATGAAGAGATGAGCGTCTGATAGCGTGACAGAAGTTCCGGCCAGACAATCAATAATGGGTCGCAAGATGGGAATCGTGCAATGAAGCTGTTCCAGAGCATCGCGTTCGGGCTTGCCGCGTGGGCCTTGCCGTTTGGCGCAGCCGCCGAGGCGCAAGTGCAGCAGATCGATCCCAACACAGCGATCGATGGCGACCTCCAGGCCGCGCCAGCCACGCCGCCGCCCGCGCGGGAACCGGCTCCGGCCACCTCGCTGCCTGCGGCGCCGCGCGTGGGTGATCCCGGGTTTGCCTCGCCCGCAGCAGGGCCCATTTCAGCGAGCGAGCCGCCGGTTCCGGGCATGACGTCGGTCCCCGCTGCACCGCCGCGCGCCGCAGCGGATGGCAACACCTACCGCGAGGACGACCTGATCGGTGCGGCGGAAGGCGTGTTCGGCAAAGGTGCCAAGGGGCTGGCACTGATGATTCAGGACATCCTGAAGAAGCAGGGCCAGCCGAATGCCTATATTACCGGGCGCGAGGCTGGCGGTGCCGTCGTGGTCGGCGTGCGGTATGGTTCGGGCACGCTGCACCACAAGATCGAGGGTGAACGTCCGGTCTACTGGACCGGGCCTTCCATCGGCTTCGATGTCGGTGCCAACGCTGCCAATACTTTCGTGCTCGTCTACAACCTGCATGACAGCGAAGACCTGTTCCGGCGCTATGGCGCCGGAGAGGGGCAGGCCTACTTCGTTGGCGGCTTCAACGTGAGCTATCTGCGCCGCGGGGACGTGGTGCTGATCCCGGTGCGCTTCGGCGCGGGGCTGCGGCTCGGCGTCAACGGCGGTTACATGAAGTTCCGGCGGACGCAGAACTGGGTCCCGTTCTGAGCAAGGTCGCGCCCCCTTGTGCGCAAGGCGGTTTGAGGGCAAAGGCGCGCCCATGCTCGAGACTCTGAACGCCCAGCCCGCCGATGCGCTGCTTGCGCTGATCAAGCTCCACAATGCCGATCCGCGGCCGACCAAGATCGACCTCGGGGTCGGAGTCTATCGCACCGGCGAGGGTGACACGCCCGTGTTCGGCGCGATCAAGGCCGCAGAGCGCGTTCTGCTCGAAACGCAGGATTCCAAAGCCTATCTCGGGCCAGAAGGCGACATGGGTTTTGTCCATGCGCTGATCCCTTATGTGTTCGGCACCGAGTTTGATCGTTCGCGGGTGGAGGGCATGCAGGCCCCCGGCGGCACCGGCGCGGTGCGGCTCGCAGTGGAAGTGGCCGCGCGTGCGGGCGCCAAGCGCATCCTGATGGGCACGCCTTCCTGGCCCAACCACGCGCAGATTGTCGCGGCGGCGGGGCTTGAGCTCAAGACCTTCAAGCACATGACCGACGAAGGCACGGCCGATCTGGAAGCGCTGCGCGGCGTGCTGGCAGAGGCCGCGCCGGGCGATGTCGTCCTGCTCCACGGCTGCTGCCACAATCCGACCGGCGTCGACTACACCCCTGCACAGTGGGACGAGATTGCGCCGATGGTCGCCGCTGCGGGCGTGCTCCCGCTTATCGATCTGGCCTATCAGGGGCTGGGCGATGGCATGGAAGAAGACGCCTACGGCTTGCGCAAGGTGCTGGCCGCCGTACCGGAAGCGCTGGTTGCCTATAGTTGCGACAAGAACTTCGGGCTTTACCGCGACCGTGTCGGCGCGTTCTATGCCGTGACGGGCGATGCCCAGGCGCTGGCGCATGCCATGGCCAACGGCGCGACGATCGCCCGCGCGAGCTGGTCGATGCCGCCAGACCACGGCGCGGCCGCCGTCCGGCTCATCCTCGGCGATGCCGCGCTGACGGCGCAGTGGATCGACGAGTTGACCGCCATGCGCGCGCGCATGGCTGAAGTGCGCGAGCGTCTCGCCGCCGCGCAGCAGATCGGGCCGATCAACATGGCGCCGCTGGGTCTTCAGAAGGGCCTGTTCTCGATGCTGCCGCTTTCGGGCGAGCAGATCATGGCGCTGCGCGAGCGCCACGGGGTTTACATGGCCGGTTCGGGCCGCGTGAATATCGCGGGCCTGACAACCGGCAATCTCGAGAGCTTCATCAGTGCGCTGAGGGATGTAGCAGCCTGAACCGAGGGGCGGTCAGCTTGCTGCCGCCAGGCTCTGCATCCGCTTGAGATAGCGGGCGAGCACGTCGATCTCGAGGTTCACTTCGCGGCCCGGTGCCAGTGTCCCCAGCGTGGTGACTTCGGCGGTGTGCGGGATGATGTTGAGCATGAAGTGGCAGCTGCCGTCTGCCTGATCGGCCAGATCGTTCACCGTCAGCGAGACACCGTCGACGGTGATCGAACCCTTGGCGGCGATATAGGGGGCCAGCTCCTGCGGCGCGGAGACGACGACGTGCCACGAGCCGCCGATGCGGTCCACCGAGACGACGTGGCCGACGGCATCGACATGACCGGTGACGATGTGGCCACCCAGTTCATCACCCAGCTTCAGTGCCGGTTCGAGATTGAGCGCGGCGTGTTCGTGCCACTGCGCCGGGGCGGTGCGGCGGATCGTTTCGCCCGAGACATCGACGGCAAACCAGCTGTCACCCGGCGCGCCGCCGCGATCGACGACGGTGAGGCACACACCCGAGCAGGCGATCGAGGCGCCGATCGCGATCTTTGCCGGGTCCATCGCGCAGGCGATCGTCACGCGGGTATCACCCTTGGTGGCGATGGCACGGATGCGGCCGACTTCGGTGATAATGCCGGTAAACATGGGTCTCTCCTTCAGCGGATGCGGTCGTAGACGTCCAGCGTATCGCTGCCAAGCCGTCGCTGATCGGTGAGGCACCAGCGGCCATGCGCATCGCCCAGCAAGCCGAGGCCTATATCACCGAGCCCGCGCCGGCCCGCACCGATCAGGATGGGCGCGCGGTAGAGCAGCAGGCGGTCCACGCGATCGGCCGCAAGAAAGGCGGCAGCAGCGCCTGCGCCGCCTTCGATGAGGAGATACTGCGCATCGCCGAACGAAGCCTCGGCGGGATCGGCAATCGCCTGCCAGCCCTCTGGCACCGGGCCACGCGTGAGCACCCAACGCGCGGGGCTGCGGACCGCAAGGCCGGGGAGGCGCACGTCGAGCCGGGGGGCATCTGTGCGCAACGTTTCGCCGCCGACGAGGATCGCATCGCAGCGAGCGCGCATGCCGTGGCCGTGGGCGCGCGCTTCGGGGCCGGTGATCCACTGGCTGGTGCCGTCCGCCATCGCGATGCAGCCATCGAGCGAGGTCGCGAGCTTGAGCGTGGTGTGCGGGCGGCCAAGGCGGGCGCGGGCGAGATAGCCTTCGAGCGAGCGCGTGGCAGCAGGCGAAGAGAGCAGTTCCGCTGCAATTCCCGCCTCTCGCAGCTTGGCGATGCCGGCACCGGAGGTGCGCGGATCGGGATCTTCACAGCCAATCACGACGCGCGCGACGCCCATGTGCCGCAAGACGTCGGCGCATGCGGGGCCGCGCCCGCTCTCATGCGCGCAGGGTTCCAGTGTGACATAGACAGTGGCACCGCGTGCGGCATTTCCCGGCAATGCCAGCGTTTGGGCCACTGCTCTCGCTTCGGCGTGAGGGCGTCCACCTTCGCAGGTCCAGCCTCGACCGATGACGCGGCCATCCTTCACGATCAGCGCGCCGACAGCGGGGTTGGGGCGGCTCAGCGGACGCCCGCGCGCCGCAAGCGCTGCCGCGGCATCCAGCCAGTCGTTGTCGCTGAAGGCCACCGGGTTCAGGGTGCCTTGGGGCTGGGGGCAGCGGCGGGCTTCACCACCAGGCGATCGAGCAGGGCCTTGGTACGAGCATCCTCCGCACGGGCCTGCGCCGCGCGCTCGGCCTTGGCCTGCCGGTCCATCGCTTCGGTATCCAGCCCGGTGGCGGCACCGACAGCCTTGTACATCTTGCGCACGTCCTCGGCGCGGGCCTGCTCTTCCGCCGCTTCGGCGCGGGCCTTCCTCGTCGCCTCGATATTGCCGGCGATGATCTCGGCATCTGTCCGATCGGCGCGCCAGCTTTCGAAATAGATCACTTCGGGCGGGCGGGGCAGACCACGGCCGCCCTGCTGCCACATTACCGAAAAGATGCCGCCCGTGACCAGCAGCGCCAGCGCCAGCGAGCGCAGGCGATACTCGCTCGGCGCACCCATGATCTGCCAGAGATCCTTGACGGCGCGCACCGGAGAGACGTTGCTGAAAAACTCTTTCATGGCGCGCTAGATAGAGTGTGACGACGCCGTGCGCCAGTGGCGGCGCGGGAGCATGGTACTTTTGGCCACCATCCGCGTGATCGCGTCGCCGGGCGCGCCAGGGCGAGGCGAGGGCGTGGCGGACGCGTGCGAAGTCAGCCGAAGGGGTGGTAGAGACCGCGTCCCTCTGCCTTGAGCCAGCGGTTGGCCTCCTCGATCGGGTCTTCATACAGCGCGGCGAGGTGTGCGTGGAAGGCAGGGCTGTGATCGAAGTGGGTCATGTGTGCCACTTCATGCGCGACGACCGAGCGGCGCACGAAATCCGGGGCCATGATCAGCCGCCAGTTGATGCGGATCACGCCGCGGCTGCTGCAACTGCCCCAGCGCCGCCGGGCGCGGGAAAGCGCGAGCTTCGGCAACGGCTGGCCGGCGCGAGCGCAATAGCGCGCCAGATCATCGCCCGCGAGCCGCAGCGCTTCGCCTTCCAGCCAGCGCTGCAACCGCGCCTCGAGGCTTTCGCGCGGGCCGCCGAACACCAGTGCGCCATCATCGAGGGCAGGGCGGCGCTTGGCCGTTTCGCACCATTCCAGCCGGAGGAACTCGCCGCGATAAGGCAGCGTGCTGCCGGGCGCGATCTTTGCCGGGGGCGGAATACGGGCAAGCTGCGCGGCCAGCCAGTCGCGGCGCTGTTCGGCAAAGTGCAGCGCATCGGCGGTGCGGCCCCATTCTGGCATCGAGATGCGCGCCTCGCTGCCATCATGCGCGAGGCGCAGAGTGATCCGGCGCGCGGTGCGCAGGCGCCGAACGACAACGGGAAGCTCGCGGTCTCCCACCTTGAGCATGCGGGTGGCAGGCTCTGCCGTCTGCGCATCGGGCTGGCGGCTGCGGGCCAGCAGGCGCGGGAGGGAGATCACCGCCGAACCCCGGATGCGAAGTCCTCAGGCACGATATGCTCTTCGAGCGGGCCGGCCAGCACCTCGCTGATCGCCTTGCCGATGACCGAGTGGCCGGCGCGGCGGACCTCCTCGCGGTCTCCGCATTCGAGGTAGTGCCAGGCCGGCAGCGGCTGGCCGTCCGCGCGCAGGCGATAGGCGCAGGTTGCCGGCAGCCACGGCACGTCGCGGACCAGACGGGGGGTCAGGCGCAGGCAATCCGGCACCATCGCCTTGCGGTGGCGATAGTCGGAGCAACGCCCGGTCGAGAGATCGAGCAGGCGGCAGGCGACATTGGTGTGGTGGACGTCGCCGGTGTCCTCGTCTTCCAGCTTGTGCAGGCAGCACTTGCCGCAGCCGTCGCAAAGCGCCTCCCACTCATCGCGGGTCAACGCCTCGATCGGCTTGTCCCAGAAACGACCGGAGGAAGGCAGCGAGCCGGGCATCAGGGCTTTACCGCACCCATTTGGCGAGTTCGTCGGCCACCGCATTCGCGTCCTTGTCGACCGGCAGCAGCGCGATCGGCTGGCCATCGGGCCCCATCAGGTAGGCAGCGCGGCTGTGGTCCATCAGGTAGGCGTTTGGGCCGGTCCCTTCGCCCTTCTTGTAATAGACCGCATAGGACTTGGCGACTTGCGCGATCTGCGCGTCGGTGCCGGTGAGCCCGGTCAGTTCCTTGCCGAAATGCGCGGCGAACTGGCCGACGATCTCGGGCTTGTCGCGCGCGGGGTCGATGGTGATGAACACCGGTGCCACCTTGGCGGCAAGATCAGGGTTTGCCTTCGCAAACTTGTGGTAGCCTTGCATCAGCACCTGCACATCCAGCGGGCACACGTCCGGACAGAACGTGTAGCCGAAGTAGAGCGCGCTGTAGCGGCCCTTGAAATCGGCCGCGCGCACGGTCTTGCCGGTCTTGTCGACGAGCGTGAAATCGCCGCCGATGGCCGCGCCCTTCAGCGGGGGCTCCCCACCGGGCGCGCCGCCGCACGCGGAAAGGACAAGCAGGGCCGAGGCGGCAAGCGCGGCGCGCAGGTGGCGCCGGATAGGTCTTTTGGGGTCCATGGCGCGGCGGTTCATGCTCTGCTAACCAGCCGCTTGCAAGGGGCGACTCTGTCACACAGGGGGCAGATCGGGCTCATGATGAACAAGGACAGGGCAAACGTGATGAGCGACTGGTCGGGGATGAGGCGCGGGTTTCGCGCAGTGGCCGCCGCTGCCGCGCTGCTTGGCGCGCTCGGCGCGGCGCTTCCCGCGCACGCGCAGTTTTCGGAAAGCTACAAGTTCCTCGAAGCCGTGCGCAAGAAGGACGGCCAGAAGGTGACTGACGCGCTCAACGAACCGGGCTCGCAGATCGTCAATACCCGCGATGTCAGCACTGGCGAAAGCGGACTCCATATCGTGACAGGGCGGCGCGACCTCACCTGGATGCAGTTTCTCGTGGCGCATGGGGCCAACGTCAACGCACGCGATGCCAAGGGCACCACGCCGCTGGTTCTGGCCTCCAACCTCGGTTTCATCGAGGGCGTCGATTTCCTGATCACCTCGGGCGCCAAGGTGGACGAACCCAACAACACCGGCGAGACGCCGCTGATCACGGCGGTCCACCGGCGCGATCTGGCGATGGTGCGCGTGCTGCTGAAGGCAGGTGCCAATCCCGACCGCCCGGACAATTCGGGTCGCTCCGCACGCGACTATGCCATGCTTGATGGCAAGGACAGCGCGGTCGCGAACGAGATCGCCAGCTCTGCCAAGGGCGGCGCACAAGGTCAGAAGAAGACCTACGGCCCCTCGTTCTGATCGGACCTGCCATGATCGACGCTGCATTCGCCACTGGTACTGCCGACCTCTCGCTCGAGGACATGCGCCTCGTGCTGGCCCCGCACATCGCCGAAGCCGCCGCGTTCGACGGCTGGACCGAAGCTGCACTGAACGAAGCGGCCGAGATTGTCGGGATCGATCCCGCAGCGGCGCGCTTCGCGTTTCAGGGCGAGGGCGGACAGTCTGCCGCCATGGCGATGATCACCGCCTGGGCGGGCAGCATCGACCGCGCGATGGCGGAAGCGCTGCCGGCGGAGCACCTCGGCGCGATGAAAGTGCGCGAGCGGATTTCCGCGCTCGTCACCTTCCGGCTCGACCAGATCGCCGGGCGCGAGGAAGCGCTGCGGGCTGCATTGATCGAGATGGCCAAGCCCTGGAACGTGCCTGTGGCAACGAAGCTGGCGTGGCGCAGCGCGGATGCCATGTGGCGCCTCGCGGGCGATACCGCGACCGACTACAACCACTATACCAAGCGCGCGATCCTCGGCTCGATCTATGCCGCGACCCTTGCTGTGATGGCCGAGGACAAGAGCGAGGACCGCGAGGAGACCCGCGCATTCCTCGCCCGCCGGATCGACGGGATCATGCGCTTCGAGAAGGCCAAGGCGCGCTTCACCAGACCTAGCGACGAGACCTTCAGTGTGACGAGGCTGCTCGGACGGCTGCGCTATCCCGCCCGTTGATTTGCTCCGCTCACGCGGGCGGGGGATCGGCCTCACTTATTGCGAATGACTTGCAATGTCTCGGTCGCTGTGGCAGCGCTCCGGGGGTGACTCTCGATGAACTCCCTCTCGGCGCGACCGCGCGCATCATTGCAGCAGACTGGGGCGCGCTGGTGCCCGAGGAAGCGCAGCGACTCCGTGCGTTGGGGGTCGAGGAGGGAGCCGAGGTGCGCCTTGCCTATCGCGGCGTATTCCTCGCGCGGGATCCCATCGCCATCGAGATCGCGCGGATGACCGTGGCGCTGCGGCGCGTCCACGCCCGGGCCATGCAGGTCGAAACCATGCCGAGCGGCGGGACGGCCTCGGCAGCATGACCCGGCAGACCATGATCGCCGCGCTTGTCGGCAATCCCAACGCGGGCAAGAGCGCGCTGTTCAATGCGCTGACCGGAGCGCGGCAGAAGATTGCCAACTATCCGGGCGTGACCGTCGAGCGCAAATCGGGGCGTATGCTGCTGCCCAGCGGCGAGCCGGTCGAACTTGTGGATCTGCCCGGGTCCTACAGCCTCAATCCCTCCAGCCCGGACGAGGAAGTCACGCGCGACGTGATCTTTGGCCGCATGGCGGGGCAGGCACAGCCCGATGTGCTGGTGATCGTGCTCGATGCCTCGAACCTCGAGCAGCATCTGGTCTTCGCGCAGGAGATTATCGAACTGGGGCGTCCGGTGATTGTCGCGCTCAACATGGTCGATCTTGCCGAACGTGATGGGCTGGTGATCGATGCCGGGGCCCTCTCCTCGGCGCTCGGCGTGCCGGTGTTCCCCACCGTGGCTGTGCGCCGGCGCGGGCTTGCCGACCTGACAGCGGCGGTCGCGGCGCTGCGTGACCGGTCGCTGGACGCAGAACCCGCGCATCGCCCGCATGTCACCGCGCCGGAGCGGCGTATGCTGGCGCGCCAGATTGCGCGCGGTGCGATTCTCTCTGAAACCGCGCAGCATCGCATCCATACGCAGCTTGACCGGGTGCTGCTGCATCCGTGGCTGGGGCCGCCGGTGCTGCTTGCGCTGCTCTTCGTGGTGTTCCAGGCCGTGTTCAGCTGGGCGAAGCCGCTGCAGGATGGGCTCGACAACGCCTTTTCGGGCATCGGCGATCTGGTCCGCAGCGAACTGCCCGCCTCGTTGCTGCGCGATTTCCTCACCGACGGGGTGATCGCGGGCGTCGGTTCGGTGGTTGTCTTCCTGCCGCTGATCCTCATCCTCTTCTTCTTCATCCTCACGATGGAAGCGACCGGCTACATGGCTCGCGCCGCTTTCCTGATGGACCGCGCGATGGCCGGTGTCGGCCTCTCCGGCCGCAGCTTTATCCCGCTCCTATCCAGTTTTGCCTGCGCGGTGCCCGGAATCATGGCGACGCGGAGCATCACCGATCCCAAGGACCGCCTGACGACGATCCTGATCGCGCCGCTGATGACCTGCTCGGCGCGCCTGCCCGTCTATACCGTGATCATCGGCGCCTTCGTACCGAGCAGGCAGGTTCTGCCCGGCATCGGCCAGCAGGGCCTCGTGCTGTTCGGGCTCTATGTCTTCGGTGTGCTGGGCGCGATGGGCGCGGCGCTGCTGCTGCGACGGACCGTCACCAAGGGTGCGGCCTCCGGCTTCATCATGGAGATGCCCAAGTACCAGCTGCCGACGGTGAAGGACCTCGCGCTTGGCCTGTGGCAGCGCGCCTATGTGTTCCTCCGCCGCGCGGGCACGATGATCCTCAGCGTCACGGTGGTGCTGTGGCTGCTGCTCAATCTCCCGCGGGCAGAGAACCCACAGGATCAGGTCGACAGCTCGATTGCCGGCCACATCGCCAATGGCCTTGCGGTAGTGATCGAACCCATCGGCTTCAACCGCGATATCGCGCTGGCGCTGATCCCGGCGATGGCCGCGCGCGAGGTGGCGGTGAGCGCGCTCGCCACGACCTATGCCGTGGGCGCTAGCGACGACGAGGCGCAAGGCAAGACGCTCGGCGCGCAGTTGAAGACACACTGGAGCCTTGCCACCGCGCTCGCCTTCCTTGCGTGGTTTGTCTTCGCGCCGCAGTGCATGTCGACTATCGCGGTGACCCGGCGCGAGACCAACGGCTGGAAATGGCCAGCGTTCATGCTCGTCTACCTGTTCGGCCTTGCCTATGTGGCAGCGGGGCTCACCTACTGGACTGCGGTGGCCTTCGGTCTGGGTTAGGTGTGGGAAATGGGCGCAGCCGGACTCGCCCTCTTTAGCGCCACGGGCTAGGCCTTGGCCTCACACGGTACAGGATCGCGAATCAATGGCAGGCAGCGTCAACAAGGTCATTCTGATCGGCAATCTCGGGCAGGATCCCGAGGTGAAGAGCTTCCAGAACGGCGGGCGCATCGCCAACCTGCGCATCGCCACCAGCGAGCAGTGGAAGGACAAGGCCACCGGCGAGCGCAAGGAGCGCACCGAGTGGCACTCCGTCGTGCTCCAGTCCGACGGGCTGGTCGGCGTGGCCGAGCGCTATCTGAAGAAGGGCAGCAAGGTCTATATCGAAGGCCAGCTGCGCACGCGCAAGTGGCAGGACCAGAGCGGCAACGACCGCTACACGACCGAGATTTCGGTCGGCGTCGGCGGTTCGCTGACCATGCTTGACGGTCCGCAGGGCGGTGCGGGTGGCGGCGGCATGGGCGGTGGCGGCGGTGGCCAGCGCTCGGGTGGTGGCTGGAACGAGGGCGGCGCGAGCAGCGGCGGTGGCCGCTCGGGCGGCGCGTCTTCGGGCGGCGGCTGGAACCAGGGCGGCGGCGGTTCGTCGGGCGGTGGCTTCGGCGACGATCTCGACGACGATATTCCGTTCTGATCAGGTCCCGCGCGTATCGCCGTAAAGGTGGATGTGCAGCCGGTCGGTGAAGCGCCAGCCGTGCGTGAGCGCGGCGCCTGCCAGCCACTTCGACCGTTCGCGCAGGATTTTGCTGGAGGTGCCCTCCGGCATCACGAACAGCCGCTCGGCCGGGATGTGATAGATCGCCTGCAATTCGGCGACCTCGTTCACGTCATCCTCGTCCGCGACGACGAACTTGAACCAGGCCTTGGTGCTCGCCGCCCATTCGCGCAGAAGCGCGGGGACGAGGGCGAGGCTCTCGTCATTGCCGGAATGCGAGAGCTTGGGGCTGACGTTGAACTGATCGACCAGCTGGGTGATCGAGTGCGGCGGCGGCACGCTGCCGTTGGTTTCAATCTCGACCTCCAGCCCGGGCACAGCTTCCTTCAGCATCGGGATCAGGCGGCCAAGCGCCGGGGCCTGCAGCAGCGGCTCGCCGCCGGTGATGACAAGGCGCGTGGGGCGCAGGGCCAGAATGCGCATTGCAACCTCTCGCACGTCGAGCGTGATCTGGTTTTCGCTGCGCTCGAAGGTCAGGTCGTCGCGGTGCGGGCGGATATCGCCGGTGAAGCGCCAGGTATAGGCCGTATCGCACCAGCGGCAGGCAAGGTTGCAGCGCGAGAGCCGCACGAACACGCAAGGCCGCCCCGCCGAAGGGCCTTCCCCCTGCAGCGAGGGGAAGATTTCCGGCTCCCCCGGCGTGGTCGTGGCAAGCGTCAGGCTCATCCGAGCCGTGCAAGAGCAGCGGCCAGGCGAGTTGCCTCGGCGCGGTGATGGGCATGGTCGGCGCGGGCCTTCTCGACCGCTTCGGGCTTGGCCTTTTCGGCAAACGCCGGGTTTGAAAGGCGGCCTTCGAGTGCCTTGGCTTCCTTCTCGGACGCGGCAAGCGCCTTTTCGAGCCGGGCCTTCTCGGCGGCGATGTCGATCACGCCTTCGAGGGGGACGATGAGGCTCGCATCCCCCGCACCGATCTGCATCGCGGCGCCTGCCGGGGCAGGTGCGAAGTGGATCGCGCTGAGGCGGGCGAGGCGCTCGATCGCGGCGGGATTGCTCTCGATGATCGCGCGCGTCGCGGCGCTCGGTTCGGGCAGATAGGCTTCGAGGCGCGCGCCCGGCGCGATGCCGAGTTCGTTCTTGGCGCCGCGCAAGTTGGAAACCAGCGCGATCAGCCATTCGACTTCGGCCTTGGCTGCCGGATCGACGCTGGCCGCAGGCGCAGGCCACTGAGCGACGATCAGCTCGGCAGACCGCTCCCCAAGCGCGTGCCACAGCTCTTCGGTCACGAAGGGCATGAAGGGGTGGAGCATGACCAGAATCTGATCGAGCACCCAGCCAGCGACAGCGCGAGTCTCATCGTCGAAGCTGCCCTTGATGAGCTCGATGTACCAATCGCAGAACTGGTCCCACACGAAATGGTAGACCACATTCGCGGCGGCATCGAAGCGCAGGTCGGCCATCGCCTGATCCAGCGCGGCGACGGTTTCGACCACTTCGCCGATGATCCAGCGGTTGACCGCGCTCGTCGCAGCTGGCGCAGCCACCGAAGTGCTGCCGCTGATGCCGTTGGCCATGCAGAAGCGCGCGGCGTTCCACAGCTTCGTCGCGAAGTTGCGATAGCCCTCGACCCGGCGCTCATCCATCTTCACGTCGCGGCCCTGGCTTTCCATGGCGCACATGAAGAAGCGCAGCGCATCCGCGCCGTACTTGTCGATCAGGCCCAGCGGATCGACCACGTTGCCCTTGGACTTCGACATCTTCTGCCCATCGGCAGCGCGCACCAGCCCATGGAGGTAGAGCCGCTTCCACGGCACTTCCTTCATGAAATGAATCCCCTGCATCGCCATGCGCGCATCCCAGAAGAACAGGATGTCGAAGCCTGAAATGAGCAGGTCGTTGGGGTAGTGCTTCTTGACCAGCGGCGCATCCGCCTCCGGCCATCCCAGCGTGGTGAAAGGCCAGAGCGCTGAGGAGAACCAGGTGTCGAGGACGTCTTCGTCGCGGGAGAGCGCGACGCCAGCGCCGGCCTTGGCCTGTGCTTCCTCCTCGGTCTCGGCCACGTAGCACTGGCCGTCCGAGCCATACCACGCCGGTATCCGGTGCCCCCACCACAGCTGGCGGGAGACGCACCACGGCTGGATGTTCTCCATCCAGTTGAAGAACGTCTTCTCCCAGGTCTTCGGCACGATCTCGATCGCGCCCGAGCGCACGGCTTCCATCGGCGCCTTGGCGAGTTCGCCCGCATTCACATACCACTGGTCGGTCAGCATCGGTTCGATCACCACCCCGCCCCGGTCGCCGAACGGCTGCATGATCACCTTGTCCTCGACCTTGATCATCAGGCCGTCGGCGTCGATATCCGCGACCACGCGTTTGCGCGCCTCGTAGCGGTCGAGCCCGCGATAGGCCTCGGGCACTAGATTGAGCGCGTCGATTTCCGCCATGGTTGCGCCGCCGCCCGCCGCAATTGCCTTCGCCCGCTCCGCCGCTTCGGCATAAGGCGCGCCATCGCTCCGCATCGCCGCCGTCTCGTCCATCAGGCGGTACATCGGGATGCCGTTGCGCTGCGCGACGCCGAAGTCGTTTTCGTCATGCGCGCCGGTGATCTTCACCGCGCCCGAACCGAAATTCGGGTCCGGGTATTCGTCGGTGATGATCGGGATCAGGCGGCGGTGCTCCTTGGGGCCCACCGGAATCTCGCAGAGCTTGCCCACGATGGGGGCATAACGCGCATCATCGGGATGCACCGCCACCGCACCGTCGCCCAGCATCGTCTCGGGCCGGGTCGTGGCGATAGCGATATAGTCGCGCACTTCCTCGAGCACGACGTTCCC
Source organism: Novosphingobium fuchskuhlense (assembly GCF_001519075.1). GTDB lineage: Bacteria > Pseudomonadota > Alphaproteobacteria > Sphingomonadales > Sphingomonadaceae > Novosphingobium > Novosphingobium fuchskuhlense. The sequence goes on from NZ_KQ954246.1 coordinate 95,760, forward strand.
CTCGGCATCGCGCTCGACATAAGTATAGGTCTTGCCGCCCGCGAGGGGATACTTGAAGTGCCACATATGGCCCTTCACCTCGCGCGCCTCGACCTCGAGGTCAGAGATCGCGGTCTTGAGCTTGGGGTCCCAGTTCACCAGCCGCTTGTCGCGGTAGATCAGGCCCTGATTGTAGAGATCGACGAAGACCTTCACCACCGCCTTGGTGAAGTGCGGGTCCATCGTGAACTGCTCGCGGCTCCAGTCCATCGAGCAGCCGAGGCGGCGCAGCTGGCCGGTGATCGTGCCGCCGCTTTCGGCCTTCCACTCCCACACCTTCTCGATGAAGGCCTCGCGCGTGTAATTGGTGCGCTTGTCCGCCTTCGCTTCCATCCGGCGTTCCACCACCATCTGCGTGGCGATGCCGGCGTGATCGGTGCCGACCACCCACAGCGCATCCTTGCCTCGCAGGCGTTCGTAGCGGATGACGACATCCTGCAGCGTGTTGTCGAGCGCATGGCCGATGTGGAGGCTGCCCGTCACGTTCGGCGGCGGGTTCACGATGGTGAAGGGCGCGGCATCGGGGCGCTCGGGGCGGAACAGCCCGCGGCCTTCCCAGTGGGCATACCACTTGGCCTCGAGCCCGGCAGGCTCGAACGTCTTGGCAAGGGTGCCGGCGGCCCCCTCCTGCTCTTCCATCGTCGCTTCGGTCATGATGCTGCGGGCCTTGCCATCCCGCAGGGCGGCCTGCAAGCCCGCGAAAGGACTGCGGTCTGCTCGCGGCGCGCTTGCGGCCATTACCGATTTCCCGCATGTAAGCCCCTGACATGCGGGCCACAGCGGATTTTATGACCGAAACCGGCGCCGAAGGCAGCGCCGCGCTGGTGCTGACCGGCCCGTTGACCGTTGCCGCGCTGGGCGCGGTCGATACGCGGCTGCGCGCCCTTGAAGGGCCGTTCGCCGCGATCGACCTCAGCCGCGCCACCCGCATCGATACCGTGGGCGCGTGGACGGCGTGGAGCCTTTCGCAGCGTTTCGGCGCAGCGATCATCGGCGCTTCGCCTGAGGCGGACCGGCTGATTTCGGCCATCAGCGCGGTCGATGACAACACCGCTCCGGTCGAGGCGCCGCGCCTGCCCGTGCTGCTGCGCGTGCCCGAACATGTGGGCGTGGTGATGACCGGGCTGGGGCAGGGGATGCTCCTCGTGCTGGGCTTCCTCGGCCAGATCGTGCTGGCAAGCGGGGTGCTGCTGCGCCATCCCGGCCGCTTCCGGTTGCGGGCGCTGGTTCACCAGATGGAGCTGATGGGCGTCAATGCGCTCGCCATCATCGGGCTCATGAGCTTCCTTGTCGGCATCGTGATCGCGCAACAAGGCGCGGTGCAATTGCAGCAGTTCGGCGCCGAGATCTACACGGTGAACCTCGTCGGGCGACTGTCCTTGCGCGAACTGGGCATCCTGATGACCGCGATCATGGTTGCGGGTCGCTCCGGCTCGGCCTTCGCGGCGCAGCTCGGCACGATGCGGCTGACCGAGGAAATCGATGCCATGCGCACCATCGGCGTTTCCCCGATCGAGGCGCTGGTCATCCCGCGTCTGGTCGCGACGATGCTGATGATGCCGCTGCTGGGCATCTATTCGGCGGCCATCGGCATCATCGGCGGTGCGGCCCTGTCGTCGCTCACGCTGGGCATTCCCTTCTTCACCTTCCTCGCGCGCATTCAGGAAGTGGTGCCGCTGCACGACGTGTGGGTGGGCCTGATCAAGGGGCCTGTGTTCGGCCTGATTGTGGCCACATCGGGCTGCTATCAGGGTCTGCAGGTGAAGAGCGACGCCGAAGAGGTCGGCACGCGCACGACGGCGGCGGTGGTCATGGCGATCTTCATGGTGATCGTGCTGGATGCCTTCTTCGCGGTGTTCTTTTCGGAAGTGGGCTGGGGATGAGCCGCCAATGACCGAAAGTGACGGGCTCCTGACCGCCTGCGCCGCACCGCCCGAGCCGGGGAGCGAGGCTGATCTCCATCCCATCCGCGTGCGGGGGCTGAAGAACGCGTTCGGGGATCATGTGATCCATGAAAACCTCGATCTCGATGTGCGGCGGGGCGAGATTCTGGGCGTTGTCGGCGGGTCGGGCACCGGCAAATCGGTGCTGATGCGCTCGATCATCGGGTTGCAGATCCCCGAGGAAGGCACGATCGAGGTGCTCGGCAGCCCGATCACCGATGCGCGCGACGATGACGACATCGATATCCGCTGCCGCTGGGGCATCCTCTTTCAGGGCGGCGCACTGTTCTCCACGCTGACAGTGGCGGAGAACGTCGAGGTACCCTTGCGCGAGTTCTATCCCGAGATCACCGACGAACTGCGACACGAGATCGCGCGCTACAAGGTGCTGCTCTCGGGCCTCCCGGCGGAGGCGACGAGCAAATATCCGAGCGAGCTTTCGGGTGGCATGAAGAAGCGCGCTGGGCTGGCGCGGGCGCTGGCGCTCGATCCCGAGCTGCTGTTCCTCGACGAGCCCACGGCAGGACTCGATCCCATCGGTGCGGCCGCGTTCGACCAGCTGATCCGCAGCCTTCAGCAGACCCTTGGCCTCACGGTTTTCCTGATCACCCACGATCTCGATACGCTCTACGAAATCTGTGATCGGGTGGCGGTGATCGCCGACAAGCGGGTGATTGCGGTGGGCACGATCCCTGAACTGATCGCGACCGACCATCCGTGGATCAAGTCCTATTTCAACGGCCCGCGTGGCCGTGCCGCCAAGGCTGCCAGTGAACGCAGCGACGCCCATGGTATCGCTGCGGGAGCGGCAAACAAGCGCAACGGTGCTCTTGGCACTGCTGGTGATCAGGCATAGGGATAGCCGATGGAAACGCGCGCCAATCACATCTGGGTGGGCACCGTCACCCTGCTCCTCATGGCGGGGCTCGCGGCGCTGCTGATCTGGATCGCGCGGCTGAGCCAGCACGAGCAGAACGACTACGACATCTTCTTCAAGCAATCGGTCGATGGCGTCGCCAAGGGGTCGGAGGTGTCCTATTCCGGTGTCCCGGTGGGGCAGGTGAAGGAAATCACGCTGTGGGAAAAGGACCCCAGCTTCGTCCGCGTGCGTATCAAGGTCGATCGCAAGGTGCCGATCCTGCAGGGGACGACCGCCAGCCTGCAGGGCAGCTTCACCGGGGTTTCGACAATCCAGCTGTCCGGTGCGATCAAGGGGGCACCGCCGATTGCAGAGCCGGGGCCGGGGGGCGCACCGGTGATCCCGACCAAGCGCAGCGGGCTGGGCGAGATCCTTTCGACCACGCCGCTGCTGCTCGAACGAATTGCGACATTGACCGAACGGCTGACGATGGTCCTTTCGGATCGCAACCAGAAGGCTTTTGCCAATATCCTTGCGCATACCGACCAGCTGACCGGCAATCTGGCGAGCGCTTCGCCCGAGGTGAAGAAGTCGCTGGAGGAGCTGCAGCTGACATTGCAGCAGGCGACAACCACGCTGGCCACGGTGGACCGGCTCGCCAGCTCGACCGATGCCTCGATCAACGATCCGGCCAATGGCCTTGCCAAGCAGCTGCGCGTCACGCTCAAATCCGCACAGGCGGCGGCGGATTCGCTGCAGGCGACGATGAACGAGGCCAAGCCTGCCGCCAAGCAGTTCAACGACCGCACACTGCCCGCCTTCGAGGCCGCGCTGCGCGATATCGAGGCGACCTCGCGCTCGATCCGGGCGATGACCGACCAGATCGGCGAGCGCGGGATCACCAGCGTCGTGGGAAGCCCCAAACTGCCGGACTACAAGCCATGAACGCCCGCACGACTCGCACCCCCATAGTCCTTGGCGCCCTGTCGCTCGTCCTGCTCACGGCCCTTTCCGGCTGCGTGCGGATCGGCAACACCAAGCCGCCCGCCACCTTCCTCACGCTCACGTCGGACGCAGCGCCGTCCGCAGGCGCGACCAGCAGCGGCACGCTGCGCGAGGCGACGGTGGTGCTGGAACCTTCGGCGGCAGCCTCGGTCTCGGTGCTGCGCGTTCCGGTGCAGATCGATGCGGCCAACGTGGCCTATATCAAGGGCGCGCAGTGGGTCGAGCGGCCCAGCCGGGCGTTCCAGCACCTCCTGGCCGATACGCTGCGCGCACGGGGCAAGGGTCTGGTGATCGAGACGGAACGCGGCACCGTCGGCACCCGCATCGGTGGCCAGTTGCTCGCCATGGGCTTCGATGTCCGGACCCGTTCGGCTGTGGTGCGCTTCGATGCGATGAAGTGGCGACCTGACGGCCGGATCGAGACGCGGCGGTTCGAAAGCACGGTGTCCGGCGTCGATCCAGAACCCGATGCGATCGGACCCGCGCTCAACCAGGCCGCCAACAAGGTAGCGGGTGAGGTCGCGGACTGGGTGGGCTAGCCCCGCGCCAGCGCGGCAAAGCGGGCCGCAGCCGCGAAGGCGGCATGGCGGCGGGCGCGGCGGGCCTGGGCTTCCTCGTCCTTGCCCCAGAGCTCGGCCTGCCAGTCCTCTTCAAGATTGGCCGCATCCCACAGCGCGTCCACATCCGCACCCGGTTCGACAGCCATCAGCCCCAGCACCAACGAGGCGGCGAGCGAGGTGGTGGTCTTCACGGCGGCGAGGGTGAAGCCGTCGCGGCTCTCCAGATCCTCGCGCAGGCGGGCCAGCGTTTGATCGGGCTGCGGGCGGTGCATGATCCCGGCGACGCGCACGAATTGCACCTGCCAGCGCGCTTCGGCGGCGGTCAGCAGCGGATCCCACACCGCGCGCTGGCGGATGCCGAGCGCTTCGTCCGGTTCTGCGCGGTAGCACAGTGTGTCGGTCTCGGCGTAAGGGATAAGCTCGTCGACGACCGCCGCCTTGCCGGGGACGATCACGTCGAGCGCGTAGTCGGCGAGATCGCGGAAAACGAAACGGGCGGGATCGATCTCCTCGCCCTGGCCGGACCATTCGGCGGCGAGCGCCTCTGCCAGCGGAGCGGTGGGGACGATCTGTGCGCGCCCGCCGACGGTGCGCAAGGGGCGGCCATCCAGCATGACCCGGAAGCCGGTGCCACCGGCGGCGACGGTGACGGCCTTGTAGAACCGCTTCACGGACGGCTTTTCCAGCGCCGCGCGAGGAACACGGGCGCCGCGAAGAAATCGACAAGACCGGCGCCGACCAGCACATAGCCAAGAGCTTCGGGCAGTTTTGGCATCCAGCCGATCTTTCCGGAAATGATCAGCACGCCCGCAAAGGCGAGCATGGCGCCCGCAAGCCGCACCATTTGCAGCACTGCAAAGCGCACGGCGGCGGGATCCTTCCCCGTGGTCTCGTTCATTCCATGCCCTTCAACAGCAGGCGCAGTTCGGCGATCGAACCGGCCACTGCCTCGGCTCCGGCCTCGACCAGTTCGCGCGGGTGGTGATAGCCCCAGTCCACACCGATCGCGCGGACTCCTGCGTTGACGGCCATGGCCATGTCGAACGCGGTATCGCCGATCATCGCGGTCTCGCTGGCGGCCGCGCCGCTTTCGGCAAGGCAGGCCTCGATCATGCTGGGATGGGGCTTCGACGGATGGCGGTCCGCCGTCTGCAAGGTGATGAAGTGCCCGGCAAGGCCGTGCGAATCAAGGCAATGCGCGAGGCCGCGGTCGCTCTTGCCGGTGGCCACGCCGAGCAGCCAGCCTGCGCCCGCCAGCTCTTCGATCAGGCCGGCAATGCCGTCATAAAGCGGTTCGGCCACCTGCCCTGCCATGCGGCGCTCGCGGAAGGCATCGCGGTAGAGCTGGGCGAGCATCGCATGGTCGTCTGCCGTGGCGTCGGGGCGCAGGCGGCGCATGGCCTCGGGCAGGGAGAGGCCGACGACCCGGCGGGTGGCATTTCGGTCGGGCGGCGTGAACCCCGCAGCTTCGAACGCTGCGTCCATCGCCGCACAGATATCGGCCTGGCTGTCGACCAGCGTGCCGTCGCAATCGAAGATGGCAAGCCGCAGGGTCATTGGCCGAACTGCTCCATCAGTGCGGCGAGGGCGAGCTTGCCTTCGCCCTTCAGCCCCTCGACCACCCGCGCCCGCTCCTCGGTAGGTTTGTTCTGCGAGAGCTTTACCGTGGGACGCCATGCCTCGACCGTCAGCTCGAAGCCGACGATCATGTCCATCATGCGCTCGCGCTTGTTCCGAGCCATCTTGTCCATGGTCCACGGCATGCCTTCGGTCACGCGCGCCTCATGGTGGGTGGAAACCGCATCGAGTAGCGCGTGGAGGCCGTCCCGGTCCATCCGCCGCACGGGGCCTTCCATTTCGAGAGCGAGGTAGTTCCACGTCGGCACCTGATCGGGCTCGCCGTACCAGCGTGCCGAGATATAGCCGTCCGGTCCGTTCACCACGGCGAGCGCCCGTGCGCCATCGAGGTGGCGGGTCAGCGCATTGCCCAGCGCAAGATGAAAGCGCAGCGTGCCCGCGTCCGTCAGCAGTAGCGGCACATGGGCCACGCGCGGGCCGTCCGGCGTGGTCAGAAACACCATGCCGAAGCCGGTTTCCTCGATCAGCGCCGCATGGAGCACGCGGTCATCGCTGCGGAAGGCGGGATTGGGATGCATCAGGCCTTCGGGCTCCGGCGCGGCGCCCCGCTTGTCCCACCCCTGCCAGTGCCACTTTTGCCGGCGGGGGGCTTGCCGCCGCCACTCTTGCCCGGCGCCGGTGCACGGCGCACGGGCTTGCCGCCATTGGCGCTGCGCTCGGCCGCATTGCGTTCAGCCGAGGCGCGCCCGGCCGAGGCGCGGGCGAGCGCGGTGCCGGTCGGTGCCTTGCTGCCCGGGCCCTTCTTCACACCCGCGCGCGGCTTCGGTGCGGCGCGGCCGCTGGGCGGGGCATCGATGCGCTTGTGGCGCTCACCGCGGCGTTCCTTGCGGTATTCCTTGGCGTGGGCCTTGGCGGCGCGCTTCTCGATCACCTTGTCCGGGATCAGCTTGACCGGTTCCAGCGGAAGGTCGCCGTCGGCTTCCTCGAAGCCCAGCTGTGCCATGGTTGCCGCGAAGTGATCGGGCAGAGGCGCGGTCACGTCGAGGAGGTCGCCCTCGGGATGCTCGATCCGCAGGCGGCGCGCGTGAAGGTGCATCTTGCGGCTGATCGAACCGGTCAGGAACGCAGCTTGCCCGCCGTACTTGCCGTCGCCGACGATGGGATGACCAATCGCGGCCATGTGGACGCGCAGCTGGTGGGTGCGCCCCGTCAGTGGCTGGAGTTCGACCCAGCACGCGGCATTGCCCGCGCGGCCGATCACGCGGTAGCGGGTGCGGGCAGACTGGCCGTGCTCGCTCTCGTCGACCATCATCTTCTCGCCGCCGGTGCCTGGCTGCTTGGCGAGGGGGAGTTCGATCAGGCCGTCCTTGATATCGGGCACGCCGGTGATCAGCGCCCAGTAGATCTTCCGCGCGCTGCGCCCCGAAAAGCGCTTCGAGAAGAACGCCGCACTGCCGGGTGTGCGGGCGATGAGCAGGACGCCCGAGGTGTCCTTGTCGAGCCGGTGGACAAGCCGCGGGCGCGGGCTCTTTTCCTCTGCATAGGCGTCAAGCAGGCCGTCGACATGCTCGTGCGTGCCGCTGCCGCCTTGCGTCGCGAGGCCCGGCGGCTTGTTGAGAACGATGGCGGCGCGGTCCTGCGTGAGCACCATGCTTTCGGCAAGAGCGATCTGGTCCTCGTTCAGCGGTTTCCTGACCCGCGTGCCCTTGATCCCGGCAGGTGCACTGCCTCCCGGCGGCACGCGCAGGATCTGGCCCTTTTCGAGCCGCGTATCGACATCGGCGCGCTTGCCATCCACGCGCAGCTGGCCGGTGCGCGCCCAGCGGGAGACGGTGGCGAAACCGACCGCCGGCAGGTTGCGCTTGAACCAGCGGTCGAGCCGTACGCCGTCATCGTCCTTGCCGACGGTGAACTGGCGGACATCATCCGCGTTGCTGCTGCCGTTCATGTCGGTGCCGCTCATGCCGCCACCCGCATCAGCCAGAGGCCTGCAAACAGCGCGGCAAAGCCGGCCACCAGCGAAAGCGTGACATACGCTGCCGCCAGCCCCAGCGCACCGCGTTCGACGAACAGCGCAAATTCCAGCGCGAAGGAGGAGAACGTCGTGAAGCCGCCGAGCACGCCGACGCCGAGCAGCAGCCGCCAGGGCTCACCCCCGGTGCCATGGCGCGCCAGCCAGCCGACGAGGATGCCCATGGCGGCACTGCCCAGCACGTTGACCGTAAGCGTCGCCCAGGGAAAGGCGCTTGCGGCGACGGGGCCGAAGGCTGCCATGAAAAGGCGGCCGGTCTGGTGGCGGAGCCATGCGCCAAGCGCGCCGCCCGCGGCGACGGCAAGACCCGGGGGGGCACTGGAAAGCAGAGGTATAGCGGTTGTCATTGGGCAAGCCCCTAACGCAGCCTTGTCTCAAATGCACGAGATTGCTTGCCTTGGTGGGGCGCTTTTGGTAGCGGGCGCCGCGGGAGAGCCGATCCGTTCGGATTCGGCGCGTTTTCTATTTCTGCCATCTCCGGATGGCTCCTGAAACAAATCAAGGTGACTCCCGCTCCGTGCGGGCTCTCGCCATCAGCATTGAGGTGTAGCGGTTTATGCAAATTCTCGTTCGCGACAACAATGTCGACCAGGCCCTTCGCGCGCTCAAGAAGAAGCTGCAGCGTGAGGGCGTGTACCGCGAGATGAAGCTGCGCCGTCACTTTGAAAAGCCTTCGGAAAAGCGCGCCCGTGAAAAGGCTGCCGCTGTCCGCCGCGCCCGCAAGATGGAGCGCAAGCGGCTTGAGCGCGACGGCGGCAAGTAAGCTGCTGCGGGGGCGCTTGATGCTGCCCCTTAGCCTCTTGCGATAAGGGTCCGGCTGGGCCAAGAGGGCGCCGTATCTGCGGCGCCCTTTCGCTTGTCCGGCCTTGTGCCGGCGTCCGCGCAGGGCATGACATGGAGCCGTTCCGCCGGCTCCGCAAAAGGGGAAGACATGTCGGAAATCACCCGCGTTCCGCTCCAGCCGGTCGGCAAGGGATCGCTTACCCGCATCTGGATCGGCGTGATTCTCGCCCTGCTGATTGCGGCGAGTGCGGCCTGGGCTGTGCGATATCAGGGCCTTGTCATTGAAACGCTCAAGGCCGGTGAGGGCCCGTCCCCGACGGCGGGCGACATCGTGCTTGTCAACTATGTCGGGCACCTCGCCAGCGGCAAGGAATTCGAGCGCGCCCAGCGGGCTGCCTTTCCTGTCGACGGTGTGATCCCGGGCTGGAGCAAGGGGCTGCAGAATATGCAGCGCGGCGGCAAGTACAAGCTGATGATCCCAGCGGCCATGGCCTATGGCGCGCAGGAGCAGAAGAACCCCTCGACCGGCGAAGTGGTGATCCCCGCGAACAGCGACCTCACCTTCGAAGTCGAACTGCTCGATTTCAAGAGCGCGGCCGAGCTCGAGCAGCGCCGCCAGGAGCTCCAGCAACGGCAGCAGCTCGGCAGCGACCCGCGGGGCGGTGCCGGCGCTGAAAGCATGCCGCAGCCCTGATCGTTCCTTACTTCGCCGGAGGGAGCGGCCCCGCTCTCTCCGGCCCAGTTCCTAGCGAAAGAATGCCATGTCCGTAGACACCGCCACGGTGGCCAGGATCGCCTCGCTGGCCCGCATCAAGGTGACCGATGAGGAGATCGCGGCGATGGTGCCCGAACTCAACGGAATCCTCGCGTGGGTCGAACAGCTCGGCGAAGTGAACGTCGAAGGCATCGCGCCGATGACGGCGGTGATCCCCAACAAGCAGCGCCTGCGCGACGATGTGATCGGTGCCGATCCGCTGACCGGCGGGGATGTCCGCGACAAGGTGCTCTCCAACGCGCCTGCCGGTGAACACGGCTTCTTCGGCGTGCCCAAGGTGATCGAGTGATGAGCGAACTGACTGACCTTGGCGTCGCCGCGATCCGCGAAGGCGTGGCGAAAGGCGATTTTACTGCCGTCGAAGTGGCAGGTGCGTTCAACGCAGCCGTCGCCGAAGCGCAGCCTGCGCTCAATGCCTTCATCACGCTGACGCCCGAGAAGGCGCTTGAAGCGGCCGCCGCTGTCGATGCGGATCGCGCGGCCGGCAAGGCGCTGGGCAAGATGGCTGGCGTGCCGATCGGCATGAAGGACCTGTTCGCGACGACGGGCACGAAGACCACCGCCGCCTCGAACATCCTCGGCACCTTTGTGCCGCCTTACGAATCGACCGTTTCGCAGAAGCTGTGGGATGCCGGCGCGGGCATGCTCGGCAAGCTCAATCTCGACCAGTTCGCGATGGGCTCCTCGAACGAGACGAGTGCGTTCGGCAACGTCATTTCTCCGTGGCGCCGCGAAGGCAGTGATGCGCAGATGGCCCCCGGCGGCTCTTCGGGCGGCTCGTCTGCTGCGGTCTCGGCGCGCATTGCCCCTGCAGCGACGGGCACCGACACTGGCGGTTCGATCCGCCAGCCCGCCGCCTTTACCGGTATCTCGGGCATCAAGCCGACCTATGGCCGCTGCTCGCGCTGGGGCATCGTCGCTTTCGCCTCCAGCCTCGATCAGGCGGGACCGATGGCGCGCGATGTGCGCGACTGCGCGATCATGCTTGAAGCGATGGCCGGCTTCGATCCCAAGGATTCGACCAGCCTCGACATGCCGGTGCCGGAATGGGAAGCCAGCCTTAACGCCGACCTGCGCGGCAAGAAGGTGGGCATCCCCCGCGAATACCGCATGGACGGGATGGACGCCGATGTCGCCCGCGTGTGGGACGAAGGCATTGCCTGGCTCAAGGACGCGGGTGCCGAGATCGTCGACATCAATCTCGCGCACACCAAGTATGCGCTCCCCGCCTACTACATCATCGCCCCCGCCGAAGCCTCGTCCAACCTCGCGCGCTATGACGGCGTACGCTATGGCCTGCGCGATCTGCCGCCCAAAGAATCGGCAAGGGGCGCGGGCCTGCAGGACATGTACGCCGCGACGCGCGCCGCCGGGTTCGGCGCGGAAGTGCGCCGCCGTATCCTGATCGGTACCTATGTGCTCTCGGCAGGCTTCTACGATGCCTATTACACGCAGGCTCAGAAGGTCCGCACGCTGATCAGCCGCGACTTCATGGACGCGTTCCAGACCGTCGATGTCATCCTCGCCCCCACCGCGCCGACTGCGGCCTTCGGGCTTGGCGAGATGGTGAGTGATCCGCTGGCGATGTACCTCAACGACGTGTTTGCCGTGCCCGCCTCGCTGGCCGGCCTGCCCGCCATGTCGGTGCCCGCCGGGCTCGACCGGCAGGGCCTGCCGCTAGGGCTCCAGCTGATCGGCCGCCCGTTCGACGAACAGGGCGTGCTCGATGCGGGTCTCGCGATCGAAGCCCGCGCGGGGTTCACCGCGCGTCCGGCGAAGTGGTGGTAAGATGAGCGACTATCGTATCCAGGGCGCAACCGGCGAATGGGAGGTCGTGATCGGCCTCGAAGTCCATGCGCAGATCAGCACGCAGGCGAAGCTCTTCTCGGGCGCGGCCACCGCGTTCGGGGCAGAGCCCAACACGCAGGTCAGCCTCGTCGATGCGGCGATGCCGGGCATGCTGCCCGTGCCCAACCGCGAATGCATCCGCCAGGCTGTGCGCACCGGCATCGCGATCAACGCGCAGATCAACAAGTGGTCTCGCTTCGATCGCAAGAACTACTTCTACGCGGATCTGCCGCAAGGCTACCAGATCAGCCAGCTCTACCACCCCATCGTGGGCGAGGGCGCGATCGAGGTGCAGCTCGACGACAAGAACCCCGAGAGCACCAAGACCATCGGCATCGAGCGCATCCATGTCGAGCAGGACGCGGGCAAGCTGATGCACGATCAGCACCCGACGATGTCCTATGTCGATCTGAACCGCTCGGGCGTGGCGCTGATGGAAATCGTCAGCCGTCCAGACATGCGTTCGCCTGCGGAAGCGGGTGCGTACCTGTCTAAGCTGCGCACGATCCTGCGCTATGTCGGCTCGTGCGATGGCAACATGGACCAGGGCTCGATGCGCGCGGACGTCAACGTCTCGGTGCGCCGCCCGGGTGAGCCTTTCGGCACGCGGACCGAGACGAAGAACGTCAACTCCGTGCGCTTCGTGATGGCCGTGGTCGAGCAGGAGGCCAAGCGCCAGGTCGCCCTCATCGAAGATGGCGGCAAGGTCGTGCAGGAAACCCGGCTCTACGATCCGGACCGCAACGAGACGCGCTCGATGCGCAGCAAGGAAGATGCGCACGACTACCGCTACTTCCCCGATCCCGATCTGCTGCCGATCGAGCTTGACGACGCGTTCCTCGAGGAATGCCGCGCCAGCCTGCCGGAACTGCCGGATGCCAAGCGGCATCGCTACGAGACGGTGCTGGGGCTTTCGGCCTACAATGCCGGGGTGCTGACCGCCGAAGTCGAGACCTCGCGCTGGTTCGAGGCACTGCTCGCGGCGACCGCCACGCAGCAGGGCAAGCCCGAGAGCGAGGTTGCCAAGCAGGCGGCGAACTGGCTGACGTCCGAACTGTTTGGCGCGCTCAACAAGCTGGGCAAGGGCCTCCTCGAAAGCCCTGTCAGCCCCGAGGCGGGCGGCGCGTTGCTGGCACTGGTGGGCAAAGGCACGATCTCGGGTTCCATCGCCAAGCAGGTGCTCGAAAAGATGCTCGAAACCGGCGATGCGGCGGGCGTGATCGTCGAACGCGAAGGCCTGATGCAGACCTCCGACACCGGCGCGATCGAGGCAGCGGTCGATGCCGTGCTCGCCGCGAATTCCGACAAGGTTGAGCAGTACCGGGCCGGCAAGGAAGCGCTGTTCGGCTTCTTCGTCGGCCAGACGATGAAGGCGATGCAGGGCAAGGGCAACCCGCAGCTGGTCAACGAAGTGCTGAAGGCGAAGCTCGGCTGACAGGCTTCGTCTTGGCACGGACTTGCCGTTCTGGATGCATTCCGCCTTGCCAAGCATCTCGGTTCGTTTAGCTTTTCCTCAGGACGGGGGAGCAGAGATGCTGACAAGGCTGATGCGTGCAATGGTTGGCGGTCTGATCGCCGCCGGGCTTCTTTTTGCGGCGGGTACCGCACAGGCGGGCTCGGTCCTGAAGGAAGGCTTCGCTTTCCCGACCGACCATACGCCCAAGATCGTCGTCTTCCGGCCCGAGGTTCAGGTCGGCACGCTGCGTGCCGCCGGGCAGGATGAACCCAACGTCGAATGGACGCAGACGGCGCGGACCAACATTGCTTCGGAAATGAAGACGCAGGCCACCGCACAGGGCCTCAATCTCGAATTTCTCGGCGATCAGCAGGGCACGGACGCCGAGCTTATCGACTCGCACAGGGCGCTCTTCCTCGCCGTGTCGAGCGCGGTCATGACGCACGGGATCGCAGGCGACCATCTGCCGACGAAGCGGGAGGAGCGCACGGAGGAGAACCCCGGCAAGCGCTGGCGGCTGGATTGGACGCTGGGGCCTGGCATGGCCAAGTTTGCCGAGGCGACAGGCGCCGAATATGGCCTGTTCTTCTATACCCACGATGCCTACGGCAGCGCCGGCCGCAAGACCGCGATGATCTTCGCCGCGATGTGGGGGGCGTATGTGCCCACGGGCATCCATGTCGGCTATGCCGGACTTGTCGACCTCAAGACTGGTGATATCGTCTGGTTCAATACCGACATCGCAATGGGCGGCGATCCCCGCGAAACAGAGGGCGCGGCCAAGCGTGTCGGCCAGTTGTTGGCGGGTTTTCCGGGCAGCAAGCCTGCCTTTCCGGGTGCCTCCGCTGCCGCTCCGAAGTGAGTGACGGCGGTGCGTGCCACTCGCTTCCGGTTGCTGTTCGCGGCGAGTGCCGCTCTGGCCTGCGCACATCCCGCGCTGGCCGAGCAGGCGCCTGTTGCTCCCCGCGTTCCGGTCACTACGCCGGTCCACGCGATCCCCTATTCCCCGGAAGGCAACGAGGAACGAGGATTGTGGATGGAGGTCGACGAGACAGAGCGGCGGATCAGGAACTCGCCGCAGCTTATTACTGATCCGGATCTCCACGCCTATATCCGTTCCGTGCTCTGCCGCACGGTAGGCGAAGCGCGCTGCGGTGCGGCGAGGCTCTATATTGTCCGCACGCCGGAGGCGAACGCTTCGATGGCGCCAAACGGGATGATGCAGATCAACAGCGGCATGTTGCTGCACCTGACCAACGAAGCCCAGCTCGCTGCCGTTCTGGGGCACGAATTTGCCCACTACGAACATCGGCACGCGCTGCTGTGGTTTCAGGAGCTGAAGAGCAAGGGCAACACAGCGCTGTGGTTGACCCTGACCGGGATCGGACTGCTCGCCGTACCGGGCATTGTCAGCGGTCTCTCGGGCTATTCGCGCGACATGGAGCGCGAGGCGGATATCGACAGCCTGGCCCGGTTGTCCGCAGCCGGCTATTCGCTCAGCGAGATTTCCGCACCGTGGAAGCTGTTTCGTGCGGAGTGGGATGCGACCGCGATTGAACGCAAGCGCAAGTCTCATACCCTGAAGGATGACAAGGCCGACGGCAGCCATCCTTCGCTGTCGGAGCGCATTGCCTATACCGAGGCGGAAGCCGCGAAGCAGGCCCCCGGGGCCGAAGTAGGCCGTGAACCGTATCGCGCCGCGCTGGCACGCTGGCTTCCGGGGTTCCTTGACGACCAGATCAAGCTCAACGATTTCGGCGCGAGCGACGTGCTGATCGGCAGTCTGGCGCAGCAGACCGGATCTGCCGCTTTGCTTGTGGCGCGGGGCGATCTCTATCGCACCCACGCCAAGCCCGGCGACCTCGAAAAGGCGGAAGGGTTCTACGCCGATGCGATTGCCGCGTCCGATGCGCCCGCCGAGGCATGGCGCGGGCGCGGACTGGTGCGGATCAAGCTGGGCCGTGTGGATGAGGGCAAGGCCGATCTGCGCAGCTACATCGAACGCAATCCGGCCGCGCCGGACCGGGCCATGATGGCCATGATGATTGGAGACAAGGCATGAAGATGCGCGTCCGTTTGGCTCTGGTTGGTGCGATGGTGCTGGCCGCCGCGACCCCGGCGCTGGCCTGGAAGCTGGTCAAGGTTGGCGATCAGATCATCGTGGGCAAATCATCGATGGTCATCACGGCGCCGACGCAATGGAACCGTGTCACCTACGGCCCGATCAAGGGGTCGGAAGAGTGGACGCTCGACGGGCTTACGCTCAACGAACTCTATGTCGCGGGCGACATCGCGAGCGGCAAGCCGCTGCTTTACGAGTTCAACAAGAAGGACAACCCGCTTCCCAAGTTCGCCGACACGATGCAGCTGACCGATCTGCCCGACCTTGTCGAGCGGACCTGGCGCGTGGCGCGCAATGCGGTGGTCTTCAAGACGACCGCGGTCGAGCCGGCGAAGCTGGGCGGCAATGATGCTGTGCGCATCCGCTATGAATATGTGCGCGACGGCAGCAACCTAATCTACAAGGGCATCGCCACCGCCGCAGTCGTGCACGGCCAGCTGCAGCTCGTGCTGTTCGAGGCGCCGGCGCTCTTCTATTTCGACCGCGACAGCGCCAAAGCCGTGGCGGTGATGGACAGCGTGACCTTCCGCGTGATGCCGGTCGCCAAGCCCTCGTAACCGGGGGGCAGAAGACCGGTCCGCCCACAGGGGCGGCACCGGTCCTCGAGGAGGCTCACTCCCCCTTGATCACCTGCACCGGAAGACCCAGCCCGTCGAGCTGCGGCTTCACCTTCGCGGCGTCGCCCACGACCACCCAGACCAGCTTGGCCGGGTCGATTTCCTTGCGCGCGGCCGCATCGAGATCGGCCGGGGTCATCGCCCGGTAGCGGGTCGGCAGGGTGGTGTACCAGGTGTCGGGGCGCTTGTAGGTCTCGATCTTGGCAATGCCATCCAGCACCGCGCCCGAGGTTTCGAACGCGCCGGGAAGTTCGCGCGCGCTGCCCTGGGTGGCGAGTGCGGTCTCCTCTGCCGTCGTCCCCTTGGGGCCGAGGTACCGCGTCAGCTCGCCCTGAAGCTCGTGGATCGAGGGGCCGGTCTGGTCGGTCTGCACGGGGGCCATGATGCGGAAGATCAGCCGGTCGGCGCGGTCGCTGATCGCGCTGTCGACGCCGTAGGACCAGCCCTTGGTCTCGCGCAGGTTCATGTTCATGCGACTGAGGAAATCGCCGCCCAGCACATCGTTGGCGATGCGCAGGGTGACAGTGTCGTCGGTGCCCTTGGCAGCCAGAACCGCGCCGCCGACGATCAACGACTGCGGTGAGCCGGGACGATCGATCAGCATGATGCGTGGGGCAGGAACCGGGATCGCGGCAGAGAAATCCTTCACCGGCGGGGCCATGCGGTTTGCCGGCCAGGTGCCGAAGCTCTTCTCGAGCAGCGGGACGACAGCGTCGAGCGTGGTATCGCCCACGACATAGATCGTCGCCCGGTCCGGCCGCAGCCAGCGGGCGTGGAAACCGGCGAGGTCCGCTCGCGTCAGCTTCTTCACCACGTCCGCGTCGCCGGTGCCGGTGGGGCCATAGCCGTAGGGATGCGCCGGGCCGTAGATCGCGGGGTAGAGCATGCGGGTGGCGAGGGCGGCCGGGTTGGTCAGCTCGCTCTTGATTGCGCTCAGCTGCTGCGTCCGGACACGCTCGAGTTCGGCGGGATCTAGCGCCGGATGGCGGACGTACTCAGCGAGGAGTTCCAGAGAAGGAGCGAGGTTGGGGACCAGCGCATTGAGCTCGAACGCGGTTGTATCGGGCATGCCGATACCACTGATCGATGCACCGAGCGCTTCCTTGGCGCGCGCCAGTGCGGAGGAATCGAGGCTGGCGGTGCCCTCGTTCATCAAGCGCAGCAGCAGCGCGGTGGTGCCGCGCGCGCCCTGCGGATCGGCCGCATAACCGGCATCGAACGAGATCCGGACCGAGACGACCGGCACCGCGCTGCGACGGGCGAAGACGACCTTGATGCCGTTCCTGAGGCTGGTCCGCTCGATGGACGGGAAGTCCAGCGCGGGGACATCTCCGGCCGGCGGGATCGACTTGCGGTCTGCCGCTGCGGCGGCCGAAACGGGCGCCGCAGCTGCTGCCACGACAGTCGTCTTGGCTGCTGCGGCAGCCGGCAGGGCGTCGTCTCCGCCGCGCGCCTCGCCACCGGAGGTGCGATCACCGGGGACGACCGTCAGCGCGAAGGCGGGCCGCTTCAGCCACCGCGCCAGGGCATCGCGCACTGCGGCAGGGGTGAGCTTCGCGGCGTCCTCCAGTTCCTTGCGGTAGTATCCCGGATCGCCGGCATAGAGCAGACCCTCGGCCAGCGTGGAGGCCTTCCCGCCGAAGCCGCCGACGGATTCAAGCGAGCGGATCTGGCCGGCCGTGAAGCTGGTGGCGGCGCGGGCCAGTTCGTCAGCGGTCGGTCCATCCTGGATCAGCCGCGCAAGCTGCGCATCGAGCGCGGCACCAACCTTGGCAGGGTCCGTGCCCGGCTTCACATCAGCCTGCATGACAAACTGGCCTGCTTGCGCGAAGATGCTGGCGTTGGCAGAAGCGCTGACCGCCACCTGGCTGGTGCGCACCAGTGCATCGTCGAGCCGCGAGCTGGCCAGCCCGCCGAGGATCAGCGCGCCGACCTGGAGGGGCAGGTAGTCTGGATTGTCGAGGCCCGGAATGGCCCACATGCGGTAGATGCGGGTGGTCGCGACGCGGTCCTGGATCGTGCGGGCGATCGGGGCAGGCAGCGTCGGGACCGGGGCCGCGACCGGCTGGACCGCAGGGCCCGCCGGAATACCGCCGAACCACTTTTCGACCTTGGCCTTCGCCGTGGCCGGATCGATGTCGCCCGCCAGCACCAGCACCGCGTTGTTCGGGCCGTAGTGGTCGCGGAACCAGCCCTTCACGTCGTCGAGGCTGGCGCTGTCGAGATCGGCCATCGAGCCGATCGTGCTGTGGTGATAAGGATGGCCGGCGGGATAGAGCGTTTCGGACTGCTCGTACTCGACCAGTCCGAACGGATCGTTGTCGCCCTGCCGCTTCTCGTTCTGGACGACGCCGCGCTGGTTATCGAGCTTTTCCTGCGTCACCGCGCCGAGGAGATAGCCCATGCGGTCGCTCTCCAGCATCAGCGCGCGGTCGAGCGAGGCCTTGGGCACCGTCTCGAAATAGTTGGTGCGATCGAACCAGGTGGTGCCGTTGAAATCGGTCGCCCCGATTTCCTTCAGCGGAAGGAAGAAATCCCCCGGTGCGTTTTCCGAGCCGTTGAACATCAGATGTTCGAACAGATGCGCAAAGCCGGTCTTGCCGCGCGGTTCGTTCTTGGAGCCGACCTTGTACCACACGGATACCGCGACGACGGGCGCCTTGCGATCGGTGTGGACGAGGACGGTGAGGCCGTTGGGCAGGGTGAAGCGTTCGTAGGGAATATCGACCGCCTTCACCAGATCGGCGACCGGCGCGGCCGTGATCTGCGGGGCAGCGGGATCGGCGGCCAGCGCGGGTACCGCGGCGAGGAGGACGGGAAACGCAAGCAGGGTGGCCAGAAACGACCGGGAGTGCGAACGGGGCATGGTGATCCTGCGGCTGGGGCGGCGCGCCGGTTGGCGGCCGCGCGGAAAGTAATGGTCGCCTTGTTCCAGAGCATGGCGGGGCTGAACAGAATCAAAATGGGCCGAACCGGCGGATTGCCCCGATGGGTGTTGCTCCGGGCCGCAGGTTGACACAGTTGACACTGTCCTGAGGAATACTTGCATTCGATCAGTTGGTCGCTTTTGATCGATCCGGTCGATTACCGGTCGGAGCGGGAACGAGCGTGCCTTCATCGCCACCAAGCCTAGCGGAAAGCTGTCCTGTAGGACAGTCAGTGCCCGACGAATACCATGCCGGCATCGACGGACATCCCGCGTGTTTCGGGCATGGCGCGCAGGACCCAGACGAGCTGCAGCAGCATCATCGCAAGGAAGAAGGCGAAGATCGCGGCCGGCGGGAACGCGGCGAGCGCCGGCGGCATCAGCAGCGAGACGAGCGCGGCGAGGAGCCAGTGCGTGCCGCAGCCGATGGTCTGGCCGCGGGCGCGGGCCTCGGCGGGGAAGACTTCGGCGATGAACACCCAGATCACCGCGCCTTGCCCTACCGCGTGGGCGGCGATGAACAGGAACACGAGCGGGGCCACGAGCCCACCGGCATGGGCGGCGAAGGCGGCAGAAATGGCCGCGAGCGAGACACAATACCCCACCGAGCCGATCACCATCAGCGTGCGCCGCCCGAGCCGGTCGATCAGCAGGACTGCAATGCCCGTCGCGAGGAGATTGACCACGCCGATCCCGAGCGAGGCGAGGAGCGCGGCCGCGTTGCCGAGACCGGCTTCCTCGAACAGACGGGGGGCGAAATAGATCACCGCGTTGATGCCGGAAAGCTGGTTGAACAGGGCGATGGTAAAGGCGAGGCTGGCGGGGCGCAGAAGGGGCGTGCGCAGGAAACCCGACCATGGCACGGAAGCGCCCCTGCCGATGGAGCCGCGTGTGGCCAGCCAGACCGGGCTTTCGGGCAGGCCGAGGCTGGCGAGAAGGTAGATCGCGGAAGGAAGCGCCTGAATGCCCAGCATCCAGCGCCATTGGGCGTCTCCGGCTGCGTTCGTGGTGCCTGAGCCGATCACCCAGTTGGAGAAGTAGGCGACGAGAATGCCGAGCACGATGTTGAACTGGTAGAGCGCGCCGAGCTGGCCGCGCCGGGCCGGGGGTGCGATCTCGCTGATATAGGCCGGCACCGCGATCGAGGAGACGCCGATGGCCAGCCCGCCGAGCAGGCGGAACGCGGCGAAATCGACGGGGCCGACCGCGAGTGCCGAGCCCAATGAGGCGGCGACATAGGCAAGGCCGAGCCCGACGAGGGTGGGGCGGCGGCCGAGCCGGTCGGTCGGCCACGAACCGCCCAGCGCGCCGATGACCGTGCCCCAGAGCGCGGCGGAAAGGACGAGGCCGTGGGCGAAGGGGGTGAGCGACCAGTGTGCCTGAATGGCCTTCTCCGCACCGGAAATGACCGCGACATCGAAGCCGAACAGCAGACCGGCGAGCGCGGCGGTGGCCGACCACAGCGCGATACGTTGCGGTGCTGCTGCCGTGCCAGCGGCGTTGGCGGCTTCTGCGCCGGATTCGCCCATCGCGTGTCCTTTCCCCGGCCCGCTGCCTGCCGTGGGGCGGCGCGGGCGTGTTATCCCCAGCCCGAGTGATGCCTGCCGGCTTGGCGGGCGGCAAGTGCGCCCCGCCGGCGATAGGTATGCGCGCTGCTGCGCTTCAGAGGACGAACGTGAAGTCACCGCCATCGAGTACCGGCTTGTTGGCGAACTGCGCGAAAGCGATGGCTCGGCCAGAGCCATTGCCGTCGGCGTCGAACCAGAGAATGCCAGTGCCGGAATCATAGAGAAGATGATCGGACGGCGCGTGCGCGGTTGTGCCTGATATGACGACAGTGCCGGGATTGCCAAAGCCTGCCGGGCTGCCAAAGCCCGAGATCGAAATCTCGATCTTGTCCACGCCGTGTTCGAAGTCGGTGACGACATCCCGGCTGGAACTGCTGGCGGGCAGGTTGCCGAACGCGAAGGTATCCGCGCCCGCACCGCCGGTCAGCCGGTCAGCGCCATCGCCGCCGATGATCCGGTCGTTGCCGGCCCCGCCATCGAGGATATCGCGATCATCGCCGCCATCGAGGTAGTCGTCGCCGACGCCGCCGAGGAGCCGGTCGGAGCCCCAATCGCCCTGGAGCCGGTCGTTTCCGGCGCCGCCGGACAGCGTATCGGCCCCATCGCCGCCGATCAGGGTGTCGTCGCCTGTAAAGCCGTAGAGCCAGTCGTTGCCCTTCGAACCATCGAGGTGATCATCAAAGAGGCCGCCGGTGATGTGCTCATTGCCGTGCCCGAACACGATGTCGAACCGCTCGACATGGGTGAGTGTGGTGTGGAGATCGCCCAGCCCGTCGATGGCGAGATCGACCGCGCCTTTCGCGGCGGCGCGCAGATCGACTGTCAGCCCGAGACCGTTGAACCAGGTGAGGATGGTGTGGGCCACCCACGGTTCCCAGTGGATCGAAAGGTCGAGATGGACGGTATCGATCCCGGTGCCGCCATCGACCAGCGAACCGTAGCCCGCATAAATGCTGTCGTTGCCGTCATCGCCGTAGAGCGCATCGCGGCCGATGACCTGGAAGGCATCGCCATCGTTGCCATCGGGATCGATCACCGTGGCACCATCGGCATTGTAGCTGCTGCCGCCGATGCTGCCGGCGATGATATCGTCACCCGCACCGGCGTGGACGGTGTCCGAGCCCGCACCGGTGACGATGATATCGTTGCCAGCGTCCGAGGTGATCGTGTCATCCCCGGAGGTGGCGATGGGGCTGTCGGCAAGGATGTTGCTGTCGAAGTACTGGTATTCGCTGTCGGTCGCGGTGTGGACCAGCGTGCCGATATAGCCGGCGAGCGCGGCTGGATCGAAGCTGCCATCGGCGAACTGGAGCTTCTCGATGCCGGATAGGTGATCGTTGCCGTAGATCCCGGCGCTGTCGATCACACCGCCCACGCCGTGCGGTCCGCCCTGCCAGATGGCGGCTTCGCGTTCGCCGGTGAAGACGGGGCGCACCAGCGAGAGGACTTCGTAGTTGCCGTTGCCGAGGTGGATCACGCGGTAGTCGCTGGATTTGCCCGCGTAGCGCGCGGTATCGGTGCCTTCCCCGCCAGCGAGCGTATCGTTGCCCGCGCCGCCGATGAGCACATCATCGCCGCCTCCGGCAAACACCGTATCATTGCCGCCGAGTACGGAGATCGTATCGGCAGCATCGGTGCCGGAAATGCTGTCGATGCCGTTGGTGCCGGTGATGGTGGTCATGCGCTTCGTCTCCCTGCAGCCAGGCAGTCTGCCCATGCGCGCCGGGCATACAAGTAAAAGGACCTAGAATCGCGTCCAGAACGGACCGGTGCGGCGGAGTGGCGGCGGCGGAGTGTCTGTTGTGGGGGCGAAATTTGATCCATGTCCTTGTGTGGCCGAAATGACACACTACCTTCGGGGCATCAGGAGGAAATACCCTAATGAACCTCGAGAAATTCACCGACCGCGCCAAGGGCTTTCTGCAGGCGGCGCAAACCGTTGCCATCCGCAACAGCCACCAGCGGATCGCGCCCGAGCACGTGCTGAAGGCCTTGCTGGAGGACAGCGAGGGCATGGCATCCGGGCTGATCCAGCGCGCGGGGGGCACGGCGTCTGTCGCGCTGGCCGAAGTGGACAAGGCGCTTGCGAAGATCCCGGCCGTCTCCGGCGGCGGGGCGCAGCAGACGCCGGGCCTCGACAACGATGCCGTGCGCGTGCTCGACGCAGCCGAGCAGATCGCGGCGAAGAGCGGCGATGCCTACGTGACCGTCGAGCGGATGCTGGTGGCGCTGACGCTGGCGACGACCACGGCGGCGGGGCAGGCGCTCAAGACCGCGAATGTGACGGCGCAGGCGCTGGAGGCGGCGATCACCGCGCTGCGCGGCGGGCGGACGGCGGACAGCGCCGGGGCTGAGAACGCCTACGAGGCGATGAAGAAGTATGCCCGCGACCTGACCGAAGCCGCACGCGAGGGCAAGCTCGACCCCGTGATCGGGCGCGACGAGGAAATCCGCCGGACGATCCAGATCCTGGCGCGGCGGACCAAGAACAACCCGGCGCTGATCGGCGAACCCGGCGTGGGCAAGACCGCGATCGCGGAAGGCCTTGCGCTGCGCATTGCCAACGGCGACGTGCCCGACAGCCTCAAGCACCGCCGCCTGATGGCGCTCGACATGGGCAGCCTGATCGCGGGCGCCAAGTATCGCGGCGAGTTCGAGGAGCGCCTCAAGGCCGTGCTCGACGAGGTGAAGGGCGCCGAGGGCGAGATCATCCTGTTCATCGACGAGATGCACACGCTGATCGGCGCGGGCAAATCGGAAGGCGCGATGGATGCGGGCAACCTGCTGAAGCCCGCGCTGGCGCGCGGCGAGCTGCATTGCATCGGCGCGACGACGCTCGATGAGTACCAGAAGTACGTCGAGAAGGACCCCGCGCTGCAGCGGCGGTTCCAGCCGGTGTTCGTGGGCGAGCCGACCGTGGAGGACACGATCTCGATCCTGCGCGGCCTCAAGGAGAAGTATGAGCTGCACCACGGCGTGCGGATCACCGACGGCGCGATTGTCGCGGCGGCGACGCTCTCCAATCGCTATATTGCGGACCGCTTCCTGCCGGACAAGGCCATCGACCTGATGGACGAAGCCGCCAGCCGGCTGCGCATGGAAGTGGAATCGAAGCCCGAGGAGATCGAGAACCTCGACCGGCGGATTATCCAGCTGAAGATCGAGGAAATGGCGCTCGCCAAGGAAAGCGATTCTGCCTCTAAGGACCGGCTGGCCGCACTGCGCGAGGAGCTTGCCAATCTGGAGCAGCAGTCGAGCGAACTCACGACGCGCTGGCAGAACGAGCGCGACAAGATCGCCGCCGAAGGCAAGATCAAGGAAGCGCTCGATGCGGCGCGGATCGAGCTGGAGCAGGCGCAGCGGCAGGGCGACCTCGGCAAGGCCGGGGAGCTGGCCTATGGGCGGATTCCCGAGCTGGAGAAGCAATTGGCCGAAGCGCAGGGCATGGCGGAGAACGCGCTGCTGCGCGAGGAAGTGACCGCGGACGACATCGCGGGCGTCGTCAGCCGCTGGACCGGCGTGCCGGTCGAGCGGATGCTGCAGGGCGAGCGCGAGAAGCTGCTCAAGATGGAAGAGACCATCGGCAAGCGGGTGATCGGGCAGCGCGATGCAGTGGTGGCGGTCTCGAAGGCCGTGCGGCGCGCGCGTGCCGGGCTGCAGGACCCGAACCGGCCGCTGGGCTCGTTCCTGTTCCTCGGCCCCACGGGCGTCGGCAAGACCGAGCTGACCAAGGCGCTGGCGGGCTTCCTGTTCGACGATGACAACGCGATGGTGCGCATCGACATGTCGGAGTTCATGGAGAAGCATTCCGTGAGCCGGCTGATCGGCGCGCCTCCGGGCTATGTCGGCTATGACGAAGGCGGCGTGCTGACCGAGGCGGTGCGGCGGCGGCCCTATCAGGTCGTGCTGTTCGACGAGGTGGAGAAGGCGCACCAGGACGTATTCAACGTGCTGCTGCAGGTGCTGGATGATGGCCGCCTGACCGACGGGCAGGGCCGCGTGGTGGACTTCACCAACACGCTGATCGTGCTGACCTCGAACCTTGGCAGCCAGTACCTCGCCAATCTGGAGGAGGGGCAGGACGTCTCGACGGTCGAGCCGCAGGTGATGGACGTGGTGCGCGCGCACTTCAGGCCGGAGTTTCTGAACCGGCTGGACGAGATCATCCTGTTCCACCGCTTGGGCCACGAGCACATGGCGCCGATTGTCGACCTGCAGGTGGCGCGCGTGCAGGCGCTGCTGAAGGACCGCAAGATCGTGATCGACCTGACCGATGCGGCAAAGCGCTGGCTGGGCCGGGTGGGCTACGATCCGGTCTATGGCGCGCGGCCCTTGAAGCGCGCGGTGCAGCGCTATGTGCAGGATCCTCTGGCCGAGCGGTTGCTGGGGGGCGAGATCCCCGATGGCAGTTCGGTGAAGATCGATGAAGGCGACGGCGCGCTGACGTTCGTGGTGGGGTGACACCCCGCTGATTCCCCCCTCCCTGCCGGGGAGGGGTTGGGGGAGGGGGCGGCCTTGCCGGCAAGCGCCGGGCACCCCCACCCAGCCTCCCCCCGAACGGGGGAAGGGCAGGTCAGCTATTGTTGCAGATGCAGCTTTCGCCCGCCGCCACGGCGCGGCCGCAGCTTTTGCAAAGGGCGTGTTCGCCCTCGGCGAGGCCGTGGCCGAGGGCGACGCGTTCGTCGAACACGAAGCATTCGCCTTGCCACAGGCTCTGCTGGGCGGGCACTTCTTCAAGGTAGCGCAGGATGCCGCCCCTGAGGTGGTAGACCTCCTCCACCCCCTCGGCCTTGAGGAAAGCGGTCGATTTTTCGCAGCGGATGCCACCGGTGCAGAACATCGCGACCTTGGGTGCCTTGCCGCTACCCATCAGGCGTTCGCGTTCGGCGCGGAACCATGCGGGGAACTCGCGGAAGCTGCGGGTTTGCGGGTTGATGGCGTTTGCGAAAGTGCCGATGGCGACTTCGTAATCGTTGCGGGTGTCGATCACGATGGTTTCGGGATCGCTTATCAGCGCGTTCCAGTCGTGCGGGGCGACATAGGTGCCCACGCTGGCGAGCGGGTCGATGTCGGGCTCTCCCATGGTCACGATCTCGCGCTTGATCCGCACCTTCATGCGGCCGAAGGGCATGGCCGCGGCGCTGGAATACTTGACGTCGAGATCGGCGCAGCCGGGGAGCGCGCGGATGTGGGTGAGCACGGCGGCAATGCCTT
Organism: Novosphingobium fuchskuhlense; assembly: GCF_001519075.1. GTDB lineage: Bacteria > Pseudomonadota > Alphaproteobacteria > Sphingomonadales > Sphingomonadaceae > Novosphingobium > Novosphingobium fuchskuhlense. The sequence continues at coordinate 121,085 of NZ_KQ954246.1, forward strand.
CCGCGCTGCCGGCGATGGTGCCGTTCACGCCTTCGCGGGCGAGAAGCAGGGTGCCCTTGATGCCTTGCGCCTCGCAGAGTGCGAGGAGCGGGGCGCGCAGGGCCGCCGGCTCGGCGAACCGGGCGAAGCGATAAAGCGCGGCGACGGTGAGGGCCATGCCCGCGGCGTTAGCGGATTGGCTGGTGCGGGCAAGGGGAAGAACCCCTCCGTGAGCCCCGTCAGGCTGCTACCTCCCCGAGACCAGCTCGGGGAGCAACCGGATCAAGCCCCCGCCTTCACCGCATAATTCCAGGCCATGTCTGCCAGCGGGCCGACGCGGTCGGACATGGCCGCAGCGTGGGCGCTGGAGGCGGTGCCGTCGAGGTAGCGCTTCTTGATGCCCTGGATGATCCCGGCAAGGCGGAAGTAGTTGTAGGCGAGGTACCAGTCCATGCCGGCGATGCCGTCGCGCTGGGTCTTCTCGCAGTAGCGGGCGATCACTTCGTCGAGTTCGGGGATGCCGAGCGCTGCGCGGTCGAGGTCCATGACGCCGGAGCGGCCGCCGTTCTCGGTGGACCAGGCCATCGCGAAATAGGTGAAATCGGCCAGCGGATCACCGAGCGTTGAAAGTTCCCAGTCGAGCACCGCGAGCGGCTTGGGCTCGCCGTGGGCGAAGATCATGTTGTCGATGCGGTAGTCGCCGTGGACGACGCTCATGCGGGTCTGTTCGGGCAGGGTGCGCGGGAGCCACTCGATGAGGCGCTCCATCGGCTCCATGCGCTCGGTTTCGGAGAGGCGGTACTGCTTGGTCCAGCGATCGACCTGGCGGCCGAAGTAGTTGCCGGGCTTGCCGAATTCGGAGAGGCCGACGGAGTCCACATCCACGCTGTGGAGCGCGGCGAGGGTATCGACCATGGCGAAGTAGGTGGCGCGGCGGTCTTCCGGGGTCGCGCCGGGCATCGCGCCGTCCCAGATCGTGCGGCCATCGACGCAGCCCATGACATAGAACCACGAGCCGGCGACGTCGTCATCGGTGCACAGGCCATATTGCGGGGCAACAGGGAAGCCGGTGGGGGCGAGGGCGGCCTGCACCTTGTATTCGCGGTCGACCGCGTGGGCGCTGGGGAGCAGCTTGCCGAAGGGCTTGCGGCGCAGGACATAGGGGCCCGAGGGCGCGTCGATCCGGTAGGTGGGGTTCGACTGGCCGCCCTTGAACTTCGAGACCGTAAGCGGGCCCTGAAAGCCCGCGACGTTGGCTTCGAACCATGCGGTGAGCTTGGCTTCGTCGAGCTTGTCCGCGCCTTCGGGGGCGACGGTGCCGGTGAAAGCGGCCTGCGCGTCGATGGGTGCGTCGGTCATGCTGGCTGGCCTTACTGGTCGAAGACGATGACCGAGCGGGCGGCGTGGCCACCCTTCATCTTCTCGAAGCCCTCGTTGATGCCTTCGAGCGGGATGCGTTCGGCAATGATGCTGTCGAGATCGAGCAGGCCGCGCATGTAGAAATCGACGAGGCGCGGGAGATCGACCGGGAAGTGGTTGCCGCCCATGATCGCGCCCTGGAGCTTCTTGCCCGAGAGCAGATCGACCGCGGATAGGCCGACCTTGTGGGCGAGCGGCATCATGCCGAGGATCGTGGCGGTGCCGCCGCGGCGCAGCGAGGCGACCGCGAGATCGCCCGAGGCGGGACGTCCTACGGCTTCGATGGCGTGGTGGACGCCGCCCTTGGTCATTTCCTGGATCTGCTTGGCGGCATCGGGATCGAGCGCGTCGATCACGTCGGTCGCGCCCAGCTTGATCGCGAGTTCGCGCTTTTCGGGCATCGGATCGGCGGCGATGATGCGCCCCGCACCGGCAATCTTGGCGGCGTTGATCGTGGCAAGGCCAACCCCGCCGCAGCCGATCACCGCCACGGTTTCACCCGGCGTGACCTTGCAGGCGTTGAAGATCGTGCCCGCGCCGGTGGTGACGGCGCAGCCGATCACGGCGGCGCGATCCAGCGGCATATCGGGGTTGATCGCGACGCAGGCGTGTTCGTGGATCAGCATCATTTCGGCAAAGGCCGAAAGGTTGAGCATCTGGTTGACGACGCTGCCATCGCTGGAGCGGGTGAGGCGCGGGGCCTCGCCGGGACGGCGGCGCGTATCGCCGCCAAGGCAGAGCGACATGCGGCCGGTGACGCAGAATTCGCAGTGGCCGCAGAAGGCGGAAAGGCAGGTGACGACGGCATCGCCCTTCTTGACCGTGCGGACCTCGCTGCCGACTTCCTCGACGATGCCGGCGGCTTCGTGGCCCGCGACGCAGGGCATCGGGTGGGGATAGGCGCCCTCGATGAAGTGCAGGTCCGAATGGCACAGGCCGCAGGCGGCGGTGCGGATCAGGACTTCGTGCGGGCCGGGCTTGGACACGGTGAGCTGGTCGATGACCAGCGGCTGGCCGGCGGCTTCGAGGATGGCGGCTTTCATTGTCGTGTTCTCCGACTGTGCGGCTCCTCCCCCGTGAGGGGGAGGCTGGGTGGGGGCGTACTGCCGTGCCGAGACGTCGAGCGCCTTCCCCGGCCCTGCCCTCACGGAGAGGGGGAAGGCCGGAGCGGGTCTGATCGTCCTAGCGCGAGATCGCCATGTCGCCCGAGGTGAAGCCCGGGTCGCTGGGGAGATCGGTGTGGCGCGCGTATTCGATGCGGGCGACAGCGCGGGCGTGGACTTCGTCCGGACCGTCCGCGAGGCGCAGGGTGCGCTGGTGGGCGTAGGCTTCGGCAAGGCCGAAGTCTTCCGAGACACCGCCGCCGCCGTGGGCCTGGATCGCGTCATCAATGATGCGCAGCGCCATGTTGGGGGCCTGCACCTTGATCATCGCGATTTCGAGCGCGGCGGCCTTGTTGCCGACCTTGTCCATCATGTCTGCCGCCTTGAGGCAGAGCAGGCGCGTCATCTCGATATCGATGCGGGCGCGGGCGATGCGCTCTTCCCAAACGGACTGCTCGGAAATCCGCTTGCCGAAGGCGACGCGCGACTGGAGGCGGCGGGCCATCTTGGACAGCGCTTCTTCGGCCACGCCGATGGTGCGCATGCAGTGGTGGATGCGGCCCGGCCCGAGGCGGCCCTGCGCGATCTCGAACCCGCGGCCTTCGCCGAGCACGACGTTGGAAACGGGGACGCGGACATTTTCGAGCAGCACTTCCATGTGGCCGTGCGGCGCATCGTCATACCCGAAGACGGGCAGGTGGCGCAGGATGTTGACGCCCGGCGCGTCCATGGGGACGAGAACCTGCGACTGCTGAGCGTGGCGCTTGGCGCTGGTGTCGGTCTTGCCCATGACGATGGCGATCTTGCAGCGCGGATCGCCGAGGCCCGAGGACCACCACTTGCGGCCGTTGATGACGTATTCGTCGCCTTCGCGCACCATGCGGGTTTCGATGTTGGTCGCGTCCGAGGAAGCGACGAGCGGCTCGGTCATCAGGAAAGCGGAGCGGATCTCGCCGTTCATCAGCGGGCGGAGCCACTGCTCCTTCTGCTCGCGCGTGCCGTAGCGGTGGAACACTTCCATGTTGCCGGTATCGGGCGCCGAGCAGTTGAACACTTCGCTGGCCCACGAGATGCGGCCCATTTCCTCGGCGCAGAGCGCGTATTCGAGGTTGGTGAGGCCAGGGCCTTCGAACTCGAACGTTTCATCGACATGGTGGTGGCCGCCGTTGCGCGGAGGCATGAACAGGTTCCAGATCCCGGCGGCCTTGGCGCGGGCCTTTTCCTCTTCGACCACCTGGAGCACCTTCCAGCGATCGCCGGTGGCCTGCTCGGCCTTGTAGTCCTTGTGGCGCGGGCGGACGTTGGTCTCGATGAAATCGCGGACGCGGTTGCGCCAGTAGACCTGCCGTTCGGTGGGTTCGAAATCCATGTTGGCTCTCCTCGCGGTGCGGGCGTGTGGCACCGCTTGTGTTTCTTGATTTAATCTGTCGGTTAAACCTTGCGCGAGATCAAGCAGGGAGATTGATCACGCTGTGTTTTCTCAGCCGGCGGCCTCGGCGGCGGCCTTCATCTGGCGCAGGGCTTCGAACAGGTCCGGCACTTCGGGATCCCATGAATGGCGAGGGCCGATGGTGAGGCCACCATCGACGATGATCGAGGTGCCGTTCACGAAGCTGGCCGCCTCGCTGCAGAGGTAGAGCACGGCCTCGGCAATGTCGCGCGGCTGGCCGCCGCGGGCGACAGGCTGGGCGGCCTGGCTCATCATCGCGATGGCGCCCTTGGCCTGCGCTTCGAGTTCGGGCGGCACGTCGAGCGAGGTGGTGAAGATGTTGGTGTTGATGAAGCCGGGCTGGACGGCGTTCACGCGGATCTGGTGGCGGGCGAGATCGGCGGCGCTGGTCTTGGTGAGGTGGAGCACGCCCGCCTTGGCGACGGCATAGGCATTGGGCGAGTAGCCGGGGCCGACCGCGGCGACGCTGGAGGTGTTGACGATGGCGGCACCGGCGCGGCCGATCATGTGCGGGACAGCATAACGGATGCCGAAGGCGACCGAGCGGAGCAGGAGGTGCATCGTGCGGTCCCAGCCCTCGGGCTCGATCTCGTCGATCTTGGCCATGTCGCCGCCGGCACCTGCGTTGTTGAATACGGCGTCGATCCCGCCGGTTTCCGCAGCGGCGCGGTCCATCAGGGCCTTGATGTCCTCGCAGACTGTGACGTCGCAGCGCACGGTGTGGACTTCGCCGTTCGATTCGGCAGCGGTCGCGGCAAGGCCGGCTTCGTCGATGTCGGCGGCGTAGACCTTCGCGCCTTCGGCGGCGAACAGGATCGCGGTTGCACGGCCGATGCCGGAGGCTGCCCCGGTGACGACGACGGTCTTGTTGTGGAATCGCATGGGAACCTCTCCATCTGCTTTTGATTTTGGCGTGAGCTTAGGCTGCTGCGCCCCTTCGTCAATGCCGATCGGGTTGACGCTACGGCATGCGGGGGCTGCGCGATTGGCGGAAAACCTTGGCAAAATCGGCGCTTGCCAGCGCGCGGCGAGTCGCCTTAACCTCTCGATTAAGAGAGGAGCAAAAGCCATGTCAGAGCTTGAGGCGTTCCGCGCGGAAATCCGCAGCTGGATCGAGGCGAACTGCCCGGAAGAGATGCGCAAGCCCGTACAGGACGAGGGCGACATCTGCTGGGGCGGGCGCAATTTCGTTTTCAAGAACGAGGGCCAGAAAGCCTGGATGGAGGTCTGCGCGGCCAAGGGGTATACCGTGCCGGACTGGCCGGTCGCCTATGGCGGCGCGGGCATGAGCCCGGCCGAGGCCAAAGTATGGCGCGAGGAGCTGGCGCGCGCCGGGGCGCGGCCGCCGCTGTCGAGCTTCGGCATCTGGATGCTCGGGCCCGCGCTCCTCAAGTTCGGCACCGAAGAGCAGAAGGTGCTCTATCTGAACCAGATCGCGCGCGGCGAAATCCGCTGGTGCCAGGGCTATTCGGAGCCGGGTTCGGGGTCTGACCTCGTGAGCCTGCAGACCTTCGGCGAGGACAAGGGCGACCATTGGGTCGTCAACGGCCAGAAGATCTGGACGAGCTATGCCGACAAGGCGGACTGGATCTTCTGCCTCGTCCGCACCGACAAGACCAATGTCTATCAGGGGATTTCGTTCCTGCTGTTCGACATGACGACGCCGGGGGTGACGACCAAGCCGATCAAGCTGATCAGCGGTGCCTCGCCGTTCTGCGAGACCTTCTTCGACAACGTGGTGGTGCCCAAGCACCAGATCGTCGGCCAGCTCAACCGGGGCTGGGACGTGGCGAAGTACCTCCTTGGCCACGAGCGCGAGATGATCTCGGGCGCGGGTGGCGGCGAGCAGACGAGCACGATCGGCAAGGTGCTGACGCGCAATGGTCTGGATGATCCGATGCTGCGCGCGGAGCTGGCGCAGTTCGATATCGATGCGCTGGCCTTTGCAGCGTGCGGGGAAAAGTTCCTCGACGAGATCAAGGTGGGGCGCGCCCATCCGGCCAAGCCCAACATGATGAAGTACGCCGGGACCGAACTCAACAAGCGGCGGCACGAACTGCTGATGGCGGCGGGCGGGAGCACGGCGCTGGAGTGGGAAAGCGAGGAAACCCGCGGCGGCGCACCGGCACGCAGCTGGCTGCGCACCAAGGCCAATTCGATTGAGGGCGGCACGAGCGAGGTCATGCTCAACGTCGTCGCCAAGCGCATTCTCGAACTGCCGGGAGCCTGATCCCATGCCGCTGTATCATACTGAAGATCAGGCCATGCTGGCCGAAAGCGTCACCGGCTTCATGGCCGATGAAGGCGGGATCAAGAAGCAGCTGCGCCACTGGCGCGACACGAATTGCAAGGACGGCTTCGGACACGGGCTGTGGAAGCAGTTTGCCGAAATGGGCCTCACCGGCATGCTCGCGGCGGAAGCCGATGGCGGGCTTGCCATGGGCCATGTCGAAGCGGGGATCGTGCTGGCCGAGATCGGGCGGAACCTGACGCCCTCGCCGTTCCTGACGACCTCGGTCATGGGCGTGACCGCGCTGAAGGACGCCTCGGACGAGCTGCGCGGGCGCTGGCTGCCAGGGATCATCGCCGGCGAGACCGTGCTGGCCATGGCCATCGACGAAGGCGCCAAGCACAAGCCCGAGAAGATCGCCTGCCGCGCCGAGCGGGCGGGCAACGGGTTCCGCCTGACGGGGGCCAAGGACTTCGTGATCCACGGCACCTCGGCCGATGCGATCATCGTCGCGGCGCGCACCTCGGGCAGCGACAGCGATGCCGATGGCGTGACGCTGTTTGCGGTGCCGAAGGATGCGGCGGGCATCGGGCACAATGCGGTGCGGCTGGTCGACAGCTCCATCGCCAGCCATGTGCGGTTTGACGGTGTGGAGCTCGATGGTTCGGCGGTGATTGGCGAAGTCGATGGCGGGCGCGCGGTGCTGAACAAGGTTCTGAGCGCGGGCCGGATCGGCGCGGCGGCGGAGCAGACCGGTGTGGGCGCCGGCGCCTTCGCGATGACGACCGGCTATCTCAAGACGCGCAAGCAGTTCGGCAAACTGATTGGCGAGTTCCAGGCGCTGCAGCACCGCGCGGCGCACCTCTATTCCGAGCTCGAGATTGCCGAGGCGGTGGTGATCAAGGCGCAGCAGCTGCTCGATGGCGGGTCCGAGCGGGCGGAGCTGATGGTCTCGGTCGCCAAGGCCAAGGCGGCGCGTGCCTGCAACCTCGCGGTGCGCGAGGGCGTGCAGATGCACGGCGGCGTGGGCATGACCGACGAATACGACATCGGGCTTTACATGAAGCGCGAGCGCGCGCTGACCGAGTTCATGGGCGATGCCAACTACCATGCCGAGCGTGTGGCGCAGCTCAGCGGCTATTGAGGAACAGACAGATGGATTTTGCCAAGCTTTTCAGCCTGGAAGGCCGCGTTGCGGTGGTGACGGGCGGTTCGCGCGGGATTGGGCGGATGATCGCCGAGGGTTTCATCGCGGCGGGCTGCGCGCGGGTCTACATCACGGCGCGCAAGGCCGCCGTGGTGGAAGCGACCGCCGCCGAACTGGGCCCCAAGTGTATCGCGCTGCCGGGCGATATCTCGACGTTCGCAGGGATCGAGGCACTGGTCGAGGATCTCGCGCAGCGCGAGAGCCATATCGACATTCTGGTGAACAATGCGGGCGTGGCCTGGGGCGCGGAGTTCGACGATTTCCCGGAGATGGGCTGGGACAAGGTGATGAACCTCAACGTCAAGACGCCCTTCTTCCTGACGCAGAAGCTGCACGGGCTGCTGAAGGCCGGGGCGAAGGACCATGCGGCCAAGGTGATCAACATCGCCTCAGTCGACGGGCTGCGCGTGAACCCCTGGGAGACCTACAGCTATCAGGCCTCGAAGGCCGGGCTGATCCACCTCACCCGGCGCATGGCGGCGCGGCTGGTGAAGGACAACATCATCGTCAACGCGATCTGCCCGGGGGCATTTGCCTCGGAAATGAACAAGGCAGCAGCGAACAATCCGGAAGGCTCGGCGCGGGGCATCCCCCTGAAGCGCATTGGCAATCTGGAAGACATGGCGGGCGGCGCGATTTTCCTCGCGAGCCGCGCGGGCGACTATGTGATCGGCACGCCGCTGCCGATCGATGGCGGCATCGTGAACGCCTATATCCCAGAGAGCCATATCAACCCTTTGGGGGAGTGAGGGGCACCCGGGATCGTTTGCGGGAGCATGACGTGAACGAGACGGAAGCGGCGCAGGCCATCGGAGATTGCGAGCTTGCGATCAGACGGCGGTTCGCGGCGGCACCGTCACGCGTGTTCGGTGCCTGGTCCGATCCGGCGCAGTTCCGCCAATGGTGGGCCCCCGAAGGCTTCGGCATCACCTTGCTCGCCTGCGAGATGGACGTACGCTCCGGCGGTTCCTACCGACTGGTCTATGGCATGGGCCAGGCGGACACGCTCACGTTCCATGGCACCTATCCCGACGTGGTGGCGGGCGAGCGGATCGTCTGGACCAACGCGGAAGACCCGGAGGGAGCCATCACGACCGTGACGTTCGCAGACGCGGCTGGCGGGACCTTGGTGACCTATCACGAGCGTTATCCGACGCGGGCCGCGCGCGACGAGGCTCTGGAGACATCCGCCATGGCGCTGCCGGGACAGCTGGACCAGCTGGCAGCGCTGCTGGCGGTCTGAAGACCCGGGCTGACCGGCTCTCAGGGCCGCATCAGTTCGCGCACGAAGCCGATCAGGCCGGTCTGGCGCGCGCGTTTCATGCGTTCGGCGTGAAGGATTTCGCGGACCTTCGCAAAGCACTCGTCGATATCGTCGTTGACGACGACGTAGTCATAGCCGTCCCAGTGGCTGATTTCGGCGCGGGCGCGTTCCATGCGGGCGGCGATGACCTCGGCGCTGTCGGTGCCGCGCCCGGTGAGGCGGCGGCGCAGCTCATCGATGCTGGGGGGCAGGAGGAACACGCGCACGACATCGGTTTCGAGCTTCTGGTAAAGCTGCTGCGTACCCTGCCAATCGATGTCGAAGAGGAAGTCCTGGCCTTCGCGCAGGCCCGCCTTCACTTGCGCCTTGGGCGTGCCGTAGCTGTTGCCGAAGACGTGCGCCCATTCGAGGAACTCCTCGTTCTCGACCATTTCGTCGAAGCGCCCTTGCGTGACGAAGTGATAGTCCTTCCCGTCAACCTCGCCAGGGCGCATCGGCCGCGTGGTGGCAGAGACCGAGAGGCGGATGGCGGGATCGGCCTCGAGCAGCATACGCGAGATGGTTGTCTTCCCCGCGCCCGAGGGCGAGGACATGATGAACATCAGCCCGCGGCGGTGGAGTGCGTCGGAGGATGGGGGAGTCGGCTGGACCATGCGCGCTGTTGGCGCATGGCGGCCGGGAAGGTCAAGGGCGCTTGGTCAACGCTGGCGGTTCTTGCGGCGTTCGTGGAGCGTCTTGGCGAGCAGCGCACCGCCGACGACGATGGCGCCGGGCACCGAGCGGGTGGCGATACGGGTGGCGGCAGCCGTGAGGATACGCGCGCCGATGCCGCGTTTGACTTTCGGGGCCTTTGCGGCCTGCTGGGCGGCCTTCACACCGGCGGCTTTCGCGGCAGCTTTCAGGGCATCGGGCGCGGCGCCGAGGATGCCGCGATCGACGCCGCGCTTCAGCAGCGAGGAGCCAGCGCGCATGGCGATGCCGGCAAGGATGGTACGGGTGAGCGGGCTGACTGGATCAACCGGCGATTCAGGTGCCGCTTGCGTCAATGCTGGAACCGGCTTGCCGGGCGTGGTCACTTCTTGCGACCGAAATCCACGGTGACGACGTTCGAGCCATCATCGGCGCCCGCCGGCTCGCCGGCTTCGGGCGAATCATTTTCCGCGTCGTGGAGCGGCTCGTCTTCCTCGACATCGCCCGCGGTCTGGAACTGGAGGCCGAAATCGACGGCGGGATCGACGAAGGCCGTGATCGCGCTGAACGGGACGACCAGCGTCGAAGGAATCTGGTTGAACGAGAGGCCGACGCTGAAGCCTTCGGGCGTGACTTTCAGATCCCAGAACTTGTTTTGCAGGACGATGGTCATCTCGTCCGGAAAGCGTTCCTTGAGGCGCGGCGGAATGGATACGCCGGGCGCGCCGGTCTTGAAAGTGATGTAGAAATGGTGCGCACCGGGGAGCGTGCCGCCCGTGGTTTCGATCTGGCCAAGCACGCGGCCGACCACCGCGCGCAGGGCTTCCTGCACGATCTCGTCGTAGGGGATCAGGCTGTCGGGTGCATCGCTCATCTGCTCTAGGGTGGCTTGGAGCCGCGCGCGGGTCAAGGGGCTCTGAGGTGCAGGCGATTGATTCTGTGCGGAAGCGGCCTATAGGCAAGCGCCATGCGCACCGGATCGATCGCCCGCACCACGCACGAAACCGATATCAAGGTTTCGGTGAATCTCGACGGCACCGGCACGTTCGATGTCAGCACCGGGATCGGCTTTCTCGATCACATGATCGAGCAGTTCAGCCGCCACTCGCTGATCGACGTGACCTGCCACGTGAAGGGCGACCTCCATGTCGACCAGCACCACACGACCGAGGACAGCGCCATCGCGCTGGGGCAGGCGATTGCGCAGGCGCTGGGCGACAAGAAGGGCATCACCCGCTACGGCACGGCCTATTCGCCGATGGACGAGGCCCTGGCCCGCGTCGCGCTCGACATCTCTGGGCGGCCGGTGCTGATCTGGAAGGCGAGCTTTACGCAAGCCCGCCTTGGCGAGATGGATACCGAGCTGTTCGAGCACTGGTTCCAGTCGATTGCGCAGGCCGCCGGGATCACGCTGCACATCGAGTGCCTCTACGGCTCGAACAACCACCACATCATCGAGGGCATCTACAAGGGCTTTGCCCGGGCGATGCGCGATGCGGTGGAGATCGACCCGCGCAAGGGCGATGCCGTGCCCAGCACCAAGGGCATCCTGGGTGGCTGAAGTCATTGCCTTGGTCGACTATGGCGCGGGGAACCTGCGCTCGGTTGCCAATGCGTTGAAGGCGGCGGGGGCGGAAGGCGTTTCCGTGACGGCGGACCCCAATGTGGTGCGCGCGGCAGACCGGATCGTGCTGCCGGGTGTCGGCGCGTTCAAGGCCTGCATCGAGGCGCTGCGCGGCGTGCCGGGGCTGGTCGAGGCGATGCGCGAGCGCGTGCTGGTGGGCGGCGCGCCGTTCCTGGGCATTTGCGTGGGGATGCAGCTGCTGGCGGACCGGGGCATCGAATTCGGCGTGACCGAAGGGCTGGGCTGGATCGGCGGCGAAGTGCGCGCGATCGAGCCGAGCGATGCGAGCATCAAGGTGCCGCACATGGGCTGGAACGATGTGGAGCCCATGCACCACAACCCGTTGATCGTGCCGGGTGAGGCCTATTTCCTCCATTCCTACCACTTCGTGTCCGAGGACGGCGCGGATGTGGCGGCGATGACCGACCATGGCGGCGGGCTCGTCGCGGCGGTGGGCCGGGACAATGTGCTGGGCGTGCAGTTTCACCCGGAGAAGAGCCAGGACTACGGGCTCTCCCTGCTGGGGCGTTTTCTGGAGTGGCGCCCTTGAAGGAGTATGTGGCTTGATCGTATTCCCGGCAATCGATCTCAAGGGCGGACAGGTCGTGCGGCTGGCCGAGGGCGATATGGCGCGCGCGACGGTCTATGGCGATGATCCGGCGGCGCAGGCGATGCTGTTTGCGGATGCCGGCTCGCAGTACCTCCATGTCGTGGACCTTGATGGCGCGTTCGCCGGTGAGGCAGTGAACCGCGCGGCAGTCGAGGGCATCCTCAAGGTGTTTCCGGGGCACGTGCAGCTGGGCGGCGGCATCCGCAATCCGATTGCCGTCGATGGCTGGTTTGATCTGGGCGTGAGCCGCGTGGTGATCGGCACGGCGGCGCTGAAGGACCCGCAATTCGTGAAGGACATGGCGAAGGCCTATCCCGGCGGGATCGTGGTGGCGGTCGATGCGCGCGACGGGATGGTCGCGACCGAGGGCTGGGCCGAGGTTTCCGACGTTTCGATTGTCGACATGGCACGGCGGTTCGAGGATGCGGGTGTGGCCTCGATCCTGTTTACTGACGTGGGCCGCGATGGGCTGCTGAAAGGCTGCAACATCGATGCGACGCTCGATCTTGCGCGCAGCACCCGGTTGCCGGTGATCGCGAGCGGCGGGGTGAAGGGCATCGACGATATTCGGATGCTGAAGATCCACGAGGCGGACGGGATCGAGGGCGTGATCACCGGCCGCGCACTGTTCGAGGGGCGGCTCGATCTGGCGGCGGCTATTGCGATGGCGGAAGCATGACCGTCCGCGTCCGTGTCATTCCCTGCCTTGATGTGCGCGATGGACGCGTGGTGAAGGGCGTGAACTTTGTCGATCTGCGCGATGCGGGCGATCCGGTCGAGCAGGCGCGGGCCTATGACAAGGCGGGCGCGGACGAGCTGTGCTTTCTCGATATCTCTGCGACGCATGAGGGGCGCGGGACGCTGCTTGATGTCGTCGCGCGCACGGCCGAGGTCTGCTTCATGCCGCTGACCGTGGGCGGCGGGGTGCGGACGCCAGAGGATGCGCGGGCGCTGCTGCTGGCAGGCGCGGACAAAGTGGCGGTCAATTCCGCCGCGGTCGCGCGGCCCGAACTGGTGCGCGATATTGCCGAGCGGTTCGGCGCGCAGTGCGTGGTGGGTTCGGTGGACGCGCGGCGGGTGGCGCCCGGCAAGTGGGAAATCTTCACCCATGGCGGGCGGCGTCCGACGGGGATCGATGCGCTGGCCCATGCCGAGACCCTTGCGAAACTGGGCGCGGGCGAGCTGCTCGTCACCTCGATGGACGGGGACGGGACGCAGGCCGGCTATGACCTTGCGCTGACGCGGGCCATTGCCGATGCGGTCCCGGTGCCGGTGATCGCCAGCGGCGGTGTCGGCACGCTTGACCATCTCGTAGCGGGCGTGCGCGAGGGCCATGCGAGCGCCGTGCTGGCGGCCTCGATCTTCCACTTCGGCACGCATTCCGTCGCCGAGGCCCATGCGGCGCTGCGCGCGGCGGGAATTCCGGCGCGGGGATAAGGCACGCAGCTGTCGGAATTTTTGACACTTGCCGCTGAAAACCTACGGATATTAACTAGCGAAATACCCGTATCTTCTTGATATTCAGCGCGATGGCACAGGGTTTGCATTAACTCTTTGGCAAGGTCTTGTATTGGAAATCCCGCGCGTGTTCCGCTTTCTTCCCATTGCCATTGTGGCTCTTGCCACCACTGCTGGAACCGCGCTTGCGCAGGCGAGCGGGGGCACGGCCATTCCCGAGCCGACCGACGGCGCGCTGTTTGCCATCGGCCTCGCCGGCCTGATCATCGGCCGCCGGGTGGCGCGGCGCAAGGACGACTGAGGGCCTGAGGGGCGCCTTGCCCGCTTGACCTCGCACCGGCGGCGCGCCATGCCCGCTGCGATGCCAAACCCGACAGACCCGACCACCATCCTGTCCCGGCTGGAAGCCACGATTGCGGCGCGCCGCGCGGGTGCTTCCGTTTCTGGTCCTGAAAGCAGCTATGTCGCCCGGCTCCATGCCAAGGGGCGCGGCAAGATCGCGCAGAAAGTAGGCGAGGAAGCGACCGAAGTGGTGATCGCGGCGTTGACCGGCGCGCCTGAGGCGCTGGTCGGCGAGGCGGCGGACCTCCTGTTCCATCTGCTAGTTCTCATAGGCGATTGCGGGGTTTCGCTGGCCGATGTGACCGCGGAACTGGAGCGGCGCGAGGGCATCTCCGGAATTGCCGAGAAAGCCAGCAGGAGCAGTTGAGCCATGGCGGTCGATGCCACCCAGCCCTATGATGACCAGAACGTCTTCGCAAAGATCCTGCGCGGGGAAATCCCCTGCCGGCGCGTCTACGAAGACGAGTGGAGCCTCGCCTTCCACGATATCAACCCGCAGTCGCCGACGCATATTCTGGTGATCCCCAAGGGTGCCTATGTGAGCTGGGACGACTTTTCTGCGAAGGCTTCGGACGCCGAGATCACCGGGTTCGTCCGCGCGGTGGGCCATGTCGCGCGCGAGGCGGGGCTGGTGGCACCGGGGTACCGGCTGCTCGCCAACACCGGCACCAACAGCCACCAGGAAGTGCCGCATCTGCATGTGCACGTGTTTGCCGGGCGTCAGCTTGGCCCGCTGCTGGCGCGGGTGGACTGAAACCCCGGCGCTGCCGCCCGCGATGGCCGTGTTTGGCCTTGCCTCGCGAGTCGCGGCAAGGCTAGGACAGGCCCCGCATGCCAAGCCCCCCGTTTCCTGTTCCGTGTCCTCCCTCCGGCTGTTTCGACGCCGATCGCCACTTTTATTCGGTACGTGTTTACTTTGAGGACACGGATCTTTCAGGCGTGGTCTATCACGCCAACTACTTACGCTGGTTCGAGCGTGCGCGGTCCGACATGCTGCGACTGCTGGGCATCGACCAGCGCGGGGCGCACGAAGCGGGGCAGGGCGCCTTTGCGGTGACCGACCTTGCGCTGAAGTACCAGCGGCCGGCCCGGCTCGACGACGATGTGCTGATCGTCAGCACCGTCTCTGCGGTGACACGCGTGACGTGCACGCTCGTCCAGAAGGCCCTGCGCGGGGATGAGCTCCTTGCCGAGGCGCAGGTCCGCGTCGCGTTTGTTTCACCCGCTGGGCGCGCGATGCGCCTGCCAGCGCCCTTCATCACCGCTTTCACTTCGCTGCTTGTGCCGCCTCAGGAAGGTCCCGTTCGATCATGATGCTTTCCGTTCTTGCTGCTGCCGCTGCCCCCGGTGTCGTTGGCGGTGTGACCGCCGGCATGCCGACCCGGCTCAACCCCGTCGCGCTGTTCCTCCATGCCGATATCGTGGTGCAGGTGGTGATGGGCGCGCTGGTGCTTGCCTCGGTCTGGGTGTGGACGATCATCTTCGCCTTTTCGCTGCGGATGGGCAGCATGCAGCGGGGATGCAACCGCTACGAAACGGGCTTCTGGGAAGCGCGCGATATCGACGCCTACCACAAAGAGAATGGCGACAAGGACGTGCCGAGCGCGCGCGTGGTGACGGCGGCGCTCAGCGAATGGCGGCGCTCCACCTCGGGCAAGACGATCGACCGCGAAGGCACGCGCCAGCGGCTCAACTCGGCGATGGAAAGCGTGGTGACGGCTGAGACCGACCGGCTGGCCGGCCGCCTCAATTTCCTTGCCACGGTGGGTGCGGTCGCGCCCTTCGTCGGTCTGTTCGGCACGGTCTGGGGCATCATGGACAGCTTCTTCAACATCGGCGCGCAGCAGAATTCCTCGCTCGCGGTGGTGGCACCGGGCATTTCGGAGGCGCTGTTCGCCACGGCCATCGGCCTGTTTGCCGCGATCCCGGCGGTGATTGCCTACAACCGCTTCTCGCACCGGGTGAACCGCTTTGAGACGCGTCTGTTCCGCTTTGCCGACCGCTTCCACGCGACGTTGAGCCGCGAGCTGGAGCAGTAGGGCCGTGGCGATGAACATGGCATCCGGCGGAGGCGGGCGGCGCGGGCGGCGGGGACGGCGCAGCGGCGCGATGAGCGAGATCAACGTGACGCCGCTGGTCGACGTGATGCTGGTGCTGCTCATCATCTTCATGGTGACAGCGCCGATGCTGACGGCGGGCGTGCCGATCGATCTGCCCGACAGCCGCGCCGAAGCGCTCAAGACCGAGCGCAAGACGGTGACGGTGAGCATGGACGGCGAGGGGCGGATTTTCCTCGATGATCAGGAACTCGCGCCCGGCGAACTTTCGGACCGGCTGACAGGCCTTGCGGCGGCAGGGCCTGACGGGAAGCCCCCGCTGGTGACGCTGCGCGCGGACCGCGGCCTTGATTATGGCCGCGTTGTGGCGGTGATGGGCGCGCTGAACGCGGCGGGCTTCAAGTCGATCTCGCTGGTCACCAACGGTTCAGTCACGGCCCCCTAAGCGCCATGGCGATGAGTGCCACTTCCTCCCCCCCAGGCCTCACGCGCGACGAAGCGCCCTTACCGTTTGGTGCGCTCATCATCGCGCTGGCGGCCCATGCGGGGCTGATCGCGGCGCTGACGCTGGCTCCGCCGGGGCGGACGATCATGTCGCCGCCCGAGCGGATGACGGTGACCTTTGCCGACGAGACCGCCGATACCTCGACGTCGCCCGATCCCAACGAGGCGGCTGCGGCCGATGTTGCCCCCGTGATCGGCGAGCCGGCGCCCGAGCCCGTGGCTGCCGAGCCGGTGCCGCAGATGGCACCGCCGCAGCCGCTGCCCAAGCCGGCGCCCGCGCAGCAGCCGCAGGCAAAGCCGGCACCGCAGCCGAGGCCCGCACCGAAGGCGGCTCCGCTGCCGCCGCCGCGCGCCGCGCCCGCAGCGCCGCCGAAGCCCGCGGCAAGGCCCGCAGCCGCATCGCCGCCGGCGGACCCCCGGCAGCGCCGGCGATCCGATGCGCCGGGCGGGGCCAGCCAGCTGGGTCCGGACTTCCTGAAGGGCATCAACACCGGCACGCGCCCCGGCGCCACCGGCAATCCGGCCGATGCGGCGAGCGAGCAGGTCAAGGCCGCGATCCGCGTGACGATCAACCGCAAGGTGCTGCCGCCGTGGAACAGCTGCCCGGTGAACGGCGTGGAGATCGAGAAGCTGCGCGCCAGCGTGACCTTCCAGCTCGATCGCGGCGGCAATATCACGAGCATTGCACCGCCGGTGCTTTCCGGCCAGACTCCGGCCAACACGCCGCAGGTCAGCCGCTTCACCGAATGTGCGGTCCGCGCGATCAGGACGGCGGCGCCCTTCAACCTTCCGCCGGAATCATACGAATTCTGGAAGACCTACAAGCTCAATTTCAGGAAAGAGTAGAGCCGTGCGTAGCACCCCAGTTACCGGACTTCGCGTTACCGGGCTTTGCGCGGCGCTGCTGTGCGCGCCCCTGGCCCTCTCCGCGCCGCCCGTTCATGCGCAGCAGGCCGCGCCGAAGGGGCCGCAACCCGCCGCAACCCCCGCGCCCGCAGTGGATTCCTCGCCCGAGGAGGACGTGGTCGGCACGATCAACAACGACGCGGCCATCGCGATCCCGGTGTTCCCCACCGACGAGATGTTGCCGACGGCGGCCGAGGGCGGCAACACCGAAGCCCTGGGCCGCAATCTGGCGCGGGTGATCTTCGGCGATCTCAAGAACAACGGGCTGTTCCGCCCGGTCGGGCCGGATGCGCTGCCGCGCATCGCCTATGGCGAGGTGACCGCGCCAACCTTCCCGAACTGGCGCGCGCGTTCGGCGGAGATGCTGGTGCAGGGCTTTGTCAGGGCGGCGCCGGACGGGCGGCTGACAGTCGGGTGCTATCTCTACGACGTGGCGCTGGGCAGCGAGCTGGCGCGGCAGGGCTATGTGGTGAAGCCCGAGGAATGGCGCCGCGCCGCGCACAAGTGCGCCGACATGGTCTATGCGCGGCTATCGGGCGAAAGCCCGTTCTTCGACAGCAAGATCGCCTATATCGCCGAAACGGGTCCCAAGGGGAACCGCCGCAAACAGCTGGCCATCATGGATTCCGATGGCGCGAACCACCGCTTCATCACCAACGGTCAATCGACCGCGCTGACACCGCGCTATTCGCCCGACTATTCCAAGATCGCCTATCTCAGCTTTCTCAACGGTACCCCGCGCATCTATGTCTATGATATCGGCACCGGGCAGCAGCGGCTGGTGACCGAGGGCAAGGGACCGACCTTCGCGCCGCGCTGGTCGCCCGATGGGAAGTACATTCTGTATTCGATGGCGATTGCGGGCAACACCGACATCTACCGTGTGCCGGCGACCGGCGGCGATTCGGTGAAGCTGACGGATTCGCCAGGGATCGATGTTGGCGGCAGCTATTCGCCCGACGGGCAGCGGATCGTGTTCGAAAGCGACCGATCAGGCAGCCAGCAGGTCTACGTGATGAACGCGGACGGCACGAACCAGAAGCGCATCAGCTTCTTCGGCGGCCGCGCGGCGACGCCGGAATGGAGCCCGCGCGGCGACCAGATCGCCTTCACCCACATTGCCGGCAACCTGCGCATCGCGGTGATGAACCCATCGGGCGGCGACATGCGCTATCTGACCGACAGCTGGCAGGATGAGGCGCCGACATGGTCGCCCAACGGCCGCATCGTCCAGTTCTTCCGCACGGCGAAGACCACCGGCAAGACCTCGATCTGGCAAGTGGACCTGACCGGACGCAACGAGCGGCGTCTGAACACCCCGGTCGACGCATCGGACCCGGCCTGGGGACCGGTGCTGCCCTGATCCTGCCTTGAATGCGCCCAAGCCCCTTCGGGCCGCCGACTGGTCCCGCCTTGCCGGGCCGCGCTGGTCCGGACCGGAGGGATGAAACAATTTGCCGATTCGGACTGCAGAAGGCAGTCTGGTTCCAAATGACCAAGGAGACCGTTTCCGTGAACCGCAAGATCACCACAGCCCTGCTGCTCTCCGCGGGCCTCGCTTTGGCCGGCTGCGCTGGCACCGTGCCGAAGGAAAAGGATCTGCCGCCGCAGCCGAGCGGTGTGACGACCTCCACCACCACGATCAATCCGCCGCCGGTGGGCCAGCCCGCGGGGCCGGCACCCGGGACGCGCGCCGACTTCATGGCCTCCGTGCTGGCGGACACCATCCTGTTCGACACCGACCGCTACAACATCGACAGCGAGGATCAGGGTATCCTGCAGAGCCAGGCGCAGTGGCTGGCGCGCTATCCGGCGGCGCGGGTGACCATCGAGGGCCACTGCGACGAGCGCGGCACCCGCGACTACAACCTTGCTCTCGGCGAGCGCCGCGCCAATGCGGTGAAGAACTATCTCGTGAGCCTAGGCGTCGATGCCGCGCGCATCACCACGGTGAGCTATGGCAAGGAGCGCCCGGTGGCGCTGGGTTCGGACGAGGCAAGCTGGGCCAAGAACCGCCGCGCCGTGACGATCACGGTGCAGTGAGGGCTTAGGAACAGGCAGCATGGCACGGCAGGGCAGATCGGCAGACTGGGGTTTCCCCAGATGGCGCGGCTATGAAAGCGCGCGCGAGGCCGCGCCCGTGCGCCTGTGCGACCGGGCCGGGTGCAGCGAAAAGGGGGAATGCCCCGCCCCCAAATCGCCCAACAGCCCGGAGCGCTGGTATTTCTGCGTGGCCCATGCCGCTGAATACAATCAGGGCTGGAACTACTTCGAGGGGCTCGACAAGGAAGAGGCCGAACTGCGCGAGAAGGCCGAGCGCGGCGAGGCTTCGGGTTATGCCCAATCGGCCTACCAGTCCTGGGCCGGGCCCGGTGACGGCAGCCGCAGCCGCGACGAAATGCGGGCGCTGGAGGCGCTTGGCCTCGACGTCGACGCCGATTTCGAGGCGGTGCGCAAGGCGTGGCGCAGCCGGGCCAAGGAAGTCCACCCCGACGTCCGCCCCGGGGATGCCGCCGCAGCGGCGGAGTTCCTCAAGCTGCAGACCGCCTATGAAGTGCTGCGCGCGGCAGAGGAGCGGCGCGAGTGGAAGGGTTCAGACGGGGTCTGACCGGCCTGCCAGTTCGGCATCGAGCAGGACCATCACGCGCGCTTCATCGGGGAAGCCTTCCGCAACCCAGCGTGCCTCCACCGCGCGGAGCAGGCGGGCAACCTCCGGCCCGGCGCTGACCCCGCGCGCGACGATCATGCCGCCTTTCAAGGGAAACTGCGGGATGTCCCAGCCTTGCAGCGGAGCCATGCTCGCGCCGCCGATCAGCAGGCGATCCAGCGCGGCTTCGCGGCCGACCCGGTAGGCGAGCGGGCGGGCGGCTTCCTCGGGGATGGTGCGTGCGGCGACGAGCGCGAGGTGCTTGCGCTGGGCGATGCTGAGGCGCAGGCGCGCGGCGATCTGTTCGGCGAGCGGCGGATCGGCAGGCAGCAGCGCGGCAAGGCGGCGAAGCGGAGCGGGCGCGATGCCGTGCGCGGCTTCGGCCGCGATGAGCGGCGGGAGCGTGGCAGGATCGGCTTCGGGCAGGATCACCGCCAGCACGCCCAGATCAGCCATGCGGGCCACGGTCGGCGCGGGATCGGGCAAGGCGAGGAGCAGCAGCAGTTCGCTGGCTATGCGTTCGCGCGAGAGGCCCTTGAGGCCGGGGGCAAGCGCGCTGCAGGCAGCTTCTGCCACGGGATCGGCAGGCAGCGAGCCGAACCGGGCCTGGAAGCGGAAGTACCTCAGGATGCGCAGGTAATCCTCGCGGATGCGCTGCTCGGCATCACCGATGAAGCGCAGGCGGCGGGCATCCAGATCAGCGAGACCGCCGAAGTAATCGTGGACGGCAAGGTCCCGCGGATCGGCATAGAGCGCGTTGATCGTGAAATCGCGGCGCGCTGCGTCTTCCTGCCAGCTTTGCGAGAAGGCGACCGTGGCGTGGCGGCCATCGGTCGAGACGTCGCGGCGCAGGGTGGTGATCTCGACCGGGCCGCCTGCCAGGAGGGCGGTCACGGTGCCGTGGGCAAGGCCGGTGGGCACGCTGCGGATGCCTGCCGCCGCCAGCTGCTCGATCACCGCAGGCGGCTCGAGCGGGGTCGCCATGTCGATGTCCTTCACGGCGATGCCGAGCAGCGTATCGCGCACCGCGCCGCCGACATAGCGGACGAGGCCCGCACCCGCAGGGTCAAGCGCGGCGACGAGCGCGGCGAGGTCTGCGCGCTGCGTCCAGAGCGCGCCGGGGAGGTGCGTATCAGCCATGCCAGCGGATCCGCTGCGCCAGATTGGCGATGATCCCGGCGGTGACGCCCCAGATGCGGTGCTCGTTCCACTGGATGTCGATGTAACTGCCGCGGCGGCCTGACCATTCACCATCCCGCCGGACGTGGTTTGCGGGATCGAGCACGAAGGCAAGCGGCGGCTCGAACCAGGCGGCCACTTCGGCGGGATTGGGCTGGATCGGGAGATCGGGCGGGACCATCGCGAGGACGGGGGTGATATCGTAGCCGGTGCCGGTGCGGTACTGGTCGGTCGCGCCGATCACGTCGACGAGGGCCGGGTCGATGCCGAGCTCCTCGTTCGCCTCGCGCAGTGCGGCCTCGATGGGTGTTTCGCCTGCGTCGAGCTTGCCGCCGGGGAACGCGGCCTGCCCGGGGTGCGCGCGCATGTGCGAGGGGCGGTGGATGAGAAGGACGCCGGGACCTTCGGGATGATCCGGACGATCGGTGACGGCGATCAGCACGGCGGCGGGGCGCAACGGGGTATCGGGGAGGGGGCGCCAGTCTTCATAGGCGGGCGCGGCGGGATCGGCGTGGCCTATCGTGAACAGATCGGCGAGGCGTGCGCGCAGGCTCATGCAGGGAGCAGCGGGAAGGAAGCGCCGAGGCTTTCCACCGCGAGCGCATCAGGGGGGGAGACCGCCAGCGCGTGGTCGATCAGCTGGCCATAGGTGCTGCGGTTGAGCCGCGCTTCGGTGCCGTGGCGCACGGCGAGGTAGAAGGCGGGGACTTCAGCCGTGCCGCGCGCGATCAGCGGGTGATCGGGACCGGCGAGGACCACGTCGTCAGTGTTGAGGCGCAAGGCGATGACCGGGCTGCCTGCGCTGTCCGCGCGGACTTCGAGGTCGGTCGCGATGAAGGCGGCATCTTCGACTTCGATGGCGAGCTTTTCGGCGGGGGTGACCAGCCAGTGCTGACCCGCCGCGTCGCGCGTGAGCAGCGAGGAGAACGCGCGGACCATGGCCGGGCGGGTGATCCTGCCGCCCTCGTGGAACCATGTGCCGTCCGCCGCGATGCGCATGTGGCTTGTGCCGGTGCGGGCGGGAGACCAGGTATCGACCGCAGGCAGACGGCGCGCGGCAACGGCCTCTGCCAGTTCGGCAAGGGTCAGCGCGGCGAGTTCGGCAGGCGGTTCATAAGGCACAAATCGCCGATGCCAGATCGGATCAGCCGCGCCAAGGGCCGAGCATGCCCTCATGGGGCAAGACAGCGGGATTCGCGGTGCGGCAGAGCAGGCGCGCGGGCTCCCAAGGTCCGGGCAGCTTCCACCCGCCGGTGTGGGCGGCGGAGAAGCCGAAGAAGCGGCCGTAATAGTCCGCATCGCCGATCATCACTTGCGGCAGCGGTGCGCGCGGATCAATCGCGGTGAGGCTGGCCGTGACGAGTGCCTTGCCATAGCCCTTGCCTTGCAGGCCCGGCAGCACGGCGACAGGGCCAACCATGATCATCGGATGGGCGCGGCCACCGGTATCATTCAGGGCGACCGGCCAGCACTGGATCGTGCCGGCGATATGCTCGCCTTCATCGAGCGCGGCGAAGCTGAGGCCGGGGAGCCATTCGGTGCCCTGGCGGACCATGTAGGCCGTGCGGCCGAAGCGGTCCGGCCCGAAGGCGGCATCGAGCACATCCTCGATCAGCGCGGGGTCGATATCGGCAAGCGGGATGAGCGTGGCCAAGGCGGACTGGCTTTCAGTGGCGGGCAGGAACGCGCGCCGATAGCGGGCGAGAGGGGTGGGGGCAAGCGGCTGGGCAAGCCCCGGCGTTCAGACGACCACTTCGACCGGCATCCGGCACAACACCTTGGATGCCGGTGAAGGATGGCGGATGCGAAGGGCGGGACGGTGTCCAACCACCACCCTTCCTGGCGAACACCGTGGACTGACGAGCCGCCACGCCTTCCCCTTCAGCCCGGAGTCCGTGCCAGCAACCGCAGCCGCGAGTTGAACTCGCCGCGATCGACATAGCAGCCGTGGAGGTGGCGGAAGCCGGTCGAGGGATCGAAGGCCTCGCGCCCGTGGAGCACGCGGCGGTTGTCGAACACGATCATCTCGCCTGCCGCGAGCTTGAAGGTGATCTGGTACGCCGGGTCGCGCGTCATCGCCATGAAGGTGCGGTAGGCGCGGTAGTAGGCGGGCATGACATCGGCCGGCATGTCGAACGTGGCGGCGATATGGGCATTCCAGCGGATTTCGCGGACCGCGCCGACCCGGTCCAGCGTGATCACCGGGGCGTGGGTGCGGATATCAGCGTGCCGATCGTGGAAGCGGAACGGGATGGCCACTTCGCTGAGCAGGCGGAACGCCTCGGGATCGCGTGCGCGCAGATCCTCGGCAAGGGCAAACCCGTCGGCGAAAAGCGAACCGCCGCCTTGCGCTTCGTTGGCTAGGCAGTGGAGGAACTGGAAGCCCGGCGGCACTTCCTGGTTGGGCAGGTCGGTGTGCAGCGGCAGGGTGACGGCGGTATAGGCGAGGTTGTTGGGATCTGGCTTGCTGACGACCTCGAAGGTCATCCCGAAGTTGGTTTCGCGCAGGAAGCCGATCTTGCAAGCGATCTCGACCCCGGCATCGACGCGGTCGGCCAGGCCGTCGACGATTGAAAGGCCGAGGGCTGCGGTCTGCCGCATCCATGTCTCCAACGCGGCATCATCGCCGGCAAGCCTTGCCGCGGCGAAGCGGGGAATGCCGCCCGGCGCAAGATCGCCGCGCCACAGACGGGGTGGGATCGCGGCGGGATCGCTGACAGGGCGGCCCGGGCGATGCGCGGCGAGCAGCGCCAGCGCGATGTGGCTGACATGGCCATCGGCGTAGTGCAGGACCACCGTCTCCCGGCCTTGCTCGGCATGCGTGAGGACCGGTTGCGCAGCGAGGCTGAGCAGATCGAGCACGCGCTCCTCCGTCTGCGGGTGGAAGGCGCTGGGGCAATTGTCGCGCAGCCAGAGCGTGGGGTAGGTGACCGGGGCACCATCATCGGCCCAGGTGGCGAGGAGGGCGTCGGCCCGGACCTCGAGTCCAGTCAGGTTCATCGAAAAATCCCGTCGTATCGCAAGAGTGATCGCTGGTGGGGCGAATCAGGCCTGCGGCGGCGGGCGCCAGTCCTGCACCTTGCCATAGCGGAACGACGCGGGGCGCCGGCCATGGACAAGATCGAGGCAGAAGAAGGTCATGGGGCGGCAGACTATGCCCGAGGCCCCGCGCCAACAAGCACAAAACCGGCACCGCCTGCATTGCCTCCTGCCGCACGGCGTGCCACCCCTGCGCCTGATGGATCAAGCGCACGGCACGGCTGGCAGCCAGCAGGCGGATACCGCCCCCTTTCTCCCCACCCTGATCGGCATTGGCGCGGCGACGGCAGCAGCGCATATCGGCAACAATTTCACCACCTACCTTGTCGGCGGTCTGATGGACCGGTTCGGCTTCACGCCCTTTGCGATGGGCGCGTGGAACATGGCCGAGACCTTGAGCTATGCAGCGGCGATGTTCCTGGTCGCGCCGCGTGCGCGCGGGCTCGATGCGCGGGTGCTGGCGATGCTGGCCAGCGCGCTGGTGATCGCGGCGCAGGCCGGATCGGCGCTGACCGGGGCCTATGCGCTGCTCTTTGCCGGGCGGATCGGCACGGGGCTGGGCTTCGGCCTGATGAACAGCGCGCTCAATCTGGCGGCGGGGCGCACCGGCAATCCGGCGCGGTGGATCTCGCTCGGCATCGCGGTGCAGACCCTGCTCTACACCGGGATCGCGGTCTTCGTGCCGCTGATCGGGCGCGATCACGGCGCGGCGGGCATGTTCCTCGCGCTTGCCGGCGTTTCCGTGCTGTTCGGGCTCTGTGCGCTGCTGCTGCCGGGGGGCAGGGGCGCTGTGGACGCTGTGGCGGCCGGCCCGACGCGCATCGGGGCGGACGGCTGGCGCGTGCTGGCCGCAATGGCACTGTTCGCATTCGGATCGCTGGCGATCTGGCCGTTCATTGAGCGGACCGCGCACGCCATCGGCGTTCCGGCGACGCAGTTTGGCCTCTACCAGAGCGCCGCGGTCCTCGCGAGCGCGGTGGGCAATGCGGGCCTTGCCATGGTGATCGGCCGCCTGCCCCGCGCGTGGCCGCTGGCGGCGGCGCTCGGCGTCTGCGCGCTGATGTGCGGCCTGCTGACGACCGTGGGCAGCGCGGCGGCATTCGGCGCGGCGTTCGTGGCGTTCATGGTCAGCTGGTTCCTGACGTACCCGCTGCTGATCCGGCTGGCCTACGCGCAAGCCTCCGGCGAGCGGCTGGCTGTGATGACATCGGGCACCTGGCTGCTGGCGCAGAGCCTTGGCAGCCTTGCCGCAGGGGCGATGGCGCAGGGCTTTGGTGCCTATACGCTGATCGGGCCGGTCGGCGGGGTGATCTGCGCGCTGGCGATCTTTGCCGCGATGCCGGTGGCGATCCGGCTGGATAGGGAGGGAGCGCTCAACTCTCCGCGAACGTGAAGGGCTCGGGTGTCTTGCGGTAGTCGTCCGGCAGGATCTCGCGGCCGAGCGGCGGTTCGGCGCGGGCCGTGCAGGTGGCGCGGTTGCACAGGCGGCAGGTGACGCCGATGGGGGTGGCCGCCGGCTGTTCGCCGCGCGCGTAGACGAGCTTGGGTGCGTGTTCGGCGGTGCAGCCCAGCGCTATGGCGCGCAGCACGGCGGGCTTGCCGTGGCCCCCGCCGCCCGAGGTGACGGAGCGGGCGACGCTGAAGAAGCGCTCGCCGCCCGGGAGTTCGAGCCACTGGGTGAGGACTTCGCCGGGGCGGCGGAAGCAATCGTGCAGGCTCCACAAGGGGCAGCCGCCACCGTGGGCGGCGAAGGGGAAGCCCGCGCCGTCGAGCCGTTTGGAGACGTTGCCCGCCGCATCGACGCGGATGAAGAAGAAGGGCACGCGTTCCTGCCCGGGGCGGTTCAGAGTGGTGAGACGGTGCGCGACCTGTTCGAAGCTCGCGCCGAACTGGCCGGAGAGCGCCTCGATGTCATAGGCGCGGGCCTCGACTGCGCGCGCGAAGCGGTCGTAGGGCATGATGAGGGCCGCAGCACCATAGGCGGCAGCGGCGCGGCGGACGAGCTGCGCGGCGGTCTCGCTGGCGAAGCTGGCCCCGCGCACGAGGGCGGCGATTTCGGGGCGCAGCGCGGTGTAGGCGATGTGGAGCGCCATCTGCCAGCGGCGGGCCTGGGGGCCCAGCGTCTCGTCGATCAGGAGCTGTTCGGCGTGGCGGTCATAGCGCCTGAGCGCGTCCATCATGATCTCGGCCGGCATGAGGCGGACGCGCAGGCCCTGACTGCGCAAGTATTCGGCGAGGCCCCCTTCCTGCAAGCCGCCGAGCTTTTCGATCTCTTCGGCCAGCGCCTCCGCCTTGCTGTCGAGCGCGGGGAAGTAGTTGCGGCGCTGGGCGACGAAGCGGCGTGCTTCGGCTAGTGGATCGGCCTCGGTACTGCCGGTGCCGCGAAAAGACGCCAGCGCCTGCTGTTCGCGCATGTAGGCGGTGTGGAGGCGCAGCATGGCCTCGGTGATTCCCGGGTAGCTGGTGGCGACGTCGGCGACTTCGAGCGCGGGCAAGTCGATTTCCGCGAAGATCGGGTCCCTCAGTACATCGGCAAGGCGGCGGGCATAATCGTCGCGCTCGTCCGCCGCGAGGTCGCCGACGTCGAGCTTGTACGCCTTGGCGAGGCGGAGGAGGAGATCGGCGGTGAGCGGGCGCTGGTTGCGCTCCAGCAGCGCGATGTAACTGGGCGAGATCGCGAGATCATCTGCCATGACGGCCTGGGTGAGGCCGAGTTCGCGGCGCAGGCGCTTCAGGCGAGGGCCGAGGTAGAGCGGGCGCGATTCCATGGGTCTGTGTGGTCCAGTGCAGCCGGAGTAAGGCCTGTACAACTTTACAAGCATATTCTGTAAAGTTTGACAACATGACTGCGCCGCGGGTTTCGCAGGTGCGATGGCGGGTCTAGCTGGAGGTCATCAAGCCTATCCCCCAACGGAAGCGAGACTGACATGACCTACTCCCAGACCATCAACGAAGCCGCCAAGGCGATCGCGCCCAATGGCAAGCCCTGGGACGGGATCGACGCGGCTTCGGTGGCGCGCATGCGTCTGCAGAACCGCTTCCAGACCGGTCTCGACATCGCGAAGTACACCGCCAAGATCATGCGCGCCGACATGGCCGCCTATGATGCCGATCCGGCCAAGTACACGCAGTCGCTGGGCTGCTGGCACGGGTTCATCGGTCAGCAGAAGATGATCTCCATCAAGAAGCACTTCGGCACGACCAAGGGCCGCTACCTCTACCTTTCAGGCTGGATGGTTGCCGCCCTGCGCAGCGAGTTCGGCCCGCTGCCCGACCAGTCGATGCACGAGAAGACCAGCGTTCCGGCGCTGATCGAGGAGCTCTACACGTTCCTGCGTCAGGCCGATGCGCGCGAGCTGGGCATGCTGTTCCGCGAGCTCGACACCGCCAAGGCTGCCGGCGATGCGGTCGGCATTCACCGCACCCTGCACAAGATCGACGACTACCAAACCCACATCGTGCCGATCATCGCCGATATCGATGCCGGCTTCGGCAATGCCGAGGCGACCTATCTCCTCGCCAAGAAGTTCATCGAGGCGGGCGCCTGCTGCATCCAGATCGAGAACCAGGTCTCGGACGAAAAACAGTGCGGGCACCAGGACGGCAAGGTCACCGTGCCGCACGAGGACTTCCTCGCAAAGATCCGCGCGGTCCGTTACGCGTTCATGGAACTGGGCGTTGACGACGGCGTTATCGTGGCGCGTACCGACAGCCTTGGCGCCGGCCTCACCAAGCAGATCGCCTTCGTGAAGGAGCCGGGCGACCTCGGCGACCAGTACAACAGCTTCCTTGATTGCGACGAAGTCGATCCGGCGAACCTGGGCCACGGCCAGGTGCTGATCACCCGCGACGGCAAGCTGATGTCCCCCAAGCGCCTGCCTTCAAACCTCTTTCAGTTCCGCCCCGGTACGGGTGAGGATCGCTGCGTGCTCGACGGCATCACCAGCCTGCAGCACGGCGCGGATCTGCTCTGGATCGAGACCGAGAAGCCTCACATCGGCCAGATCGGCGGCATGGTCCGCCGCATCCGCGAAGTGATCCCGAACGCCAAGCTCGTCTACAACAACTCGCCGAGCTTCAACTGGACGCTCAACTTCCGCCAGCAGGTGTTCGATGCCTGGGCCGCCGAAGGCAAGGACCTGAGCGCCTATGACCGCGCCCGCCTGATGAGCGTGGACTATGACGGCACCGCGCTGGCCGACGAGGCCGACGAGCGCATCCGCACCTTCCAGCGCGATGCGGCGCGTGAGGCGGGTATCTTCCACCACCTGATCACGCTGCCGACCTATCACACCGCGGCGCTCAGCACCGACAATCTGGCTCGCGAATATTTCGGCGAGGCGGGCATGCTGGGTTACGTCAAGAACGTCCAGCGCGCCGAAATCCGCCAGGGCATCGCCTGCGTGAAGCACCAGAACATGGCCGGTTCGGACATCGGCGACGACCACAAGGAATACTTCGCCGGCGAGGCAGCCCTGAAGGCGGGCGGCGCGCATAACACCATGAACCAGTTCGCTGCGTAAGAGTTAGAGAGGAGCAAGGACAATGGCTGAACCGACGCGGGCCCGTGCGGTCCTTTCCACCGAAGATTTCAAGCTGATCCGCGAGGCGGTGCTGCACTACCTCAAGGTGATCGAGGACCAGCCGGAATCGGTGAAGTTCTCGCACCTCTACCACCGGCTCGGGAGCGCAATGGGCCGGTAAGGCCCATCCCGCGCCCCACACGACACTTTCCTGGGGAGGAAAGCTGGCCCGCCGTGCGACCGGATCGTGCGGCGGGCCTTTTTCGTCGGCGGTTCAAGGAAAACTTGGGCGGGCTTCAGAAATCCTGATGTGACAATACTCAACTCATTTAGTAGAGAAATTGCGTGCGCCGGGGATGCATCCTCTCCCCTCTCCCAAGTCCCCGGCGCACCGCGGCTTTTGATGGATGTCAGCTTGCTCCGCGTCACCAACGGCTAAAGCGCACGGACCGGGGCGACCTCGCCAGATTCGTGTTCCCATGATGGAGATGCGAATATGTCCGGACTTTCAAATCCACCCCGCCGTACCCGCAAGCCAGCGCCGCGCCGTGCTGCGGCCAACCTGCGCTTGCCGCATCCTTCGTGGCGGCTTTCCGGCGAGGCCGAGGCGGCCGGCGCCACCCTTTCGGCCGAAGACTTCTGGCAGAAGCTGGGCCTCTGACGCAGTGGCCAAGCCACGCTTTGGCATGGCCAAGATCGTCTCGCTGGCGATAGTCTATCATTTTGGTAGAATATCTTCGCCGACTCGGGAGCCTGCTTGTTCATGAAGACTGCCCTGATCATTCGCCATGTGCCGCGCGAAGGCGTTGCGGGGTTCCGCGCGCCGATCGAGGCGGCGGGCTATGTGATCGACCGGGTCGACGTGGATGATCAGGACTTCCACGCGCTCGACCTCGTCGCGCCCGATCTCGTCGTGATGATGGGCGGGCCGATGGGGGTCTACGAACGCGAGGCGCATCCGTGGATTTCGTGCCAGCTAAAATTGCTCGCGCGGCGGTTGGCGGCGGACCGGCCGACGCTGGGTGTGTGTTTCGGCGCGCAGATGATCGCGGCGGCGCTGGGGGCCGAAGTCTTTGCGGGGCCGGAGAAGGAGATCGGCTTCGGCCCGGTGACGGTGCATGATGCGGCGGGGCCGCTGCGCCATCTGGCCGAGGTGCCGGTGCTGCACTGGCACGGCGATACTTTCACCTTGCCCGAAGGCGCGGAGCTGCTGGCTTCGAGTTCGCTCTACGCGCACCAGGCCTTTCGGCGCGGGCACAACGTGCTGGCGCTGCAGTTCCATGCCGAAATGGGCGAGGACGAGCGCTTCGAGGACTGGATTGCGCAGGACAGCGACTATCTGGCCGCCGCCGGGCGCTGCCCGGATGCGCTGCGTTCGGATCATGCGGCGCATGGGCCGGGAGCAGTGGCGGCAGGGCGGGCGATGATCGCCGAGTGGCTGGCTGGGCTCGCGGCCTAGAGCCCCGCGCGCCATCGGCTGAGGCGCAGGACGGCGTCTTCCAGCATTGCGGGCGGCTTGCAGTGGCACAGGCGCACGATGGTGGTGGGGCCGCGATCACCTTCCCAGAGCGCGGATAGCGGGATCGAGGCGACGCCCGCCTCGCGCACGGCGCGTTCGCTGAAGGTGCGATCATCAAGCGCGATACCGCTCGCGGCGAGGTCGATGCAGGCGAACCACGTGGCGTTGCTCTCGAGCACGGCGAAACCGGCCGCCGCAAGGCCCTCTATCAGCACGATGCGCGAGGCGGACCATTCGGCGTGGAGCCCCTGGGTGATCGCCGGGTCGGCGAGGCCCTCGGCGGCGGCCCATTGCAGCATCGGCGGCGTGGTGAAGGTGAGGAACTGGTGCGCCTTGGCGAGCACCGCCGCGAGTGCGGCATCGCCGATCATCCAGCCGACCTTCCAGCCCGTCGCGCCGAAGATCTTGCCCGCCGAGCCGATCTTGATAGTGCGCTCCGCCATTCCCGGCTGCGCCATGAGCGAGCGGTGGACGCGGCCATCGAAGCGCACGGCTTCCCACACCTCGTCGCAGATGGCGACAAGATCGTGCTCGCAGGCGATGGCCGCGAGGAGGGCAAGCTCTTCGGGGCTGGCGACCGAGCCGGTGGGATTGAGCGGATCGTTGAGGATCAGCGCGCGGGTGCGGGGCGTGATCGCGGTGCGGATCGCGGTTTCGTCATAGTGCCAGCCGGGCGGGGCGAGCGGCACGAAGACCGGCACGCCGCCGGCGCGGCGGACCAGCGGGGCATAGGCATCGTAAGCCGGAGCGAACAGGAGCACTTCATCGCCGCCGCCGACGACGGCGAGGATCGCGGCGGCGATCGCCTCGGTCGCGCCCGAGGTGACGACAACCTGATCGCGGGTGAGGGCAAGGCCCTGTTCGCGGGCGTAGAAGGCCGAGACCGCGTCGCGCAGTTCAGGCACGCCCATGCTCGGCGGGTATTGCTGCGAGCGCGTTTCCATCGCGCGCAGGGCGGCGGCAGTGAGCGCGGCGGGCGGCGGGCTGTCGGGAAAGCCTTGCCCCAGATTGATCGCGCCGAGGCTGCGGGCGAGGCCCGACATGTGCTCGAACACGGTGACGGGCATTTCGGCGTAGATCGGATTGAGGTGAAGCTGGGTCATCGCGCGACACGCTAGCGCGCCCGGCGCTGCCCGCACGCAAAAAATTTTTCCTGCGCGGCTGACCCGGTTTCCGCCGCGCTGACGCCTTTGCTTTCTGAACAGGCCGCACGGGCCTGCGGGAGCGAAGGAGCCTTGCGCGATGACACTGGTGCGGATGAATGCCCTCGACCTGGGCGGCGGATACGACGTGCAGTTCGATGCAGGGACGAACAGCGATCTGCTGGTGCGCGCGGCCGAGGGCGGCAACTTCCTCTCGCGCCTGTCCGACGAGGGCGTGCGCACCACGCTTGCGGCGAACTACACCCAGGGCAACTACAATTACGGCGGGATCCAGCAGCTCACCGGTGGCGGCTGGGCGGTCTACGGCACGATTTACAGCGGCGGCGGCCGCGGGTTGATGATCCAGATGTACGATGCATCCGGCAAGCCCATTGGCACCGATATCCAGCCGATGCGGGAGCAGGGCGACGATCCGCTTTCGGGCACGGGTTACACCGTCACGCCGACCGCGAACGGCGGGTTTGCAGTGACCTACAGCTCGGACGCGTCCTCGAGCACGCAAGTGGCGCTCCATTATTCACAAGGCGGTGTGCCGCAGACCTACCAGCTCAATGAGGCGAGCGATGTACGCATCCGCTATTATGATGCGACCGGGAAGGCGTTGGGACCATCCAGCATCGCTTCGACCGACAGCGTCACGATCAACGGCGCTTCGACCAACCGGCAGGCCGACAACCAGTATATCCACGATAGCGACACGCTGACCGGTGGGCAGGTCGCCTACGTCTACTACGACCGCGTGCAGGTCGGGCAGGATGCGGCGGTGGGTGGCGGCATCCATGGGCAGGATACGCTCACCGTGCAGGTCTCGACCGGGAGCGGCGCACCGGGCACGCCGATCCGGGTCGACCAGATTCCCTTCTACACAGGCAATGGTGGCGGCGACCCCGGGGTCAACACGCTGGACAGCGGGACGGCCGCCAATGTCGTCAAGCTGCCGGCCGGCGGCTTTGCGGTGATCTGGTCGGAAAGCAGCTACGGCGGGCCGGGCAATGCGTTCGATGGCTGGGACGTCAAGATCCGCTATTTCGATGCGGCTGGCAACGCCACCACGGACGCGCTGACGTTCCTGACGCGCGGCACCGACCTCGGCAATGTCACCAAGTACATCTGGGCCGAGGCACTGCCCGACGGACGGATCGCAGTGGCCTGGCAGGACGGCCTCGCCGGGGTGAACGGCACGTCGGCGGTCGATGCCTATGCCGGGGTGCTGAGCGCGGGCGGGGCGACCTTTGCCGAGCACCAGCGGATCAATCCCGATGCGGCCGTGGCCACGCAGACTTTCAGCATTTACGACCTCGCCGTGCGCAGCGACGGCACCTTCGACGTGGCCTATACCGACGCACGGCCGCGGGACGATGGATCGGGCTTCAACCTCAACCACACCGTGATCGAGCGCTTCTCGCTGGGCACGGGCGTGACCGGCGAGACCTTTGGCGGCACGGCCGGCGACGATAGCCACAACGGCACGGCGGGCGACGATCTCATCACGGGGTGGGACGGCAATGACGTGCTGGGCGGCGCGGGCGGCAACGACCGGATCGAAGGCGGGCGCGGTGACGATACGCTCTCTGGCGGGAATGGCGCAGACGTCCTCGCCGGGGGCGAGGGCAACGACACGCTGCTGGGCGGCGCCGGGGCGGACCGGTTCTTTGGCGGCAACGGCACCGACACGGTCAGCTATGAGGGCAGCGGACGCGGCGTGGCAGCAAGCCTTGCAGTGCACGGCGCCAGCGGCGGCGATGCTGGCGGTGACACATTCAATGGCATCGAGAATCTCACCGGAACCGCCTATGCCGACACGCTGACCGGGGACGGCGGTGCCAACACGCTGACCGGCGGTGCGGGCAACGACCGGCTCGACGGACGCGGCGGTGTGGATACACTGATCGGCGGCAGCGGCAACGACCGCTACCTGATCGACGATGCCGGCGACACGGTGATCGAGGCACCCGGCGGGGGCAAGGATGTCGCTTATGTCGCGGCCAACAACTATGTGATGGCGGCGGGGCTGGAGCAGGTGGTGCTGACGGGCACGGCCTATACCGCGACGGGCAATGCCGAGGCGAACATCCTGCGTGCGGCGACCGGCGGCACCCATGTGCTCTATGGCATGGGCGGGAACGACATCCTCATCGGCGGGACCGGGGCCGACGTGCTCTATGGCGGCACCGGCAACGATGCCTACTACATCGACAATGCCGATGATCAGATCGGCGAGAGCGCGGGCGAGGGGAACGACGTCGTCGTGACGAAGGTCACCTACACCCTGCCGGGGCAGGTCGAGCGCATGGTGCTGGCCGGATCGGCTGCGATCAACGGCAAGGGCAACGAGCTGGTCAACAGCATTGCCGGCAACGCGGGCGCGAATCGGCTGGAAGGCATGGCCGGCAACGACCGGCTCGCGGGCGGCGGCGGGGACGATGTGCTGTCGGGCGGTGCGGGCCGCGATACGCTGATCGGCGGTGCGGGCGCGGACGCTTTCCGCTTTGCCGACTGGGGCGCGCAGGATGGCGGGTTCGACCAGATCGTCGACTTCGTGCACGGCACTGATCGGATCGAGATCCAGCGCTACTACTACGGCGCGGTCAAGACGGAGGCGGGGGCGCTGGGCGTGGCCGAGTTCACCGTGGGCACGGCCGCGACGACGGCGGACCACCGCTTCATCTACAACCAGAGCGAAGGCGTGCTCTATTACGACGCCGACGGCAGCGGGGCAGGCGCGAAGATCGCCTTGGCCCATCTGCAGGGCAATCCGGTGCTCGATGCCGGCGATATCGTGATGATCTGAGCGGTGGCCCGCGCCGGACCGGCGGTAAACATGGTTGCCATCGCGGCCCCCGCACGTCACCTCTTGCTGCGGCAAGGAGCGGCGGGGCGTGGGCGACGGGAACAGCGGGCACGAGGAAGCGGAGCCGACCGGAGCTGGACCGACGGGTGCTGGCCCGATGGCTGCTGGCCTGGCGGCCGCTGGTCCAACTTCATCCGGCGCGCGCGATGCCCTGCTCGCCTCGGTCTACGACGAGTTGCGGCAGGCGGCGGCGCGGCTGCTGCGGCGCGATGCGCCCTATCTCACCCTGCAGCCGACCGAACTGGTCAACGAGGCGGCGCTGCGGCTGATGAAGCTGGAGCGGATGAGCTTCGCCGACCGGCAGCACTTCTTCGCGACGGGCGCGCGGGTGCTGCGGCAGGCGATGATCGATGCGATCCGCGCGCGCCGGGCGCGCAAGCGGCAGGCACCGGATGTGGCGATCACGGCGCACGGCGAAGCGGCGATCGATATCGAGGCGCTCGATGCGGCGCTGGTGCGGCTGGAGGCGGCCTCGCCCGAGCTGGCACGGCTGGTCGAACTGCGCTTCTTCGCCGGGCTTTCAGTGCCCGAAATCGCGGCGCTGTGGCAGGAATCCGAAAGTACGGTGAAGCGGCGGTGGAAGGCGGCCCGGCTTTGGCTGGCGGCCGAACTCAAGGACTGATGGCGTGAGCGCCCAGGACGCCCGCGCGCTTGCCGTGGTCGAGGAGGCGCTGGGAATCGAAGATTCGGCCGCGCGCGCGGCGTTTGTGGCAGCGGCGTGCGGCGAGGACGCGGCCTTGCGCGCGCGGGTGGCGGAACTGCTCGCGCTGGAGGGCGGCGATGCCCCGTTCCTGCAGACCACCAGCTTTGCCCGCGCCTTCGGCCTGACGGACGTGATTGCCGAGCGGATCGGCCCCTGGCGCGTGACGGGCGAGATCGCGCGCGGCGGCATGGGGCAGGTGCTGCGCGCCGAGCGCGACGACGGACGCTTTGCCCAGACGGTGGCGATCAAGCTGATCCGCGCGGACCTGGCAAGCGCGGCAGGCCTTGCGCGCTTTGCCGAGGAGCGGCGGTTTCTGGCGCGGCTGCGGCATCCGGGGATCGTGCGCATCCTTGATGGCGGCGAATACGAGGACCGGCCCTGGCTGGCGATGGACCTGATCGAGGGCCTGCCGGTGACCGAGGCGCTGGAGCAGGCGAAGGCGGGGCGGGATACGAGGCTCGATGCGTTCGAGGCGATCTGCGAAGCCGTGGCACACGCCCACCGCAATCTGGTGATCCACGCCGATCTCAAGCCCAGCAATATCCTGATGGGCGCGGACGGGGCGGTCCATCTGCTCGACTTCGGGATCGCGCGGCTTGTCGGCGATCTGGCGGACGGGGCCGGTGTTTCGGCTCCGTCCCCGCTGACCAAGGGCTATGCCGCGCCCGAGCGCACCGGGGGCGCCGCGCCGACCGTGGCCAGCGACGTGTTCTCGCTCGGTATGCTGCTCGTGCAGATGCTGACAAGCCGGCTGGCCGACGGGACAGCGCCGGTCCTGCCCGGTTCTGTGCTGCCCGCCGGCTGGCTGGAGGGCGACCTTGCGGCGATCGCGGCCAAGGCCCTCGCGGTGGATCTGGCGGACCGCTACCCCGATGTGGCGGCGCTGCTTTCGGACCTGCGGCGGCACCGCGCCAGCCTGCCGGTGCTGGCACGTCTTTCCGGGCCCTGGCAGAACGCGCCCTGGGGCTATGTCGCGGGGCGGTTTGCCCGGCGGCATCGGCGCGGGCTGGCCCTGGCGGGGGCGGCGTTTGCGATGCTGGCCGCGACGAGCGTGGTGGCGAGCCTTTCGTGGTGGCGCGCGGAGCGGGTGCGGGCCGAGGCAGAGGCGCGCTTCGCCGATGCGCGCGGCGCAGCGAACACGATGCTCCACACTACCTTGCCCCGGCTGGAAAGCATGCCCGGCACGCTGCCCTTGCGCGCCGAAACCGCCGCGGCCGCGCAGGCCTATCTCGACCGGCTGGTGGCGAGCCCCGAAAGTTCCGAGGCGGTGCGGATCGAGGCGGCGGGAGGCCTGCTTCTCCTGGCACAGCATCTGGCCGGCGCAGGACGGCCCAATCTGGGCCAGCCGGACCGAGCCGATGCCGACCTCAGGCGTGCCGATGCGCTGCTGGCGCCGATCGCCTCAGCCCGCGCGCGGCAGTTGCGGGCGCGGGTGCTGCTCGAGCGGGTGCGGCTGGCCGCGTTCATGCAGGCCGACATCACGGCGGCAGAGGCATTGGCCAAAGAGGCTGATGCGCTGATTGCTGCGCTGCCGCCGGACCAGATGCTCGCGCGCAGCCGGGCGGCCGTGCTGGCGGAACTGCGCGGCTGGCAGGGCCGCTTTGCCGAGGAGGCGCAACTGGCCGACGCCGCGCTGGCGCTGATCCCGCCCGGCACGCGCTGGGACGACAGCCTTGATCGCAACCGCCTCATGGCCAGCAAGGCGGAGGCGCTCTATTATCAGGACAAGCCTGCCGAGGCGCTGCCGCTCTATAGCGCCGCGCTCGGAGAACTGCGGGCGCTGCGCCGACTTTATCCCGCGCACCCCTATCTGCCCGGCGCGGAAAGCGTGGCGGCGTGGAGCCTGGGCGTGACGCTGACCGAACTGAAACGTCCGGCCGAGGCGCTGGCGGTGCTGGACGGCGCGGAGGCGGCTGCGCGCGAGGCCCTGCGCCTCGATCCGGCCGATCATGAGGCACGCCGCCGCCTGCGTGTCGTGCGCAATGCCCATGCCCAGGCGCTGGGCCTGACGGGGCAGACCGATGCGGCGCTGGCGCTCCTCGCGCAGGTCAGGGCCGAGGACGAGGCGCTGCTTCAGGCCGAGCCCAGCCCGCTCCATTCGCGCGATCTGGTGTTCGATCATGCGCTGCTGGGCGAGACGCTCGACGTGGCGGGGCGCAAGACCGAGGCCTGCGTGGCCGACCGCGAGACGCTGCGACGCTATGACGATCTTGCCGCGCGCGGGCTGATCACCGGGCTCGACGCCAAGGCGAACATCGCGCTGCTGAAGCGGCGCGTGGCCCTGAACTGCAAGGCCTGAACAGCAGGGCCTGCACGGCAACAAAAGAATGCTGGCTGGGGCGGCAGGATTCGAACCTGCGGATGCCGGTACCAAAAACCGGTGCCTTACCACTTGGCGACGCCCCAGCGGGAACGCGCGCTTATAGCGGCGAGTGCATGAATGAAAAGGGGCGGATGGGGCAGGATTTCGCCCCATCCGCTTTAAAACTTAAAGCGTGCCTTCGGGCAGCGCCGCAAAATCGGCGGCGCTGTGGCGTTCGAGGATGCCCTTGTTGGTGTTGACGAGCCGGCCGCGCTTCGCACCCGGGCGCGCGTCGATCTCCGCCACCCAGCGGCCGACAGCCTCGTATTCGTGCATCGAAAGGAACGTCGCCGCATCGCCATAGGCTTCGCCGCGGTAGATGTTCCCCAGCCACGGATAGGCCGCCATATCGGCGATCGTGTAGTCGTCACCGGCGAGGAAGCGGGTCTTCTTCAGCTGGTTGTTGGCGACATCGAACAGGCGCTTGGTTTCCATGGAATAGCGATCGATCGCGTATTCGATCTTGAACGGCGCATAGGCGTAGAAGTGGCCGAAGCCGCCGCCCATGAAGGGGGCCGAGCCGACCTGCCAGAACAGCCACGAGAGCACCTCGGCGCGCGCCGGGCCGGAGGCGGGCAGGAACTGGCCGAACTTCTCCGCAAGGTGGACCAGCATCGCGCCCGATTCGAACAGGCGGAACGGCTCGGGCCCGCTCTTGTCGAGCATCGCGGGGATCTTGGAATTCGGGTTGAGATCGACAAAGCCGCTGCCGAACTGGTCGCCTTCGAAGATCTTGATCAGCCAGGCGTCATATTCGGCTTCCTTGATGCCGAGCTCGAGCAGCTCCTCGAGCATGATGGTGACCTTCTGGCCGTTGGGCGTGCCGAGCGAATAGAGCTGGAAGGGATGCTCGCCGACCGGAAGCTCCACGTCCTTCTGCGCGCCGGCGGTGGGGCGGTTGACGCCCGCAAAGGCCCCGCCATTGGCTTTGTCCCAGACCCAGACCTTGGGGGGCACGTATTCTTCGGACATGAGACTCTCCTTGGGGAAGGTTGGGTTTGGTCTGAGAGTGGCGCTGCCGGACGCGGTTGGCAAGGCGGCGAGGGGGTGCACATTTTGTTCGTCAGGTTAACGTTTTTCTATCGCCCGGCGAGTGCCTGCAATGCCGGGACCAGTTCGTCGAAGTGGCCGATCACCGCGTCTGCGCCGAGGTCTTCTGCCGGCAGATCGTTGAAGCCGAAGCGCACGGCGACCACGGGCAGGCCGGCGGCGCGGGCCGCGCCGACATCGAAGGTGGTATCGCCGACAAAGGCTGCCGCTCCGCCGCCGCAGCGCGCCACCATTTCGTGGAGCATGTCGGGCGCCGGCTTGGTGCGGCCGGGGCCCAGGGTGTCGCCGCCGATGATCGTGGCGAAGCGCGGCGTGAGGCCGAGTTCGCCAAACAGGCGGCGGGCCAGATCCTCGCGCTTGTTGGTGGCGATGGCGAGGTGGACGCCGCGCGCCGCGAGCGCTTCCAGCATGGCTTCGCCCCCGGGGAACAGCGCGGTATGGCGGGCGATGTTCTCGGCGTAGTAGCCCACCAGCACATCCTGCAGGGCGGCCACGTCGATGCCCGCATCCCCGCCGCTGTCCGCCAGCGCCGCGCGAAGCATCTGGCCGGTGCCACCGCCGATGAAGGTGCGGGCGCGCTCGATCGAGACGACAGGGCGGCCGATGTGGGTGAGCGCGTGGTTCAGGGCGTGGGCAAGGTCGGTCGCGGTATCGAGCAGGGTGCCGTCGAGGTCGAAGCCGACGATCTGGAAGGGAAAGTCCGTC
The DNA here is from genome assembly GCF_001519075.1 of Novosphingobium fuchskuhlense. Taxonomy (GTDB): domain Bacteria; phylum Pseudomonadota; class Alphaproteobacteria; order Sphingomonadales; family Sphingomonadaceae; genus Novosphingobium; species Novosphingobium fuchskuhlense. Next base: position 159,669 of record NZ_KQ954246.1, read on the forward strand.
ATGCCCCGCTCCGTGGCGGCGCATTCTGGAAACTGCAAGGAAATGCTGGCAAGGAGCGCGCATCATGACTGAAACAGCCACTCCGCTCGCTCTCGTCGTCCTTGCCGCCGGCAAGGGCACCCGCATGAAAAGTGATCTGCACAAGGTGCTGCATCCCATCGCCGGGCGGCCGATGCTAATGCACTTGCTGGCCAGCGCCGATGCGCTGGAGCCGCAGCGCAAGGTGGTCGTGGTCGGCGCGGGGCGCGAACAGCTGGCGGCGGCGCTGGGCGATAGTGCGGAGCTGGCAGTGCAGGACCCGCAGCTGGGCACGGGCCATGCGGTGCAGCAGGCCGAGACTTCGCTGGCCGGGTTCAAGGGGGATGTGCTGATCCTCTATGGCGACGTGCCCTTCGTGCGCACCGAGACGATGCGCGCGATGCTGGAGCGGCTGCACGGGGATGACCGGCCGGCGGTGGTCGTGCTGGGCTTCGAACCCGAGGACGCGCTGCAATATGGCCGGGTGATCGCGCAGGGCGGCGTCGTGACGAAGATGGTCGAGCACAAGGATGCCAGCCCCGAGGAGCGCGCCTGCCGCCTGTGCAATTCGGGCCTCATGGCGGTGCGCGGTGATGACCTGTTCGGCCTGCTCGCGCGGGTGGGCAACGACAACGCGCAAGGCGAATACTACCTCACCGATATCGTCAACGTGGCGAACGGCGATGGCCGCGTCTGCGCCGTGGTGGTGACGGACGATCCGGACGAAGTGGCCGGCATCAACAGCCGCGCCGAACTCGCCGAAGCGGAAAGCCGCTGGCAGAAAAAGCGCCGACTTCAGGCGATGGCGGACGGCGCCAGCCTCGTCGCGCCGGAGACGGTGTGGTTCGCGTGGGATACCGTGCTGGGCCGCGATGTGACCGTTGAGCAGAACGTGGTGTTCGGCCCTGGCGTGACGGTGGCGGACAATGTGGTGATTCACGCCTTCTGCCACATCGAGGGTGCGCGGCTGGAAAGCGGCACTTCGGTAGGCCCCTTCGCCCGCCTGCGGCCGGGCGCGGTGCTGGAAGAGAAGGCGCGGGTCGGCAATTTCGTCGAGGTGAAGAACGCGGTGCTCCATGCCGGGGCCAAGGCCAACCACCTCACCTACCTCGGCGATGCCGACGTGGGCGCGGGCGCGAACATCGGCGCGGGCACGATCACCTGCAACTATGACGGCTACTTCAAGTATCGCACCGTGATCGGCGAGCGCGCCTTCATCGGTTCGAACTCTGCGCTGATCGCCCCGGTCAAGATCGGCGCGGACGCCATCGTCGCGGCGGGCAGCGCGGTCAGCCGCGACGTGGCGGATGGCGAACTGCGGCTGGTGCGCGCCGAGCAGTTGGTCAAGCCGGGCTGGGCCGACCGCTTCCACGATGCGATGAAGCGCAAGAAGGCCGAGCGGAAATGACCCTGATCGTCCTCGCCGGACCCGAACATCTCGATGGCTGGGCCAAGCTGCGCCATGCCTTGTGGGATGAGGAGCCGGTGGTGGCACACCGGGAAGAGGCAGAGGAGCAGCTGACCGTTCCGGAGCGGTTTCTCAATCTGGTGGCGCTGCACGACGGCGCGGTCGTTGGGTTTGCCGAGGCCTCGATCCGCCACGAATACGTGAACGGCTGCGAGGACTCTCCGGTACTCTTCCTCGAGGGCATTTTCGTCGCCCCCGAGGTGCGGCGACAGGGCCTTGCGCGGCGGCTGGTGGCGGCGGTGGCGGATTGGGGCCGGGCGCGGGGATGCCGCGAGTTTGCCTCCGACGCATGGCACGACGACCGGGACAGCCACGCCTTCCATCTGGCCGCCGGGTTTGCCGAGACCGAGCGGGTCGTCTATTTCCGGCAGGAACTCTGACGATGCCTATCGCCCAGATCAACGTCGCCCGCTTTCGCCGCGCGAAGGCCGATCCCGCCAACCAGCCCTTCATGGATGCGCTGGACCATGTGAACGCCAAGGCCGACCTGGCGGATGGCTTCATCTGGCGGCTGGTGGGCGAGGGCGATGCCAACGATGCCACCGCGATTCAAGCGGTGGCAGGGGACGCCGAGTTCATCGTCAACCTCTCGGTCTGGCGCGATGTGCCTGCGCTGGAAGCCTTCGCCTATCGGCAGGCCGATCACCGCGCGGTGCTCGCGCGGCGGGGCGAGTGGTTTGCGCCGATTGAGCCTTCGCTGGCGCTGTGGGAAGTGCCCGAGGGCCATATCCCGAGCGTGGTCGAGGCGCTCGACAAGCTGGCGCAGCTGGGCCGCGACGGGCCGAGCGCGGCTGTCTTCACCTTCCGCTGGTGGCGCGAGAACCGTCAGGGATAGTACCGCGCCGCAAACCGGTCGATGAAGGCGACGAGGTTCGGTGTCTGGCCGATGGCGCGGCGGACCTCGCTTTCGAACGGCGCCCGCCAGATGTTGACGAGCTGGGCATAGACGACGGCATCGGTCGAGCTGGGCTCGGCGCCGAAGAACCAGTCCTGCTCGCCGAGGATATCGGACAGCGCGTTCACGTCGCGGCGGCCGATGGCGGCAATTTCCGCGGCGCCGTGGATGCCCATGCCGTGGCCTTCGAGCTGCTTCTTCACGCCGCGCCGGGCGATGGGGCCAAGCACCCGGCGCAGCGGCACGGCAAGGCCGCCGAGCACGACATCGCGGAATTGCTGCCAATTGGCATCGTTCATCCAGCGATCATGGACCATCGTCCAGTAGAGGTTCTCGTCGATCAGCCGCTGGATCGCCACCGCCAGGCCGCGCTGCGCCGGCGTGAGGTGTGCATCGGGATCGACGCCGAACCGCTCGGCAAGGTGCGCGATGATGAAGGTCGAATCGCCGAGTTTCTGTCCGTCTTGTTCGATCCACGGTGCCTTGCCCTTGGGCCCTGCGAAAGGCGTGGCGACGGTCACGCTTTCGTGCTCGATCCCGGTCATTCGCAGCCAGGCATCGAGCTTGAGGCAGAAAGGGCTGACCGTGGGCAGCCCCCATGCTCCAGGCAGGTGATAGACCTTGAGTGTGCTCGCCATATCGGACGCCCCCAGTTTTCCGCATCGGCTGTACGGACTTGTTTACGCCTTGAGACTATCGCGGGCTCTGGTTGTAGCAAGGCCCGACCATTCCTCTTGACATGATATCATGATATGATATCGCGATATCATCATGACACGCATTCTTGCCGATCTGCCTGAAGACGATATCCGCTGGCTCGATGCCCGTGCGGCGGAGCAGGGCAAATCGCGCGCGGCCGTGCTGCGCGATGCGGTGGCGACCTACCGGACGCAGAGCCCCGGCGGTGGCAACAAGGACTGGATCGAGCGCGGCTTCGGCTATTGGAAGGATCGCACCGATATCGGCGACGGGGTGGAATACCAGCAGGCCATCCGCGAGGATCGCCGCCCCTACGACGACATCTGACCCTGGCGTCCGCGGCCTGATGTCCGACCCCTTCTTCGATACCAATATCGTCATCGACTGGCTCAACCGGAAGGCCCCGGCGCGCGCCGAGCTTGCGCGCTACAACCGCCACCGCATCAGCCGCATCGCCTGGACCGAAGTCCTCGCGGGCGAGCCGCTCGAGACCCGCGATCATGTCCGCGAATTAATCGCCCCGTTCGAAATCGTCGAGGTGGACGGGCGTATTGCGCAGGCGGCGGCGGATATCCGGCACCGCACCCGCATGAAGCTGCTCGATGCGCTGATCCTGGCGACCGCGCAGATCAACGGGGCGATCCTGGTAACCCGCAATACCCGCGATTTTCCGGCCGAAATGCCGGGCATCCGCGTCCCCTATACTCTCTAAGAGAAAGCCCAGCCTCCCATGTGCGGAATCATCGGAATTGTCGGCAAGGAACAGGTGGCGGACAGGCTGGTCGATGGCCTGCGCCGCATGGAATACCGCGGCTATGACAGCGCGGGCATCTGCCTCGTGGCGGATGGTCAGCTGGTGCGGCGGCGCGCGGAGGGCAAGCTCAATAACCTCGTGCTCGAACTGGTGCGCCATCCCGCCGAAGGGCTGATCGGCATCGCCCACACCCGCTGGGCCACGCACGGCGCGCCGACCACCAGCAACGCGCACCCGCATGCGACGGAAGAAGTGGCGCTCGTCCACAACGGCATCATCGAAAACTTCAAGCCGCTGCGCGATGCCCTGATCGCACGGGGCCGCACCTTCGAGAGCGAGACCGACACCGAAGTCGTCGCGCATCTCGTGTCCGAACAGGTCGAGGCCGGCCTCAGCCCGCAGGATGCGGTAAAGGCCGTGCTGCCCACGCTGCGCGGCGCGTTTGCGCTAGCCATTGCCTTCCGCCAGCACGACGACATGCTGATCGGCGCGCGGCTCGGCTCGCCGCTGGTGGTGGGCTATGGCGAGGGCGAGACCTACCTCGGCTCGGACGCGCTGGCGCTGGCGCCGCTGACGCAGCGGATCACCTACCTCGAGGAAGGTGATTGGGTGGTGATCACGCGCGAGGGCGCGGCGATCTTCGACGTGAACAACCAGCCCGTCACGCGGCCCATCGTCGCCTCGGGCGCGACGGCGGCGGCGATCGAGAAGGGCGAGTTCCGCCACTTCATGCAGAAGGAAATCTTCGAGCAGCCGACCGTGGTGGCGCAGACCTTGCGCAGCTATCTGCGCCGGATCGACCAGACCGTGGCGCTGCCGCAGATCGATTTCGACCTTTCCAGCATCAGCCGCGTCACCATCGTCGCCTGCGGCACCAGCTTCTATGCGGGCATGGTCGCCAAGTACTGGTTCGAACAGTTCGCGCGCCTGCCCGTCGACATCGATGTGGCGAGCGAGTTCCGCTATCGCGATCCCGTGCTCGAGCCGGGCGGCCTTGCGCTGTTCATCTCGCAGAGCGGCGAGACGGCGGACACGCTGGCCGCGCTGCGCCACTGCAAGGCGGCGGGGCAGACCATCGCGGTCGTCGTCAACGTGCCGACCAGCTCGATGGCGCGCGAGGCGGACCTGCTGCTGCCCACCCACGCCGGGCCGGAAATCGGCGTCGCCTCGACCAAGGCATTTACCTGCCAGCTGGCCGTGCTGGCGGCGCTTGCCGCGCATCTGGCCGTCAAGCGCGGGCGTCTCAATCGCGAGGAAGAGGCCGATATCGTCAACCAGCTGGCCGAGACGCCGGCTGCCTTGAACGCCGCGCTTAGCCATGACGAGGAAATCGCGGCCATGGCGCACCTTATCGCGCCGGCGCGCGACGTGCTCTATCTGGGGCGCGGGCCCGACTATCCGCTGGCGCTGGAAGGCGCGCTGAAGCTGAAGGAAATCAGCTACATCCATGCCGAGGGCTATGCCTCGGGCGAAATGAAGCACGGCCCCATCGCGCTGATCGACGAGGCGGTGCCGGTGATCGTGCTCGCGCCTTCGGGGCCGCTGTTCGAGAAGACCGTCAGCAACATGCAGGAAGTGCGGGCGCGCGGCGGCAAGGTCGTGCTGATCTCGGACGCGGCGGGGATCGAGGAAGCGGGCGAGGGGTGCCTCGCCACCATCGAAATGCCCAAGGTCCACCCGCTGATCGCGCCGCTCGTCTATGCCGTGCCGGTGCAGCTCCTTGCCTATCACGTGGCCGTGGCCAAGGGCACGGACGTGGACCAGCCGCGCAATCTGGCGAAATCGGTGACGGTGGAGTGAGCTTGCCAGATGCGCGAGCCATGCTGGCGCTCAACCTGGCGCATGTGCTGGAGACCTCTTCGCTCGATCTGGCGGGGATGCAGGCGCTGATCGATCAGGCGTTCTACCTCGGCACCTGCGCGGCAGGCGGGTCGGAGGCCTTCCTCCTCGCGGTGGATCAGGACGCGGACTATGCAAGCCCCAACTTCCAGTGGTTCCGCGCGCGCTATCCGCGCTTCGTCTATATCGACCGGGTGATCGTGGCCCCGGCGCAGCGGCAGAAGGGCTGGGGGCGGCGGTTCTACACCGCGCTGTTCGAGGCCGCCGCAGCGGCGAGGCACACCGTGGTTGCCTGCGAGGTCAATGCCGAGCCGCCCAATCCGGCCTCCGAGGCCTTCCACCAGGCGCTGGGCTTTGCCGAAGTGGGCCGCGCGGTGCTCGAAGGGCGCGGGAAGACGGTAACGTATCTGGTGCGGGCCTGCGGGTGATCCCCGCCCGGGGGACGACGGCGCCGGTTCGCTCTTGATCGAACCGGCGCGATCAACCGGCGCCATCCCGGCACCGGCGCTCAACCGCGATCAGCAGCGCTTGCGGCGATTGTTGGCCAGTTCATGCCCGGCGATGCCGCCCACCGCAGCGCCGCCCAGCGTGCCGCCGGCGCCGCCGAAAATCGCCCTGCCCAGCAGACCGCCACCCACCGCGCCGGCCACGGTGCCGGTGGTCTTGTTGAACCGCAGGCAATTGCCATGGTCGCTGCGCGCATCGCGATACTGTGAAGACTGGTGGCTGTGATGGCGATAGTGGCGCGCCTGCGCCTCGGTCGCCAGGCCAGCGCCGGCGATGGTCAGGCAGATGCCTGCCGACAGCATGGATCGTTTCATGGTGATACTCTTTGTGGTGCCCCGGTGATCGGGTGATCCGCGCAAGCGCCCTATGGCGGTCCGCGACGAGGCTCTCATGCGGCAGGCCAGATGAACCTAGCCTTGTTTCGCGCCGCCGATCGGCGAGGGCCCCGAAATGCTGAAAAGCCTTATCCCATCACGGCCTTGCCGATCGAGAGCAGCAGTTCGACCGCGATCAGCGCGATGATGGCGACTTCGAGGCGGACGGCGCGCTTGTCCTGCGCGATATCGAGGAGGACTTCGGTGAAATCGCCCAGCGCGCCGAACTTGCGCTCAAGCACTTCGGCGCGTTCGCCGAGTTCGTATTCGGCCTCGAGCCGGGTGTAGAGCCGGTCAAGATCGGGGTGGTCCCACAGGAGGTCGGGCCGCTCGCCGGCCTGCGCGGTGCCCATCACGCGGTGGCGCGCTGCCAGCACGCCGCCGACCATGCGCATCACTTCGGGGATCGAGAGCCGCGCCTTGCCGTTGATCTGGAGATCGGCGACGAGGGGGACGCTGGTGTCGAACACCTCGGAGACGAGCAATTCGTCACGCGAGAGCATGACCGAATGCGCCAGCACGGTGGCGACGAGGAGCAGGCGTGGCTCCGCCTCGTCGGCGAGGTGGATCACCCCGTCATCGTCGACGCGCTCCTTACCGCCGCCTGTCAGCAGCACGCTGGCGGTTTCGATTTCCTGATGTTCGGCCGGTTCCTGCACATGGGCGCGCAGCGCGATGTCGAGCGCAGGGATGCGTTCCGCCGCGGTGCAGAAGGTGACCGCGACCCCGTAGCGGAAGGCGAACGTGAGGCCGGCGGCGGCGGCCAGTTCGCGCAGCACGATATCGCCGGCGAGCCCGCGCGTATCGATCCGGGTGCCGAGATGGCGGGCGTGGACGATCAGCTTCTCGCCCGGCGGAAGCGCGCCCAGCGCCACCTCGTCGGGCCAGCCCGGCGGTTTGGTGGTGGCAGGCTGGGCGCGGCCCCCGACTTCAGGCATGCAAGGCTTCTTCGCGCAGCGCCGCGATATGCTCCGGCCCGATCCCGCAGCACCCGCCGAGGATCGAGGCTCCTGCACCGTGCCACGCGGCGGCGAAGCGGCCATAGCCTTCGGGCGTCAGGTCTTCGCGGATCGGGCAGAGTGCGGAGTTGGCTTCGGCATCGGCGGCCATGGGCGGGAAGGCATTGGCGTAGACGCCAATGCGGATCGCGCTGCCCGGTCCCAGTTCGGCCCCGGCCGCGCGGACGGCGGCCTCCATCACTTCAGGCTGGCTACAATTGAACAGCAGCGCCGCGGCACCGAGTTCGTGCGCGAGCCGGACCGCTTCGGCCACGCTTTCGCCCGAGCGGAGGGCCGGTTCTGCCGTCGGCTGTTCGTCCTCCAGGGTGAAGGAGAGCCACAGCGGCTTGCCCGTGGGCGCGGTGAGCGCAGCGGCGAGGCGCGCCTCGGCCAGCGAGGACAGGGTTTCGGCAAGCCAGTGATCCACGCTGGGCGCAAGCGCGCCGACGAGGACTTCGAGCACCGGGCGCGCGCGGTCCAGATCGACGAGGTCCGGGCGGTAGGAGCCGCAGACCGGAGGGAGCGAGCCGGCGACGTGGACCGTGCGGCCCGAGGCTGCGTGGGCCGCATCGGCCACTTCGCGCGCGAGGCGGCCCGCAAGCGCGGCCAGCGCGCCGCCCTGATCGGCAAAGCGCGCCTCACCGATATGGAAGGGGACAACGGCGTAGGAATTGGTGGTGATCACGTCGGCCCCAGCCTCGACATAGGCGCGGTGAACGGCGCTGACGAATTGCGGCCCCTCGATCAGGGCAAGCGCCGACCATTCGGGCTGGCGAAAAGGGGCACCGCTGCGAGCGAGTTCGCGGCCGGTGCCGCCATCGAGGATCAGAAGAGGGGCGCTCATGGTCAGTCTTGAACTCGCTTTGCAGGGCTTTTCGCTGCGCTAGCACGGTGCGCGGCGCAGCGTTAGAGGAGCAGATCAACGGCCGCAGGGCAAGCGCGGGAACAACTTGGTAAACAGGTCCTTGATAGGGCCAATTTGGCTATTTTTATCAGTATCTTGTGGGAGTGGAAAATACGTGTTTTCCGGGGCGGAAATTTCCAAGCGCTTACCTTTGCGCAAGGTTTCTTCACTAAGCCGTAGGGTGTGACCCGAACGACTGACCAAAGTTTGCCCGCGCTGCCGCGGGACCTGCCGGCGATGGCTGTGCTGGGCCTCAGTGATTCGGCTGAAGGCGATTGGGTCCGACTGCGCGGCCTGCAATATTCCGGCCTTGCCCGCCTGACCCGGCCGCGGCTCACCGCCCATGGCCTGGCTGCGATACTCGTCGTGCAGGCGCTGTGGGGGGCGGTCCATCTTGCCATTCTGTTCGGCTGGGCCACAGTGCTGGCCGCGGTGCTGGCGTGGGGCGCCAACTTCGACCACACGCTGGAAGATGCCGACCGCCGCCGGATGACGCGGCAGGAAACCTACCGCCACACCACCTGCACGGTGGCAGCGGCGATCGTCTGGGTGCTGCCGATCCTCGTGATGTCGCCGTTTGCCTCGCCCGAGCAACGGCTGCTGGTCTGGACGATCATGGCGATGCTGATGGCCGGCACTGCGCTGGCCTTCGCTGCCGTGCCGCTGGGTGCGGTGCTGTTCAACGCGATCCTCGGCGCGGCGAGTGTCGTGGTGTTCCTGTTTTTCGGCAAAGTGACGGCGGCGGCTGCGGCGGTCACTTTCGTGATCTTCCTGTGGGTCGGCAGCCTTGAGGCCGCACGGATGTTCCTTGCCGGCAAGGTCGCCGAGGCGGGGATGGCGGAAAAGAGCGAGGTCGTCTCGCTGCTGCTGCGCGAGTTCGAGGAGGGCGAGGCGGACTGGCTGTGGCAGACCGACGCAACCCGGCGTGTGCGGGCGGCGTCCCCCCGGTTTGCCTTTGCCCTTGGCGAAGACCCCGAGGATATCGATGGCAAGCCGCTGATCCAGCTGATTGCCGGAACGAGCTGGGAAAATGGCCACTTCCATTCCTCGCTCCATGACCTTGCCGAGCGGCTCAAGCGGCGCGAGAGCTTCTCGAACCTCCTCGTCCACGTGACGCTGCACGGCAACAACCGCTGGTGGGAGCTTTCCGCTTCGCCGCGCTTTGACGACAACGGCAATTTCATCGGCTTCCGCGGCGTGGGTTCGGACGTGACCGAGCAGCGCGAGAGCGCCGACAAGATCGCCTACCTGGCCCGCTACGATACGCTCACCGGCCTGCCCAACCGCCTGATGCTGACCGAGACGCTGGGCGAGGCGATGCGCGAGGCGGATCGCTGGCGGATGCGCTGCGGTTTCATGATGATCGACCTCGATCGGTTCAAGGCGGTCAACGATACGCTGGGGCACCTCGTCGGCGACCAGTTGCTTGCCAAGGTTTCGGGCCGGCTGAAATCGCTGATGAGCGAAAACGAGCTGTGCGGGCGCCTGGGCGGCGACGAGTTCGCCATTGTCGTGCGCGATGCCGGGGACGGCACGCGGATCCGCGAAGTGGCTGCGGCGGTTATCACCGCGCTCTCTCAGCCCTACGAGATTGACCATCACACGCTTTATGTCGGTGCCAGCGTCGGTTCCGCGATCGGGCCGCGCGACGGGGCGACGGTGGAAACGCTGATGCGCAATGCCGACCTCGCACTCTACCGCGCCAAGGACGAAGGCGGCGGGCTGCATTTCGACTACGAGCCGGCGCTGCATGCCCATGCCGAGGAGCGGCGCAAGCTGGAATTCTCGCTGCGCCATGCACTGGAACGCGGCGAGTTCGCACTGGCCTACCAGCCGGTGGTCGATGCGATCACCGAAGCGCCGCTGAGCTTCGAGGCGCTCTTGCGCTGGCATTCGGCGGACCATGGGCCGGTGAGCCCGGCCAAGTTCATCCCGCTCGCGGAGGACACCCGCCTGATCGTGCCGATCGGCGAGTGGGTGCTGCGCACGGCGTGCTTCCAGGCGATGAACTGGCCTGCCCCGATCAAGGTCGCGGTCAACGTTTCAGGCGAGCAACTGCTGGATCCGAGCTTTGCCGAAGTGGTGGTCTCGGCGCTCGCGGCCAGCGGGCTGCCGCCCCACCGGCTCGAGATCGAGGTGACCGAAAGCATCTTCGTGCGCGACGGCACGGCGGCGCAGCAGACGCTGGAGCGGATCATGTCGCTGGGCTGCGGCGTCGCGCTCGACGACTTCGGTACGGGCTATTCCTCGCTGGGGTACCTCAGGAAACTGCGGTTCTCGACGATCAAGGTGGACCGCAGCTTCGTGCAGGGTGCGGCGCGCGATAACCCGGAGAGCCTGGCGATCGTGCGCGCCGTTGTGGCGATGGCCGACAGCCTAGAGATGTCGACCACGGCGGAAGGCGTCGAGACCGAGGAAGAGCTGGCGGTGATCCGTCGCCTCGGCTGCAAGAAGATCCAGGGCTACTACTTCGGCCGACCGATGACCGCGCACGATGCGACGGCGCTGTTCGACACCATCGCGTGGCGGCGCCAGCAGGCCTGAGATCAGGCCGCTACGCCAAGACCCGCCAGCACGCTTTCAAACAGGGCGCGGCCATCGCTGCCGCCGTGGGCGGGCTCGATCATGCGTTCGGGGTGCGGCATCATGCCGAGCACGTTGCCCGCAGCGTTAAGCACACCCGCGATATCGCGCTGCGAGCCGTTGACGGCATCGGCGTAGCGGAAGGCGACGCGGCCTTCGCCCTCGAGGCGGTCCAGCGTCTCGCTATCTGCGAAGTAGTTGCCATCGTGGTGCGCGACGGGGATCGTGATGCGCTGGCCGGCAGAGTAGCGTGCGGTGAACAGCGACTGGTTGTTTTCCACAACGAGCGGCACATCGCGGCAGACGAAGCGGATGCCGGCGTTGCGCATCAGCGCGCCGGGGAGCAGGCCGGCTTCGGTGAGAACCTGGAAGCCGTTGCACACACCGAGCACGGCAGTGCCCCGGCCCGCTTCGGCGACGACCGCCTGCATGATCGGCGAGCGCGCCGCCATGGCGCCCGAGCGCAGATAGTCGCCATAGGAAAAGCCGCCGGGCAGTGCGATGAAATCGAGGCCGGAGGGCAGCTCGGCATCGCCGTGCCACACGCGGTGGACCGTGCCGCCGGTGATCCGTTCGATCGCCACCGCCATGTCACGGTCGCAGTTGGAGCCGGGGAAGGTGATGACGGCGGCGGTGAAAGCCATGGCTTCAGGCGACCTTTTCGATGCGGAAGTTCTCGATCACCTGGTTGGCGAGGAGCTTGCGGCACATGTCTTCAAGCGCGGCATCGGTCGTGCCGTCGGCCACGTCCATCTCGATCAGGCGGCCCGCGCGCACATCGTTGATGCCATCGAAGCCGAGGCCTTCAAGCGCGTGATGAATGGCGCGGCCCTGCGGATCGAGCACCCCGTTCTTGAGGCTGACGTGGACGCGGATCTTCATGCAGGAGGCCTTTCGCGGAGAGGCTGTGAGACTCGGCTGCGCCTATGCCCCGATGCGGCGGCCAGAGCAAGTTCAGGCGCAAGTTGACACAGTTGACACGGTCCAGAGAAGAAATCTCCCGCTGCGGATTTGCGGGGAAAACCGGAAGCGATGGGCCGGAAACGGCAAAGGGTAGCGGATGGCGCTGCACCCGCTACCCCTTCGCAGAAGCGGGCCGTGTAGGACAGGCCCGCATGCTGACACTCTACAGCACGAAGTCCGCGGCGACCGGCGTTGCAAAGTTGAGCAGGTTGATGGTGAAATCGGCTACGCCATCGCCATCGGTGTCGCCGCTGATCGCGGTCACTCCGCTGGCAGTGGTGAAACGCAATTCGCCTGCCACACCGTGGAACAGCTGCTTGTTGATGAAGGTGAAGGCCTGATCGCCGGCCAGCACCGTGTTGGCGTCGATCGCGGAAAGGTCGATCTTGTCCCCCTGCGTGCGGCTGAAATCGGTGATCATATCCTTGATCCCCTGCGCTACGGAGAAGCGGAAGATATCCGCCCCCGTACCGCCGGTCATGGTGTCGTCACCGAGCCCCCCGACCAGGATGTCGAGCCCCGCCCCGCCGCTCAGCGTATCGTTGCCGTTACTGCCGTCCAGCGTGTCGTCCCCGACATCACCGTTCAGCATGTCATTGCCGAAGCTGCCGGTAAGGCTGTCATTGCCATCGCCGCCATCGCCGTTCAGGATGTCGTTGCCGATGTCACCGCTGATGGTGTCGATGCCGTCGCCGCCGCTGATCGTGTCGTCGCCAGCGCCGCTGTTCAGAGTGTCGGCGCCGTCCTTGCCGTGGAGAGTGTCCGCCAGATCGCCGCCTGTGAGTTGGTTGCCGGATGAATCGCCGATCAGCGTGTTGGCCCCCGTCAGTGAGCCCAAAATCCGTTCGAAGCCGGCGTAGACATCGCCCTTGGCAACGCCGCTGTTGGCCCGGCTTCCATCCAGCGCCATGACGATGCCGCTGGTTGCTCTGAAATCCAGCGTATCGATCCCTTCACCGCCGACGGCCGTTTCGATCACCGCACCCGGCACGAAAAGGTCGGCACCGTCGCCCATCGCCACATTGAGCGCAGCGCGGCCGGTTGCGCCGGAATTGTTGAAGACATCCGCGCCCGAACCCATGGTGACAGAGGTATCGATGCGGCCGAGATTGATGAGGGTGTTGTTGCCATCGCCGAGCGCGATGCTGCCGATGCGGCCGCCATCGTTGACCAGAGTGTCGTCGCCAATCCCCCCGGTCACCGTACCTGTAATCCGTGCGGAATTGACCATGCTGTTGAGGCCGTCGCCTAAATCGATGGCGGAGATTGTCCCGGCCTCGTGATCGAACCGGTCATTGCCTTCTCCGCCCAGCACCGTGCCGCGAATGGTGCCGCTGTTGCGGAAGGCATCTTCGTTCGCGCCCAGATCGACATCGCCGGTGATCGTGCTTTCATTGGTGAAGGTGTCGTTCCCGCCGCCGAGCGCCACATCGCCCCGGATGCGGCCAAGATTGAGCACGGTGTCAGCCAGATCGCCGGTCTGGATGGCGAACTGGTCGGTCGTGACGATGAGGCCTTCGTTGGTAATCCGGGCAAGGCCGTTGCCAGTGGTGACGCCGGTTTTGCCGGTGATCGTGCCGAAGTTGCGCAGCGTGAAGATGGGGGCCGGGTCCGGCTCGGCGACGATTGCCGCAAAGCGGATGGCCCCTAGCGAATACGCCGCGAGGGTATGCCGGGGCGGGGCTGGCCGATAGCGCCCTAACGGGCCGGGGCGGGCGCGCCTTCGGGCAGGACGAGCGCGACGACAGCCTGATCGGGGGTGAGATAGCGCCTTGCGAGGGTCTGGAGATCGGCGCCGGTCAGCGCGTCGAGCCGCGTCCGGGCCTTGAGGAAGCGCTCGATGCGATCGGGCTGCGATTGTGCGCGTTCGGCCAGCGCGAGCCAGCCGCCGTTGGTCTTGAGCAGGTTGTCGAGCCGTTCGCGCATGGGGGCGCGGGCGCGGGCGATGACATCGGGATCGACGGGGCGGGCGGCGAGCCCTGCAATGGTGTCCTCGATCGCGGCGCGGGTGGCGGCCACGTCGGCGAGATCGACCGAGGCGGTGACGCTGAAGGTGCCCCAGCCGCGCCAGACCCGGCTAAGCGAGGCCGCGGCGCCGGGGGAATAGGCCTTGCCGAGCGCCTCGCGCACGGTGTCGAGCACTTCGATGCCGACGACTTCCTGAAGGAGTTCGAAGGCGAGGGTGGTCTGCGCGTCGCGGTCGTCGGTGGTGGGCCAGACATAGCGGACCACGGCCTGGTTCGCCTCGCCCTTGTGGCGGATCACGGTGAGGCCGCGCCGGGCGGTGAAGCTGCGCTGGCGGGCGTCCTCATAGGGTCGGAACGCGTCCTCGCGCGGGGGGAGCGCGCCGAGCGTGCGCGCGACCATGGCGATGGCGGCATCGGGATCGACATCGCCGACGATGGTGAGCTCCATCGCCCCGTGCGCGAGGCGATCGCCGATGGCTGCCTTGAGTCCGGCCATGGTGAGTGCCTGATAGGCCTCGGGCGGCTGGATGGTGAAGCGCGGATCGCCCTCGGCAAGAATGCCGGGGAGCGTGTTGGCGAGCGCGGCGGCGGGTGTGGCATCGCGCCGCGCAAAGAAGTTGGTCATCGACTGGTGGTAAATGACGTCGGCAGACGGCCGCCAGCCGGGATCGGTGACCAGCGCGGTGAGCAGCTGGATTTGGATCTCGAGATCGCGGCGCGTGGTGCCCGCGCCCAGCGCGAAAGTGTCCCCCGCAGCGGCGATGGTGGCGCCGACCGAGCGGCCGGCGAGCAAGGTCTGCAGGTCGTCCTGGCTGTGCTTCGCGAGGCCGCCGTTGGGGAGCATGGAGGTCATCTCGGTGCCGAGCGGGTTTTCGCGCGTATCCAGCATCTCGCCGCCATCGATGGCGAGGCGCACGACCACGCGCTCCTTCTCGAGATCGGTGTGCTTGAGATTGAGGCGCACGCCGTTGGCGAAGCGGATCAGGCGGATGCCGAGGTCGGCGCGGGTGGTATCGCTGGCGACCGCGCCCGGGGGGCCGAAATCGGCATAGGCAAACGTGCCGCTGGGCGGGCGCACGGTGATGCGGGTGGGCGCGCGCATCGCCTCGTCCCACGCGGCGCGCAGGGCGGCTTCCCCGCCGGCGGGGGCAGAGCGGCCTTGAAAGCGGATCAGCGGGTTTTCGAGTGCCATGGCATCGGCCCGGAGCGCGGCGAGCACGGCGGCGGGCGTGATGCTGGCGGCGTTGCGGTTGAAACGCTCGAGCACAGAGGCGGGCGTGGTCGGCACCTTTTCATCGCGCAGGAACAGGAGCGCAATGCCGACCAGCGTCTCGTTGCTGCGCGTATCGGCGGAGGCGGCAGCGTTTTCGATGCTGGTGCGGGTGTTGGCGACCTGCTCGGCGATCTCGGCCTCGGTGAAGCCGGACTTCAGCACCTCGCGGTAGACCTGCGCGGCGGCGATGAGGCCCGCGCGCCAGCCCTTGTCTGCGGTATCGACGACGAGATTGGTGGTGCGCCCGATGTGGAACACCGGGCTGGTGCCGAGCCCGGCACCGCGAAACGGCGGCGGGACGATTCGGCTGAGGCGCAGTAGGCGGCGGTTGACCGCGCCGTAGCCGATCTGGCGCAGGAGGCTGATGCGGCGCTGTTCTGCGGTGTCCGGCTCGTCCTTCCAGTCGCCGTGGCGCGAGATGGTGACGCGTTCGGACAAGGCGGGATCGAGGTGGACATGCGCCGTGCCCTGCTGATCGGGGAGGACACGGCCCTGATCCGGGCGCGGCACCGGCGCGCGGGCGGGCCAATCGGCAAAGCGGGCGCGGATCGCGGCTTCGACCGCATCGACATCGAAATCGCCGACGACGATCAGCGTGGTCCGCGCCGGCACATAGTGCTGCGCCCAGAACGCCTTGAGCGCGGCGGCGCTGGCGTTCCTGAGCGAATCCACGGTGCCGATGGGCAGCCGGTCGGGATAATGCGCGGCCGGGTAGAGGAAGGCCATCTGGTCCTTCGCGTTGTCGAGCGAATAGCCCTGCCCGTCGCGCAGTTCGGAGAGGACGACGCCGCGCTCGCGCTCCACGGCGGCGGGATCGAAGGAGAGCTCGCTCGCCGTCTCGCGCATCAGCATCAGCGCGGTATCGAGCAGCGCCGGATCGTTGCGCGGGAGGCTGAGCATGTAGAGCGTGTGTTCGAAGCTGGTCTGCGCGTTGGTATCTGCGCCGAAGGCGAGACCGTCGCGTTCGAGCAGCTTGACCATCTCGCCCTCGGGCACGCGCTTCGAGCCATTGAAGGCCATGTGTTCGACGAAATGGGCAAAGCCGCGCTCCCCATCGCCCTCGTCGAGCGACCCGGCGTCGATCTGGAGCCGCACTTCGCCGGTGCCTTTGGGCGTGGTGTTGCGGCGGACCATGTAGCGCATGCCATTGGGCAGGCTGCCGAAGCGGAAGGCGGGATCGAGCGGCAGATCACTGCGTTCGAACGACCACACCGGATCGGCGGGGGCGGGGGACGGGGCTGCCTTGGCCGCGAGCGGGAGCGGAGAAAGCGCAAACGCGGCGAGCAGGAGCAGGGCGATGCGGGCAAGGGCGCGGGGAATCATCGGCTGCGGTGTTTGGCCGCTGGCGCCTTAATGCGCAATGACACTTGGAGGCCGCCGCACCGCGGCGAAGACCGATACGGTCCTTTTTAACGATTGCCAGATCCGGACCAGATCGTCACACCCAGCTCGGGGGCCTGACCGGCACCGGACACACCGGTGCGCGGCGCGGAGGCACAATGGCAGATTTCAGCGGCACCACTGGCAAGGACACCTTCACCGGCACAGCCGATGGCGACACGATCAGCGGGGGTGCGGGCGCGGATACGCTGAATGGCGGCGCAGGGGACGACTATATCGCTTCGGGTGACCGGGCGCCCAATTTCGGGGTCTATTCCGGGCGCGCGATCTCGATCGATACCACAGCAGAGCGCGACACGCTGATCGGCGGCGACGGCAACGATCACCTCTATGCCGGCTATGGCGACAACGTGGATGGCGGGTCCTACGAAGCCTATGGCAATTACCTCTCGATCAGCTTCATGGGCGCATCATCGGGGGTGACGGTCGATTTCAGTCAGGCGGTGATCAAGGTCGGTGGCGGGACGATCCAGAACATCCAGAACCTGACCTGGGTACAGGGCAGCAATTTCGATGACACGATCAACGCGAACGATCGCTCTACCGGCTATTCCGAATCCAGCACCGTGCTCGGCATGGGCGGCAACGATCACCTGATCGGCGGTTACTACACGCAATCGATCGATGGCGGCGATGGCGACGATGTGATCGACGTCGGTTCTTCCGCCTATTCGCCGGTGCTCCATGGCGGTGCGGGCAACGACACGATCAATGCGGTGATCAACAACGGCGCCAGGGTCTATGGCGATGCCGGCAACGACACGATCCAGGCGACGTCCGAAACCCACGGCGGCACCGGAGATGACAAGATATTCGCCCACGCTTCAAGCTACCGCGGCTTCATGTTCGGCGAAGAGGGCAACGACACGATCACCGCTGTCGAGGGTGGGCCAATGGCCGCCTATGGCGGTGCGGGCCGCGATACGCTGATCGGCGACGCCGGCGATGATACGCTGGCCACCGGCGATGCGCCTGCCGTGATCCAGCAGCCGATCTACGACGATACCGGAAGCGAGAAGGACACCGTTTCGGCGGGCGGCGGCAACGATCTGATCGCGGCGGGCATCGGAGATGATGTCGACGGCGGTGACGGCACCGACACACTGCGGCTTTCGCTGGCGGGCGCGGGCGCGGGCGTGACGCTATCGACCGAGGGTATGCTGACGGCAGGCGCGGCGGTGTTTGGTGGCGGCGTGATCAGGAATGTCGAGGTGCTGCAGTATCTTGGCCTGACCGATTTTGCCGACACGATTGATATTCAGGCAAGCGGCCTCCCGCAGACGCTGGATGCTGGCGGCGGGAATGATGTGATCACCTCCCATGGCCTTGCGCTGACCGTGCTGGGCGGAGCGGGAGATGACCGGCTGAACGGCGGCAACGCGGCCGGGTTCTTCGATGGCGGCGATGGCACGGATACGGCCGACTACGGCACATCCAGCGCCAAGGTCACCGTGCAGATGGTCGATGCCTTTGGCGGCGGCACCATCGGCGGGGTCGGGCAGCTTGCCAATGTCGAGATCGTGAATGGTTCGGCCTTTGGCGACAAGATCACCGGAAATGCCGCAGACAACGTGATCAACGGCGGCGGCGGCAACGACTATCTGGTGGGCGCTGCGGGCAACGACACGCTCTATGGCGGTGCGGGCACGGACCGGCTGGTCGGCGGCGCTGGCGATGACACCTACATCATCGACGACACGCTCGACATCATCGTGGAATCGTCGAGCGGGGGGGCAGACACGGTCCGCGCAGCAGTCGACTGGACGCTGACTTCGGCGATCGAGAACCTCACGCTGACCGGATCTGCAGCGCTGCGCGGCACAGGCAGCGCGCGCGGCAACGTGATCACCGGCAACGACGGGGCGAACGTGCTGCTGGGGCTGGGTGGCAACGATGTGCTGACCGGCGGCAAGGGGCAGGACACGCTCGACGGCGGGGCTGGCGGCGATGTCTATATCGTCGGCGCGGTGGGCGAGGAGACGCAGGCCGAAATCCACGACAGCGGCACCAGCGGCGTCGACGAGATCCGCTTTGCCGCGCAGACGGGCACGTACAAGGCATTTGCCGGGGACATCGGGATCGACCGGATCGTGGCGGGCACCGGCACCGCGCTCTCTGCCGATACGAGCGGCACGGGCGCGGTGGGGATCGATGCTGCGGCGCTGGACCACAAGATCTGGCTGGTCGGCAATGCCGGCGCGAACGCGCTCACCGGCACGGCCTTCGGCGACCAGCTGGACGGCGGCGCGGGGGCGGACACGCTGGCGGGCGGCAAGGGCAGCGATACCTATGTGGTCGACAATGCCGGCGACAAGATCATCGAGAACGCCGGCGAGGGCACCGATACGGTGCTGTCCGCGGTCACCTGGACGCTGGGCACCAATCTCGAGAACCTGACGCTGACCGGCAGCGCCGCGATCAACGCGACGGGCAATGCGGGCGACAACACGATCACCGGCAATGACGGCGATAACGTGCTGGCGGGTGGCGGCGGCACCGATATCCTGATCGGCGGCCTCGGCAACGATACATACCTGATCGACGGGCCCGGCGCGAAGATTGTCGAGGCACCGAACGGCGGCACCGACAAGGTGATCGCCTCGGTCAACGTGACGCTGGGCGCCGACGTGGAGATCGGCGTTCTCAAGGGCGGTGCCGCGCTTGCGATCACCGGCGGCGCGACCGACAACCTCCTGGGCGGCAATTCCGGGAACAACGTCATCGATGGGGGCGACGGAGCCGACAACCTGTTCGGACAAGGCGGCAGCGATACGCTGATCGGCGGGGCGGGCAACGATTTCCTCTACGGCGGCCCCGGCTCCGATACCCTGACCGGCGGAGCGGGCGCGGATCAGTTCGTGATCGGCACCGCGACCTCCGAAGGGCTCGACCGGATCACCGACTTCGTATCGGGCACCGACACGCTGCTTGTGGTGAACCCGTATGTCTCGGGCTATCTGCTGGCGGAGGGCTTCGTCTATGGCACCAGCGCGCGCGATGCCAACGACATTGCCATCTATGACCAGAACAGCGGCAACCTGTGGGTCGATTATGATGGCAATGGCCCGCAGGCGAAGCAGCTGCTGGCGACCTTCTCCCCGGGCACGGCGCTGGCCGCGAGCGACCTCATCCTGATCACCGATATCTCGTTCAACCAGCAGATCTACGGGCTGGAAACAGCGCTGATGATCTGACGCGGGGCTTGGCAGCGCGGCGGCTGCTGATAAGCTCCTCCTTTCGATTGGGAGGGGCATGATCATGACACTGCGCGCGGGGCTGCTGCTGGGACTTCTGCTGGCGAGTGCCGGGACGGCGATCGCCGCGCCCGCCAAGGGACCGGTCTATGACGAGCGGCCGGCCGCCATCGTGCAGCCGGTGGCAGCGCGCGACTACGAACGGCGCGCGGTCGATATCCCGATGCGCGACGGGGTGAAACTGCACACCGTGATCATGATCCCAAAGGGCGCGAATGGGGCCGCCCAGAAGCCTGCCATGCTGCTGACGCGCACGCCCTACAACGCCGAGGAAATGACCAGCCAGCACGGCTCGCCGATCATGGCGGTGGCGCTCGATGGCTATGACCATGCACCCGACGTGGTGACCGCGGGCGGCTATATCCGCGTGGTGCAGGACGTGCGGGGCAAGCACGGCTCCGAGGGCACCTATGTGATGAACCGGCCCTTCGTGGGCACGTCCCTGAACCCGACGAAGACCGACCACGCGACGGACACCTATGACACCATCGACTGGCTGGTGAAGAACGTGCCCGAAAGCAATGGGCGCGTGGGCATCATCGGCATCAGCTATGACGGCTTTACCGCGCTCGCCGCGCTGGTGAACCCGCATCCGGCGCTGAAGGTGGCGGTGCCGATGAACCCGATGGTCGATGGCTGGCGCGGGGACGACTGGTTCCACAACGGCGCATTCCGCCAGATCGGCATCAGCTACATCTGGGAGCAGGTGGCGACGCGGGGCAATGAGAACAAGTATGAGGTCGCCGAGGCCGACGCCTATGCCCACTACATGAAGTATGGCTCGGCCGGAGCCCTGGCAACCGCGCAAGGCCTCGACCAGATCGGGTTCTGGCAAAAGCTGAAGGCGCACCAGGCCTGGGATGGCTTCTGGCAGGAACAGGCGATGGACAAGGTGCTGGCCAAGGCGCCGCTCAAGGTGCCGACGCTGCTCGTCCACTCGCTGTGGGATCAGGAAGATATCTACGGCGCGCCGGCGGTGTGGAAGGCGTTGAAGCCGCAGGACAAGAATGGCCTGCTGCATCTGTCGATCGGGCCGTGGTATCACGGGCAGGCCATCGAGAAGGCCGATACGCTGGGCGCGCTCGAGTTGGATCAGGACACCGGCAAGTGGTGGCGGATGAACGTGCTCGCGCCGTTCCTGGCGCACTATCTCTATGACAAGCCGATGGATGTGCCGACCGTGACCGCGTTCCAGAGCGGCACCAACCAGTGGCAGAAGCTGGGCGGCTGGCCTGCTGCGAAGGCCGAAAAGAAGCTCTACCTGCTGCCGGGCGAGGGGCTGGGCTTCGCGCCCGCAGCCGCGGCGGGGACGGTGGACTACGTCTCCGATCCGGCCAAGCCCGTCACCTACTATCCCCGGCCGAACCAGCAGGAGGGCTATGACGGCAATCCCTGGCCGACCTGGCTGGTGGGCGACCAGCGCGCGGTTTCAGGGCGGCCCGATGTGCTGGCCTTTGTCGGCCCGGTGCTGGACAAGGCGGTGACGATCGCGGGCGCGCCGGTGGTGCACCTCACCGCCTCGACGAGTGGGACGGACAGCGACTGGGTGGTGAAGCTAATCGACGTCTACCCCGATGCCGTGGCGGGCGACCGCGCGATGGGCGGCTACCAGCTGGCCATCGGCATGGACATCTTCCGCGGCCGCTTCCGCGAGACGCTGGCCGAGGCGCGGCCTTTGAAGGCGGGTGCGCCGCTGGGCTATGTGTTCGAGCTGCCGCAGGCGAACCACGTGTTCCTGCCCGGGCACCGGATCATGGTGCAGGTGCAATCCAGCTGGTTCCCGCTCTACGACCGCAACCCGCAGACCTTCGTGCCGTCTATTCTGGACGCCAAGCCGGGAGATTACGTGAAGGCCACGCAGAAGGTGAGCGTTGGCGGGGCTGATGGGAGTTATATTGCGCTGCCGGTGGTGGAGTGAGGGGTGTTTGGGGATTTAGTGAAGTGTCGCCATAATTCAGTGTTGCGCGTCAGTTTGGCACCGCCAACGCTCCTCCAAAGGTGAAGCAGTGCGTCAACTATTTGACTGGAATAACATGTCGATCATCCGTCTCGTTCTCGGCACCTTGCTTGCCTTGACGACATACTCAAGTTGCGAAGCTGCACCGGCCAAGAAGCGACAGACAGCACCAGCAGCCAAGAAGCCTACAAATGGCGAGCTCCTTGCTAACCAGTTGATTCGCAACAGCTATCAGATCGGGGAGGATCTGGGTGCGACCTGTCGCCGCACCAAGTTTGCGTACCTTGCCACCGTCTTAGATCTCAATGCTGGGCTGCTGACGAGCCAGAAGGGTGAATTCGAAACCGATCAGCAGTATCAGGAAAGATCTGCAAAGCTCGCCGGGGTGATGGCAGGCGACAGTATCGCTATCTGTGAACCACTAAATGACAATCCGGATATCGAGTTTCGGTACGACACCGAGAACCAGCGCTTCTCCGGATCATTCTCAGCTTCGCACAACGTCTGGCGGGACTCCAAGTCTCTCGGAAGCTACAAGTCGCGCACCCGCATGGGCATCCCGATGACGGTGAAGGCATCGGTCGAATGGGAATATGATGTCAGCCTAACAATCGATGATACGATCCCCGGCTGCCTTTCCACGAAGTATGGGTCGAGCAGCTTTAGCGTCCCGGCAACGCTCGAAAAGGCGCCTCTGATCAAGTACGGTGGCAGGATCGCTTACATCGCACGTTTGGCCCCGCCCTACGTAAAGACGTCGGAAACACCTGGAGAGCCGAGCCTCGACAATCCCTATGACGTCTACACGAAGACCACCACGGTCTACGCGAGGCTCGAGGCGATAGCCATCGTCGACAATACAGGAGCCACGGTGTGGAAGTGCGAGGTTGGGCGGCTCGTGCCGAACCAGGCCCCCACACCGATCGGTGATCCGGACCGTTGGGTGACGGTTATCGACTATCCGATCGAAGGGTACCGGCTCAGGCTGAATGGGCGAGTCAAGGCCATCTTGAACCTAGACACGAACGGCATGCCGCAAAGCTGCACTGTTACCGGCTCAAGCGGTAGTACAGTCCTCGACAACGCGACCTGCAAGGCGTGGATGAAGAACGCGAAGTTCGTGCCGGCGGGCGATAGTGACGGAAAACCAACCGCTGGACAGGCGGAGGTGGTCAAGCTCTGGCCTTGAAGCTTACTTCTTGCCGCGCAGTTTGCGGTGGGCGCCGAGGTCGAAGACTTCGCTGGGGCCGCCGTCGTTTTCGAGCAGGCCGAGGCGGCGGGCGACTTCCTGGTAGGCTTCTTCCTCACCGCCGAGATCGCGGCGGAAGCGGTCCTTGTCGAGCTTTTCGCCGGTGACCATGTCCCACAGGCGGCAGCCGTCGGGGCTGATCTCGTCCGCGAGGATCACGCGGCTGTAGTCGCCGTCCCAGATGCGTCCGAACTCGAGCTTGAAATCGACGAGGCGGATGTTGATCGCGGCGAACAGGCCGACGAGGAAATCGTTCACGCGGATCGCCATGCTGGAGATGTCCTGCATCTCCTCGTTGCTCGCCCAGCCGAAGCAGGCGATATGCTCTTCGGCGATCATCGGATCGCCCAGCGCATCGTCCTTGTAGTAGTATTCGATCAGGGTGTGGGGCAGCGGCTCGCCCTCTTCGATGCCGAGGCGCTTGCTGATCGAGCCGGCGGCCACGTTGCGCACGACGACTTCGATCGGGATGATCTCGACCTGCCGGACCAGCTGCTCGCGCATGTTGAGGCGGCGGATGAAGTGCGTGGGGATGCCGATGTGCGCGAGGCGGGTGAACACATACTCGCTGATGCGGTTGTTGATCACGCCCTTGCCGTTGATCGTGCCGCGCTTCTGCGCGTTGAAGGCGGTCGCGTCGTCCTTGAAATACTGGATGATCGTGCCGGGCTCGGGACCTTCGTAGAGGATCTTGGCCTTGCCTTCGTAGATCTGGCGGCGACGGGACATGGGCGATTCTTTCACTGGCGCTGGACCGAAGATAGGCGGTGCGCGGCAAATCAAAAGCCCCGGCGGCGCGGGTATTCCACACGAAGCGTGAAAAACCTGCACTGGGCCGGGGCAACGGCACGGCCCATAGGACAAAATGCGCGCTTGCGCAAATGGCCAGGTCTCGGGACTTTTGTTCTGGAAAATCGAACAAAATGCACGAGTTTATCCGGCTGATCCGGAAGGTCGGCGCGCAGTAAAGGCATTCCGGACAGACCGGAGAGCGCGATTCGGCGTCCTTCCGCGCAACAAGGGAATGACAGTTATGGCAAAGGTTCTGGTGCTTTATCATTCGGCTTATGGCCATGTCGAAACGATGGCCAATGCCATCGCCGAGGGCGCGCGCGGGGCGGGCGCCGAAGTGGACGTGAAGCGTGTGCCCGAGACGGTGCCCGAGGACGTCGCCAAGGCCCATCATTTCAAGCTCGATCAGGCGGCGCCGGTTGCAACGGTGGCGGAGCTGGAGCACTACGACGCGATCGTGGTCGGCACCGGCACGCGCTTTGGCCGGATTTCCAGCCAGATGGCCGCGTTTCTCGATCAGGCGGGCGGTCTGTGGGCGCGCGGCGCGCTGAACGGCAAGGTCGGCGCGGCGTTCGTTTCGACCGCGACGCAGCACGGCGGGCAGGAGACGACGCTGTTTTCGGTAATCACCAATCTGCTGCACTTCGGCATGACTATCGTCGGCCTCGATTATGGGCATCAGGGCCAGATGCGGCATGACGAGGTTGTCGGCGGTGCGCCTTACGGGGCGACGACGGTGGCGGGCGGCGACGGCAGCCGAAGCCCGAGCGAAACCGAACTCGAAGGCGCGCGCTATCTTGGTGCGCGCGTGGCCACGACGGCGGCGAAGCTGTTCGCCTGATTACCCCTCCGTCAGCGTTGCGGGCTGCCAAACTCCTCATTTGGGCTTTGCAAAGATGGGGAGGACCGGCGGGCGTTTTGCGTTTTTGTAATGTGGTGCATTACCGCCAGCCTCGCTAGATACCCAGCGCTGAAGGAGAACGCCCCCCATGACATCTTTGACGCGCCGTGCCGACACCATTGCCCTGCTGACCCGCTACTATGCCGCCTTCAATGCGGGCGACTGGCAGGGGATGCTCGATTGCCTGGCCGACGATGTCGCGCACGATGTGAACCAGGGCGAGCGGGTGATCGGCAAGGACAAGTTTGCCGCGTTCCTCGGTCATATGGAGCGCTGCTACAAGGAAGAGCTCAAGGACATCGTGCTGATGGCGAACGACGACGGCAGCCGTGCGGCTGCGGAGTTCGTGGTCCACGGCGCCTACCTTGCGACCGACGAGGGGCTGCCCGAGGCCGATGGCCAGACTTATGTGCTGCCGGCGGGCGCGTTCATTGCGGTGGACGGCGGGAAGATCACGCGGCTGACGATGTATTACAATCTCGCCGACTGGACTGCCCAGGTGGTCGGTTGAGGTTTGGGGGATGAGCGTCACCGTCCGTCCGCTGACCGGCGCGGAAATCGGCGCGGCGCTGGGGGATCTGGCCAAGCTGCGGATCACGGTCTTTGCGGCGTACCCCTATCTCTACGACGGTGATGCGGCCTACGAGGCCGCGTACCTGACCGAATATGCAGCGGCAACGGACGCGGTGCTGGTTGCGGCATTTGATGGCGACCGGATCGTGGGGGCGGCGACGGCGGCGCCGATGATCCACCAGAAGGCCGAGTTCCGCGAGCCCTTTGCGGCGCGGGGGCTCGACGTGGAGCGATTGTTCTACTTTGGCGAAAGCGTCCTGATGCCGGCGTATCGCGGGAAGGGGATCGGCCATGCGTTTTTCGATCACCGCGAGGCGCAGGCAAGGGCGTGTGGGGCAAATGCGGCGTGTTTTGCGGCGGTGATCCGGCCTGAGAACCACCCGGCGAAGCCCGCGGGCTATGTGCCGCACGATGCGTTCTGGACGAAGCGCGGTTATGCCGTGGTGCCGGGGCTGGTGACGAACCTTGCGTGGAAGGAGCATGGCGAGGAGGGCGAGAGTCTGAAAGCCATGCAGTATTGGCTGAGGAGCTGGTGATGACCCGCTACACTATTGCCGCCGCGCAATATCCGATCGAGCAACTGGCCGATTGGAATGCCTATGAGGCCAAGCTGACGCGCTGGGTGGCGGGGGCGGCCGAGAGCGGCGCGGCGCTGGCGGTGTTTCCCGAGTATGGCGCAATGGAGCTGGCGAGCCTCGAGCCCGCGACGATGGGTGATCTGGCGGGTTCGCTGGCGAGCGTGGCGGGGCTGATCGGGCGCGTCGACGCGCTCCATGCCGCGCTTTCCGCGCGCTTTGGCCTGCACATTCTGGCAGCAAGCCTGCCCCGGCGCGATGTGGATGGGCGCTATCGCAATGCGGCGCGACTGTTTGCGCCAAATGGCAAGGTGGGCACGCAGGACAAGCTGGTGATGACGCGCTTCGAGCGCGAGCAGTGGTTCGTTTCGGCTGGAGTGGACGGCCTTGCGCTGTTCGAGACCGTGCTGGGCCGGATCGCGGTGCTGATCTGCTATGACAGCGAGTTTCCGCTGCTGGCGCGCGCGGCGGTGGAGGCCGGGGCCGAAGTGCTGCTGGTGCCGAGCTGCACGGACAGCCTTCATGGCTACTGGCGGGTACGGCTGGGCGCGCAGGCGCGGGCGCTCGAAGGGCAGTGCTATGCGGTGCAATCGCCGACGGTGGGGATCGCCGACTGGTCACCCGCGGTCGATGTGAACCGGGGTGCGGCGGGGGTCTATGGGCCGCCGGATCGCGGGATGCCCGAGGACGGCGTCATCGCACTGGGGGCCGAGGGCGAAAACCAGTGGGTCTTTGCCGAGATCGATCTGGCGCGGGTGGCGGACTTGCGGGCCGATGGCGGCGTGCTGAATGCGCGGGACTGGCGCGATCAGCCCGGCGCGGGCCCACTGCCGCCGCTGAGGGTGGTATCGCTGCTATAATGGGCGTAACATAACGGCTGGATTTCACAGGGAGTTTCGCCATGGTGATCCGCCTCGCTCTGCCGCCCATGCTGGTTCTGGGGATGGTGATGACCGCTGTGCCGCTTGCCGCCAAGCCGCTTGTTTTCGCGCATCGCGGGGCTTCGGCTTGGCTGCCTGAGGAGACGCTGCCGGCCTACGAGAAGGCGATCGCGGACGGCGCGGACTTCATCGAACCCGATCTGGTGCCGACGAAGGACGGCGTGCTGGTGGCGCGGCATGAAAGCAACATCACCGAGACGACCGATGTGGCGGCGCATCCGGAATTTGCCGCGCGGCGGGCGGTGAAGGTGATCGACGGGCAGCGGCAGGAGGGCTGGTTTACCGAGGACTTCATGCTCGCGGAATTGAAGACGCTGCGCGCGAAGGAGCGCCTGGGCGCGCTGCGGCCGGAGAGCATGGCGCATGATGGCGCGTTCGAGGTGGCGACATTCGAAGAGATCGTGGCGCTGGCGGCCCGGCATGGAAAGCGCGTCGGGCTGATCCCGGAGCTGAAGCATCCGACGTATTTTGCGGGGCTCGGGTTTGATACGCCGGGCAAGCTGGTTGCAGCGATCAAGGCTTCGAATACCCTCAGGCGCGCGCCGGTGATCGTGCAGTGTTTCGAAGTTGCGACCCTCAAGCGGTTGCACCGGGAACTGGCGGGTCGGCGCAATGTGGCGCTGTTCCAGTTGATCCAGTCGCCAGAGGTGAAGCAGCCCGCCGATATCATCGCGGCCGGGGGCACGCTGACGTTCGACGAGATGGTGACGCCAAGGGGCCTGGCCGAGATCGCGACGTATGCGCAGTGGATCGGCCCGCCACTGCGGCGGGTGATCCCGCTCGACGGCGCAGGCAATGCTGGCGCGCCGAGCATGCTGATCGCGGACGCGCACAAGACCGGTCTCAAGGTGGGGGTGTTCACCTTCCGGCCGGAAAACCAGTTTCTGCCCGGGAACCTGCAGAACGGTGGTCCGGGCGAGCGTTGGCCGCACGGGATGATGGCGGATGTGCGCACGTTCGTGGCGGCCGGGGTAGACGGGTTCTTCACCGACGATCCGGCCTTGGCGCGCGCGGCGCTGGACGAGCGGGGGTGACGCCTTGCGCACCTTCCGCTAGTGCGTGGCAGATGATCGCAAACGAAACCGGTTCACGCTGATGGACGCCGCACAGCAGGTTCATGAGCAGTTTGTCGCCGCGCTGGAAGCAGGCACCTTGCAGCGGCACAATGAACGACTGCGCAATCTGGGGCTGAGCGCGGTGGGGCTCGATCCCAGGCGCGCGGCTGCGCTGCTGCACAGCCAGATGGTGAGCCGGCAGCTCGACCGGCTGAGCCGCAAGCTGCAGGCGCGGGGCGAAGGGTTTTATACCATCGGGTCGTCAGGGCATGAAGGGAATGCCACGCTGGCCGAGGCGCTGCGCGTGGATGACATCGCGTTCCTCCACTACCGCGATGCCGCGTTCCAGATCCACCGCGCCAGCCGCGTGCCGGGCGAGAACCCGATGTGGGACATGCTGCTTTCGTTCACCGCGAGCGCGGAGGATCCGATTTCGGGCGGGCGGCACAAGGTGCTGGGTTCGAAACGGCTGGCGATTCCGCCGCAGACCTCAACCATCGCGAGCCACCTGCCCAAGGCGGTGGGCGCGGCGTTTTCCATCGGGATCGCGCGGCGGATGGGGCTTGAGGAGACGACGCTGGCGAAGGACGGCGTGGTGCTTTGCTCGTTCGGCGATGCCTCGGCCAATCACTCGACGGCGGTGGGCGCGCTCAACACGGCGGCCTGGGCGGCGTTTCAGGGCACGCCGATGCCCATCGTGTTCCTGTGCGAGGACAACGGGATCGGCATTTCCACGAAAACACCGATGGGCTGGATCGAGGCGAACTGGTCGAGCCGCGCGGGGCTGCATTACATCCAGTGTGACGGCTGCGATCTGGCCGACGCGTGGCGCGGGGCCGCCGAAGCGGTCGACTATGCGCGGCGGTACAGGAAGCCCGTGTTCCTGCACATGAAGACAGTGCGGCTCTATGGCCATGCCGGGAACGACGTGCAGCAGGTCTATATGTCGAAGGCGGACATTGCGGCGGACAACGCGCGCGATCCGCTGCTGGCCTCTGCCGCCTTGCTGATCGAGGAAGGCGTGATGAGCGCCGCCGATGTGAGGGCCGAGTACGACGCGATCGAGGCGCAATTGCTGCGGCAGGTGGAGCTGGCGATAAAGCGGCCCAAGCTGCCCGATGCGGCGGCGGTGATGGCAAGCATCGTGCCGCCGAAGCGCGAAGGGGTGGAGCAGCCCTTGGCCAGCGCCGAGGCGCGCGCGGCGATTTTTGCCGACGAAGCGGCGGTGATGGAAAAGCCGCAGCATATGGCGCGGCTGATTTCGTGGGCGATGGCGGACCTGCTGCTGCAATATCCCAATGCCATCGTGTGCGGCGAGGACGTGGGGCCCAAGGGCGGCGTCTACAATGCGACGGCGCGGCTCCACGCGCGGTTCGGTTCGGCGCGGGTGATCAACACCTTGCTGGACGAGCAGGCGATTCTGGGCCTCGCCATCGGGGCGGCGCACAACGGGCTGCTGCCGCTGCCGGAGATCCAGTTCCTCGCCTATGTGCACAATGCCGAGGACCAGATCCGCGGCGAGGCGGCGACGCTCTCGTTCTTCTCGAACGGGCAATATACCAATCCGATGGTCGTGCGGATTGCGGGCCTGCCCTATCAGAAGGGCTTTGGCGGGCACTTCCACAACGACAACAGCCTCGCAGTATTCCGCGATATTCCGGGGCTGGTGATCGCGGTGCCTTCATGTGGCCGCGAGGCGGTGCTGATGCTGCGCGAATGCGTGCGGCTGGCGCATGAAGAGCAGCGTGTGGTGATCTTCGTTGAGCCGATCGCGCTTTACATGACACGCGACCTGCACGCCGAGGGGGATGGGTTGTGGACCTCGGTCTATGAAGCGCCGGGTGCGAGCGAGATCCGCGTGGGCGAGATCGGGGTGCATGGAGAAGGCACGGACCTGGCCGTGGTGACCTATGGCAACGGCGTCTACCTTTCGCTGCAGGCGCAGGAGCTCCTCGCGCAAGCTGGGGTGGCGGTGCGGGTGATCGACCTGCGCTGGATCGCGCCGTTGGCACAGGACGCGCTGCTGGATGCGGTGGCGCCCTGCAGCCGCGTGCTGGTGGTGGACGAGTGCCGCGAGACGGGCTCGCAGAGCGAGGCGCTGCTGGCGCTGATGGCCTTGCGCGCGCCGGACAAGGCCCTCGGCGTGCTGGCGGCGACCGACAGCTTCATCCCGCTGGCGCGGGCGGCGACGCATACCTTGCCGAGCCGTGACGGGATCGTGGCCAAGGCGCTGGAGATGGTGCGTGGCTAAGGAGACTGTGGTTGTCGTATGCCCCGGGCGGGGGACCTACAACGCCCCGGAACTGGGCTATCTGGCACGGCATCATGGCGGTTCGCCCTGGCTCGCGCATTTCGATACGGTGCGCGACGGTGCGGGCAAGCCGACGCTGACCGCGCTGGACGGCGCGGCGAAGTTCGACCCGAAGCTGCATCCGCGCGGGGATGTGGCGGCGCCGCTGATCCACGCCTGCGCGTTTCTCGATTTTCTAGAACTGGACCGGGAGCGGTTCGAGGTGGTCGCCGTCACCGGCAATTCGATGGGCTGGTACACCGCGCTTGCCTGCGCCGGCGCGGTTTCGGGCGAACACGGGTTTGCGATTGCCGATGCGATGGGCGTGAATTCGCAAGCGCATGAACCCGGCGGTCAGGCAGTGATCGTGATGGCGGGGGAGGACTGGCGCGTCGATCCCGAGACGGCCCGCGCCGTGGAGGCCGCTTGCGCGCGGGCGGGCGTGCTGCCCTCGATCCGGCTGGGCGGGATGCTGGTGGTGGCGGGGCCTGAAACCGCGCTCGATGCGCTGAACGCCGAGCTGCCGCCGCTACCGCGCCCGCCGCTGCGGCTGCCGGGACATGGGCCCTTCCACACGCCTCTCATGCAAGCGAGCGCGGATGCGGCGCGTGCCGCGCTGCCGGCGGACTGGTTCGGTACGCCGCAGGTGCCGCTGATCGACGGGCGCGGAAAGGTGTGGCGCCGCTTCGAGACCGAGGCGGCGGCGCTGTGGGACTATACGTTCGGGCACCAGATTCTGGCGCCCTATGATTTCACGGCGGCGATGACCGTGGCGATTCGCGAGTTCGCGCCGGACCGCGTGGTGCTGCTGGGGCCGGGCGAGACGCTGGGCGGCGCGATCGGTCAAGCCATTGTGGCTCTGCAATGGCTGGACATCGACAGCAAATATGTGTTTTCCCTAAGGCAAGAAGATGATCCGTTTCTCGTCGCCATGGGCCGCGAAGCCCAGCGACGAGGCGTCACCAAATGATCGCATGGGGCCGTTCTTGAGCCAGCCTTCCATCCTGTTCGTTTGCCTGGGGAATATCTGTCGCTCCCCGCTTGCCGAAGCCGCTTTGCGGGCCGAGGCGGTGCTGGCGGGCGTGGCAGTGACCATTGATTCCGCCGGGACCGGAGGATGGCATGCCGGCGATGCGCCCGATCCGCGCGCGATTTCCGAAGCCGAGCGGCATGGCATCGATATCTCGCATTACCGTGCGCGGCAGGTGCGGGTGGACGACTTCCGGCGTTTCGGCCAGATCTATGCGCTCGATCAGCAGAACCTGCGCGATTTGCGGCGGATCCAGCCGAAGGGATTCATGGGGCGGCCCATCGCGGGACCCAGCGCACGGCTCAGCTTGTTGATGGACGTTGTGCCCGGGCGCGAGGGGACGGCGGTGATCGATCCCTATGGCGGGACGGCGGATGACTTCGCCGAGACATGGGCGGATGTGAGCGCGGCAGCGCGGGAGATCATCCGGCGGATGTTCTGACCCGCCGTTCCGCATCGAGCAGCGCGCGTTTGCGCTCAAGCCCCCAGCGGTAGCCGCCCAGGCTACCATCGGCGCGCAAGGCGCGGTGGCAGGGAATGAGCACGGCGATGCGGTTCGCGGCGCAGGCGCTGGCGGCAGCGCGGATGGCGCGGGGCTTGCCGGCACCGGCGGCGAGCTCGCTGTAGCTGACGACATCGCCAGGCTTGACCGACATGAGGAACCGCCAGACGCGGATCTGGAAGGCGGTGCCGATCAGATCGAGCGGCAGATCGGGCCGCGGCGCAGCCTGTTCGAGGTGGGCGGCGAGCGCGGCCATCCAGTCATCGAGCGGGGCAGCGGCAGCGAGCGCGGCGCGCAGCAGCGCGGCCTTGGGGAACTCGGCCGCGAGCTGTGTCAGCAGGGCTTCGGCGCTTTCCCCGAACTGGACGAAGCAGACGCCGCGTCTGGTGGCGGCCATCATCAGGGGCCCGAGCGCCGTTTCGCGTGTGGCATGAACGATATGTTCGCCCGCCCCGCCCGCGCGGTAGGCGCTGGGGGTCATGCCGAGGCTGCCATCGGCGGCTTCGTATACGCGGCTGGTTGAGCCGAACCCCGCATCGAGCCCGGCTTCGAGCACCCCTTCGCCTTCGCGCAAGGCCTGCTTGAAGCGGGCGAGGCGCTGGGCGGCCTGGTATTCGCGCGGGGACACGCCAAGCGCGGCCTTGAAGGTGCGCTGGAAATGCGTCGGCGCCATCCCCGCTTGCCGGGCGAGGCGGGCGAGCGGGAGGCTCTCTCCGGCGTGGTCCGCGATGTAGTGCGCCATGGCCTGCATCAGCGAGGCCGCCGGTTCCTGCGCGGCGGCAGGGTGGCAGCGGCGGCAAGGGCGGAAACCGGCTTCCGCGGCCTCGGCGGTGGTGGTGAAGAAGCGGACATGGGCGCGCTTGGCGAGGCGCGAGGGGCACGAGGGGCGGCAGTATATGCCGGTGGTCTTCACCGCATAGACAAACTGGCCGTCCGCCGCCCTGTCGCGCGTGGTGACCTGCTGCCAGCGGGTCTCGTCGAGTGTCTCAAGGTCGGCCACGGCGTCGGCGTAGCGTGCGGGGGCGGGGATTGCCATGGGCATAGGGGCTCCTGTTTGTGCAGGAGGGGTAACGGCAGGGGCGCGCGGGCGCGCTCCGATGCTTGCGGTGAAATTCCCTCAGGCAAGCGCCATGAGGCTGGCGTTGCCGCCGGCGGCAGTGGTGTTGACCGAGAGGGTGACCTCCTCGAGCAGCAGGTGGAGCGGCGTGCCGGTGTGCAAGGGGACGATGGCATGTTCGCGCGCGGCGAGCTGGCGGCTGGCCTCGGCGATGCGGTCTGCCGGGCCGTCGATGAGCATGGCAGCAAGATCGGGGACGCGGGTTAGGTGCTCGTCGCTCCATTCGACGCGGGCGGCGAGCGCGGGCGGGAAGCCCGCCGGGCGGGCGGCGACGGGGCTGGGAGCGACGATCACCGCCGTGTTGCCGGTGGCGAGGACGGCAGCCACCTGCTGCCAGAGCGCCTCGACGCCAGTGGCCGCGCAGGCAATCCGGCCGCGCGGGGCGAGGCGGTAGGTATTGCGTTCGCCTACCGGGCCAGGGAGCGTGGCCGTGAAACCGAGGGGTGAGGCTTTTGCGGCGTTCCAGGCGGTCTGCGCGGCGGCGGCGAGCCCTTGCTGGGAGGCCCACTGCGCGAAAGCTGCCAGCGCCGGATCGGGCACGGCAGGATAGTCGCCCTGGGGCAGGACAGGCACCGCACCGGGGGCGAAGCGGGCGAGGTAGAGCGGGCCGCCCGCCTTGGGGCCGGTGCCCGAAAGGCCGCGCCCGCCGAAGGGCTGCACGCCGACGACCGCGCCGATCATGTTGCGGTTCACGTAGAGATTGCCGGCTTCGATGCGGCCGCACACGCGCTCGACGGTCTGGTCGATGCGGGTGTGGAGGCCGAAGGTGAGGCCGTAGCCCGAGGCGTTGATCCCTTCGATCAGGCTGTCGATGGCCTCGGCGCGGAAGCGGACGACGTGGAGGACGGGGCCGAAGACCTCGGCCGTAAGGTCGGTCGGCGTGTTGAGCTCGATGAGCGTAGGCGCGACGAAGGTGCCGTGTGCGGTTTGCTCACCCAGCGGCATTTCGGTGACGGGGAAGCCGGCGGCGCGCATCCGGGCAACGTGGGCGGCGATGCCGGCGCGGGCGCGTTCGGAAATGACCGGGCCGACATCGGTGGCAAGCTGCGCCGGATTGCCCCCGGCGAGTTCGGCCATCGCGGCTTTGAGCATCGAGAGGGTGCGGTCGGCGATGTCATCCTGCAGGCAGAGCAGGCGCAGCGCGGAGCAGCGCTGGCCCGCGCTGTCGAACGCGGAGGCGAGGACGTCTGCGACGACCTGTTCGGGAAGCGCGGAGCTGTCGACCACCATGGCGTTGAGACCGCCGGTTTCGGCGATGAGCGGGATGGTGGCGCCGTGGGCATTGAGGCGGCCCGCGAGCGATTGCTGGATGGCGCGCGCTGTCATGGTGGAGCCGGTGAAGACGACGCCTTGCACTTCGGGCGCGGCAACAAGGGCCGCGCCGATCTTTCCACCGCCGGGGAGCAGGTGGAGCGCTGCGGCCGGAATGCCTGTGGCGTGAAGCAGGCGCACGGCCTCGGCGGCGACGAGCGGGGTTTCCGGTGCGGGCTTCGCGAGGACCGGATTGCCGGCGGCGAGCGCGGCGGCGATCTGCCCGGTGAAGATGGCGAGCGGGAAGTTCCACGGGCTGATGCAGGCCACGGGGCCGAGCGGCTGGGCGGTTTCCGGCAAGTGGCGGGCCTGCACCGCGTAGTAGCGCAGGAAATCGACCGCCTCGCGCACTTCGGCGAGCGCATTGGCGGCGCTTTTGCCCGCCTCGCGGATGAGGAGCGCGATGAGGGGCACGCGGGCGGCTTCCATCGCATCGGCGGCGCGTTCGAGCGCGGCGGCGCGGGCTTCGGCGGGGGTGGCGCTCCAGCGCGAGGCGGCGGCATCTGCTGCGGCGCGGGCGGCGTCCTCGATGGTGGCGGCGTGGACGTGGCCGACGATGTCGCGGTGATCGGCGGGGTTCCGCACCGGTTCGGCCGGGCGGGCGGGATCGCCGGCGCGGTGGTCTTGCGCGGCGCTGCCGCTAAGGGCTTCGGCGAGGGCGGCCAGTGTGGGTTCGTCGGCGAGATCGAGGCCCTGGGCATTGGCGCGGTCCGCAAACAGCGCCTGCGGGAGCGCGATGGCATCGTGCGGCGCGCCGGGCTCGGGCTCGGCGGCGATCACGGCGGCGGGGTCTTCGATCAGGGCTTCGACCGGCACATCGGGATCGGCAATGCGGTTGACGAAGGAGGAATTCGCGCCGTTCTCCAGCAGGCGGCGGACGAGATAGGCAAGCAGTGTCTCGTGTGTGCCGACCGGGGCATAGACGCGGCACGGGCGGTCAAGGCCTTCGGGGCCGACAACCTCTTCGTAAAGTGGTTCGCCCATGCCGTGGAGGCACTGGAACTCGTAGTCGCCCGGGGTAAAATCGGGTCCGGCAAGGTGCAGCACGCTGGCGAGGGTCTGCGCGTTGTGCGTGGCGAACTGGGGGAATACGGCATCGCGCGCGGCAAGGAGTTTGCGGGCGCAGGCGACATAGGCGAGATCGGTGTGGACCTTGCGGGTGTAGACCGGGAAGTCGCTGAGCCCGGCTTCCTGCGCGCGCTTGATCTCGGCGTCCCAATAGGCCCCTTTAACGAGGCGGACCATGATGCGGCGGCCGCTGCTGCGGGCGAGATCGACGATCCAGTCTATCACCGCGGGGCAGCGCTTCTGGTAGGCCTGGATGACGAAGCCGAGGCCTTGCCAGCCGGCGAGGACGGGCGCGTGGGCGAGCCTTTCGAGGATATCCAGCGAGAGTTCGAGGCGGTCGGTTTCCTCGGCGTCGATGTTGAAGTCGATGTCGTAGCTTTTGGCCAGTTCGGCGAGCGCGAGGACGCGGGGGGCAAGTTCGGCCATAACGCGGTGGGCCTGCGCGCGGGTGTAGCGCGGGTGGAGCGCGGAGAGCTTGATCGAGATGCCCGGGCCCGCGAATACGCCGCGCCCGGCGCTGGCCCGATTGGCACTTTGGCCGATGGCGTGGATCGCCGCGGTGTAGGCCTCCAGATAGCGGGCGGCGTCCTGCGCGGTGGCGGCAGCCTCGCCCAGCATGTCGTAGCTGAAGGCGAAGCCTTGCGCTTCACGGCGGCGGGCGCGGGCGAGGGCATCCTCGATGGTTTCGCCCATCACGAACTGTTCGCCCATCATGCGCAAGGCGACATCGACGCCGCGGCGGATGACGGGCTCGCCCAGACGGTGGACCATGCGGGTGAGCGCGTGACCGAGGCCGGTGGCATCGACGCTGGCGGTGAGCTTGCCGGTGATGACGAGGCCCCAGGTGGCGGCGTTGACGAACAGCGGCTTGCCCTGCCCGAGGTGCGCGGCCCAGTTGCCGGTGCTGAGCTTGTCGCGGATCAGGGCATCGCGGGTGGCGTCGTCGGGGATGCGCAGGAGCGCCTCGGCGAGGCACATGAGCGCGACGCCCTCGTGGCTGGAAAGCGCAAACTCCTGCACCAGCGCCTGTACGCGGCCGGGGCGGGCCTTGGCGCGCAAGGCCTCGATCAGGGCGCGGGCGGTTGCCGCGATCCGCGCGCGATCCGCTTCGGGGAGCGTGGCGGCTGCAAGCAGGGGGCGCACGGCGTCGGGCTCGGGAATGCGCGTGGCCTGCGTGATCGCGCGGCGCAGCGGGGTTTCGGGCGAAATGCGGGGGGCAAAGGCGGGCTGCTTGCTCATGTGGTTCAGAATACGTGATTTCGGTCAGGTCTTTTGCCTGATTTTCGTTGTTCAATAATCCGTATCGCCCTAAATTCGGCCATATGGCAGGCGATATAAGTGCAGATGGCTCGAATAGCGGGCCGTTGGATCGGTTTGATCGGGCGATCCTCGTTCATCTGGCGGTGGACGGCCGGCTGCCGATCACCGAACTGGCGCAGCGCATCGGGCTTTCCAAATCGCCCACGCAGGCGCGGCTCAAGCGGCTGATTGGGGAAGGCTATATCCGGGGTTTTCGCGCGATCCTCGATCCCGGGAAGCTCGGCCTGGACCATGTGGCCTTCACGGAAGTGAAGCTGTCCGATACGCGCGAGGCGGCGCTTGCGGCCTTTGCGGCGGCGGTGCTGCGCATTCCCGAGATCGAGGAATGCCACATGATCGCCTCCAGCTTCGACTACCTGCTGAAAGTGCGCACGGCGGATATCCGCCGCTACCGCGAAGTGCTGGGCGAGAAGATCTCGAGCCTGCCGCATGTGGCCAGCACGTCCACTTTCGTGGCGATGGAGACGGTGCGCGAGTCCCACGATTGAGGTGGAAACATGATCACAAAATGGCGCGCGCTTGGCCATGTCTGCTGCGCTTTTGAGGCATCGCTCAAATAATGTGATCACATTTCCGTTGACGAAACGGGAGCGACGGCGTTAGGCAGCAGAACTCACTCTGCGAGCGCCATGCCATGAATCTCCAGACGACCGACCGCGTGATCGACACCTTTTCGCCGGCCTCGCCCTATGCCGGGATGCCGACGTACTATGCCGCGAGCGCCAATCCGACGCCGCGACGCCCCGAACTGCTGGGCGAGGAAATGGCCGATATCTGCGTGGTGGGCGCGGGCTTCACCGGCATGGGCGCGGCGCTGGAGCTGGCCGAGCGCGGCTACAAGGTGATCGTGGTCGAGGGTGAGCGCGTGGGCTGGGGCGCTTCGGGGCGCAATGGCGGGCAGCTGGTCAACGGCTACAGCCGCCGGATGCTGGAAGTGCGCCAGCACTACGGCGCGGAAGCCGAGAAGGCGTTCGGCGCGATGGCGCTGGAGGGGCAGTCGATCATCCGCGAGCGCGTGGCGAAGTACGGCATCGCGTGCGACCTGCGCGCGGGCAACGCGATCATGGCAATGAGCAAGCCGCAGCTGAAGACGCTGGCGGAGCGGACCGAGGAATGGCACCGCCATGGCCATACCCAGATGTTCCTCGCCGAAGGCGCGGCGGCGCGCGAGCATATCAATTCTGACCGCTATATCGGCGGCATGTTCGACCCCATCGGCGGGCACATGCATTCGCTGAACTACGTGCTGGGCGAGGCTGCTGCATTCGAGAGCCTGGGCGGGCGGATCTTCGAGCACTCGCGGGTGACGCATGTCGACCGCGGGGCGGCGCCGGTGGTGCACACGGCCAAGGGCACGGTGCGCGCGAACAAGGTGCTGGTTTGCGGCAATGCTTATCTGGGGGATGCCGCGCCCGATCTTTCGGGGCGCATCCTGCCCGTCTCCAGCCAGGTGATCGCGACCGAGGTGCTGGGGGATGACCTCCTCGAAACGCTCTTCCCGACCAACTACTGCATCGAGGATATCCGCTATATCCCGGATTACTACCGGCGCACTGCGGATGGCCGGCTGCTCTATGGCGGCGGCACGATCTATGGCGGGTTCGATCCGGCCTCGATCGAGGGCAAGATCCTGCCGCAGCTCCACCAGACGTTCCCGCAATTGAAGGGCGTGAAGGTCGACTTCCAGTGGAGCGGCAATTTCGCGCTGACGATGACGCGCTATCCGCAGATGGGGCGCGTTTCCGACAGCGTCTATTTCTCGCAAGGCGATAGCGGCCACGGTGTGACGACGACGCAGATGCTGGGCCGCCGTCTGGCCGAAGCCATCGACGGTCAGATGACCAAGTTCGACGTCTTTGCCTCGCTGCCCTACATCCCCTTCGTAGGCGGCAAGCTGTTTCGCGTGCCCTACTGCGTGCTGGGCGCCTGGTACTATGGCCTCAGGGATCGCCTTGGAATCTAGGGATGAATCCTGAATCTCAAGTCAGCTTGAGGTGCGATTCAGGTTTGCGATTCCCTTCAATGCCTTAGCGATCAGGCCGGGCTTCCATGCGGACTCCGGGCCGACCAATTCAGGGCGTTCGGCGAACCAGCCAATCAGCATGATCGTGCGCGTGAGCAGGAACAGATCAAGCTGTTTCAGAGCGCCGGGCGGAAGCGCGCGGCGGGCGGCGTAGCCCGCGAGGAAGCGGTCGCGCAACTCCGGGAAGCAGGGTTCGCTGGAGGCGCTCCACAGGCTGACGGCCATGTCGAACGCTGGCCAGCCCCAGGCGCAGTCGTCGAAATCGATGAGGCCCAAGTGCTCTCCGCTGACGAGCACGTTGGCGGGGTGGGCGTCGGCGTGGATGAGAATGAGCGGATCAGCCAGCTTTGCGAGGCGGCTGGTGACAAGGGTGCGCGCATCGGTGAGGATCTGGCGCTCCTCGGCGGTGAGGCAAGGCAGATCCCAGAAGCGGCCCCAGAAAGGGGCATCGCCGACGAAGCCGTCTGCATCGAGGCGGTGGCGGGTGAAGCCATGGGGGGCAGTCCAGCTGGCGGTGATGGTGTGCAGATCAGCGAGGAGCGCGCCGGTGCGTTCGAACCAGTGCCAGGTGTCGGGCCCGCGGGCCCTGCCGATGAGGCTTTCAAGCGTCTGGCCGGGGTGCCAGAGGGTCATCCCGGCAAGGCGGGTGCCTTCGGGATCGGGTGTCTGGACTTCGGTGTACCAAGCGCCAGAGGCGGTGCGGCGGCCGGTGGGAACGAGGAGGCCGTTTGCGGCAAGATGGGCGGTGAGTTCGCGATCGGACTCCAGCGCCGGGAGTGCGTGGTAGCCGGGGCGGTGGAGGCGCAGGGCCCATATGGTGCCGTCCGGCGCATCGGCGCGGAAGACGACGTTCTCGCTCTTGCCGATGGGGTGGGGTTCGGTTTCGGGGAGGCCGAACTGGCGGAGCGCGGCGCGGGCGGCGGGGAGGTAGGCCGCGATATCAGGCATGTGCGCAAACGCGGTCGAAGGCATCAAGGAAGGCGAGCGCATCTTCGCGCGGGAGGACGAGCGGGGGGCGGATCTTGACGCAGTTGTTGAAGGCGCCGTCGACCGAAGTGAGGAAGCCTTCGCGGCGCAGCGCGCAGACGAGCGCGAAGGCGCGGGGCGCGTCTGGTTCGCCTTCGGGGGTGACGAATTCGGC
Source organism: Novosphingobium fuchskuhlense (assembly GCF_001519075.1). Lineage (GTDB taxonomy): Bacteria > Pseudomonadota > Alphaproteobacteria > Sphingomonadales > Sphingomonadaceae > Novosphingobium > Novosphingobium fuchskuhlense. The sequence goes on from NZ_KQ954246.1 coordinate 199,411, forward strand.
GGTGAGGAACAGGCCCTTGCCGCGTACGTCGATCAGGCCGGAGGCATGGCTGAGGCGCTGGCGCAGCGCGGCCTTCAATTCGGCGCCGAGGACGCGGGCGTGCTCAACAAGGCCCTCCTCTTCGATCACATCGAGCACAGCAAGGCCAACAGCGCCTTGCAGCTGGCTGGCGGCGAAGGTGTTGAAATAGCGGGTTTCGGCGCGGAACTCCTCGACGACGTCGCGCTTGGCACAAGTGGCGGCGAGCGGCAGGCCGGCGCCCATCGGCTTGCCGGTGACGACGATGTCCGGCGTTAGGCCCACTTCGTCGTAGCCCCACCAAGTGCCGGTGCGGCCATAGCCCGCCTGCACTTCGTCGGCGATGATCAGGCCGCCCTCGGCGCGGACCAGCGCGGCGGCCTTGGCCATGAAGGTGGCGGGGATATCGGGCAGTCCCTCGTTGGCTAGGATCGGGCAGAGAATGAGCGCGGCGAAGCCATGGCCGCTGGCCTTGAGGTCTTCGATTGCAGCCTTGAGGCGCGCGACATAGGCATCTGCCAGGGTTTCTTCGTCGAGGCCAGGCGCGACGGGGCGCAGGGTTTCGGGGAAGGGGATCGAGCGGATATCGGGGTGGCGGGTATCGCCGGCGGGGAGGTTCGTCAGCGCACCGACGACCAGGTTGTTGCCGTGGTAGGTGTGGTCTGTGCAGACGATCCCTCGCGCGCCGGTGGCCATGCGGGCCATGCGCAGGGCGATTTCGATGGCTTCGGTGCCGGAGCAGGAGAACACCGCGCTTTCCGTCAGGCGCTGGAGTGCGGTGAGGCGTTCGGCAAGCGCAATCGCGGGTTCGCTGAGGTAGCGGCTGTGGGTGTTGAGCGTGGCCTGCTGGCGCGCCATCGCCTCGACAATGCGCGGATGCGCGTGGCCGACGGAGGCGACGTTGTTGTACATGTCGACATAGCGGCGGCCATCCGCGCCGAAGAGGCTGGCCCCTTCGCCGCGCACGAGGTGCAGCGGTTCATCGTAGAACAGCTTGGCGCCGCGCCCGAAAGCGCGGTCGCGGCGCTGGAGCAGGGCCTCGTCAGGCCCAGAGTCAGGCGTTGCGGAGGTACCAGTCATAGTCGAGCGCGGTGACCTCGCTGAAGAAGCGGTCCTGTTCGGTGCGCTTCACCGCGCAGTACATCTCGACGAAGGTATCGCCGAGGTAATCGCGCATGAGCGTGGAGGCGTGGAGCGCGTCGATGGCGGCGTACCAGTTGCCGGGAACCTGATAGGGGCTGTCCGCCGCCGCCTTGTAGCCATCGCCGACAACGGCGGGCCCGGGATCGATCCGGTTCACCATGCCGTGGTGGACGCCCGCGAGCATCGCGGCGAGCGCGAGGTAGGGGTTGGCGTCGGCCCCGGCAAAGCGGTGCTCGACATGGCGCGAGGCGGGCGGGCCGGCGGGAACGCGCAAGGAGACCGAGCGGTTGTTGACGCCCCAGATCGGCGCGGTGGGCGCGTAGGAATTGGCGCGAAAGCGGCGGTAGGAATTGGCATTGGGCGCGAAGATGCCGAAGGCCTGGGACTGCGTTTCGCGGAGGCCCCCGATGGCATGGCGCATCTGCCCGGTGCCTTCGGGGTCTTCGCTCGCGAAGATGTTCTTGCCCGCAGCGTCCGCCATGCTGAAGTGGAGGTGCATCGAGCTGCCCGCGGAATGGATGAAGGGCTTGGCCATGAAAGTGGCGGTCATGCCCTGGGTTTGGGCCACACCCTTGGCGAGGCGCTTGTACATCTGCGCTTCGTCTCCGGCGCGCAGCGCGTCGGGGCGGTGGTGGAGGGTGAGTTCGACCTGGCCAGCTGCGTATTCGGAAATGACGGCTTCGAGCGGGATGCCCTGCACGTCGGCCTGCCGCCACAGCTCCTTGAAGAAGGGGGCGAAATCCTGAACGTCCGTCAGGCTGAAGACGTCGATGAGGTGGGGCTGCGCGCCGGAATGCGGCGAGCGGGCGAGGTGGACTTCGCCCTTGGGGCCGCGGACTGGATCGACGAGATAGTATTCGATCTCGCAGGCGACGACCGGGATGAGGCCCAGCGGCTTGAAGCGTTCCACCACGCGGGCGAGGACGTGGCGCGGATCGAGTTCGCAGGGCGTGCCGTCGGCATAGTACATCGATGTGATCACTTGCGCGACATCATCGCCCAGCCACGGCGCCTTGACGAGCGTGCCGGGGACGGGGCGCAGCATGTAGTCCGGATCGCCGTTGCCCCAGACGAGGCCGGTGTCTTCGCAGTCCTGCCCCGTAATGTCCGCGACCAGCATCGAGCTGGGGAAGAGGCGGCCGCTTTCGTAGATCGCCATGAGTTCACTGCGCCGGACGCGCTTGCCGCGCGGGACGCCGGAGAGCGCGGTGAAGATCACTTCGATGAAGGCGATCTCCGGATTGGCGGCGAGGAAATCGCGCGCTTCTGCCGGATCGGCGATCATGGATTGCGGGGCAGTCATCGGTCGGCAGGGTCCTCGAAGAGCACTGGCCAAAGGTGGTATGGAGCGGGGCGGGGGGTGTCAATCACGCTTGGCCTGCGCGCAAAAATGTGATCACATGGCGGCATGACGGCAACAGGTCCACTGGCGGAGGAAGACGCGCGCACGCTGCACCAGCAGGTGCTGATGCGGCTGCGCGAGGCCATCCTGCTCGGGCGGATCGAGCCGGGGCAGGCGTTGACGATACGGGGCCTCGCGGCGGAGCTGGGTGTCAGTGCGCAGCCGGTGCGCGAGGCGCTGCGCCAGCTGGTGGCCGAGCGCGCGCTGGAGCTGATGGACAACCGGCGCGTGCGCATCCCGCCGATGACGATCGAGCGGTTCGAGGACCTGATCGCCGCGCGCGTCGTGCTGGAAGCCGAAGCGGCGGCGCGGGCCATGCCTTATGTGACGGACACCCTGATCGCGCGGCTGGAGGCGGACGATGCAGCGATCAACGCAGCCGTCTCGGCGGGCGATTACGATCGCTGGATTGGTGCTAATTATGCTTTTCATTCCGCGCTTTACGGAGCAGCGGGGCAATCGGCCTTCCTGCCGCTGATCGAATCGCTGTGGCTGCAGGTGGGGCCTTTCCTGCGCCGCGCGATGCGCACCATTTCGGGCCATTACACGGTGGATCGGCACAGCGAGGCGCTGGCGGCGCTGCGGCGGCGCGACACCATGGCGCTGAGGATCGCGATCGAGGCCGATATCCGCGACGGGATCGCGCATATCGGCAGCACGCTCATCCGCAGCGAGGCCTTGGGCGGCGCTGCGGGTGCTGTGCGAGGCCCTTCGACGGGCTCGGGGCGAGCGGATAGTGTGCGTGAGGCAGTCTAGCGCGGGGGAATTCATGGCATGAGCGATGCGGGCGGCCAGAGCCTGGCGAAAGGCGCACTTTCGGCAGTGGAATCGACCATCATGGGCATTGCCGGCACTTCGCCCGCCTTCTCCATCGCGGTGACGACCGGCACGATCTACGCCGCGATCGGCACGCTTTCGGTCGGCAGTCTGCTCTACAGCGGGCTGCTGATGTTGGGGCTGATGTTTGCCTTCGCCAGCCTCAACCGGGTGATGCCCGACGCCGGCGCGGCCTTTGCCTGGGTGGGCAAGGTGTTCGGCCCCACCTGGGGGTTCTTCGCCGGGTGGGGGCTGATGGTCGCCTCGGTGGTGTTCATGGTCTCCGCCACGCTGCCCGCGGCGACGGCGACCCTGCTGCTGGTTGCGCCCGGCCAACTGGACAATACCCCGCTGGTAACGGGGATTGCCGCCGTGTGGCTGACCGCGGTGACCGCCATCGTGCTGCGCGGCATCCGCCACGCGAGCTACGCGCAGGTGATCGTGACGATTGCCGAGGCGGTGATCATTTTCGCGGTGATGGCAGCGGCGGTCTATGTGTTCGCCGGAAAGCCGGCGCACCCGGTTTCGCTGGTGTGGATTTCGCCGGCCGCGTTCAGTTTCAAGTCGTTCGCGGATGGGGCGATGGTCTCGGTGTTTCTCTACTGGGGCTGGGACGTCACGATGAACCTTGGCGAGGAGACCGAGCCCGCCGATGCATCGAGCGGGGCGTTCTGGGCGATGATCAACCTCATCGTCTTTTTCGTGGTGCTGATGATGGTGATCCTGATCGCGCTTTCGGGTCAGGAGATCGAGGCGTCGAGCACCAATGTGCTCTATGCGATATCGGCCAAGATATTCCCCGCGCCGTGGAGCTATCTGATCGTGCTGGCGACGATGCTGAGCACGGTGGGCGCGTTGGAGACGCAGATCCTGCAGTTCAGCCGCAGCATGTTCTCGATGTCGCGCGCAGGGGTGCTGCACCCGCGCTATGCTGCGGTCCATGCCGAGTGGCAGACGCCGTGGGCCGCGACGCTGGTGATCTGGGGCTTTGGCATGGTGCTGCTGTTTTCCTCGTCCTACATGCCCTCGGTCGCCGCGATCCTGCAGGCCTCGATCGCGGCGATCGGCCTGCAGATCTGCTTTTACATGGGGCTGACGGGGTTCGCCTGCGCGTGGCATTTCCGCGGGCTCTTGAAGACGGACAGGCGCGCGGCGATGACGCAGACGGTGTTCCCCTTCATCGGCGGCATCTTCATGGCCTTTGTGGCGGCATGGAGCATTCCGACCTTCAGTCCGGTGGTGCTCACGGTTGGGATCGGCGGGCTGGCGCTGGGCTTCATCCCGCTGGCCATCGGCAGGTGGCGCAATGCGCGGGGCGGGACAGCGCCCGCCTGAGCCCGTGCGCCGGAAGGCGTAATATGCCTAGGTGTTAACCGCATGTTGGGTCGCTCCTGCTAGCTCTGCCGGCTGGAGACCCGATCTTGAACGACGAATCCTTTACCATCCGCCCGGGGAAGACGGACCTTCCCGGCGCAGGCGAGGCTGGTGCCAGCTTCGCCGTGCTGCCTTGGCGCGCATGGGATTCGCCGGATGCGCGCGCGGCGTGGGATGCGCTGGCGGCGCGGGCGGGGACCCCCAATCCCTTTTTCGAAAGCTGGTACCTGCTGCCGGGGCTGGCCCGGTTCGATCCGCGCGGTCGTCTGCAAATCGCCGCGCTGCGCAGCGGGGAAGAAGCCGCCGGGCTGGCGCCGCTGCAGCGCGCGGGGCGCTATGGCAAGCACCCGCTGCCGCATCTGGCGGTCTGGCTTCACGCCAACGCCTTCCTCGGTGCGCCGCTGGTGGCGGCGGGATACGAAGAGACCTTCTGGGAAGCCCTGCTCGACTGGGCCGACCGCCATGCGAGTGCCGCGCTGTTTCTCCATGCCGCAGCACTGCCGCTGGACGCGGCGCTGACCGATGCTCTGCTTGCGGTCGGGGCGCGGCAGCGCCGGCGGGTCGTGCTGGTCCACCGTGAGGAGCGCGCAATGCTCGCCTCGCCGCTGGGGCCGGCGGCCTATCTCGAACACGCGTTGCCGGGCAAGAAGCGCAAGGAATTGCGCCGCCAGCAGGCGCGGCTGGCCGAACAGGGCGCGCTCGCCTTCGTGCGCCGGCAGGACAGCGAAGAGATCGCCGGCTGGATCGAACAGTTCCTCGCACTCGAGGCGCGAGGCTGGAAGGGCAGCGCAGGCAGCGCGCTGGCCTGTGCGGGCGAGACGGCGGGGCTGTTTCGAACGAGCATGACGGCTGCGGCGGAGCGAGGCTGTCTCGAGCGGCTGAGCCTCGAGCTTGATGGCCAGCCGATTGCCATGCTGGCGACGCTGATCAGCCCGCCAGGGGCGTTTTCCTACAAGACCGCGTTCGACGAGCATTTTGCGCGTTTCTCGCCGGGGGTGCTGCTGCAGCTTGAAAACCTGGCGCTGCTGGAACGGGCGGGGGTGCGCTGGGCCGACAGTTGCGCGGCGCCCGACCATCCCATGATCGATTCGCTGTGGCGCGAGCGGCGCGTCATCGGACGCTATTCCATCGCCATCGGCGGCGCGGCGCGGCGGGCGCTGTTTGGCCGCATTGCCGCCTTTGAACTTTCCCGCAATCCGCAGGGTCTGACATGAGTGACACTGTCTTCGAACGGGAGGCCCGGACCGCGTTTGCTGCGGCCTATCCCGAAGTCCCGCACCGGTTGACGCATGGCCTGCGCGGTCATCCGCTGCTGACGCTCGATGCGTTGGCGGCGCTGGCTGAGGCGCTGCCGGAGGGATCGCGCGAATACAACCGCGCCGATCTGCCGGTAGGGCTCAATGGCGTTGTGCCGCCGTCCAACGGGCTTGGCATCGGCGAGACGATCCGGCGGATTGGCGAGACCGGCAGCTGGGCAGCGCTCAAGAACATCGAGCAAGTACCGACCTACCGCGAACTGCTCCAAGCCCTGCTGGAGGAATTGCGTCCGGCGATCGAGGCCAGGACCGGCGCGATGCTGCGGCCCCAAGGCTTTGTCTTCATCACCAGCCCGGGCGGGGTGACGCCGTATCACTTCGATCCCGAGCACAACATCCTGCTGCATCTGGCGGGCGTGAAGACGATGACGCTGTTTCCGCAAGGTGACCCCCGCTACGCGCCCGACGAAACGCATGAGACCTATCACACTGGCGGCGGGCGCGAGCTGTTCTGGCGCGAGGACATGGCGCGGGGTGGCACCGAATGGAAGCTGCGACCGGGCGAGGCGCTCTATGTGCCGGTGATGGCGCCGCACTATGTGCGCAATGGACCCTCGAGCGCGATCTCGCTTTCGATCACGTGGCGTTCGGAATGGAGCTTTGCCGAAGCGGATGCGCGGGCGTTCAACGCGGTGCTCCGGCGCATGGGGCTGCGCCCGCGCGCGCCGGGGCGCTGGCCGGTGGACAATCGCCTGAAGGCAGCGGGCTGGCGGGTGCTGCGGCGGCTGCCGGGGGCCGGGTGAGGTCAGCTTTGCGTTGACGCAAACGTCAAGGTGGGCAATGCGCCTTGGCCATGACCGATGCTCCTGAAAACGCCGATCCCGCCGCGCTGGTCGATGGCCTGTTGCGTCTGCTCGATGTGGCCGATGGCGGCGGCGACCACTTTGCCGGTGCGCGCAAGCCGGGCGGGGTGGGCCGCGTGTTCGGCGGGCAGGTGATCGGGCAGGCGCTGGCCAGCGCCGAGCGCACCGTGCCCGGGGATCGGCCGGTCCATTCGCTCCATGCCTATTTCCTGCGCGGCGGAGACGAGGCGTTCGGCATCGATTTCGAGGTGATGCGCGATCTCGATGGCGGGAGCTTTGCCAACCGGCGCGTGGTGGCAAGCCAGCCGGGCCAGGATGGCGCGACACGGCCGATCCTGACCATGGTCGCCTCGTTCCACAAGCGCGAGCCGGGCGTGGAACATGCCGAAGCGATGCCGGCGGTGCCCGAGCCCGAGAGCCTGCGCAGCGAAGCCGAATTGCGCGCCGAATATGCCGACAAGGTGCCCGAGCGGCTGCGCCAGCAGATGCTCACCCCGCGCCCCATCGAGCTGCGACCGGTCGAATCCCGCCACTGGATGGGCGGCCCTCCGCGTGAGCCGCTCTCCCACACCTGGATGCGCGCGGTGGCGCCGCTGCCCGACGATCCCAAGCTGCACCGCGCGGTGCTCGCCTATGCCAGCGACATGACCTTGCTCGGCACTGCGACGCTGCCGCACGAGATCAGCTGGTCAAAGGGCAACATGATGGGCGCGAGCCTGGATCACGCGATCTGGTTTCACGACGATTTCCGCGCCGACGAATGGCTGCTCTATGTGTGTGACAGCCCGTGGGCGGGCCGTGCGCGCGGGTTCAACCGTGGACGGATCTTCACGCGTGAGGGCCGGCTGGTGGCCAATGTGGCGCAGGAAGGGCTGATCCGCCCGCTGACGCGCAAGAGCGAGGCCTGACGTCCGAATGCCGTCGGCAAGGCACTCCGCCCGCGCCCTGACCCGGGGCAAGCCCTAGGGCCGTGCCACGCAGTTGCGCTGCTTTTCGAGGACGGTGGTGGGCACGATGCGTTCCGCCGCATCCGTGAGCGCGCGGTTGGGCGTGGTGGGATCGGAGAGATACACCACCAGCTCGTCGAAGTTGCGGCAGGTGCCGAGGCTGTTGTCGCCCATGCCGTAGAGCGTGCCGACCCGCGTGAGGTACATCTCGTAAGGATCCTCGCGCTTGGACCGGGGAGCGGGCTTCGCGGCGGCAGGCGCTGCTTTGGCAAGGCCTGCGCGCGCCTTTGCCGGGCCAGCGGCAGGCGGCCGCGCCGGACCCTTGGCAAGACCGCCTCTCGCAGCGCCGCCTCTGGCAGCACCGCCTCTGGCAGCACCGCCTCTGGCAGCACCGCCCCTAGCCACAACCCTGCCGCGCCCCTTGGAGGCCATGCGGCCGCCCGCTTTGCCGCGCGGGCCGGCAACCGCTCTTGCCCTGGGCGGCGGCGGGGCCGCTTCGGGCTCGGGCTCAACCGGCGGGGCAGGCGCTACAGCAACCGGTGTGATCCGGTCGCTTTCGGCAATGTAGCGCCGCAACCGGCGGTTCGCTTCCTCGAACATCGTGCTGCGCAGGTTGGCCATCTCGTCGTTGTGATCGGCCATCATCACGCCGACCGACTTGCAACGCAGCCCTACGACCATCAGCATGGTCTTGAATTCGATCAATCGCGCCGCGCTGACCGTTGATGCATCCGGACATTCGGCAGCCTGCGCTTTCGATGATGTGAAGACGAACGCAAAGGCAGCCATGCCGAGCGCCGCGGCGCGCCCCTGCTTCGCGAGCGTGGCGCCGAGCGTGCTCATCGCGGCGCGTCGCAGGGAATGATCGGCACAACCATCAGCGCCTTGAACGCGTTGACGAGCGCCGATTGCGTGAAGAAGGCCTGATCCGAGATCTGCTTGTAGGCGCGCGATTCCGCCGCCACCGCATTCTGCGGCTCCACCGTGCCGCTGAGATTGTAGCGATCATAGATCGACTGCAATTCGCGCAGATACGCGCCGGCAAGATCGTTGTTGCGCGTGGCTGCCTCTACCGCCGGGCGATAGACGTTGTTGTGGAAGGCGTTGCGCGCATCCGCCGAGCAGAAGCTGGCGGGGAAGTTGATCTGCGGAACCGGAACCAGGATCGGGCGCGGCGGCAGGGCGAAATCGGCCGGCAGTACGCCAACCGCGATCGGGCGCTGATTGCCCGGGTCGCCGCTCGTGCTGCCATAGGATGGCGCTTGCTGCGGTGGTTGCTGCTGCATCACCGGCGGTGCCGGCGGCGGAGCGGACGGCTGCATGGTCTGCGCCGGATACTGTTGCGGCGGCGGATATTGTTGCGGTGCGGGGTATTGTTGTGGGGCCGGGTATTGGGCCGCGCCATACCCGTTCGCCATCTGCTGCTGCGGCTGGGGTACCATTCCCTGAGGCGGGCCCGACTGCGTTACCGGCTGCGACACCTGGGTTGAGGTCTGCGCCGGGGGCAGGGTGCTCTCGGTGCCCTGCGGCTTCGCCGGGCCCTTGATCTTGTCCAGGATGTTCTTGAGTTTCGAACCGTCCTCACCCTCTGCTTTCGGGGCAGGAGTGACGAAGGCAGGCTGGTCGGCAGGATCGGTCGGTTTCTCCACCACGGGGGGCAGGCCAGGTTCGGGCATGTCTGCCGCGGAACCAGACATGCCGCCGGGAGCCGGCGGCGTGGCGACTGGCGGCGTGACAACCGACGCAGCGGTCGGGGTAAATGTCTGAGAACCTGTCGGCGGGGCGGGTGGCTGTGCGGGTGCAGGCGCAGGCGCTGGCGCTGGCGGCGAGGCAGGCGCGGCGGAGCGCAGCTTGCTGATCTTGAGCCGCGCCAGATCGGCGAAGAAGCCGTTGGGATACTTGGCGAGATAGACTTCGTACTGGGCAGGATCGCCGGAATTGTCGACCGAGGCCCAGAACTGACTTTCGATTTGGGATGTAGACACGGGTGCGCCCGGAGCCGCAGCCTGCCCATGGGCCTGCACCGTTACCAGCAATACGCTTGCCGCAGCACCGGCAAGCCAACGTGCCGATGCAGGCAAGCGTGCCTGATTATACAATCCCCCGATTGCCTTGTCCGCCACTCTGATTCCCCACATCGCCCGTTGTTGTGACGGCCGATGTTCTTGCCCTGATTGCAGAGCGACTAACACAGTATGGTACCGATTCGAAGTAGACAGTGACGAAAGTCCCGCGAATCGGCGATAGTGTTGGAAATATGTCGCTTTCACGAGGCAATTTGCCACGTTGCGCACGCGTTTTAAGCGCTTTTCGGACGGCTTGGGGACGGTTTCAGGACTCCAAAACGAGGCTCTGTGCGAAAATCGGTGCCATTTTGGCAATTCTGATTCTCTACTCAGGGAACCGAATAAGACGCCTCTGCACCCGCTATTGTGCCAGGGCGACGCAGGTGCGCAGCGGGACGGCCATGAGCGCATCGAACTGGTGCACGAGCGCGGTCTGAACAGCATAGGCGCGGGCGGCCTCTGCCTGATAGGCGCGCGCTTCTGCCGCGATGGCGTTGAGCACGGCGGTATCCCGGCCAAGCTGACCACGGTCATAGGTCTGTTGGAGTTGGCGCAGATAGGCCACGGCGGCTTCGTTGTTGCGCGTCGCGATTTCCACGGCCGGACGATAGGCCGAATTGTGGAATTCGTTGCGCGCATCGATGCTGCAGAAATAGCTTGGCAACACGACATTGGGCACCGGCAGAAGCAGCGGGCGGGCAGAGGAATAGCTGGCGACCGGAGCGGCAGCAGGAACAATGGGCCCGGGTGCAGTTGCGGGTGCAGGCACGGCTGCCGGGGCGCTGACCGGCTGCAGCGTTGCCGGCGCGGAAAGACCGGGGGCTGCCGCGGGCAACGGCTGCACCGGCGGTGCGGGCGTGATCAGAGGTGCGCTTGCCGCACCGGCGGCGGGCTGGGACGTGCCGTCATCCGGGCTGCGCAGTTGCGCCAGCAGGCGGGTCAGCGGTGTGTCGGCAGTGTTTGTGGCGGCACTTGCCGGGACAGGGGCGGCGGACGTGGTGGCAATGCTGGCTGGGGCAGGGACGGGTGCCGTCATGGCGGGTGCAGTGGAGACGGCCGGCGTGGGTGCGAGCGGTGCGGTAGCCTGCGGCATCGTCAGCACAGCCGGGGTCGGGGCGGGCGGAGTGATGGCCTGCTGGATTGCGGGTACCGGGGCGGCCACCGCCGGCTGCACCGCCGTCGCGCGCTGGATCGCGGCAATGCGCGCGCGGGCAAGGCCGCTGAAGGTGCCATCGGGATAGCGGGCGAGATAGGCTTCGTAGCTGCCAACGTCCTCGCTGCCGGTGACCGACTGCCAGAAGGTCAGCTCGAAGGCCGAGCCGACGCCGTTGGGCGCGGCGGCCACCGGTGCGGCGGGCGCGGGCGGAGACTGTATGGCGATCTGGGCCTGCAGCGCGGCGGGGGCCGCGGCGCACACGAAGAGCGCGGCGATCAGGGCGGGCCGGGCGGCGGTACCAAAGCGTTGCATGCGCATCATGTGCTCCCCATGTGACAGGCGGCGGCAGGCTGTACCGTGCGACGACGCGCCCTTTCCTACAGTCTGGTCTCCCTTGCCGCGTTCCTTGCCCGGTGATTGGTGGACGAGCGCCAAAGGCATGCGGTTAACCTGAAACTCACCGTGTTTTTTACGAGAGCTCAATGCTCCGCGGCGCAGGCCATCTCGTCGAGCTTGGGGCGCGCGATCAGCGTTTCGGCAACCTGGGCGAGGAGGCGAACATCGGGCACCTTGGCGAGTTCGCCGGCAACCTGATCGAGCGTCTGGCAGGTGGCGAGCGTCGTTGCGCCGCCGCCATAGGTATTGCCGAGGATCGTGGCATAACGATCGAACCCTCCGCTGTGCGGATCGATCCCGTCGCCGCCAAGGTAGTGGCGCAGCCGCGTGGCGGCCTGGCCGAACGGGGCCTGGTGGGCGACAACCATGGTCTCGTACGTGCCGCGCATGTCGTAGCCGATGCGGCTGCAGCGCAGCGAGACGACCATCATCATTGTCTCGAACTGGTGGATGCGCGCGGCGGTCGCGGTTTGACTGTCGATGCAGGCGGCCTGCGCGGGGGCCGCGAACAGGAGACTGCCGAGAGCGAAGACGGCGGCGGTGCGGGGGAGGAAAGGCTTCACTGGCTTGCTCCGCAAGTGCTGACGGGGGTGGTCATGATGTCTTCGAACTGGCCCGAGATCTCGTCCTGGATCGAACCGGCCGCATTGGCGGTACGCGCGAAATCGCGGGCTTCGGCAGCGATCGCGCCTTGCGCGCGGGTGTCGCCGCTCAGCTGATAGTTGTCATAGAGCGTGCGCAGGCGCCGCACGTAGGCGGCGGCGACTTCGCTGTTGTGCTGCGCGATGGCGAGCGCGGGCTGGTAGACGCCTTCCATGAAGGCGCCGCGCTGTTCGGCCGAGCAGAAGCTCTGCGGAATGGCGACTTCGGGCATGGCCATCAGGCGCGGGCGGGTGGGCATCGCCATTTCCTCCTGCAGCCCATACTGGCTTCCGGGGGTTTCCTGCGATGTGACGAGCTGGCCGAGCAGGAGGCCGAGCGGCGAGACCTGACGGCCGACGTCGGGCATCTCGATCGAGACAGCAGCAGTCGAGACAACCGCGCGCATGAAGCGGGCATTGCCCGCCGCGTTGGCTGAGCGGCGGCTACGGCGGGGCGCAAAGCTGGCGTACTCGGCGCGAGGGGCAGGCGCAGCTGCGGAGACCGGGGCTGCCGGCGTTTCGGCGCGGGGGGGCGGGATCGGCGTGGTCTGGGCGGCGATGGCAGCTTCCAGTGCGGCAGCGGAGGGCAGCGCGACCGGCGCGGCGCCGAGCGCGGCGAGCACCGTTGGCGTGGCGATGGGCGCAGGCGGTGGAGCGGCTTCGGCTGGGCGGAAGACCGGCGTAGCCGTGGGCGCAAGCGGGGCAGCGGGCGCCGCGGTGGCGGTGGATGCAGCAGGGTTGGCAGGCGCGGGGTCGGCCGAGAGCCTTGCGAGCAGGCTGGCGCTTGCAACGGGCATGCCATCGGGGTTGCCCAGAAGATCCTGCGCCGGTTCAGGGCGCGCAGCGGCAAACGTGAGTGCCGGCGGTGCGGTGGCGGCGGGCGGCGGGGTGAGCTGGGCGATGGTCGGCGGCGGCGCGGCGGTGGAGATGGCAGCTGCGGAGGGGGCGGCAGCCTTCGCGGCTTCGGCGGCGGCCGTTGCGGCGGCGTTGGCGGCCTGGGCAGCTGAGCGCAAGCGCTCGGCATCGGGCGCGGCGTCCTGCGCCAGCACGGGCGGGGCGGCGAGCACGAGACCCGCGCTCGCCAGCAGGCCTTTCAGAACTCGGTTTCGCGTCACGCCGCAGCTCCCGTCGAGATTGGATCAACGGCCGCTCTGAAGGCAATGCGACCGTGCCACAGGGTATGCCCCGCGCGTGGTGGAGATCATTTCAAGCGGAGGCTGCGTAGCTCTCCCTATAGGGTCGGTAAGAAGCCGGTTTCAGGCGCCCGGATGGTAGAAATCGTAGACCGCCTGGGCGACGGCGGCGCTGACCCCGGGTGCGCGCTGGAGGTCTTCCAGACTGGCGGCGCGGACTCTGCTGGCAGTGCCGAAGTGGAGCAGCAGCGCGCGCTTGCGCGCCGGGCCGATGCCGGGGACTTCGTCGAGCGGGCTGGCGGTGATCGCGCGGCTGCGCTTGGCGCGGTGCGCGCCGATGGCGAAGCGGTGCACCTCGTCGCGCAGGCGCTGGAGGTGAAAAAGCACGGGCGAATTGACCGGGAGCATCTTCTCGCGCCCGTCCATGAAATGGAAGACCTCGCGCCCTTCGCGCCCGTGGTGCGGGCCCTTGGCGATGCCGATCAGGGTGACGTCCTCGATGCCCATGGCCTCCAGCGTCTCGCGCGCGGCGGACAGTTGTCCCTTGCCGCCGTCGATCAGCACAAGATCGGGCCACATGCCCGCCTCGCGGTCGGGGTCGTCGTCCTGCACTTTGGCGAAGCGGCGCTGGAACACCTCGCGCATCATGCCGAAATCGTCGTTGGTCTGCGCTGTCTTGATGTTCCACTTGCGGTACTGGCCGGTGAGGAAGCCCTCCGGCCCCGCGACGATCATGGCGCCGAGCGCGTGGGCGCCCTGCACGTGGGAGTTGTCGTAGACTTCGACCCGGTTCGGGGATTCGCCGAGTTCGAGGAATTCGGCCATCTCGCGCCAGGTGCGCGCCTTGGTGCCGCTTTCGGCCATGCGCCGCTCGAGCGCCTCGACCGCGTTGCGCTGGGCCTGTTCCATCAGGCGGCGGCGGTCGCCGCGCTGGGGGACCGATATCTCGACCTTGCCGCCCGCCGCGCCATGCAGGGCTTCGGCGAGAAGGTCCGCTTCCGGCAACTCGCGGTCGACGAGGATCAGGCGTGGCGGCGGGACTTCCTCGTAGAACTGGGCGAGGAAGCTGGTCATGACCTCGTGCTCCTCCAGCCCCTCGGTATGGCCGGGGAAGAAGGCGCGGTGGCCCCAGTTCTGACCGCCGCGGATGAAGAAGGCCTGGATACCGATCTGCCCGCCCTTGTTTGCCATGGCGAAGACGTCCGCATTGCCGACGCCTTCGGCATTCACGGCCTGGCTGCCCTGAATGAAGGTCGCCGCGCGCAGGCGGTCGCGCAGCATGGCCGCGCGCTCGTAGTCGAGCGCTTCGGCGGCCTCGGTCATCTGCGCCTCGATCTCCTTCTGCACCGCGCCCGATTTGCCGCCGAGGAAGTCCTTCGCCTGCCGGACAAGCTCGGCGTAGTCCGCCTCGCTGATACGGTCGACGCACGGGGCCGAGCAGCGCTTGATCTGATAGAGCAGACACGGGCGATCGCGCCGCGCCATGTAGCCATCGTTGCAGCTGCGCAGCAGGAACAGCTTTTGCAGCGCGTTGATCGTGGTGTTGACCGAGCCGGCGCTGGCGAAGGGGCCGTAGTAATTGCCCTTGGCCCGGCGCGCGCCGCGGTGCTTCTGGATGCGCGGGAAAGCGTGATCGGCGCGCAGCAGGATGAACGGGAACGATTTGTCGTCGCGCAGCAGCACGTTGTAGGGCGGGCGATAGCGCTTGATCAGCTGCGCTTCGAGGAGGAGCGCCTCGGCTTCCGAATTGGTCGTCACGATGGTCATCGAACGCGTCTGGCTGACCATGCGCTTGAGGCGCTGGGGAAGGCGATCCACCTGCGTGTAGTTCGCGACGCGGTTCTTCAGCGCGCGCGCCTTGCCGACATAGAGCACATCGCCGCGCGCATCGTGCATGCGGTAGACGCCCGGCTTCGGCTTCAGCGTGGCGACGACTTCGCGGATCGCGGCCACTCCGCGCTCGATATCGGGCTGGTCTGAGCCGCGGACGGTATAGGTGGCCTTGTCTTCGTTGAAGCGCTCGGAGGCCTGCGGCAGCAGGGGCTCAGGCACGTGCGGGCCGGAGTGTGTTTCGGATGGAGAAGGGGGCTTGCTGCGCGCCATGGCCGGGCTTCAGATAGTCGCTCGGCGCAGGCTTGGGGAGGGGCGCGGCGCAGATATCCCCGCACCGCGACCGGCCCATAAGGGAAAGCTGCTAGGCGCGACGGGAGGGTCGTTTAAGAGGTCCGCGCGCAGACACGGGCGTATCATGAGTACGCCCACACCCCAGCCGATCGTCCCGATGCCTCGGATCACCGGGCGTAGGGCCATGCCGCGCGTGCGGCTCTACGTTCCGGCGCAAGTGGAGTTGCTGCAGGGTACGGCAAACTGCCTGCTCGACGATCTTTCGCAGACCGGCGCGCGGGTGACGATGGCCGGGCGCATGCCCACGCCCGGGGCGAACCTGGTGCTCAGGATACAAGGACTCGACGCGTTCGGCACGGTGGTCTGGTCGCAAAGCGCGCGCTTCGGCATCCAGTTCGAGGATGTGTTGCCGCTGCACGATGTGGTAAACCTGCGCCACTTCGCGGATGCCTATGTCGATCACGAGGCCGACCTTGCGCGCAGCAACGCGCGGCAATTCGTGCAGGGGCCGCCTCGGCTGCAGCGCCAGACCTGAGCTTCAGAACTGCTTGCGCAACTCGATGGAGAACACGCGGCCCTCCGGATTGAGATAGCCGCGCTGGTAGCGCAGCGGTGTTTCGCCGGTCTGGTCGGTGACACGCTGAACCGCGTCGAACAGGTTGTTGACGCCGAGCGCGACACGTGTGCCCTTGAGGAACGGCGCGCGGCTGACAAGCCCCGGCATACGGCCAAGATCGATGAAGCCGCGCAGATTGAAGGTGGCGAGATCGCCGAAATCGAGGCGGCTCGTACCCGGCACGCCTGAACCGTCGACACGTGTTCCGCTGGCGTAAGTGCCGGACACGCGCAGCCCGAACCCGCGATAGAAGCCGCCGCCTTCGAGCGTGGCGCTGCGCCTGGCGATGCCGGTGCCCGAAAGCGCATCGCCGTTCAGCAGATCAAGCACGCGCCCGCCCGCCACGATCCGTGCCGTCTCGTCGAGTTCCTGCGTATAGGCCAGGCTGAGGTTCCAGTGGCCGCGCCCGTCCGCACCGGGGCCGCGTCCGCCGCCCCCGCCACTACCGCCGCCTCCGGTGCGGGCACCGGCAGTTCCGCCGCTGGTGCCGGGACCGCCGCCACCGCCAGGCCGGCGCATCCCCGCAAAGGCGCTGCGCCTCGCGTTCGGATCGGGCTTGCCGAAGGGGCCGCCGAAATTGAGGCTGGCGCGCAGGCGCGAACCGGTGGTTTCGGCGAAGGTCACCGCGCGCTGGTCCACGCTCACGATGCGGCCCGTCGCATCGCGGGTGACCCGGCCCGGGAAGGCCGCCTCGACATCGGGGGTGAGCAGCGGAAAGGCGTTCGTCGTATCAAGCGAGCGGTTGCGGAAATATTCGAGCAAGAGCGCGGACTCCTTGCCGATGGGCAGGTCCCAGTTGGCTGAGAGCTTGATGTCGCGCTGGCGTTCCTTTTTCAGCGCGGGGTTGCCTCCGGTGATGACGGTGGCCAGCACACTTTCCCCGCGCGTGAAATCATAGAGCGCGACGCCGGTGGTGACGGTGACCGGCGCGCCGAGATCGGCAAGGCCGGGCGCCTTCTCGCCTGAGATATAGTTGGCGGCGAAGGTCAGCCGGGGCGTGACGCCCCAGGTGATCCCCGCGCCCCAGGCGGTCAGGCTGCCGAAATCCGACAGCGTATGCGCCTCGGCATTCACGTTGAGCGCAATGTCGCCAAGCGTGCCGCCGAAGTTTTCGCGGCGGCTGGTGATGGGAAGGTCGAGGCTGAGACCGGCCTGCGCATCGCCGCGCCGGAGATTGGCGGGCGCGGCGAGCTGGCGCGAATCCGCAGAGCGCAGGCCGGCATAGGCAAACCCGGCCTTGAGGGTCAGCGCGGCCTGACCGCCCGGCAGGCGCAGCGGCGTGCCGGTGACGGTGGCGAGCGTGGTCGCGGTATCCGATTTGCTGCGCGCGATGCCCTGCGGCGCCGGGAGAATCGCCTCGGCCGGCAACGCGCCCGAGGCAAGCAGCGTGCCCTGGTTCACCAGGGTCTGCAGCCCGGAAAGGTCTGCCCGCGCATCGATCGTGGTGGTGGTGGCGACGTGGCTGCCGTCCGCCGTCCAAGCCAGTTGCCATGCGCCGACGGGAAGATTGAGCGTCGCCCCGGCGGATACGGTATCGGCCACGGTGCGGCTGGCCAGCGGGGCAGGCAGCAGCGTGCTGCGCTGGATCAGGCTGCCATCGGGGGCGGTTAGCACGACGCTGTTGAGCCCGTTGAGGCTGCGGTTGTCGTTGCGCTGGACGAGGCCGTTCAGCGTGACCGACGCGCCGGTGCCGAGCGACCGTGCCCAGGTGCCGTTGAGCACGGCGCTGCGCGCATCGGCAAGCAGCGTGCGGAAATCGCCCTGTTTCGGATCGGTGGAGACACGGGCGGCCCCGCTCGCCACAGGCTGGATGATGCCGCGCTCGGCCTCTGTCAGCGGGGTGCGGCGCTCGAGCGTGCCGGTGAGGTTGAGCCGGCTCGCCTTCTCGATCCGGGTGAGGGTCATTTCCTCGCTGAGATCGTTGAAGCCCCCTGCGCCGGGTACCTTGAACTCGGTTTCGCTGCCGAAGCTGCGGAACTTGTCCTTGAGGATGAAGTTGACCACGCGCTGATCCGGCCGGAAGCCGTATTTCAGCGCGACTTCCTCTGGCAGCACATCGACGCGGCGGATCGCCTCGGGCGGGATCGAGCGGATCTCGCGGAAACTGGCGATGCGCAGGCCGTTGAGGAGCACGGAGGGCGCGCCGTCGCCGCGACCGCGTCCGGTGCCTGTCTGCGGTGCCAGAGCGGTGAGCAACGCCTGCAGCGATCCAGCGCCATATGCGGCGATATCCGCCTCGCCGAGGGAGATGATCGGCGGCGATATGGTGTCTACCTCGCCGCGCACGCGTGTGGCGACCACCACGATGTCGCCGTCCGGTTCGGCCTGATCGGTAGCGGGCGCCTGCGCTTCGGCGGGCTGGGCTTGGGCAGGCGGGGTGGTGGAGGAAGGAAGGTCAGGGGTCTCGTCTGCGTCCTGCACGGGCGGCACCGCGAGGGCCGGCAGCGGGAGGAGGGCCATCGCCAGCAAAAGGCCGGGGCGAGACCCAGCCAGAGGCAGGGCTCGTCGGCGGGGGGCGGCGCGATCAGGCAGGACCATCGTGACAAATCCCATCGGCTGGCCGGCCATTCCTGTCCGGCGAAAGGTTGCTGCCCCCGCCTCGCTCCTAGGTCGGGGCAGTCGCACCGGACAATGACCCTTTCGTATCAATTTGTCGCAGTGCAGCAAACGGCTTGGTGCTTTCCTTTTGGCGACTTAGCCGCTATGCGCCCCGCAAATGGGCGCGATTTGGCGCCCGCGATGCGTTGAAACCGATCACACGAAAAGGCAGACGACCCCGCCTATGGCGAAAGAAGAACTCCTCGAGATGCGCGGCCAGGTTGTCGAACTCCTGCCCAACGCGATGTTCCGCGTGAAGCTCGAGAACGAGCACGAGATTCTTGGCCACACCGCCGGCAAGATGCGCAAGAACCGCATTCGCGTGCTGGTGGGCGACGAGGTGCTGGTCGAACTGACGCCCTACGACCTGACCAAGGGCCGTATCACCTATCGCTTCATGCCCGGCCGTTCGGGGCCTGGCGGCTTCTAGGGCCGGGACGGCCGCCGTGCCGTCGGCTTCACCACAACCCGAACTCGTTCTGGCCTCGGCCAGTCCGCGTCGCCGCGAGCTGCTGGGTCGGCTTGGCATCGCCGCATCGCGCGTAGTCGCGACCGATATCGACGAGAGCCCGCTGCCCGGCGAACTGCCGCGCGCCCATGCCGTGCGCCTTGCCGCGGCCAAGGCGCGGGCGGCGGCCGGTCAGGCGCCCGATGCGGTGATCCTTGCGGGGGATACCGTGGTCGGCGTGGGACGGCGCATCCTGCCCAAGGCCGAGGACGAGGAGACCGCGCGGGCCTGCCTCGCACTTCTCTCCGGGCGGCGGCACCGCGTGTTCTCGGCCATCGCCGTGCTTGCGCCGGACGGCCTGCTGCGTGAGGCGCTGAGCGAGACGATCGTGCGTTTCAAGAGGCTCGAGCCCGCCGAGATCGAAGCCTATATCGCCGGCGGCGAATGGCACGGGAAGGCAGGCGGCTATGCCATCCAGGGCAGCGCCGAGGGGTTCTGCACGTGGCTGGCCGGAAGCCATTCGGGCGTGGTCGGCCTGCCGCTTTACGAAACGCGCCGCCTGCTGCGCGCGGCAGGGCTGGCGATTGCCTGAGTGGCTCATCGAACAGGGGATCGGCGAGGACCGCGCGGTCCTTGTCGATGCGGGCGAGATCGTGGCCGCACGCGTGGTCTGGGATGAACCATGGCGGGTGGGGGCCATCGCCGAAGCGCGGCTCGTCAGCCGCATTCCCGGCACGCGCCGCGCCGTGGTGCGCCTGCCGGATGGCACCGAGGCCCTGGGCGAAGGCTTCGATCCCGCGCTGACCGAGGGGCGTCCGGTCATGGTCCGCGTGACCCGGTCCGCCATTGCCGAAAAGGGCCGCACCAAGCTGCCGCAAGTTCGCCCTGCGGCGCGAGAAGAACCGCGCCCCGCCCCTTCGCTGCAGGAGGAACTGGCGGCCGGGCCCTGCCCGGTGCGCAGCGTGCCCATTCATGGCACCGCCTTTGCCGAGGCCGGGTGGGACGATCTCGTGGCCGAGGCGCTGACGGGCGAGGTCTCCTTTGCCGGCGGCAGCCTCGTGATCAGCCCCACGCCGGCGATGACCCTGATCGACATCGATGGCCCGCCGCCGCTGCCCGCTCTGGCGTTGGCGGCGGTGCCGGCGGCCGTTCAGGCGTTGCTGCGGCTCGATATCGCCGGATCGGTGGGCATCGATTTCCCTTCGCTGGCGGAGAAGGCACAGCGCCAGGCCATCGATGCCGCGCTTGCCGCCGCGCTGGCGGGAGCGGGGGCCGGGACGGGCTGGCAAGGCGAGCGCACCGGCATGAACGGCTTCGGCTTCGTTCAGCTGGTCTCGCGGCTGGAGCGCCCTTCGCTCGTGGCGCGGTTCGCGCGCAGCCCGGCGGCCGCCGCCGCGCGCCGCCTGCTGCGGCAGGGCGAGCGTGTGGCGCAGCCCGGTGTGCTGTTGCTCACCGCGCACCCTGCCGTACGCCGCGCGATGCGCGCCGACTGGGAGGCCGAACTGACCCGCCGCACCGGCCGGCGCATCCAGTGGCATGAAGATGCAGCCCTTGCGCCGAGCGCCACCTTCGCGCAGGCCATAGCCGTATGACCGACTCCGCCCCGCCCGCCATCGCGGCTTCCGGCCGCCGCTGCCCGATCTGCCGCAAACCGCGCGTGGCCGATTTCACCCCGTTCTGCTCGGCCCGCTGCCGCGACCGCGATCTCGTGAACTGGCTGGAGGAAGGCTATGCCCTGCCAGGACCGGTCCACGATCCGGAAGGCGACCCGGACGCCTAGATTTCGTCATCTAGGGGCTGGACAACCGATACAGCCTTCGCCATAGGCGCGCTTCCAACGCGCGGAGCGCCCCCTTGCGGCGCCCCACGACGGCAATGCCCGGGTAGCTCAGTTGGTAGAGCACGTGACTGAAAATCACGGTGTCGGCGGTTCGACTCCGTCCCCGGGCACCATTGGCCCCTTCCTGCGTCAGCACGCCGGACGACGACCATTCCCAGGCGTGCCGTTCCTCGCTCCGCAGATGCGCGACAACCAGTTCATGGTACGCCAGCGGTGCAAGCGACTGAACCCCATGGTCTTCATTCATCGTCAAGCACTCGATCCCTTCGGCAACGATGCGACATATAGCCATCCTGCCTTACGGGGGCGTAACCAACTCGATATCATCAATTCAAGTCGTTAAATCTGCAGTTCGCTCAACAGCACAGAAGGAAACCAATCTGTATGTTGTAGGGCTGCCATGCTGGTCGCAGATGACACTCTAACACGCCTAGTCTCTGCAAATTGGATCGGCTGCGAATATAGGAAACGGATTTGTGCTGCCGCTGGAGGGCGCAGTCGCAGGCACAAAAAAAGCCCCTCCGGTCAGGGAGGGGCTTTTCCTGAAGGCTTTTCAGATCAAGGCCGGATCAATGGCCCGCCTGCGCCGCCAGCGCTGCCAGCAGCAGCAGGGCGACGATGTTGGTGATCTTGATCATCGGGTTCACGGCGGGGCCCGCGGTGTCCTTGTAGGGATCGCCCACGGTGTCACCGGTGACGGCAGCCTTGTGGGCATCGCTGCCCTTGCCGCCGTGGTGGCCGTCCTCGATGTACTTCTTGGCGTTGTCCCACGCGCCGCCGCCCGAGGTCATCGAGATGGCGACGAACAGACCGCCGACGATCACGCCCAGCAGCAGCGCGCCGAGCGCGGCGAAGCCGTTCTCCTGGCCCGCGACAGCAGCGATCACGAAGTACACCACGATCGGCGCAAGCACCGGCAGCAGCGACGGGATGATCATTTCCTTGATCGCGGCCTTGGTCACGAGGTCGACGGTCCGCGCGTAGTCCGGCTTCACGTCATAGGTCATGATGCCGGGGTTTTCGCGGAACTGGTCGCGCACGTCCTTCACCACGTCACCTGCGGCACGGCCCACCGCGGTCATGCCCATGGCTCCGAAGAGGTAGGGCAGGAGCGCGCCGAGCAGGAGGCCGACGATGACGTAGGGGTTTTCAAGGCTGAACGACACGTTGAGGTTCGGGAAGAACTCCCTGAGGTCGGTGGTGTAGGCGGCGAAAAGCACGAGCGCGGCAAGGCCGGCCGAACCGATCGCATAGCCCTTGGTGACGGCCTTGGTGGTGTTGCCCACGGCATCGAGCGCGTCGGTCTTCTCGCGGACCGAATCATCGAGGCCGGCCATTTCGGCAATGCCGCCGGCGTTGTCGGTGACAGGGCCATAGGCATCGAGCGCGACGACCATGCCGGCCAGTGCCAGCATCGCGGTGGCGGCATAGGCAATGCCCATGAGCCCGGCGAGCTTGAAGGCGATGATGATGCCGGCGCAGATCACCAGCGTGGGCAGCGCGGTCGATTCAAGGCTGATCGCGAGGCCCTGGATCACGTTGGTGCCGTGGCCGGTTTCCGAAGCCTTGGCGATCGAGCGAACCGGGCGGTAGTTCGTGCCGGTGTAGTACTCGGTGATCCAGATGATCAGGCCGGTGATGACGAGGCCGAGCAGCGCGCAATAGAACAGGATACGGCCCGAATAGGCCTGCCCGCCGATGGACGCTTCCATATCGCCGCCGAGGCTGTGGGCAATCGCCCACCAGATCGCGGGAACCGAGAGGACGGCGGTGACAAGGAAGCCCTTGTACATCGCGCCCATGATGTTCTTGCCGCCGCCGAGGCGGACGAAATAGGTGCCGATGATCGAGGTGACGATGCAGACGCCGCCGATGAGCAGCGGCATGGCCATCAGATCGAGGAGGTTGGGCGCGCTCTTGAGGAGCAGCGCGGTGAGCACCATGGTGGCGCCGACGGTGACGACATAGGTCTCGAACAGGTCGGCGGCCATGCCGGCGCAGTCACCCACGTTGTCGCCCACGTTGTCGGCGATCACGGCGGGGTTGCGTGGGTCATCCTCGGGGATATTGGCCTCGACCTTGCCGACGAGGTCGGCGCCGACGTCGGCCGCCTTGGTGAAGATGCCGCCGCCCAGACGCGCGAAGATCGAGATGAGCGAGGCGCCGAAGGCGAGCGCAGTGAGCGCCTGCACGACAGTGCGGTCGGTGCCGTTCACGGTAAAACCGGCGGGACCGGTGAGGTACCAGAAGAACACCGCGATCGCGAGGAGCGCGAGGCCCGCCACGAGCATGCCGGTGATCGCGCCCGCGTTGAACGCCAGCGTCAGGCCCTGCTGCAGGCCCTTCTGCGCGGCGGCGGCGGTGCGCACGTTGGCGCGGACCGAGATGTTCATGCCGATGAAGCCGGCGACGCCCGAAAGGACCGCGCCGATGACGAAGCCCACGGCCGAGATCGGCCCGAGCGCTGCTGCGACGATGACGGCGACAACAACGCCGACGATGGCAATGGTGGTATACTGGCGACGCAGGTAGGCTTGGGCGCCTTCCTGGATCGCGGCGGCGATTTCCTGCATCTTGGCATTGCCGGCATCAGCGCCGAGCACCTGGCGACTGGTGATGAAGCCATAGACAATGGCCAGCAGCCCCAATGCAATTGCGGTTACGGTTAAACTCACTTCAGACACCCCCTTCTTATTACCGGCCTGTTTTCAGCCGGTCCCCGTCGTTCGCGGGTCGGGGCAGGAGGCTAGTGCATAATTTTCATGCCGCAAGCCTTTGTGTGTGATTATTCAGCAATGTTCGAAGCCGAGCGGGCCTGCAGGCGGAGCCTCGCCGAGGAGCAGCGGGGCGTCGCCGCGAGGCAGGACGGTGCCGATGCGATGTGCCCGGCAGGGCGGCACGGCGCCGGACGGAAGGGTAAACAGAAGCTCGTAATCGTCGCCCCAGCTCAGCGCATCGCGCGCGCGCTCGTTCGGCAGGTCCGCAGGCAGCGGGATCGCACGAGGATCGAGCGCGAGTGTCACGCCGCTCGCCTCTGCCAAGCGTGATGCATCGAGGAGCAGGCCATCCGAGACATCCATCATCGCCGTCACCAGCGGTGCCAGCGCACGGCCTTCAGCAAGGCGCGGCACGGGGCGGCGGTAAACGGATGTGTCGGCTGATGGGTTACCGGACGAGAGCGCCTCGAAGCCCAGCATCGCCGCGCCGACGGGGCCTGTGATCCACACGCTGTCTCCGGCCCGCGCGCTGCTGCGGCTGGGGACCGGCTTGCACGTGGCGCGGCCCAGCGCGGTCAGGCCCACGGTCTGCGCGCCGGGGCTGCGGACGGTATCGCCGCCCAGCAGGGGGACTGCGAAGTGGGCCAGCGCCTCGCCCAGCCCGGCGGCAAAACGGGCGTTGTCCTCTGTCAGGGTATAGCCCAGGAGGACGCCGATGGGCTCCGCACCCTTGGCGGCAAGGTCCGAAAGGTTGGTGGCGAGGAGCTTCCAGGCCACGTCTGCCGGGTCCTGCTCCGGCAGCCAGTGGACCCCCTCGACCATCATGTCATGGGTCACGATCAGCGTTTCGCCGCCGAATTCCAGCACAGCGCAATCATCGGCAAGGCCGCGTGCCGCCGGGTGCGAGACAAGGCCTCGCAGCGCGGCGATGAAGGCGGCCTCGCCTGACGACATGTCAGTCCCCCGTAAACACCGGCGCGCGCTTTTCGAGGATCGCGTTGACGGCTTCCTTGTGGTCTGCCGTCTCGTGCACGATGGCCTGGAATGCGGCCGAAAGCTCGAGCACATCGCCGGCCCGGCCGTGCTGGGCCTCGCGCAGCAGGCGCTTGGTCAGGCGCAGGGCGCGGGGGCTGTTGGCGGCGATTTCCTCCGCGAGCGCAATCGCCTTCTCCAGCAGCTGGTCCGCCGGGACGACATCGCCGACGAGGCCGATGGACTGCGCATAGGCTGCATCGAACGTGCGGCCCGTCAGAAACAGCTCCGCCGCCTTCGAATAGCCTATGATCTTCTGCAGCGTCCACGCGCCGCCATCGCCGGGGATGATGCCGACCTTGATGAAGCTCGCCGCCATCTTCGCGGTATCGGCGGCAAGGCGCAGATCGCACACGCAAGCGAGATCAAGGCCGAGGCCAATGGCATGCCCATTGATCGCTGCGATCATCGGCACTTCGCAGTCGAGCATCGCGCGGGTCGCCCGCTGCACGCCGCGGCGATAGTTCGCGGCGGTCGAATCGGGCTGGTCGAGCGGGCCGATGCCCTTGCGGTCGCGGATGCCCTTGATGTTGCCGCCGGTGCAGAACGCGCGGCCCGCGCCCGTCAGCACGATGGCACTCACCGAACGGTCGTTGGCAAGGCGGAAGAACGTGTCGACGATGTTGTCGCAATCCTCCAGCGTGCCGATCGCGTTCATCGATTCGGCGCGGTCCATGGTCAGGATGGCGACGCGCCCGCGGCGCTCTTCGTGCAGGAACGGGGTGATCATCTTGGCTTCTCTCCCAATTGCCCCTCTGGGCGGTTCCACTAGCAATCTTGCGATTGCGATGGCCCGCGCGCTGCCATAGTGACGACGGCGATGCAAATATTCCCGCTCCATCCGTTCCTCCCCGAGGGGGACATTCCCGCCCTGCGCCAACAGGTTCGCGACCTTGTGGCGCAGCATGAGGCCAAGTGGCCGGTCGAACTGCGCGCCAACTGCTGGTTCAGCTTCGACGAGGAGTTTTCGAAGGCGCTCGGCGCCGCCGGCCTCCTCGGCATGACCTGGCCCAAGCAATATGGCGGACACGAGCGCACGATGCTCGAACGCTATGTCGTGCTCGAAGAGCTGCTCGCGGCAGGCGCGCCGGCAGGCCTCCACTGGATCGCCGACCGGCAGACCGGCCCGCTCCTCCTGCGCTACGGCACCGAGGCGCAGCGCGAGAAGTATCTCCCCGGCATGGCGCGCGGCGAGATCTACGCCTGCATCGGCCTCTCCGAACCCGGCTCGGGATCGGACCTTGCGAGCGTGCGCACCTCGGCGAAGAAGACCAACGAGGGCTGGCGCATCAACGGCCAGAAGGTGTGGACCAGCGGCGCGCACAAGAGCCACGCCGCGCTCACCCTCTTGCGCACCGAGGAAGGCAGCGAGCGCCACACCGGCCTTTCGCAGATGATGATCGACCTCGATACGCCGGGGATCACCATCCGCCCGATCATCGACATGACGGGCACGCACCACTTCAACGAGATCTGGTTTGAAGACGTCCTCCTGCCGCACGACGCGCTGGTGGGCGTCGAGGGCAACGGCTGGAAGCAGGTCGTCGCCGAACTCGCGCTCGAACGCTCGGGGCCGGAGCGCTATCTCTCCAGCCACATGCTGCTTGTCGCGCTGATCGACGCCGTTGGGCCTGAGCCGGACGCGCCGACCGCGCAGCTGATCGGGCGACTGACGGCCGAGATGTGGACGCTGCGGCAGATGTCGATGTCGACCATCGCCAAGCTGGCCGCAGGCGAGGACCCGGTGGTCGAGGCGGCCATCGTCAAGGACCTCGGCAACGCCTACGAACAGGCCCTGCCGCGCGCGGTGCAGGCGGCGGTGGACGCGGACCTTGCAGGGAAGAGCGATCTTTCGCGCCTGCTCTCGTGGATCCTCGTCGCGAGCCCGAGCTTCTCGCTGCGCGGCGGCACGCCGGAAGTGCTGCGCGGAATTATCGCTAAAGGTTTGGGGCTGCGCTGATGAGCGACAATCGTACTCTGCTCACCGATATGGCCGCTGGCCTGTTCGCCGATCTGGCGAGGAAGCCTTTTGCCGAGGCCTGGCCGCAAGTGGCCGAGGCCGGGTTCTCCACGCTGCTGGTGCCCGAGGATGCGGGCGGCTTCGGCGGCGATTGGGGCGATGTGCTCGCCGTGCTGCGCCTCGCCGGGCTGAATGCGCTGAACGCGCCGCTGGCCGAGCCGGTGATCGCGCATTACCTGCTGGCGAAGGCGGGGATCGCCGCGCCGGAAGGCCTTGTCTCGATTTCCGCCCCCGGCAGCCGCGTGCCTTATGGCCGCCATGCTGCGGCTGTGGTGCATGTGGAGGGCGGCACGCTCTCGCTCTACCGCGCCGATGCCTGCAGCTTTGACGAAGGCCTTTCGCCTGCGGGCGAGCCGTGGGATGCCGTCACCTTCACCGGCGCGGCGGCGGCAACGGCGGCCTGCGACGTGGACCTGCAGGCGCTGGGCGCTTTTGCCCGTGTGGCGCAGGCCTCGGGCGCGCTGGAGGCGGCGTTCACGCTCGCCATCGATCACGTGAACACCCGCGTCCAGTTCGGCCGGGCGCTGGCGAAGTTCCAGGCCGTGCAGCAGGCCATGGCCGAGTTTTCCGAGGAAGCCGCCGCCGTCGACGCCTCAGCCGCAGCCTGCGCCGCAGCGCTCGATTACGGGCACGCCAGCTTCGAGATCGCGGCCGCCAAGCTGCGCATGGGGATCGCCGTGGACCGCGCGGTGCCCATCGCGCACCGCATGCACGGCGCCATCGGCTTCACCATCGAGTACGCCCTCAACCACCTGACCCGCCGCCTGATGGGCTGGCGCAGCGAATTCGGCGGCGATGCCTTCTGGGCCGAACGACTGGGGCGGCGCGTGGCCGGGCTAGGTGGGCATGGCCTGTGGCGCGAAATGGCGGCGCGGACGGACCGGTTGGTGGGGTGATAATTTATACGTTCATTTAAGACATGATGCGGAACCAAGATCGGACCGCTAAGTTTAGGCGGTCCTGTTCCAACTCGTCGGTGGGGTTGCAGTGTGCAATTGGTCCGCGCAGCAGATTTAGCTGATTTGAAACATTGCTTACGGCGGACTTTGACTTAAATACCGGCTCAAATAGTTCCCAGTTGTCGGTAATTATCTGAGATAATTCTCCAAAAGTTGTATAATCAATAAGATTATCTGAACGTGGCGTAATGCCGCTATCTACTTCTTTTTTGCGACGAGGGGTGACCTGATCTCGTATGCGTTTTTCGTCAACACGATCACTATTCCACCAATCTACTCCTTCAGCCTCGAGCATTATGTCCGAGACTAGTCGTCTAATCGAATTCTCGAGGCAATAGAAAATCTCGTAAAATTCTGACATACGCGACGCTTCAGTGCGGAGTGCTGCTTCAAATTGTTCATATTCCGCGGCCTTGCGACCAACCGCACGGTGCGGCGCCCACCCTAGATCGATTCCAAATTGTTGTTCAATTCGCGACATATCTGACGCAATTTGAAGGCCACTCATTCCGAAGGCCCTGATCAGTCCGTCGGGACGGCTAGGCATCGGAGGGCCTCAACAGGTGTTCCTTCAAGCTCTTGAAAATTGCGTTGAACACCTCGGGATCGGATGTCGCAGGCAAGTTTAGG
Organism: Novosphingobium fuchskuhlense; assembly: GCF_001519075.1. GTDB lineage: Bacteria > Pseudomonadota > Alphaproteobacteria > Sphingomonadales > Sphingomonadaceae > Novosphingobium > Novosphingobium fuchskuhlense. The sequence continues at coordinate 227,606 of NZ_KQ954246.1, forward strand.
TTTATTGTGTAGCCAAGGTTAAGTCCGAACGTTTGAGGCGAAACGGAAGGCTCCACCGGTGTTCGCGGCGTAGAATCGTGAGCTAGAGCCGAACTTGGTACAGAAGATTGCTCTTCATTTGGTGGGGAAAAGTCCGCAAAATTCTTGAGTTGCTTGAGGCATCCACAGACTAACTTTACCGTGCTTGAGTCGTGAGCTTGCCCCGTCTCTTCTGTCACTAGGCCCAAGAGAGCATCATCGGATAGCTCATGCATAAACTCATTGCGCACATACAAGGGTGCGTAGGCAATGCGAATAGCTGCAGCTACAGCTTGTCCCGACTGAGAAGGATTTCTGAATTTTTTATAGAGGTCACTCGGCGTACCGTCAGATTTAGTGAAACCGATCTTTTTCAAAAAAGAAGTCATTTGGTCACCAGAGCCACCGGGTATCTTTAAGATAGTTTTGACGAAATCTTGGCTGACTCTTTCTGGTACTGCGGCGTGCTTAATCCCCATCAATGCTCGATCAACATTTTTTGGTGAAGTGACATAAGGAAGGCTTGCCATATGATGTCCAGCTCACTTTCACGGAGTAGCAGGCTCAATGTTATGACGTAATCCAAGGGGAATTGCCATTCAGGACAATCTGAATCGCGTGTGCGTGCCTTTGCTTGCGATGTGAGACATTAGTTTATGTCGAAGCATCACCGAGGATCAAGTCCGTGGTGATGCAGTGGGGCAGTGCCGACGGCATGCCACCCCAATCCCTTGACCCCATCCCCCGCACCCCTTAATCGTTCAGTTAAACGAACGCATGCGGGAGTCGGAAGCCATGGCTACAGCCTATATCGTTGATGCAGTGCGGACCGCGGGCGGGCGCCGGAATGGGCGGCTGGCCGGGGTTCACCCGGTCGATCTTTCGGCGGCGACGCTGGATGCCCTGATCGAGCGGACGGGGATCGATGGCGCGGCTGTCGAGGATGTGATCATGGGCTGCGTCTCGCAGGGCGGGCAGCAGGCAGGGCAGGTGGGGCGCAATGCCGTCCTCGCCGCGCGGCGGCTGCCGGATTCGGTGCCGGCCGTCACCATCGACCGCCAGTGTGGATCGTCCCAGCAGGCGATCCAGTTTGCCGCGCAGGCGGTGCTTTCGGGCACGCAGGATATCGTGATCGCCGCGGGTGTGGAGAGCATGACGCGCGTGCCGATGGGCTCGACCGCGATCTTCCACATGAAGGAGGGGCTGGGCAACTACAAGTCGCCGCGCCTCGAAGAGAAGTATCCGGGCATCATGTTCTCGCAGTTCATGGGCGCGGAAATGATCGTGAAGAAGCACGGCTTCACCAAGGATCAGCTCGATGCGTTCGCGCTCTCCAGCCACCTCAAGGCGATTGCCGCGACCAATGCGAACGCCTTCGCCGGCGAGATCGTGCCCATCGCCATCGAGACGCCGGACGGCCCGGCGATGCACACCGTGGACGAGGGCATCCGCTTCGACGCGACGCTGGAATCCATCGCGGGCGTGAAGCTGCTCAGCCCCGAAGGCCTGCTGACCGCGGCGAGCTCCAGCCAGATCTGCGACGGCGCGAGCGCGGCGCTGATCGTTTCGGAAGCGGCCTTGAAGGCGCACAACCTCACCCCGCTGGCGCGCATCCACAACCTGACGGTGACGGCGGGCGATCCGGTGATCATGCTCGAGGAACCGCTCTTCGCCACCGACCGCGCGCTGCAGCGGGCCGGCATGAAGATCGGCGATATCGATCTCTACGAGGTGAACGAGGCCTTCGCCTCGGTGCCGATGGCCTGGCTGAAGCACACCGGCGCGGACCCGGAGAAGCTCAACGTCAACGGCGGCGCGATTGCGCTGGGCCACCCGCTCGGCGCTTCGGGCACCAAGCTGATGTCCACGCTGCTCCATGCGCTGAAGGCGCGCGGCCTCAAGTATGGCCTGCAGACGATGTGCGAAGGCGGCGGCGTCGCCAACGTGACGATTGTCGAGATGATGTGATTTTGCGGGGTGGCGCGTGACAGCCCACCCCAACCCCCTCCCGCCTGCAGGAGGGGCTTACCATATGATTTCAGGAGAGAAATGCCATGAAACTTGATAGTTCGATTTCGGCCGTCGTCACCGGCGGTGCCTCGGGCCTCGGTGCCGCCACAGCCCGCGCGCTGGCCGCTAAGGGCGTGAAGGTCGCCATCTTCGACATGCAGAAGGAAAAGGGCGAGGCCGTCGCGGCCGAGATCGGCGGCGTGTTCTGCGAAGTGAACGTGACCAGCGACGAGAGCGTGGACGCCGGCTTTGCCAAGGCGCGCGCGGCGATCGGGCAGGAGCGCATCCTCGTAAACTGCGCCGGCACCGGCAACGCGATCAAGACCGCCAGCCGCAGCAAGGAAGACGGCTCGATCAAGCACTTCCCGCTGGAGGCCTTCAACTGGCTGATCCAGATCAACCTCGTCGGCACCTTCCGCTGCATCGCCAAGTCGGCGGCCGGCATGATGACGCTGGACCCGGTGGACGAGTTCGGCGAGCGCGGCGCGATCGTGAACACGGCGTCGGTCGCGGCCGAGGATGGCCAGATCGGCCAGGCGGCGTACTCCGCCTCGAAGGGCGGCGTTGTCGGCATGACGCTGCCCATCGCGCGCGACCTGATGAGCGAGGGCATCCGCGTCAACACGATCCTGCCGGGCATCTTCGACACCCCGCTGCTGGCGGGCGCCCCGCAGAACGTGCGCGATGCGCTTTCGGCTTCGGTGCCGTTCCCCAAGCGCCTCGGCGTGCCGCCGGAATACGCCCAGCTGGCGCTGACGATGATCGAATGCGGCTACTTCAACGGCGAGGACGTGCGCCTCGACGGCGCGATCCGCATGGCGCCGCGCTGATAGTGTGACTGCCTGACGCGTCCCCGCACGAAACGGGGGCGCGCAGGACTTGGGAGAGTGCCGCAGATGGCCGAATACACGCAGATCCTGCTCGATGTGGCTGATGGCGTCGCGACGCTGACGCTCAACCGTCCGAACAAGATGAACGCCTACACGCGCACGATGATGACCGAGATCATCGACGCGTTCGACCGCACCGATGCCGACGACAGCGTGCGCGCGGTGATCGTGACGGGCGCGGGCGACAGGGCCTTCTGCGCGGGCGCGGACCTGACGCCGGAGGACGGCGCGCGGCCTTTCTCCGATCCGACCGAGGTGCCGCTGAACGACGTGAAGGTGCGCGATGGGGGCGGCTATTGCACCTTGCGCATCTTCAATTCCAAGAAGCCGGTGATCGGTGCGATCAACGGCGCGGCGGTTGGCATTGGCGCCACCATGCAGCTGCCGATGGATTTCCGCCTCGCCAGCACCGCGGCGCGCTTCGGTTTCGTGTTCGCGCGGCGCGGGATTGTGCCAGAGGCGGCCTCGAGCTGGTTCCTGCCGCGCCTTGTCGGCATGAGCCAGGCGCTTGAATGGTGCATGACGGGCCGCGTGTTCGGTGCGGAAGAGGCGCTGGCCGGCGGCCTCGTCCGCTCGCTCCATGCACCCGATGACCTGCTGCCTGCCGCCCATGCGCTGGCGCGCGAAATTGCCGACAACACCAGCGCCGTCTCCGTCGCGATGACGCGGGCGATGCTGTGGCGCAATGCGGCAGAGCCGCACCCGATGCACGCCCACCGCGTCGACAGCCGGGCGATCTACCAGCTTTCGCGCGGGGCCGATGCGAAGGAAGGTGTGGCGAGCTTCCTCGAAAAGCGCGCTCCGGCCTACCCGGGCCGCGTTTCTTCGGATATGCCTTCGTTTTACCCGTGGTGGGAAGAGCCGGGCTGGGAATGAAAGAACAGACGAAATTGGCCGATAACGGGGACGGCGTGACGACCGAACAGGCCGGTGCGCGGGAATTGCTGCTGGAAACCGCCTCGCAGATCATGCGCGAGGGGGACCAGGTCGATATCTCGCTCTCCGAGCTTTCACTGCGCTCGGGGCTCAATTCCGCGTTGGTGAAATACTATTTCGGCAACAAGGCCGGGATGCTGGGCGAACTGCTCGACCGGGACATGGTGGCGATCATCAAGTCGGTCGGGGCGCTCCTGGCCAAGGACCACATGAGCCCCGAGGCCAAGCTCAGGCAGCACATCGCGCGCTGCGTCGATACCTATTATGCGTTCCCCTATCTCAACCGCCTGCTGATGCGGCTGGTGCGCGACAGCGATCCCGCCGAGGCGAAGCGGATTGCCGACAAGTATCTTGCGCCGCTCAACAAGGCCTATGACCGGCTCATCAGCGACGGCGTGAAGGCCGGCGTGTTCCGCCCGATCGACCCGCAGCTGTTCTATTTCACCGTGACGGGCGCGGCGGACCGGTTCTTTTCGGCGCGGCTGGTCCTGCGGCACTGCTTCGATCAGGACACGCTGACCGAGGAACTGCGCGACCGCTACCGCGAGCATACGGTGGACTTCATCATGGCCGGCATTCTGGCCCGATGACCCGGGCGGTGAGCGGGCCGCTTCGCCATGAGCGCGCTTTTGCTTGCGCGCGGCGCGCGCTGGCCTAGAAACAGAGCATGGCTGACGCTGAGACCCGCCCCGAAAGCACCAGACTCGCCGACTACATTCCCTATCGCCTCGCGATCACGTCGAACGCGGTCAGCAGCCTGATCTCGGGCGAATATCACAGCGAGTTCGGACTCAAGATCCCCGAATGGCGGATCATGGCGGTGCTCGGCGATGCCGGACCGCTGACGCAGCGCGACCTTGTGCGCGCCACGCTGATGGACAAGGTGGCGGTCAACCGTGCGTGCAAGATGCTGGGTGAGCGCGGGCTCGTAGCCCGCAGCCCGAACGCGGCGGACGGGCGTTCGCACCACTTGTGGCTGACGGACGAGGGCCGGGCGATGTATGACCGGATCTGGCCCAACGCGCTGACGACCTACGAAAAGATCTTCGCCGCGCTTTCGCCGGCCGAGACGGCCAAGCTGAGAGCGCTGCTGGACAAGTTGCTGAACGCGGTGCGCACCATCGAAGGGGAAAGCCCATGAAACTGGCAAGCCTGCCGCAGCGGCGCGATGGCCGTCTGATTGTCGTCTCGGACGATCTGGCCTGGTATGCCGATGCCGATCATATCGTGCCGACGATGCAGGGGTTGCTCGATGAGTGGGATCGCTTTGCGCCCTATCTAGAAGCCCTGGCGGTGGAGCTGCAGCACGGCGCGATCCCGCAGAAGCGCTTCCACGAGCGCGAGGCGGCGGCACCGCTGCCGCGCGCGTTCCAGTGGGCGGATGGCAGCGCCTACGTCAACCACGTCGAGCTGGTGCGCAAGGCGCGGGGGAGCGAGCTTCCGGCCAGTTTCTGGACCGATCCGCTGATGTACCAGGGTGGCAGCGACGACCTGCGTGGCGCGCGCGAGCCGATCACGCTTGGCGACGAGAGTTGGGGCTGCGATCTGGAAGCCGAGGTGGTGGTGGTGACCGGCGACGTCCCGCAAGGCGTCTCGCCGAACGAGGCGGTCGGCCACATCCGGCTGATTGGCCTCGTCAATGATGTCTCGCTGCGGGGCCTGATCCCGGACGAGCTCGCCAAGGGGTTCGGTTTCGTGCAGTCGAAGCCTGCCAGCCATTTCTCGCCGGTGTTCGCGACGCCCGAGGGCCTTGGCGCGGCTTGGGCCGGAGGAAAGCTGCACTTGCCGCTGCATGTCGATGTCAACGGGCGGCCGTTCGGCCGGTTGGCGACGGGCGAGGACATGACCTTCGATTTTGGCCAACTGATCGCGCATCTGGCCAAGACCCGCCGCATCGGGGCGGGCACGATCATCGGTTCGGGCACGGTTTCAAACCGCGATGCCGATGACAAGGCCGGTTACACGGCGGGCCGCCCGGTGCGCGAAGGCGGGCGCGGCTATGCCTGCATCGCCGAACAGCGCATGGTCGAGACCATTCGCAGCGGTGCGGCAATCACGCCGTTTCTCAAATATGGTGATACCGTGCGGATCGCGGCGAAGGATGCCAAGGGCCACGCCGTGTTCGGCGCCATCGAGCAGACGGTTCAGCCGGCCTGAACCCGGGCGAGGAGGGGCAAGCCCTCCCCACTGCACCGGTATCAGCCCACCTTGCGGTTGAGGAAGTTGTCGCTGATCGAACAGGCGGCAGGCCCGAGGATCACGACGAACAGCGTCGGCAGAATGAACAGGATCAGCGGGATTGTCATGATCGCCGGCAGACGGGCCGCCTTCTCTTCGGCGCGCATCATGCGCTCGTTGCGGAATTCGGCCGAAAGCACGCGCAGCGCCGAAGCAAGCGGGGTGCCGTAGCGCTCGGTCTGGATCATGGTTGTCACCACGCCTTTCACCGAATCGAGCTTCACGCGGTAGGCGAGGTTCTCGAACGCGAGCCGGCGTTCGGTGAGGAACGAAAGTTCGATCGCGGTCAGCGCGAACTCGTCGCCGAGTTCGGGATAGGCGCGGCCGAGTTCACGGGCGACGCGGGCAAAGGCGCTGTCGACGGTCAGACCGGCCTCGGCGCAGATCACCAACAGGTCGAGCGCATCGGGCAGCCCCTTGCGGATTTCCTTGGTGCGCTTGTTGGACAGGTTGGTGATCCACAGGTCCGGGCCCTTGTAGCCCAGGATCACCATGGCTGCGAACAGACCGAACTTCTTGTAGGCCGGCCAGAGCGGGAAGTAGTTCACGCCGTAGATCAGCACGCCGAAGATCAGGCCGAGCACGATCGGCCCGATCATCCGCGCAAGAACGACCGCGACCGCCCATTCCTTCTTGCGGATGCCGGCCTGCGCCAGTTTCTGCTGGATCTCCTTGAGCTGGCTGTCCTGCAGGACCTTCAGCGATTCGAGGAAGGTCTTGATGTTGTCGGTCGTCTCGTTGCGGCGGACGATGCTCTGGCGCTTCTTTGCGTTGACGGTGACGATGCCGGCCTTGAGCTGATCGCGCCGTTCGTTGAGCGCCTTGACGCGCTTGGCCATCGGATCGCGCACGGTGATGGCGGCGTAGATCGCCAGCAGCATCGCGGCCGCTGCGATCCCCATGAGGATCGAGCCGACGTAGATGACATCGACGCCGAGAAGCGTGGGGCCGGTGGGGGGATTGACGTTCACAGTGGTTTCCCCATCAGATCTCGAAGTTGACCATCTGCGCCATGATCCAGGCGCCGATGCCAAGCCAGGTAAGGCCGCCAAGGCCGGCGATGATGAGCCGCTCGTCGACGAAGAACTTGCCGAGGTAGGCAGGGTTGATCGAATAGATGAGCGCGAACACGATGAACGGAAGCGAGCCGACGATATAGGCCGACGCCTTCGATTCCGAGCTCATCGCTGAAATCTTGAGCTTCATCTGGGCGCGCTTGCGCAGCACGTCGGCCAGGTTCGCCAGCGTTTCGGCAAGGTTGCCGCCGGTCTCGCGCTGGATCGCGAGTGTGATGCAGAAGAAGCTGAATTCGGCCATGTCGAGCCGGTTCGCCGTTTCCTGCAGCGATTCCTCCATCGTGCGGCCTACCTTGATGCGGTCGGTCACCAGCTTGAATTCCTCGCCCACGGGGCCGGGCAATTCGGTGGCGACCACGCCGAGCGTTTCGGTGATCGGCAGGCCCGAGCGCAGGCCGCGTACGAGCAGTTCGAGCGCATCGGGGAACTTGGCGACGAAGCTGGTCTTGCGCTTGTTGATCGCGCGGCCGACGAAGAAGTGCGGCAGGCCCGCGCCGACCAGCACGCCCGCGCCGAGGCCGAGCAGCAGCGCACCGGTCTTGATCAGGATAAGCAGCGCCACGCCGAGGCCCAGCCCCAGCGAGGTGTAGAGATACTGGGTGAGGGTCCAGCCCTTGCCGGTCTTGTGCAGGCGCAGCGCCAGCGCCTCGATGCGCGAGCCCGAGCCGGCCTTCTTGAAGGTGGTCGGTTTGCGGTTGGCAACGGCCTTGCGGTACTGCGCCTCGACCTTGTCGACCGCACTGTCCGAATGGCGGAAGCGCACGGATTGCAGGCGGCGCGACGCCTCGCGGTTGGCGGAGGGGCCGCTCAGCGCGAGCGCCATCAGCGCCAGAACAAGCGCCGCTCCTATGCCAAGGATCACGAGTTGCATCATGTTCATCGCGCGGTCCTGCCAGGTCTTTCAGTGTCTGCGCGCCGGCGCGCCAGCCCCTGGTGGGGATGGGGGTGCCGGCTGCGGATCATGCGGGGGTTCCGGCCTTGGCCTTGCCGGAGTTCAGGATCTTCTTGAAATCGAACTTGCCGAGCAGCGAGGTCTTGCCGCCCGGAGCGCCGCCATTCTTGTCGCCGCCCTTGTCCGCCGCCTTGTCCTTCGCCTTGCCCTTGGCCTTGGTGTCGACCACTTCGCCGTCGCTGCCGGTGGCGATGATCGCGCTGCCCAGATCGCGCAGCACCACCCCGGCCTTGCTGCCGCGGTTTGCGGCAGCGAACGTCTGGCCGAGCTTGGCCGCATTGGCAGCGGCCTTGACGTCGTAGGGCACGACGTAATTGATCTTTCGCTCGATCGAGGCTTCGAAGTCCGAACGACTGATTTCGCCGACGCCGGAGTGGACCTTGTTGGCCACCACGATCGTCTCGGCATGCTTGGCGTTGGTCTTGAGCCACGACAGCAGGCGGATCGCATCGCGCGCGCCGGCGAGCGTGAGTTCGGTGGCCACGACGACCACGTTCACATCCGCCAGAAGATGCGGGAAGTTGATCAGCATGTTGCGCGGCAGATCGATCATCGTCATTTCGAACGCGTGGCGGAATTCCTCCTCCAGTTGCACGAAGGCGCTGCCGTCGGTCATCAGAGGCGAGCTGATCGGAGCTTCGGCCGAGAGGATCGCCAGATTGTCGTTGGCGCGGATCATCGCGCGTTCGATGAAGAGACCGTCGATGCGGCTCGGGTTGTCGATCGCGTCGGTGAGGCCCCGGCCCGGCTCGAGATCGAGCGTGAGCGCGCCGGTGCCGAAATGCACGTCGAGATCGAGCAGCGCGGTCGGCAGGCGGTGGTCTGCGCTGAACAGCCAGGCCAGCGAGGTCGCGATGGTTGAGGCGCCGACACCGCCGCGCGTGCCGACCACGGCGGTCGAGACATGGCGCTTGGCCGTGCTGCCGTCAGCGGATTTGGGCGCGGCGAAGATCGCTTGGGCCTGAACCAGCGCATCGCGCACCTGGCCCGGCGTCAGCGGCTTCAGGAGATAGTCCTGGATGCCCGAGGCGAGGAGGTCGCGGTAGAGGCGCACATCGTTGACCTGGCCGACCGCGATGACCACGGTGCCGGGTTCGCAGACTTCCGCCAGCGCGTTGATATCGCTCAGCGGATCGCCGCTTTCCGAAAGGTCGACCATCAGGATCGCCGGCGAAGCGGCAATCGAGAGCGACTGGATCGCGTTGCGCAGGCCGCCCTTGTTGCACTTTTCCGGCTGCCAGCCCATGTCGACCGTGACAGGGCGCAGCACATCGAGCGCGGAATCGTCGCACATGAAGGCCGCGAACATGTCGCGATTGGTGGTTTTCCAGGACGCACTCATCGATCAGTTCCCCCCGGTGGACTTGCTGGACACGGACTTCAGACCCTGCGCGCCCGTGGGCGGTTGGTCGCGATAGGACTTGATCGCCTTGCTGTTGCTCTGGGTGATCGTGGTGCTCATGCCTTTCGCGCCGTGAACAAGGTCTTCCTTGTTGGCGACCATCACGGCCATGTTCCCGTTCACCGCGCAGCCGAAATTGGGCGAGGTGGCATTGTTCGTGCGGTTGTCGATCTTGTCCGACCAGTCCGGGCAGCCGGGCACGCTGGCCTCGGTGCGCGAGACGACGATGCGCGCGGTTCCGGGTGCGATCGAACCTTCGGTGACCGGGGCGATATCGGCCAGCAGCATGCCGAAGCGGCCGGCGACCTTTTCGACCGCTTCGCGGGTCTGCGAGGAATCAACGGGGTCGTCTACCGAAACGCGGTCACCGTAGCCGAGATCGAGCGCATCGAGCCAGCCGGCGAGGCGGCGCTGTTCGGAAACCGCAAGGCCGCCGCCGGGGAGGGTCTGCACGTCGAAAACGAAGCTGGTGCGCTGCACGACCGGCTGGCGCACGCTGTCGAGGCTGCGGTTCATGTCGGTCGCCGGGCTGTTGCACGCGGCGAGCGGCAGGCTGAGCATGCCGGCCAGCAGCAGGATCCGGGCAGCGCCACCAGTGGGCAGAGCGATGCGGGGCTTACGATTGGACATGGACTGGCCCTTTCTCACTGGAAGCTGAAGCCGGGCGCGGCATCGGCGTTGGCTTGGCGGTTGCGGGTGGGACGCGAGGTCTTCTGCGGAGCCGCCGGCACGACCGGCACCGCGGAGGGCGCAGCGACGTTCGGGGCCGGTTCATCGAGCGCGCCGACCTTCGGGCCGTTCGCCTGCACCGTTCCGGACTTCTCGGTCGGCTTGGGGCGATCGCCACCGGTGACCCCGTCCGCTTCCATGTGGCCGAGGAACTGCTGCAGCGCCGTGGACGTCTTGAAGCCGTCGGTGGGCAGCTTGATCTCGCTCGCATCGACCGGGTTCACGAGATAGGGCGTGACCACGATGACCAGCTCGGTTTCGCCCTTGCGGAACGCGGTCGAGCGGAACAGCGAGCCCAGGATCGGCAGATCGCCGGCGCCCGGCATCTTGGTGATCGTGTTCTGCGCGCTGTTGCGCAGCAGCCCGGCGATCATGAAGCTCTGGCCCGAGCCGAGCTCCACCGTGGTTTCGGCGCTGCGCACGGTGAGTGCGGAGACGGTGAAGCTGTTGCTGATGATCGCGCCGTCCGACGAGAGTTCGGACACTTCCGGCTTGACGCGCAGCGAGATTCGCCCGTTGGCGAGCACGGTGGGCGTGTAGGCGAGGCTGATGCCGTACTTCTTGAACTCGATCGCGGTGTTGCCGAGCCCGGTCGAGATCGGGATCGGGTATTCGCCGCCCGCGAGGAACGTGGCGGTCTCGCCCGAAAGCGCGGTCAGGTTGGGTTCTGCGAGGCTGGTGACAAGGCCGATGGTCTCGCCCAGATCGAGCGCGCCCAGCACATTGACACCGAACAGCTTGGTGAGGCCCGCCAAAGTCGACTGACCCTGCAGCGGCGTGACGCTGGTACCGGGCTTCGAGACTTCCGCACCCGTCACCGGATTGATGAACGTGCGCGCCGTCTGCGTGCCCATGCCGAGCGGCAGTTCCGCGCCCGGTGCGCCGATGTTGATCGCGGAAGCCGGCGAGCGGCCCTGGCTGAGGCCGAACTGGAAGCCGCTGGAGCCGTCGATGGTGGTGAAGTTGGTGCCGATCTGGCGGATCAGCGAACGGTTCACTTCGGCAAACTTCACATGAAGGTTCACCTGCAGCGGCGTTGCCATCTTGAGGCGGCTGATCACGTTGGTCTTGTCGTCGACGAAGGCCTTCACGAGGCGCTCAGCCTCGGCGGCATCCTCGGGCGCGGCGATCGTGCCGGTGAGGAGCACCGTGTTGTTCATCGTCGAGGTGACGATGTGTGCTTCGGGCATGGCCAGCTTCAGCATCTGGTCGATGCTGTCGATATTGGTGCCGACGCGCACATTGGCCGACCACACCACATCACCGTTGGCGTTGCTGGCATATACTGTCGTCTCGCCGCCGGCCTTGCCGAACACGTAGAGCTGGTTGGTCGACTTGACCTGGACGTCGGCCACGGTGTCGTTGGCGACGAACACATCGGTCATCTTGCCGGGCAGGGTCACGAGCTGGCCGCGGCCGATCGAGATCGCGATGCTGCGCGCCGGGCTGGTGACCGACTGGGCCGATGCGGCCGAGGGTGCTGCGACCAGCGCCAGCGGAACCGCGAGAGCAGCGAGCGGGAGCAGCGTGGATGCGATACGGGCCTTCATGGTCTTGCCTTTCGCGGGCGCGGAATGCGGAGCGGTGCGATGCATCTGAGTGGGCATCTCAGTGGCTCCCCACCTTGACTTCCTGGGTGTCGCGGCCGCGGGTCACGCGGACCACGGGGCCGGGCGAGAACAGCGCCTTGGCAGCGGCGGTCATCGAGCCACCGGCCGGCATCTGGGGCATGGCGGGCGCCATGGCCTTGACCATCGCCTGGACGGCAGAGGCCGGATCGGCAGCGGTGTTCTTCTTCGGCTGGAAGCGCGAGACATCACCACCGGTCGCGAAGCTGTTGCCATCGGCCTCGATCGGCTTCGCCATCGCCTGCTTGAGGATGCGCTCCTCATCGGCCTTGCTGGTGCCCGGGGGGATCTTGATCTGGCCGAGCGCGATTGCCTGGTCGAGCTCGCTCGAGTTGTCGGCGAGCGAGCGCAGCGAGAGGGAGATGGTGCCGATGGTCTGTGCCACCGCGATCTTCTCGGCGATCTTGGGGGTCGCCTCGACCGTGACGGTGCTGAAGGTGCGCACGCGGGTCTTGCCCTCGATCTGCTCCTGTTCAGTCGACTGGTCGGTGGCGAGCACGCGCAGATTCTTCAGGATGGTCTCGGCGGTCTTGAGCGGCTGGACGCCGCCCTTCACCGTCTGGGTGAGGACGAGGTCAATGTGGTCACCGGGAAAGACAAAGCCCGCAACGGCGGTACGCGCGCTCACCGGAATGGTGACGGCGCGCATGCCCGGCCCGAGCGCGGCGGCAAGGAAGCCGCGGTCGCCGGGGGAGACGAGGCTGCCTTGGGTCACCGGTTCGCCCGCGGTGATCGGATGGCGCACGACGGTGCCGAGCAGCTTCGACATGTCGGTCTTGTCTTCGGTGAAGTAGACGTCCTGGACGAGGTCCTTGGGCCAGGGCTGGTAGCCCATGGCATCGGCCGTGATGATCGTGCCGGCAGGAAGCGCGCGATTTGCGACGAGCACCTTGGCGCCCATCTGCACTTTCGCGGCTGCCGCTGCCTGCGGCGATGCTGCCCCCGCAAACATGCTCCTGGCAGCAAAGGCCGTGCCGATCGCCACGATCAGCGCCCCTACCAGCAGCAACAGCTTTTTCCTGTCCATGGCTTCAATCCTGCCGTTTGATCCGCCCGCATCCTGCGGGCAAATTGGTTAAGATAGACCTAGCCAGCCGTTGCGGCGTGGAGTGTGGCCCAATCGGTTGTCGAGATGATCCAGAGGCCTGCGGTCGCGATGGCGATGCCGTAAGGGATCTTGAGCTTGTCTTTCTGCCGCCGGGCGATGTGCCACATGCTCATCGTGATGGTGAGCACGCCGCCCGCGATGGCCATGATGACCAGCAGCTTGAGGAAGAGCAGCGCCGGCATCCAAAGGGCCAGAGCGGTGAGCAGCTTGACATCGCCGCCGCCCATCGCGCGAAGCGCAAAGAGCCCGGCGAGGACGAAGAACGTGACGACCGCGAGGCCGAACTGCAGCGCGACGCCTGGCCACAGCGCCAGACCGGATGCCCACCAGAACAGTGGCGCGCCCACGGCAATGGCTGCATTCAGCCAGTTGTCGATCTGGCGGCGGCGGATATCGGTGAAGGCAGCAACCAGCAGTGCGATTGCCAATGCCCCGACCAGTCCGTAAACGATGTGAGTTCCCTGCATGGGGGTCTCATACGGGACAATCACTTACCAAACGGTAACCAAACCGGCGCCGCAATTCCGGGCACGTGCGGATGTCGCCTTTACCTTGCCCGGGGAGGTTTGGCGTGAGTGCAGGGTTCGACGGTCCGTCGCAGTTCAGGCGGGCCATTCCCTCTGGTGCGCGGGAGTGGCGCTGGGCCTTGCCCGATGGGCATCCGATCCGTCGCATCACACTCGATCCTCCCGCCGGCACGCCTCTGCGCGGCGCGATACTGTTCCTGCCGGGGCGCGCTGATTTCTATGAGAAGTATCTGGAAACGCTGGTAGAATGGGCCAGTGCGGGCTGGCAGGTAAGCGCTGCCGATTGGCGTGGGCAGGGGGCTTCGGGCCGGATGACGGCAAACCCGATGGTGGGACATATCGAAGACTTCTCAATCTGGATCGCCGACCTTGGCGCGCTGTGGCAGGACTGGGTGCGCACCGCTCCTGGACCGCACGTGCTGGCCGGTCATTCGATGGGCGGGCATCTTGCCTTGCGCGCGGTGGCGGAAGGCGCGGCGAGCCCCGAAGCGGTCGTGCTGAGCGCACCGATGCTAGGATTCGTCACCGCGATTCCGGAATTTGTTCAGCAGATATACGGACGGATCATGTGCCGGATCGGCGATCCCGAACGCATGGCGTGGGAAGCCAGCGAGAAGCCCGGCTCGTCCACGGACGATCGCATCGGGCTGCTCACTCACGATGCCGAGCGTTACGCCGATGAACTGTGGTGGCGCGCGGCCCGGCCCGAGCTGGAGATCGGCCCTGCCAGCTGGCGCTGGGTCGAACGGGCGGCAGCCTCGATGGCAGCGCTGCGCGCACCGGGCCTGCTCGAGGCGGTGATGGCGCCTGTCCTGTTACTGGCGGCAAAGCAGGATGCGCTCGTCGCCTGGTCCGCGATCGAGCAGGCGGCGGACCGCTTGCCGCGCGGCGAGCTGGTGACTTGGGGCCCAGAGGCCCGTCACGAATTGCTGCGCGAGGCTGATCCGGTGCGCAGCCAGGTCATGGCCGCGATCACCAGCTTCCTCGATCGCGCCCTTCCGGCAAAGCGGGGCTGAGCGCTGACCATGGCGGCAGAACACTTCGACATCGCCATTATCGGTGCCGGCATGGCGGGTTCTAGCCTTGCCGCCGAATGCGCACCCCATGCCCGGGTCCTGCTGATCGAGGCGGAAGATACCCCCGGCTATCACACCACCGGCCGCTCCGCTGCATTCTGGCACGAGACGATCGGCGGGCCGCAGATCTATCCGCTGACCGCCGCCTCGGGCGAGTGGCTGGCGCAGCACGGCTTCCTCAGCCCGCGCGGCGGCCTGCACATCGGGCGCGAGGATCACCGCGCCACGGCAGAGGCGTTTGTTGCGGACTTCCTCGCTGCCGGGGCGCGGATCGAACTGATCGGGCGCGATCGCCTCGAAGAGATCGTGCCCGGGCTCAGGCCGGAATGGATCATCGGTGCGTGGGAGCCGGAATGCGCCGATATCGACGTCGCCGCGATGCACCAGCACTACCTCGCCGCCTCGCGCAAGGCCGGCAGTGTGCTGCGCGTGCGGGCGCGACTGGACAGCGCCAGGCGCGACGGCGCGGACTGGGCGCTGACGTGGAGCGGTGCCGCGGGGCCGGGCGAGGCACGCGCTGCGCTGCTGGTCGATGCCGCGGGCGCCTGGGCCGATCCCGTGGCGGAGCTGGCCGGTGCCGCGCCCCTCGGGATCCAGCCGCTGCGCCGCTCGATGGTGCAGATGCGGGTCGATCCGCCCCCACCGCCGACGCTGCCGCTGACCTTGAGCTTCGACGAGGATTTCTATTTCCGCCCGCAAGGTGATCGGCTGTGGCTTTCGCCGCACGACGAGACTCCGGACGTGCCACGCGATGCCGCGCCCGAGGAACTCGACATTGCCATGGCGATCGACCGGATGGAGCAGGCGGTGACCTGGAAAGTGCTGGCGCTGGAGCGGCGGTGGGCGGGCCTCAGGAGCTTCTCGCCCGACCGGCTCCCGGTGTTCGGCTTCGATCCGGCATGCCCGGGGCTGTTCTGGTTTGCCGGGCAAGGCGGCTTCGGCATCCAGACCGCACCCGCCGCGGCCCGCCTTGGCGCGCAGATGCTGCTGGGCCTGCCGCGCGATGCGATGACCGCCGCGATCGATCCCGTGCTCTACACGCCCGCCCGGTTTCGCCCGTAGCGGAGCATTTCGGACTCCCACGCCTGCCCCCGCGTGCTAGACGGGTGCGGGATAGGTAACTTTACCTATGGAGTTAAGGATATGGCGCACCGTTTCGAAATCCGGAAGAACAAGGCTGGCGAGTTCGTGGCCTATTTCGTCCACAACGCGGAATCGATTTTCTGGACCGAAGGCTACAAGTCGAAAGCCAGCGCCAAGAACGCCATCGAATCGATTCTGAAGAACGGCCCCGGCGCCGAAGTGGTGGACACCACCACCGAGGGCTGAGGGCTGCTCAGGCCGCGATGGCCGCGTCGCTGGCGAGCTTGTCGACACGCTCGTTCTCGGGGTGGCCATCGTGACCCTTCACCCAGACCCACTCGATCCTGTGCGGACGCACCGCCGCGAGCAGCGCGCGCCACAGGTCCTCATTCTTGACCGGCTTGTTGTCGGCGGTCTTCCAGCCCTTTTTCTGCCAGCCGAACACCCATTTGGTGATTCCATCGAGCACGTAGCGGCTGTCGGTGTGGAGCGTCACCTGGCACGGCTGCTTCAGCGCCTCGAGCCCCTTGATCGCCGCCATCAACTCCATGCGGTTGTTGGTCGTCTCGCGCTCGCTGCCGGAAAGTTCCTTTTCGACCTCGCCCATGCGCAGCAGCGTGCCCCAGCCGCCCTTGCCGGGATTGCCCTTGCACGCGCCGTCGGTGAAGATCTGGACGTGCTTCACGCGAAAATCTCCGGGTTTGCCTTGTAGAAGCCGAGCCGTCGCGCCGGGCCCATCGGATCCTTCGGCGTGACGAGCGCATCGGCCGGCGTGTTGAGCCAGTCCCATGCGCGGCTCATCGCGAAACGCATCGCAGCGCCCTGGCCCAGCAGCGGCAGCGCGGCGCGTTCGTCCGCGCCGAGCGGTCGCACGCTTTCATAGCCTTCGATCAGCGCGGCGGAAACATCGGGGCGGAACCGGTCGTCCTTGTCGAAGCACCAGGCGACATGGGTGACGGCCAGATCGTAGGCGAGGATGTCGTTGCAGGCGAAGTAGAAGTCGATGAGGCCGGTGACCACATCATCCAGCATCAGCACGTTGTCCGGGAACAGGTCGGCGTGGATCACCCCGGAGGGCAGGTCCGCCGGCCAGTTTGCGGCAAGGCGTGGCAGTTCGTTTGCAACGATCCCGGCGAGGTCGGGGTCGATCCGCGCCAGGCCATCGGTCCCGCAGGCGGCGGCGAGGCGCTGCCATTCGGCAACGCCCATGCCGTTGGCGCGGCTCGCGGGGAAGTCTGCCGCGGCGAGGTGCAGGCGGGCGAGTTCGCCACCCACTGCGCGGGCCTGCCCGGCGGTCGGCGTATTGACCGATACGCCGGGGAGATATTCGATCAGCGCGAGCGCCTTGTCACCGCGCATCTGGAACAGGGCTCCGTCGCGGTCGTGGATCGTGCGCGGCACCGGGCAGCCCTTCGCCGCGAGATGATCGAGCAGCGAGAGGAAGTAGGGCAGGTCCTCAAGCTCGATGCGGAATTCGTACATCGTCAGGATGAACCGCGCGCCGGCCCCTTCATGCCCGGCCCCGTCTTGCCCAGCCCCGTTCTGCCCAGTCGTGTCGAGCAGCCAGTTGCTGTTGGATACGCCCTCGGCGATGCCTTTGGCCGAAACCAGCGTGCCAACGTCGAAACGGGCGATCAGCGCGGCCATTTCCTCCGCGCCGAGATGCGTATAGACTGCCATGGGTCCGGCTTCAGTCGGCGAGCTGACGCGGCAGCTTGAACACCATGTTCTCGACCGTTGTCGTCACGGTCTCCTCCTCGACCACGCGCCAAGCGCGCAAGGTATCAACCACCTCGCGCACCAGAACTTCGGGAGCGGAGGCCCCCGCGGTGAGGCCCAGCGTCTCGACACCTTCGAGCCAGGCGCGGTCGATCTCCGACCCGCGCTGGATCAGCCGGGCCGGGATCCCCTCGCGCTCCGCCACTTCGACCAGGCGAAGCGAGTTCGAACTGTTGGGCGCGCCGATCACCAGCAGAAGATCGCAGCGCGCTGCGATGGACTTCACGGCTGCCTGCCGGTTGGAAGTGGCGTAGCAGATATCCTCGGCACGCGGGCCGCTGATATCAGGGAAGCGGGTGCGCAGCGCGGCGACGATCTCACGCGTGTCGTCGACCGAAAGCGTAGTCTGGGTCAGGAACGCGAGCGGCGTGCCCGGCGTAAAATCGAGCGCGGCGACGTCGTCCAGCGTCTCGACCAGCGTAATCGCGCCTTCGGGCACCTGGCCCATCGTGCCGATCACTTCGGGATGGCCCTTGTGGCCGACGAAGAGGATGTGCCGTCCGGCCTCAACCTGGCGTTCGGCCTGGCGATGGACCTTGCTGACGAGCGGGCAGGTGGCATCGAGCCAGTCAAGCCCGCGCTCTGTTGCGGCGGCGGGCACCACCTTGGGCACGCCATGCGCGGAAAACACCACCGGCGCGCCATCTGGCACCTCGTCGAGCTCTTCCACGAAGACCGCGCCCTTGGCCTTCAGTCCATCGACCACGAAACGGTTGTGGACGATTTCATGGCGCACGTAGACCGGCTGGCCGAAGCGGTCGAGCGCGCGCTCGACGATCTCGATCGCCCGGTCCACCCCGGCGCAGAATCCGCGCGGGGCGGCGATCAGCAGCTTGAGCGGGGCGAGGCCGGTGTCGTCGGCGGCGGGCGAAAGGGGGCTTGCAGTGTTCATCGCGCATGTCCTTAGCAGGGGGGCGCTTCCGCGCAAAGCCGCCGCGAGTGGGGGATGCAGCATTGCGCCCCGGTACTGCGGTGGCTAGAGGATGCGCTGATCGCTGCCCAAGGATGCCTGAATGAACCTGCCCGCCTTCCGTTCCGCGTCCCTTCGGCGGCTTGCTCCGCTCACCGCGCTGGCGCTGATCGGCGCGCTCGGTGCCTGCAAGAGCGGCGGCGGCGAACTGGTGGTAGACGACAGCGTGGGCGTCACCGCACTGCGCAGCCCGTGCCCGCTGGTCGAAATTCCGGACATGACCGGCGATGTCACGCTGTTTTCCGAGCCCGGCCGCACCGATGCCGGCGCGCTTGACCTGACCGCCTCGATCACCAACCTGCGCAGCACGTGTGACGATGCCAAGGGGCAGACCCAGCTGCGCAGCGAGGCGACGTTCGATGTCTATGCCCGCCGCACCGATACCCGCGGCGCGCGCCGTGTCGTGCTCCCCTATTTCTCGGCGGTGGTCCGTGGCGGCACTGTCGTGATCGCCAAGCGGCTCGGTTCGGTCACGCTCGATTTCGCCGATGGGCAGGAACGTGCCCAGGCGCAGGGCCGTGCCGGCTCGACCGTCGACCGTGCCGAGGCAACGCTGCCGACCAACGTGCGCCGGCTGCTGACCCGCAAGCGCAGGGCCGGCGAAGCCGATGCCGCGACCGATCCGCTGGCGCTGCCCGAAGTGCGGGCGGCGCTCGCCAAGGCGAGCTTCGAGCTGGTGGTGGGCTTCCAGCTCACCGACGCGCAGCTGAAGTACAACGCCACGCGTTAGGACCTGACCCTGGGCGATATGCCGGCAGGCATTCCCTCTTGCGCGCGCTTGGGCTAACGGCGCGGGCATGACTGAAACCGCATCTGCTTCCGCTCTTCCCCTCTTCGCCGATTTTGCCGGCGTGATCGACCGCGCGCTCGATGCGCTGGTTGCGACTGGCTCGCTCCCAGCGGGTCTGGCGCGAAGCGGGGTGACCTGCGAGCCGCCGCGCGAGGCGAGCCATGGCGACATCTCGACCAACGCCGCGATGGTGCTGGCCAAGCCGGCCGGCACCAATCCGCGTGCACTGGCCGCGCTGCTGGTCGAGGAACTCGGACGTGAGCCGCGCGTCGTCTCGGCCGAGATTGCCGGGCCGGGCTTCATCAACCTGCGGCTGGCGGACAGCGCATGGCTTGGCGAACTCGGCCTGATCGCGGCTTCGGCGGGCGATTATGGCCGTTCCGCGATGGGCGGGGGCAGCATGGTCAATGTCGAGTATGTCTCGGCCAACCCCACCGGGCCGATGCACATGGGCCACTGCCGCGGCGCGGTGGTGGGCGATGCGCTCGCCAGCCTGCTCGAATTTGCCGGTCACCGCGTGACGCGCGAATACTACGTCAACGACGCCGGGGCGCAGGTCGATGTGCTCGCCTGCTCGGTCCACTTGCGGTATCGCGAGGCGCTGGGCGAGGATGTCGGCGCGGTGCCGGAGGGGCTCTATCCGGGCGACTACCTCGTGCCGGTCGGGCAGGCGCTCGCCACTGAGTTTGGTGACAAGTACGCCAAGGCTCCAGAAGCCGACTGGCTGGTGCTGTTCCGTGGCCGCGCGGTCGCCGCGATGATGGACATGATCCGCGATGACCTCGCCACGCTTGGCATCCACCACGACCTGTTCTCGTCCGAGGCGGAACTGCAGGCCTCGGGCAAGGTCGATGCCGCCGAGGCGTGGCTGCGCGCGCACGATCTGGTCTATGATGGCGTCCTCGAAGCGCCCAAAGGGAAAACGCCCGAAGACTGGGAACCGGTCGAATTGCCGCTTTTCCGCTCGACGAAGTTCGGCGACGATCAGGATCGCCCGATCAAGAAATCGAACGGCGCCTGGACCTACTTCGGTGCCGACCTCGCCTACCATTTCCAGAAGGCGCAGGCGGCCGACGCGCTCGTCGATATCTGGGGGGCGGACCATGCCGGCACGGTGAAACGGATCAAGGCCGCCGTCGCCGCGCTGACCAGCGCCGAGAGCGGGGCGCCGAAACCCTTCGAGGTCAAGCTGGTCCAGATGGTCCAGTTGATGAAGGGCGGCCAGCCGTTCAAGATGTCGAAGCGTGCCGGCAACTTCGTGACGCTCGCCGATGTGGTCGAGATGGTCGGCAAGGATGTGGTGCGTTTCACCATGCTCGCCCGCAAGCCCGACGCGCAGATGGACTTCGATTTCGACAAGGTGGTCGAAGCCTCGAAGGACAATCCGGTGTTCTACGTGCAGTATGCCCATGCCCGGATCCGCTCGACCCTGCGCAAGGCAGCGGCGGAGGGCCTTGCGCCCTCGGGCGAGCACGTGGCGCTGCTCGGCGCGGAGGAAATCGCGCTCGTCAGGCTTGCCGCGCAGTTCCCGCGCGTGGTCGAAAGCGCGGCCGCCGCGCGCGAGCCGCACCGCGTTGCCTTCTTCCTCTATGACCTCGCCGCCGGGTTCCACGCCTACTGGAACGTTGGCAACGATCGGCCGGACAAGCGCTTCATTGTGGCACAGGATGCAGCGCTCACTTCGGCGCGCCTTTTCCTCGCCTCGCAAATCGGGCAAGTGGTGAAGAACGGGCTGGCCATTCTGGGTGTGGAGGCCGCCGAGGAGCTTTGACGCAATGGTTAACATCGGGACTGGCGAAGGCGACGAGAACGAGGGCCTTCCGATCAATCCGGCAGCCTGGGGCGAGGACGCGCAGCACGCCGCCGAGCAGGGCCTCGCTGCCGTCCACGACGAGGCGCAGGAAACGGCGGACAGCCTGTTCGAGGGCGCACCGGCAGAACGCCTTGCGCTGGGCGACGAGGAACGTCTGCCCTGGCTCGAGAGTGCCGAAGATGTCGATTTTGACGAGCCGGGCCCCGACAACAGCCGCCTGATCGGCTTCGGTGTGCTGGCGGTGCTGCTGCTGGCGGCGCTGGTTGGCGGCATCTACTGGTTCTCGCACCGGGGCGCTGCACCAGCTGCGGCAGACGGCAGCCTGATCGCGGCGAGCAAGGAGCCCTACAAGGTCGCGCCCAAGGATCCCGGCGGCAAGACTTTCGAAGGCACCGGTGACGCCAGCTTCAAGGTGAGCGAGGGCGAGAAGCCGGCCGCCAACCTTGCCGGCAGCGCGGCCCCCGCCGCCACGCCGGCACCCGCGGCCAAGCCAACCGCCGCGGCGGCGGCCCCGGCGGCCCCGGCGGCTCCGGCGTCGGGCGTGGGTGTGCAGGTCGGCGCGTTCTCGACCAACGCTTCGGCAGAAGCGGCTTGGGCAAAGCTCAGCGCTGCGCACGCTGCGCTCTCGGGCCTGTCGCACCGCGTGGTGGAGGGCAAGGCCGATATGGCGACCGTGTTCCGCCTCCAGGCCGTCACCGGCGATCTCGCCGCCGCCAATGCGCTCTGCGCCAAGCTGCAGGCAGGCGGCCTCAAGTGCCAGGTGAAGCGCTGAGATAGGGGCTTTTCCCCGTGATCCACCGGCCCCGGCCTTGCGCCGGGGCGGGCTTTGCGCAAATCCTCGGCACATGCTGCCGGCGATCTTTGGCCTGTCGGGCCCCACTCTCAGCGATGACGAGCGCGCCTTCTTCCGCGATTGCGATCCGGCGGGCTACATCCTGTTCGGCCGCAACGTGGAAAGCCGCGCCCAGCTGCGCGCGCTGACCGATGACCTGCGCGGCCTTCATGGACGGGATCGCACCTTCATCTGCATCGATCAGGAAGGTGGCCGGGTTGCGCGGATGAAGCCACCGGTCTGGGCCGCCTATCCTTCCGGCGCGGCGTTCGACCGGCTTTACGAGCTTGCCCCGATCAGCGCGATCGAGGCCGCCCGCGCCCATGCCGAGGCGCTTGGGCTCGATCTGGCAGAAGCGGGGATCAGCGTTGATTGCCTGCCGCTGCTCGACGTGCGGCAGGAAGGCGCGCACGATGTGATCGGCGATCGCGCGCTGGGGCACGAGCCGCTGCGCGTCGCGGCGCTCGGCCGGGCGATGCTCGAAGGCCTCGCCCGTGCCGGGGTGGCCGGGGTGATCAAGCATATCCCGGGGCACGGCCGCGCCGGGGTGGACAGCCACAAGGAACTGCCGACCGTCACCGCGAGCGCGGAGGAGCTCGAAACCGACCTCGCCCCGTTCCGCAGCCTCAGGGACAGCCTCATCGGGATGACCGCCCACGTGCGCTATACCGCCTGGGATGACGAGAACCCGGCCACGCTTTCAGCCACCGTTATCCGTGATGTCATCCGCAGCCGCATCGGCTTCCAGGGCCTGCTCCTCACTGATGATCTCGACATGCAGGCGCTTGGCGGCGCGGTGCCCGAACGGGCGGCGCGGGCGCAGGCGGCAGGCTGCGACATCGCGCTCAATTGCTGGGCAAGGATGGACGACATGGTCGGGATCGCCAAGGCCATGGCCCCGATGTCTGCGCAAACCGCCGCGCGGCTCGTGCAGGCGCTCGCCCCCACCAGCGACTTTGCCGTGCCCGTCGATCTGGAGCGGCAGGCCGAACGCACCGCCACGCGCGACCGCCTGCTGGCGCTGGCGGCGTGATGGACGAGGTTGCCCTGTCCGATCCGCTCCCGGCGGACGACTGGGACGACACCGTCCTCGACGTGCCCCCCGAGGCGCGCGAGGGAGAGCCCGATACGCTGACCCTGGCCATTGACGGCTGGGAAGGGCCGCTCCATCTGCTGCTCGATCTGGCGCGGCGGCAGAAGGTCGATCTGCGCAAGATATCGATCCTCGCGCTGGTCGATCAGTACCTTGCCTTTGTCGAGCGCGCCGGAGCGCAGCGGCTTGAACTGGCGGCGGACTACCTCGTCATGGCGGCGTGGCTCGCCTGGCTGAAGTCGTTGCTTCTCCTGCCGCGCGATCCCGAAGTGCAGCCGAGCCCGGAGGAACTGGCGCTGCGCCTGCAGCTCAGGCTCCAGCGGCTCGGCGCGATGCGCGAGGCGGGCGCCCGGCTCATGGCGCGCGACCGGCTGGGCCGCGATGTCTTCCCGCGCGGTGCTCCGGAAGGCCTCAGGACCCTGCGGCAGGTGCGCTGGCAGTGCGATCTCTTCGCGCTGATGCAGGCCTATGGCCATATCCAGCACCGGGGGCGGCCCGTCGTCCACATGGTCCGTGCGCGCCCGGTGATGACGCTGGAGGCCGCCATCGCCCGGGTCGAGGCGCTGATCGGCGTGGCGATCGACTGGACTGCGCTCACCAGCTTCCTGCCGCCAAGCGAGCCGGACACGGACCCGCGCCTTGTCCGCTCCGCGCTGGCTTCCAGCTTCGTTGCCGCGCTGGAGCTTGCCAAACAGGGCAAGGTCGAGATTGCGCAGGCCGAGACTTTCGCGCCCTTGATGCTGCGCCGGTGCGCGGGATGAACGACGTGGAGCGCGCGGTCGAGGCGGCGCTGTTCGCCGCCGAAGCGCCGATGAGCGCGGAGGAGATTTCGCGCCATCTCGGCGGGGCGGATGTCGCCGCCGCGCTGGAGACGCTTGCGGCGCGCTACGCCGGGCGGGGCGTGGAGCTCGTCCTGCGCGGGGACCGCTGGCATTTCCAGACCGCGCCCGATCTGGCCCACCTGCTGCGCCGGGAGCGCGAGGATGTGCGCCGGCTTTCCCGCGCGGCGACCGAGGCGCTGGCCATCATCGCCTATCACGAGCCCGTCAGCCGTGCCGAGATCGAGGCGATCCGCGGCGTACAGACTGCCAAGGGCACGCTCGACGTGCTGATGGAAGCGGGCTGGATCAAGGTCGCCGGCCGCCGTGAAGGCCCCGGCCGTCCGACGATCTACGCCACCACGCCCGCGTTCCTCGCGCACTTCGGCCTTGAATCACGGCGTGACCTGCCGGGGATCGAGGAACTGCGCGCCGCCGGGCTGCTCGATCCGGTCGAGGCCGTGTTTGCCGGCGAACCCGACGTTGAGCCCGACGTTGAGCCCGACGATGAGACCGTTGGTGCATCGGAGCTTGACGAATCTGCGTGAGGTTGCTGGCAGTTTCGCACAGGATGTCCTATCTGATGGGGCATAAAGGAGATTACCCATGGGCGCGCTGTCCCTTCCGCATCTGATCATTCTGGCGCTGGTCGTCCTCATCCTCTTCGGCCGCGGCCGCATCTCGGAGATGATGGGCGATTTCGGCAAGGGTATCAAAAGTTTCAAGCAGGGCATGAGCGAGGGCACCGAAACGCCGCTCGTCCAGCCGCCGGTGCAGATCCAGCAGCAGCCGGTCGCCCCGGCGCAGCCTGCCCCGCAGGCCGAGCAGACCGGCTCCGGCCCCGCCGCCTGATCCCGCACCCGCTTCAGGCCTGAAACGATGTTCGGCATTGCGCCAGACGAGATGCTGCTCGTCGTGATCGTGGCGATCATCGTCATCGGTCCCAAGGACTTGCCCCTTGCGCTGCGCACCGCCGGCCGCTGGATCGGCAAGATCCGCCGCGTGTCCGGCCACTTCCGCACCGGCATCGAGACCATGATCCGCGAGGCGGAGATGGAGGAGATGGAGCGCAAGTGGAAGGAGCAGAACGCGGCGATCATGGCCGCACATCCCGCCCCTGATCCGGCGGCAGGGCAGACCGCCGAAGCGGCGACCGACCAAAACGATCCGCCGCCTCTGATGACCCCGCTGCCTGCCCCTGTCGCGGCGGCGATCGATCCCGAAGTGGCCGCCGTCGCGCCGACCGAACCCGCTGCCGAACCGCTCGGCGAGCTGCTCCCCATCGCCGAACGCCCTGCCCGTCCTAGAAGCTCCGGTAGCGGAAGCGCGTGATGATCAGCGATATCGACGAGACCCAGGCCCCGCTGCTCGACCACCTGCTCGAGCTGCGCACGCGGCTGCTGCGCTGCGTCTATGCGCTCGCCGTTGCGTTCCTCGTCTGCTTCCTGTTTCGCAACCAGATCCTCGCCATTCTGGTCCAGCCGCTGGTTCAGGCTTTTCCGGCGGGGCAGGGCAAGCTGATCTACACCAAGCTCTATTCGGCGTTCTTCGTCGATCTCAAGGTCTCGCTTTTCGCCGCGTTCCTCATCAGCTTTCCGGTGATCGCCAACCAGCTCTGGGCCTTCATCGCCCCCGGGCTCTATGCGAAGGAAAAGAAGGCCTTCCTGCCTTTCCTGATCGCCACGCCGATCCTGTTCAGCATGGGCGCGAGCCTGGCCTATTTCGTCGTGATGCCCACCGCCTTCCGCTGGTTCATCGGCTTCCAGGGAGATCGCGGCGGCCTGCAGCTCGAGGCGCTGCCGGGGATCGAGGAGTACCTCAATCTCGTCATGCAGTTCATCTTCGCCTTCGGGATCAGCTTCCTGCTGCCCGTGCTGCTGATGCTGCTGAACCGCGCCGGGATCGTGACCCGCGCGCAGCTCGTGGCGGCGCGCCGCTACGTGATCGTCGGTATCACCGCGCTTGCCGCCGTGATCACCCCGCCCGATGTGCTGAGCCAGCTGATGCTCGCCATCCCGCTGATGATCCTGTTCGAAGGCACGCTCGTCGTGATGCGCTTCGCAGAAAACAAGGACGCCGAGGAGAAGGCCAAGGCGGAGGCGGCAGGGGCCTGATCGCAGCGGCAGGGCGCGGCGGCGCGTACGGGCTTGCTCCGGTTCGGGCAAGGTGCCTAACCTTGCCGTCATGCGCCGAGGGGGGTTGGCCATGTTTCGCTGCCTGTTTGCCGCTGTGTTGCTGTTGCCCGCTCCGGCGCTGGCCGCAGAAACGCTCGTGCCCCTCGCAAACCCCGGCTTCGAGGGCGCCTACACCGCGCTTCCCGCCGGCGGCACCGTCAGCGGGGAGACCGCCGAAGGGTGGGACCACAACAGCGGCTATGGCGATACGACGACGGTCTACAGCCGCGAGACGAGCAACCCGCATTCGGGCAGCGCCTGTCAGGCCATTGCGGTCGGCGCGGTGCGGGATGGCAACCTCCAGCTGCTGCAGGGCGTGGCGCTGAAGGCCGGGACGGTGGTGACGCTTACCGCCTGGCTGCGCGGCGCGCCCGGCACTTTCGCCAATGTCTCGCTGCAGGGCGGGCCCCCCGGCTATGCCGAGATCGCGGGAACGGCGGCGGCGGTCGGGCCCGGATGGCAGCGCGTGCTGGCGCAGGGCTATGCCACGGCGGATGAGAACGCGTCCATCGTGATCAGCCTCAACGCGCCGGGCCGCATCTGCATTGATGATGTGCGCATCACCACGCGCCCCGGCAAGCCCGCGCCGGTAGCCGGGTTCGGGCCGGTCCAGCCCGGTTTCTTCGGCATCCACGTCTCCAATTTCCAGTTCAACCGCCTGCGCAATCCCGGCTTTGCCGCGCCGACGCGCAGCGCGGGCGCGGAGGGGGCAGCGATCAGCGGCGAAATCGCGCACGATTGGGACGACAATTCGGAATGGGCCGATGTCGCGGTGCGTTATGCGCCGGACAGCACGCCGGTCCCCGGCGGGGGCGGCGCGCAAGCCGTCACGATCAGCCGTGTCACCGCTGGCCGCCAGCAGATGCTGCAGAGCGTGCGCGTGGTGCCGGGGCGCAGCTATACCTTCACGGCGCTGCTGCGCGGCACGCCGGGCCTCGCGGTGGACATGCTGATCCGCAATGCGGATGATCCCTACAACGCCCATGCTCTTGCCACGATCAACGATCTTGGCAGCACCTGGAAACGCTACACGGTCAGCGGCAAGGTCGGCCCGAGTGGCCGCATCGACCTGATGTTCGCGGCGGATCGGCCCGGCACCTACAGCGTGGCGGATGTCACCTTCACCACCGCTGATGGCAAGGCGGTGCCAGCCGGCGTGCGCGTCTCGCCGCCGGGCTTCGGGCTGCTGCGCCTGTGGGACAGCGGCACGACCTGGGCCGTGCTCGAACCCAAGCCGGGCGCGTGGCAGTGGGATCAGCTCGATCGCTGGCTGGCGGCGCGCGCGCCCGGGCAGGCGGTGATGCTCACGCTCGGCCAGTCGCCCACCTGGGCCTCGTCCGATCCGGGCTGGGTGAACTATAACGGCGCGGGCGCGGCGGCGCCGCCGAGGAACATCGCCGACTGGACAAACTACGTCACCAAGGTCGCCACCCGCTACAAGGGGCGCATCCAGTATTACGAGATCTGGAACGAGCCCAACGACAAGACCTTCTATGCGGGCAACGTTGCGCAGCTTGCCGAGCTGACCCGCACCGCCAGCGCGGTGATCCGCCGGATCGATCCCGCCGCGAAGATCGTCACCGCGCCGCCCTATTCCCCGGGCTACCTCGACCAGTATCTCGCGACCGGCGCGGCAGAGCTCGCCGACGTGATCGGCTACCACGTCTATGCCACGCCGCCCGAGGAAGCCGCGCGTCAGCTTGCCAACGTCCGCCTCGTGCTCGCCCGGCGGACGACCAAGCCGCTGTGGGATACCGAAGGCGGCAGCGGCGACGGCACGACGCCGCCGGACAAGGCGCGCACCTATATGGCGCGCAAGTATCTGGTGGACATGGCGGTCGGTGCCTCCCACTTCGGCTGGTACGGCTGGGGACCGGACACGCCCTATGCCGTGGGTACCGTCGCGCCGGACGATCCGCGGGTCGAGACCCCGGCGGCCAAGGCCTTCTTCACCGTACGCGGCTGGCTGGTGGGAGCAGCGCTAGTCGGCACGCGGATCGATGCGGCGGGCACCTGGCGCATGGCGTTCGATCTGCCCGGCGGAAAACGCGCGCTGGTGCTGTGGAACCCCGGCGGGGCAGCGCGGTTTGCCCTGCCGCAGCCCTATCGCGGCGGAACGGTGACCGATCTCGATGGCGCGACCAGCCCGCTCCCCGGCGCGGCACTGGACCTGACCGAAGCCCCGGTGCTGGTGACCGCACCCTAGAGCCGGAACCCCGGGCCGTCAGTCCCGATCCGGGACAAGTTGACACGGTTGACACAGTCCTGAGGGAAAACTCCCCGGGGGAGGCGACAGGCCTGCGAAGCACCCTTGCGCGGGGAGGGCGGGGGGGATTGACGGGGTTCAAGGAGCAGCGCGCAGCATACCAGAATGCCGGCGCTGTAGGACAACGGCTTGGACGATCAGTCCCCCCGCACGACCCCGAAGCCGTGGCGCGGGAAGTGCACGTTGACCGGGCCGGTCAGCGCATGCTCGCGCCGGATCACGATGGTCCTGGTATCGCAGCGCAGCAGGGTGCCGTGGCTGGGCATCACGCCGTAATCGACCGGGGCGACATGGACGTCGGTGCCGGGCGGAATGGCGGTGATGTCGCTGGCCGCATCGACGGGGAGCGGTTCGGCCGCGCGGGCGACGGCAAGCGCATCCTCGGCGGAAATGGCCTCGCCCGGGTGCTGCGCGAGGGCGCGCATGCGCTCCATCCACGCGCTGACAAGGGGGCGGCTGCTGAGCCAATCGGCCATGCCGCCACCGGCGTGGATGAACCACAGCATGTGGTAGACCGCAAAATCGGCGATGCTGGGCTCCGCACCGAACAGGCAGGCGCGGCCATCGCCGAGCTGCGTTTCCATTTCGGCGAGGAAGCGGGCGTAGCGCGCAAGGGCCTCGTCGACCGGAGGGCGGCGCACTTGCGCCCCGGCGGCGAAATTGGCGCGGTCTTCGGCAAAGGCCTGTGCCGAGCCCGGATCGGCGAAGAAGGTGCCCATGTTCTCGGGCAGGAAGCGCAAGGTGACGGCAGCCCAGAACAGTTCGGTATCAACCCAGCGGGCGAGGGTCTGCGCCGCAAGCAGTTGGCCCGCCGGATAGAGCGTCGGGCGGCTGCCGAGCGCATCGAGATATTCGGCGATCAGCGCGGTGTCGCAATAGACGTCCGCCCCGACCTGCAGCACCGGAATGCGCCGGTAGCCGCCGGTGAGCGCGATGGTGGCAGGCCGCGGCATGACCATCGGCACGATGAGCGAACGCCACGCCAGCCCGCGCGCGCCGAGGATCGCGCGCACCTTTTCCGAGAACGGCGATTCCGGATAGTGGTGCAGGATCAGCTCGGCCATCGCTTCGGTTCCTTATTTCTTCACCGGCTCCGCGCCCGCCGCGCCGCCTTCGGGCTTGTCCGCATCCCACACCTTGCCGCCGCCGACCCAGGTTTCGAACACCCGGGTCTTGCGGATCGCTTCCGGGCTCGCGGTCATCGGATCGGTATCGACGAAGATGAAATCCGCGCGCAGGCCGGGGGCGAGGCGGCCGAAGCGCTTTTCGGCAAAGCCCGCATAGGCGGCATCGGCGGTGTAGCCCGCCAGCGCCGTTTCGCGGCCGACGCGTTCCTGCGGCTGCCAGCCCAGCGGCGGCTGGCCGTCGGCATCGATGCGGCTGATCGCAGCGGCAAAGCCGGTCCACGGATCGGGCAGTTCGACCGGCGTGTCCGAACCGAACGCCAGCACCGCTCCGTGCGCCTTGGCCGAAGCCCAGGCATAGGCCCCGGCCAGCCGCTCCGGTCCCAGCCGCGCTTCGGCCATCAGGCGGTCCGAAGTCTGATGGACGGGCTGCATCGAGGCGATCAGGCCGACCGATTTCGCCACCCGCTCAGCAATCGGCCAATCGGCGGGATCGATGACCTGCGCATGTTCGATGCGCCAGCGCCGATCACCCTTGTAGGTCTGCGCAAGGTCTTCCATCGCGCCGAGCAGCACCGCGTTCGCCTCATCGCCGATGGCGTGGACGGCGATCTGGAAATTGTCCATTGCCGCGCGGCTCATCAGGTTGCCAAGCTGCGTCTGGGTGAGGTTGGGCAGGCCGCGCGTGTCGGGCCTGTCGTGATAGGGCGCCTTGAGCCAGGCCCCGCGCGAGCCGAGCGCGCCGTCCATGTAGAGCTTCACGCCATTGAGGCGCAGCCTATCGGCATAGAGCCACGGGCTGGGGCCGGGGCCGCCGATGGCGACCGTGTTCTCGATCCCTGCGCCATAGGCCATGATCCGCACATAGAGCGTGTTGGCATCCCCGGCGCGGCGGAACGTCTGCCAGTCGGCCATGCTGGTGCCCATGTCCGCCACCGCTGTCAGGCCGCGGCGGTAGAATTCACGCTGGGCGAGCGCGAAGGCGGCGTCGTTGTCGCGCGCGGTCGGCGGCGGGACATGCGACTGGACGAGCGCCTTGGCATTGTCCACCAGCACCCCGGCGGGGCTCCCATCGGCGAGGCGGATGATCTCGCCCCCGCTGGGTGCGGGGGTTGCCGCCGTGACGCCGCCCGCCTTGAGCGCGGCGGAGTTGCCCCAGTTGGCGTGACCGTCCGCGCGTTCGAGCCAGACCGGCCGGTCGCTGACCACCGCATCGAGTTCGGCGGCTGTGGGGAAACGGCCGAGCTTCCAGCGCTCCTGGTTCCAGCCGCCCCCGATCAGCCATGGCCGATCCGGGTGCGCCTTGGCATAGGCGGCGATCTTCTCCAGCGCATCGGCAAGGCTGGTCGTTTCGGACAGATCGAGCGTCAGCGCGGCAAAGCCTGTGCCCATGACATGGGCATGCGCATCGATCAGGCCGGGCAACATGATGCGGCCCTTGCCGTCGATTCGGTACTGGAAGCCCTTCTTTGGTGTCTTTTCGCCCTCGTGGAACAGCGCCTTTACCACGCCGGCATCGTCCATCAGCAGGGCCTTGAAACGCTCGACATGGCCGTCCGCCCCGATGGTCTGGCCCTGCACATTGTCGACAAGGGTGTCGGCCCAGGCCGTTTCCGGGGCGGCAGGGGCAGCAAGGGTGATCGCCAGGGCTGCGAGGCCGGCCCGCACCATCAGCCGTTGCCCCGGCGCGGCAGGCGGCGGATGAGGGCGCTCGTGTCCTGCCGGCCGCCGCCCAGCGCCTGCACATCGGCATAGAACTGGTCGATCAGCGCGGTGGTGGGCACGCTTGCCCCCAGCCCGCGCGCTTCCTCGATGGCGAGGCCGAGATCCTTGCGCATCCAGTCGATCGCGAAGCCGAAGTCGAACTCGTCCTGCGCCATGGTGTGCCAGCGGTTGTCCATCTGCCACGATTGCGCGGCGCCGCCGGAAATCGCCTCGAACACCTTGTCGAGATCGAGGCGTGCGGCCTGGGCGAAGCGGATCGCCTCGGCAAGGCCGGCGATGGCGCCGGCGATGCACATCTGGTTGGCCATCTTGGCCGTCTGACCCGCGCCGGGCTTGCCGACATGGACCACGCGCTTGGCATAGGCGCCGAGCACGCCGCGCGCCGCATCGACGGCTTTTTCGCTGCCGCCGCACATGATCGAGAGCGTACCGGCCTCCGCGCCGGACTGGCCGCCGGTGACCGGCGCATCGACGCAGAGCAGTTCCTTGTCGCGCCCCTCGACCGCGATCTGGCGGGCAATCCGCGCCGAAACGGTGGTGTGATCGATGAACAGCGCGCCCCGGCGCAGCGTGCTGAACACGCCGGTGGGGCTGAGCACGACGTCGGAGAGGTCATCGTCGTTGCCGACGCAGGTGATCACCACATCCGCGCCTTCTGCCGCCTCTGCCGGGCTGGCCGCGACGCGCGCGGCAAGCCCGGGATGCGCGGCCTGCCACGCTTCGGCGCGGGCGGCGGTGCGGTTGTAGATGGTGAGCGTGTGGCCGGCGGTGCCGAGATGGCGGGCCATGGCCCCGCCCATCACCCCAAGGCCGAGGAAGGAAACGGCAAGCGGCTGCGTGAGTGCGTCTGTCATGGCGTGTGTTCTAGCCGCTTTGCCGCGCATCGCCAGCCGGAATCGCGCCGCGCCCGAGCAAACGGTGCTTGTGCCGCAGCGCCTTGCGGGGCTAGCGCTTGGCCATGCTGCACCGCAACGGAATCATCGCACCGGCCTTCTGGCTCTGCCTCGCCGGCGCTGTCACGCTGGCGCTGCTGCCGCATCCGCCGCATATCCCCGCAATGGGCGACAAGGCGCAGCACATGCTGGCCTTCGGCACGCTCGCGTTTCTCGGTGCGCTGGCGTTTCCGCGCTTTCCCCGGGTGCATCTGGCCGAGCGGCTCTCGTTCCTGGGCGCGCTGGTGGAAGTGCTGCAGGCGATCCCCGCGCTGCACCGGGATTGCGATATCCGCGACTGGATCGCCGATACGATTGCCATTGTTGCCGTGCTGGCCCTGCTGCACATGCTGAATCTTCCGCGCCGCAAGCGCTGAGCGCAACGAAGGTTCCCTTGAGGGCAGGTTTCGATTAGGGCCCTAGCCAATGAGCACGAGCACCACCGCCCCCGCCGCCCTCCTGACTCTCGACGACGTCCGCGCTGCTGCCGGCCGGATCGCCGGGCAGGTCGTGCGCACGCCCACGCTCCACAGCAAGACGCTGAGCGAGATTACGGGCGCGGAGATCTGGCTGAAGTTCGAGAACCTGCAGTTCACCGCCGCCTACAAGGAGCGCGGCGCGCTGAATGCGCTGCTGCAGCTTTCGGACGAACAGCGCGGGAAGGGCGTGATCGCCGCTTCGGCGGGCAACCACGCGCAGGGCCTGTCGTATCACGGCACGCGGCTCGGTATGCCAGTCACCATCGTGATGCCGCGCACCACGCCGACGGTGAAGATCATGCAGACCGAAAGCGTCGGCGGCACGGTTGTGCTGGAGGGCGAGACCTTCGACGAAGCCTATGCCTATGCGCGGCTGCTGGAAGCCGAGCGGGGCATGACCTTTGTGCATCCCTTCGACGATCCGCAGGTCGCGGCGGGGCAGGGCACAGTGGCGCTCGAAATGCTCGAGGACGTGCCCGAGCTGGAGACGCTGGTGGTTCCGATCGGCGGCGGCGGCCTGCTCTCGGGCATGGGCACCGCGGCGCGCGCGCTGAAGCCCTCGATCGGGCTGGTCGGCGTGCAGGCGACGCTGTTCCCCTCGATGTATGCCAAGCTCAAGGGCCTCGAGCTGCCCTGCGGCGGCGATACCATCGCGGAGGGCATCGCGGTGAAGGAGCCGGGCACGTTCACCTCGGCGGTGCTCAAGAAGATCGTCGACGATATCGTGCTGGTGAGCGAACCCTCGCTCGAAACCGCGGTGGCGCTGCTGCTGCAGATCGAGAAGACCGTGGTCGAGGGCGCCGGCGCGGCGGGGCTGGCGGCGGTGATGACGCACCGCAAGCGTTTTGCCGGGCGCAAGATCGGCCTTGTGCTGTGCGGCGGCAATATCGACACGCGCCTGCTCGCCAACGTGCTGCTGCGCGATCTGGCCCGGTCTGGCCGGCTGGCCCGGCTCCGGCTCACCCTGCAGGACCGCCCGGGCGCACTGTTCAAGGTGGTCGAGGATTTCAACCGGCATCAGGTCAACATCCTCGAAGTCTGGCACAACCGCATCTTCACCTCGCTGCCGGCCAAGGGCCTTACGGCCGAGATCGAATGCGAGGCGCGCGACCGCGAGCAGATCGACCTCTTGGTGGCGGGCCTGCGCGCCAAGGGCTATGACGTGCAGCAGGTGGAGCTCGGTTAAGGCTGTTTGGTCACACCCCGGGCGCCGCGCATCCCGTTTCGGCACGGTGGGCGGCCTGACCGGGCCTCTGCTGCGAATTCCCTGCCGATTAACTACCTTTGCTGGTTAATGGCTCTTTCACCAATCGCGCCAGTGATGCATGTTGCTTTCACAAGGCGTTGCCGGATGGGCCGGCGGCGCGAGAGGATCGCAGCCTGCCGTGACCGCGCCCGTCCGCTTTCCCCGGTTCTTCGTGACCAGCCCGAGCCCGTGCCCCTATCTGCCGGGGAAGACGGAGCGCAAGGTGTTCACGGAGCTCAAGGGACCAAACGCCGACGAGCTCAACGACGCGCTTGGCCGTATCGGTTTCCGCCGCAGCCAGACGGTCGCCTATCGCCCCAGCTGCATCGATTGTTCGGCCTGCATCTCGGTGCGCGTGGCTGCTGCTGAGTTCGCGCCTTCTGCCACCCAGCGCAAGAACCTGAAGCGCAACAGCGATCTCGTCGTCACCGCCTGCAAGCCGTGGTCCACCCCGGAGCAGTTCGAACTGCTCCAGCGCTATCTGGCAGCGCGCCATCCCGGCGGCGGCATGGCCACGATGGACGAGATGGACTTCGCCGACATGGTCGAACACACCCCGGTCAGCACGTTCGTGATCGAGTATCGCGAACCCGGCATCGACGGGCAGCCCGGCAAACTCGTCGGCGCCTGCCTGACCGACCGCCAGGGCGACGGCCTGTCGATGATCTACAGCTTCTACGAACCCGATCATGCCGAACGGCAGGGGCTTGGCAACTTCATCATTCTCGATCACATCTTTCATGCCGCCCGCATCGGTCTGCCCTATGTCTACCTCGGGTATTGGGTCGAAGGATCGGCGCGGATGCAGTACAAGGTGAGGTACCGGCCGCTCGAGCGGCTCGGCCGCGAAGGATGGGAACGCTTTGACCCCGATGAGCAGGCCCGCGCGATCGACCGCGCTGCGACCGCAAGGGGGGCAGACCGGCGAATCGCGGACGATACCGGCAAGGACGGTCTCGCCGCCGCACAGGCCCAGTATCGCCACATCTGAAGGCCTGCTGGCCCGATTACCGGCCCTGCTGCCTGCGCTGCTTCTCGCAGCCCTTCCGCATGTCGTACAGGCGCAGTCGCGCGAGGCTGATCAGGCGCTCGAGGACCTGATTCCCGATGCCGCGCTGGACGACCCCAAGGCCTGGGCGAACGATACCGACGCGGCCAAAGTGCCCGTGCCCGATCCCAAGATGCTGCTCTCGCCGGACGCGATTGCGCCGCTGACAGGCATTCCCGCGATCACGCTGGCCTGGCCCGATGCGACCGAACTGCCGCCGATCACCCCGCTTGCGCCCGATGCCGATATCGGCGCGGCAGCCGAACAGGCCAAGGCGGCGGGCGACGCGCTGGCAACCGACACCGATCCGGGCAGCGGGCGCGGCATTGGCCAGATTCCGGACGCGAGCCTGTTCCCGGTTTCTCCGCAGCTCACGCTCGCCTTCCCGCCGGAAGCAGACATCCTGCCCGAGCGGGAGGCTGTGACCGAGCGCTTCGGCATGCTGGCCGCGCTGCGCAAGTTCGGCAACGAGGAGGACAACCTCGCCCAGCTGACCCGGCGCGCGCGGCAGGATACCGATCTTCTGCAGCAAGTGCTCAAGGTCTACGGCTATTATGATGCCGAGGTGTTCCAGAGCACGACCGGCTACACCGCACCCGCCGAAGGCAGCGGTCCGGCACCGACCATCGACCTCAGAAAAGTCGGCGTGCGCTTCGATGTGCGGCCGGGGCCGCGCTACACCTTCTCGCGCATCAGCCTGGGCGATATCGCCTCTGCCCGCGATGCAGCCGTGCTTACCCGCGCCTTCGCGCTGGCACCGGGCGATCCGGTCAACAGCGACCGCATCGTCGCCGAACGCGATCACCTGATCACCGCGCTGGGCGAGGGCGGCCACGCTTTCGCGCAAGTCGGCGTGCCCGATCTTTCGATCGACCATGCCCAGCGCACCGGCGAACTTGCCGTGCCGGTCACCAGCGGTGGGCAATACGTGATCGGGCAGGTCAGGAGCTCGCTGCCCGATTACCTGTCTGCCCGCCACCTTTCGCGGCTTGCCCGGTTCCGGCCCGGCGATACCTTCCGCAAATCGCGCATCGACGATCTGCGGCAGGCGATCCTGGCGACCGGGTTGGTCTCGTCCGTCACCGTTACCCCGCGCGAGGCCGCGCCGGCGGCGGACCAGAAGCCGGGGGTCGCCGATATCGATGTGACCCTTGCCAAGGCCCCGCAGCGCACGATTGCCGGCCTGATCGGCTATTCCAGCGGCGAGGGCGTGCGGGTCGAGGCGAGCTGGGAAAACCGCAACATGTTCCCGCCCGAGGGCCTCGTGCGCTTCCGCGGCGTGGTGGGCACGCGCGAGCAGCTGGCGGGGGCGACCTATCGCCGCAACAATTTCTTCGGGCGCGATCAGGTGCTGACCGCCGATCTCTATGCGCAGACGCGCCGGACAAACGCCTACAACGCGCGCACTCTCTCGTTCTCGACCACGTTCGAGAAGCAGACCACGCTGATCTTCCAGAAGGCCTGGGTCTGGTCGACGGGCATCGAACTGCTGGCGACGAGCGAACTGCCCGCCGCTGCCGGCTCTGCCCGCACCACCTATTTCATCGGCGCGCTGCCCTTGCGCGGGGCCTATGACGGCAGCAACGACCTGCTCGATCCCAAGCGTGGTGCGCGCGTCTCGCTGCGGTTCAGCCCGGAAATCTCGGTGCAGAACGGGACGCGCTCCAGCTATGTGCGCGTGCAATTCGATGCGAGCGCCTACCAGCCTGTCAGCCGCCGCGTGGTTCTGGCCGAGCGGATGCGGCTGGGCACGATCCCCGGCACCTCCGTCAGCGGGATCGCGCCGTCGCGGCGGCTCTACGCGGGTGGCGGGGCCTCGGTGCGCGGCTTTGCCTATCAGGCGGTCGGTCCACGCGATGCGCTTGGCAATCCCAGCGGCGGACGCAGCCTTTCCGAATTCTCGCTCGAAGCGCGCGTCAAGACCGGGCTGATGAGCGGGGCCGTCAGCGTGGTGCCCTTCGTCGATGCGGGCACAGTGGGCACCACCGCCTCGCCCACGATCAACGGCCTCAAGATCGGTATGGGCCTCGGCGTGCGCTATCAGACCAGCTTCGGCCCGATCCGCATCGATCTGGGCACCCCGCTCAATCCGGCGAAGGGCGACAGCCGCATCGGCGTCTACGTTTCGCTGGGGCAGGCGTTCTGATGGCCAGCGCCGCGACCCCGCCCGAGGATGCCGCGCCTGCGCCGACCCCGCCGCGCAGGGGCACCCTGCGCCGCGTGCTGGGCTGGGGGCGCGGGCTGGTGCTGGCAGGGCTGCTGTTCGTGCTGGCGCTTGGCGGATCGGCCTTCGTGCTCGATTCCTCGCTGGGCCACCGCTTCGTGGCGGACCGTATCGCGGCCATTGTGCCGGGATCGGGCCTGCGCATCCGCATCGGGCGGATCGACGGGACGCTGTTCGGGGCCATGAGCCTGCACGAAGTGGTGCTCAGCGATCCCCAGGGCCGCTTCATGGTCGTGCCGGAGGCCTCGCTCGATTGGCGGCCGCTGGCGTGGTTCGGGTTCGATCCGCGCTCGGGGCTGTTCAAAGGCCTCGATATCCGCGCGCTGATCCTGAAGCGCGCGACCCTGCTGCGCGCCCCGCACCTGAAGCCCGGCGATCCCGACGAGCCGATCCTCCCCGATTTCGATATCCGCATCGACAAGCTGGTGGCGGAAAACCTCGTCGTCGAGCGCAGCGTGATGGGCGACCGGCGGCGGATCGACTTTGCCGCGCGCGCCGACATCCGCCACGGCCGCGCGCTCGTCAGCCTGGGCGGGCGACTGGGCGGGCGCGACAGGCTGCGCCTGCGGCTGGACAGCGAGCCCGATCGCAACCGGTTCGCGCTCGATTTCATCTACAACGCGCCGCGGGACGGACTGCTGGCCGCGCTCAGCGGGGTGAAGCGCGATATCGCCGCGCGCGCCGGGGGCAAGGGCACGTTCCAGGAATGGCATGGCTGGGGCGCGGCGACGGACAACGGCCGCAAACTTGCCGCTTTCGAACTGGAGAACCGCAGCGGGCGGTACCGGCTGGCCGGGCAGGTGTTCCCCGGCGATCTGTTCGGTGCCGCCGCGCGGCGCGCCAGCGGCGAAAAGGTCGCGCTGGTTGCCGCGGGGACAGCGGCCAGCGGCACCCTGCGCGGCACCCTCTTTGTCGGCGGGGCGGCGCTGCGCGGCACGGCCGCAGGTGCGCTCGATCTGATCAACAACCGCGCCGAGGCGGTGAAAGTGCGCGCCGTGCTGGCCCGGCCCGAACTGCTGCTGGCCGGTTCGGGCGTTGCGCTGGAAGGCGCGCGGCTGAACGCCACTGTCGATGGCCGCTTCACCGCGCTGGCCGTGATCCACACGGTTTCCGCCACACGCCTGCGCAGCGGGGCAGTGCTGGCAGAAGGCCTGCGCACGGCCGGAACCGCGCATTGGGATGGCCGCCGCCTGCGCCTGCCGCTGTCGCTCACCGCGGCGCGGGTGAGGACGGGGGAGGCCATGGTCGATCCGCGTCTGCCCGGGGCCCGGCTGACCGGCGATCTGGTGCTGGGCGGCGGCAAGCTGCGGTCCGATCGGCTCGACCTCGCGCTCAAGGGAGCGTCGGCCCGCCTTGCGCTGGACGGCGATCTCGCGCGGCGCCGCTTCGTGTTGTCCGGCCCGGTCGCCGTCGGGGGGATCGCACTGCCCGATCTGGGCGTGGTCAATGGCGAGGCGCGCATCCAGCTGACGGTCGGGGCCGGCCAGCCGTGGCTGCTCTCTGCCGAAGGCAGCGGGCGCATGGCGCGCATCGACAATGGCAGCCTCGCCACGCTGACCGGCGGCAATGTGCGCCTGCGGGCGGCGCTGGTGGTCGGCGCGGCGCAGCCGTTGGTGGTGCGGCGGGCCGAGCTCGCATCGGACAAGCTCACTGCGGCGCTGCACAGCTGGAGCCGGCCGAACGGCGTGCTCACGCTGCAGGGGGACGGGCGCCATAGCGAATACGGTCCGTTCACCTTCGAGGCGGCGCTACCCGAGGACGGACTGCACGCGGCTCTCGTGCTCGCCGATCCGCTGCCGGCCGCCAGCCTCAAGGACGTCCATCTCGCGCTCAGCCCCGAAGGCGATGGCTTCCGCATCGAGACCACGGGCGATTCGCGGCTCGGTCCGTTCAGTGGCCTGCTCGCGCTCACGATGCCCAAGGACGAGCCGGTGAAGATCGCGATCCAGCGGTTCACCGTCTACCAGACCGAGATCACCGGCAGCCTTGCCCTTGCCGGCGCAGGGGTCACCGGCAACCTCGCGCTGGCCGGCGGCGGGGTGACCGGCACCATCGATCTCGCGCCCGATGGCGCCGGGCAGACGCTCAAGGCCGCGATCACTGCGAAGGCCGCGCGCTTTGGCGGTGAAAATCCGATTGCGGTGGGCAATGCCCTGCTCACCGCCGAAGGGCGCATCGAAGGCGGCAACACCACGCTGCAGGCCTCGCTCAAGGCCGAGGGGATCAGCGCGGGCAAGCTCTTCATCGGGCGCCTCGGGGCGGATGCCGCGCTCGTCAACGGCTCGGGCAGCGTCACCGCCTCGCTCACCGGGCGAAGCGGCACGAGCTTTGCTCTGCAGGGCACCGGCGCCTTCTCGCCGGACCGGATCGTGGCGTTTGTCGCCGGCGACTACGCGGGCCGGGTGATCTCGATGCCTCGCCGCGCGGTGCTGGAGCGGGAGCCGGACGTGGCGGGTCAGGGCCAGTCGGCCGGCTGGCGGCTGGAGCCCACGCAGATCGATTTCGGCCGCGGCACGATCATTGCCAGCGGCCATGTGTTGGGCGGGGCGACCAAGCTGCAGCTCATGCTGTCGCGCATGCCGCTGTCGGTGCTCGATATCGTGCTGCCCGATCTGGGCCTCGGCGGCCTTGTCTCCGGCGTGATCAATTACGAGAACGACCACCTCGGCGCGCCTTCGGGCCATGCCGCCGTCGAAGTGAAGGGCCTCACCCGCTCGGGCCTTGTCCTCACCTCGCGGCCGCTCGATCTGGCGCTGGTGGCCGAGCTTGATCCGGCGGCCTTGCAGGTCCGCGCCGTCGCGCGCGAGGGCGCGGCGATGCGCGGGCGGTTCCAGGCGCTGGTGGCCGATCTGCCACGCGGCGGCTCGATGTTCGAGCGCGTGCGCGGCGGCACGCTCAAGGCCGAGCTGCGCTACAGCGGCCCCGCCGAGGCGCTGTGGCGGCTGGCCGCGATCGAGGTGATCGATCTGACCGGGCCGCTCGGCGCCGCGGCCAGCGTGACCGGCTCGCTCGATCACCCGGTGATCACCGGCGCGGTGGCGACGCGCGCGCTGCGGGTGCAATCGAACCTCACGGGGTCCGACGTGCGCGATGTCGAGGCGCTTGGCAGCTTTGCCGATGCCCGCCTCAGCCTGGCGCATTTCAGCGGAACGACACCGGGCGGCGGCACGGTGAGCGGCAGCGGCACGATCGACCTGTCGAACATCGCCACGCGCGGGGTCGGGCTTGATCTGAGGCTTGCCGCTGCGAACGCGCTTCTGATCAACCGCGACGACATGGCTGCGACGGTGACCGGCCCGCTGCGCCTCGTCTCCGACGGGATCGGCGGTACGATTGCCGGGCGCGTCCATCTCGACCGCGCGCGCTGGACGCTCGGCCGCGCGAGCGTGACCGAGCAGCTTCCGGCGATCCGGACCCACGAGACCAATCTGCGCGCCGATATCGCTCCGCCGCGCGCACGCTACACAGCGTGGAAATACCTGATCGACGCAGCGGGTGCGGACCGCATCGATGTGCGCGGGCTGGGCCTTGAAAGCGAATGGGGTGCCGACCTGCGCCTGCGCGGCGACACTACTGATCCGCAGATCTTCGGCAGCGCCGATCTCGTGCGCGGCGGCTACGAGTTCGCCGGCCGGCGCTTCGACCTTACCCGAGGGCGCATCCGCTTCGTCGGCGAGGTACCGGTCGATCCGCGGCTCGATATCGTGGCGGAAGGCGATGCCAATGGCGTCAGCGCCAAGATCGCGATCAACGGTTCGGCGCTGAAACCGCAGATCGCGTTCAGCTCGGTGCCGGCGCTACCCGAGGAAGAACTGCTCAGCCGTATGCTGTTCGGCAGCTCGATCACACAGATTTCCGCGCCTGAAGCGGTGCAGCTTGCCTCTGCGCTCGCATCGTTGCGCAGCGGCGGCGGGCTCGATCCGATCAACCGGCTGCGCAATGCCATCGGGCTCGATCGGCTGCGCATCGTCAACGCCGATGCCTCGATCGGCCGCAGCACCTCGATCGCGGTGGGCAAGTATCTGGGGCGGCGGGTGTTCGTCGAGCTGATCACCGACGGGCGCGGCTACAGCGCGACTTCTGCCGAGTTCCGCATCACGCGCTGGCTGGTGCTGCTCGGCACGATCTCCACGATCGGCGACGAAAGCCTCAACCTCAAGGCCTCCAAGGATTATTGAGCCCACGAAAAACCCCGCGCTGCACCGGCAGCGCGGGGTCTGTCTGCATTCGGCCAGCCGCGCTTATGCGCCGGCGATGGTCTTTACTTCCATGAAGTCCCTGAGACCGTAGATGCCGCCTTCGCGGCCGTTGCCCGATTGCTTGTAGCCGCCGAAGGCACCGCCCTTGACGCCGCCCCACTGGTTGACCGCGACGAGGCCGGCGCGCAGGCGGCCGACGATGCCCTTGGCCGTCTCGACGTCGCCGGTGACCACCGCCGAAAGCCCGTAGGCCGTGCGGTTGGCCAGCTCGATGCCATCCTCGATGCCGTCATAAGTGGTGATCGTGGCGACGGGGCCGAAGGTCTCTTCGCGGAAGATCGTCATGTCCGGCGTGACGTCGGAGAACACGGTCGGACGGATATAGTAGCCGCGGTTGACGTTGTCCGGCAGGCCGGGGCCGCCTTCCAGCAGCGATGCGCCCTCGGCAATCGAGGTGTCGATCAGCGACTGCACCTTGCTCCACTGCGCCTTGTTGACGACCGGACCGATGTGCATGCCTTCTTCTTCGGGGCTGCCGACCTTCACCGCCGCGAAGTAGTTCTTCACGAAGGTTTCCGCCTCCTCCTTGCGCGACTTGGGCACGAGGATGCGGGTGGGCGCGATGCAGCTCTGCCCGGTGTTGGCGACGATCCCCTGCAGCGTGCCCGGCAGCGTCGCGGCAAAGTCCGCGTCTTCCAGCACCAGGTTGGGCGATTTGCCGCCGAGCTCCTGATGGACGCGCTTGACCGTGTCGGCCGCGTTCTTGGCGATCTGGATACCCGCGCGGGTCGAGCCGGTGAAGCTCACCATGTCGACATCGGGGTGGACCGTCAGCGCGACGCCGACACCCGGGCCATCGCCCTGCACGAGGTTGAACACGCCGGCCGGAACGCCTGCGGCATGCATCACTTCGGCCATGATCACCGCGTTGGATGGGCACTCTTCAGAAGGCTTGAGCACGACGGTGTTGCCGGCTGCGATGCACGGTGCGATCTTGGCGCAGATCTGGTTGAGCGGCCAGTTCCACGGCGTGATCGCTGCCACCACGCCGATCGGTTCGTGGACGAAGCGGGCGTTGGCACCCGGCACCGGGGCTTCCCATTCGAAGCCTTCGAGTGCCTCGAGCGTGCCGAGAATGTAGCCGATGCCGGCACCCACCTGTGCGGTGCCCGCGAAGCTGATCGGCGCGCCCATTTCCTCGCTGATCACCTTGGCGAAATCGGGAATGCGCTTCTTGTATTCGGCCAGAATGCGCTCCAGCAGGGCCTTGCGCTCTTCCACCGAGGTCGCGGCAAAGGCGGGAAAGGCGGCCTTGGCGGCGGCGACGGCCTTGTCGACATCGGCCTGGCTGCCAAGCGTGATGGCCGCGCAGGCCTCTTCGGTCGCAGGGTTGATCACTTCGTGGCGCTTGCCGCCCTCGCTGGGGGTCCAGGCGCCGTTGATGTAGTGCTGCAGATGCTCGCGCATCGGTGTTCTCCCGAGTTGGCCTGTGGCCGAAGGATTGAGGGTCTCGCCCCGACGATGGCAAGTTCGGTAGCCGATTGCAACGCATTTGACGCCTGCGTTTTGCCGCTCTTCCGCGCATCGCCGGCAAGGCCATGCTAACCCTCTCGAGCGGCGGGAATTGCGCCAAACTCGAAGCATTCTGCTGCGCCTTCCGTAAGCGGCGCTAACCGTTTCTTTCCATCCTGCCCTTATGTCCGATCCGATGGGTCTGGACCAAATCGACCGCGTCTCCAGCGCGCGATCCTCGGTGCGCAATCTGCGCACGGGATGGGTTGCGCTCGCGACGTTCATGGCGTTGCTTGCCCTGTCCGCCCTGCTCGTTGCGGTGTTTTCCCGCTCCACTCGCATTGCCGACGAACTGGCGCGCGAGGACGAACGCGTCCTTGTCACCCGCTATCTCGACCAGCTTGGCAGCTCGATCGTCGCGGCGCAGAAGGTCCAGCTGACCTGGGACGATGCCATGCGCAACGCCGTTCTTTCGGACAACGTGACGTGGGCCAACCACTTCCTCGGCGATTTCGTGTGGAACAATCTCGAGACCGACGCGATGTTCCTCGTCAAGCCCGACGGGACGCTTGTGCATGGCTGGGCACAGGGCCGACCGACCGGGGATGCCGGCTATCAGGAAGTGCGCTGGCATGTCGAAGACCTGATCGCGCGGGCCAAGAGCAACGTGCCGCTGGGCGGACGGATCGCCGGCATGAAGAAGCTGGCGGATGTCGATTGGCCGGTTGCCGCCTCCGGCCAGCCGCTCAACCGCTGGGCCGCCACGGCCGTGCTGCGCCGCGGCCGGCCCGCGTTCCTCACCGTCGTCGCGATTGTGCCCGACAACGACTACGGCCTGCTGAAGCGCGAGCCCAACTACGTCGCGACCGTGCGCTATCTGGATGGCTCGATCCTG
Organism: Novosphingobium fuchskuhlense; assembly: GCF_001519075.1. GTDB lineage: Bacteria > Pseudomonadota > Alphaproteobacteria > Sphingomonadales > Sphingomonadaceae > Novosphingobium > Novosphingobium fuchskuhlense. The sequence goes on from NZ_KQ954246.1 coordinate 271,198, forward strand.
AAGAAGATGGGCGGCGATCTGGTGCTGCGCGATATCAGCTTCCGGCCTGACGAGGTGACGGTCGGATCGGCCAATTCCGTGCCGCTCACCACCGCATTCGGCGATCACATCGGCTGGATTGCCTGGACCGCGAAGGAGCCGGGGCCCAAGATCGTGCAGCGTACCACGCCGGTGCTTGCCACCTTCATCCTGTTCTTCCTCGGCGTTGTGGCCGGCGGTGCGGTGATCGTGCGGCGCATGCGCATGACTGCGAACGAACTCAAGGCAAGCGAAGCGCAGGCCCAGCATAACGCGCTGCACGATGCGATGACCGGACTGCCCAACCGCGTCTATTACATGCAGCGCCTGCGGACGCTGCTTACCGAGTTCATCGAGGGCGAGGCCGAGGGCAATCTCTTCGTCGCCTATATCGACATCGACGGCTTCAAGCTGGTCAATGACACCATGGGTCACCACGTGGGCGACGAACTGGTGCGCCAGGTCGCGCACCGCCTGCGCGAGGCGCTGCCGCGCGATGCCTTTCTCGCCCGCTTCGGCGGTGATGAATTCGTGCTGCTCCACGCCAGCAGCGATGGCGCGCGTGCGGCCGACCGGCTCGGCAGCAAGATCATGCAGCTGATGCGCCGGCCTTTCATCATTTCGGGCAACACGCTCGAAGTTTCGGTGAGCTGCGGGATCAGCTGGGGACCCGAACAGAGCGAGGACCCGGGCGAACTGCTGCGCCGCGCCGATATCGCGCTCTACCGCGCGAAGCAGCGGGGGCGCGGACGCTACCGCCGCTTTACGCCGGACATGGATGCCAGCGTGAAGCTGCGCCGCGAAATGGAAATGGAGCTGCGCCTCGCGATCACCCGCGGCGAGCTTTCGGTGGCCTATCAGCCGGTGGTCGAGACCGGTAGCGGCGCGGTGCAGGGGTTCGAGGCCCTGCTGCGCTGGAATCATCCCGAACGCGGGGAGATCCGTCCGGACCTGTTCGTACCGATTGCCGAGCAGGGCGGGCTGATGATCGCGCTGGGCACCTGGGTGCTGCGCCACGTCTTCACCGAATGCCGCGCCTGGCCGAACTGCGACATTTCGGTCAATCTTTCGCCGCTGCAGATCATGGCGGGCGATTTCCTGCCGATGCTCGCGGGCCTCCTTGAAGAAACGGGCATGGACCCGCAGCGGCTGGTGTTCGAGGTGACCGAAGGGGTGATGCTCGATCGCAGTGCCCACGTGATCGGTGTGCTGCGCGAACTCAATCGCATGGGCATCCGTGTCGCGCTCGACGATTTCGGGATCGGCTATTCCTCGCTGTCGTACTTGCGCTCGTTCCAGTTCGACCGGATCAAGATCGACCGTTCGTTCGTTTCGAACATCGAGCGCGACCGCGATGCGCACTCGATCCTCTGCGCGATCACCGCGCTGGGCAAGACGCTGCGGATGAAAGTCGTCGCCGAAGGCGTCGAGACCGAGGTGCAGCGCCTGCTGGTGCAGGCCGCCGGCTGCGAACTGGTGCAGGGCTATCTGTTCTGGGCTGCGATGCCTGCCGAGCAGGCCCGAGCGCTGCTTGCCGAACGCGACACGGCCGCCGGGATGCGCCGCGCCTCTTGAAGGATCAGCCGGCGCTTGCCGTGGCAGCCGCGCTCGCCGTTACGGTGCGCGGATAGATGAAGCCCTTGGCGGTGCTGGGGCGCAGGCCCAGCGAGCGGGTCGGCGCAAACCACACGCGCACTTCGCTCCAGTCACCGGCGGCGGAAACATCGACCGCTAACACGCCGCGCTCGACCATGCCGGGGCGCGACCAGTTGGCGTGGTTGATCAGGATGTGGCGATCATCGACGACCTTGTGGACGACGGCGACGTGGCCATAGGGCATCGCGCGGGTGCCGGCGAAAGCGAGCACGGCACCAACCTTGGGGGCATGACCGCGATCATAGCGGCCTTCGGCATGGCTCCACCAATCGCGGGCATTGCCGCTGAGCTGCACATCGGAAACCTGCCGCGCATAGGTCACGCACTGGAGCCGCGCATGGGCCGCCGAAGGCAGCGCGAAGAGAGACAGGAGGGCGATGAACGCTGCGACCATGTTCTTGTGCATGTGCAGCATCTCTAAGGATCGGGGGCGATTCGAGGAGTCCGGGGGGCTTCCGTTCATCCTGCGGCCATCTCGACTCGTCCCGAGTCCATGAGTGGCTGTGGAAAAAATAACACCGGTCCGGGAAATCGCGCGGCCTTATCCGCGCCCAAGGAAAAAGGCGCCCGGACGCAAGGTCCGGACGCCTTTCCCGGGATACCCCGTGAAGCGATCTGATCGGAGGGATCAGGCGCTGTAGTACATGTCAAACTCGACCGCCGACGGCGTGGTTTCCCAGCGCATCACTTCGGGCCACTTGAGTTCGATATAGGCTTCGATCTGGTCCTTGGTGAACACGCCGCCCTGAAGCAGGAAGTCGTGGTCAGCGGCCAGCGAGTCCAGCGCTTCGCGCAGGCTGCCGCAGACGGTCGGCACTTCGGCGAGTTCAGCCGGCGGCAGATCGTAGAGGTTCTTGTCCATGGCTTCGCCCGGGTGGATCTTGTTCTTGATCCCGTCGAGACCGGCCATGAGCAGCGCAGAGTAGCACAGGTAGGGGTTGGCCATCGCGTCGGGGAAGCGGAATTCCACGCGCTTTGCCTTGGCGCCCGAACCGTAGGGGATGCGGCACGAGGCCGAGCGGTTGCGCGCCGAGTAGGCGAGCAGCACGGGGGCTTCGAAGCCCGGCACCAGGCGCTTGTAGCTGTTGGTGGTCGGGTTGGTGAAGGCGTTGAGGGCCTTCGCGTGCTTGATCACGCCGCCGATGAAGTAGAGGCACATGTCCGAAAGACCGGCATAGCCGTTGCCGGCGAAGAGCGGCTTGCCCGCATCCCAGATCGAGATGTGGGTGTGCATGCCGCTGCCGTTGTCCGACTTGATCGGCTTGGGCATGAACGTCGCCGTCTTGCCATAGGCCTGCGCGACCTGGTGCACGACGTACTTGTAGATCTGCATGCGGTCGGCGGTCTGGACGAGCGTGCCGAAGGTGAGGCCGAGCTCGTGCTGTGCCGAGGCCACTTCGTGGTGATGCTTGTCGCAGGGCAGGCCCATGTCGATCATGGTGCGGACCATCTCGGCACGGACATCGACGCAGCTGTCGACCGGCGCGACCGGGAAGTAGCCGCCCTTGGCACGCGGACGGTGAGCAAGGTTGCCGGCTTCGTATTCCTTGTTGGAATTGGTCGGCAGTTCGATGTCATCGATCTTGAAGCCGTTGCCGTCGTAGCCGTCGTAGAAGCGCACATCATCGAAGACGAAGAATTCGGCTTCGGGGCCGACATAGACCGTGTCACCCACGCCGCTCGCCTTGACGAAGGCTTCGGCGCGCTTGGCGGTCGAGCGCGGGTCGCGGGCATAGAGTTCGCCGGTCGAGGGCTCGACGATGTCGCAGAACAGGATCATCATCGGGGTAGCCGAGAACGGATCGACATAGGCCGCATCGAGATCGGGCTTGAGGATCATGTCGCTCTCGTTGATGGCCTTCCAGCCTTCGATCGAGGAGCCGTCGAACATCAGGCCGTCTTCCAGTTCGTCCTCGCCGAGCACGGTGGAGACCATCGTGAGGTGCTGCCACTTGCCCTTGGGATCGGTGAAGCGCAGATCAACCCATTCGATCTCTTCGTCCTTGATGCGGGCGAGAATGTCCTTTGCAGTAGCCATCGCTGGTCCTTTTACTGGCCCCGACCCGTGCCGGGGCGCTCAGTGGTCTAAACTGTGGGGAAGCCGCCGGCCCGCGACCGCCACCGGTTGAAATCGGAATGAAACCCCGGATCGTGTTCCTAGATCGCGTCGTTATCGCGCTCGCCAGTTCGGATGCGCAGCGCGCTTTCCACCGCGAACACAAAGATCTTGCCATCGCCGATGCGGCCGGTCTGCGCAGCAGAAGCGATCGCTTCGACCACGCGGTCGACCATGGCGTCGGTCACCACCACCTCGAGCTTCACCTTGGGCAGGAAGTCGACGACATACTCGGCGCCGCGATAGAGTTCGGTATGACCCTTCTGCCGGCCGAAGCCCTTTGCTTCGGTAACGGTGATGCCGGAAACGCCGATTTCGTGCAGCGCTTCCTTCACCTCGTCCAGCTTGAAGGGCTTGATGATCGCTTCGACCTTTTTCACTCGATCAATCCCTGCAGGCAGACCGGCTTTCGGCCGTGAGGCCTGTCCGGCGGTTGGTATTCGTACGGAGCCCGATACCGGATCTTCTATCCAAGAATCGTGCCACCCTTGTACCGTGCCTCACTAGGACAGGAATGAGCCGCGCGAAAGCGGGAAATCCGCCGCTCGGGCAAGATTGCATGCCGTCTGTGCTCTGCCGCATTGCGCAAGTTGCGCGGGAAGGATCGATTGCTGCACAAGTTTTGCGCAGAAGGTGCCCGATTTTTGGGCAGGACGGCCGTCTTCCAGCGGGTGGAAGCCGGCTTCTAATCCGTGGTGCGCAGATTGCCGGTCAGTGCCAGCCCCGCAAGCAGCATGCCCAGCGTGGCGAAGAAGAAGGCGGCGCCGATATTGCCGAAAAATCCCACCAGCGGATTGATGACAATATCAGAAAAGAAGCGGAGTCGGCCATGGACATTGGTCCAGGGACCATAAAACGATAGCGCTGCCAAAATCGCGCCAAGGGCCAAAGCATTTAAAGAAGCTGCAATACGAGACATGGACGATGCAACCGTCTATGATAGAACGGTCAAGGGCTTAGGCAAAATACCTTAACTGCCGGTTTCGTAGGACGTCGTCTGGGACAAGCGGACGAATTATTGCTCCATGCTATGCGAGCCGGTGGTCAATAAGGCGGCCGGTGGAGGCCCGCCGGGCTTAGCGTGAAGATCTCGCAGCCCGTTTCCGTCACCGCGATCGAATGCTCGAACTGCGCGGAGAGCGAGCGGTCGCGCGTTACAGCCGTCCAGCCGTCGTCGAGCAGCTTCACCCCCGGCTTGCCGAGGTTGATCATCGGTTCGATGGTGAAGAACATGCCGGGCCTCAGTTCCGGCCCGGTGCCCTTGTGCGCGGCGTGGATCACTTCCGGCGCATCGTGGAACAGGCGGCCGAGGCCATGGCCGCAGAATTCGCGCACCACGCCGTAGCGGTGGCGTTCGGCATGGGCCTGGATCGCCGCGCCGATGTCACCGAGCCGCGCACCGGGCTTCACCTGCTCGATGCCGATCATCAGGCATTCGTAGGTCACGTCGACCAGCCGCTTCGCCTTCAAGGGCACATCGCCGACGAGGTACATGCGGCTGGAATCGCCGTGCCAGCCATCGAGCAGCGGCGTGACGTCGATATTCACGATATCGCCATCGCGCAGGACGCGGGCTTCCGACGGGATGCCGTGGCACACCACGTGGTTGATCGAGATGCAGCACGAATGGGTATAGCCGCGGTAGCCCAGTGTGGCGGGAACGGCGCCGCCATCCAGCGTCATCTGGCGCACCACATCGTCGATCGCGGCGGTGGAGACGCCGGGCTGCACCATCGGCACAAGCGCATCGAGGATTTCGGCGGCAAGGCGCCCCGCCTTGCGCATGCCTTCAAAGCCCACGGGGCCATGCAGCTTGATCGTGCCGTCGCGCGGCATCACATCGGTCTCGTCGGCGATCACATAGTCGGTCATGGGGGGCATGTAGCGTGTTCCGGGCCGGATTGCGAGATCGCAGGGCTGCATCCGCGTTTCGTCCGGTGCAGTTTCCTCTCGCGCTGGCCGCCAAGCTGCGGCTAGGATCGGCGGCACGATGAACCAGCTTGATGCACTGATCCAGCCCGATCGCGGCCAGAAGGCCATTCCGCTCCACCTCGTCGACAAGGCAAGCCTGCCTCTATGGCTCGCCGGATTGACCGCCGCGCAGCGGGCGGTGCTGGCCGGACAAGGCTTCGAGGGCGGCGCGGGGGAAACCGCCATCGTCCCCGATGCGGCCGGGGCGGGCGAGGGCTGGTTCGCGGTTGGCGGGGTTGCCGATCCGGCGAACCTTGCAAGCTGGTGCCTTGCCCCGCTGGCGGACCGGCTTCCGGCGGGCACCTATCGGCTCGCCAATCCCGGCGCGGAAGGCCCCGCGCTGATCGGCTGGCGGCTCGCGCAATACCGCTTCGACCGCTATCGCAGCGACCCTTCGGAGAAGGGCGCACGGCTGCTGCTGACACACGCACTCGGTTCGATGAACGCGGCGCTGGCGGAGGCCGAGGCGGTCATCCGGGTGCGCGATCTGGTCAACACCCCGGCGGAGGACATGGGCCCCGCACAGCTCGAGGCGGAGGTGCGCGCGCTGGCGAAGGCGCACCACGCGGTGATCCATGTCGTCTCGGGCGATGCGCTGGAGCGCGAGTATCCGATGATCCACGCGGTCGGTCGGGCCGCAGCCCGCAGCCACGCGCCCCGGCTGATCGAGCTGGAATGGGGCGATCCGGCGCACCCGCGCCTCGCCATCGTCGGCAAGGGCGTCTGCTTCGATTCCGGCGGGCTCGACATGAAGCCGAGTTCGGCGATGGCGCTGATGAAAAAGGACATGGGCGGCGCGGCCCATGCGCTGGCGCTCGCGGGCCTCGTGATGGGCGCGGGGCTGCCGGTGCGGCTGCATGTGCTGGTTCCGGCGGTGGAGAACGCGGTGTCCGGCAATGCCTTCCGGCCCGGTGATGTGCTGCGTTCGCGCGCCGGGCTTTCGGTCGAGATCACCAACACCGATGCCGAAGGGCGGCTGGTGCTGGGCGATGCGCTGGTCCGCGCCTGCGAGACGAAGCCCGAACTGCTGATCGATTTCGCCACGCTGACTGGCGCGGCGCGCGTGGCGCTGGGGCCCGATCTGCCGGCGATGTTTTCGCGGACGGACGAGACGGCGAACGGTTTGCTGGCAGCGGGCCTCGAACGCGACGATCCGTGCTGGCGCCTCCCGCTCCACGAGGGCTACCGCGAAATGCTGAAATCCGACGTGGCGGACTTGCAGAACAGCCCCTCGGGCGGGTTCGCCGGGGCGACGGTCGCCGCGCTGTTCCTCGACCGGTTCGTGGCCGAAGGGGTGGACTGGGCACACTTCGACACATTCGCGTGGCGGCCCGCCGCCAAGCCGGGTCGGCCCAAGGGTGGCGAGGCGCTGGGCCTGCGTGCGAGTTGGGGGCTGATCCAGTCCCGCTTCGGAAAGAGCCACACGCCTTGAACCCTGAGCCCGATCCCTCTAAGCGCCCGGCTTTCCTGTTTGCCGGAAAGCCAGCCGTGACCGATCCGATCCTGCCCAGCCTTCATGCATCGCATTCGCTTGCGGGCCCCGCGCCCAAGGCGGAGGGCGCGGCGCATACCCGCGCGGTGCGCGGCGATCTGGCGCATGTGCGCTATGCCGGGCAGATCTTCGTCTCGCATTATGCCGTGCCGATGCCGCGCACGGTAGGCGCCGCTGGTGCCGCCCTTCACGCAGCGGGCCGCGAGGACGCCGAAATCGTCGGCACGCTGGCGGCAGGCGAGACCTTCAACCTGCTCGACAAGGCGGGCGGCTGGGGCTGGGGACAGCAGGGCGAAGACGGCCTCGTCGGCTATCTCCCGCTGGCGGCGCTGGAGCCATGACGGTTCAGGTCTTTATCGACGGCGCGGCGGGCACCACCGGACTCGAGATCGCCGATCGCTTGGCCGGCCGCAGCGAGTTCAGCCTGATCGCGCTCGATGATGCGCAGCGCAAGGATGCGAAGGCCCGCGCCGAGGCGCTGAATGCCGCCGATGTCGCGATCCTGTGCCTGCCCGATGATGCCGCGCGCGAGGCGGTCTCGCTGATCGCCAACGACAGGACCCGCGTGATCGATGCCTCGACCGCGCACCGCGTCGCGCCGGGCTGGACTTATGGCTTTCCCGAGATCGTGGGCCGCGATGTGGTGGCCGGGGCGCTGCGTGTCTCCAATCCCGGTTGCTATCCCACGGGCTTTCTCGGCTTGCTGGTGCCGCTGCTGCGCGCGGGGCTGCTGCCGGCAGACTGGCCTTATACCGTCAATGCCGTCTCGGGCTATTCGGGGGGCGGCAAGGCGCTGATCGCGCGGTTCGAGGACGATCCCGACATCGCCTATCGCGCCTATGGCCTTGGCCTTGGCCACAAGCACGTGGCCGAGATGCAGGGCCATGCCGCGCTCACCCACGCGCCGATCTTCGCGCCCGCTGTGGTCCCGGCGCATCGCGGGATGGTGGTGGAGGTGCCGGTGCCGCTGGCCGCCATGCCGGGGGCCGCCGCGCCTGACGCGCTGCGCGAGGCGCTGGCCGCGTTCTATGCCGGCAGTCCGCTGGTGCGCGTGCTGGACGGCGTTCCCGACGAGCTGCTCCTGCGCCGTTCGGACGCCCCGCGCGACGGGCTCGACCTCCACGTCTTCGCCAGCAAGGACGGTTCGCAGGCCCGCCTCGTCGCTCTGCTCGACAACCTCGGCAAGGGCGCCAGTGGGGCGGCGGTGCAGACGCTCAACCTGATGAGCGGTCTGCCCGAGACGGCTGGGCTGCGTCTGTAATGTGGCCGAACCCTGATCCGGTCCGTCCGGGGCAGGAAAGCGTCTGGGACTATCCACGCCCCGCGGTGGCGCGGGCCTGCACCGCGCATGTGGTGATCGAGCATCGCGGCCTGATCGTGGCTGATACTCGCCGCAGCGTGCAGACGCTCGAAACGAGCCATCCGCCGAGCTACTACATCCATCCCGACGACATCGCGCCGGGCGTGCTGCGGCGCGCTTCCGGCTCGTCGCTGTGCGAATGGAAGGGCGCGGCGGTCTATTGGGATGTGGTGGTCGAAGGCGAAGTGCTGCCGCAGGTCGGCTGGAGCTATCCCGGGCCCACGCGCGGCTTCCTCGCGCTCAAGGATCACGTTGCCTTCTATGCCGCGCCGTTTGACCGGTGCAGCGTGGACGGCGAGACGGTGGTGCCCCAGCCGGGCGCGTTCTACGGCGGGTGGATCACCAGCAAGGTTGCCGGGCCCTTCAAGGGCGGGCCCGGCAGCCGCGGCTGGTAAGGCTACTTCGCCAGCGCGATTGCCGGCTTTTCCGCATCCGGCAATGTGGCGCCCATGATCTTCGCCAGCGTCGGCGCGATGGCCCGCATGTCGATCTCGCCGAGGTTGCGGTTCCGCGCGACGCCCTTGCCCATAACCATGAAGGTCGAGCGCATTTCCGGCGCGGCGGGGAAATACCCGTGCATGCCCTTGACCGGGGAGGGGAAGGCGAGCGGGAGCGTGCCGTTCACGAACGGCCCGGCAACCGCGCCGAGCTTCAGGTTCACATAGAAGCTCGCGTCCGGATTGGCGCCTTGCGCCGCAATCGCCGGCGCTTCGATCACGCGCTCGATCCTGGCAGCGGGATCGGCGGCGAGCGTATCGAGCAGCGCCTTCACCTTCGCCTTGAGCGCCGCATCATCGGGCCGCGCGAGGCGGATCGCGAAGGAGCCGCCCGAGCCCCAGGGCGTTGCCTCGGCGGACGTGATCTTGCCGTCCGGGCCGAGCGTGACGAGGCCAGCATCGATAAACGGGCGATAGAGGTTGATCACGATATCGACGGGCGCGAAGCCGTGGTCGCTGACCAGCGCGATCACCGCATCGGGATGCGCTTTCATTTCCGCGCTGACGAGATCGCCGACAAGGCCGTCGATTGTCTCCAGAGCGGCGTGCGATTGCGCCGAGCCTGGGCCCGTCTCGTGCTGGGTGTGGTCGAGCGCGGCGAGGTACATCGTCATGAAACCGGGCGCGTGGCTGCCGATCATCTCGGTCCCGAAGCGCGCGCGGTTCACGTCGGCCGGCAGGTCTTCGGCCTTGCCGTCGGCGTAGGGCAGGTGCGCCGCCGTCTCGAGTTCGCCGATCAGCCCGGGTGTCGAAACGGCATCGAGCAGATGGCGGTCGTCGGCATGGCCGGTGCGCCAGATCTGCGCGAGGTTCCACGTCACGTTCTTCGCCGCGACCGAGACCGGCCAGAAGACGTTGCCGGTGGAGAGCCCGGCCTCATGCGCCGCATCCCACAGCGTGCGGGCCTTGTTGTCCTGCGCATACCAGAACCAGCCACCCTGGTTGATCTGCAGGGGATCGTAGGTGGTGTTGTTCACGATGCCATGCCGCGCCGGCGCCACGCCGGTGATCAGCGTGGTGTGGCTGGGGTAGGTCACCGTGGGCAGCACGCCGACGACGCCGGTCGCATAGGTGCCCTCGGCGAGGAACCGCCGCAGGTTGGGCACCTTGAGGCCGCGCGCATCGGCATCCTGCACATCGGCGGGCCGCAGCCCGTCGATGGAGATCAGGAGAACGGGAGCGGCGCGCGCTTCCCCTGCCAGCGCGGCAGCGAGAAGCGCAGAGGCGAGCGGAAGCGCGCGGCGCATCAGAAGCCCACCTTCACGGTTGCGAAGATCTGACGCAGGGCACCGGCGAGCAGCGTCTGGTTGTCGCCGCTGTTGCCGAAGCCGTTCGAGCCGATCGTGGCGACGTAGGACTTGTCGAACAGGTTGGCCGCGTTGATCTGCAGCTCCACCGGCTTGCGCATGCACAGATCGAACCTGTAGCCGAGCGTCGGATCGACGAGCGCACGGCCGGGGACCGACTGGTCGTTGGTGTAGGTGAAGTAGCGCTTCGACATGTAGTCAACCCCGATGCGGCCATAGAGCGGCCCCTGATCGTACGAAACCTCGCCGTGTACAAGGTGCTTGGGGCTGTCGGTGACGGTTTTGCCTGCGGTCGGGATCGTGGTAACGACATCGGTGCCCTGCGCATCCTTCGTGCGGATGACGACGTCGTTGCGGTAGGTGTTGTCGTTGCAGCTGTAGGAGGCCAGCACCGACAGGCCGTGGCCGAGGCGCAGCTCGCCGCTGGCCTCGAGGCCGAGCGCGGCTCTGGGATCGATCGTGGAGAAGCTCAGCGTGCCGCCGAGGTTGTTGGTCGACTGCGTGTCGATCGCGCCAGACCCTTGCGAAACCACGGTCGAGCCGATGTTCTCGGCCGTGACCGCGCGGCTGACGCGGCGGCCGTTGTAGTTGCCGTAGGACATGTCGCCGAGCGGGATGCCGTCGAGGTTGAAGCCGCGCAGCGTGATGCGGGTCGACCATTCATAGGTGCCGAACGCGTCGGCCGACTGGAAGTTCACCGAAGGCAGCTTGGCGATGGCCCGCAGCGGGCTGGTGCCGGCGGCAAAGGCCGTCGTGGCGAGCAGTGCAGTAACAGGGCGCGTAATTATCTCCCTCATGAGCCTGTGGTGTGCTGCGGCCGCCAAGGAGCCTCTTTGACAGTTTTAGTGTTATTTTTTTGAAGGTTATAAGAATTCGCGGTGTGCTTTTGGTGCAGCGCGACATAAAATCCGCACCGGATTTGCATTCGTGATCCAGCCGCGATGAGGCGTTGATCCGCAGCGGTGGACCGCTGCGCCCGCGGGCCGGGTTCTGGGCGTGTTCGGTCAGCCGCAGGCCTCATCCGAATGCCCGGTTCGAAGGGCCTCGGCCCTTTCGGGCTACCCCCGATCGCCCATACGAAAACGCCCCGTTCGCGTTGCCGCGACGGGGCGTCTTTCCTGTTGCAGAAGCGATGCGCGCCGCAGCGCGGGTCGGCTCAGTCTTCCGGCGCGATGGTGACCTTGAGGCCGTCGAGATCGGCGGTCAGCTGCACCTGGCACGAGAGGCGCGACGTATCGTTGCGGTGATCCGAGCTTTCGAGCAGGTCGTTCTCGTCTTCGCTCATCTTCGGCAGCTTGTCGGTGAAGGCGGGGTCCACGTAGATGTGGCAGGTGGCGCAGGAGCAGCAGCCGCCGCACAGCGCGAGGAGTTCGTCGAAACCGTTGTCGCGGATCGCTTCCATCACCGACAGGCCGGCAGCGGCCTCGACAGTGGACTCTTCACCCGAGCGGTTCACCACGACAAGTTTCGGCATCGACCTTATCTCCTGTTGCGAGCACGCCTGCACGATCCTGCGCGCACTCTGGCTCCATTTGACCGGGGCTGCTATCGCGCGGGGTGCGCTTTGGCAAGGTGCTGCGCTGCATCATGGCCTCAAAAGGAAAGCTGATACCGATGGGCCTCACCGCCAGCCAGATCGCCGAAGGCCTCGCCCATGTCGGCGCGCGTAATCCCCTCATCGCCGAAGCGGTCGCACGCGTCGGCCATCCCGAGCCGCGCATCCGCCCGCGCGGCTATGCGACCCTCCTGCGCACCATCGTCGGCCAGCAGGTCAGCGTCGCCGCGGCGGCCTCGGTCTGGGCCAAGCTCGAGGCGCTGCTGGGCGATGATCTGCCGCCGCATGATCTGCTCGCCGCCGATTTCGATGCGCTGCGCGCTTGCGGCCTCTCGCGCCAGAAGCAGGGCTATGTGCGGTCCCTGTGCGAACTGGTGGTGACGGGCGAGCTCGATCTCCACGCGCTGCCCGCCGATGACGAGGAGGCCATCGCGGAGCTGACCCGCATCAAGGGCATCGGCCGCTGGTCGGCCGAGATCTACCTGCTGTTTGCCGAGGGGCGGCCCGATATCTGGCCGGCGGGCGATCTTGCCGTCCAGGCGGGCATGGCGAAGCTGCTGGGGCTGGCGGAGCGGCCCAGCGAGAAGGAGGCCCGCGCCATGGCCGAGGACTGGCGCCCGCACCGGGGCGCTGCGGCGATCTTCACGTGGCATTGCTATAACAATCCGGCGCTGTAGTCTGGGGGCCAACAATAACGACCAAGGGTGTTGGGTGTGGGCCACAAGACGATTTTCATCACCGGCGGCGCTTCGGGTATCGGGCGCGCGGTGGCCGAGCGGTTTGGACGGGCGGGCTGGTTTGTCGGCATTGCCGATATCAACGAGGACGGCATGGCGGGCACCGCCGCGCTGATCCCGGCGGGGTTCTCCTCGCAGCACAAGCTCGACGTGCGCGACCGCGCTGCGTGGGACACTGCGCTGGCCGCGTGCGCGGCAGCCTCGGGCGGGAAGATCGACGTGGTGTTCAACAACGCCGGCATTCCCATTGGCGGGCGCATCGTCGATGTCAGCACCGAGGAAGTGGAGCGCACGCTCGATATCAACCTCAAGGGCGTGATCTGGGGCGCGCAGGCGGCCTATCCCTGGCTCAAGGCCTCGGCGCCGGGTTCGTGCCTGCTCAACACCGCGAGCGCGGCGGGGATCTATGGCGTGCCCGGCGGCTCGATCTATTCCGCCACCAAGTTCGGCGTGCGCTCGATCACCGAATCGCTCGATGCCGAATGGAAGGACGAGGGCATTCTGGTGCGCGACCTGATGCCCGGCTTCATCGAGACGCCGCTGCTCGACCATGCGCCCAACCGCCAATCGAACGAGGACATTCGCGGGCGGGTGACCGCTGCCAAGCTCGAGATCTCGCCGGTGAGCGCCGTGGCAGACGCGGCCTGGGCCGCCGTCCATGGCCAGAAGCTGCACACGCTGGTGGGCAAGACCGCCAAGAGCCTCGCCTTTGCCGCGCGCTGGATGCCCGGCGGCCTGCGCAAGCAGGTCAGCGGACTGGGGCGGCCGCTGGGGGGGTAGGGGCTAGCTCCCAAACCCGTCAATCGCCCCCGCCAGCGCGACGTCGCGCGTGCTCAGTCCGCCTGCGTCGTGCGTGGTCAGCGTGATTTCCACGCGGTTGTAGACGTTGAACCATTCCGGGTGGTGATCGGCCTTTTCGGCGAGGATCGCGACGCGCGTCATGAAGCCGAAAGCCTCGGCGAAATCGGCGAAGCGGAAGGTGCGGGTGAGGGCGAGGCCATCCGCGCGCAGGGACCAGAGGGGGAGGGCGGCGAGGGCTTCGGCGCGTTCGGTTTCGGTCAGTCGGGCAATCGCCACAATCGGTCTCCTTGGCAGGCCCACGTCTTTCCCCTATCGCGTGGGGCGATGCAACCGTGCTGTCTTGCTGCCTATGATCTTGCCTGCCGGCGCGGCGACCGGCTGCTGTTCAAGGGCGTGGGCTTCGAACTTGCCGGCGGAGAAGCGCTGCATCTGGCCGGGCCCAACGGCATCGGCAAGTCGAGCCTCATGCGGATTCTGGCGGGGCTGCTGCGGCCCTACGCCGGCCATGTCGAGCATGACGGCACCCTCGCGCTGGCCGACGAACGGCCCGCGCTCGATCCCCACCGCCCGCTGGGCGAGGCGCTGGCGTTCTGGCGCGCAATCGACCGCGCGGGAGAAGCGCGCGCCGATTTCGGCCTCGAAGACCTGCTCGATGTGCCAGTGCGCTTTCTGTCCACCGGCCAGCGCAAGCGCGCCGCGCTGGCCCGGCTGGCGGCGAGCGGGGCGCGGATCTGGCTGCTCGACGAGCCGCTGAACGGGCTCGATGCACATTGGGGCGCCAGCACGCAGGCCGCGATCGAGGCGCACCGGGCGCTGGGCGGCATTGCCGTGATCGCCTCGCACCAGCCGCTGCAATTGCAGAAGCTGCGCACCCTTTCGCTGCTCGAGCACCTGCCGTGAGGGCCCTCTGGACGATCTTCCGCCGCGATCTGACGCTGCTGCTGTTCGGCGCGCCGGGCCGGGGCGGGGCCTTGCTGCCGCTGCTGTTCTTCCTGGCGGTGGCGATGCTCTATCCCTTCGCGGTGGGGCCCGATGCCAAGCTGCTGGCGCGGACCGGCGCGGGCGTGATCTGGGTGGCGGCGCTGCTCGCCGCGATCCTCCCGCTAGACCGGCTGGTGGAGCCCGATCTCGAGGCCGGGTTCTTCGACCAGTGGGCCTTGCGCGGAATTGCCGAGGAAGGCGTGCTCAGCTTGCGCATCCTCGCGCACTGGCTGAGCTTCGGCGTGCCGCTGATGCTGGCGGCGCCGCTTTCGGCGGGGCTTCTCAATCTGGACGGAGCGCAGCTGTGGACGGTGGAGGTCGGCCTCCTGCTCGGCACGCCCGGCCTTGCGGCCATCGGCGTGACCATCGCCGCGCTGACCGCCGGTCTGCGCGCGGGCGCGGCGCTGGGCGGCCTGCTGGCCATACCGCTTGCGGTGCCGCTGCTGATCTTCGGCGCGGGCTCGCTCCAGCCGGGCGGGGAAAGCGGCTTGCTGCTGCTCGCCGCCTCCAGCCTTGCCGCGCTCGCGATCGCTCCCTTTGCGGCCGGCGGCGCGATCCGGGCCGGGCGGGAGTAGCAGGCTCACACCTGCCCTTGCCGGACTCCAAGCGCAATTGCATTGCGGCGCGCGCGGCGGGGCATTACTTCGGCGATCATGACTGAGACCGTCCCACCGCCCGCCCTGCTCTCCGATACCCTTTCGCTGATCGGCAACACGCCGCTTGTCCTCCTCAAGGGGCCCAGCGAGGCCGCCGGCTGCGAGATCTATGGCAAGTGCGAGTTCGCCAATCCCGGCGCATCGGTAAAGGACCGCGCAGCGCTGTGGATCGTGCGCGATGCCGAGGCGAAGGGCATGCTGAGGCCGGGCGGCACCATCGTCGAGGGCACTGCGGGCAACACCGGGATCGGTCTTGCGCTTGTCGCCAATGCGCTGGGCTACAAGACCG
This sequence comes from Novosphingobium fuchskuhlense, assembly GCF_001519075.1. Lineage (GTDB taxonomy): Bacteria > Pseudomonadota > Alphaproteobacteria > Sphingomonadales > Sphingomonadaceae > Novosphingobium > Novosphingobium fuchskuhlense. The sequence goes on from NZ_KQ954246.1 coordinate 286,634, forward strand.
TGATCGTGATGCCCGAGACGCAATCGCGCGAGAAGATGGACACGCTCCGGGCGCTCAGGGCCGAGCTCGTCCTCGTGCCCGCCGCGCCGTTTTCCAATCCGGGACACTTCGTCCACACCTCGCGCCGCATTGCCGAGGAGACCGAAGGCGCGATCTGGGCCAACCAGTTTGACAATATCGCCAACCGCCGCGCCCATATCGAAAGCACGGCGCCCGAGATCTGGGCCCAGATGGAGGGCCGCGTCGACGGCTTCATCTGCGCGGCGGGCACCGGCGGGACGATTGCGGGCGTCGGCTTCGGCCTCAAGGCCTTTGACGAGGCGATCACCATCGGCCTTGCCGATCCGCACGGCGCCGCGCTCTACAACTATTACGCGCACGGCGAGCTGAAGGCGGAAGGCTCCTCGGTCGCGGAAGGTATCGGGCAGGGGCGCATCACTGCCAATCTCGAAGGCGCGCCGATCGATACGCAGTTTCGCATCTCGGACGAGGAAGGCCTCGAATGGGTGCGCCGCCTGCTTGAGGAGGAAGGCCTCTGCCTCGGCCTTTCGAGCGGCATCAACGTGGCTGGCGCGGTCGCGCTCGGCAAGCAGTTGGGGCCGGGCAAGCGCGTGGCGACCATCCTGTGCGATACCGGCTTCCGCTACCTCTCCTCGCTCTACAACCCGGAGTGGCTGCGGGCGAAGGGACTGCCGGTCTTCCCCTGGCTCGCATAAGCGGGTAATATCGGGCCAATGGCACTTTTTGGCCTCATCCCGGATCGCACGCCGGAGCCGCCCGTTTCCGCTGGGGAGACCGCGGAGGCTGCGCGTCTCGCCGCGCTGCAGCCGGCTCATCCGGGCCCGCGCGAGTTGCGGGCGCAAGCGGTGCACCGGCTCCAGATCGGCATTTTCGGCCTTGCCGGGATGCTCCTTCTCGTCAGCCTCGCCAATGTGATCATGGACCGCGCCAAGCAGGTCGAGCGCACGACGACCCCGGCTGCGGCTGCTGCCAGCCCGAGCGCCAGCCCCAGCGCGGCGAACGATCCGCTGGTCGACATGGGCGTTGCACCCGAATTGCCCGTCACTGGCGGCGCCAAGCCTGCCGCGCGGCCGACGACGCGCCCCGCCGGCAACTGATCCGCGTCCTGACCCTTGCGGCGGTCCTGCTGCTGGCGGCCTGCGCCGGGCCGGCCCCGCCGCCGCCCACGCCGCTCGGCCTGTTCACCAGCCTCCCGATCCTGTGGAGCGAGGCCGATGGCGTGGCCGCCCGGCTCGCCGCGCCCGAGCCGCCGCACTGGGCCCGCGCGGTGCTGGAGGAGGGCCACCGACTCGTCCCCCTCGATACCTTGTTGGCGCCGGGTCTGGCCCCCGGGCTGGCTCCCGGCGCGCTCGGCGATCTCGTGATGGCGCAGCCGCGCCCGCTCGAACCGGCGGAAAACGTCGCGCTCGATGGCTGGGTGCGGCGCGGCGGGCACCTGCTGCTGTTTGCCGATCCGCTGCTAACCGCGCCGAGCCGCTTTGCGCTCGGCGATCCGCGCCGCCCGGCCGATACCGTGCTGCTGGACCCGATCCTCACGCATTGGGGGTTGGTGCTGCAAGGGGCGGGCGCGACGCGGGAAACTGCGGGAGCGCCGTTTCCCGTGGAATCCCCGGGCGCGCTGGCGCTGCTTCCCGGTGCCGCCGCGTGCCGCATCGAGCAGGCGGGGCTTATGGCCAAGTGCCGGATCGGCAAGGGTTTCGTGCTGATCGTGGCCGACGCGGCGCTGCTTGCGCCCGCCGCCGGAGCAGACGCTGCCGCCCGCGCGCGGGCGCTGCGCGACCTGATGCGGCAGACCTTCGCGCGCTGACCGGGCCATCGCGGGATTTGGCGGGACACGATTACGGGAAATTGCGGGAACGGCGACGGAGGGTCTGTGACGGCGCTGTTTTTTGGCGGAAATGCTGGGTTTTTGCGGAAGGTCCCGCTGGTCGCTGCTGGCCTACGTGATTGCCCCAAGCAAAGATTCATCCACTGGAATCAACATCTGACCGCAAATTCCCGCATTTTCCCCTTTTCGCCCGGGGTCTCCCGCGTTAAGACAATACCCCATCAGGACGAACTCCATGACGCATCCGCGGGGGATGAGTCGGCCACGCGGGTGTGCGTGGCCGGGTCGGGAGGCTTTCGTCCGAGGCGGGGAAGCGGCACGTGGCTGGGGCACAGTCGCAGTATTGGGGGCAGGGCTTTTCGCCGCGCGGCGAGAAGAACCGCTTTGTCCTCCCCGCAGACTTCCGTCAGACCGTCAAGGACGCCTCGCGCGGCAGCCGCATCCTCTGCCTCGACAAGCACGCCAGGCACCCCTGCCTCGTCGGCTTCGGCGAATCCCGCGCGGACAGCTTTGCCGAAATGCTCGCGCACGAGGAACGTGTTGCGATCGAGCGCGGCGAGCCCTTCGACATCGACCTACGCGCTGCGCAGATCAGCGGCTTCGCCCGCATCAGCTTCGATGAATCCGGCCGCTTCGTCCTGCCCGAATATCTCGGCGAGCAGGCGCAGGTGGGCGATGCGCTCTATTTCCACGGCGGCCTGCACCAGATCACGATCTGGGCGCCCGATGTGCTGTTTGCCATGGGTTCCGAATGGGACTCGGTCAAATCGGCCTGCCGTGCCCGGATGGCCGAAGCCTCGGCCAAGGCGGCCCGCAAGTGACCGGCGCGTCCGCCCCCTCGGCTCCCCATATCCCCGTGCTCCTCGATGAGGTTGTTGCCGCGCTGCACCCCGAGCCCGGCATGCTCATCGTGGACGCCACCTTCGGCGCAGGCGGATATACCCGCCGCCTGCTCGGTGCCGGCGCCACCGTCCACGCCTTCGATCGCGACCCCGATGCGATTCTGGCGGGACGGGCCTGGGGGGAAGTGTCTGCAAGCCCGCCGCGCCTCGTGCTTCATCCGCGCCGCTTTTCCGAACTGGCCGAGGGGCTGGCGGAAGCGGGGATCGCCTCGGTGCAGGGCATCGTGTTCGATATCGGCGTCAGCTCGATGCAGCTCGATCAGGCCGCGCGCGGCTTTGCCTTTTCAAACGACGGCCCGCTCGACATGCGCATGTCGCAGTCCGGCGAAAGCGCGGCAGACTTCCTCAACACCGCGAGCGAGGAAGCGATTGCCGACGTGCTCTACCACTATGGCGAGGAGCGCCAGTCGCGGCGCATCGCCCGCGCCGTGGTCGCTGCCCGTCCGCTCACCACCACCGGCCAGTTCGCCGATGTGGTGCGCAAGGCCCTCGGCTATCGTCCCGGCGCGCCCAAGGACCCGGCCACGCGCAGCTTCCAGGCCGTGCGCATCCATGTGAACGGCGAGCTGGACGAACTGCGCGCCGGCCTCGCCGCGGCGGAGCGCGTGCTCGCCCCGGGCGGCCGCCTCGCCGTCGTCAGCTTCCACAGTCTTGAAGACCGGATCGTCAAGCAGTTCCTGCGCGAAGGCGCTGGAGCCCTGCCGGCCGGGTCGCGGCACCTGCCCTTGCGCGACCCGGTCGGCCACCCCGTATTCGAAAAACCCTCGGCGGCGATCCGCCCCGGCGCGGAAGAGCAGGCGCGTAATCCCCGCGCGCGCTCGGCTACCCTGCGCTGGGCCGTGCGGACCAATGCCCCGGCCAGAGGGGCGGACGCTGGAAAGGGTCTGGCGGCATGATCGTCAGCGCCCACCGCTTCCGCTCGATCGGCTGGATCGCGCTGCTGCTGATCTGCGGCGCGCTGGTCATGGTCCTCGCCTTCCGCGTCAATGCGCTGCGCAGCCAGGTCCACCGCACCGAGCAGCGGATCATCGCGCTGCGCAAGGAAAAGCTCTACCTTGAGACCGAGGTGGAAACCCGCGCCAACCAGCAGCAGCTGAAGCTCTGGAACGATGTCGAATTCGGCTATGTCGCGCCGACGGCTGGCCAGTATCTTGCCAGCGAACGCCAGCTCGCCGCCTTGGCCAAGCCCGATGGCCCCGGTTCTCCGACGCCGATCCGCGTCGCCAGCGCGGATGATGCCGTGGCCGCCGAGGCCGCGTTCCCCTCGGTGATCGCCGGGCTCGCCAGCGCGGCCGATTTTGCCGCGCCTGCCCCGCGCGTGGCCGATGACAACGACAGCAAGGCTGCTGCCAAGCCGGCCGATGCGGCCGACCGGGCCAAGGCTACGGCCAACCTCGGCGCGCGGCTCGCCATGGTCACACCGCTCGGCAAGGACAGCAAGACCGGTCCCGGCAAGGGCAAGGGCGAAAAGGCGGGCAAGGACAACAAGGCTGGGGACAACAAGGCTGGGGACGGTGACGGCAAGCCCGCGCTTGCAAGGTCGGCCAAGGCGGCCACCCCTGCCAAGTCCGGCAAAGGCGATGCGGAAAAGCCGGGCAAGGGCGCCAAGCTCGCACCGGCGCGCCCTGATGCGAAGCCGGGCAAGGCTTCACCCGCAAAGTCCGGCGCAGCCCATGCCGAAAACTCCGCCAAGGCGGCAAAGCCGGCTGCCAAGGGGAGCAAGTCCGCCCCGTGAACGCGCTGACCGCCTCCGCCGCCATTGCCACCGGCCGGGTGCAGCTTGCCAACGTGCGCCAGAACGCGCTCGTCACCGCCCGCCTGCGCGCGCTGTGGGTCATGGTGCTGTTCATCTTCGTCTCGCTCACCGCCTGCGTGCGGATCGCGCAGCTCGGCCTGTTCGAGCAGACGCCCGAGCGCACCTCGCTGGCCGAAGCGCTGCTGCCCTCTCGCGGGGAGATCACCGATCGCAACGGCGTGGCGCTGGCCCGGGCCTTCGCGTCCTACTCGCTGTGGTTCAATCCCAAGGCGATGGGGGAGGGCGGCGCGCCGCTGGTCAAGACGCCCGAGGAAATCGCCCGCGCGCTCGCGGGCATTTTCCCCGATGCGGACTACGCCGATCTCGTCGCGCGGCTCAAGGCCGGCAAACCCTGCTATCTGCGCCGCCGCGTGCTGCCGGAAGATGCCAACAAGGTCTTCGCGCTGGGCGAACCCGCGCTCGAATTCCCGCGCGAGGAGCAGCGTTTCTACCCGCAGGGTTCGCTCGCCGCGCATGTGCTCGGCTTTGTCGACGAGGCGGGCAAGGGCCATGTCGGCATGGAGCAGGTGCTCGAAAGCCGCCTGCTTGATCCGGCGCACCGCGGCACCCCCACCGCGCTTTCCCTCGATGCGCGGGCGCAGGGCGCGCTGGAAGACGAGCTGGGCCGCGGCATGCTGGAAACGAGCGCCAAGGGCGCGGCCGGCGTGATCCTCGATGCCGATAGCGGCGAAGTCATCGCGCTGGCCTCGCTGCCCTCGTTCAACCCGAACCGGTCGGACCTTGCCTACAACGATCTCGTGTTCAACCGCGTGTCGAACCAGGTTTACGAGCTTGGCTCCACCTTCAAGCCGATCACGGTTGCTTCCGCGATCGACGCCGGGGTGATCACCGATCTTTCGGTGCGCTATCCCGCCGTGCCCTTCCCGGTGGGCAAGTTCACCATCCACGACAGCCACAATTTCGGCGCGTCGCTCAATGTGCCCGAGGCGCTGATCCATTCGTCGAACACGGTCACGGCGCATGTGGCGGATCTGCTGGGGCCGGTTGCCCTGAAGCGCACGATGGAAGCGCTGGGCATGAACGAGCGCCCGCCGATCGAGCTGCCCGCGCGCGGCTTCCCGCTCTGGCCCCATGGCGGCGGCGAAGGCGGCAAGGGCGATTGGGCGCGGCTGACGACGATGACCGTCAGCTATGGCCACGGCATCGCGGTCACCCCGCTGCACCTCGCCTCGGCCTATGCCGCGCTGGTCAACGGCGGCATCTGGCGCCCGGCCACGCTCTACAAGGTGGATCCGGCGCACCTCGCCCCCGGCCGCCGCGTGTTTCAGGCCTCGACCAGCGCGCGCCTTCGCCAGTTGCTGCGGATGATCGTCGTCGATGGCACGGGCCGCAAGGCCGATGCCCCGGGCTTCCGCGTCGGCGGCAAGACCGGCTCGGCGGAAAAGCCGGGCAGCGGGGGTTATCGCAAGACCTCCCTGATCGCGACCTTTGCGGCGGCTTTCCCGATGGACAAGCCGCGCTATGTGGTCATCGTGATGCTGGACGAGCCGCAAGCCACCGCGCAGACCGGCGGCCAGCGCACTGCCGCGTGGAATGCCGCGCCCATCGTCGGCCGGCTGGTGCCGCGCATCGGCCCGATGCTCGGTGTGGTGCCCGATGCGCATCATGACGTGGACATTTCCGACCTCAGCCCGCTGGTCGGCTCCGGAGAGGGTGAATGAACCTGGCGGCCCTTGCGGCGGCGGCGGGTATGTCGCTGCCTGAAACCCCCGATGCACTTGCCGGCGCGCAGGTCACCGGCTTTGCCATCGATCACCGCAAGGTTGCCCCCGGCACCGTGTTCGGCGCGTTCGTCGGCGCGCGCTTCAATGGCGAGGACTTCATTGCCGATGCGGTGAAGGCCGGCGCCATCGCCATCGTCGCGCGGCCCGAGGCGCACGTGGAGGGCGCGGTCCATATCGCCGATGCCGCCCCGCGCCGGGCCTTCGCGCGCCTCGCCGCGCCGTTCTTCGCGCCGGTGCCCGAAACCCTGGTGGCCGTCACCGGCACCAACGGCAAGACCTCCACCGTCGAGATGACACGCCAGCTCTGGCGCATGGCGGGCTACCACGCCGCCTCGATCGGCACGCTCGGCGTCACCACCGCGGACGAAAGCGTCTCCACCGGGCTCACCACGCCCGATATCGTCACGTTCCTCGCCAACCTTGCAGGCCTCGCCCGCGAGGGGGTGAGCCATGTCGCCTACGAGGCCTCCAGCCACGGCCTCGACCAGTTCCGCAACGAAGGCCCTCGGGTCGCAGCCGGCGCCTTCACCAACCTCAGCCGTGATCACCTCGATTACCATGGCACGATGGATGCCTACTTCGAGGCCAAGATGCGGCTGTTTGGCGATGTCGTGGCGGAAGACGGCACAGCGGTGGTCTGGGCGGACGATGCGTGGTCCGCCAAGGCCATCGACGCGGCCCGTTCGCGGGGGCTCAAGCTCATCACCGTGGGCGAACAGGGCGAAACCCTGCGCCTTGTCTCGCGCACGCCGACCCTTCTCGGGCAGACGCTGGAACTCGCGTTCGAGGGCACCACCCGCAAGCTCGACCTGCCGCTGATCGGCGCCTACCAGGCCGCCAATGCGCTTGTCGCGGCGGGTCTCGTGATCGCCACCGGCGGCGATCCGGCAGGGACGCTGGCAGCTCTTTCGCGCATCCAGCCCGTGCGCGGGCGGCTCGAACGCGCGGCCATCACCCGCAGCGGTGCGCCGGTCTATGTCGATTACGCGCATACCCCCGATGCCATCAACGCCGCCATCGCCGCGCTGCGCCCGCATGTGGGCCAGGGGACGGGAGTGCAGGGCAAGCTGATCACCGTGTTCGGTGCGGGCGGAGACCGCGACGAGGGCAAGCGCCCCGAAATGGGCCGCGCCGCCTGTGCCGGGTCCGACCTCGTGATCGTCACCGACGACAACCCGCGCGGCGAGGATCCCGCGCTCATCCGCGCCGCCGTGCTGGGCGGCTGCGACGCGCGCGCCCGCGAAGTGCCCGGCCGCCGCGAGGCCATTGCCGCTGCCATCGCCGCAGCCGGCGCGGGCGATATCGTGCTGGTCGCGGGCAAGGGGCACGAGCAGGGCCAGATCATCGGGCGCGGCGAGGCGACGCGCGTCCTTCCCTTCGACGACGTGCAAGTGGCGCGGGAGTGCAGCCAATGAATGCGATGAGAGCCCTGCTGCCATGGCCGGTCGAAGCCGATGACGACATCGGCCTCGCGCTGTGGAGCGCGGACGAGATCGCGGCGGCGACCGGCGGCACGGCCTCGGGCACATTCGAGGTTTCGGGCTGCGCGACGGACAGCCGCGAAGTGCAGCCGGGCGATCTGTTCATCGCGCTGATCGGCGCCGAAAGCGATGGTCACCGCTTTCTGGAAGGCGCCTTCGCGCGCGGCGCTGCGGCGGCGCTGGTCGATCGCCCGGTCCCGTGGCCGCATGTCCTGGTCGAAAGCACCACGCAGGCGCTGGTCGATCTGGGCCATGCCGCCCGCGCCCGGGCAGACCGGGCCGGTGCGGTGATCATCGGGGTCACCGGCTCGGCAGGCAAGACCGGCGTCAAGGAAGCGCTGTTCGCCGCGCTCGACCGGGGCAGCCGGGGCCGCGCGCATCGTTCGGTCAAGAGCTACAACAACCATGTCGGGGTGCCGCTCAGTCTCGCGCGCACGCCCCCGCGCACCCGGTTCGGTGTCTACGAGATGGGCATGAACCACGCGGGCGAACTGGCCGCGCTGACCCGGCTGGTGCGGCCGCACATTGCCATCGTGACGACCATCGCGCCGGCCCACATCGGCCACTTTGCGGGCGAGGAGGCCATTGCCCAGGCCAAGGCTGAAATCTTCGAGGGGCTGGAGCCGGGCGGCACCGCGATCATCCCGGCGGACAACCCCCACTTTGCGCTGCTGCGCGAAGCGGCCGCGCGCCACGCCGGGCATGTGATCAGCTTTGGCCGCAGCGCCAGCGCCGATGCGCGGCTGCTCGACGCCGTCCCCGCGCCCGGCGGCGGCACGCTGGTTACCGCGGCGTTCTCGGGCCAGCTCGGCGCGCGCAAGCTGTGCTACACGATTGCCCAGCCCGGGGCGCACTGGGTCGACAATTCGCTGGCGGTGATGGCCGCGGTCGCCGCTGCCGGGGGCGATCTTGGCTCCGCGGGCCTCGCGCTCGCGGAAATGGAAGGGCTGGCCGGCCGCGGCGCGCGTCATGTGGTCGAGGCACCCGCCGGCGACGGTTCGGGCAAGGCGCTCATCATCGATGAAAGCTACAACGCCAACCCCGCCTCGATGCGCGCGACCATCGCCGCGCTGGGCGAAGTGCCGGCGCGCCGCCGCATTGCCGTGCTGGGCGCGATGAAGGAACTGGGCGAGGCCTCGGACGGCTACCACGCCGGCCTGGCCGAGCCGCTGCTCGCCGCAGGGGTCGAGCGGATCATCCTCGTCGGCCCCGAAATGGCCGTGCTGGCGAAGGCATTGGGGAAAAGCGCCGGGCCCGCGCTTGCCGCGCAAATCGAACTCGACCATGCCGAAACCGCTGCAGAAGCGGCGGAATGCCTTGCTGCGGATGCTCCGCAGGGCGGCGATGCCATTCTGATCAAGGGGTCGAATTCGGTCGGGCTCGGCACTCTCGTGCGTGCGCTGACCGCTGGGGCCAAAGGCGGAGCCGGGAAGGCCGGGGAAAACTGAATGCTCTACGTTCTGGCGCACTGGCTGCACTTTGAAGGCATCGCCAATCTCATCCGTTACCAGTCGTTCCGCTCGGGTGCCGCGCTGCTTACCGCGCTGACCATCGGCCTGATCATCGGCCCCCGCTTCATCAACATGCTGCGCGTGCGCCAGGGAAAGGGCCAGCCGATCCGCGCCGACGGGCCGCAATCGCACCTTGCCAAGCGCGGCACGCCGACGATGGGCGGGCTGATGATCGTGATCAGCCTCGCGATCTCGCTGATGCTGTGGATGGACCTGACCAGCAATTTCGTATGGGCCTGCCTGCTCGTCACGCTGGGCTTCGGCCTGATCGGCTTTCTTGACGATTACGCCAAGGTCACCAAGTACGCCCATGCCGGCCTTTCCGCACGGATCCGGCTGCTGGCCGAGTTTGCCGTGGCGGGCCTTGCCCTGTCGCTGGTGGTCACGGACACCAACCTCTACCTGCCGGTGTTCAGCAATCTCTATGTGCCCATGGGCCCTGCCTACTACCTCTTCGCCGCCTTCGTCATCGTCGGCGCGGGCAATGCGGTGAACCTTACCGACGGGCTCGACGGCCTTGCCACCATGCCGGTGATCATCGCGGCGGGGACCTTCGCGATCATCGCCTACCTCGCAGGGCGCGTGGACTATGCGCATTATCTCGGCATCCAGCACGTGCCGCGCGCGGGCGAGCTTTCGATCTTCTGCGGGGCGGTGATGGGGGCGGGCCTGGCGTTCCTCTGGTTCAACGCGCCGCCGGCCGCCGTGTTCATGGGCGATACCGGCAGCCTTGCGCTCGGGGGAACGCTCGGCGTGATCGCCGTCTCGATCCACCACGAGATCGTGCTCGGCATCGTCGGCGGGCTCTTCGTGATGGAGGCGGTCTCGGTCATCGTGCAGGTCTTCGTCTACAAGCGCACGGGCAAGCGCGTATTCCGCATGGCGCCGATCCACCACCATTTCGAGCAACTGGGCTGGAAGGAATCGACTGTCGTCATCCGCTTCTGGATCGTCTCGATCGTGCTCGCGCTGATCGGGCTCGCCACGCTCAAGGTGCGATAAGCGCGCGGATGATCACGTCCCCTGCCTTTGCCGGCAAACGCTATGCCGTCCTAGGGCTCGCCCGGTCGGGGCTGGCCAGCGTCGATACGCTGCTGGCGAGCGGGGCCGACGTGACGGCATGGGACGGACGCGAGGATGCCCGCGCGGCGGTGGAAGGCCGGGCCACCATCGCCGACCCGCTGACCATCGATCTCACCGGCTTCGACGGCGTCGTCGTTTCCCCCGGCGTGCCGCTGAACCGCCATCCGATCGCTGCCCACGCTGGCAGCTTCGATGTGCCGATCATCGGTGATATCGAGCTTTTCGCGCAGGCCCGCGCCAGCCTGCCGCCACACAAGGTCGTCGCCATCACCGGCACCAACGGCAAATCGACCACCACCAGCCTCGTCCACCACATCGTCCGGGCCGCCGGCCTGCCGACCGAGATGGGCGGCAATATCGGCCTGCCCATCCTCGGCCAGCCGCCGCTGCCCGAAGGCGGGGTCTATGTGCTCGAACTGTCGAGCTACCAGATCGACCTCACCTACAGCCTTCACGCCGATCTCGCCGCCTTCATCAATCTCAGCCCCGATCACCTTGATCGCTACGATGGCTATGAAGGCTACGCCGCCTCCAAGGCCCGCCTGTTCCAGATGCAGCAGGCGGGGCAATTCGCCGTGTTCGGCTGCGGCGACGAGGACACCCGGCGCATCGCGGCGGAGATCGCCATGCAGCGCCCTGCCGGCGATGTCGCGGTGGTCGATCCTGCCGCGCTGACGGGGCAGGCGGACTGGCCTTCGCTGCAGGGCCCCCACAATCTCCAGAACGCTGCCATCGCGGTCGCCATCGCCCAGCGCCTCGGCATTGCCGAGCCCGTGTGGCGCGCGGCGCTCGCCAGCTTCGTCGGCCTGCCGCACCGCATGGAGCGCGTTGGCGAGGCGAACGGCGTGCTCTTCATCAACGACAGCAAGGCGACCAACCCCGCTTCCACCGCGCCCGCACTGGGCGCCTGGCCGCGCGTCCACTGGATCCTCGGCGGCCTGCCCAAGAGCGACGACCTCGACGCCTGCGCCCCTTATTTCAGCCATGTCGTGCAGGCCTACACCATCGGCGAGGCTGGCCCGCGCTTTGCGGATATTCTCGAACCGCTGATGCCCGTCCAGCGTAGCGAAATGCTCTGCGATGCGGTGCGTCAGGCGATGGATGCGGCTGAGCCGGGCGATGTCGTGATGCTCTCGCCTGCCTGCGCCAGCTTTGATCAGTTCCGCGATTTCGAGGCGCGCGGCGATGCCTTCCGTCAGATCGTCACCGCGCTGATCGAGGAAAGGAAAAGCGCATGAGCGTGGTCCAGCCCACCCGCCAGGTCGCCACCCCGCTTCCCGGCGGCGGCGTGCGCATCGCGCCGCGCACCAATCGCTATCGCCGCACCCGCCGCAGCGAACTCCTCATCTGGTGGCGCGAGATCGACCGCGTGCTGCTCGCGCTCGTGCTCATGCTTATCACAGTCGGCACGGTGGCGGTCGCCGCCGCGTCGCCGGCCAGCGCGCACCGCCTTTCGACGCCGGACAAGGCGCTCGGCGATCTTTACTTTTTCTGGATCCACTTGCGCTGGCTCACGGTCGGGCTGCTGGCCATGTTCGTGGCCTCGCTCCTGCCAAAGGAGACGACGCGCCGGCTTGCGATCATCCTGGCCGCGGCCATGCTGGTCGCGCTCGTCCTCGTCCCGGTGCTCGGCAACGAAGTGAAAGGCGCCAAGCGCTGGCTGTGGATCGGCTTCAGCCTGCAGCCGTCCGAGTTTCTCAAGCCCGGCTTCGCGATCGCCGTGGCGTGGATCCTCTCGTGGCGGGTGCGCGATCCCAATCTCCCGGTGATCCCGATCACGTTCGGCGTGATGGGCCTGATCGCCGTTCTGCTCATGGCGCAGCCCGATTTCGGCTCGACCGTGCTGTTCGGCGGGGTGTGGTTCGTGCTCGTACTGCTCTCGGGTCTCAGCCTTAACAGGATCGGTGTCTACGGGGCGGTCGGTGTCGTCGGCGTCGTCCTTGCCTACTTCTTCTATCCCAACGCCACCCACCGCATCGATGCGTTCCTTTCGGGCGGCAGCGAGTTCGATCAGGTGGACCTTGCCATGCGCACGCTTGTCAGCGGCGGGTGGAGCGGGACGGGGCTCTGGCTCGGCAGCCGCAAGATGGCACTGCCCGAGGCGCACACCGACTACATCTTCTCGGTGATCGGCGAAGAATTCGGCCTCATCGCCTGCGCGGTGATCGTGCTGCTCTACTGCGCCATCGTGATCCGCGTGATGCTGCGCCTGGCGGATGAGGAAGACCTGTTTACCGTGCTCGCCGCTGCCGGACTTACCGCGCAGCTGGCGGGGCAGGCCTTCATCAACATCCTCGTCAACCTCCAGCTCTTCCCCTCCAAGGGCATGACGCTGCCGCTCATCAGCTATGGCGGTTCCTCGACTATCGCGCTGCTGCTCGGCGCCGGGTTCCTCCTCGCCATCACGCGCCGCAATCCCTATCTCTCGCGCGAGACGCCAGTCCTGAGGGAGCTCGTGCGGACATGATACACCACACCCCCGGCGTGTCGCGCCACTTCGTTCTCGCCGCGGGCGGCACGGGCGGGCACCTGCTGCCCGCCTTTGCGCTGGCGGCCGAGCTTGACCGGCGCGGGCACCACGTCGCCCTCGTCACCGACGAGCGCGGCGCGAAGATCCCCGGCAAACCCTCGTTCCTCCCCGCGCACGTCCTGCCCGCCGGGCGGCTCGGCAAGAACCCCGTCGCGCTCGCCAAGGGCCTCGCCGCGATCTGGCGCGGCCGCGCGATGGCGCTGCGCCTGTTCGAAAGTTTCCAGCCGGCCTGCGTCGTGGGGTTCGGCGGCTATCCCGCGCTGCCCGCGCTGCTGGCTGCCCGCGCGGCCCGCATCCCCACGGTGATCCACGAACAGAACGCCGTCCTCGGCCGGGTCAACCGCTTCCTCGCCAAGGGCGCCACGGCCATCGCCACGGCCTACGGTGAGGTCGAGCGGCTCGATCCCAAGCTGTGGGGCAAGGTCCACCGCGTCGGCAACCCGGTCCGCGCGGAAGTCCTTGCGCTGCGCGGTGAAGCCTTCCCCGAATTCACCGAAGACAGTCTGTTCCGCGTGCTGATCACTGGCGGCAGCCAGGGGGCCTCGATCCTTTCGGAAGTGGTGCCCGATGGCCTTGCCATGCTGCCGCCCGCGCTGCGCCACCGCCTGCAGGTGACGCAGCAGTGCCGGCCCGAGGACATCGAGGCCGTGCGCGCCCGCTATGCCGGCCACCAGATCCCGGCGGAGCTCGGCACCTATTTCGAGGACATGGCGACCCGGCTCGCCGATACGCACCTGTTCATCGGCCGCTCCGGCGCCTCGACCATTGCCGAACTGACCGCTGTCGGTCGTCCGGCGATCCTCGTGCCGCTGCCCATCGCGACCGACGACCATCAGGCCGTCAACGCGCGCGAGATGGTCAAGGCCGGCGGCGCCCGTGCGATCCGCCAATCGGGCTTCACCCCCAAGGAACTCGCCAAGCAGATCCAGACGATGGCGCTCAATCCGATGACGCTCGCCAATGCCGCCCATGCCGCGTGGAACTGCGGCCTGCCCAATGCGGTCAAGGACCTTGCCGATCTGGTCGAGGGCTTCGGCGGCGTGCCGCTGATGGACGTGATCCGCGCGCAGGGCATGCAGGCCGCGCCTTCCACCCGCGAGGCACTTGCAAAGGAATCCGCCGAATGAAGGGCGTCGGTACTGAAATCGGCACGATCCACTTTGTCGGTATCGGCGGCATCGGCATGTCCGGCATTGCCGAAGTGATGCACAACATGGGCTACAGCGTGCAGGGCTCCGACATGGCGGAAAGCTATGTCGTCGATGGCCTGCGCCAGCGCGGCATCGCGGTGATGATCGGCCAGCGCGCGGAAAACGTTGCGGGCGCCGCCGTCGTCGTGACCTCCACCGCGGTGAAGCGCGACAATCCCGAAGTCGTCGCCGCATTGGAAGCGCGCGTCCCTGTGGTGCGCCGCGCGGAGATGCTGGCCGAACTGATGCGCCTCAAGAACACCGTGGCGGTGGCGGGCACGCACGGCAAGACGACCACCACCTCGATGATCGCGTGCCTGCTTGATGCCGGCGGGATCGATCCCACCGTGATCAACGGCGGCATCATCAATTCCTACGGCTCCAACGCGCGGCTGGGCGACAGCGAGTGGATGGTGGTCGAGGCCGACGAGAGCGACGGCTCGTTCCTGCGGCTCGATGGTACGCTCGCGGTCGTCACCAACATCGACCCCGAGCATCTCGATCACTACGGATCGTTCGACAAGGTGAAATCCGCCTTCGTCGAGTTCATCGAGAACGTGCCATTCTACGGCGCGGCCATGCTGTGCATCGATCATCCCGAAGTGCAGGCGATCATCCCCAAGGTGCGTGATCGCCGCGTGGTGACGTACGGTTTCTCTGCGCAGGCCGACGTGCGCGGCGAGGCCGTCACCCCCATCCCGGGCGGCAACCGCTTCACCGCCGTGCTGCGCCAGCGCGACGGCAGCTTCCGGCGCATCGAGGGTATCGAGCTCCCCATGCCCGGCCGCCATAACGTGCAGAACGCCTTGGCCGCCGTTGCCGTCGCGGTGGAGATGGGCGTTTCGAAAGAGCTGATCCGCACCGGCTTCGCCAAGTTCGGCGGGGTCAAGCGCCGCTTCACCAAGGTAGGCGAAGTGGACGGCGTAACAGTCATCGACGACTACGGCCACCACCCGGTCGAGATTCGCGCCGTCCTCGCCGCGGCGCGCGAGGGCGTGCCCACCGAAGGTCAGGGAGGCCGCGTCATCGCCGTCGTCCAGCCGCACCGCTTCACGCGCCTGCGCGATCACATGGAAGACTTCCAGGGCGCCTTCAACGATGCCGATATCGTCTATGCCGCGCCGGTCTACCCGGCGGGCGAGCAGCCGATCGAGGGCGTTGACAGCGCCGCGATGGTTGAAGGCATCAAGGCGCGGGGCCACCGCTCGGCGCACCTGATCGCGGGCGCGGACGCGTTGGCGGCGGAACTCGCCGGCGTGGTCCAGCCGGGCGACATGGTCGTCTGCCTCGGCGCGGGCGATATCACCAAGTGGGCGGCGGGCCTTGCCGGCGCGATTGCCCAGCAGCGGGGGGCGGCGTGACCACGCTGACGGCACTTCCTCCTGTTCGCGGCAAGCTGACGCCCGATGCCCCGCTCGCGCCGCTGGTCTGGTTCAAGTCCGGCGGCACGGCGCAGTGGCTGTTCGAGCCGAAGGACCTGGCCGATCTGCAGGATTTCCTCGCCGGTCTCGCGCCCGAGGTCCCCGTCATGGCGCTCGGCCTCGGCTCCAACCTGATCGTCCGCGATGGCGGCGTCCCCGGCGTCGTTGTCCGCCTCGGCAAGGCGTTCGCCAAGGTCGAGAAGGTAGACGAGACCACCCTCAACTGCGGCGGCGGGGCGAGCGGCATCCTCGTCTCCTCCACCGCACGTGATAGCGGCATCGCCGGCCTCGAATTCCTCCGCTCGATCCCCGGCACCGTCGGTGGCTTCGTGCGCATGAACGGCGGCGCCTATGGCCGCGAGGTCAAGGACGTGCTGATCGATTGCGACGTCGTGATCCGCTCGGGCGAGATCGCCACGCTGCCGCTGTCGGAACTCGGCTACACCTATCGCCATTCGGATCTCGTCGACGGGTGCGTGGTCGTCGCCGCCCGCTTTCGCGGCCATCCGGGCGAACCCGCCGCCATTCAGGCCGAGATGGACCGCATCAGCGCCGCGCGCGAGGCCAGCCAGCCGCTGCGCAGCAAGACCGGCGGTTCCACCTTCAAGAACCCGGATGGCGGGAAGGCGTGGGAACTGGTCGACAAGGCCGGTTGCCGGGGGCTGACGCTGGGCGGCGCGCAGGTCAGCGAAAAGCACACCAATTTCCTCATCAACACCGGCGAAGCCACCAGCGCCGAGATCGAAGCGCTGGGCGAGGAAGTCCGCCGCCGCGTGAAGGAGCAGTCGGGCGTGGAGCTCCAGTGGGAAATTCAGCGAGTAGGCCGGTCATGACGCTCCCCAAACTCCACATCGCCGTCCTCATGGGCGGCTGGTCGAGCGAGCGCCCCGTGTCGCTCATGTCCGGCAATGGCGTCGCCGATGCGCTGGAGGCCAAGGGCCACCGCGTCACCCGCATCGACATGGGCCGCGATGTGGCGCAGCGCCTTGCCGAAGCCGCGCCCGATGTCGTGTTCAACGCGCTCCACGGTACGCCGGGGGAGGATGGCACCGTGCAGGGCCTGATGGACCTGATGGGCTTCACCTACACGCACTCCGGCCTCGCCACCTCGGTCATTGCCATCGACAAGCAGCTGACCAAGCAGGCGCTGGTGCCCCACGGCATCCCCATGCCCGGTGGGCGCATCGTGCGCAGCGAAGAGCTGTTCGCGCGCGATCCCCTGCCGCGCCCTTATGTGCTGAAGCCGGTCAACGAAGGCTCCTCGGTCGGCGTTGCCATCGTGACCAAGGACGGCAACTATGGCGATCCGATCAGCCGCGATGCCATCGGCCCGTGGCAGGAATTCGACGAACTCCTCGCCGAACCGTTCATCCGCGGCCGCGAACTGACCACCGCAGTGCTGGTCGACAAGGCGCTCCTCGTCACCGAACTGCGCCCCAAGTCCGGCTTCTACGATTTCGACGCCAAGTATACCGATGGCATGACCGACCATATCTGCCCGGCGGAGATCCCCGACGAGATCGCCGAGGCCTGCAAGGACATCGCGCTGCGCGCCCATCAGCTCCTCGGCTGCCGTGGCACCAGCCGCAGCGATTTCCGCTGGGATGACGAGCAGGGCGTTGAAGGTCTGTTCCTGCTCGAGGTGAACACCCAGCCGGGCATGACCCCGCTCAGCCTCGTGCCTGAACAGGCGCGCGCGCTCGGCATGGACTATGGCGATCTGGTCGAGGCGATTGTCGCCGATGCGCTCGCCCATGCGCAGAAGGAGGCCTGAGCCATGGCGCAGACCATTCGCCGGGGCGGCAAGGCGGTGCGGCGGGCCGCTGCGGCCAGCGGCACCAAGCGCAAGGTGACCGCCGCGCGGCGCCAGACCGGCTCGGCGATCGACCAGATCATGCAGTGGATGCCTTTCGGCGAGGAAACGCTGCACCGCATCCTGATGGCCGTCATCCTCGGCGGCGCGGCGGTGCTCGCGTGGGTTGTCGCCAGCATGGCCGGCGTTCCCCAGTTGGCCGAGGCTGAGATGGCTCTCGTCGCCGCGAAATCCGGCTTCGAGGTCAAGCGCGTCGAAGTGCGCGGCGTCAACCGCATGAACGAACTCAAGATCTACGAGAAGGTGCTGGGCCAGCGCGATCAGGCCATGCCCCGGCTCGATATCGCTGCCTTGCGTGACGATCTGCTCCAGCTTTCGTGGGTGAAGGATGCCCGCGTCTCGCGCCAGCTGCCCGATACCCTGGTGGTCGACGTGATCGAGCGCAGCCCCCACGCGGTCCTGCGCCGCGATGGCAAGCTCACACTGATCGACGAGACCGGCCATCCACTTGAAGCGGTCAGCCCGGCCAAGGCCAAAGGGCTGCTGGTGCTCTCCGGCAATGGCGCGGAAGCGCGCGTGCCCGATCTTGTCCACTTGCTCGACGCTGCCCCCGCGCTGCGCCCGCAGGTGGCCGAGGCCGAATGGATCGGCAACCGCCGCTGGAACCTCACCTTCAAGACCCGCCAGGTCCTTGCGCTGCCCGAAGGCGAGGAGCAGTCGGCCAGCGCACTGCTCACCTTTGCCCGGATGGACGGGGTCGACCGGCTGCTCGGCGGCACGGTGGCCAGCTTCGACATGCGCAGCGCCGACCGCATCTACATGCGCGTGCCCGGCCGCGCCGATGCCGTCGCCGCCTCCGCGCGTGCCGAGGCCAGTGCCAAGGCCAGTGCCAAGGCCAATGCCGCCGCCGCCAAGACCGAGGCCGCGCGTGCTGCCGTCGCTTCCGCCACGCCCGGCAAGGCTCCCAGCGCCAAGACCGCGCAGGATTGATCGTTCGGCCATGGCAGCTCCGCGCATCACCAAGGTCTTTGCCGCCGTCAATCTCGGCTCGTTCCGGGTATCGGCGATCATCGCCGGGCTCACCGAGCAGGGCGAGATGGTTGTCATGGGATCGGGCCACCGCCAGTCGCAGGGGATCAAGCGCGGCTACGTGACCGATATGGTCGCCGCGACCCATTCGGTGCGCGATGCCATCGAGCGGGCCGAGAAGATGGCGAATGCGAGCGTGCAGAGCGTGTGGATCGGCTGCTCGGGCGCGGGGCTTGCCAGCACCACGGCCAAGGTCGAGGTCGAGATCGGCGGGCGGCGGATCGAAAGCGACGATATCGAGCACCTGTTGATCGCCGGACGCGAGGTGATCCAGCCCGATGGCCGCACCGTGCTCCACGCCCAGCCCGCGCACTATACGCTCGATGGCGCGGACGGCGTGCCCAACCCCAAGGGCCTCCACGCCGAGCGCCTTGCGGTCGATATCCACGTCATGCTGGCGGACGGCGCGCCGGTGCGCAACCTCAAGGAAACCGTCGAGAACGCGCACCTGCGGGTCGAGGCGGTCGTCGGTTCGCCCATCGCGGCGGGGCACGCCTGTCTGTCCGCCGAGGAACGCGAACTGGGCGTCGCGCTCATCGAATTCGGCGCCGAGGTGACCACCGTCTCGATCTACTTCGGCGGCATCATGCTCGGCATGCAGGCGATTGCCTTCGGCTCGGGCGACATCACCGATGCCATCGCCTCGGCCTTCGGCATCCGCCGCTATCAGGCCGAGCGTCTCAAGTGCATGGCGGGATCCGCCCTCGCAAGCCCCGCCGATCACCGCGAGATGGTGCCGGTCAGCGCACCCGGCGATCCCGAACAGGGCAGCCCCGTGGCGCGCCACGCCGACGATAAGAACCGCATCCCCCGCGCCGAACTCGTCTCGGTGATCACCCAGCAGCTCGGCGTGTTCACCGACGAGGTCGGTCGCGCGCTCAAGGCCCTCGGTTTCAATGGCAAGCGCGGCCAGCAGGTCGTGCTCACGGGCGGCGGGGCGCAGTTGCCCGGCCTTGCCGACTATGCGCAGGCCGCACTTGGCCGCCCGGTGCGCATCGGCTCGCCGCCGACCATGCTGGGCCTGCCGCCGGGGCACGCCACGCCCAGTTCCTCCACGCTGGTCGGCCTGATGCTCTATGCCGCCGCCGATCCGGTCGATATCCGCAAGATCGGGCCCAGCTGGGGCCCTACGCAATCTTACAGCGGGCTGGGCCTGATCCAGCGCATCTGGCACGCCATGAAAGACTATTTCTGATGGTGGAGGGGCGTTTAGGGCCTCCTACTTGTGGAAAAACCTGTCGATGCTTTGATTCGGTGAAACGATCCGTGCCAAAGCAGACGTTACAATTTCCGGGGCTCCATTTCCGGCCCCCCGCAGACCCGCACCGGAGAGCGCTATGAGCATCAACATCGGACCGCCGGCCATCGACGAACTGCGGCCGCGCATCACCGTCATCGGCGTGGGCGGGGCAGGCGGCAACGCCATTGCCAACATGATCAACGCGAAGATCGAGGGCGTGGATTTCGTCGTCGTCAACACCGACGCGCAGGCGCTCAACAATTCGATCGCGGACAACCGCATCCAGCTGGGTCCCGACATGACGCAGGGTCTCGGCGCGGGCGCGCGTCCCGAGGTCGGCCGTGCGGCCGCTGAAGAAACGATCGAAGAGATCGAACGCGCGCTCGAAGGCGTGCACATGTGCTTCATCGCCGCCGGCATGGGCGGCGGCACCGGCACCGGCGCCGCGCCCGTGATCGCCGAGGCGGCGCGCCGCAAGGGCGTGCTCACCGTGGGCGTCGTCACCAAGCCGTTCCTGTTCGAAGGCACGCGCCGCATGCGCGCCGCCGAAAGCGGCATTGCCGAGCTGCAGAAGCACGTCGATACGCTGATCGTGATCCCGAACCAGAACCTGTTCCTCGTCGCCAAGGCGGAGACCACGTTCAAGGAAGCCTTCCAGCTGGCCGACGAAGTGCTCCAGCAAGGCGTCCGCTCGATCACCGATCTCATGGTCATGCCCGGCCTCATCAACCTCGACTTCGCCGACGTCCGTTCGGTCATGGGCGAGATGGGCAAGGCGATGATGGGCACCGGCGAGGGCGAGGGCCCGAACCGCGCGCTCGAAGCCGCGGAACGCGCCATCGCCAACCCGCTGCTCGACGGCGTCTCGATGCAGGGCGCCAAGGGCGTGATCATCTCGATCATCGGCGGCGACGACATGAAGCTGCTGGAAGTCGACGAAGCGGCGAACCACATCCGTGAGCTGGTCGATCCCAACGCGAACATCATCTGGGGCTCGGCATTCAACCCGAACCTCGATGGCAAGATCCGCGTCTCGGTCGTCGCCACCGGCATCGAACAGACCGGCGAAATGGCCGAAGCGGCTGCGCGCCCGGCGACGTCGGGTGGCCCGCGCGGCCCGGTGGTCCCCGGCGGGATGGGGCGTCCGTCCACGCCGGAGCCCGTACCCGTGCCTGTCGCACCTGTCGCGGTTGAACCCCAGCCGGCCTTCGCGCCGCCGCCCGTCCATGCCGCGGCCGAGCCGGTGGCGAGCGAACCTGCCGAGGCGGCAGCCCCGGCGGAAGAGCCGCTCGATCTCACGCTCGATCTGTCGTCCGCGCAGGAAGCCGCACCGCCGACGGAAGAGCCCGGCGAACTGGCGCTCGGTCTGGGCGATCAGGAGCCGCTCCCGCCGCGCTTCGGCCGCGCGCAGCCCGATCCTTCGGCGAGTGATGCACCGCCGCGCAGCGCGCCGGGCAGCACGCTGTTTGAACGCATGGCCAATCTCTCGCGCGGCGGTGGTCGTGTCGGCGAAGAGGATGCCGATCCGGAAGACGGCAGCGCGCTCAACATCCCGCGCTTCCTCGGGCGCCAGAACAACCAGTAACGGGGGCACCGGCGGACAGGCAAGGGGCGGTCCGCACCGCCGCCCGTCCGCTGGCCGTTCTGCAAGCTGCCCCGCGTCCGCGACCGGGGTTCTTTCTGCGCCGGGCCGCTTTGCGTGTTTCCTTCTGCCGCGATAAGGTCGGCCCCATGATCTCCCGCTTCCATCCCGCCGGGCCGCTGCACCGTGCTTTCTCCGCTGCCTGCGCCCTGATCGCTGGCGCGGTGCTGGTATCGGCTGCTCCCGGGCTCGCCCAGCAGCGCACCGTCGCCACCGACGATGACGGCGCCGAGCCGGTCGCGACAACCTCCGTGCCGGTCGTCCAGTCGGTCGCACCCAGCCCCACGCGCACGCTCAATGCCGCGCTGGCGAAGCTGGCGCGCGATCCGCGCGATGTCACGGCGCTGCTCGATGCCGGCGGGGCCGCGCTCGATCTGGGCGATACCGATGCGGCGATCGGCTTTCTCACCCGCGCCGAGCAGGTCGCGCCCGGCACCGCCGGGGTCCGCGCCCGGATGGGCGTCGCGATGCTGCGCTCGAACCAGCCGATCGAGGCGATCCGCTGGTTCGATCTGGCCGAGCAGGCGGGTTTCAGCCGCACCGAAATGGCCACCGAACGCGGCCTTGCCTATGATCTGGTCGGCGACAACGCCGCCGCCCAGCGCCAGTACCAGTTGGCGCTTGCCGGCGGCCAGAACGATGAGGCCAGCCGCCGCTATGCCCTGAGCCTGGTGATCGCGGGCGACCGGCGCGGCGCGGAGCTGGTCATCCAGCCGCTGCTCGAACGGCAGGATCGCGGCGCCTGGCGGGTGCGCACCTTCATCATGGCGATTGCCGGACAAAGCGACGAGGCCGAGGGGATCGCCCGCGCGACGATGCCCGCCGATCTCGCCGCCGCGATCGCGCCCTACTTGCGCTACCTGCCGCGGCTCACCCCGGCGCAACAGGCCGCCGCTGCCAATCTCGGCCGCTTCCCCCGGGCGGCGGATATCGGGCGCGACGATCCGCAGGTCGTGCAGTATGCGCTCGCCCATCCGCGCGCGCCGCGCGTCGATGCCTCGCTCGTGCCGCAGGGTGATGCGCTCGGTGCACGCGGCCGCGACGACCGGTCGAAACGCCGCCGTCCGGGCAAGGACGACAAGCGCCAGACGGCCATGGCCGCAGCCGCGCCGGTTTCGCCGACACCGAACCAGCCTGCGGTCACCGCGCCGTGGGGCCTCCAGCCCGCAACGCGCATCGCGGCCGCCCCGACGCAGGCCCAGCCGCAAATGCAGCCGCAATCCCAGCCGCAGGTGCAGCCGGGACCGGCGGCGTCGTCGTCTGCTGCTGCAAGCCAGCCAGTGCGGCCAGCCGTGCTCTCGAAGCTCGATGTGCCGCCGGGCACACCGGTCGCGCCGCCACCGCAGCCCAAGCCGCGTGCCGCAGCTCCGGCCCAGACCCCGCCAGCGCAAATTTCGCCCGCGCAAACATCGCCAGCGCCGGCTCCCGCGCCGGTGCAGGTTGCCAGCGCTGGCCCGGCCGTGCCTGCCTCTGCCCCCACGACCCAGCTCGCGCTGGCCGCGACCCCGCCTGCCGCAACTCTGCCTGCCGCAACTTCGCCTGTCGCTGCGGTCTCGCAGCCGGTGGCCCAGCTCGGTCCCGACGCTCAATCACCAGCGGCGTCACCCGCGCCGACTCCGCCTGCGCCCGAGGCGGCATCGCCCGCCGCGCCGACCGATTTCCGCAGCGCCTTCGATGGCTTCAAGCCGCCCGAGCAGGAAGCGGAGACAGCCACCGATGCCGTGGATCTCGCGCGGATCGAAGCGCTGCGCCAGTCGGCCAAGGCATCGAGGAGCAAGGGCCGGGATCGCGGCGAGCGCCCCGATGGCCCGACATCCGTTTCGCGCACCAGTGATCAGGAGGCGGTCGAACCTGCCGTCACGCGCCCGGGCAAGGAAAAGCCCGGCAGCGACAAGACCGGCAAGGACAAGACCGGCAAGGACAAGACCGGCAAGGACAAGACTGGCAAGGACAAGGCTGGCAATGACAAGGCGGAGAAGGACAAGCTCGCGCTCGCTGCCGATTGCCTCGATGCCACGGGCAAGGGCAAGTCGGCAAAGGGCAAGGCCGCAGGCAAGGCGGGCAAGGCCGCCGCACCGGCCAAAGCCAAGTCCGGCGCCCGCTCTGGCAAGGGCAAGGGCAAGGACGCCGCCGATGTCCAGTGCCCGCCCGAAACCGACAAGTCGAAGAAGGGCAAGTCCAAGGCGGAGCCGCAGTATGCCAGCCGCATCTGGGTTCAGGTGCTCACCGGGTCTAATCGCGCGGCCATCGGCAAGGAGTGGCTCGGGCTTCAGGCGCGCGCGGCACTGCTGCGTGGCCGCAAGCCCTCTATCACCCCGTGGCGCAGCAATTATCGTTTGCTGATAGGGCCTTTCTCCAGCGATGCGGAAGCGCAGGCCACGATCGAGAAGCTGCGTACAAGCGGTGTCGGCAGCTACGAATGGACCAGTCCGGCAGGCCAGGCCGTGGATGCGCTGAGCGTGAAGTAGCCGGTCCGGAGGGGCGGTGCGGTGCACCGCTTCTCCACAGCTTATGAACAGACTAGTCGAGTTTTGCCCAGCCCGCAGACCTGCGCCGATTGCCGCCGCGCGTCCACTCCGCGATGGCACCTATCGGCCCAGTCCGGGCCGCCCGAGGACCACCAGATGCGCACCGGCCATGAAGACAGCGAACGCGAGGATGCGGCGCCGGTCGATATGCTCGCCTCGCTGTTCGAAGCGCGCGGCTGGCCCTGCGAATTCGTGTCCGACGATGAAATCCATGGCGAGATCCAGGGCAGCTGGGCCAGCTATCAGCTCCGCTGCATCTGGCGCAGCGAGGACCACGTCCTCCAGATCCTCTGCCTTCCCGATATCCGCGTGCCCGATGACAAGCGCGGCGTGATGTTCGAAATCATGGCGCTGATCAACGAGCAGGTCTGGCTTGGCCACTTCGATATCTGGTCGAACGGCTCGGTCCTGCTCTACCGCCACGGCCTCATGCTGGGCGATGATGGCCTGCTCAGCCTCGTCCAGGCGCAGACCGCGATCGAGGCGGCGGTCGATGAATGCGACCGCTTCTACCCCGCATTCCAGTTCCTGCTGTGGGGCGACAAGTCCCCCGCCGACGCGCTTGCCAGCGCCCTGATCGACGCAGCGGGCGAGGCCTGAGCCTGCCTCCCGCTTGCGGGAGAGGGCGGGGGAGGGCATGGGCAATCACCGCACCTTGCAAGCGAGACCCACAGTGACCTTTTCCCTTCTCCAGTTCGGCTGCGGCAACATGGGCGGCGCGATGCTGGCCGGCTGGCTTGCCGGCGGGTTTGATCCCGCCGCGTTCACCGTGGTCGATCCGCTGCTTGCCGAGGCCCCCGCCGGCGTACGCCTTCTGCGTGAGCCGCCCGCTGGTGCCGCGCCGGCCGATGTCGTCCTGCTCGGCTTCAAGCCGCAGCAGTTCGCCGCCTCTGCCGCCGCAATCGCCCCGCACGTGGGCGAGGGCACGCTGCTGCTCTCCATCCTCGCCGGGGTGGACTGCACCACCCTGCGCGCCGCGTTCCCTGCCGCCGCTGCCGTGGTTCGCGTCATGCCCAATTTGGCCGCCGCCATCGGCAAGTCGCCCATCGCGCTGTTCGGCGATGCGGCCGGCCCCGCGCGCGAGCGAACCGAAGCGCTGATGGCCCCGCTCGGCCCGGCGGAATGGCTGGCCGAAGAAGGCGCGATGGATATCGTCACCGCGCTGGCGGGGTCAGGCCCCGCGTTCGTCTACCGGGTGATCGACGCGCTGGCCGAAGGCGCGGCCGCGCTCGGCCTTCCGCGCAGCCAGGCCGACCGGCTTGCGCTGGCCATGATCGAAGGCGCGTCCGCGCTCGCCGCCGCTTCGCCCCATGCCCCCGGCGAACTCGCGCGCCGTGTCGCGAGTCCGGGCGGCACCACCGAAGCCGGGCTCAAGGTGCTCGATGCGGACGAGCGCCTGGCCGCCCTCCTCACCGCAACCCTGCGCGCCGCGCGTGACCGCAGCGCAGAGCTGACGGAAGCGGCCCGAAGCTAGGGGCCGCATGAAGAAGGGGCTGGCCTTACGTCCGCGAGGGGCGAGCAGGCCTAAACCCCAGCTTATTACGCTTTGATACATGCCGTTATCGCCGCCCCGCTTGAAAAGCCGGGGGTTTGGGGCGATATTGGCACCACTTGGCCCATCCCGGGCCGGAACGGAGTTAGGTACGTCATGGCAAACTGGAATGACCCACAGCCCTCGGGCTGGAGCTCGGCAGGCTTCGGCGCTGCGGCGGGTCTCGCCGGGCGCGGTGCCGCCTATGATGCGGGCCTGCGCCGCTACATGCTTTCGATCTACAACTACATGGCCTCGGGCGTGCTGCTTTCGGGCATCGTCGCGCTGCTGTTCGCCACCTCCGGCATGGCCGAGGCGGTGTTCGGCACCCCGCTGCGCTGGATCGTCGCGCTGGCCCCGCTTGCGATCATCCTCGTGATGAACTTCGGGATCAACCGCCTCTCCACCACCACGATCCAGGGTCTGTTCTGGGCGTTCAGCGTGGCGATGGGTATCTCGCTCTCGTCGATCTTCGGAGCCTATACCGGCCCGTCGATCGCGGCGACGTTCTTCGCCACTGCGGGCGCCTTTGCCGGCCTCAGCCTCTATGGCTACACCACGCCGCGCAGCCTTTCGGGCTTCGGCACGTTCCTGATCATGGGCCTCGTCGGCATCCTGATCGCCAGCGTGATCAACCTGTTCCTGCAGTCGTCGGGTCTTGCCTGGGGCATCAGCTTCCTTGGCGTGCTGATCTTCGCAGGGCTCACTGCCTACGATACGCAGAAGCTCAAGCTGATGTACGATCAGGTTGCGGGCACCGATTTCGCGGGCAAGATGATCGTGCTCGGCGCGCTCGAGCTTTACCTCGATTTCGTGAACATGTTCCTGTTCCTGCTGCGCTTCATGGGCGATCGCCGCTGATCTGAACGGCTGCCCTGCTTCACATTGCCGTGCCCGGCGGGCCTTTGGGCTCGCCGGGCATTTTCTTTGCGCGGTGGGCGGGGTACGCCTGACGCCGGAACTTCCCGGGGGGACCCTCTCGCATGTCACGTCAATTGCGCCTAGCCGCGCCTCTGCATCACCGCATCGCCCTCAGCCTGCCGGCCGCGGCCCTCGCGCTTGCGCTCGCCAGTTGCGGCGGCTCGGAACCGCCGCCGGTCCAGTTGCCGCCCCCTCCGCCAAAGCCGGCCCCGCCGCCGCCACCCCCGCCGCCGCCGAAGCCCGTCCCGCCAGCCGGTGCCAGCGACAACATCGCGATCCCCCCGCTCGATGCGAATGGCCTGCGCCAGTCGGTCAATCGCGGCATCTCGCCCGCACAGATGCTGTGGAACCTGCGCTCGGCGCTCAATGTCGCCGCGCTCAACTGCGGCAGTCCGAAGCACGCCGAGATCCTGCCGCGCTACAAGCTGTTTCTGAAGGCCTACGGCAAGACGCTCATGGCCGCCAACCGCAAGGTCGATGCCGAGTTCAAGGCCCGCTACGGCGCGAAGTTCACCGCCCCGCGCGAGGCCTACATGACCTCGGTCTACAACCACTTCGCGCTGCCGCCGGTGATGAACGAGTTCTGCAACGCCGCGCTCGCGGTCACCGGCGATCTGGCCGAGCAGACGCCGGCCTTGCCCAGCGCGCCCGCGCCGAGGACGGCCCGCGCCAAGGCTGCCGCGCTCAAGACGGGCGCACCGGCTATCGCCACCCTGAAGCCGGCCGAGCTTGAAGCCTTCGCGGTCCGCAGCCTGCCGAACATCGAGGTGGTCTACGATGATTTCTACCGGCGCTATGAAAAGTACCGCCTCGATCTCGCCGAATGGAACGCGAAGTATGGCCCGTCGGCAGCGCCAGCGGCGACCCCGACGGCGTCGACCGGAACGCCCTGATCCCCGGTCGGCCTGACGCCCCACCCGCGCATCCTTGCGCCCTGCGAAAGGCGCGGGGTGAGCGGGCTGGGGATGATCCGGCAGGCTTCATTTTGCGCTTGGCAAGCGCGGCCCCGCTGGGCTAAGGCGCGCGCTCCCGGACGGAGGGCCTCGTGCCCGAATGCCGGAGGATACTGGGAACGGGGCCGTAGCTCAGATGGGAGAGCGCGTCGTTCGCAATGACGAGGTCAGGGGTTCGATCCCCCTCGGCTCCACCAGTAGTCCTTAAATTGGGCGTATGCCGGCCTGCGAACGGCATCGTTCTGCGCTTCCGGTGCTCACGGCCATCAAGGCCGCTCCGTTTCGGTTCCCGAACGGCACCGTTCTCGGCTCGTCCAGAGCCAATTTCCGACATACTGGTCTTGATCGCCAGCAGTTCGGGACAATTCCCCCTCTTTCTGCTAGACCTCCGCCATGCATTTTCTCGACCAGGCCAAGATCTTCATCCGCTCCGGCGCGGGCGGGCCCGGTGCGGTCAGCTTCCGGCGCGAGAAGTATGTGCAGTATGGCGGTCCCGATGGCGGCGATGGCGGCAAGGGCGGCGACATCATCTTCGAGGCGATCAGCGGGCTCAATACCCTGATTGACTTCCGCTACACCCAGCACTTCCGGGCCCAGCGCGGCATCGGCGGCATGGGCAAGAACCGCACCGGCGCCACTGGTGAGGATCTGGTCATCAAGGTGCCCGTCGGCACGCAGGTGATCGATGGCGAGGACGGCGAGACCATTCTCCTCGATCTAACCGAGCCGGGGATGCGTGCGGTTCTCCTGCGCGGCGGTGATGGCGGGCGCGGCAACCTTTCCTACAAGACCTCCACCAACCGCGCCCCGCGCAATGTCGGTCCCGGCTGGCCCGGGCAGGAAATGTATGTCTGGCTGCGGCTGAAGCTGCTCGCCGATGCGGGGCTTGTCGGCCTGCCCAATGCGGGCAAGTCCACCTTCATCAACCAGATCACCAACACCAAGGCCAAAGTGGGCGACTACGCTTTCACCACCTTGCGCCCGCAGCTTGGCGTGGTGCGCCATCGCAACCGCGAATTCGTGCTGGCGGATATCCCCGGCCTCATCGCCGGTGCCGCCGAAGGGGCAGGGGTGGGTGACCGCTTCCTCGGCCATATCGAACGCTGCCGGGTGCTGATCCACCTTATCGACATCAACGGCACCGATCCGGCCGATGCGCTGCGCATCGTCGAGGAAGAGCTCGAAGCCTATGGTGGCGGCCTGGAAGACAAGCCGCGTCTCATCGCGCTCAACAAGATCGACACGGTCGACGCCGAACTCGTCAGCGCCTTCCGCGCCGAACTTCGTGCGGCAGGCGCAAGGCGCGTGTTCCCGATCTCGGGCGCGACCGGCAAGGGCATGAACGCGCTCCTCGACGCCGTCCTCGAACACCTTCCCGCCGCCACCGCCACCGAACGCCCGGAAGGCGAAGTGGAAGATGCGGCCGATCAGAAGCCCTGGTCGCCGATCTGAAGGGCGACCCCTTCCCGCGCCGCCGCATTTCCCCTAAGCGGCGGGCACCATGTCTGCAGATAGTCTTTCCCAGCTGACCGACCCCGCCGCCGCGCCGCGCCTTGTCATCAAGGTTGGCTCGGCGCTGCTCGTCGGCAAGGATGGGGAGCCGCGCCGTGCGTGGCTCACGCTGCTGGTGGCGGAAATCGCCGCCGCCCGCGCGCGCGGGCAGGATGTGATCGTCGTGTCCTCGGGCGCCATTGCGCTGGGCGCGCGCAAGCTCGGCCTCGCGCGCGGGGGGCGGGGCAGCCTTGCCGATGCGCAGGCCGCCGCCGCTGTCGGCCAGATCGCGCTGGCCGGGCTCTGGGCCGAGCTGCTCGCCGCGCACGGCCTGATCGCGGCGCAAGTGCTGCTCACGCTGGAAGACCTGGAAGACCGCCGCCGCTATCTCAATGTTACCGCCACGCTGGGCACGCTGCTCGCCGCCGGTGCGGTGCCGGTGATCAACGAGAACGACACGGTTGCCACCGAGGAAATCCGCTTTGGCGACAACGACCGCCTCGCCGCCCGCGTCGGGCAGGCGGCGGCTGCCAGCGCGGTGCTGCTGCTCTCCGATATCGACGGGCTTTACGATCGCGATCCCCGCCTTGCCGGCGCGGTGCGCATTCCCGTGGTGCGCGGTGTCACCCCGGAAATCCATGCCATGGCAACCGCCGGCTCCTCCTCCGGCCTCGGCTCGGGCGGGATGACCTCGAAGCTGCAGGCGGCCGAGATCGCGGGCCTTGCCGGCATCGCGCTCGCGATCATCGATGGCCGCCCGGACAGCCCCATCGCCGCCGCGCTGGGCGCAGAACGCGGCACGCTGTTCTGCCCGCCCGGAAAGGCCCGCGCGCGCAAAGCCTGGCTGGGCGGCAAGCTGCGCATGAAGGGCGCGGTCACTGTCGATGCAGGCGCGGCCGCCGCGCTGGCACGCGGATCCAGTCTGTTGGCGGCGGGTGTCACGGCGGTCGAGGGCACGTTCCTGCGCGGCGATGCGATTGCGGTCCACGGGCCCGACGGCACGGTCCTTGCCCGCGGGCTCAGCGAATATGACGCCTCCGAATGCACCGCGCTGATGGGCCGCCCTTCCGCCGAACACGAAGCACTGCTCGGCTATGCTCCGCGCTCGGCGCTGGTCCACCGCGATCAGCTGGTCATGCTGTGAGCGGGGAGAAGCCCCGGCGCGGCGATCTTGTCGCGGTGACCGGCGCGACCGGCTTTGTCGGGCAGGCGGTGCTCATGGCCGCCGGCCGCCACCAGCTCGACGTGCGCGCGCTCACCCGCCGCAAGCAGCGCCTGCGCGGCGGGGTCGAATGGGTGGACGGCGATCTTGCCGATGTGCCCGCGCTGAAGCGGCTGATGGACGGCGCGAGCGCGGTCATCCACATCGCCGGCGTGGTCAATGCGCCCGATGCCGCAGGGTTCGAGGAGGGCAACGTCCAGGGCACCCTGCGCGTGATCGAGGCCGCGCACGAAATGGGCGTGAGCCGGCTGATCCACGTCTCCTCGCTCGCCGCGCGCGAGCCGCAGCTTTCGATGTACGGCGCGTCGAAGCTGCGCGGCGAAAAGCTGGTGCGCGCCTCCGGCCTTGATTGGAGCGTCGTGCGCCCGCCCGCTGTGTTCGGCCCGCGCGATACCGAAATGCTCGAGCTGTTCCGCCTCGCGCGGCGCGGGGTGATCCCGCTGCCGCCGCCGGGCCACCTCTCGATCATCCATGTCGCCGATCTGGCCGAACTGCTGCTTGCCCTGCTGCCGAGCGGCGAGGATGTCACCCGCAAGGTGTTCGAACCGGACGATGGCGAACCCGGCGGCTGGACCCACGTCGCCCTCGCGCGGGCCATCGGGGCCGCGGTGCGCGAAAAGCCGGTGCGTCCGCTGTCGCTCTCGCCCGGCATCGTGCGCCTTGCCGCCCGCGCCGATCGGCTGCTGCGCGGGAAGAAGGCCAAGCTCACGCCGGACCGCGCCCGCTATATCTGCCATCCGGACTGGACCGTGAGCGAGGAGGCCCGTCCGCCTGCCTCGCTCTGGCGCCCCCGCATCGACACGCGCGAGGGGCTCCAGGCGACCGCTGCGTGGTACCGCGAGGCCGGCTGGCTCAAATGACGATGATATCGGCGGCGGTGAGCAGCGGATGCCCCGTCAGCACCGCGATCTGCACCGCTGCACCGGGCCCCGTTCCATCGGCATCATAGAGCAGCAGCCCGTTCGGCTGGTCATAAAGCAGATGATCGCCGGGATGTATCGCCACGGGCGCCAGCAGCAGCGCGCCTGACGCGGTACCGGCAAAGGCTGCACCGGCAAGCGCGATATGGTCGGTGCCGCTCGTGAAATCGCCGATCACGTCGCGCTGGCTGCTCGCGGCGGGCAGGGTGT
The DNA here is from genome assembly GCF_001519075.1 of Novosphingobium fuchskuhlense. Taxonomy (GTDB): domain Bacteria; phylum Pseudomonadota; class Alphaproteobacteria; order Sphingomonadales; family Sphingomonadaceae; genus Novosphingobium; species Novosphingobium fuchskuhlense. The sequence continues at coordinate 317,701 of NZ_KQ954246.1, forward strand.
CGAACACGAAGGTGTCGCTGCCGGCTCCGCCGATCAACCGGTCCGCACCCGCGCCGCCGATCAGCCGGTCGCCTCCGGCATCGCCGATCAGCTTGTCGTTCCCGGCGCCGCCTTCCAGCACGTCAGCCCCCGCGCCGCCGCGGATCAGATCGCCCCCCGCGCCGCCCTGCAGCCGGTTGTCTGCGGCATTGCCGGTAATCGCATCGTTGCCGCTGCCGCCAATCGCGTTCTCGATCACGGTGCCAAAGGCGATGGCCACGTTCTGCGTGAGGTTGCCGATATCCGACAGGCGGCCGGGCACCAGCGTAATGCGCTGGTTCGTGCCATAGCCGCTCGCATCCAGCGTATCGTTTCCGCCGGCGTCGTAGATCGCGATCACCGGATCGGGCGTGGCGACAAAATCGAATACCGGCCGCGCCGGCCCGCTCAGCTTCATGTGGAAGCCATACGTGTCATCGCCCGTCCGCGTCGTCTTGTCCGCGCCATAAAGCGCCTGGATCGCGCGGATATCATAGAGCAGCGGGGTGGCCGCATTGATCCCGTCGTGGATCACGTCCGGCGTCTGCCCGCCGCCGATGCGGTCAACCGCCGGATCGTTCACATTCGCCGCGAAATACGACATCACCGTCCAGCGCAGCGTGTCCTTGGTGAACCCGGCATTGGCGGCATAGGAGGGCATGACCGCATTGGCCACGTCATAGACCGCCGGATGCGAGAGGCCGAGCGCATGCCCGATTTCGTGGAGCATGGCCTCCAGCCCGCGGTCGCCATAGGCCGGATGCTGGAACTCGGGCCATGCCGGGTTCAGCCACACGCGCCCGGCGTCCATCGTCTTGGCCTTGGAGGATGAGAGCGTGAAGCGGCTCAGCGTGTAGATGCCGCCACCCTTCGTGGTGCTTGAAAAGGCCAGCGTGATGGCCGCGGCCGGAGCCTTGGCGGGATCGGTCACCGGATCGAGATCGATGGCGACAAGGTCGTCCCACAGCTCGAACGCCAGCGCGGCGCACGCCGCCGCGTCCGCGCCGGGAGCCACGAAGCCCGGCGTTTCCACCGCTCTCCCGAACACGTCGACCGGGGCGGTGGCGGGCACGCTGTAGGTCACGCGGGGGCCCGCAAAGCTCCGCGTGGTTCCTTGCGAGAGGCCGCCCCAATTGGTCGTCAGTGCCTGGACGATCTGCAGGTCGGTGAAGACCGGGATGGTCCGCGTGGTTGCCATCGCGCGAGTTTACCGGGCACCTCCGGCCGAGACAATGGCGCGAGGCAGGCCTGCGCCGTCCGATTGCGGGACGGCTCAGGCCGCTTCGGCGGGGTCTGCCACCAGCGTGCCGACGCGGGCCGCCACCATCGCCTGCAGCGGCAGGCGCGCCTTCATGCGCACCGCCAGCAGCGCCGTGCCGCTCACCTTGCGCTGCACGAACAGCGTGTCCATCGGCGGCAGGTGCCAGGTGTCGCGGTCCTGCGCCACCGGCTCGCCGAAATCGCGCAGCCGGGCGACGAAGCTGCGGTCGGCAAAGTCGAAGATGTCGGCCTTGTTGACGTGTTCGAGGATCACCCCGATCACGCCTTCGAAGGCCGCGCCGTGCCGCGCCATCTGTTCCTCGGATGCGAACCCCACCTCGCAGATGCGCCGCTTCAGCTCTGCCGGATCGCCCCCGAGGCCGGCCTGCATCATCCGCGCATAGGCGCTGCGGGTTTCTTCCGGAACGGCTCGCGCCGCGCCGAAATCGAGCAGCACCACGCGGCCCGTTTCGGGCTGCCAGCGGTAGTTGGCAAAGTTCGGATCGGTCTGCATGAAGCCGAATTCGAACAGTTCGCGCAGCACCAGATCGAGCATCGCGCCCATCACCCGGTCGCGCACATCCTGCGGCGCATCAGCCAGCGTGTCGATGGGCCTCGCAGGGATGAAGTCCATCGTCAGCACGCCCGGCCCGGTCAGTTCGTCCACCGGCGCGGGCACCACGAACTGCGCCTCGCCCGCCAGCATCGCGCCATAGCGGCGCATCTGCTCGGCCTCGCGCAGGTAATCTGCTTCCTCGTGCAGCTGCAGCTTCGCCTCAGCGAGCAGCGGCGTGATGTCGAGCGTCTTGGGCAGGAGGCCCGACACGCGCAGCAGGGTCGCCACGTTGTCGATATCGGCATCGATGCTCGTCGCGATGCCGGGATACTGCACCTTCACCGCCACCGTGCGCCCATCGTGCAGCACCGCGCGATGGACCTGCCCGATCGACGCCGCCGCAATCGGTGTCGCCTCGAAGCGGGCGAAGCGTCGCCGCCAGTCCGGCCCCCACGCGGCGGCCAGCACCGTCTGCAACTGCCTGGGCGGCATGAAATGCGCTGCATCGCGCAGCCGCGCGAGGATCGCGGTCAGTTCCTGTGGCAGCAGATCGCCCGCATCGAGCGAGATCATCTGCCCTAGCTTCATCGCCGCGCCGCGCAGCCGCGAAAGCTGCTCGGTCACGCGTGTGGCGTTGGCGGGGGTGAGCAGCAGGTCCGCCATCTGCGGCCGCTCACCCCGCGCGAGGCGCTTGGCCCCTTCGGCGATCACCCCGCCGGCGACCCCGCCCGCCAGCTGGCCGAACGCGGAGAAGCGCCCGAGGCGGCTGGTCGGAACCTTGCGATACCTGTCGTCGCTCAACGCATCATCCTCTGAAGCGCGGGACGGACCCGCAAGAAGCGCACATAGGCCCATTCCAGCGCCTTGAGCACTACGGGAATGCGCGCGATCAGGCCGAGCGGGCGCAGCAGCGGGATCGCGCGCCACATCGCGGCAAAGGCCGCTGCGCCATCGAGCAGCACGCCGTCTTCGCGTGCATGGAGCCGCGCCAGCAGCAGCGTGCGGTCACGCGGGCAGGCGGCACCTTCCGCGCTCACATCGACAAAGTCGATCCGCCGTGCCCGGTCCAGCCGCCGCATCAGCGCAATCTCGCGCGTGCACAGCGGGCAGGCGCCATCGTACCAGACGGTGAGCGGAGGAGCGTACATATCCTGCGCCTAGGCCTTGGCGCCAAGACCCCGCAAGGTGCTCATTGGTGAGGGAAATGCCTCAGAACGCCGGATCATACCCCGGCGGCAATTCCCCATCAGACTCGCTCGCAGGCGAACCCGGCACGTGGATGCCGCATTCCACCTTGTCCCAGCCCTTCCAGCGGCCCGAACGCGGGTCCTCGCCGGGTGCGACCTTGCTGGTGCAGGGCGCGCAGCCGATGGAAGGATAGCCCTGCGCCACCAGCGGATGGCGCGGCAGATCGTGGCGGACCATGTAGGCCTCGAGGTCGTCCGAGGTCCACGAGGCGAGCGGATTGAACTTCAGGCGGCCTTCGGCGTCGGTGCGGTCGATCTCGAAGCGCGGCAGGCCGCTGCGGGTGGCGGACTGGAAGCCCTTGCGCCCGCTGATCGAGGCATCGAACGAAAGCAGCGCGCGCGCCAGCGGCTGCACTTTCCGGATCTCGCAGCAGCCATCCGGGTCCCACGACCAGCGCAGGCCGTTGCCGTCCTTGGCTTCGAGCAGCGCGGCATCCGGCTCCACGACCAGCAGCCCGGTCAGCCCGAGATGCGCTACCAGCGCGTCGCGATAGGCAATCGTTTCGGGGAAATGCTTGTGCGTTTCCAGGAAGATCACCGGGATCGACGGGTCCACCTGCGCGATCAGATGCAGCAGCACCGCGCTTTCCGCGCCGAAGCTGGAGACGACCGCCATCTCGCCGATCAGCCTGTCCTTCAGGACGCTGCGCAGCATCTCGGGCGTATCGGTCCCGCGAAACAGGTTGTTCAGCCGGATCGCATCACTCTCGGTGAAGCGCGGCCCGGTCTCGATCTGATCAGCAGCCCGTGTTTCGTTAGAGGCCATGGCGCTTGGCCCAGATGGGCGAGCGGCCGTCAACCGTCTTCTGATAGACGTCGGGCCATGTCGCGAAGGCCTGCTGCGCCGCTTCCGCCGCAATCGGCTTCACCGGCGCAAACCCGTCGAACCCGCAGCGCTTCATGTGGCTGAGCTGATCGAGCAGCACATCGCCCACCGCGCGCAGTTCGCCCGTGTACCCGTGTTCGCGCAGGATTCGCGCCGAGGAATAACCGCGCCCGTCGCCATAGGCGGGGAAGCTCACCTCGACGAGCGCGAGGCGCGCCAGATGCGGCAGCAGCGCGCGGGCATCCTCGCCCGGCTCGATGCGGACAGCCGCAGCGTTGTCGGAAGCGAGGAAATCCGCCAGCGAAAGCACGGGCGCGCCCGATGCCGCGTCAACGCGCAGGCGCAGAAGTGTCTCAGCCATAGATCGCCTCCTTGAACGGCGCGGCGCCAATGCGGCGGTAGGTATCGATGAAGCGTTCACCCTCGGCGCGAGCCTTCAGGTAGACTTCGGTCGCGGTCTCGATCGCTTCGACGATGCCGTCCTCGCTGAAGCCGGGGCCGACGATCTGCGCGAGCGAGGTATCCGCCGCTTCCGAGCCGCCGAACAGCAGCTGGTAGTTTTCGGTGCCCTTCCGGTCGACGCCGAGAATGCCGATGTGGCCTGCATGGTGGTGCCCGCAGGCATTGATGCAGCCCGAAATCTTGAGCTTGAGCTCACCCAGCGTGCGCTGCCGCTCGGGCGAGGCGAACCGCTCCGAAATCTTCTGCGCGAGCGGAATCGAGCGCGCATTGGCGAGGCTGCAATAATCGAGCCCCGGGCACGCGATGATATCGCCGATGAGGTCGAGGTTGGCCGAGCCGAGGCCTGCCGCATCGAGCTTCTGCCACAGCGCGTAAAGGTCGCTCTGCTTCACATGCGGCAGCACGATGTTCTGCGTGTGCGTCACGCGCAGCTCGTCGAGGCTGTAGGCTTCGGCGAGGTCTGCCATCAGGCGGATCTGGTCCGCCGTGGCGTCGCCCGGAATACCGCCCGCCGGCTTGAGGCTGATGACAACCGCCTTGTAGCCCGCCTGCTTGTGCGCGGCAGTGTTCTGGTCCGCCCACACCGCGAAGTCCGGATCGCTGCGGTCATAGCCTTCGGCAAGGCCCGTCTCGAGGCCGGGATCTGCGAAGAACGCGGCAATGCGCTCCAGTTCCGCAGCCGGCGGCTCCAGCCCCAGCGTCAGGATATGCGCGAACTCTTCCTCCACCTGCCGGCGGTATTCGTCCGCGCCGATCTCGTGAACGAGGATCTTGATCCGCGCCTTGTACTTGTTGTCGCGGCGGCCGTAGCGGTTGTAGACGCGAAGGCAGGCCTCGGCGTAGCTCACCATCTGCAGCGCGGGCACGAAATCGCGGATCACCGGCGCGATCATCGGGGTGCGGCCCATGCCGCCGCCGACGTAGAAGCGCGCGCCGATTTCGCCTGCGTCGTTCTTCACGATCTGGATGCCGATATCATGCAGCCGCATCGCCGCGCGGTCGGTATCGCTGGCGATCACCGCGATCTTGAACTTGCGCGGCAGGTAATCGAATTCCGGATGGAAGCTCGACCACTGGCGCAGCAGCTCGGCATAAGGGCGCGGATCGACCAACTCGTCCGCCGCCGCTCCGGCAAAGTGATCCGAGCTGATGTTGCGGATGCAGTTGCCGCTCGTCTGGATCGCATGCATCTCGACCGTGGCGAGGTCCGCCAGGATCTGCGGCGCATCTTCCAGCTTGATCCAGTTGTACTGGATGTTCTGGCGCGTGGTGAAGTGGCCATAGCCGCGGTCGTACTTGTCCGCGATGTCACCCAGCATCCGCATCTGGCGCCCGTTCAGCGTGCCATAGGGGATCGCCACGCGCAGCATATAGGCGTGGAGCTGGAGATAGAGCCCGTTCTTCAGCCGCAGCGGCTTGAACTGGTCCTCGGTGATCTCGCCCGCCATGCGCCGCGCCACTTGCCCGCGGAATTCCTCCACGCGCGCATCGACCATGGCCTGATCATACTGGTCATACTGGTACATGTTCAGATCACCTGCTTCGCGGCATCGGGATCGCCGGGGCGGAGGGAAAGGTCGAGCCGCACCGTGGGGCCAAGCGCCCGGATGCGGTCCTTGATATGCGCGGGGCGGACACCCTCGGCGGTCTGCGTCGCGGCAATCGCATAGCTGGCGTTCACGCGCTGCGCGGCTTCCTCGGCGGCGAGGATCGCAGCGTCCTGATCGCCCACATCGACCGCATCGTTCACATCGCGCGACCAGCCCATGCCGTCCCACCAGACGACATCGCCGGACGCCAGATCATTCCCCGTCAAAATCTTCACGCAGCGGTCTCCGCTATCTTCATGAGTTCCTGAGTGCGCTCGCGCGCGGTCACTTCGCCGATCACGATGAGAGCAGGGCTCTTCACCTTGTGCTCCGCCACCAGCGCGCCAAGCCCCGCCAGTGCCCCGCGCAGCACGCGCATCGAAGGCCGCGCCGCGTTCTCGATCACCGCCACCGGCATGTCCGGCGCAAGGCCGTCTGCCATCAGCTTCTCGGCAATCGCATCGCTGGTTGCCAGCCCCATATAGATCACCAGCGTGCGGCCGACACCGGCGAGGCCCGCCCAGTTCTGATCGGCGAGGCCCTTGCACTGCCCGGCCACGAAGCTGACGATCGAGGCATTCTCGCGGTGCGTCAGCGGAATCTGCGCCGCCGCCGCCGCGCCCAAGGCCGCGCTCACGCCGGGAACGACCTGCACCGGAACCCCGGCGGCATGACAGGCCTCGGCCTCCTCGCCGCCGCGCCCGAAAATGAACGGATCGCCGCCCTTCAGCCGCACCACATCGTGCCCGGTCAGCGCCTCGCGCACCAGCAGCGCGTTGATATCGTCCTGCTGCATGGTGTGGCGCGCGCGCTGCTTGGCCACAGAAACCAGCCGCGCGCCTGCGGGAACCATCGCCATGATCGCCGGATCGACCAGGCCGTCATGCACCACCAGCTCCGCGCTCGCCAGGAGCCGCGCCGCGCGCAGGGTCAGAAGGTCCGGATCACCCGGGCCAGCGCCTACAAGGTAGACGGTTCCGATTCTGGAAGGCGCTTGATCCATGGCTGGCAGATGGTCCTTCGCTCCCGCAATCGCCAGCGAGGAAAGCTAGGGGGCGGGTTAGGTGAACTTTAGCCCCCTGACCCTCTTCCTCGGCGGGGAGGGGTTGGGGGAGGGGGTACGGCGCTCATCGTTCAAGTGCCGCGCACCCCCACCAAGCCTCCCCCGAAAGGGGGAGTGGCAGCGGGTTCCCTACTGCGGGTTTTCACGCCCCCGCAGCGCCTCCGCCAGGACCCGCAGCCCGTCCGAATCCCGCAGCGTCACGTCCGATTGCGGCAGCGGAATGCTCACGCCGCTGTCCTTCAGCGCATGCCACGCCGCCTTCAGCACGTCCGATCGCACATTGCCGACGCCGTTTTCCGGATCGTCGATCGAGATGTAGATGAGCAGCTCGATCGCGCTCGGCCCGAAGGCGTTGAGCAGGATGGAGGGTTCCGGGTCCTTCAGGACGCGCGGCACCGTCAGCGCGGCCTTCAGCAGCAGCTTTTCAGCCAGATCGAGGTCGCTTCCATAGGCGACGTTCACCGGGATCGTGATCCCCACCATGCGCGAGGAGTACGACCAGTTCTCCACTTGCGTGGTCATCAGGATTTCGTTCGGGATGAGGATTTCGCGGTTGTCGCGCGTCGTCACCGAAACCGCGCGCACGCCAATGCGGCTCACCTCGCCGAAGGTGCTGCCCTTGGTGTCGTTCACCGCGATCACGTCGCCCGGCTTGATCGAGCGGTCCATCAGGAGGATCACGCCCGCGATCAGGTTGCCGAAGGTCTTCTGCAGGCCAAAGCCCACCGCAAGGCCGAAGGCGCCGGAAAACACCGTGAGCGTGGTGAGGTTGATGCCCAGCGCATCGATGCCGACAAGCACCGCCGCAGACCACACCGTTACCGTCATCAGCTTCTCGCCCAGCGCGCGCTGCGTGCCGTCGAGGCCTTTGAGTCCGCGCACCGCGCGCCGGCCGATCCGGCTGGCCACCCGGCCGAACACGAGCACGCCGATGACGACAATGAGCATCCACACCGCATTGAACAGCGAGATATGCGTCCGGCCCACATCGAAGCCGACATCGTCGAGCGAACTGACCCAGTCGTTGATCTGTGCGTTGATCTGCTGGTGCAGCTTCAACCATGTGCTCATGCCATAGCGCTCCAGGCGGCCAGCCCGCGCTCGAGATCGGCGATCAGGTCCGCCGTATCCTCAAGCCCGATGGAAAGCCGCACGCCAAAGCGGTCGCCCGCGTCCAGCCCCGGCAGCGGCCAAGGGCTCGCGGTGCGGATCGGCGCGGGATCGACGGGCGTGGCAAGGCTTTCGAACCCGCCCCACGAATAGCCGATGCCGAACAGCGAAAGGCCATCGATCAAGGCATCGCGCGCCGCCGAGGTTCCGCCCTTGAGCACAAAGCTGAACAGCCCGCAGCCCCCGGAAAAGTCGCGCGTCCACAGCGCGTGTCCCGGCGATCCCGGCAGCATCGGGCAAAGCACCTTGGCCACTTCGGGCCGCGCTTCGAGCCATTCGGCCAGCGCCAGCGCCGAGGCCGTCTCCTGCGCCAGCCGAAGGCCCATCGTGCGCAGGCCCCGCAGCATTAGCGCGGCATCATCGGGAGAGACGACATTGCCCAGTCCCTGCGCGCGGATGCGCAGCTTGCGGTACCATTCCGGTCCCGCGCTCGCGGAGCCCATCATGGCGTCCGAATGCCCGCCGACATGCTTGGTCAGGCTCATGATGGCGATGTCCGCCCCCCGCGCCAGCGCCGGAAAACCCAAGGGCGAGGCCCAGGTGTTGTCGAGCACCACAGTCAGTCCACGCGCCTTGGCGATGGCCGAAAGCGTGGGCACGTCGCAGACCTCGATCGTGAGGCTGCCCGGAACTTCCAGCAGCACCGCCTTGGTCCGGTCGCAGATCGCCGCCGCAAATCCCTCGACATCCGCCGGATCGAACCAGCGCGTTTCGATCCCGAAGTCCCTCAGCAGCCCGCGCCCCATCGCGCGGCTCGGCTCATAGGCGTTGTCGATCATCATCAGCACGTCGCCGGGCCGCAGCACCGTCAGCAGCGCGCCCATGATCGCCGCGACGCCGGAGGGATAGAGCACCGTGCCTTCTGCCCCCGGCTCCAGCGCGGTCAAGGCCTCGGCCAGCGCCCACTGCGTTGGCGCACCGCGGCGGCCATAATAAAACTTGCCGTCCTCGTTTGCCGGATGGTCCCGCAGTGCCGCCATATCGGGATAGAGATGCGTGCTCGCCCGGTAGACCGGGGGATTGACCACCGCGCCGGGATGCTCCGCCGTCCCCGTCCACTCGGCCCGCCGGCCAATGCCGACCAGCCGTGTGCCGGTGCCGTGGTTTTTGCTGTCATGTTCCGCCATGGGCCGGTCTTAGGCATATTTTGCGGAGAAGGGAATTAGGCCGCCGCCCCCGTTTCCTTCGGCGTCGCCGGGTCAGCGCCCCATTCGCTCCAGCTGCCGTCATAAAGCGCCGCATCGTGCTTGCCGATCAGGTGCAGCGCGAAGAGCAGTGCGCTTGCCGTCACCCCCGAACCGCAGCTGGTGATCAGCGGGCGGCCAAGGTCCACCCCCGCCGCCTCGAACACGGCGCGGATCTCGTCCGGCGCTTTCCACGTACCGTCGGGTTTGAACAGGCTGGCGTAATAGACATTGCGCGCGCCCGGAATGTGGCCGCTGGCAAGGCCGGGCTTCACTTCGGGCACCTCGCCGGTGAAGCGCCCCGGCCCCCGCGCATCGACCACCAGCTCCGCATGGCTCTCAAGGTTCGCCAGCACATCGGCCTTGGAGCGCACATTGCGGTCGTCGCTCCACACCGTGAAGTGGCGGTGGCGCAGCGTTTCCTTGCCTTGCGCGCACTTGCGCCCTTCCGCCTTCCACTTGGCGATCCCGCCATCAAGCAGCGCCACGTTGGTCGCGCCGAACGTGGTCAGCATGAACCACGCGCGCGCCGAGGTCTTCACCGGGCTGTCGTCATAGAGCACGATGCGGCTGCCATCGCCGAGCCCCAGGCTCTGCATCCGGCTGGCAAAGCGCTCGGCGCTGGGCAGCATGTTCAGCCCCGGGCGCGCCGGATCGGCGAGCTCGGCAAGGTTCATGAACACCGCGCCGGGAATATGGCACGCTTCGTATTCCAGCTCCGGATCGCGGCCGTGCTCGGGCAGAAAGGCGCTGGCATCAACGATGCGCAGATCGCTCGCGCCCAGCTCGCTCGCGAGCCACTGGGTCGAGACCAGGGATTCCATGGGTTAGCTCCGTCCTGCCTGCGGCCCGTCTGTGCGGGTCCTTGAGGCAAGACTAGACCGGCCCCCCGCCCCCGTCACCCCAAAAATGGGGCCTTGCCGCCATGCCCCAAGCGCCCACTTGCCCCGCCGCGCGCCCGGGTGCAAAGGCGCTGCCACGAAAGGACACCACGATGACCGATATCGGCGCCACCCCGCTGCACCTGGGCCAGACCAGCAGCCTGCCTGCCTCGCCCGAAGAGGCCGTGCTCGATTATGTGCCCAATCCGCGTGCCGGTTCGCTGTTCCTCGCCCGCTTTGCCGTGCCGGAGTTCACATCGCTCTGCCCGGTCACCGGCCAGCCCGATTTCGCGCATCTGGTGATCGACTATGCGCCCGGCGAAACCATCGTGGAATCGAAGTCGCTCAAGCTGTTCCTCGGATCGTTCCGCAACCATGCCGGCTTCCATGAAGACGTGACGGTCGGCATCGGCCAGCGCCTGTTTGCCGAGATGCGCCCGCGCTGGCTGCGCATCGGCGGCTACTGGTATCCGCGCGGCGGCATTCCTATCGATGTGTTCTGGCAGTCGGACACGCCCCCCGCCGGGCTCTGGGTGCCCGATCAGGGGGTGGCGCCGTATCGCGGCCGGGGGTAATCGGGTGGCTCAACGCCGCCAGTAGTTGCCCCGGTAGCTGCCGCTTTCCTGATCGATCCACGCACGGATGCGGATGTAGTTCTTGCCGATATCCCGGGCCGAGCTGAAGTCCCGCTCGCGGCACTCGTGCTGTTCCTGGTCCTGCAGATCGTCGATCGCGGTCTGGATCCGGCCGGCAGTCCACCGGTCGATGCCGCCCCGGCTAACTTCCAGCCGCAGCCGGTTCTCGAGCTGGTAGCCGCGCTGGCCCGAGCAGGTGGAATCGACGAGGTAGCGGTCGATCGAGGCCTGCTCGCGCGGGCTGCGCCAGCTGTTGCTGTAGCCATAGCCATTGCCGTAGCCGTTGCCATTGCCGTAGCCGCCGCGCCAGTCCTGCGCGTTCGCCGTGCCGCCCAGCGCCACCGCGCTGCCAAGAGCGAGCGCTGCGGTGAGAACCTTCGAGATCGTGTTCATCGTCGTTCCCCTTCTTTGGCCCCTTGATGGGTGCCGATGAAGCCCTTGTGCCTGATTCGCAGTGGCACGAGCCTGAATGTCCCGTTGGCTCTTGTTCATGTTTAAGGATACTTTGCTGAACGAGTAACGCAGGCCCTTGCGCACCGGGCGCTCCCGGCCAAAAAGGTGGGGGAGAGGGCGAAGCGCCCCGCAGGAGAGAGCATGTCCATGAGCGGCGATACCGATTTCACCGGCCGGAAGGTCCTCGTCGTCGGCGGATCGAGCGGCATCGGCAATGGCATCGCCCATGCCTTCCGCCAGCGCGGGGCGCTGGTCCACGTCTGGGGCACGCGCGCCCGGGCCGAGGATTATGATCCCGCCGAAGGTTCCGATCTCACCGGCCTCGGCTACACGTGCGTCGACGTCGGCGATCCCGATGGCATCGAAGCCGCGCCCGCGCCCTTTGAAAGCCTTGACGTCCTCGTCCTGTGCCAGGGCACCGTCGTCTACAAGCGCGGCGAGTTCGCGCGCCCCGGCTGGGACAAGGTCATGGCGGTCAACCTCGACAGCCTGATGCACTGCGCGATGAAGTTCCGCGCCGCGCTGGCCGAGACGAAGGGCAGTATCGTGACCGTCAGCTCGGTCGCCGCGTTCGGCGCGAACATCGGCAACCCCGCCTATGCCGCGTCCAAGGCCGGGGCCGTCAGCCTCACGCGCACGCTCGGCAATGCCTTTGCGGGCGAGGGCATCCGGGTGAACGGCATCGCCCCGGGCCTCGTCGCCACAAAGCTCACCAAGGTGACCACCGACCATCCCGAGCGCCTCGCCGGCTCCATCGCGCGCATCCCGCAAGGCCGTCTCGGCACGCCGCAGGACATGGCCGGCGCCGTGCTCTTCCTCGCCTCGCCGCTCGCGTCCTACGTCACCGGGCAGACGCTCATCGTCGATGGAGGGCTCTCGCTGTGAAGGCCCTGCGCTATTACGGCGCGCGCGATGTCCGCTATGAAAGCATGGACGATCCCGCGCCCCAGTCCCCCGCCGATGCCGTGGTGCGCGTCACCGCCTGCTCGATCTGCGGCTCGGATCTCCACATCTACCACGGCCATGGCTTCTTCGAGGACGTGGGCTTCTGCGTTGGCCATGAGGCAGTGGGTGAGATTGTCGAAGTCGGCAGCGCGGTGCAGCGGCACAAGGTCGGCGATCTGGTCATGCTCCCCGCGGCCGTCGGCTGCGGCCGCTGCCGTTCGTGCCTTTCCGGTCTTGTTCACACCTGCGAAAACGGCGCGCTCGCCTGCTACGGCCTCTCCGCGCGCCTGCAAGGCTCGCAAGCCGAAGCGGTGCGCGTTCCCGCGGCGGACATGAACGCCGTCCCCATCCCCGAAGGCGTCAGCGAAGAACAGGCGCTGATGATGACCGACGCGCTCGCCACCGCCTGGTTCGGCGCGCGGCAGGCCGATATCCGCCCCGGCTCGTCGGTCGCTATCATCGGCCTCGGCCCCATCGGCCTGATGGCGGTCGAAAGCGCCTGGGTCATGGGCGCCCACGTGGTCTACGCCATCGATCCGATCCCCGAACGCCGCGCCATGGCCGAACAATCCGGCGCGATCACCCTGCATCCCGACGAAGCGCTCGAACGCATCAAGGCAGACACCAAAGGCCGCAAGCTCGATTGCGTGGTCGAAGTCGTCGGCAGCGACGCGACGGTCGATTTCGCTCTCCGGCTGGTCCGACCGCGCGGCACCGTCTCGGTCATCGGCGTTCAGCAATCGCGGCGCTTCGCCTTCCCGCTGGAACGCGCCTTCGCCGCCGGCCTCACCTTCCGCATCGGCACCTGCTCGGTGCCCGAGGAACTGCCCGCGCTGTTCCCGCTCGTCCAGTCCGGCCGCCTGAAACCCGAACGCACGATCACCCACCGGATGCCGCTGAGCGAAGGCGCGGAGGCCTACCGCCTGTTCGAAGCCCGTGAGGCGGGGGCGCTGAAAATGGTGCTGACGCCGGATTAGGCCACCACTAGCTCCACCCCCGCCGCGCGCACCATCGCGGCGTGCTCGGGCGTGATCCCCGCGTCCGTCACCAGCACATCCACTTCGTCCAGACCGCACACGATCGTTCCCGAACCAGACGCAAACTTTGCCGAATCCACCAGCAGGATCACCTGCTCGGCCCGGTCGATCAGCCGCCGCTCCGCCGCCACCAGCACCACGTCCTGCTGCATCACCCCCTGCGGCCCCACCGAGGCCGCGCCCATGAACAGCTTGGGGGCGTGGAAGCGCGGCATCGATTCCTCGCCCGCCGCCGCCAGAATGATGTTCTGCTCGCGAAACACCGAGCCCGAAGGCACCAGAATGCGCGTGCCGGCCTGCGGCAGCAGCGCGTTCACGATGTGGAGCGAATTGGTCAGCACCTGCAGGCCAAGCCCGGCGAGATGCGGGCACATCTGCAAGGTCGTCGTGCCGCCGTCGATCATCACGCCTTCGCCGGGTTCGCACCGCGCCGCCGCCGCCGCGCCGATGGCGCGCTTGGCGGCCATGTTGCGGTTGATCGACTGGTCGAACGGCGTGCCCGCCAGCTGCAGTACCGGCGCGCGCGGCCCTTCCGTCAGCTTCGCCCCGCCATGCACCCGCACGATGGACCCTGCATCTTCGAGCCGCGCCAGATCGCGCCGGATCGTCGCGGGCGAGGCGTCGAGCAGCGCTTCAAGCTCGCGATAGGTGACAAAGCCGGTGCCTTGCAGCGCCTCGACAATCACCCTCTCGCGTTCGGCTGCGTGCATTTCGGCTCTCTGATCGGTTTCAATCAGAAGCCGTCATGCCGCTCGGCCTCGAGTTGTTCAAGGCTTTTGCCCTCGTTGCGCGGCGCCCAGGCAGTACCGATCACGCCGGAGATGATCAGAAACCCGGTCAGGATCACCGCCAGTGTCGTAAAGCCTGTCGCCGTCAGCAGCGGTACGAAGAAGCTGAACACGCCCAGGCTCACCCGCACGATCGCAAAGCACACCCCCTGCGCGGTCGAGCGCAGCATGGTGGGGAATTCTTCCGCGCTCCACAGCTGGAAAAAGCTCTGCGCGCCGAATCCGCCGCCAAACTGCAGCAGGAATACATAGATCAGTGCCACCGGGATCGTCAGCGGGAAGACGACCAGAAGCCCCATGCCGATCACCTGCACCACCGCCGAAATCGCGAACAGCGTGCGCTGGTTCACCCGGTCGGCCAGTTGCATGAACACGAGGCCGATGGAGGCCATGCCGATGGCGAACGACAGTGCCTGAATGCCCACCGCCTGCGCCTGCGTCGCCGCGCCCACCGTGCGCAGGATATAAGGGAAGAAGAATCCGTTGGTGCCGGCCCACAGGTTCCAGAAGCCATACATGCCGACAAGGCCGAGGATCGAGGCGAGGTGCTTGCCCCGAAACAGCGAGGATATCGGCGGCCGCTTTTCGCCCGAGGCCTGTGCTTCGGTCCACCGCACCGATTCCGCCATGCGCGAACGCAGGAAGGTGAGGCCCAGCGCGATCACCAGCAGATGCGCGAACACGATCCGCGCGCCCAGTTCGCCAAGACCGGTCAGCGCCAGGCTCATCAGCAGCACCACGACCGGCCCGAGATACCACAGCACTTGCGCCATGCCCGAATGCCGCGCGCGCTGCCCGTCGGGCGCGCCTTCCGCGATCAGGGACCACGAGGCGGGAATATCCGCGCCCACCGCCAGCCCCACGATCAGGAATCCCGTCACGATCATCCACGGCGCCACCGCAAACACCAGCAGCGCCATGCCCGCGGCATAAAGCAGCATGTCCCACTGGTAGATCGTCTTGCGCCCCAGCCGGTCGCACAGGATTCCGCCGACCAGCGCGCCGATCCCCGCGCCAATGGCATTGGGGCCAAACGCGCCGAGCAGCCCGAGGAAGCCCGGCGAGAGGTGGTAATGCTCCTGCCACAGCGCCAGCGCCACCGATCCCGAAACGATCGAGCCCGCATCGATATAGTTGGCGAGCCCCGCCAGGATCGTGTCACGCCATGCGGTCTTCCCGCGCGCTGCCTCGCTCAAATGCTATCCCCTCACCAGATTGTCGCGGGTGATCTGGCTCACCCGCGTGCACCCCGTCAGCGCCATGGCGACACGCATTTCCGCGTCGATCAGCGCCAGCATCTTCGCCACGCCAGCCTCGCCGCCCGCCGCCAGCGCAAAGGCCCAGGCCCGCCCGAGCAGCACGCCCTTGGCGCCCAGCGCGAGCATGCGCACCACGTCGAGCCCCGAACGCACGCCGCCATCGGCCAGCACGGTCAGCCGGTCGCCCACGGCATCGGCAATCGGTGGCAAGGCGCGCGCGGTGGAGAGCACCCCGTCCAGCTGCCGCCCGCCATGGTTGGAAACGATGATCCCGTCCGCCCCTACATCGGCGGCTTGCCTCGCATCCTCCGGATCGAGAATGCCTTTGATGATCAGGGGGCCGGACCATTCGCTGCGGATGAAGTCGAGGTCGCGCCAATGGATCGAAGGGTCGAAGTTCGCGCGCATCCACGCGAAGAAATCCTCCAGCCCCGTCCGGCCCTTCAGCACCGGCGCGATATTGCCGAGATGGTGCGGGCGGCCCATGAGGCCGACATCCCAGGCCCAGCCGGGGCGCATCGCGGCCTGCATCGTGCGCCGCAGGTCGCCCAGCAGCCCCGAAGCCCCCGCAAGGCCTGAGCGCACATCGCGGTAGCGGCTCCCCGGCACGGGCATGTCCACGGTGAAGACCAGCGTGCTCACTTGCGCTTCCCGCGCCTGCGCCAGCAGGTCACGCATATGGCCCCGGTCGCGGATCATGTAGAGCTGGAACCAGAGGGGTTTGCTGGCCGCTCCTGCCACTTCGCCCAGCGGGCAGACCGACACGGTGGAAAGCGTGAACGGCACGCCCGCCTTCTCCGCCGCGCGCAGCGCTTGAACCTCGCCCCGCCGCGCGTTCATGCCCGCAAGGCCGATGGGCGCGAGCGCGACCGGCATCGCGAGGCTTCGGCCGAACAATTCCGCCGATAGATCGATATCCGCCACATCGGCCAGCACCCGCTGGCGCAGCGCGATCCCCGCCAGATCGCTGATGTTCCGCCGCAGCGTCTCCTCTGCGTACGATCCGCCATCGACATATTCGAACAGGAAGTGCGGCAGACGGCGGCGCGCGGCCTCGCGGAAATCGGCGATATTGGCAATGATCACGGCGTGGTCTCCAGCGCAGTTTGCCAGCGCGCGCGATAGGTATGCACATCGCCGGCCAGCGGCTCCACCTGCCGCAACCGCGCGGCAGGCGCCAGCCCCGGCTCGATCAGCCGCAACGCGCCGTAGGCGGCGTCTGCCGGCCCGTCCGCCACCAGCACGCGGCTGTCCGGCCGCAGCGCCGCCAGCGCCCGCACGAAGACCTCCGCACTGGCAAAACGTCCCTCGACCAGCAGCGTCTCGCGCGCGCCGATGAGATCGAGCGCCGCATCGGCTATCAGTGCGGCATAAAGACACGCCGCCGCCCGCCTGTCCTGCGGCTCTCCGATCCAGCGCGCCGTGCAATCCGGAAACGGCCCGCAGCCCGGCGCCAGGGTCGGCAGCAGCATCGCGCCACTCGCCAGCGAGGCCGCCGCCGCCGCCAGCAGGGCTGCCTGCTCCGCAGGATTATCTACGGGTTGGCCCCCGCTGGCCATCTCGATCTCGCGCCCGCCCATGAACCGCGCTGAAGGCACCGCGCGAGCGTCGACATCGACATTGACGAGGCAATCGCGCCCTTCCGGCAGCACCGGCGCGGCGCTCTTGGCCCGCCGCATGGCCACGAACCATGTTCCCGTAGAAAGCACCGTCGCCTCATGATCGGCCACGTCGCCAAACCCGCGCGCGCCGTGCAGCGCCGCGTTCGAATCATGGATCCCGGCCAGCACTTTCACTTGCGCCGAAAGCCCCGTCGCCGCCGCGATGTCCGGCCGCAGCGTGTCGATCACATCCCTGGCATGGGCCAGCGGAGCGAACCGCTCCGCCCAGCCCATCCGCGTGGCCAGCGGCGAATACGTCGCCGCCGCCGGGACCCACAGATCGGTATGGCAACCGAGCGAGCTGACCTCGCTTACCGCAACGCCGCTGAGGTACCACGCCCAATATTGCGCCCAGGGCAGCAAGGTCGTGCGCTCGAGCGCGGCCTGTTCGGCCAGCCACCACACTTGCGCGCCCAGGTTCAGCCCATGGGGCAGGGCGGGGGAGCCCGTCACCCCAAAGGGATCGCGCGCCGCACGGTAGCGTTCCATCACATCTGCCGGGATCGCCGCCTCGTAGTCCAGCGGCGCAAAGGCGAGTGCGCCATCCCGCAGCGCCGCCGCGCCCGCGCCGTGCCCCACCGGCACGATCGCCTCCACCGGATGCGCTGACCATGCCCCCAGCGCCTCGACCAGCCACGCCGCGATTCCCACCACATCGAGACGGCCGCCGCCCACCGCATTGGGCCGCGCACGCACGTCGAGCCGCCGCCCGGCCCGGTCCCACAGCGAGACCTTGCTCAGGCTCTTGCCCATATCGATCACGATGAATGCGCCGTCGTTCAGCGCCCGTCTCCCTTGTTCTGAAACGATCATTATCAATCAATATTGATCGTTTCCAGTGGAAATGTTAGCGAGTCCACCAAGCGCAGCCCATCGCTGACGCCGGAAGGATGCCATGAACGCCCATACGCCTGTAGCTTCCGCCATTCCCTTCGCCGTGCCCACCAGCCGCTGGGATGATGCGCATGCCGCCAGCCTCAGCCCTGCGGAATTGCTGCTCTACCGTTCGAACCTTCTCGGCAGCGATCTCACCGTCACCAATTTCGGCGGGGGCAACACCTCGGCCAAGCTCACCGGCATCGATCCGCTCACCGGCGAAGCGGTCCCCGTGCTCTGGGTCAAGGGCTCGGGCGGCGATATCGGCTCGATGAAGCTCGATGGCTTCTCGACGCTCTATCAGGAAAAGCTGCTCGGACTCGAAGCGCACTATTCCGGGCCCGATGACGACGACACGATGGTCGGCTACCTCCCCCACTGCACCTTCAACCTCAATGGCCGCGCCGCCTCGATCGACACCCCGCTGCACTCGCTGCTGCCCTTCGCGCATGTCGATCACGTCCACCCCGATGCGATCATCGCGCTCGCCGCCAGCTCGGGCGGCGAGGCGGCGACGCGGGCCATCTGGGGGGGCACCATCGGCTGGCTCCCCTGGAAGCGCCCCGGCTACACGCTCGGCGTCATGCTGCGCGATTATGTCCGCGCGAACCCTCAGGTTAAGGGCGTTATGCTTGCCGGCCACGGCATCATCTGCTGGGCAGACAGCGCCAAGGCTTGCTACGAACACACCATCAGCCTGATCGCCGATGCCGCGCGCCATCTCAACGCCGCAATGGCCGGAAAGCCCGCATTCGGCGGCCAGATCGTCGCCCCGAACCCGGACCGCGCGGCCATCGCCGCCGATCTCATGCCCCGCCTGCGCGGGCTGATGACCGGCGCCCGCCGCAAGCTGGGCCACTTCTCCGACGATGCCGAAGCGCTTGAATTCACCGGCAGCGCCGATTTCCAGCGCCTCGCCGCGCTGGGCACCTCGTGCCCCGATCACTTCCTGCGCACCAAGATCGCGCCGCTCACGCTCGATCCCGCGCGCCTGACGGATGACGCCTACCTCGCGCAGCAACTGGCGGACTACCGCGCGCTCTACGCCGCCTATTACGAGCGCTGCAAACGCGCCAATTCCCCCGCCATGCGCGATCCCAACCCGGTCGTCGTGCTCGTCCCCGGTGTGGGCCGGATCACCTTCGCGACTGACAAGACCACCGCCCGCCTCGCCGGCGAGTTCTACGGCAACGCCATCAACGTGATGCGCGGCGCCGAGGCCATCGGCGACTACATCGCGCTTGATGAGCAGGAAGCCTTCGACATCGAGTACTGGCTGCTCGAGGAAGCCAAGCTCCAGCGCATGCCCGCGCCAAAACCCATGGTCGGCCGCATCGCGCTGGTCACCGGCGGGGCCGGGGGCATCGGCGCCGCCACTGCGGTCCGCCTGCTGAAGGAAGGCGCCTGCGTCCTCCTCGCCGATCGCGATGCCGATGCGCTCGAAGAAACCCGCGCGGGCCTCGCGCAGCAGTTCGGCAAGGACGTGATCCGCGCCGCCACGTGCGATGTTACCGATGAAGCCGCCGTCGCCGCCGCCTTCGCCGCTTGCGCGCGCGAATTCGGCGGGCTCGACATGCTCGTTGCCAATGCCGGGATCGCCAGCTCCGCCACCATCGAGGAAACCACGCTGAGCCTCTGGCACCGCAACCACGATGTCCTTGCACAGGGCTATTTCCTTACCGCCCGCGCCGCATGGCCGCTGCTCAAGCGCATGAAGGAGCAGGGCGGGACGTCGGTCGTGTTCATCGGCTCCAAGAATGCCCTTGCCGCCGCAGCAGGGGCCTCCGCCTATGCCTCGGCCAAGGCCGCCGCCAACCATCTCGCCCGCTGCCTCGCGCTCGAAGGCGCGCCCGATGGCATCCGCGTCAACATCGTGAACCCCGATGCCGTGATCCGCGGCAGCCGCATCTGGGACGGCGATTGGCGCAAGGAACGCGCCGCCGCCAACAAGGTCGATGCGGGCGAGGAACTCGAAGCCCACTACCGCAACCGCTCGATGCTCAAGCGCGACGTCCTCCCCGAAGACATCGCGGAGGCCGCCGCATGGCTCGCTTCCGATCTCTCTGCCAAGTCCACCGGCAACATGATCAATGTTGACGCGGGCAACGTGCAGGCGTTCACCCGCTAGGCGGGAAGGGGAGAGGAATAACAATGACACAGCTGCCCATTTCCGCCGACCTCATCGCGGACCGCAACGCCGTCCACCTCGAAGCGCTCGAAGACGATTACGGCGCGCTTGGCCGCAAGCTCGCCCGCGCCGGGATCGATATCGATGCGGTCAAGGCAAAAGTCGCCGGCTTCTCTGTTGCCGTCCCCTCGTGGGGCGCGGGCCGTGGCGGCACGCGGTTCGCCAAGTTCCCGATCCCTGGCGAGCCCACCAACATCCACGAAAAGCTGGAGGACTGCGCCGTCATCCAGCAGCTCGGCCGCACCACCCCGCGCGTGTCGCCGCACTTCCCGTGGGACAAGGTCAGCGACTACAAGGCCCTGCGTGAGGAAGCCGCCGCCCTCGGCCTCGGCTTCGATGCGGTCAATTCCAACACATTCCAGGATCAGCCCGGGCAGGCGCACACGTATGCCAACGGCTCGCTCGCCGCGCAGGATGCCGCAACGCGCGCGCAGGCGGTCGACCACAATATCGAATGCATCGAGATCGGCCGCCAGCTGGGCTCGAAGGACATTACCGTCTGGGTTGGCGATGGCACCAATTTCCCCGGCCAGCAGGATCTTGGCCGCAGCCTCGACCGCTATCTCGAAGCCGCATCGCAAGTCTACGCCGCGCTGCCGGATGACTGGCGCATGTTGCTGGAACACAAGATGTTCGAGCCTGCGTTCTACTCCACCGTGATCAGCGACTGGGGCTCCTCGATCCTCGCCGCGCAGGAACTCGGCCCCAAGGCCAAGTGCCTTGTCGATCTGGGCCACCACGCGCCGAACGTGAACATCGAACAGATCGTCGCCCGGCTCCACCGCTTCGGCAAATTGGGCGGCTTCCACTTCAACGACAGCAAGTACGGCGACGACGACCTCGATTCAGGCTCGATCAACCCGCACCAGCTGTTCCTCGTGTTCAACGAACTGGCCGAGGCGGAGCTCAATCCGCGTGAGGGGTTCAACCCCAGCTACATGATCGACCAGTCGCACAACGTCACCGATCCCATCGAATCGATGCTGTCTTCGGCGGAAACCATCGCCCAGTGCTACGCCAAGGCCGCCTTGGTGGACCGCGACGCGCTCCATGGCGCGCAGGAAGCCAACGACACGATGATGGCCTTCCAGACGCTGCGCCGCGCCTACAACACCGATGTCGCGCCGATCCTCGCGATGGCGCGCCTGGAAGCGGGCGGCGCGATCGATGTCCTCGAAGCCTATCGTCTCAGCCAGTACCGCAGCCGCAAGGCGCAGGAACGCAAGGCTGTCGGGCGGGGGGCAGGCATCGTCTGATAAGAAAGTGGTGCCGGCTACAGGATTCGAACCCCCAGCGGAGCCGCTTGCGGCGCAGCGAAGCGAGGGCACCACGGGTTCGTCAGCGCCGAGGGGAATGGTGCCGGCTACAGGATTCGAACCCCCAGCGGAGCCGCTTGCGGCGCAGCGAAGCGAGGGCACCACGGGTTCGTCAGCGCTGAGGGGAATGGTGCCGGCTACAGGATTTGAACCCGTGGCCCCCTGATTACAAATCAGGTGCTCTACCAACTGAGCTAAGCCGGCGTTGGCGGCCTCCTTAGCGTCAGGTGGCCCCGAAGGTCCAGCCCTCGGTGCGGGCAATCGTTTCGGTCAGCCCCGCCGGTGCCCACAGCGCCGGATCGTGCGCCACCGTGCGCAGCCATGCGGCGGTCACCAGCGCGTCGCTGGTATGATCATCGACCGCACCTATCAGCCCCACCGGCGCGCTTCCCAGCCGCGCCAGCGCCGCATCAAGCTCCGCGCCGTCCCTGATCTTGGAGCGGCCGGCGCTGCGCCCGGCCGCCATCGCCGCAATCGTCGTGTAGATCTCGCAGATCACCGAGCCCGCGCCTGGCAGCGCATCCACCGGCCAGACCGGCAACCGCCCCGCAAGCCGGTGCAGCACGCGCATGCCCGAGAGGCTCGATTTGCCCACTTGCGCCGCACCGACCAGATTGAAGTTCGAATAGGGCGTGCAGCCCATCCGTTGCTGCGCCAGTTCGGTCACCCGGAACCGCCCTCTTCCGCCTCCGAATGCCGCGCCTTCGCGCCCGCCATGCCGCCGGAAATGCGCACTCGCTTCAGGATGATCGACAAACGCGCCCACCGACAGGTGCGGCTCGGCCTCGCACACCGCATCGATGAGCGCCCACAGGGCCTTGGCATCGACAGGGCTTTGGGCCCACCCCGGAAAGAACGCTTGCCTGTCGGCAAAGGCGAGGGAGATTCCCAGATCCATCCCCACCAGTGTCCCCGCCGGCAATTCGTCCAACAGCCATGCCAGAACCTCGCTGCGCGACCAGCGATGCCCGGGCCGCACCAGCTGCGGTGCAGCCTTGCCCTCCTCGCAGATCGCCAGCGCAATCCCCCGGTGCCGCTCCCCCGCCGCGCCGGACCAGTCGATGGCTGCGAAGTGCCGAAAGCGACCCGGCGTCATTCCCCCCGCCGCTCGCGCCGCTTCTTGTCCCACCACTCCAGCCGCTTCACGATCTCGCGCTCGAACCCGCGCTCGACCGGCTTGTAGAACGCCTGCGCGCGCATCCCCTCCGGCCAATAATCCGCGCCGGAAAAGCCGTCCTCGGCCTCATGGTCATAGGCATAACCTTCGCCATAGCCGATCTCCTTCATCAGCTTGGTCGGGGCATTGAGGATATGCGCCGGGGGCGGCAGCGATCCCGTTTCCCGCGCGCTCGCAAAGGCCGCCTTTTGCGCCGCATAGGCCGCGTTCGATTTGGGCGCGGTCGCAAGGTAAAGGCAGGCCTGCACGATGGCGAGTTCCCCCTCCGGCGAGCCGAGGAACTGGTAGGCATCCTTCGCCGCGAGGCACTGCACCAGCGCTTGCGGATCGGCGAGGCCGATGTCCTCGCTGGCAAAGCGAACCAGTCGCCGCAGCACGTAGAGCGGCTCTTCCCCCGCCGTCAGCATCCGCGCCATGTAATAGAGCGCGGCCTGCGGGTCCGATCCGCGCAGGGCCTTGTGGAGCGCCGAAATCAGGTTGTAGTGCCCGTCGCGGTCCTTGTCGTAGACCGCCACGCGCCGCATCAGGAATTTCGCCAGCTCCTCCGGCCCCAGCGGCGCGGGGAGCGAGACATCGAACAGCGTTTCGGCTTGCCCCAGCAGAAACCGCCCGTCACCATCGGCCGAGGCGATCAGCGCCTCGCGCGCCGGCGGGGTGAGGGGGAGCCTCAGGCCGGTCAGCTCTTCCGCCCGCGCCAGCAGCGATCCCAGCGCATCCGCGTCCAGCCGGTGCAGGATCAGCACTTGCGCCCGGCTCAGCAGCGCCGCGTTCAGCGCAAAGCTCGGGTTCTCGGTCGTCGCGCCGACCAGCGTGACGGTCCCCTTTTCCACATAGGGCAGAAACCCGTCCTGCTGCGCGCGGTTGAAGCGGTGGATCTCGTCCACGAACAGCAGTGTCTTGCGCCCTATCTGGGCCATGCCTTCCGCCTCGGCAAAGGCCTTCTTGAGGTCCGCCACGCCGGAAAACACCGCGCTGATCGCCACATAGCGCAAGCCCACCGCATCGGCGAGCAGCCGGGCGATGGTCGTCTTGCCCGTCCCCGGCGGCCCCCACAGGATGATCGAGGAGAGCTTGCCCGCCGCCACCATCCGCCCGATCGCGCCATCGGGCCCGGTCAGGTGGTCCTGGCCCACGACCTCACCCAGATTGGCCGGACGCAGCCGCTCGGCCAGCGGCGCATCATCGGCGGCGGTTCCACGCGGCGTTTCGGCAGGGGCAGGGGCAAAGAGATCGGACATTCGACTCCGGCACTACCAACGCAGGCCTTCCCCGTCACCCCGGACTTGATCCGGGGTTTGGCGTCTTTCAGCCCCCCGACAACCAGAAACTCCCACCCACCCTCTTGCAAAGAGCTTATAAAGATATATCTTAGAGCCATCATGAAGCATCAAGGATATACAATGCGACTCCACAGACACGGCCACGGACATGGCTTCAAACATCACATCGCCCTGAAAATGATGGCGCGCGGCTTCGGGGGCTGGGGCCACCGCGGCGGCGGTTTCGGCGGCGGCGGTTTCGGCGGCGGCGGTTTCGGCGGCGGCTGGGGCGGCGGCGAGGACTGGGACGATGAAGGCCCCGGCTTCGGCGGACGACGCGGCCGCCACGGCGGCGGCCGATCTGGAGGCAGGGGCGGCCGCATGTTTGCCCCCGGCGAACTGCGCCTCCTCCTCCTGCTCCTCCTCGATGAGCAGGACCGCCACGGCTACGAACTGATCAAGGCGATCGAGGAACTCGCCGCCGGCGCCTACGCGCCCAGCCCCGGCGTGGTCTATCCCACGCTCCAGCTGCTGGTGGACGAAGGCATGATTACCGAGGTTCCGGGCGAAGGCGCCCGCAAGGCCTTCACCATGACCGATGCCGGCCGCGCCGAACTCGCCCCCCGGCTGGACGAGGCCAAGGCCGTCGTCCAGCGCCTCGGCGATTTCGGCAAGGCCCGGCAGGAGGCCGAAGGCCGCAGCGGCAGCCCGCCCTTGCGCCGGGCGGTCGCCAACCTCATGCTCGCGCTGCGCCAGAAGGCGTTTGGCGGGGTCGACGAGGCCACCGCCCACCAGATCGCCGACATTCTCGACGAAGCAGCGCGCAAGATCGAACGCATGGGAACCCCGCAATGAGCAGCTCTGTCGCCCACGTCGCCACCAGCCATGCCAGCAAGTACCTCCAGCAGGTCTGCAAGCACTGGGAACACAACCTCGCCGTCACCTTCGATGCGCAGCAGGGCACCGTCACCTTCCCACGCGACGCACGCGGCGCTGCGTGGGCGGGGGACGCGGTGGTCACCTTCACCGCGCACCCCGAAACGCTCGAATGCCATATCGCCGCCAGCGAGCCCGGCCAGCGCGACGGCCTGAAAGGTGCGGTCGAGCGCCACATCGACCGCTTCGCCTTCCGCGAGACGCTGGCGTGGGAATGGTCCGATCTGGATGGCTGATTGCCAGCCAGCCCTCTCCGGCGTAGACTTGCCCCTGCGCCGGAGAGGATAAAGCCATGCCCCTGAACGCGAGACCCAAGGCCCCTGCATCCTTCTGGATCGTCGCTGTGCTCAGCCTTTTGTGGAACCTGTTCGGCTGCTACGACTACCTGATGTCGAAGCTCTCCCCGGCCAGCTATTTCGCCGCCAACGGGATGAACGCCGAAAGCGCCGCCTACATGGCCGCGCTGCCTGCCTGGCTCACCGCATTCTGGGCGCTCGGCGTCTGGGGCTCGCTGCTCGGCTCATTGCTCCTCATCACCCGCTCGAAGCAGGCTGCGCCCGCCTTCGCGCTCTCGCTGCTCGGCCTTGCCGTTAGCCAGCTCACGCAGGCGTTCTGGCTCCACCCGCCGCAGCCCGCGCCAGCAGGGCTTGTCCTCACGATCTGGAGCGCCCTCGTGTTCTTCCTGATCTATGCGCGCAGCATGGCCGCCAGGGGCGTGCTGCGCTAGAGCGATCCGTTCCGATTGCATCGGACGGATCGCTCTAGAGTCTTGTTCACCCGCGTTTTCCGAGTCACCAGATGATTCCATCTGGTTCGAAAACGCTCTAGCGCCGCTTGAGCGCGTCCTTCTGCCGGATCAGCCGCAGGTAAGTGTCCGCCACGGCCTGATTGATCGCGTCCCAGCTGAAATCGAGTGACCGCTTCTCGCCCGCCGCGCCGTGGCGCGCGCGCAGGTCGCCGTCCTCGACATAGGCGCGCAGTGCCTCGGCAAACTGGTTCAGCGCGCCCGGCGCGATCAGGCGGCCCGAAACCCCGTCCGAAACCAGGCTCTGGCTTCCCGTCGCCGCCGCTGCCACCACCGGCACGCCGCAGGCCATCGCCTCCAGCGTCACGTTGCCGAAGGTCTCGGTGATCGAGGGGTTGAACAACACATCCATCGCCGCGACCGCGCGGCCCAGATCCTTACCGCCCTGAAAACCGGTGAACACCGCGCCCGGCAGCCGCGCCTCGAACCAGGCGCGCGCGGGGCCTTCACCCACCACCATCACCCGGTGGCGCATCCCGGTAGCCGCGCTCTTGCGGACCAGTTCGTCGATCGTGTCGGAAAACACGTCGAGCCCCTTTTCCATCACCAGCCTGCCGAGGAAGCCGATCACCACCTCGTCGTCGGCAATGCCAAGGCCGCGCCGCCATTCCGGATCGCGCCGGCCGGGGTTGAAGATCGTCCGGTCCACCCCGCGCGACCACAGCGAGATGTCATAGTTCATCCGCTCCTCGCGCAGCACTTGCGCCATCGATTCCGAAGGCGCGACCAGCGCATCGCAGCGGCGGTAGAACCGGCGCAGCAGCGCGGTCAGCAAGGGCTCGATCCAGGCCATGTTGTAATAGCGCGGATACGTATCGAAGCGGGTGTGCACGCTCGCCAGCACCGGCAGGCCGCGGCTGCGCGCCCAGCTCACCGCGCGGTGCGCGGCCGGATCGGGCGAGGAGACGTGGACCACATTGGGCTGGAACGCCTTGAGGTCGGCACGCGCCTTGCGGCCCAGCGCGAAGGGAATGCGATACTCCGCGCGCCCCGGCACCGCAAACGAGGGCAGCCCCACCAGCTTGCCCATCGAGGGGAACGCGGGCTTGCGCACCTTGGGCGCATAGACGTGAACTTGCGCGCCCTGCCGCTGGAGATAGCCCACCAGCCGGTTCAGCGCCTGGTTCGCCCCGTCACGCACATAGTTGTAGTTGCCGCTGAGCAGCGCCACGCGCAGGCCCTTGAGCGGCGCATCGACGGGTGCGGTTTCGCCGATGGCGGTTTCCGGGGTGGCAGTCATCCGCGGGGCCATAGTGGCTTTTGCCCCCATAAGAAAGGCGCACCGGTCATGCGCGGGCCAAGGGGCGCGCACAGGACCGGTGCGGGCAGGGTTGTCGAAGCGGCCGGGGTGCGACCGGACCCCGGAGGCAGTTGGATGTTACCAGCCGCGCCAGCCGCCTCGATGCTCCCAGCGTTCGTGATCTTCCCAGCGTTCGTGTTCGCGCCACCGGCGGCCCTCGTCATAGCGCGGATCATAGCCGCGCCAGGCGGGATAGCTGCGATACGCCGGGTAAGGGCGGTAGACCGGGTAGGCCGGATAGGCCTGATAATACCCGCCGTAATAGCGGGGCCGGTTGTCGTAGCGGACGTAGACATCGCTGTCGTTGTGGTCCGATGCGATTGCGGCCCCGATGGCGAGGCCCACGATGCCCGCGCCGATCGCGATCCCGGCGCGGTCGCCGTGCGCTTCGGCCGGAGCCGCGAGAGCGAGGCTGCCTGCAGCCAGCGCGATGGCGGTCGTTGCTGTCTTCCAGAGCTTCATGGCCCGTCTCCTGTGCCTGTGTGATGCGTGTCGGCGCGATCTTTGCAGAAAGCGCCGCGCGCTTTGAACCGATCCTGAAGCGGCGCGCCCGATGCGGCGCGCCGCCCCAAAGCTGCGGTCAGTT
Source organism: Novosphingobium fuchskuhlense (assembly GCF_001519075.1). Taxonomy (GTDB): domain Bacteria; phylum Pseudomonadota; class Alphaproteobacteria; order Sphingomonadales; family Sphingomonadaceae; genus Novosphingobium; species Novosphingobium fuchskuhlense. The sequence goes on from NZ_KQ954246.1 coordinate 345,178, forward strand.
GCCCCGGTAATCGCCCTGGTATCCGTCCGGATCGCGATAGCCGCGCCGGTCGTAATAGCCGTCCTGCGTCTCGGGATAGCCATCGCGGCTGTAGCCTGGCTGGCCGCCTTGATAGCGCTGGTCATAGGGATCGCCGTTCTGCGCGCCCTGCCAGGTCGGCTGACCCCGATAGGGCTGCTGATACTGGCCCCGATAGCGGCTGTCGTAGCGATCCCGGTTGTGATTGCTGTTCGCCGCCGAGGCAATGATGGCCCCCAGCGCCAGCCCGATGATCCCGCCCGCAATCGCCGCTCCGGTGCCGTCGCCGCCGCGCCCGTGATGGCGATAGCTGCCATACCCGCCGCCGTAATAGGGATCGGCCATGGCTGGTGTGGCACTGGCGAGCGCCGTGGCGCCAAGGGCAAGGGCAAGCGTGGCCTTCTTCGCAAAGGTGAACATCTCTCGTCTCCAGCGGAGCGAGATGGATCGGAACCCCCCGATCACGATTCGCTGCCGTCGAAGTCCGATCTAGGCCCCGCTGGCTGAACGCATACGGGATGAGGCTTGCAGCGTTTGTTCAGGTTTAAGGCTTTTTTGCTGAACGATTGATCTGCTCATCGGCACCCCTGGCTTGACCCGAGGCCCCGCGTCCTGCGTCCAAACAAAAAGGGCGGCCCTCGCCGGACCGCCCTCTCTGTCTCGTTGCCAAAAGGCAGCGCTTACGCGGCTTCCTTCTTCCGGCCGGCCTTCTTGCGCTCGTGCGGATCCAGCAGCGCCTTGCGCAAGCGGATCGACTTCGGCGTCACTTCGACCATTTCGTCTTCGTCGATATAGGCGATGGCCTGTTCCAGCGTCATGATCTTCGGCGGGGTCAGGCGGATCGCGTCGTCCTTGCCGGTCGAACGGAAGTTCGTCAGCTGCTTCGACTTCATCGGGTTGACCTCGAGGTCTTCCGGCTTCGCGTTCTCGCCGATGATCATGCCTTCATAGAGCGGCGTGCCCACGCCCACGAACAGGATGCCGCGCTCTTCCAAGGGCCCCAGCGCGTAGGCAACGGCCTCGCCCGTGCCGTTCGAGATCAGCACGCCGTTCTTCCGGCCTTCGATGCGGCCCTTGTAGGGGCCGTACTTCTCGAACAGGCGGTTCATGATGCCCGTGCCGCGCGTGTCCGAAAGGAACTCGCCGTGATAGCCGATGAGGCCGCGCGAAGGGGCCGAGAAGGTGATGCGCGTCTTGCCGCCGCCCGAGGGGCGCATGTCGGTCATCTCGCCCTTGCGGGTCGCCATCTTCTCGACGACGGTGCCGGCGAACTCGTCGTCCACGTCGATCACCACCGTTTCATACGGCTCGGTGCGGCCGCCGGTCTCGTCCTCGCCAAACAGCACGCGCGGGCGGCTGATGCCCAGCTCGAAGCCTTCGCGGCGCATCGTCTCGATGAGCACGCCCAGCTGCAATTCGCCGCGGCCGGCCACTTCGAAGCTGTCCTTGTCGGCGCTCTCGGTCACGCGGATCGCCACGTTCGATTCGGCCTCGCGCTCCAGTCGGTCGCGGATCATGCGGCTGGTCACCTTGGTGCCCTCGCGGCCCGCCATCGGCGAATCGTTCACCGCAAAGCGCATCGAGAGCGTCGGCGGGTCGATCGGCTGCGCATAGAGCGGCTCGGTCACGCTGGGATCGGCGATGGTGTTGGCCACCGTCGCGGCGGTGAGCCCGGCGATCGAGATGATGTCGCCCGCCTTGGCTTCGTCCACCGGCACGCGCTCGAGGCCGCGGAACGCCATCAGCTTTGAGGCGCGGCCCGTCTCGACGATCTTGCCGTCGCGGTCGAGTGCGTGGATCGGCGAGTTCACCTTGACCGTACCCGACTGGACCTTGCCGGTCAGGATGCGGCCGAGGAAGTTGTCGCGGTCCAGCAGCGTCACGAGGAACTTGAACGGTCCGTCGACATCGGCGGCCGGCGGCGGCACGTGGTCGACGATCTTCTGGAACAGCGGGGTCAGCGTGCCCTCGCGCGCTTCCTGGTCCTCGCTGGCGTAGCCGTTGCGGCCCGAGGCGTAGAGCACCGGGAATTCGAGCTGCTCGTCATTGGCATCGAGGCTGACGAAGAGGTCGAACACTTCGTCGAGCACTTCCTGCGCGCGGCCGTCCGGGCGGTCGATCTTGTTGACGACGACGATGGGCTTGAGGCCCAGCGCCAGCGCCTTGCCGGTCACGAACTTGGTCTGCGGCATCGCGCCTTCCGAGCTGTCCACCAGCAGGATCACGCCGTCGACCATCGAGAGGATGCGCTCCACCTCGCCGCCGAAGTCGGCGTGGCCTGGGGTGTCGACGATGTTGATATGCGTGCCGTTCCATTCGACCGAGGTGCACTTGGCGAGAATGGTGATCCCGCGCTCCTTTTCGAGGTCGTTCGAATCCATCGCGCGCTCTTCCACGCGCTGGTTGTCACGGAACGTGCCGGACTGGCGGAACAGCTGGTCCACCAGCGTGGTCTTGCCGTGGTCGACGTGCGCGATGATCGCGATATTGCGCTGGGAATTGGACATGGAGACGCTTTCGATTGGTATCTCGGGTGCGGCGCGGACCGCAGGCAGCGCGCCGTGCCCGGCGGTTGGGCCGGGGCTTCGGCGCGCGCTTACCTGTAATTGTGCGCTGCGGCAAGGGCGCGCTGCGGGCAAGACTTGCCTCGCGCGCAGTTTCATGGCTCTCTCTGTGCCGTGGGCACCACAAGGGGCCGGTTTCCCGATGCAACAGGTCACATCCCATCTGCGTCGGCTGCTGTCGCTTTACGGCTGTGCGGGGCGCAAGGAATTCGTCGCCGTGCTGCTGGTCACGTGGGCCGTCGATCTGGTGCTCTGGTTCGCGCTCGATCCGGGGCATGTGCCGGTGCCGCACTTTCCAGGCCGTTACGTGATCCTGTTCGGCGGCAAGGGGGCGCTGGCCGTCCTGTTGACCCTTGCCATGCACTATCCGGTCATCGCCACGGCGGTGCGACGGTGCCATGATGCGGAGCTGCCAGGCTCGTTCCTGTTCCTCTTCGTCGTGTTTCTGGCGTTTGATGGCGCGAGTGCCATTTACAACGCGATGGGTTTTATGATCGGGCTGCCTCCCGCAAGCCGCAATCGCTATGGCCCCAAAGCCCGCGACCCCGCCACAGTCGACGCGCTCGGCTAACGATCCGCGCTCGCAAGGACGATGCTTGGCATAGCCTAAAGCGCCCGCAGCGCCTCCGCCGGCCGCGTCCGCAGCACCGAAAGCGACCCCGCCACCGCCAGCACTAGCACCAGCCCGACGCCCGCGCCCAGCACCGCAAAGACCCGGCCCCAGTCCGGCTCCCAGTCGAATTCGAACAGCTCCACGATCACCAGCCACGCCGTCCCCCCGCCCAGGACCAGCGCGACCACCGCCAGAACCGCGCAGAGCAGCGCATATTCCGCTGCCAGCAGCGCCAGCAATTGCCCCCGGCTCGCCCCCAGCACGCGCAGGATCACGCTGTCATATTGCCGCGCCGCCCGCGCCGCCGCGATGGCGCCTGCCAGCACGGCAAGCCCCGCCAGCACCGCAACGCTCGCCGCCGCAAAGATCGCGGTGCCCACCTGCCCCAGCAGGGTGCGCGCCTGCCCCAGCACCGGCCCCACCTCGATCACCGAGCTTTCCGGCAGCGCTTTGACCAGTCCCGCCAGAATCCCGCGGCGCACCGCAGGCCGTTTCTCCGCCGTCGCCAGCGTGATCGTCGCGGCATAGGTGTGCGGCGCGTCCGCCAGCGCATTGGGGCTGAAGACGAGGCCGTAGTTGAAGCCGAACGAGGACCAGTCGATCCGTCTCAGCGAAGCCACCCGTGCTTCGCGCTCTGTTCCCAGCAGACTGATCCGCAGCTTGTCGCCCACTTTCAGCCCGATTGCCTTGGCCTGATCCTCATCGACCGACACCAGCGGCTCGCCGCTGTAATCCTGTGGCCACCAGCGTCCGGCGGTCAGCACATTGCCCTGCGGCACTTGGTCCGCATAGGTCAGCCCCCGGTCGCCGCGCAGCAGCCAGGAATCCTCCGGGATCGCCTTCAGCGTCGCCACATCGGTCATCGCGCCTTCGGGGCCATAAGCGATCACCGTCCCGCGCAGCGAGGGCACCATGCGCACGGCGGCATGGGGCGCGGTGCGCGCGACCAGCGCCTTGAACGTCTCGGTCCCCGCGCCCTTCGGCACATCGAGCACGAAGTAATCCGGCGCCCGCTCGGGCACGCGCTTGGCGATGTTCGCATCGATGGAGGTCTGCACCGCGGCCAGCAGCACGAAGGCCGCCAGCGCAAAACCCAGCGCCACCACCAGCGCCGATGTCTGCGCGCCGGGCCTATGCAGATTGCCCAGCGCCATCCGCAGCAGCGGCCGTTTCGGCCGGGGCAATCGCGCCGCCAGCCACGAAAGGCCTCGCCCGATCAGCGCCAGTAGCGCGAACACGGCCGCCGCCCCGCCAAGGAACCCTGCCGCCAACCACGGCTGCGGCGATGTGAATACCGCCAGCCCCACAATCCCGCTCAGCCCAAGGCCCACCGGCGCCGCCCACAGCGGGACCCGCCAGCCGCGCCCCGGCGGCGTCACCCGCGCCCGCAGCAAGGCCATCGCCGGCACCCGCCGCGCTTCCAGCAAAGGCGGCGCGGCAAAGGTCAGCGCGATCAGCAGGCCATACGTTCCCGCCACCGCCAGCGCGCCCGCGTCCACGGTAAAGCCCGGCGGGATCGGCAGCAGCCCTTCCAGCGCCCGCGCCAGCAGCGGCGTGATGCCCACGCCCAGCGCCAGCCCCAGCGTGATCGCCGCCAGCGCCGCCGCCGCGATCTGCAGCAGGTAGATCCGCACCACATCGCCCGCATCCGCGCCGAGGATCTTCAGCGTCGCAATGCTGGCCCGCCGCATTTCGAGATACGAGGATACGCCCCCCGCAATCCCGATGCCCGCGATCCCCAGCGCGGCGAGCGCCACCAGCACCAGAAACTGCCCCATCCGCTCGACAAACCGGTCGAGCCCCGGCGAGGCCTTGTCGCGCGTCTTCACCTGAAACCCGCTGTGCGCAAACCGCGCCTTGAACGCGTCCGCCAGCGCCGCCGGATCGGCCTTGGCCGGCACGCGCAGCCGGTACTTCCACCGCGCCATCGAGCCGACCTGCACCAGCCCCGACCGGGCAAGCGCCTCCTCGCTCACGATCACTGTCGGCCCCAGCGCAAAACCTTCGGAAAGCCGGTCCGGCTCGCCCGCGATCACGCCGCCGATCACCAGTTCGGCATTGCCGATCTTCAGCCGGTCACCTGCTTTCACGCCCAGCCGGTCGCCCACGCCCGCATCGATCCACGCGGTCATCCCCCGCGGCGCACCGGCCTTGCGTCCGCCCTCGAGGGTGAACGCGCCATAGAGCGGCCACCGCGCATCGACCGCCTTCAGCTCGACCGGCACCGCATCGTCCGCGCTCTCGGCGCGGCGCGCCATGGCTTGCAGGCGCACGCCTTGTGAAACCGCCCCCAGCCTGCGCATCGCCGCCAGCTCGTCCGCCGCCGCTTCGCGCCCGGCCAAGGTCAGCTCCAGATCGCCCCCCAACATGGACTGCCCGCGGGCGGCCAGTTCGCGCCCGATCCCGCCCGTCAGCGTCCCGATCGCCGCAAGCGCTGCCGTCCCCAGCACCAGACACACGATCAGCAGCCTGAGGCCGCGAAACCGCCAGTCCAGCCCGCGCCTTGCGAGCCGCCACGCCAGGGCCCAGCGGCTCACGCCGCGCCGTCCGCGATGATCCGCCCATCCTCGAGTCGCACGATCCGGCCGCAGCGGGCGGCCAAGGCCTCATCGTGCGTCACCATCAGCAAGGTAGCGCCCGCCTCGGCCACCTGGGCAAACAACAGCTCCGCCACCGCCTCACCATTGGCATGGTCGAGGTTTCCGGTCGGCTCATCGGCGAACACCAGCGCCGGGCGCGGGGCCAGCGCGCGGGCAATCGCCACGCGCTGCTGCTCGCCGCCTGAAAGCTGCGCCGGATAGTGCCCCATGCGGTGCGCAAGACCAACGGCCTCCAGCGCCGCCCGTGCCGCCGGGGCGGCATCCCGCACCCCCGCCAGCTCCAGCGGCGTCGCCACGTTTTCCAGCGCGGTCATCGTCGGCAGCAAGTGGAACGCCTGCAGCACCACCCCGATCCGCCCGCGCCGCGCGGCTGCCAGCGCATCCTCGGAAAGTCCCATGAAGTCCTGCCCCGCCACGGTCAGGCTGCCGCTCCCGGCACGCTCCAGCCCCGCTAGGACCGCCAGCAGCGAGCTCTTGCCCGAACCCGATGGCCCCAGCAGCGCCACGGTCTCGCCCGGCATCACCGCAAGGCTCACCCCGCGCAGCACATTCACCCGCGCCTCGCCCTGTCCCAGGCTCAGCATGAGGTCGCGCGCGTCGATCAGAGGGGCAGGGGAGGGCGAGCCGGTGGCGGAACTAGTCACTTGCCGCTATTGCCACGAACAGGTTGCACCTCGCAACCTAGCCCTTGAGGACTCCCGATGCGCCGCTTCGCCCTGCTTCTTCTCGCCGCCCTCGCTGCCTGCGCGAAACCGGCCCCCGCGCCCGAAGTGCTCCAGACCGAGGCCGCCGCCGCCGCGCCCGCGATCCCCGCAGATGCCCCCGTCATCCTCGCCTTCGGAGACAGCCTCTACGCCGGCTACCGCCTCGCCCCGGGCGAGGGCTATCCGCCGCGCCTCGAAGCCGCGCTCAATGCCTCGGGCGTGAAGGCCCGCGTGGTGAACGCCGGTGTCTCGGGCGATACCACCGCCGCCGCGCGCGAGCGGCTGGCCTTCACGCTCGACAATCAGAAGGTGAAACCCGCGCTCGTCCTCGTCGGCCTCGGCGGGAATGACATGCTGCGCGGCCTGCCGCCCGCCGAAACCCGCGCCAATCTCGAGGCGATCCTCACCGAACTCGACAAGCGCCATATCCCCGCCATGCTGACGGGCATGCTCGCCGCGCCCAACATGGGGAAGGACTACGTGAGCGCCTTCAACCCGATCTACCCCGCGCTCGCCGCCAGGCACAAAGCCCCGCTCGTGCCCTTCTTCCTGCAAGCGGTGATCGGCAACGACGCGCTCCTGCTCGACGATCACATCCACCCCACTGCCGAGGGCGTGAACAGGATCGTCGCCGCGACGAAGGATGATGTGGCCAAGGCCCTGAAAGCCGCCACCGCGCGCTAGGGCTCTACCCCGACACTACCCCCGCACCACAGCCCCATCGGCCACGCGCCACACCGCCGCATCGGTGCCCAGCGGCTCGAATGGCGCGAGTTCGGTCCCCGTCATCCACACTTGCGCGCCCGCCTCGTCCAGCCGCTCATAAAGCGCCGCGCGCCGCAGCGGATCGAGGTGCGCGGCGATCTCGTCGAGCAGCAGCACTTGCGGTCGCGCGCCCGCTGTCAGCGCGGCATGGGCGAGCACGATGGAAATCAGCATGGCCTTCTGCTCGCCGGTCGAACAGTCCGCCGCCGGAGCCGCCTTCGCCGCCAGCGTGACGCCCAGATCATCGCGGTGCGGACCCGTCAGCGTGCGCCCCGCCGCGCGGTCGCGCCGCCGCCCTTCGCGCAAGGCGGCCTGCAACGCGTCGCGGTCCGCCGGCCCGCCTGCCATATAGGCCAGCGCCGGCCGCGCGAACGGGGCTTCGGGCAGATCGGCCAGCGCTCCTGCCAGCCCCGCGATCAGCCCGGTGCGCGCCCGCGCCATGTCCGCTCCGGCTTCGGCGAGCCCCGCCTCGATCCCGTCGAGCCACAGGGGATCGGGTTCGCCCGGCCCTTCCAGCAGCCGGTTGCGCTCGCGCAGCGCCGTTTCATAGCGGCTGGCGGTGCGCGCGTGCCCCGGCTCCACCGCCAGCACCAGCCGATCCAGGAACCGCCGCCGCGCGCCCGCGCCTTCGGCAAACAGGCGGTCCATCGCCGGGGTCAGCCAGGTGATCGAAAGCCATTCGCCCAGCCGCGCTGCCGGCCCGTCCGCACCGTTAATCCGCACCGTGCGCCGTCCGGGCGCGGCAGGCGAGGTCGCCGTCGCCAGCGAGACGTCGCCATGCTCCAGCTCCGCGGCCACGGCAAAGCTGCCGTCCCCGCCGCGTCCCGCCATTTCCGCCGGCTGCGCGCGCCGCAGGCCGCGCCCGGGCGAAAGCAGCGAAATCGCCTCCAGCACGTTGGTTTTGCCCGCGCCATTCTCGCCAATCAGCACGTTGAAGCGCCCCGTCTCCTCCAGCCGCGTCGCGGCATGGTTGCGAAAATCGCGCAAGGTCAGGCGGGTGAGGGGCATCGCTGGCGGCGTTAGAGTGTTTCGGGCGCGGGCGCAAAACCCTCCGTGCCTGGGCCTAGGCGCTTTCGCCCCGCTCCAGCAGCCCGTGCTTCTTCAGGCAATGCCGCAGCTGGTCATAGGTCAGCCCCAGCGCCTTCGCGGTCTGCCGCTGGTTGTAGCGGTTGCGCCCGAGGTGATGCTCGAGGATCGCCCGCTCGTGCGCCTCGACCGCACCGCGCAAGTCGCTCACGCCGTCCAGATCGTGCTGAACCGCCGGGGCCGGAGGCTCCACAGCCGCGCCGGAGGGGGCCGCTTTCGTCTGCGTCAGCCCCGAAGGCCGCCATGGGCTCTCGAACGGATCGAACTGGATGTGCCCGATCGCGCGGGCCGGATCGTCCCAGCGATAGACCGCGCGCTCCACCACGTTGCGCAGCTCGCGCACGTTGCCCGGCCAGGCATAGTCCTCCATCGCCCGCGCCACATGCGCGGCAAAGCCCGGCCAGCTCGCCCAGTCCAGCTCCGCTGCCATGCGCCGCCCGTAATAGTCCGCCAGCACCGCGATATCGCCTTCGCGCACCCTCAGCGGGGGGAGCGTGATCACCTCGAAGCTCAGCCGGTCGAGGAGGTCCGGGCGGAAGCGTCCTTCCTCGGCCATGCGCGGCAGGTTTTCGTTGGTCGCCGCCACGATGCGCACGTCGACCATGATCGGCTTGTTCGCGCCGATCCGCGCCACTTCGCCATATTCCACCGCGCGCAGCAGCCGCTCCTGCGCGCCCATCGAAAGCGTGCCCAGCTCGTCGAGGAACAGCGTGCCGCCGTTCGCTTCTTCAAACCGCCCCGCGCGCGCCCGCGTCGCCCCGGTGAACGCGCCCGCCTCGTGGCCAAACAGTTCCGCCTCGATCAGCGTCTCGGGGAGCGCCGCGCAGTTCATCGTCACCAGCGGTTCCTGCCACCGGGTGGAGAGGCGGTGGAGGCGTTCTGCGATCAGTTCCTTGCCAGTCCCGCGCTCGCCGATCACCAGCACCGGGCGGCGCATCGGCGCGGCACGGCTGGCGCGCTCGACCGCATCGAGGAAGGCGCTCGATTGGCCGATGAACTGGACTTCGCGATCCATGAGATGCCCCGCTTCGTGTCTCGTACCAAGGTCTAGCAGAATTTCCCAAGCCTAGGCAATAATCCCCACATAAGCGTATTCGCCGATCCGTAAAAACGGCGGAATTCTGGCCCTTTCGTGATTTGGCACGCCTCCTGCAAAGCATGGGGCAACCCCCGCACAGGGGACCAACAGGAGACTACCGATGTACACTGCCCGCTTCTTCTCGACCCAGCTCGGCCGCGCGGCGCTGATCAGCATCGCTGCGATGATGGCGCTCAACGTCGCCGTCGCCACCCGCCCGGTTTCGGCTGCCGCGCCCCAGATCGTCGCGTCCAGCGCCGCGATCACGGGTGAGCTCGCCTGATGGGTGCCGATACGCCCCTGCATTCCGCAGCCGGGCGTCCGCAATCCCGTTTCGAAATCGAGCTCGGTGCGCTACGCCAGCACGACAACGAGACCTCACGGCCATTCACGCCTTTTGCCACCGGAGCCAACCTGATGGGCATCTTCTCCCGCACCCGCGATATCATCGCCGCCAACTTCAACGATCTGCTCGACAAGGCGGATGACCCGGCCAAGATGATCCGCATGATCATCATGGAGATGGAGGAAACCCTCGTCGAAGTGCGCGCCTCTGCCGCCCGCACCATCGCCGATCAGAAGGAGATGGCCCGCCACGTGGCGAAGCTCGACCGGCTCCAGGCCGATTGGGCGGACAAGGCCCAGCTCGCCCTCTCCAAGGGCCGCGAAGACCTCGCTCGCGCCGCGCTCGTCGAAAAGAACAAGGCCGCCGATATGGGCGCGCAGCTCGCCGGCGAGATCAAGGTGCTCGACGATTCGATGCGCGCCTACGAGGCGGATATCGAAAAGCTGCAGACCCGCCTGCGCGAAGCCCGCAGCCGCCAGACCGCGATTGCCGCCCGCCTCGAAAGCGCTGAAAACCGCGTCCGCCTGCGCACGCTGATGACCAGCGAACGGGTCGACGAGGCGCTGGCCCGCTTCGACCAGCTCGAACGCCGCGTCGATTATGCCGAAGGCCGCGCCGATGCGCTCGGCCTCGCCGATGGCCCGCCGGCCAGCCTCGCGGACGAGATCGCCGCGCTCGCGGGCCAGGACAAGGTCGATGAGGAGCTCGAAGCCATGAAGCGCGCGCTCGGCGCGGCAGACAAGAAGGAGGGTTGAGCCATGGAGGACATCGTCATTCCGCTCGGCGCGCTCTTCGCCATCTTCGTCGGCCTGCCCTGGATCGTGCTCCACTACATCACCCGGTGGAAGACAGCCGCCACGCTCACCTCGGGTGACGAGGCGCTGCTCGAGGAGCTCTACCAGCTCGCCCGCCGGCTCGATGAACGCATGGACACCGTCGAACGCATCGTCGCTGCCGACAATCCCGAATTCCGCCCCGGTCGGATCAGCCCCGACCTTGAGAGCGACAACCAGAAATTGCGCGAACTGGACCGTCTGGTCGCGCAGCAGAGGGGGACTTCCCAATGAGCAACCAGCCCCAGCACACCCGCTTCTACCGCGACAAGGTCAATGGCAAGTTCATGGGGGTCTGCTCCGGGATTGCCGATTACACCGGGATCGACGTCCTGTGGGTCCGCATCGGCTTCCTCGTCCTCGCCTTCTCGATGGGCTGGCCGTTCCTGATCTACTTCGCGCTCGGCTTCCTCGCTGAAAAGAAGCCGGCCCGCCTCTACGCAGACCGCGAAGAGCAGAAGTTCTGGCAGGGCGTGCGCCAGTCGCCGGCCCGCACGGCGCGGGAAGTGCGCAGCACCTTCCGCGATATCGACCGCCGCCTTGCCGAGGTCGAGCAGTTCTACGTCTCGGGCAATCCGCGCCTCTCGGCTGAAATCGAGAAGCTGCGCTAAGCGCCATTCCGGGGGGACTACCGATGGACAATGGAACACTCGCCCTGCTGATCCCGATCCTCGCGCTGTCGATCCCGATCATCGCGATCTGGACCCAGCACCAGCGCAAGATCGAGGAAATCCGCGCCAGCTCGCTTTCCGAAACCAACGCCCAGGCCGCCGCCCGCGCGGCTGCGCTCGAGGAGCGGGTCCGCGTTCTCGAAGCGATCGTCACCGACAAGAGCTACGACGTCGCCAGCCAGATCGAGGCGCTCAGGGAACCCGGGCGCGCAACGGACGCTGCAAGGAGCACCAAGCAATGAACGCCGCCGATGCCATTGCCTTTGCCGCGCTGATGATCGGTCTCGTCACCATCTTCAACGTCTGCGCCGAAATCTACAAGCGCACGCTGGCCCACAAGGAGCGCAAGCTCGAACTCGCCGCCCGGGAAAGCGCCGAACAGGCCGCCCACTTCGCCGCGCAGGCGCAGAAGCTGGAGCAACGGGTCCGCGTCCTCGAACGCATCGCCACCGATCGCGAGGGCCAGCAGGCCGCCGCGCTGGCGCACGAGATCGAAGACCTGCGCACCGCCTCCGCCAACTGAACCCGCCCACCGAACCCCAAGATCCAAGGACTGATCCATGAGCTTCTGGAGCGCCATTGTCGCGATCGTCGCGATCCTCACCTGGGCCAGAATGCGCAGCGCCCGCTACGAGGCCGGCCTCGGCCACCCGGTGAGCGAACTGCGCGAGGCCATGCAGGCCCGCCAAGCCAACCCCGCGCTCGAACGCGAGGTCGTCGAACTGAGGAAGCGCGTCGAAGTGCTCGAACGCATCCTCACCGATGGCCGCGATGCCAGCCGCCTCGCGCAGGATATCGAAGCCCTGCGCGAACATTGATCCCGCTCGAAAGGAACCTGCCATGCCTTTCACAACCGCAACCGTTCTCGCCGTCGCCGCGCTGGTGGCCATCGCGATCCTCGCCCGCACCGCGCTCACCGCGTGGAACGGCTGGCTCGATCTGAAGCGCGCCGAAGCGGTGCGCTCCGCCGATGCCGGCAACCACGTGCTCGGCCTGATTGATCTCAGCGATATCAAGGAACGCCTGCGCAAGCTCGAAGCCATCGCGGCGGGCGTCGATCTCTGAAAGAACCCCTCCGTCAGCCCTGCGGGCTGCCACCTCCCCATTTGTGTGTGCCGCAAAAATGGAGAGGGAAGGAGACGCCACGTTTTTCTGTCCTCTCCATTTTCACGAAGTGCAAATGGGGAGGTGGCCCGCCGCAGGCGGGTCGGAGGGGTTCTTTTTAGCCCTCCAGCCCGCTTGCCCACCGCACCCAATCCGCTATGTCCGCGCCCCATGAGCCAGCTCGACGACATCCTTGAAGAATATGAATTCCTCGACGCGGACGAACGCTACCGCCTGCTGATCGATCTCGGCCGCAAGCTGGAACCCATGCCCGAGGCGCTCAAGACAGACGCCACGCTCGTGCGCGGCTGCTCGGCCAGCGTCTGGGTCTATCCCGTCGCCGGAAACGGAGATGCCCTGCATTTCCTCGCCGATAGCAACGCCGCGATCACCAAGGGCATCGTCGCGCTCGTTCTCGCCGCGGTGCAGGACCAGCCCGCGCAGGACGTCGCCCAAACCGATATCGCCGCGCTGCTCGCGCCTTTCGATCTCAAGAACCAGCTCTCGTCGAACCGCACGCAAGGCGTCCCCAACATGATCGCCCTCGTACGCGAACACGCCGCCCGGATCGCGGGCTAGCATGAAACGCCGGCTCTGGACGGCGGCCGGCCTGTTCTTCGTCGGTCTGGGCGCGGTGGGCGCGCTCCTGCCGCTCCTGCCCACCGTGCCCTTCCTGCTCCTCGCGCTGTTCTGCTTCGCGCGCGGCAATCCGGCATGGGAGCAGCGCCTGCTCGATCACCCGACCTATGGCCCGCTGCTGCGCGATTGGCGCCAGCGCCGCGCGATCCCCCGCCGCGCCAAATGGGCCGCGCTGATCGCGATGGGCGTCTCGGTCGCGGTTACCGGCTTCACCGCCGGCTGGCCATGGGTGCTGATCCCGCTCACCGTGATGGCCCTCTCCGGCAGCTGGATCTGGACGCGGAACGAATAGCGGCGGGCCGAACTCCGGCCTTCGTCGTTGTTTCGCTATGCTTGCAATGACGCGATAAGAGAAGCGCCTCAGTCCACCGCGTCGCGGATCACCGCGATCCCTGCCTCGCGCTGCGCCTTCAGCTTCTGCTTCAGCTTGGCCGGATCGAGCGCGATGATGAAGCCGAAGCTCACCCCGCCTTCCTTGCCGATGGTCGCATGGTGCAGCTTGTGTGCCTGCACCACCCGCTTGAAGTAGCCCTTGCGCGGCACATACTTGAACCAGCGCTGGTGGACGAGACCATCATGGATCAGCGTATAGATGATCCCGTAGATCAGCACGCCCACGCCGATCCACGTCGCCGGCCACCAGGCATAGACCCCCGCGATCAGCGGGCTGCCGATCATGAACCCGCTGATCGACATCGCCGCGCCGACCACGGCGTAGAGGTCGTTGCGCTCGAGGAAGCCGTCGTGTGGTTCGTGATGGTCGCGGTGCCAGGCCCAGCCGAAGCCGTGCATCACGTACTTGTGGCTCGACCAGGCAATGAATTCCATCGCCCAGACAGTGGCGAACACGATGAGAAACTGGATCATGTCTTGCGTCTTAGCCCAATCGCGCCGCCCATGCGAGAGCGCTGGCACCATCGGGCCGGGTTCCTGAACGGATCGTTCACAAGGCGTTCAGGCGGCCAATGAATAAGTGCTTCCGGTGATAGTAATTAGGTCCGATCCGGATAATACAGCCGAATCGAATTAAAGCTGTCATGAATATGGTTAAGAAATACTTGCAGCGGAGAGCGCAATGAGTCTCGGGGGAAATGACGTGGCCGTACAAATTGAACAGGTGCCGGCGGACAATGTGGTGATCGCGATCGATCCCATCGAAATCGCCCCCTTTGAATTGGCATCCGTCGAGTTGGGCCCGATCGCGATTGCCGAGCCGCTTCCCACCGATGTCCCGGCCGATGCGCAGACCTTCGGAGCTCCGGCCGATCCGGTCGTTGACCCTGCCCACACGGATGGCACTCCCACCGATGGCGCTGGTACCGATGTCCCCGCCGATGCGCAGACCTTCGGCGCCACGGCGGATCCGGTCGTCGACCCTGCCCACACGGATGGCACTCCCGCCGATGGTGCCGCCACCGATGTTCCTGCCGATGCGGAGACCTTCGGCGCCACGGCTGATCCGGTCGTTGATCCTGCCCATACGGATGGCACTCCCACCGATGGCGCTGGCACCGATGTCCCCGCCGATGCGGAGACTTTCGGCGGTCTGGTCGTTCCGGTTGTCGATCCCGCCCACACGGACGGCACCGCCACGGACGGCACCGCTACCGACGGCACCACCACGACGGACGGCACCGCCACCGATGCAAACCCTTATGGCGGCATCATCTTCTGGCTCGATCACCCGGTCTACAAGGCCGAGGACGCCGGCTCCGATTCGTCGACGGGCGGCACCGCAACCGATAGCGGCACCGATATCCCGACCGACGTGATCTACACGCTCGATCCGTCCGATCCGGTTATCTACGCCTCCTCTACCGGCGTTCTCGATGGTCCGGGCCGCCATGGCGATCCGCTTCCCTACGAACGCGGCGTCGAATGGCACGCTGCCGCGCCGGAGCCCGAGATCGACCACACGCCGGTCCACTACGCCGTCTCCGAACCGTTCCACACCGGCCTGGATCTTCTCTGATCGCCGCCGGGTGGACTTGGGGGGCAGGGGGCACGCCGCCTACCTGCCCCTCAGATCCGCCATTGGCGCTTGATATGCGGCCCGCGCGGGCTTAACCGGCGCGGCATGACCAGCACCTCCGCACCGCGCACGCTTTACGAAAAGATCTGGGCCGCCCACGTCGTCGAGGATCGCGACGATGGCACCAGCCTCGTCTATATCGACCGCCACCTTGTCCATGAAGTGACGAGCCCGCAGGCATTCGAGGCGCTGCGTCTGGCCGGCCGCAAGGTGCGCCGCCCCGATCTCACCCTTGCGGTGCCGGATCACAATCTGCCCACCACGATCCGCCGCGATGCCAAGGGCGCGCGCGTCCCCATCGCCGACCGCGAAAGCGCGGCCCAGCTCGAAGCCTTGGAAGCCAACGCACCCGCCTTCGGCATTCGCTATATCGGCGATGCCGATGCGGAACAGGGCATCGTCCACGTCGTCGGGCCGGAACAGGGCTTCTCGCTCCCCGGCGCCACCATCGTCTGCGGCGATAGCCACACCGCCTGCCACGGCGGCCTCGGCGCGCTCGCCTTCGGTATCGGCACGAGCGAGGTCGAGCATGTCCTCGCCACGCAAACCCTTCTCCTGAAGCGTTCGAAGACGATGGAAGTCCGCGTCGAAGGCACGCTGCTGCCCGGCGTCACCGCCAAGGACGTCGTCCTCCACATCACCGGCGTGCTCGGCGCGGCGGGCGGCACCGGCCATGTGATCGAATATACCGGCCAGGTTATCCGCGATCTCTCGATCGAAGGCCGCCTCACCGTCTCCAACATGGCGATCGAGCACGGCGCCCGCGCCGGCCTCATCGCGCCGGACGACAAGACCTTCGCCTACCTCAAGGGCCGCCCCTATGCGCCGAAGGGCGAGGAGTGGGACAAGGCCGTCGCGTGGTGGCGCAGCCTCGCCACCGATGCCGGCGCGAAGTACGACAAGACCGTCGTCATCAACGCGGCTGATATCGCCCCCAGCGTCACCTGGGGCACCAGCCCCGAAGACGTGCTGCCGATCACCGGCGTCGTTCCCGCGCCCGAGAGCTTCGCCGACCCTTCCAAGCAGGCCGCCGCGCGCGCCAGCCTCGATTACATGGGGCTCGAACCCGGCCAGCCGCTCACCTCGGTCGAGATCCAGAACGTGTTCATCGGCAGCTGCACCAACAGCCGCATCGAGGATCTGCGCGCCGCTGCCGCCGTGCTGAAGGGCCGCAAGAAGGCGCCGAACGTCACCTGGGCCATCGTCGTCCCCGGCTCGGGCCTCGTGAAGCGTCAGGCCGAAGAGGAAGGCCTCGACAAGGTGTTCCGCGAAGCCGGCCTCGAATGGCGCGAACCCGGCTGCTCGGCCTGCCTTGGCATGAACCCGGACAAGGTGCCGGCGGGCGAGCGCTGCGCCAGCACCTCGAACCGCAACTTCGTCGGCCGTCAGGGCCCCGGCGCGCGCACCCACCTCGTCAGCCCGGCGATGGCGGCGGCCGCGGCGGTGACAGGCCGGCTGACCGACGTGCGCGAACTCGTCTGATCGCAAGGGGCTTCCGCCCGTCCAAAGCCCCATAAGCATAGTCACTTGGTTTCCCGCCAAGGCGCTCTGTCGCAACCACCGCACGGCGTAGCCGCAGAACGACCGGTCGCCTTTGCGTCGTTCATCGGCGCGAAAGGCTGTTCGCGGTGATGGGAAGGCGTTAGCGCAGCGGCCGCGCGGCCCCACCTGTCTACCCGCCGCCGCTGCTTGATAAAAAAGGAGGTTGCCAATGTCCGTCCCGTCTCCGCGCCACGGCGTGTTCGCTCTTGCCGCTGCGCTTGCCGCCGCGTCGCCGGTGCTTGCCGCCACACATGCCCAGGAGCTTCCTCCGGTCGATCAGCAGCAGGCCCAGCCCGCAGCCGAACTGCACACCACGCTCACCCCCGGCACCGCCGCCGCCACCCTGCCCAAGGGCCCCGATATCAAGGGCGTGATCTCGCGCCGCAGCGCGGACCGCATGGAAGTGACCGCCGATGATGGCACCAAGACCATCGTCAACATCAACGACTACACGAGGATCCGCTCGAGCAAGGGCCTGTTCGGCATGAGCCGCCAGCAGCTCGCGTCCAATGCGCTGCTCAATGGCCTGCCGGTCACGATCCACACACTGCAGTCGGGCGATGCGCTCATGGCGGCCGATATCCAGTTCAAGGACAAGGATCTCAAGATCGCCAACATGATCCGCACCGGCACGAGGCAGGGCTTCGAGGAGCAGTCCGCCGCGACCGCCGAAGTCCGCACGATGACCGAGGCGCTGCGCAGCCGCTTTGCCGATATCGACGAGTTCAATATCAAGAGCACCACCAACGTGAGCTTCGCTTCGGGCAAGACCGAGCTCACGCCGCAGGGCAAGGCCGATCTCTGCGCCCTCGCCACACAGGCGCAGGGCATCAAGAATGCGGTCATGCTGGTCGTCGGCTATGCCGACAACCGCGGCAGCGAAGATCTCAACCAGCGTCTCAGCGATCAGCGCGCCACGCGCGTCGTCAACTATCTCCAGCAGGCCTGCGGCTGGAAGCCCTACCGGATGCTCACCCCCAGCGGCATGGCCACAGCCAACCCGCTGGCCGACAACGCGACGCCCGAAGGCCGCGCACAGAACCGCCGCGTTGCGGTGAACGTGATGGTCAGCAAGGCCGTCGACGGGCTCTGACCCGCTGCGCCCCCCTCCCGTCCTGCGGGAGGGGGGAAGGCTTGTCCGCACAGACTTGCGGATAGCCCCCTTCGCCTGCTTGCAATCGCGGCGCGCCAACGCCACTTCGATAGGAGGCGGGATCAAGGAGCACACGCGTGACCAAGAAAACCGATAAGGAAAGCAGCAACAGCTGGACCGGCCCTGCCGCCATTGCCGGCGCCGCGATCGGCTCGGCAGCACTGGCCGCCGCGCTGCTCTATTCCTCGCGTCGCAAGGAACGCGCGGAAAAGGCGGCTCCCAAGCCCCCCGTCGAGCCCATCGACACCGATTGACGGCGGCGCGGCGGGCCTTGCATCCGGCCCGCCCTACCGGCTAAGGCCCGCGCCATGGAACCCGTCAGCATCATCGATGGCCGCGCCATCCCGTTCGGCCGCAAGAACGTCGATACCGACGTGATCATCCCCGCTGCCTGGCTCAAGACGATCAGCCGCGAAGGCCTCGGCCGCGGCGCGTTCGAGGCGCTGCGCAAGGATCCCGACAACATCTTCGACAGCGCGGAGTTCAAGGGCTCGCCGATCCTCATCGCGGGCGACAACTTCGGCTGCGGCTCCAGCCGCGAACACGCGGCCTGGGCGCTGCTCGATCTTGGCATCAAGGCCGTCATCGCGCCGTCGTTTTCGGATATCTTCTCGGGCAACGCCTTCAAGAACGGCATCGTCACCGTGGTCCTGCCGCAGGAAGCCATCGACCGCCTGATGGACGTCGCTGCAACCGAGCCGGTGCACATCGACCTCGAAGCCCAAACCGTGACGACGCCGTTCCAGGACCGCTTCCAGTTCGAGATCGACGCCTTCCGCAAGCACTGCCTGCTGAACGGCCTCGACGAGGTTGGCCTCACCATGGCGCGCGGGGATGCGATCAGCGCCTACGAAGCCAAGGCCAGCGCCGAGCGGCCCTTCCTCGTCCACCCGGCTTAACCACCCGCTTAAATAGGGCTTCCCAAGGCCGCCAAAACGTGGCTCAACGGTGCAAACACATGCACTGGAGAGATCGATGAAGGCCCTTCGCACCCACGCCGTCGGCGGCCCTGAAACCCTGACCCTCGACGAGATCGACGCGCCTGTCGCCGGCCCCGGCCAGGTTGTCGTCGCGGTCAAGGCCTGCGCGATCAACTTCCCTGATACCTTGATGATCCGCGACATGTACCAGTTCAAGCCGCAGCGCCCCTATGCGCCCGGTGGCGAGATTTCGGGCGTGGTCGAAAGTGTGGGCGAGGGCGTCACGCAGTGGCAGGCGGGCGACCGCGTCATCGGCATGTGCGGCAATGGCGGCCTCGCGGAAAAGGTCGTGCTGGATCAGGGCCGCATGTTCCCGCTGCCCGAAGGCGTGTCGTTCGAAACCGGTGCGTCCTTGCTGATGACTTACGGCACCACGATCCACGGCCTCAAGGATCGCGGCCGGATCAAGGCGGGTGAGACCATGCTCGTCCTCGGCGCCGCCGGCGGTGTCGGCATTTCCGCCATCGAACTCGGCAAGGCCTATGGCAACCGCGTCATCGCCGCCGTCTCGAGCGAGGAAAAGGCCGCCGCCGCGCGCGAGGCCGGTGCGGACGATGTCGTGATCTACGGCCGCCCGCCGTTCGACAAGGACCAGAGCAAGGCGCTTGCCGAAGCGTTCAAGGCCGCCTGCGGCCCCAATGGCGCGGACATCGTCTACGATATCGTCGGCGGCGATTATTCCGAACCCGCGTTGCGCGCCATCGCGTGGGAAGGCCGCTTCCTCGTCGTCGGCTTCCCCGCCGGCATCGCGCGCCTGCCTTTGAACCTTACGCTGCTTAAGTCCTGCGACGTCTGCGGCGTGTTCTGGGGCGCCTTTACCGCGCGTGAGCCGCAGAAGAACGCCGCGCATGTCGCCGAACTGTTCGAGCTCCTCAAGGCCGGCAAGATCAACCCCCGCGTCAGCGCCCGCCTGCCGCTCGAACGCGGCGGCGAAGCCATCGCCATGCTGGCGGACCGCAAGGCCGTCGGCAAAGTCGTCGTCACGATGGCGTGAGCCTTCGACCTCCCCATTTTTGCGGTACGCACAAATGGGGAGGTAGCAGCCCGAGAGGGCTGACGGAGGGGTAAACCTCCTTAACGCACCCGCGCCCAGACCTGCGTCTTGCACAGCGGCCAGACCACGCAGCCCTTCACCACCAGCTCGCTCGGCGATTTCAGCGAAACCGTCGCCGCATAGGTCCCGCCGTCGTTGGGGTTGTAGATCGAACCCTTCCAGCTTCCGCCCGAAGGCTTGAGGCCGCGGAAAATGTACATGCCGATCAGCGGCCGCCCGCGCAGTGCCGGGTTCTTGTTGTTGCGGTCCAGTCTGTCCTCCGCCGTGCCGCCGCCGCTGCCGCCCAGGACCTTGCCGCAAAGCCCGCCGTCGCACTGGCTCACCTCGATCAGCCCGCCGCGCTCGGGCGTGCGCCACCGGCCATAGGGGCTCGCCTGCTCCGCTGCCCCACTCGCGCCCGCTGCGATCAGCAGCGCGCCCGCCAACAGAACCTTGCGCACGTTCATCTGTCCCCGTCCTTCACATGTCCATAGGCCGGCAGCCCCAGCTGCCAATGGATGGCTGCTCCGCGTAGCCCGAAGCCGGCCAGCGCCGCTACGGACCACACGGCCATATTGGAAAGACCCGCCACGGTCCCGCCCGCGCAGATCGCCGAGGCCAGCGCGGCCGGTGTCACATAAAGCTCGGGCCGCATGATGATCGAGGGCCTACCGGCGACCACGTCGCGGATCACCCCGCCCACGCAGCCGGTGATCACGCCCATCATCGCCGCAGGCACCGGCGCCACGCCCAGCGCCAGCGCCTTGGCCGTGCCCAGCACGGCATAGGCGCCAAGCCCCGCCGCATCGGCCCATTCGATCACCCGCGTGCTCTCGCCCTGCCACCACCGCGCCGGGCTGAACCACACCGTCAGCGCCACCACCAGGCACACCGGCGCGGTCCAGGCATTGTGCACCCAGAACACCGGTGCCCCGATCAGCAGGTCGCGCACCGTGCCGCCGCCCACTCCCGTTAACACTGCGAAGAAGGCCATCGTCACGAACGTCTGCCGCATCCGGGCCGCCAGCAGGGCCCCGCTCAGCGCGGTGACCGCGATCCCCACCGGATCGAGCGCGGCGATCAGCGCAAAGACCTCCGTGGCCGGCAGATGCGGCGCGGCGGGCAGGTTCAGGGCAAGTACGGGCATGGGGCTCCCTTAACACCAGGCTTAGGCCGAAAGTAACCAACATGCGGCTAGGTTAGGACCGAAACGGCGTTTTACTCCAACAGGCACTCCGCTTCCGGTGAAAAACTTGCTCAAGACCTGGCACGGCCCCCGGCCGCCGCAATCGTCGCCTCCCGGCGATGATGCGGCGCACCGGGCCCAGCACCGGCTGGCGGTTTTCGAGGATATCGAGCGGGGCCATGCAGGCTGGTTCTGGGCCACCGATGCCGCCGGCCGGCTGACCTACATCTCCCCCGCGGCCTGCGAACGCTTCGGCCTTGATGCCGAGGCGCTGGTCGGCCTGCCCTTCACCAGCCTGTTCGAAACCGATCCCGAAAACCCCGGCGAACGGTCTGATCGGCCGCTGCAGTTCCTGCTCGGCGCGCACGCGCGGATCGCCGATGTCACCGTCCGCCTCATACCCGATCGCTGTGCCCCCGGCTCACGCACGGGCTGGTGGGCGCTTTCCGGCCAGCCCAAGATCGATGCGGCCAAGCCAGGCAGTGCCAAACAGGAAACAGGGGTCGCGTTCCACGGCTATCGCGGCAGCGCGCGCGACATTACCGCCGAATACGAACGCCGGATCGAGGACTCGCGCCTCGCCGAATTCGATTCGCTCACCGGCCTTGCCAATCGCCACCGCATCACCCGCCGGTTCGATCAGGTGCTCGCCGCGTTCAAGGGCACCATGCGCCCCGCCACGCTGATGATGCTCGATCTCGACCGGTTCAAGCAGGTCAACGATACGCTCGGCCACCCGGCGGGCGACGAGCTGCTGCGCCAGGTCGCCCAGCGCCTCACCCGCGTCGTCGGCTCGGCGGGCGAGATCGGCCGCCTCGGCGGCGACGAATTCCAGATCCTGCTTGCCGATCAGGAAGACCGCGGCAAGCTCGGCGAACTGGCCGACAAGATCATCGGCGTCGTGTCGCAGCCCTACATGATCGACGACAACCACGTTGTCATCGGCGTCTCGATCGGCATGGCCATTGCCCCGTTCGATGGCGCCGAGCGCGAGGATATCGTCCGCGCCGCGGATCTTGCGCTCTATGCTGCCAAGCACGGCGGGCGCGGCCAGTTCCGCTTCTACTCCTCCGACCTCAAGGACGAGAAGGAAGAGCGCCGCCTGCTGGAAGAGGCGCTGCGCGAGGCGATTGCCTCGGTCGATAGCGGGCCGGACAGTTGGGACGAGCCCCAGCTCGCCATGGTCTACCAGCCCGTCGTGCGCACCGATGATCACACCGTCGTCGGGTTCGAGGCGCTCATGCGCTGGGAACATCCCACGCGGGGGAACATCCCGCCTTCGGTGTTCATCCCCGTCGCTGAAGATACCGGCATGATCCTCCAGCTCGGCGCCTGGGCTCTCCGTCAGGCGGCGCGCGATGCCACGGCCTGGCCGCACCCCTTGCGCATCGCGGTCAATGTCTCGGCGGTGCAGTTCGCCCACCCCGATTTCCCGGGCATCGTCGCCGATATGCTCGATGCCACCGGGCTCGATCCCGAACGGCTCGAACTTGAACTCACCGAATCCGTGTTCATGGGCGATGGCGAAGTGACCGACGCCGCCTTCAAGGCGCTGAAATCACTCGGCGTCCGCCTTGCGCTCGATGATTTCGGCACGGGCTATTCCTCCTTGAGCTATTTGCGCGCCGCCCCGTTCGACAAGCTCAAGGTCGATCGCAGCTTCGTCGACAGCTGCACATTGAGCGATCAGAACAGCGCCAAGATCATCGCCGCGATCATCGGCCTTGCCGATGCGCTGGGCATGGAAACCACCGTCGAAGGCGTCGAGGCGTTCGATCAGCGCGATGTCGTCTGCGCCAAGGGCGCGCGTTTCATCCAGGGCTTCCTCTACTCGCCCCCGCTCGAACAGACGGTCGTGCTCGAACGCATGGCGGGTGGGCAGCTGCGCATCCCGCCCGAAGGCCCACAGCGTCACCGCCCGGAGCGGCGCTCGGTCTACCGCCGCATCGGTGTGATCCACGAAGATCACCGCTACGAGGCGCTGCTGCGCAATCTCTCGGCGACCGGCGCGCGGATCGAAGGGCTTGTCGGCGTGCCTGTGGGCACCAGCCTCGTGCTCGATCTCGGCGCGGGCCAGCTTGCCGTCGTCACCGTCTCGCGCTCGGAAGACGCGACCATCGGCGTCGAGTTCGAAACCCCGCTCGTCAGCGACGGCGCCGGCGGCCTCGTCACCCGCTACCGCGCCAGCCCCTACGCGCTTGCCGCCGCCGCCCGCATGGTCAGCAGCAGCGCGCCCCAGTTCCTCGAAGTCGAAGTCCGCCGCCGCGCCTAGGTCCTCCCCGTTTTCGCGAAGCGCAAATGGGGAGGTGGCCCGCGAAGCGGGTCGGAGGGGGCAATCCCTCAGATATGAATCGGCTTGCCGCCAATCCCCATCGCCGCTTCCTTCAGCGCTTCGGCATGGGTCGGGTGCGCGTGGCAGGTATAGGCGATGTCCTCCGCCGTCGCGCCGAACTCCAGCGCCAGCGCGGCCTCGGCAATCATCGAACCCGCCACCGAGGCAATGCACCACACGCCGAGCACGCGCTCGGTCTTGGCGTCCGCGATCACCTTCACAAAGCCGTCGGGCTCGTGGTTGGTCTTGGCGCGGCTGTTCGCCAGCATCGGGAACTTGGAGACCTTGACCTCGCCCTTCTCGCGCGCCGCTTCCTCGGTCAGGCCCACGCCCGCAAATTCGGGGAAGGTATAGACCACGCCCGGAATCACTGCATGGTTCACGATGCCCGTGTGCCCGGCGATGAACTCCGCGACGGCCACGCCTTCGTCCTCGGCCTTGTGTGCCAGCATCGGCCCCGGGATCACGTCGCCGATGGCCCAGACGCCCGGCACGCTCGTGCGGAAATCATGCCCCGTCTCGATCTGCCCGCGCTTGTTGAGCTCAAGGCCGATCTTCTCGAGCCCCAGCCCATCGACATTCGGCCGCCGCCCGATGGCGACCAGCACGCAGTCTGCGCTCAGCGTTTCCGCCGCGCCGCCCGCCGAAGGCTCCAGCGTAAGCGTCGCGGTCTTGCCCTTCACGGCAACGCCGGTCACCTTGGTGGAGAGCCGCAGTTCCATGCCCTGCTTCTTGAAGATCTTGGCGGCTTCCTTGCGCACGTCGCCGTCCATGCCGGGCAGCAACTGGTCGAGGAATTCCACCACCGTCACCTTCGCACCCAGCCGCCGCCAGACCGACCCGAGCTCCAGCCCGATCACCCCGCCGCCGATCACCACCATGTGTTCGGGCACGCGGTCCAAGGCCAGCGCGCCGGTGGAATCGACCACCACGCCCGCGTCGTTGTCGACGGTCACCCCCGGCAGCGGCGTCACGCTCGAACCCGTGGCGATCACCACGTCCTTCGCCGTCACCTTCGCGCCGCCCACGCTCACCGTGTGCGCATCCTCGAATGCGGCATAGCCCTTGAGCCAGGTCACCTTGTTCTTCTTGAACAGGAACTCGATCCCGCCCGTCAGCTGCTTCACCGAATCCAGCTTCTGCTGCTGCATCGCCGCCAGATCGAGCGTCACCGGCCCGGTCTTGATGCCATAGCTCGCAAACGTGCCGTCCACCGCCTCGGCGAACTTCTCCGAACCATGCAGCAAGGCCTTGGAAGGAATGCACCCGACATTGAGGCACGTGCCGCCCAAGGTCTCGCGCCCCTCGGCGCAAGCCACCTTCAGCCCCAGCTGCGCCGCGCGGATCGCCGCGACATAACCGCCCGGGCCGGCACCGATGACAAGCACGTCGTAATGGTATTCAGCCATGTTTCTAGCTCATGTAATTAGAGTGATCGCGCCGCATTGTCGTGCGGCCCCTGTCGAAACAAATTCTGCCAGCTTCGTGATTTGCAGGTTCAGCTGGTCAAGTGCCACATGGCCTTCGCTCGCCAATGCTCTTCCCAGATACACTTCGCTTGCCCCAAAGCCTTCCGATGCAAAGTTTGCAGCGATCTGATCAGGACCAACCGCGGATAGTGCCTCCGAGAATGCGCTCAAGGCTCTAGGCGGCACGACATGTGCGGGACCATAGCCCAGATCTTCGCCAACAGCGCTGAATGAACCCAGGATAAAATCGAGAGCCGATCCCGTCGTATCGGCACTGCCCGTCAGCACATAGTGAAGGGCATGCCATTCCTGCCCCATGTCAACGATCGGATAGGTCTTGTAGTCATCCAACCATGCCGGGTCACATCCGTCGAACTGGTCGGCATGGAAGAAGTCGTAGACCTGCTCCGGATGCTGCAAGAGATGGACCAACGCCTTCTCGTCCACCAGCCTTGCCGACCAATACATACCCATGGGATGCCCCCGATCCGGGTTAAAATCACATATCGATCAGCAGACGCGTCGGGTCTTCTATCGCTTCCTTGATCGTCTTCAAAGCCGTCACCGCCTCGCGTCCGTCGATGATCCGGTGGTCATAGCTCAGCGCGATATACATCATCGGCCGCACCACGATCTGCCCGTCGCGGACGACCGGGCGATCTTCAATGCGGTGCAGCCCCAGCACCGCCGACTGCGGCGGATTGATGATCGGGGTGGACATCAGCCCGCCGAACACGCCGCCGTTGGAGATCGTGAACGTGCCGCCCGCCATGTCGGCCATGGTCAGCGTGCCGTCGCGCGCCTTCTTGCCGTAATCGGCGATGGCCTTCTCGATCCCGGCAAAGCTCATCTTGTCGACATCGCGCACCACCGGCACGACAAGGCCGTTGGGCGCCGAAACCGCCACCGAGATATCGACGTAATCGAAGTAGACAATCTCGTCGCCCTGCAGCTGCGCATTGACCGAAGGAATGTCCTTCAGCGCCAGCACCGATGCCTTGGCGAAGAAGCTCATGAGGCCCAGCTTCACGCCGTGCTTCTTCTCGAACACGTCCTTGTACTTGGCGCGCGCTTCCATCACCGCGCTCATGTCCACGTCGTTGAACGTGGTCAGCATCGCGGCGGTTTCCTGCGCAGACTTCAGCCGCTTGGCGATGGTCTGGCGCAGCCGGGTCATCTTGACCCGCTCCTCGCGGCGTTCACCCGAGGTGCTGACAACCGGCGCGGGAGCCGGGGCAGGGGCCGGCGCCGCCACGACCGGCGCGGGCGCGGCCTGCTTGGCAACGGCCGCGGCCAGCACGTCTTCCTTGGTCAGCCGCCCGTCCTTGCCGGTGCCCTTGACCGTCGCCGGGTCGATCCCGTGCTCCAGCACCGCACGCCGGACGGCAGGCGAAAGTGCCGCCGCATCATCGGCAGCAACCGCCGCCGGAGCAGCCGCAGCCGCCGGGGCAGGGGCGGGCGCATTCGCCACCCCGCTCGTCTCGATCAGGCCCAGCAGCGCGCCCACCGCCACGGTGTCACCCTCGGCGGCCACATGCGCGCCCATGATCCCGGCCACGGGCGAGGGCACTTCCACCGCCACCTTGTCGGTCTCGAGGCTCGCGATGGGTTCATCCAGCGCCACGGCCTCGCCGGGCTGCTTCAGCCACTGGCCCACCGTCGCTTCGCTGACGCTCTCGCCGAGGACCGGAACTTTGACTTCGATAGACATGCTATTGTCTTCCTGAGAAAATTGCGGCCGCTCAGGCCTTCTTCTTGGTCCGGCGCAGCTCGCCGCGCACGGAAAGCGAAAGCGCATTGCTGATCAGCGCCGCCTGTTCTGCGGCGTGGCGCTTGGCCAGCCCGGTGGCGGGCGAAGCCGCCGCGCTGCGCCCGGCATAGCGCGCGCGCTTCACCTTGCTGCCCGCGGCCTTCAGCGCTTCCTCGATCAGCGGCTCGACGAAGAACCACGCGCCGTTGTTCTTCGGCTCTTCCTGGCACCACACCACCTCTTCGAGGTTCGCCATGCGCGAAAGCCTGAGCGCCAGCGGCTCGCCCGGGAACGGATAGAGCTGCTCGAGCCGGATGATCTGCACATCGCTGATCCCCGCCGCATCGCGCGCCTCGATCAGGTCGTACGCCACCTTGCCGCTGCACAGCACCACGCGCCGGGTATCGGCGTCCGGCGCCGGATTGAGGTCGGAGAGGATGCGCATGAAGTGCCCCTCACCAACGAAGTCCGAAGCCTTGGACTTCGCCAGCGGATGGCGCAGCAGGCTCTTGGGGGTCATGATGATCAGCGGCTTGCGGAAGGGCCGCTGCATCTGCCGGCGCAGCACGTGGAAGTAGTTCGCCGGGCTGGTCACGTTGCAGACCTGGATATTGTCCTCGGCGCAGAGCTGGAGATAGCGCTCCAGCCGCGCGGAGGAATGCTCCGGACCCTGGCCTTCATAGCCATGCGGCAGCAGCAGCACGAGGCCGTTGGCGCGCAGCCACTTGGCTTCGGAGGCGGCGATGTACTGGTCGATCACGATCTGCGCGCCGTTGGCGAAATCACCGAACTGCGCTTCCCACAGCACCAGTGTCTTGGGGTCCGCGCTGGCATAGCCATATTCGAAGCCCAGCACGCCGTATTCGGAGAGCGGGCTGTCGTGCACCTCGAACTTGCCGTGGGGCAGGGTGGTCAGCGGCACGTACTTGCGCTCGCTGGTCTGGTCGACCCACACCGCATGGCGCTGGCTGAACGTGCCGCGGCCCGAATCCTGGCCCGAAAGCCGCACGTTGAAGCCCTCGGTCAGCAGGCTGCCGAACGCCAGCGCCTCGCCGGTCGCCCAGTCAAAGCCTTCGCCTTCCGCAAACATCTGCCGCTTGGCGTCGATCACCCGGCCCAGCGTCTTGTGGATGGTGAGGTCCTCAGGCACCGTCGTCAGCGTCCGGCCCAGCGCATCGAAGCGCTTCTGATCGATGCCGGTGGGCACGTTGCGCCGCGCGGTCACCGGGTCGGCCGGCTTGTTCAGGCCAGACCAGCGCCCGCCGAACCAGTCCGCCTCGTTCGCCTTGTAGCTCTTGGCCGCCTCGAACTCGGCCTCCAGCGTCGCGGTGAAGCGGTCCTCGTTCTCGCCCTTCCAGTTCCTGTCGATCACGCCCTGGTCGACCAGCCGGCGCGCATAGATTTCCGAAACCGGCGGGTGCTGCTTGATCCGCGCATACATCAGCGGCTGGGTGAAGCTGGGCTCGTCGCCCTCGTTGTGGCCGAAGCGGCGATAGCACCACATGTCGACCACCACGTCGCGGCCGAACTTCTGGCGGTAGTCGATCGCCAGCTTGCACGCGAACGTCACTGCTTCGGGATCATCGCCGTTCACGTGGATGATCGGCGCCTGCACGCCCTTGGCCACGTCGGACGGATAGGGCGAGCCGCGCGAGAACTGCGGGCTCGTGGTGAAGCCGATCTGGTTGTTGATGATGAAGTGGATGCACCCGCCGGTGTTGTAGCCCTTCACGCCCGAAAAGCCGAAGCACTCCCACACGATGCCCTGCCCGGCAAAGGCCGCATCGCCGTGGATCAGGATCGGCAGCACCTGCTTGTGCTTGCCGGGCCCGATGTCCTCGCGGAACGCCTGCTGCGCGCGGGTCTTGCCCAGCACCACCGGGTCCACCGTTTCCAGATGGCTAGGGTTGGGCTGCAGGCTCATGTGCACCTTGATCCCGTCGAACTCGCGGTCGGTGCTGGTGCCCAGGTGATACTTCACGTCGCCCGAACCGCCGACATCCTCGGGGTTCGCGCTGCCACCGGAAAATTCGTGGAAGATCACCCGGTAGGGCTTGGCCAGCACGTTCGCCAGCACGTTGAGGCGGCCGCGGTGCGCCATGCCGTAGATGATCTCGCGCACGCCCAGCTGGCCGCCATACTTGATGACAGCTTCCAGCGCCGGGATCATGGATTCGCCGCCATCCAGCCCGAACCGCTTGGTGCCGACATACTTCTTGCCGAGGAACTTCTCGTACTGCTCGCCGCGCACCACGGCGGCCAGAATGGCCTTCTTGCCGTTGGGGGTGAAGTCGATGTTCTTGTCGCCGCCCTCGATGCGGTCCTGCAGGAACTTGCGCTCCTCCACGTCCGAGATGTGCATGTATTCAAGGCCGACTTTGCCGCAGTAGTTCTTCTGCAGCACGCCCACGATCTCGCGCGGGGTGGCCCACTGCAACCCCAGCGTGCCGCCCAGAAAGACCTTCTTGTCGAGGTCGGGCCCGGTGAAACCATGATATTCGGGCGAAATGTCCGCCGGCAGCTCCTGCCGGGCGAGGCCGAGCGGATCGAGGTCCGCAGCCAGATGCCCGCGCACGCGGTAGGTGCGCACCAGCAGCATCGCGCGGATCGAGGCGCCCGCCGCCGCTTCCAGCGCGGCTTCGTCCATCGGTGCACCGGCAGCCTTCGCCGCCTTGGCGATTTCCTGCTTCAGCGCCATCGGATCGAGCGCGCGGGTGAGGTCGTCGCCCGCTGCGGGATCGGTTACCGGCCAGCGGCTGGACGCCCATGAAGGCCCCGCCTGCGGACCCTCCTGCAACGGATCCACTTCAAACGCGCGCTCTTCGTAACCCATATCTCACTCCTCTCGCCCCGGGAAGGGTGGGGCTTCGGACCATCCGGCGCAGGTTCCTTGCACCGGTCATTTTCCTGCGGGCGCCTGCGCTGCCCGGAATGCTAACCACGCAAACCCGCACAACCAGCGGGTTTATCTGTGGCCCTGCAAAGGGAGCGCACTCCCGGGCCCACGTAGAACTTCGTAGCTGAACGGGGCGCGAACCTGCTGCGGGCAAGTCTTCGCGCCCCGCAGCTCCATCAGGCGAGCGAGGGGTCGATACCCTTGCACGCCACCAGCAGTTCCTTCACCGCATCGACCGAAACCTTGAGGCCGGCCTTGTCGGCGTCGTCCAGTTCGATCTCGATGATCTTTTCCACGCCGTTCGCGCCGATCATCACCGGCACGCCGACATAAAGCCCGTCCACGCCGTACTGGCCATCGACATAGGCCGCGCAGGGCAGGATGCGCTTCTGGTCGCCCAGATAGGCTTCGGCCATCGCGATGCCCGATGTGGCGGGCGCATAGAACGCCGAGCCGGTCTTGAGCAGCGCCACGATCTCGCCGCCGCCGCTGCGGGTGCGCTGAACGATCGCATCGATGCGCTCCTGCGTCGAAAGGCCCATCTTGACGAGGTCGGGCACGGGAATGCCGTTCACGGTCGAATAGCGCGTCACCGGCACCATGGTATCGCCGTGGCCACCCAGCACGAACGTGTTCACGTCCTTGACCGAGACGTTGAATTCATCGGCGATGAAGTGGCTGAAGCGCGCCGAATCCAGCACGCCCGCCATGCCGACGACCTTGTTGTGCGGCAGGCCCGAAAACTCGCGCAGCGCCCAGACCATCGCGTCGAGCGGGTTGGTGATGCAGATCACGAAGGCATCGGGGGCATTGTTCTTGATGCCTTCGCCCACGGCCTTCATCACCTTGAGGTTGATGCCGAGGAGGTCGTCGCGGCTCATGCCCGGCTTGCGCGCCACGCCTGCGGTCACGATGATCACGTCGGCCCCGGCAATGTCGGCATAGTCGTTGCTGCCGGTGATCTTGGCGTCAAAGCCTTCGATGGGGCCGCACTGCGAAAGATCGAGCGCCTTGCCCTGCGGCACGCCTTCGACCACGTCGAACAGCACGATGTCGCCCAGTTCCTTCTGCGCCGCGAGGTGCGCGAGCGTACCGCCGATGTTGCCGGCGCCGATCAGCGCGATTTTCTTGCGAGCCATGCCTTTGCAATCCTTTCCCGGATACGCGGGACACGCGGCCCGGTGGGGCCGCCCGAGATTTGCCGCCATATGGGCCTCCCGCGTCCCGCATGACGGGAAGGAATCCAAGCGGATACGAGCGACCTAAGCCCGCGCCCGGGTGATTGCAAGGCGCAAAAACCCACTACCAGCGGGTTTTTATGATAACAGTTCGCAATAGCAATATAGGGGGCAAGCGCCTCAGCGCTGCGATGTCGCCCGCGCCGCGAAGGCGCGCTCCAGCGCCTTGGCCATGGGGCCATCGAGCATGGCGCACACCGCGACCCACCAGGCCGCGCCGGCGCTGTCGCCGCCGGCCGCCGCGATTTCCGCCGCCTCGCCCGCGCGTTGCGCCGCCGAAAGGCCGTGCGCGGCAAACAGGCGCAGCGCTGCCGCCAGCACCGCCTCGTCGTGCGCCTCGGTATCGTTGGCACCGGTCTTGCGGCCGGGCAGGGCAGCACCGTTGTCGTTGGCCGGACGCGCCACGCGCATGGCACGCAGGCGCAGCCTGCCCCAGTTCAGACAGGGTGAGATCATCCCAAAGCGAGGGGCAAAGTGCAGCATGGGAAGCTCTCCACTGTTGGCGCGATACACAGTGTATAGCAGGCCCGGGTGAACAGTGCGTTCGTCCGCAGGGTAAAGACCTGACTAACCTTGCTTAGGCCCTTACAACTATATGAAAAACCGGGGTTCAATCGCGCCGATCAAGGGCCGCTCAGGGGGCTGCGCCCCACGATTACCCCCGAACCGGATATAATTCACCCGCCTGGCTGGGCAATCCATTTGCCCGCGTTCTCGTAGGCCGGGTTGACCGCGGAGCCGCCCGGCAGCTGTCCGGCGCGGTAGACGGCATCGCCCCCGCGCGCCTCTACTGCGGGCGCAAACTGCGGCCCCGCCGGATGCTTGTCACCATAGCTTGCCAGGGGCTGCTGCCCGAACGAGGCCGCATTACGCGCGCCCCACGGTCCCGCCGCCCCCGGTGATGCCTGCGCCGCCTTCAGCGCCTCGATCCGCCCCGCCTCGAACGCCTTCTCCAGCTGGATCGGATCGGCCATGTCGGCCGCCGCCGGGGTCCACGTCCGCGGGTGCGGTGCCGCCACCGGCTCGCCGCCTGCATAGACCGCATTGAATGCCGCCGGCCGCCCCGCCGCGCCTTGCCAGCGATAGAACCGGTGCGCTCCGATCGTGCCGATAAAAGCAAGGCTGTCCGCCCAGTAGGGGTGCACCGCGCTCGTGTGGTAATGCGTGGCAAGGCCTACCGGCGCATAGACCTGGCCTGCCAGCGCATCGGCCGCCACGCGCCGCGCCCGGTCCCAGAACGCCGCCACCGGCCGCCGCGCCAGCGATCCGTCGCAGGCAAAGCTGAACTGGCAGCCCAGGCGCTCCGATCCCTGATAGACCACGCCGCACACTGTCTTGGGCCACGCCGGATGCGCCACGCGGTTCAGCACCACCTGCGCCACCGCGCGCTGCCCCGCATCGGGCTCGCTCGCCGCCTCGTAATAGATCGCCGCTGTCAGGCACTGCAGCGCGCGGGACTGGTCAAGGCTCGTGCCCCGCGCGAAGATCGGCCGCGCGGCTGGCCCCACCCCGGTGATCGGGGGCGCATCATCGCCATGGATCTCGGCCAGCTGCGCATCCCACGCCGATCTCGCCGCATCGGGCGCCAGCATCCCCGTATCGTCGCTCGCCAGATAATAGAACGCCGATCCCGGAAAGCTGTCTCCCGGCCGCTCGAACGGCTGGAGCCCATCGCGGGCCTGCGCCGCCGGTACGCCCGGCCAATTCCAGTCAGACAGGGGCCACCCCGGCCCAGCCAGCCACAGCGCAAAGCCGATCACCGCCACGCCCAGCACACCGGCCCAGCGTTTGAAACGCCCGTCCTGCTTGCGCGAGGGGCTGGGTGTGGGCCGCGGTGCCACCACCGGCTCAGCCTTGGCCACCACCTTGGCGGCAGGCACCGCCGCCCGCCGAGGCGTCAGCGCCTCGGGCGGCAGCTTCACCGGCCGGTAGTCGATAATCAGCGGCATAACTCGGGCAGACTCACTAGGCGGCAAGCCAGCGCTAGAGCCCTTCCGCGCGCCCTGCATCCCGCCATTTCGCCCCGTCCCGCTAAGACACACCCCCCTGCCATCGGGTTAACGCCCATGTCTCGCCAAGCGTGTCTCGGGGAGGTGGTAGCCCGCAGGGCTGACGGAGGGGGCTTGCCCCAAAGGGCAGGTCCCGCTAGGTAACTCTGCGACGCCACCGGTGCCTGCGAGAGCGGGCTAAGAGGGAATCCGGACAAGTCTTCAAAGACTTGCACCCGGAGCTGCCCCCGCAACTGTGCCCGGATAGCGCCCTGTTCACGATGCCACTGGACCCGCAAGGGGCTGGGAAGGCGGGCAGGGGGCCACGACCCCGGGCGAGCCAGGAAACCTGCCGGTGTGTGGTCGTTCCGCGGCCGGGCGGGGTGTACCGGGCGTATGCGTGACAGTGCGTGCCAATTGGCCCCGCGCACTCTCCCGCCATGGACGGCAACGTCCATGGGCCGGGAGGAAAAGACCATGAAATGCCAGTATTTTGCGGCTGCCGCCCTTTGCGCTGTCTCGATCCCCGCATACGCCCAGACTGAAGATCTCTCGACGGTCTTTCCCACCGCCAAGCCGCCTGCCGAACGCATCACCGTCGTCGCCACCGGCAGCCCCCGCCGCATCGACCAGACCGGCCAGCCGATCACCGTCCTCACCGCCGCCGATCTCGAGCGCCTGCAAGGCCCGGATATCACCCGCGCGCTGGAGCAAGTCCCCGGCCTCACGCTTAGTCGGAATGGGGGACCAGGCGCCTTCACCGGCGTCCGCCTGCGCGGCTCCGATAGCGAACAAGTCCTCGTCCTCATCGACGGCGTCCGCGTCGAAGACGTCTCCGCCCCCGGCGCCGGCTTCGATTTCGGTACGCTGACGACCGGCGGCATCGAACGGATCGACGTCCTGCGCGGCTCCAACTCGGTTACCTGGGGCAGCGCGGCGCTCGGCGGCGTCATCGCGATCCAGACCCGCGAGCCCGATGGCCTCGAAGCCAGCGCCGAAGGCGGCAGCCGCGGCTCCTTCGCCGGAGACGCCGCCGCAGGCGTGAAGCGCCAAAGCTACGCCCTCTCGCTCACCGGCGGCTACACCACAACCGATGGCGTCAGCGCCGCCGCCGTGGGCACCGAACCCGACGGCGCACGCCAGTGGCACCTCGGCGGCAAGGCCCGGCTCGATCTCCTCCCCGGCCTCTCGCTGGTCGCCAATGCCCGCTACGCCGATACCCGCACCGAAATCGACGGCTACCCAGCGCCAAACTACACCTTCGCGGATACCCCCGAATACCAGACCACCCGCCAGCTCTCCGGCCGCGCCGGCCTGCGCTATGAAGGCGCGTTGGTCACGGTGAACACCGGCTTCGCCCTGTCCGATACCAAGCGCGACTATTACGATCCCACCCTCGGAACCGCGCCCAGTTACGGCTATCGCGGCCGCAGCCACCGCGCCGATCTCACCGGCCGCGCCCGGCTCCCCGCCGATTTCGCGCTCGATTTCGGCGCAGACAGCGAATGGACCCGCTACTCCGGCACCTTCGATGCGGAGCGCCGCGCCCGCCAGACCAGCGGCCACGCCATGCTCGGCTGGTACACGCCCGGCATCTCGCTCGCCGCAGGCCTGCGCTATGATGATCACAGCCGATTCGGCCATGCCACCACGCTCGGCGCCAACGGCACCGCCCGCCTTGCCGATGGCCTGCGCCTGCGCGCCAGCTACGGCGAGGGTTTCAAGGCGCCCACGCTGTTCCAGCTCCTCTCGGACTACGGCAACGCCGCGCTCCGCCCCGAACGCAGCCGCAGCTATGATGCCGGCCTTGCCTACAGCAGCGGCCCCGTCACCGCCGCCGTCACGGTCTACCGCCGCGACAGCCGCAATCTGATCGCCTTCGTCTCCTGTTTCGGCCAGACCACCGGCATCTGTGCGGGCCGCCCCTTCGGCACGTATGACAACGTCGGCAAGGCCCGCGCCGAGGGCCTCGAGGCCGAACTCACGCTGAAGCCCGCGGGTGCCTTCACCGTGCGCAGCCTCTACACCTACACCCGCAGCAGAGACCTCGGCACCGGCCATGATCTCGCCCGCCGCCCGCGCCACGCGCTCACCCTCAGCGGCGACCTCGAAACCCGGCTGGCGGGCCTCGCCCTCGGCGCGGACCTGCGCCTCGTCAGCAGCGGCTTCGACAACGCGGCCAACACCGTCCGCCTTCCCGGCGGCGCGGTCGCCACGCTCCGCGCCAGCCTGCCGGTGAACGCACGCTTCACGCTCTACGCCCGCGTCGAAAATGTCTTCGACACCCGCCTGCCCACCGCCGCCGGCTACAGCGCCGTGGGCCGCGGCGCCTTCGCCGGCCTCAGAGTGCGCTACTGATGCGCGGGAACCCCTCCGTCTTTCCCTCCCCATTTTGGCGAAGCCGACATGGGGAGGTGGCCCGCCGCAGGCGGGTCGGAGGGGTTTTTTGCCTTCTCCTCACGCTCGCCGCCTGCACCCAGCAGCCGAAGCGTGAAACCACCCGCGTCATCCCCACCATCGTCAGCCTAAACCCCTGCGCCGATGCGATCCTCGCCGAAGTCACCGCACCCGGCCAGCTCCTCGCCCTCTCGCACTACAGCGCCGATCCGCGCGCCGCCTCGATGGACCCCGCCAAGGCCCGCCAGTATCCCACCACGCGCGGCACGCTCGAGGAAGTCCTCGCGCTCCGCCCGGATGTGGTCGTGGACAGCACCTTCGTCCCCCCCGCCACCGCCGCCGCCTACCGCCGCCTTGGCCTGCGTCTCGAAACGCTCGGCATCGCCGGCACGGTGGAGGACAGCCGCGCCCAGATCCGCGCGCTCGCCGCGCTTGCCGGAAACCCGGCGAAGGGCGAGGCGCTGATTGCCCGCATCGATGCCGCGCTGGCCGCCGCCGCGCCAGCGCCGGGCACGCCGGCCGTCCCAGCGCTGGTGTGGGAGCCGGGCGGCATCGTCCCGGGCGATGCCACCCTCATCGCCGATCTCCTGCGCCGTACCGGCTTTGCCAATTTTGCCGCCGCGCGCGGGCTGGGGCAGGCCGATCAGCTTCCGCTCGAGCGCGTCCTCGCCGATTCCCCGCGCGTGATCCTCACCGCCGGCGAGACCCGCGCCCTCAGCCACCCCGCGCTGGCCCGGCTCACCGGCACCACCCGCGCGCCCCTCGATCCGCGCCTGCTCTACTGCGCCGGCCCCACCATCATCCCCGCCGCACAGCGGCTCGCGCAAGTGCGCCGCACGCTGTCATGATCCGCCCCGTCCCCGTCCTCCTCGCGGCCCTCGCGCTCGCCATCCCGCTCAGCCTGCTTGCCGGGCAGGTCTGGCTGAACCCGCTCGCGCCCCACACCGCAAACGCGCTGACCATCCTGGCCGAGCTGCGCGCCCCCCGCACCGCGCTCGCGCTGGTGATCGGCGCCGGCCTCGGCGGGGCAGGGGCCGCCATGCAGGGCTACTTGCGCAATCCGCTTGCCGATCCCGGCCTGTTCGGCGTCGCCCCGAGCGCCGCGTTCGGCGCGGTGCTGGCCCTCGCGCTCGGCCTCGGCACGCTGCTCCCGCTCGCGGCCCTTGCCGGAGCCGCCGCCGCCATGGCCGCGCTCGGCCTGATCGCCGGAAACGCCGGCAGCAGCAACAGCACGAGCCTCTTCGCGCTCGCCGGGCTCATGCTCGCCAGCCTCTCGGGCGCGCTCACCAGCCTCGTCATCAGCCTCGCGCCCAATCCCTTCGCGATGTCCGAAATCGTCACCTGGCTCATGGGCAGTCTCGAGGCCCGCGCCTGGCACGATGTCCTCCTCGCCGCGCCGCCCACCGCGCTCGGCCTCGTCCTCCTCCTGCGCGCCGGCCCCGCGCTCGATGCGCTCACCCTTGGCGAGGAGACCGCCCGTTCGCTCGGCGTGGAGCCGGCCCGCCTGCTCTGGTGCATGGTCCTAGGCACCGGTCTCGTCGTCGGCGCGGGGGTCGCGGCGGCCGGGATCATCGGCTTCATCGGCCTCGTCGTCCCGCACCTGCTGCGCCCGTTCACCGATCAGCGCCCCTCCAGCCTGATCCTGCCCTCGGCGCTGGGCGGCGCGCTCCTCCTGCTTGTCGCCGATTGCCTTTGCCGCCTCCTCCCGCTGGCCGGCGGCGAGCTGCGCATCGGCATCGCGCTCAGCCTCCTCGGTGCGCCGTTTTTCCTGGCGCTGCTTCTGCGCCTCAGGAGCGAGCTGGCATGATCCTCGCCGCGCAAAACCTCACCGTCCCCGGCCGCCTGTCCGGGATCAGCATCACCCTCCGCCCGGGCGAGCTCACCGCGATCTGCGGCCCCAATGGCGCGGGCAAGACCACGCTGCTGCGCGCGCTGGCCGGTCTCGAACCCGGCCCGGTGCGCCTTGGCGAAACCCCGCTCGCCCAGCTCCCCCCGCGCCGCCGCGCGCAGGATATCGGCTATCTGCCCCAGCACGCCCACCCTGCGTGGAACCTCACCGCCGAAGCGCTTGTCCGCCTCGGCCGCCTGCCGCACCGCACGTCCCGTGCCGAGGACGATGCCGCCGCGCTTGCCGCGCTCACCGCGCTGGGGGCCGCGCACCTTGCCCCGCGCGGCGTGCACACGCTTTCCGGCGGCGAACGCGCCCGCGTGGCACTCGCCCGGGTCCTGGCTGGAAACCCGCGCTGGATTCTCGCCGATGAACCGCTCGCCAGCCTCGATCTCGCCCACGCCGCCGCGCTGCTGGCGCATTTCCGCGCGCTGGCCGATCAGGGCACCGGGGCGAAGACGGGCGTCGTCCTCGTCGTCCACAGCCTCGCCCATGCCATGAACCACGCAGACCGCGTCATCGTCCTCCACAAGGGCCGGCTTGCCGCCGATGCGCCCCCGGCGGTCGCCTTGTCCGAAGACGTGATCGAACACGTCTGGGGCGTCCGCGCGGCATGGACCGGGCCCGCCGGCGCCCGCGCCCTCTCGCTCTGATCGGCCCACCGCGCGGGGCGACTGGTTCCGAACCGGTGTGGTGTTGGATACATGTTGGAATGTGCCTGATAGGTTCCCTGTCAGGAGGCGTCCCATGCTCGCATTTACCGGCAATCCCACCCCGCTCACGCCGGCCGATTTCGAACGCGCCGCCCGCGCCATCGGCTGCCCGGTGGCCGCCATCCGCGCGGTCAGCGATGTCGAAAGCCGCGGCGGCTTCCTCGCCGATGGCCGGCCCAAGATCCTGTTCGAACGCCACGTTTTCCGCCGCCAGACGGGAGGCCGCTTCGATGGTGCCCATCCCGCCATCTCGTGCGCCGCACCCGGCGGCTATCGCGGCGGCGCGGCGGAGTATGACCGTCTGGCCGAGGCGCTGGCCTGTGATCGTGCTGCCGCGCTGCGCTCCACCAGCTGGGGCGCGTTCCAGCTCCTGGGCTGCAACCACGCGGCGGCCGGCTTCCCCGATGTCGAAACCTTCGTCGCCGCCATGGTCTCGGGCGAGGGCGCGCAGCTCGATGCCTTCGTGCGCTTCGTGCGCGCCTCGCGCCTCGATGACGAACTCGTCCGCTGCGATTGGCCCGGCTTTGCCCGCGGCTACAACGGCCCCGATTTCGCGCGCAACCGCTACGATGTCCGGCTCGCTGCGGCCTTCACCTTCCACAGCCACGGCGGCGCCCGCATCGGCAATCCGCACCCGGTCCTGCGCATGGGCGATACCGGCGAAGACGTCAGAGCCCTTCAGACCGCGCTGGGTCTCGCGTCCGATGGCGATTTTGGCCCTGCCACCAAGGCCGCCGTCCTCGCCGCCCAGACGCGTGCCGGCCTTCACGGCGATGGCGTGGTCGGCCAGCAGACCTGGGCCGCCCTCCTGCCCTAGGCCGGCCTCACAGCACCAGATCGCCCGCCGTCAGGCCGATCGCCCCGGCCAGCCGCACCGCAAGATCGGCCTTGCCGTCCCCGTCAAGGTCCACTTCCACGTAAGTCTGCGTCAGCACATGCTCGAAGCGCACTTGTCCGGCGGCTGAAAACGCCGCGTCACCGATGAAGGCCAGGTGCTGCCGCCCCGCCGCCAGCGGGTCCGCGTCAAAACCCGACAGGTCGATGCGGTCGCCGTCCGACGTGCTGAAATCGCTGACGTAGTCCGCCCTGGCGCGGCCGCCGTCGCTGCTGCCGGGGGCAAACACGAAGCGGTCCGCACCCGTTCCGCCGGTCAGCGTGTCGATCCCGCCGCCGCCTTTCAGCACGTCGTCGCCGGCCCCGCCGCGCAGCGTGTCCGCGCCGCCACCGCCACCGATGCGGTCGCTCGCCGCTCCGCCGATGATCAGCATCGCGCCCGTCACGCTGTCGTCCGCCAGGATCGTCGTCGCCTTGTCCGAAAGGGTGAGGGTGAAGTTCTCCAGCGTCTTGCCGGACAGGTCCAGCGCCCCCCCATCGGCCAGCTTCAGCGCATTGACGATCGTGTCCGCCCCCGCCAGCACGCTGCGCTGCACGATCCCGGCGCGCTCCGGTTTCACGAAATCGCCGGTGATCACCTCGAAGTTCACGATCCGCATCGCGCTCGTGTCGCTGTCGCCGCGGATGAAGATGCTGTCGTGTCCCGCGCCGCCGTCGAACACCTGCCCGGCGGTCTTGTCCGCGCGCACCAGCGTCACCCCGTCATCGCCCTGCCCGAAATAGGCCCGGTCGAGCCCCTTGCCCGTCACCACGCTCAGGCTCTGGGTGGATGTCGCGCTCATCCGGATCGTGTTGCCACCGTCGGCGCACGTCAGGATCGTGCCGAGCAGTTCCTTGCCCGCGAGGGTCAGCGTGCCGCTATCCTCCAGCTGGAACCAGCCCTCCAGCCCGCCCACGCTGCGCACTTGCGCCAGGGCGATCCCCAGCGGATTGAGCCGCCCGCCTTGCTCCACCACGGCAGAGACCATCTCGATGCCCTTCAGCGTCGCCCCCGCCAGCGAGGGCAGGTAGCGCCCCGCGACCAGCGTGTCCCGCCCTGCGCCGCCGTCGATCGCCAGACCGGTCGGCGCGGCAAAGTTCTCGATCCGCAAGGTATCGTCGCCGTCCCCGCCCGCCAGCAGCGATCCCGCCGTTCCCGCGCTTGTCGCCACCAGCGTATCATCGCCGCTGCCGCCAAACACCTTGAACAGCGCATTGCCCGCCTGCAGCACGTCGTTGCCCGCGCCGCCCTCGATGCGGATCTCGCCCCCGCTGGCAACGATCCGGTCCGCCCCGTCCTCGCCGTAAAAGCGCCCGCCGGCCCGCGCATAGACAAGGTCGTCGCCTGCGCCCGCAAACACCACGGCATTGCTGCCCACGGCTGCAAACGTCTCGTCCGCGCCGGTGCCGGTCAGCCGCTCATCGGCCCCCGCCGCCACTTGCGGCGCGCCCTGTACCGCCGCCGGCGCCCCCGGCGTTCCCGCGCCGAAATCGGCCGCCGTCAGCGTGATCGCCCCGTCGAGCCGATAGGCCCGGTCCGCCACCTTGTCGCCGTCGAGGTCGACCTCGATCCAGGTCTTCGTCCCCTCGACATAGCTGCGGATGTCCCCCGCTTCGGCAAAGTCCGCGCTCCCCACGAAGCGCAGCGGCACGCCCAGCGGCTCGAAGCCGATGCGGTCGCCCTGCGCCTGGCTGAAATCGGTCACGCGCGCCGCGGCGGCATGGTCGGCGCTGCCTGCCCCCAGCGCAAACACGAAGCGGTCCGCGCCCGTCCCGCCGGTCAGCACATCGCGCCCGATGCCGCCCAGGATCGTATCCGCCCCCGCGCCGCCCGTGATCGTGTCGGCCCCGCTGCCCCCGGTCACAAAGACGCCGCCCGTCACCGTCTCGCCAAAGCGCACCACATGGCTTGCGCTGTCGCCGGCAAAGCTCAGGGAGAAATCGGTCAGGGTCCGCCCGGCAAAGTCCAGCGTGCCCGCCCCGCGCGCGAAAAACGAACCCGTCAGCGTGTCGGGCCGCGCCAGCTGCGCCGTGGCAAAGCGTCCGCCATTGCTGGCAAAGCTCTCGATATTGCGCAGCGACGCGAGCGTAACGTCGGCATACGGCCCCACCTGCAAGGTATCGCGCCCGCCGCCGCCGTCGAGGATTTCCCCGGCCACGCTCGATGTGCCCACCGTGATCGTGTCCGCGCCGCTGCCGCCGGTCACGCGGTCGATGTCGCCGCCCGTCACCACGGTAAAGCCGGACGTCACGCTCGCATCGGCCAGGATCGACTTGCGCACGTTGAACCCGGAATCGAGCGAGAGGTTGAACGTCACCCCGCTCAGCGATTTGCCCGCCAGCCGCACCGTGCCGCCAAAGTTGAGGTTGAACGTGCCGCTCAGCGCCGTCACGCCATCAAGCTGCCCCGCCGTGAACGAAACCCCGCCCGCGCCCAGACTGTCGATCCGCTCGATCCCGCGCACCGTGCTCTGGGAAAGCGAGGGCAGCCCCGTCACCATGATCAGCCGGTCATACCCGCTCCCGCCATCGATCACGCCCCCGGCGGCAATGCCCGCCATCACCAGCGCGTCGTCGCCGTCACCCCCGTTCAGCGTCACGGTGTCCGAGGAAAAGCGGGCAAACACCAGCGTATCGTCACCGCTGCCGCCCAGCAGCACCAGCGGCGTCGTATACCCGTCCGGCACCGCCCCGCCGACCGAGCCCGACCCCGCCGCCGCCACGACGATGTCGTCACCCGCCCCGCCATCCAGAACGGCGCTGGCATAATCGAAGTCCTGCAGCAGATCGTTCCCGCCAAGCCCCTGGATCATCAGCACAAACGGATACTCGTCCGGCCCCTTGCCGAAATCGTCCAGCACGTCCCCCGTCGCGGTTCCAGTCACGGTCAGCATGGCAAGTCCCCTTCACCCCAAGGGCTATGCCCCGCACCCCGCCCGGTCAACGCCAGACCAGCCCATTCCGGCGAGACCGCGCAAGGGAGAGGGGAGGGCAAAGCGCCTCGGGACGGCAAAGGCCGTCCTCCCCGTTTTGGCGAAGCACACATGGGGAGGTGGACCGCGCAGCGGGTCGGATGGGGTAAAGTCTTAGCGCGCGTCCCATGCGCAACGGTCCAGCGCCTTCCTCGCTTCGGTGATAGAGCAGATCGAAGGCCTGCTTGCCCCATGCCCGCAGCAGTCAGGCAAAGGCCGGGCACAAGTTGGTTTCGCGGGTGCTGCCCGTAGCTGCGCGCAGCCAGTGAAGCTCGGCATGGTATTCGTCGATGAGTTGCTTACTCAAGAGGCCAAATAGGTCGTTATATTTGCATCACCTAGATTTGCCCTTGTGCCAAGTGGTCACCCGCACCACTCCGGAGCAGCTATCTACCCCCCAAAAAAGCCGGGAGCGCGAGGGGTATGCCCCTCGCATCCCCCGTTCTTCCCTTCCCGCCACCTTGCGCATCCCTGCCGCCCCACCCACGTGTCGCAAAACGCCCGCGCGCTCTTGCCGGAATCGAACAAATCTGGAACAGACTGCCCTCATGTCCCTTTCCCAAATCTCCATTCGCGGCGCGCGTGAGCACAATCTCAAGGGGATCGATGTCGATCTCCCGCGCGATAGCCTGATCGTCATCACCGGCCTGTCGGGCTCGGGCAAATCCAGCCTCGCGTTCGATACGATCTATGCCGAAGGCCAGCGCCGCTATGTCGAGAGCCTCTCGGCCTATGCGCGCCAGTTTCTCGAGATGATGCAGAAGCCCGATGTCGAGCATATCGACGGGCTTTCGCCTGCCATCTCCATCGAGCAGAAGACGACGAGCCGCAACCCGCGCTCCACCGTCGCCACGGTGACGGAGATCTACGATTACATGCGCCTCCTCTGGGCGCGCGTCGGCATTCCCTATTCGCCCGCCACGGGCCTGCCCATCGCGGCGCAGACGGTGACCCAGATGGTCGACCGCGTGCTTGCCCTGCCGGAGGGCACGCGTGCCTATCTGCTCGCCCCCGTCGTGCGCGGCCGCAAGGGGGAATACCGCAAGGAGCTCGCCGAATGGCAGCGCGCCGGCTACACCCGCGTGCGCATCAACGGCGAACTCATGGCCATCGAGGATGCCCCCGCGCTCGACAAGAAGCTCAAGCA
The DNA here is from genome assembly GCF_001519075.1 of Novosphingobium fuchskuhlense. Classification (GTDB taxonomy): domain Bacteria; phylum Pseudomonadota; class Alphaproteobacteria; order Sphingomonadales; family Sphingomonadaceae; genus Novosphingobium; species Novosphingobium fuchskuhlense. Next base: position 387,788 of record NZ_KQ954246.1, read on the forward strand.
CGATATCGAGGTCGTGGTCGATCGCATCGCGGTCAAGCAGTCGGACGAAGGCTTCCGCACCCGGCTGGCGGACAGTTTCGAGCAGGCGCTCAAGCTGGCGGACGGCACGGTCTACCTCGATCTGGCGGATACCACCGTCGCCGCCATCGGCGGTGAGGCCGCGCCCGCCGAAACGGCTGAACCCGCCCCCAAGAAGGGCATGAAGAAAACCGGCCTGCCTGCCAACCGCATCGTCTTTTCCGAAAAGTTCGCCTGCCCCGTCAGCGGCTTCACCATCGAGTCCATCGAACCGCGCCTCTTCTCGTTCAACGCCCCGCAGGGCGCGTGCCCTGCGTGCGATGGCCTCGGCGAAAAGCTCCTGTTCGATCCGCAGCTCGTCGTCCCCAATGAAGCGCTCAGCCTCAAGCAGGGCGCGGTCGTGCCGTGGGCCAAGTCCAACCCGCCGTCACCCTATTACATGCAGGTCCTCGCCAGCCTCGCCGGCCATTTCGGCTTCAGCCTTGAAACGCCCTGGGAAAAGCTGCCGGGCGAGGTCAAGGTCGTCATCCTCTACGGCACCGCCGGCAAGGCCGTCCCGCTCACCTTCATCGATGGCAAGAAGTCCTACACCGTCCAGAAAGCCTTCGAAGGCGTCATCGGCAACCTCAACCGCCGCATGCTGCAGACCGAGAGCGCGTGGATGCGCGAGGAGCTCGGCAAGTTCCAGACCGCGCAGCCCTGCGAAACCTGCCAGGGCGCCCGCCTCAAGCCCGAGGCGCTCAGCGTCAAGGTCGCCGGCGCGGACATCTCCTCGATCACCCGCCTCTCGGTCGCCGCCGCGGTCGAATGGTACGCCAATCTGGATGGCCAGCTCACCTCCCAGCAAAGCCAGATCGCCCGCGCCATCCTCAAGGAAATCAACGAGCGCCTCGGCTTCCTCAACAACGTCGGCCTCGATTACCTCAATCTCGATCGCACCTCCGGCACGCTCTCCGGGGGCGAGAGCCAGCGCATCCGCCTCGCCTCCCAGATCGGCTCCGGCCTCTCCGGCGTGCTCTACGTGCTGGACGAGCCCTCCATCGGCCTCCACCAGCGCGACAACGACCGCCTCCTCATCACCCTCAAGCGCCTGCGCGATCTCGGCAACACCGTCATCGTCGTCGAGCACGATGAAGACGCGATCCGCACCGCCGACCATATCGTCGATCTCGGCCCCGGCGCCGGCGTTCACGGCGGCGAGATCGTCGCGCAGGGCACCCTCGACGATATCCTCACGAACCCCGCCAGCCTCACCGGCCAATACCTCACCGGCGCCCGTCGCATCGAAGTGCCGAAGAAGCGCCGCAAGGGCAACGGCCTCAAGCTCACCGTCGAAGGCGCGCGGGCCAACAACCTGCAGAACGTCACCGCCAGCATTCCCCTCGGCACTTTCACCTGCGTCACCGGCGTCTCCGGCTCGGGCAAATCGAGCTTCACGATCGACACGCTCCACGCCGTCGCCGCGCGCACCCTCAATGGCGCCCGCGTCATCGCCGGCGCGCATGACCGCGTCACCGGTCTCGAACACTGCGACAAGGTGATCGAGATCGACCAGTCCCCCATCGGCCGCACCCCGCGCTCCAACCCCGCCACCTACACCGGCGCCTTCACCCTCATCCGCGATTGGTTCGCCGGCCTCCCCGAATCCGCCGCGCGCGGCTACAAGCCCGGCCGCTTCAGCTTCAACGTCAAGGGCGGCCGCTGCGAGAAGTGCCAGGGCGACGGCCTCATCAAGATCGAGATGCACTTCCTGCCCGATGTCTACGTCACCTGCGAGGAATGCGACGGCCGCCGCTACAACCGCGAAACGCTCGAGGTGAAGTTCAAGGGCCACAGCATCGCAGACGTGCTCGACATGACGATCGAGGACGCCGAGGAGTTCTTCAAGGCCGTCCCCCCGATCCGCGACCGGATGCACATGCTCAACGAAGTCGGCCTCGGCTACGTCAAGGTCGGCCAGCAGGCCACCACCCTCTCCGGCGGCGAAGCCCAGCGCGTCAAGCTCGCCAAGGAACTCGCCCGCCGCAGCACCGGGCAGACGCTCTACATCCTCGACGAACCCACCACCGGCCTCCACTTCGAAGACGTGCGCAAACTGCTCGAAGTCCTCCACCGCCTCGTCGATCAGGGCAACAGCGTCGTCGTCATCGAACACAACCTCGATGTGATCAAGACGGCCGACTGGCTGCTGGACCTCGGCCCCGAAGGCGGCGTCCGCGGCGGCGAACTCGTGGCAGAAGGCACCCCCGAAACGGTCGCCAAAAACCCCCGCAGCTTCACCGGCCACTACCTGAAACCACTCCTGACGCGCTAGACTTCAGGCCCTCCCCATTTCCACGAAGTGCAAATGGGGAGGGGGATCGCCGAAGGCGGGTCGGAGGGGTAAGCCCCACACTCTATGGATAGCGTCCGTTTTGGGTGGAATTAAGTATCTAGCAACGAATTCTTGAAGGTCATCTGCGGTTCTGGCTGGAGTCTTGTGTCGGCAAAACCACTGTAAATCTGGTTTCGTAAAAACATTCTCCGTCATCCCAATATTCCGCATCAAATTGATTTACAAAAATTCTGCCTTTGAAATGAGATTCTGCGATAGTTTTTGCGGCAAATAAGCCGATTCCAGATCCTGTCTGGGATGAATTTCTTACAGATTCGCCTCTATAATCCCGGTCAAATATCTTATTTTTTTCAGAATCTTTAATTTTTGGCCCTAAAGATTCAAATCTTATTATAATTTCATTCTCTTTTTCCTCAAATCGAACTAGGATGTTGCTTCCGTGTGGAGCATATTTCAGGGCGTTCTCAACAATAACGAATGGGACAATCTCAAAAATTGAGGGGCCGAGAATTTCGCGTCGGCACTGTCCCTCAATTTTCCAAGTGATCCGCCTTGCTTTCAACTTCCCGTCAAAACAACGCAGTACTTTGTGAACTTTGGGATAAGGTTGTATGTAATCCTGTGGGCGTCCAGATGTTAGCCCACTCTCGTAATCGATGATATCAAGTCTAATTGACATCATTGACTGTGCATTGATTATAAGATCAACTTTACTCTGTATTTCAGAGGAGTCGGCAGGAAGAGCTCGCTCTACAGATTCTCTTATATTTAGAGATCCATGATATATTTCTGTAGAAATGGCTCTAAGATCATGGGTTAGGTTTCTAAACTCGGCATCTCGCTGTTCCCGGATTTTTTCAAAAATGTCTAAATGAGATGCTGCATATTTCTCAATTTGAATACGAGAAAAACGCAAAGGGTGGTTTGGAAACTTGCGATTTGGAGATGGTTGTGACGCATCAAGAATACCTGGAAACACGATTTTCCGACCAAGAGCGTCTAGGACGCTGAATGTTTGGTAGCCAAGAGGGCATCGGTGCCATCCCGATTTAGCGCCCGCATAAAATGATTTTTGCGCAACAGAAAAAAATTCGGTCGGAAGATTTATTAATATTCCCTCGTTTATGGTTATTAATCCTTTATCAACAACTATATAAGGTATACTTGTCATGTCAACCTACAAGAAGTTTAAATATCCCAGACGCGATCAATGATTGCGCTATAGCGCGTGCATCATCTTTAATGTCATAGCTTCCCGATATCCTTCCAAATATCTCTGGGTCACGCTTTTGAACTGATTTCACGAATGCATCTTCTAACTTCAAAATGTCTAAAGTGGCGACATTTTTTCGAACAAGTGCATCCCGTTGCCGGCGCCAAACAATTATGGGATTTGATACTCGCTCGATATAGTCGTCGAGTTTGTCGCGCCATTCCTGTACGTCAGCGTCTTTACGTAGAAAAGAGTCCGCAGTCTCGTTCGCTCTGGCTGTTATGTCATCAGAGAGGGCTCCGCCAGTGTAGGCTATGACGAACTTTTCGGGGCTATTTCGTTTGATCTCATTGATGAGAAATGCGCCTTGGTTTTTTCCATCCAGATGACGGCCGACACCTTGGAGATCGCATAGAATGATGTTGTAGGGCTCTACCTCATCCAAGGTCTTAATGTCTCCTAAGGCCTTGATATTATAGCCATTATTTGTTAGCGTCTGCTGCGCGGCGAACGCCTCATCGTCAATCACTGCAATTGGTACAAGTCCCCGACGATCACGGTCACTTTTTAGCGAGGCAAACGTTTGTGAGCGCTCGAGTTCACGAATTTGCCGATATGAGAACAGTTTTTCGAACATCTTTAAGGCTCACCTAGCTTCCCTTCGGAATATACGTATATGCCGAGGATTCGGCGATAGCATTCCTTCTGCCGAAGCAATTTTCCTACACACTCCCACCCATGCCATAATGATCCCCTTTTGTTCCAAGCGGGAGTCGCATGGTCATGCCTCAGCACAACACCAGCAGTTTCGGGCGGGGGTGGATCCCCGGTGATCGCGATATCGGGCTGCCGGGGGAGACTCCCCTCCTGCACGCGGAAGGGGTCGGGGGTAGGCCGGAACCAGGCGCGGCGTATGATGCTGCCCACTCCAGCCCCTCCCGCATGGGGGAGGGGCTTTGCATGGCGCTCCCCTTCACCCCGGATCGCCGCATCCGCTTTCTCCATCTCCTCGCCACCATCGGCAATGTCCGCCGCGCCTGCGCGGGGGTCGGGGTCTCGCCGCAGTCCGCCTATGTCCACAAGCGGCGCGATTCCGCCTTTGCCGCCGGTTGGGATGCCGCGCTGCTCCTCGCGCGCGATGCGGCGGAGGAAGTGCTGGCGGAGCGCGCGCTACATGGCACGCATGAGACGATCTTCTACCGGGGCGAGGCGGTCGGCAGCCGGGTGCGCTTCGATGCGCGCCTGCTCCTCGCCCATCTCGCCCGGCTCGATCGCCATGCCGATCAGGCCGAGGGCGCGGGGGTGATCGCGGCGCGGTTCGACGATTATCTGGCCGAGCTGCACGCGGGCGAACCGCTGTTCCAGCCGCCGGACCATGATCTCGATGGCCCCGCCGAATGGTATCCCGCCCGCCCCACGCGTGAGGAAGCGCTGCTTGCCGCGCGCCGGAAGGTGCTCTCCCGCTTTCCCGACAAGGCCGAGGACTTGCCGGCCGAGACCCTCGCCGCGATCGATTCCACCGGCTTGGACCAGTACGACCTCTGGGCCCACGCGCTCGCCCATGCCCAGCGCGAGGCGGAGGCCGTGGCGGCGGACGCCTGGGATGCCGAAGCCGGCGCCAGCCTCACCGCGCTCGACGCCCTCTTGGCGGAGGATGCCGGGGAGGGGGCCTGCGCAATGGAGAGCGGCGGGGGGGAAGGGCGCGCCGTCATGCCCGAAGCAGGAAGGGCCCCGCCTTGCGGCGAGGCCCCCCTCGAAGTGCCGTTTGAAACCAAGGCCTTTGCCGCCGGGGGCTTCCGGTTTCCCTCGGGCAAGTTTCCCTCTGGCCGGTTTCCCTCAGAACTGTGTCAACCGTGTCAACCGGCGGTGCCGCGCCGCCCGGTTCAGAGCACGAAGTCGTCCGCCGTCAGCGCCGTGGCGGAGACGACATAGAACAGGAGGTGGTTGCCCGCGTCGTCGTAATAGAGCGAGACCGCGTAGGTGCCCGCCGTCGCTGATGTCTCGACCACGAGGCTGCCGATGCCGGGGACGACGGCGGGCTGCACATCGCCGGTCCGGTCGATGAAGGTATAGGCCTGGTCACCCTCTTGCGTGGTGTTGGCGTCGATCATGCTCACGTCGATCTTGTCGCCCTCGGCGTGGCTGAAATCGGTGATGTAGTCGTAGTCAAAGCCCTTGAGCTGGCCGAGGCTGCGGAACTCGAACGTGTCCGCGCCCCTGCCACCGCTCAGCGAATCGCTGCCCGCGCCGCCGCCGATCACGTCGTTGCCGTCACCGCCCACGATCACGTCGGCGCCCGCTCCGCCGAACAGGCGGTCGCTGCCGGTGCCGCCGAAAATGTCGTCCGCGCCGCTGCCGCCGACGATGCGGTCGTTGCCGGCATCGCCGACCAGCCGGTCGTTGCCCGCACCGCCCAGGATCGTGTCGCGCCCGTCGAAGCCGCGCAGCGTGTCGTCGCTGGCGCCGCCGTTCAGCACGTCGTTGCCGCTCCAGGCGAGGCGGTTGATCGTTGCCGTGTCGCCCGCGGCCATCGCATCGCGCAGCGCCGTGCCATCGATGGCAAGGCCGGTGCCGCCCGAGACCACCGTGCCGTCGACGACGTAGCTGATCGCGTTGACCGTGCCGCTCCACAGCCCGTCAAACCCCGCGTCCGAGGAGAACACCGCGCTGCCGCCGCCGCCAAGATTATAGACGATGTCCTTACTATTCTCGCTAAGCTGTCCGCCTTCCGGTGCGAAATACAGCAGGGTTGCGAGGAACCCTTCGTCGAACACATTGGTGTCGACATCGCCCGGGCCGTAATCGCTGCTGTAAATCGCCATCGCACATCACTCCGCTGCAGAAAACGTATCGCAGTGTATCAGTGCAGTTACCTAACCGTCAATGCGGCGGTGTCTGCTGTCATGGTCTCGAACTTTTGCTGCGGCGCAGGCGGCAACTGTCGCCGCCTTGTCATCAACCCTTCACCGTGCTGCAACAAACCTTACCTAGGCCTGAACCCAAGATGAACAGTTTCACGCCCCTGATGGACCCGGCTCCCTGCGGGCGAGAGGAAGGCCCCGCAAGCGCGATGTCACGCAAGGCATCCATCCTGCTCTACGAACCGAACCAGACCATCCTGAGAATGATGAAGTTCAATCTCGAGATGGAAGGCTTCATCGTGGTCGAAGCGGGTGAGCCGGCGGAGGTCACGCGCCACATTGCCATGCAGGATCTTGATCTTGTCCTGCTCAACTGGACCGAGCCCGGCGAAGGCTGCATCGATCTGTGCCGCGCGGTGCGGCAGGCGGATGGGGTGGGCTATCTGCCGATCATCGTCGTCTCGGCCGCGCGTGACGAGCGCGAGCGGCTCGGCGCTTACGACGCGGGCGCCGACGATATCGTGATGAAACCCTTCTCACTGCCGGAACTGCTCGCGCGCATCCGCGCCATCCTGCGCCGCACCGCGCCGGCCATCAGCGGCCGCGTCATCCGGATCGCCGGGGTGGAGATGGATATCGACAACGGCACCGTGAAGCGCGACGGGATCGATGTGCGGCTCAGCCTGATCGAGTTCAAGATCCTTCGGTATCTCATGGAGAACGCCGGCAAGGTCCGCACCCGCGAACAGATCCGCCATGCGGTCTGGGGGCGCGACAGCCAGATCGAGATCCGCGCGGTCGACGTGCGCATCACCCGCCTTCGCCGCCGCCTCAATGTCGAGAGCCGGCCCGATGTGATCCGCACCGTGCGCTCGGTCGGCTATGCGCTGGGGGATCAGCAACCCCGGCTGCGAGCGGAACTCCGGTTCGACGGCGCCGAGGCCTGAGCCCGACGATCAGGGCGTGGTCAGGCGGCCGACGGTATCGCGATCGAGCGTGCCGCTGGGCGAAATGCCCGCGTTCGCCTGAAACTCCCGGATGGCCTGGGTCAGCAGATCGGGATCCTGCGCATCGGCCGCGTTGGCAAGGAAGTGCAGGCTAACGAGCCGGTCGACGATGCGTTGCACGGTTGCGCTGTCGAGCACTCCGGAGCCGGCGGGAAGCGCCGTGGCCACTGGGGTCTGACCTGCCGTTGACGGTCCGGGGGCGGATGGACTGGGTGAGGTCGGGCCTGCCGGGGGCGGCGCGGCCGATACAGCTGCTGTCGGCGGCGCGTTCAAGCCCGTTGGTGTCGGATCCGGGGCCGGCGCCGGCTCTTCCGCTACGGGATCGTCCTGCTCGGCAGGCGGCTTTTCACTGTCCGGCAGCGCAACGGCTGCAGCGATGGCCGGAGATGTCGCGGTGCTCTGCGCGCGGAGCCCTGCGCCTGGCAGCGCGAAAATGACCCCGATGAGTGGGACGACCAAGCTGGTCCGCAGGACCTTTGGCAAGACAGCGCCGCCCTCAGTTCTTGAAAGTGCCGGTTGCTGTCGTCTGACCGGAATTGCTGCCGGAGATCGTGTTGCCATTGATCGAGTTCGAATCGCCATTGATCTGGTTGTAGACGCAGTAGCCGCACGAAGTCACCGAGCGGTACATTGAGGTCACGTCCTTGCCGATCGTCTGGAGCTGCGCGTTTTCGCCTTCGGTCTTGTGCAGCAGCGCCGAGTTGATCGCCTGAGTCGAAGAGCCGTTCGAGCCCATGGTGCCCCAGGCGCTGGTGGCGGGGCCGGCGAGCGCGGGAGCCGGGGCCGTGCCCAGCATGAGGGCGATGGCGGCGAGGCCGGCGGCGGTCTTGGTCGGGTTCATGATGATGATCCTTCCTGCTGGTCGGGTGATCACTTCGACGAAGTGGTCTTGATCGAGATGACGTTGGAGAGGCCCGTGGCCGAGATGCTCTGGCTGTTGTTGCCACCGGTGAACGAGCCGCCGGTGACCGTGGCGCGGACATTCACGGTGCCGGAATTGGTGCCGCTCAGCCGGTTGCCGCTGACGCTCACGGACGAATTGCCAAGCGGCTGGCCGTCTGCCCCGATGTTCGAGTCGGTGATGCTGTAGTTCGAACTGGCACCCTGCGCGGCGAGGTTGCCCGCCGAGTTGTCGATGCCGCCGGTGACGGTGGGGTTGGTGACGTTGCCGCGCAGCGTGATGTCACCCGAGTTGATCGCGCTGAGGTCCGAATCACCGTTCTGGTTGACGATCTGTGCCGCTGCGGGAGCAGCGCAGACAAGGCTGGCCAACATCGCGGCAGCTGCAGCGGAAAAAACGCAGATCGCAAGCGGCCGAGGGGCCGGCTGTGGCAGTCGTCTGTTCAGCATCACAAAACCCCTTTCTACCTTTCCTTAGCCTAACCTGAACCAGCTTCGTCTGAAACAGGAAAAGGAGGGGCGCGCGGCCCCTCCTTCCCATAGTCTTGTGCAGGCCCTGCCCGGCAAGCCGGGCAGGGATTGTGCGATTACTGCGCGCCGACGAGCGTGCGGCTGATCGCCTGCGAAGCCGAGGCACCGACCGCAGCGGCCGAGATCGAGTTGCTGAAGCCACCGTCGATGTTCGGCGTGGCCAGACCGCCAGCAACGAGAACCGCACCGCTGTTGTTGCCGGAGACGGTGACGTTGTTGAGCGTGCTGCCGACGCCGGTGATGCCGCCGCCGGTGTAGTCGGTAACCGAGATCGACTGCGAAGCCGAAGCACCGACGCCCGCGATCGAGATCGAGTTCTTGGAACCGCCATCGATGCCCGAACCGGTGATGGTTTCCGAGATGTTCGAGACAGCGCCCGAGTTCGTGCTGTTGACGGTGATGTCGTCAAACGCGACCGAACCGCCGGCAGCGCCGTTCGCACCGCCATAGACGGTGTTCGTGAACGACACCGAACCCGACGAACCGACCGCCGAGAGGCTGATCGAGTTGCCAAGGCCGGTACCCGAGATCGCGGCGCCATCGAGCGTCGCAGCGGTGCCGGTCGTGCCGTCGCCGCTGAAGGTGACCGCAGCAGCGTTGGTCGAGTCGACGCCGACAACGCCGGTGGTCGCCGAGAAGTCGCTGATCGCGCCGCTGTCGAAGGTGGCCGCAGCGAACGAGAGCGAAGCCGAAGAACCAACGGCAGCGCCGCTGATCGAGTTGGCCGCGCCGCCTTCAATCTTCGGCGTCGCGACGGTCGTCACGCCGACCGAAACCGCGCCGGTGGTGTCGTTGGCAGCGCTGATCTTGGTGTCACCGCCCGAGAGGTCGAACAGGGCGCTGTCAAGCACCGTGCCGTCGCCGCTGACAGTGGCCGAGAACGAAGCCGAAGCCGACGAACCGACGCCAGCAACGCTGATCGAGTTGCCCGTGCCAGCCTGGATGTCCGCGCCGGCAACGCCGGTGCCGAGGGTGAGGGCCACGGCGCCGCTGTTACCGCCGCCGAGGTCGCCGCCCGCAACGTCAACCGGGGCGACAGTGCCGTCGGCAAGACCCGACGAAACCGTGAGGCCACCGCCAACGGTGTAGCTGAAGGTTTCGTTGGAGCCGATCGTTGCGCCGCCAACGTCGGTGACCGTGGTGCTGGCCGAGGCCGAGGCCGACGAACCGACCGCCGCGAGCGAGATCGAGTTCGAGTTGCCCTGGACGATCGTCGCAGAGGTCAGCACGTCGCTGGTCTGCGTCACCGCAGAGGCGTTGCTGGCGCCGACGCCGACGGAACCGTCGATGCCGAGCGAGGCATCACCGCCGACGCCCGAGTTGTTCACCGTGGTGAACGACGACGAGGCCGACGAACCGACGGCCGACGCCGAGATCGAGTTCTTGAAGCCGTCGCCGATGTTGGCGCCGTCAACGCCGAGGGTGGCGCCGCCACCGTTGACCGGGTCGAGCGTCACGGTTTCCGAGTTGACCGAACCGACGGTCACGTTGCCGGCAATCGACCAGGTGTCAGCGACCTGGGCGTGGGCCGACGTCGTGGCGAGGAAAGCAGTCGCGCCGAGCAGCGCGAGCTTCGTCATGTGAATCTTGGTCACGTTTATACCCCTATTCTTTCGTTTATACCCCGTATCTAGCCCCGTAGGTACTAGCACGAGCGCTCTGGCCACTTAGGTTGAAACATTGGTGACGGTTTGAAGAATGGGCGGGTTTTTTTCCTTCACCATTCTGTAACCAAGTTGCGACGCGGGGCACCATAGTCCCGCACCGAGCCTTCAGTTCCGGTTGCGCCGGGCCTTGTCTGGAACGCCCTGATCCCCGCTAACAGGCGCTTGCGGTGCCGGATTCCGGGGGGTCTGTGCCGGCGCGGGAGCGGCTTCGGGCCCCTTGTGCGACCCGCCTGCGGGCCTTTCCTGAGGGCGATCCTCATTGGCCTTCGCTTTGTGGTTCGCCTTCAGATTCTCGACCATCTGGCGGCAATCGTCGGGCACGATCGGCATGCTGGCGAGCACGTCGGCCACGGCGAGGGCAATCACGTCCCGAGTCGCTTCCTGAAGGCGCTGCTGATCGGTGAACCCGATGGTGCCGGTAACCAGTTCGCCTTTGCCTTTGCCGAACAGGCGCGCCACGCCCACGCCGGCATCGCGGTAGAACACCTGGCGGTTGAGCGAGCTGATCGCCATCGTCATGCGGTCGCCCGGGCGATACATCTCGGCCGAAACCTCGAGGCTTGCCCCGCGCACGTTGTAATAGGGGCCGATGCCCCCGGCGCGGACATCGACCGACGGGCCGCCGATGAAGTCGAGCGCGGTGAATGCTGTCGAGATGATGAAATTGGGCACCCGGGTCTGCTGCTGGGTCGCCAGCGCCGAATCGAGGCTCGCGCCGCCAAACTGGCGCAGCGCGCGCTCGGTGTTGAGCTCATAGTAGTTCATCGAGAGCCCGCCGGCGCGGATGACCGCCTCCGAAGCCCAGATCGCCGCGGTGCCCTGCGGCAGGAACGAGCCGGTGGCCCCTTCGTAACCATAGGAGGACTTGCCGGTGCCGTCCGAGTGCACCGCAATGCCGAAGCGGATGCGGTTGAGCACGTGGCTGTCGCGCATGCAGGTCAGCGCCTGCATGATGCCTTCGCTCGGCGTGCTTTGCGCCGACGGCGGCGCTTCCGACAGCGTCACGCGGTTGCCCGAGCCGTAAGGAATGCCGCAAGCCGCAAGCGGCAAGCTGAGCGCGGCGAGCATCATCACGCGCGCGCCGAAGCCCGCGCCGCGCTGTGCAGCGCCGGACATGCGATTTCCAGCGTCCATGCGCAGGGTCGCTTGAGCCGACTGCTTGCCTGCCGGGCCGACTGGGTTCTCCATAATTCTCTTCTTGTCCATCTGGTCGGGAGGCCGGTCTGCACTGAAAAGACCGGGCAGCGGATGCGTCCTACCCATAGTTTTGGGCAGTTAGATTGCATTTGTGTTGCACATTATTGACATCACGGGTGTCGGGCGGTGATTGTCCCTGGCCGAGCCGGGCTTGGCGCTTGATATTGCGCGCAATTGACAGAAAAATGAAGCAATCGCCACGTAGCGAGCAGAGTATGCTAGAAGCCCGATCAGCTAACGGCCGCCACGGGGCCGGATCTGCAAGCAGAGCGGGCGTTCTGCTGGTGGCGGCGTGTGGTGTGGCCGTGGCAGGTCCCGGCCAGATCACGGCGCGCGCCCAGGAAACCGGCTTCGCCGCAGCGCTCCGGTCCGATATGGCTGGACCGTCTGCAGCTGAAGACAAGGAGGACTCGCTCCGCTGCCTCACGCTCGCGGTGGCCTACGAAGCCGGCAACCAATCGCGCGAGGGTCAGCAGGCCGTTGCCGAAGTCGTGCTCAACCGGCTGGCCCACAGCGCCTTCCCGAAGACGGTCTGCGGCGTGGTGTGGCAGGGGTGGCAGCGCGGCCGCGGTTGCCAGTTCACCTTCGTCTGCGACGGCGCGCTATCCCGCCGCCTGTCCGATGAGACGATCAGCGCCGCGCGGGCGGTTGCCATGGGCACCCTCGCGGCGGGCAAGCCGCGGCTCGTGGCCGGCGCGCTCAACTATCATGCCAACTATGTGAGCCCGGCGTGGGCTGCGAACCTGGTGCGGGTCGGCCGGATCGGGGCGCATATCTTCTATCGTCCGCTACCCGGCGGAAGCCCGGAGGGCGGCTTGCCCGGCGGAGATGCGCAAGCGCAGGCCGCCGCAAGCGACAGCACCGGCGCGCGCTGGGCGCAGCCCGACCATGGCATGATCATGCGTGCCTATGCCCGTTACAGCCGGATCGGCCAGGGCAGTGCCGGAGAGAACCGAGAGCCGCTTGCCCCGGCACCTTCGGCCCCGCACGACGCGCAGGAACCGAAGGTGTTCGCGCCCTGGGGCCTCGCGCTGCGTTAACGCAGCTTGCCCGCTTTGGCGGTCGGCGTGATGGCGACGTCGCAATAGCCCGCGTAGATCTTGTCCTTGTCCCACGACGCGAGATCGGCGGCATTGGTCATGAACAGCTGCGCGCGGTGCGCGGCCTCGTCGTAGTTCGTGATGACCAGCACCTTGACCTTGTAGCCCCCGACCGGCGCGGTCATTTCCACGCGCTCAGGCCACATGTCGACCACGCGCTGGAAGGGGCCGACCATGTCGGCGGTGATCTTATCGGGATCGGCGATGATGCGGGTGCGCTTGTCGACTTTCTCGGTTACCGGGAAAGCGGGATCGGGCGGCTCGGTCGTGCGCACCGGGATCGGCGGCAGGAACAAGCTGAGCTTATGGTACGAATCGAAAACGAGCTCCTTGGCGAGCTGTTCGCGCGACGTATCGACATTCGTCGTGTGCCCGAGGTCGCAAGTGAGGGTACGCGCCGGCAGCAGGGGCACCTTCTTGCCACCTGCCGCGTGCGCGCAGCCACCGGCCAGGGCCAGCGCGAGGCACGGAGCAAGCATCAGGGTGAAGCGGGGCATGACTATCCTCGAGTGGTTCGTTGTCCCGGCGCCTATTGAGGACGGGTGACGCGGGTGTGACAAGAGCGCGACCAAAGTGCCGTGCTACTCGACATACTTGATCGCATAGCGATGCCGGCCGGGCGGCGCGACCACCACCACGGCCCGCCGCGTCACCGTGCGTCCGCCATCGAGGCGGGCCTCGGCAACAATGCTGACCACGTGGTTCTTGAGTTCCGGTGCGCTGAACCCGATCGCGGTGCGCTGGCCGGACAGTTCACGTCGCCGCGAGATTATGTCGGGCGAATTGGCATCGCCATCGGTCATGACCTGGATCGCGAGCAGATTCGCGTGGGTGGCATCGAAATACTCGGAGGTATCGGCCGTGCCATAGGCGCGGATGCGCTCGACAAGTTCTGGCGTGAAGCCGCGGATGTCGGCCAGTTCGTCGACCGAGCTGATCCAGGTGTTGGCCGGACGCAGCCCGCGCGGATTGTAGTATTCGGATTCGGCGCCGTTCTCGCGCGCGTCCTCGTCGTCATCGATCCAGTCGCCATACGAATCGCGGGCAATCGAACGCTGCGGCTCCGGCACCCCGAGGGCATCGAGCAGCCAGCCCATGTTTTCCTCGTTGACATGCTCGAACACGATCTTGCCCTGCTCGTCCTCGACGTGGACCTTCAGAGCAACGCCGTCGAAGGTCAGTTCATGGTCCTCGCCCTCAAGCGTCCACACGCGGTTGCCGCCCTGCTCGCTCAGCCCGCCCAGCGCCACGGCAATGCCCGCGTCGGCCGCCGCCACGAGGCGCGCGCGTGTCGTCTCGGCATCGAGGGTGTCGATCTGCGAGACTGATGCCGTGGTGAACATCGCGGCCACCGCCGCCATGATCGCGATCGCTCCGACCGCCGCGACCATGACGTAGCCCCGGTCCGCGTGCCGGGGCAGTCGGCCATGGCCGCCAGGTTTCACGGGATGCGGCCCTGCTTCTTGAACGGCTCGAGCGTCGAGATCTTCTCGCGCATTTCCTCGGTGATCGCGCTGAGATCGCCCGGCGAGCGCAGGACGTGCGGCTTGATCAGGATGATCAGTTCGGTGCGGCGCTGCGAATTGTCGTTGTTGCCGAACAGCAACCCTCCCAGGATCGGAATGCGCGAGAGGATCGGTAGACCGTTCTTGCCGAAGCTCTTGTTGTCGCGGAACAGGCCGCCAAGCGCGATGACCTGACCGTCCTGCACCTGCACCGTGGTGGCCACCTTGCGGGTGGAGATCGTCGGTGTGCTGGACGTCGAGGACTTGCTGGCCCCGCTCACATCGCTGACTTCCTGCGCGATATCGATCAGCACGCCGCCGCTGGCGTTCACGCGCGGGGTGATCTTGAGGATCACGCCGGTATCGCGGTACTCGACCTGTGTGACGATAGGCGAATTCGTGCCGATTGCCGATTGCGAGCTGGCGGTCTGCACCGGGACCTGATCGCCCACCTGAAGCGAGGCGGTCTGGTTGTTCAGGACCAGCAGCTTGGGCGCCGAGACGACCTTGACGTTGGTGCGCTCCTCCAGCGCGTTGAGCGTCGCGCGGATGTCGTTCTTGTTGGAGTAGAAATAGGAAAAGCCCGGAAATATCCGGGTGGCCGTAGCCGTGGTGCCCTGGCTCAGCGAGAAGTTCGATTCGCCCGTCTGGAAGTTCCACTGCACGCCGTAGCGCAGCGCATCGTTGAGGCCGACTTCGGTGATCGCGGCCTCGATCATTACCTGGATCGGCGGCACATCCAGTTTGCGCAGCGCGTCTTCCACGATCGAATAGTCGTGCGGCGATCCGAACACGACGACAGCATTGTTGACCTCGTCGCTGGAAATGCTGACCTTCATGCCGCCGAGCACGCCGGCCCCGCCGCCGCCGAAACCGCCACCGCCCGCAGGAGATGCGGCGAGGCTGGGGGCGTTGGTGGCGCTGCGCGCCGGATCAATCCCGTCACCGCCTTGACGCATGTCGGATTGGCTGCTGCCGGATGAGGTCTGGCCGTCGCTACCGGCACCGCCACCGCTGCCGCCGCCACCGAATGCGCCGGTGAGCGTTTTCACGAGGTCTTTCGCGCGGCCGTTCTGCGCGCGGTAGACGAACAGGCGCGGCTCGTTGCTCTTGCCCTCGCGGTCAAGCACTTCGATCCATCGGCGCACGTCCTCAAGGTACTGCTTCTGCTGGCTGATCGCGATGATGCCGTTGAGTTTCTCCATCGAGATAAGCCGCACGAGCCCGCGCGTCGGCGCGTCCGGTGCATTGATCAGCTTTTCGAGATCCGGCACGATCAGGCGGCTGTCGGTGCGTTCGGGCACGAACAGCGCGAACGAGGTCGAGCGCAGCCAGTTGACGTCGAACTGCGCAACCATGTCGTGCGCACTCTTGCGCTGCGCTTCGGTGCCCGCGATCACCAGCGAGTTGTGGGTTGGATCGACCGACTGCACCGCCCCCGGCACGACCGTATCGAGCAGCTTCTTGAGCTCTTCGGCATTGACGAACTGCAGCGTGATCGCCTCGGTGCCGAAGCCGCGATCGGGCAGGAAGCCTGTCCCTTCGGCCTTGGCGGCGGCGACAGTCTCGATCACATAGCCTGAACCCTTCCAAACGAGCGCCAGATCGGCCTTCTTGAGCGAGGCCTCGAACAGTTCGAGCAGCTGGGTGCGGTTCACCGGGCCCGGCGTCGAAAGCCCCACATCGACATCGCCTTCGACCTGCACGGTAAAGGGAATGTGCAGCGTGTCACCCAGCACGATCCGGGCGAGCGTGTGCACGTCGGCACTTGGGATATTGAGCTCGATGTTGCCGTTCTTCGCCTTCGTGCTGCGCGGCGTGATCACCGGCGGCGGCAATTCGCCGCCGACCATCGCGGTCGCAACGCCCTTGTCGGCCGCGGGTGCTGCCGGCTCGGGCAGCGCGGCAGGGCCTTCGACCGGCCTTGCCGCCTGCGGGGCGGCACAGCCCCCGGCAGCCGAAGTGGCCAGCGCCACCGCAAGGAGACCGGCTCCCCGCCGCAAGTGCCGCTGCCACTCGTCTGCGCGGACACCTTGCGAAGACGCGCCTGCACGCCGGTTTGGAAGATTATTCACTGCTTGCCTCGCTCTCGGAGCTCATGTCGCTCGCACCGTACCTGAATTCACGTCGTTTGCCGCCACGCTGGAACACGGCCGCGTTTGCGCCGATCGAAACCAGGCGCCACCCGCCATAGCCGGTGCCGGGCGCCAGCCTGATGACACGCCCGTCTCCCGGACCGACCAGCACCGCCTGGCCCGCGCCGATGCGGACCCGGCCGAGCACGAAGGCGCCGCCCAGTTGCCCGACCCGCTTCGGCTTCGGTGCCTCCGCCTCGGCATCCGGGTCTTCCTCGCCGTCTGTGGACGCCGCTGCCTTCATGGCAAGCCGCGTCGGCGCAAAGACCGACGACCCAGACACCGCGGCGGTCACGGTGGGCACGCCGATTTCGGGCAGTGTCCATTGCGGCGCGCGGCGCGCGGGCAGGGGGGCGGACAGCGGATTGTCCTGCGGCAACAGCAGCTGCAGGACGGCCGTGCTCGTCATCAGCACCACGCAGGCTGCCGGCAGCAGCGCGCGGTTGCTGCTACTTGGCGCGAACGAAAGGAGCCGATGCTTCAAGTCTGACATCGATCTGATCCGATTTGCTGTTGGTGAGCTGCTCTTCCGCAACCACGTTCATGGTTTCGATAACGAGGACGGGCTTGGCAAGGTTGAGGCGGTCCAGCAGCTGCGAGAGCTGGCCGGTGCCGAGGCGCGCCTCGAGCGAGGCACGCGTGCGGCCTTCTTCGGATGACACACCGGCCTCGGTCGCCTTGATGGTTGCGCCGACGCCCTGCGCTGCGGTCTCGAGCTGTTCGCGCAGCGCCTCGCCCGCCTCGTCGGCGTTGGCCGCCACGATGTAGAGCCCGCGCTGCGCCTCGGCCTGGTCTTCCGCGGCATGCTGGAGGGCATTGAGGTTCGCGATGCGCAGTTCGTTCGACTGGAACGTGAAGGCCAGCTCCTCCCGCTTTGCCGCGCGATCGCGGAAGCTCCCGGCTATGGGATTGATCACCACGAGGATGACAAGCGCAATTGCCGCGACCAGGATCAGGAGCGCGATCAGGCGGCTTTCGCGCGGCGAAAGCGTTCTCATGGTGCAGTCCTTTCTAGCGATGCGTTGAAATCGAACGGCGTGCCGCTGAATGTCTGGGCGAGGGCTTCGGCCCGGCTGGCGCGCACGAAGGCGAATGCGCCCGAGGCCTTCACCGCGGCGACAGGGTTGACATCCTTCGCACAATAGCCGGCAACCCGCATCCTGGCGCCGTCCCATTCGATGCGCTGCACCCAGCATTTCTGCGGCAGCACCCGGGTGAGCGCCGCCAGCGCGCGCTCGGGCTGCTGGTGATCGCGGCGGGCGCGGAGTTGCTCGATGGATTTTGCGTTCGTGCGCAGCCGGCCCTCGATCCGGCGGACAGCCCCCAGCGCGGTCGACTGGGCATCGACCATCTCCTGCAGATGATTGACCTGCTGCTGTTCGCGCAGCGTGGCGATCCCGAGATTGACGAGGAGCAGCACGGCGGCAGCGATCCACCAGGCCCGTGCGACCGCCGGCCGCTGCGGCAGGAGGCCGGCCTTGCGCATGCCGGGGGCAAGGTCGAAGGCCAGCGTCTGGTCATCGTCTTCGGCCAGCGGACCGACATGTGCGGGCACCAGCGCCTGCTCCGCCAGTGCCTCGGCGACGCTGCGGGCGCGGCCCAGGGGAAGGCAGCCCACCACGACATCGACCAATCCCTCGGTCGAGGACGGGCCCAGCTTGCGGACGCCGAGCACGATCTCTGCGGCGCTGAGGGGCAGGATGCGGTCCGCATCGAGCGTCACCAGCGACAGCAGATCAGCCTCGCTCATCGCCGGCAATTGCAGGTGGCGGATGAAGCAGAGTTCGCCGGGGAGGACGAGCGTGTCGGCGCGCGGATTGCCCGAGGCGTGGACGGCGCCGTTCTTTTCGAGCCGGTGGAAGGCGCGCAGCCGGTCGGCATTGCCGGCAAAGCGGGCCGGGATCAGCGTGCGCAGCTCGCCGATCCACCAATCCAGACCCTGGCGCGACCACCGCGCGAGGGTGGTCATGTCGGCATTGAGGAGTTCCGAGAGGTTCACATCCGCCTCAGCAATCAGCGTTCGGGTTTTGGGCGGTACAGCCAAGCCGCAGCTGCGGAGAGGGCTTTACCATCAGCACCGGCCAGAACCGCTGATCGCCAGCGGTAAAGGCCAATCGGATCCGCACGAGCTTGGGCAATTCGCTCTGGGCCTCCCAGCGCTCTTGCCATGCGTTTCGGCGGGTGACCTTGTCATAGCCGAAATAGGTGATTTCGAGCCGCTCGACATTCTCGAGCAGACGCAGGCTGTCCCAGCCCGCTTCCTTCGTATCGAATGGATCCGCAGTGCCGTGCAGGTTGACGTTGTAGAGCGTCAGTGCCTTTT
This sequence comes from Novosphingobium fuchskuhlense, assembly GCF_001519075.1. Taxonomy (GTDB): domain Bacteria; phylum Pseudomonadota; class Alphaproteobacteria; order Sphingomonadales; family Sphingomonadaceae; genus Novosphingobium; species Novosphingobium fuchskuhlense. Next base: position 406,580 of record NZ_KQ954246.1, read on the forward strand.
CGCCTGTCAGCCGCAGGCGAAAGCTCTGCAGCGCGTGCGGCCCTCCGCTGGCGGCCAGCGGCGCCTGGAAGGTGATCTCGTTGCCCGTGCCGTACATGGCCAGTCTGATCCCGCCGGTGCGGATATCGGGAAAGGCCCGCATCGCTTCCAGCCTGCCGCGCAGCAGGGTCTGCGCCGCAATCACGCTTTCATCGCCCGTGCTGCGCGCGCCCATGACCAGCGAGCGGCGCCACTGCATGTCGATCATCGACAGCAGGATGGATCCTACAAGGCCGACGACGAACAGGCACACCAGCACCTCGATCAGCGTGAAGCCGCGTGCCGGCAGACGTTCGGGGCGGGCAGTCTTCACCGGCTGGCCTCGACGCCGGCCAGGCGCGCCAGTTGCCGCCCGTCGCTGCGCCGGGTGATGGTGACGACAACCTGCTGAAGGCGGACCGCGCTGCTGCCGCCAAAGCTGCTGCGCGTCACCGACCAGTCGAACGGACCCTCGTTGCCCCGCTCCGAGATCGGTGCGATGGAGCTTTCGACCGTGGCCGCGGCCATGACCGACCGCGCCAGCAGCACCGCCTGGCGCCGGTCGCCCACCAGCAAGGCAGCCTGGCTGGTCTGTATTATCGTGGTGAACAGCAGGCTGGCCATCACGGCCACGATCGCCAGCGCGATAAGCGCCTCGATCAGCAGGTAGCCGGCTGCGGGGTGAGGGCGCTGCTCAGGCATGGGGCCTCACGGCCTCGCTCACGCCGCCGAGGTCGCGGCTGACCATGAAGGTCGTCATTGTGCCGTCTGCGGTGGTGAGCCGGATCGTGCCGCCGGTGGAGCTGCCGTCGGGGTAGAACACAATTCGCCGCGGTGTCATCTCGATGCGCGTAATTGCCGGGGAGAGCAGGCTGCCTGCGGTCTGGCTTCCTGCAGGCGCGGCGGTCGCGACGGTTTCTGCACCGCTGCTGGTCTTGTCCTGCGCCACGGTCACGCCGGTTCCGCGCGCGGTTGTCTCCAGTACGAAAGGCTGGTTGTAGCGCAGCGCATTGGCCCGCGCGGCAAGCAGGATGCGCGTCTGTTCGCTGCGCGCCGCGCGGGCAAGAATGGCCGTGCGGGCGCGGTCCACCGCCGGAAACGCAAGGCCCGCCAGCAGCGCGACAATCGCCAGCACGACGAGTGCTTCGAGCAGCGTGAAGCCTGCGTTTCGGGTCCGGCGGCTCTGCATGATTACCAGTTGCCGATGTCTTTGGCTTCGCCGGTGCCGCCCTCGGCATCGTCCGATCCCAGCGTGTAAACGTCGATTTCGCCGTGCTTGCCGGGATTGGTGTAGTGGTAGGGATGCTGCCACGGATCGGTCAGTCCGGATGCGCTGGGCAGGTAGGGCCCGCGCCAGCTCGGCATCTGGGCCGGCTGGGTCATCAGCGCCTGAAGCCCTTCCTCGTTGGTCGGGTAGCGGCCCGCATCGAGCCGCAACAGCTTGAGCGCGGCATCGATGTTCTTGACCTGCACCGCCGCGCTCTCGCTTTTCGAGCTGCCGAGATACTTGATCACCTGCGGACCGACGATCGCATAGAGCAGGCCGAGGATGGCAAGGACGACGAGCAGTTCGAGCAAGGTGAAACCGTTGCGCTTGCGGGGCCCGCGCATGCGTGAGCTCCGCGCGGCCGGTGCGCTGGGGCTGGGGCTCGGGCTGCCGGTGACGGGTGCGTTGTTTTCCATTTTACTGTGCCACTGCCAAATCGTTGAAGCCGAGGATCGCCGACATGATCGAGGCGACCATTGCCGCCACACCCACCCCGAGGCCGACGACGATCGTCGGGGTGGCAATGGCGATGATCCGGTCCAGCCGCACTTTGACGTCGCGGTCAAGGACTGTTGCGAGGCGGCCGAGCATGGGGCCGAGCTGCGAGGTTTCCTCGCCGGTGCGCACGAAACTCATGGCGAGGGTCGGCAGGATGCGTCGCTCGGCCAGCGGGGCTGTCAGCCCGCCGCCCTGCCGCACGATATCGACCACTTCGCCCAGGCTTGTGTTCATGTACCGGTTCGTCACGGTGCGGCGCGCCAGCGCCATCGCGCTCGGCAGCGGAACTCCGCCATCGATCAGCGCGCCGAGGCTGCGGGCAAAACGCACCGTCTCGATATTGCGGAGGAGCGGCCCGAGTTGCGGCACATCAAGCATCTGCCGGTCGAGCCATGCCTTGCTGGCCGGGCTTGAAAGCGCCTGGCGCAGCGCGAAGCCGCCGGCGACAAGAGTGCCCAGGATATAAAGGCCATTGGCCCGTACGAACTTGCTGGCCGACATCACCGCCACTGATGAGGCCGGCAGTGAGCCAGCCGGAGCCGAGGCGAACAGCGTTTCGAACTGCGGGACGACGAATAGCAGCATCAGCAGGATCACACCGACCGCGACGACCGTCAGTGCGACCGGATAGGTCATCGCGGCGGAGACCTGCCGGCGCTGCTCGTCGGCCTGTTCGAGCATCTGCGCGAGACGCGCCAGCGCAAGGCCGAGTTCGCCATTGGCCTCTCCGGCTTCCGCCATGGCCGGGGCAAGCCCGGGGAACAGCCCGGGCTGATCGAGCAGCGCGCCCGAGAGCGGACGGCCCTCGCGCACGGCCGCGAGCACATCGGCAAGGCGCTGGCGCAGCGGCGGCACGGCGATATTATCGACCGCAATCGACAAGGCCCGGTCCAGCGGCAGTCCGGCTTGCAGCAGCACCCCCAGTTCGGCGAAGAAGCCGGTGATCTGGCGGCGCCACTTCTTTTCCGCGCCGCGTGCGGCACGGACCTTGGCGCTGCCCTTCTGCTCGGTGACTTCGATCGGGCGCAGGCCCGACTTGCGCATGCTGGCAATCGCATCCTCGCGCGTTGCAGCCTCAAGCTGGCCGGCGACCGCGCCGCCGCTGCTCGCCAGCGCCCGGTACTGGAATGTCGCCATCGCGCGTCAGTCCTCGCTCGCGACGCGCAGCACTTCCTCAAGCGCGGTCAAGCCCCTGCGCGCCTTCGCAATGCCATCGGCGCGCAGGGTCCCGTAGCCGGCGCGCGCCGCCTGTTCGGCAATTGCGCGGGTATCGGCCCGGCGGAGGATGAGCGCCGAAATGTCGCGGTCGATGCGGATGAACTCGAAGACCGCCATGCGCCCGGCATAGCCCGAACCCTTGCAGCGCGGGCATCCGACCGGACGGTAGAACGTGTCGTGCCCGCTGCCCTGATGCGCGATACCCAGCCGCTCGAGCAGTGCGGGATCGGCCTCGTAGGGCTCGCGGCAGTGCGGGCACAGCCGCCGCACCAGCCGCTGCGCGAGCACGCCGGTCAGCACGGAGGACAGCAGGAACGGCTCCACGCCCATGTCGAGCAGGCGTGTGACGGCGCCTGCCGCGGTGTTGGTGTGCAGCGTGGAGAGGATCATGTGGCCGGTGAGTGCGGCCTGCACGGCGATCTGTGCGGTCTCCGTATCGCGGATTTCGCCGACCATCATCACGTCCGGGTCCTGGCGCAGGAACGAGCGCAGCGCGGTCGAGAAGGTATAGCCGATGGTCGGATTGATCTGGCTCTGGACGACGCCGGGCAGCCGGTACTCGATCGGGTCCTCGATTGTCGTCAGCTTGCGATCCGGCGCGTTAAGGTGCGCGAGCGCCGCATAGAGCGTGGTCGTCTTGCCCGAACCGGTCGGCCCGGTCACCAGCATGATGCCGTGCGGTTGGGCGAGGGCTGCAAGGAATTGCGCTTCGAGGTCAGGATCGAAGCCGAGTGTCTTCGGATCGAGCGAGAGGTTCGAGCGGTCGAGAATGCGCATCACCACGCTCTCGCCGTGGATCGAGGGCGCCGTCGCGACACGCAAGTCGATCTCGTGCCCGCGTACGGTCAACCGCAGACGCCCGTCCTGCGGGAGGCGACGCTCGGCAATGTTGAGATTGGCCATCACCTTGATTCGGCTGACGATGGGCGCGCGCATGGCAGCGGGCTTGGCAGGCATTTCGCGCAGCATGCCGTCGATGCGGAAACGCACGGCCAGGCGGTCGTCGGTCGGCTCGAGGTGGATGTCCGAGGCCCGGGCATCGACGGCATCCGCGATCAGGCGGTTGACCGCACGGATGACCGGCGCATCGCTGACGAGGTCCTTGAGCCGCTCGAGATCGGCATCGTCGATCTCGTCCTCGACCTGGTCGGCGGGCTCGGCCCGGTACAGGCGGTCGATTGCTGCGTCGATATCGCCGCCACGCGCGATGACGCGCGTGACCGGATGTCCGGTGGCGAAGGCAAGGCCCGAGACCGCATCATGATCGAGCGGATTGGCCAGCGCCACGACCACGCGGCCCTTGTCGAGCCACAGCGGCAGGGCGCGGCGGTCATGCAGGAAGGCCTGCGAGATGTTGGGAACGGCCAGTGCCTCGGTGGGGAAGCGCTCGGGCTCGATCACCGGCAGATCGAGCGCAGCGCCCAGCGCGCGGGCCAGTGCATCCTCCGAAATAAGACCGAGGCGTGTAACAATCTTTTCGAGCGTTTCGCCGGTCTCGGCCTCGACAAGGCGGGCGCGGGCAAGAGAATCATCCGCGAGCCCCGCCGATCGCAGCACTGCCGGAAGGTCAGGAATCAGGCCTTCGGCCGCCTCACGGGAAGTCCTGGCATGACGCTGAGCGGGATCGGTCGACGATGGCATAGTGCCGGAAAACCTCGGGTACACGGACTACTCGGCTTTAGCACGTCCATTCGTTCGCGCCTATCTATGCGCGCTGTGTGACAAAATGGTTTCCACCTCCGGACGGACTGTTCCTCGTCCGTAATGGATCTAATCAGGACGTGAGCCACACAAATTTCCCACATCCGGACATTGAAGGAGGTCAGTCTCAAAAATTTCACATTGGGAGACCATTCGGCACGTGGGGAATCAGCGGCGGCATCCCGCCATGCGAGGAACATGACATCTTTCGGGTACCTGGGGGCGCGGTCGGGCGCTTGGCTGCCGCGCGTGGCTGCAGTGGCGCTTGTCGCGTCCGGCGTGCCGGTGCGTGCGCAGGAAGCGGCACCCGGGGCTCCGGCTGCGGACACCTTCCTGATCGACGCGATCGAGGTCAGTGGTGCCAAGATCCTGAGCCCTGACGACATCGAGAACATCGTCTATCGTTTCACCGGCGAGAAGCGGACGTCCGCCGATATCGAGGCTGCGCGCAAGGCGTTGCAGGATGCCTATGCGGCGCGCGGATATGAAGCTGCAGTGGTCGAGGTGCCGCCGCAGGACCAGGCGCATCTGGCCAACGGCATCATCCAGATCCGCGTGCTGGAAGCACCGGTTGGCGAAGTGCGCGTCGCGGGTGCCAAGCATCATTCGACCGAAACGGTGGTCAAGCAGCTGCCCGCGCTGGCGGCCGGCTCGCCGATCAACCTCAAGGATCTGCAGGCCCAGCTGGCGCAGGCCAACCGCATTCCTGACCGCACCGTCACGCCCTCGTTCAAGCCCAGCAAGACCGAAGGCGCGATCGATGTCGAACTGAAGGTCAAGGACAGCTTTCCGGTGCACGGCTCGGTGGAGCTGAACAACGACAACAGCCCCAACACCGACCGTCTGCGGCTTGCCGCCTCGCTGCGCTACACCAATCTGTGGGGCGTCGGGCACACGATCTCGGGCTCCTACATCGTTGCCCCGCGCGACCGCCGGCAGACCGAGGTGTTTTCCGGTTCCTACAATGCGCCGATCCTCGGCACCCCGTGGACGCTTGTGCTGTTCGGTTTCAAGTCCAACAGCAACATCGCCGCGCTCGGCGGTACGCAGGTGCTGGGCAACGGCTATCAGGTTGGTGCCCGCGCGATCTACCGGCTGGCGGGCGAGAAGACCGACCAGTCCTTCTCGATCGGACTCGATTACAAGGACTTCAAACAGAATATCGTCCTCAAGGACAATTCGGTCACGAAGTCTCCGATCCGCTACATTCCGCTTACGCTGGGCTATACCTGGGCGCGGGCTGGCGACACGACGCAGGTCGATTTCAGCGTCAATGCCACGCTCGGCCTGCGCGTGATCCGCCGCTTCCAGTGCGTGGCCGACGGGCAGGGGGGCTGCTCGATCGAGGACCAGTTCAGCCTGCGCGACTATCAGTCGCGCGAGAATTTCGCGCATATCAATGCCGATTTCACCTATACGCGCCTGATCGCCGACGACATCAGCCTGATCTTCAAGCTCGCAGGGCAATATGCCGACAGCCACCTTGTCTCGAACGAGCAGTTCGGCATCGGCGGCGAAGGTTCGGTGCGGGGCTACTTCCAGTCCGAAGCGGTCGGGGATCGCGGCTATGCCGGCACGTTCCAGATCGACGGGCCATCGCTGGCCGGCAGCCTGCCCGATTTCGTCGGTGAGCTTCGGCCTTACGCCTTCGTCGATTACGGGCTTGTGGGGATCATCAACCCGCTGACCGATCAACGCGCCCGCTTCGGCGAGGCGAGCGTGGGTGGCGGCCTCAGGCTGCGCCTGTTCAAGCACCTCGTCGGCGGCCTGACCGTCGGCGTTCCACTGACAACTTTGTCCGATTCCGAACGCGGCAAGGCCCGCGTCGTCTTTACAGCCAGGGGCGAATTCTGATGCACACCAGCACCTTGCGGCCTGTTTTGAAGGCCTTCTTCGCGCTCCTCGTCCTCGCCATGGGGACCTGGGCGTCACCGGCGGCGGCCTGGTGGCAGAAGGATTGGGCCTATCGCAAGGCGGTGACGATCGACACCAGCCCGAGCGGCGTGAACGTGAGCGGCCCGATCGGCCGCACGCTGGTGCTGGTGCGCCTGCACAGCGGCAACTTCACTTTCACCGATGCGCTCGAGAACGGGGCGGATATCCGCTTCGTCGACAGCGACGACAAGAACCCGCTGCCCTACCACATCGAGAGCTATGACTCGAAGAACGGCGTTGCCACGGTGTGGGTCAGCCTGCCGGTGCTGAACGGCGGCGAGAAGAAGCAGATCTGGCTCTATTTCGGCAATAAGAACGCGCCCGTCGGCGAAGACGTCAAGGGCAGCTTCGACCCCGATTACACGCTGGCCTACCACTTCTCCGAAGGCCCGGGCCAGCCGACCGAAGACAAGACCGCCAACGGCAACAACGCGACCAACGCGCCCGCGGGCGTCGAGGACAGCGCGATCGTGGGTCATGGCGGCCACTTTGTCGGCCAGGGCGGGATCATCATCAACGACACGCCCTCACTCGCGATGACGCCCGGCGCACCGTTCACCTTCACCGCGTGGGTGAAGCCGGACAACCTCACCGGCGACCAGCAGCTGTTTTCGCGCGGCGGCATGGTGATCGGCATCAATGCCGGCGTGCCCTACGTCGCGGTCGGCAGCGGCCGTGCGCAGGCAACGGCGGCAGTCAAGCAGGGCGACTGGACGCATGTCGGCGTCGTCGCCGATGGCACCACCCTCAAGATCTACGTCAACGGCGTCGAGGCCGGCGCGGTCTCGGTCGCGCTGCCGGCGATTGCCGGGCCGATCACCATCGGCGGCACGCTGGTCGGCTCGCTCGACGAAGTGCGCCTGTCGAAGTCGGCGCGTCCGGCGGCGATGCTGCTCGCCATGGCGAACGCGGAAGGTCCCTCGACCAAGCTCGTCGGCGTGTCCGACACGGCTGAAAAGCAGGGCGGCGGCGGCGGTGTGCTGTTCTTCATCGTCAGCAAGCTCGAGCCGATCGACGCCGGCGTGATCGGCCTGTGCATGATCCTGCTGACCATGGCGGTCACGCTGATGGTCAACAAGATCCGCTACCTCAATGCGGCCGCCAAGGGGAACAAGCAGTTCTTCGAGCGCTTCAACGCGATGCACGAAGAACTCGTTCCCCTCGCCAAGGTGCAGGGCATCACCGAGCCTGAGGTGGCGTTCATCAAGAAGGCCTCGCCGCTCGCCCGCCTTTACGAGATGGGCATCGCCGAGCTTGACGTGCGCCGCAACCAGAACGCCACGCGTCCGCTTTCGGGCGAAGCGGTGGAAGCCATGCGCGCCGCGGTGGACGCGGTCTATGTCGAAGAGAACCAGAAGCTCGACGCGCTGATGGTGATCCTGACCATCGCGATCTCGGGCGGTCCGTTCATCGGTCTGCTCGGCACCGTGATCGGCGTCATGACCGTGTTCGGCGGCGTGGCGATGGCGGGCGACGTGAACGTGAACGCGATCGCGCCGGGTATCGCCGCGGCGCTGCTCGCCACCATCGCCGGCCTTGCCTGCGCCATCCCCGCGCTGTTCGGCTACAACTACCTCAATGGACGGATCACCGCGCTGGCCGACCAGATGCGCGTGTTCATCGACCGTCTGATCACCCGTCTCGCGGAAATGCAGGCCGATGCGGCCTATGCCCGCGAAGCCGCTGAATAAGGAACCAGGACCATGCAGGCAGGTGGCGGCCGCAAGGCCTACGACGATATCAACATCACCCCGATGCTCGACCTTGCGTACGTGCTTCTGGTGATCTTCATCCTCATGGCCACGGCTTCGGTGCAGGGCATCAAGGTCGATTTGCCCAAGGCAAGCTCGGCCAAGAGCCTCGTCCAGCCCAAGACCATAGCCCTGACCGTCAACGATCAGGGCCAGATCTTCATGGATGCCTTCCCGGTGACGCTGCCCGATCTGGAGACGCGTCTGCGCAATGCCAAGGCCTCTAACCCCGATGTGCCGATCGTGCTGAAGGGCGACACCACCACGCAGTATGGCAAGATCATGGAAGTGCTCGACCTGTGCCGCCGGCTCGACCTGTCGAAGGTCGGTCTGGTGACCGGCAAGCCCACCGGTTCGTGAGCCGCAGCAAGGTCGTCTGAAACCCATCCGCCATGGCCAGCAGCCCCGCCACTCCTGATCCGGTCAAGCCTGCGTTCAATCCGAACGAGAAGGTTTCGCTGAAGATCCGCCTGATCCAACTTGGCGCGGTGCTTGCGGCGCTGGCGCTTGGCTACTGGATCTATGGCATCGTGACCGAAGTGCCGGGGGTGAAGGTGGAACAGGCGCCGCCGCAGACGGTGGACATGCTGCCGCCTCCGCCGCCGCCCCCGCCGCCTCCACCCCCGCCGCCGGATCAACCGCCCCCGCCGGACGCCAAGCCCGATCCGATGCCCAACCCCGAACCCGCACCCGCGCCAGACCAGCCTGCGCCGATGAAGATCGACGGTCCCGCCCAGGCCGGGACCGACGCCTTCGGCATGAGCGCCGGCAAGGGCGGCGGCATGGGCGGCGGTGGCAGCAACGGCACCTGCCTTGCCCCGCCGTGCGGTGGTGGCGGTTCGCCGATCGCGACCGGCTTCTACACGCGCTATCTCAGCTCCGCATTGCAGGAGCGGGTGGAGAACAACGACAAGATCAACCGCCAGATCTTCAGCGCGGATTTCGCGGTGACGATCAGCCCCGGCGGGCAGGTCACTGCGGTCCAGTTGCTGCGGTCCAGCGGCAATTCGAAGCGCGATCAGCTTCTGCTGGCAGCGCTGCAATCCATCCGCGGGCTGGATGCACCGCCCGCCTCGTTCCGCTTTCCGCAGAAGATAACCGTCCGGGGCAGCCGTGGCTTCTGAGCCTCGCCTTTCTGTCGCCTCGGTTTCAGGCACCTTGCAAGAATGGAGTTTCGTGATGTCGGCGTGCAATCTGGATCGCAAGACCGGTCGTGCAGGATTGAACCCGGCGCGGGTCAAGCGCGGGCTCGGGCTCTCGGCCGCGCTGGTCGCGCTGCTGGTCGGTGGCAGCGCTCTTGCGCAGGCTGCACCCGGCGATGCCGCTCAGGCTGCTGCTGCTCCGGCAGCCCAGGCCGCTGCGCCGTCGCCCGATGCCATGACCAACCTCATCCGCCTGCTCGTGGCCAAGGGCACGCTGACGCAGGCTGACGGGGATGCGCTGCTGGCCCAGGCCCAGGCGGAGGCGGACAAGGCCCGGCTCGCCGCCGCGCCGCCGCCGCCTCCGCCGCCGGTGGCAGAAGGGGCTGTCCGCGTCAGCCGCGTGCCCGAGGCGGTCCGCGCGCAGATCCGCGACGAGATTCGCGGCGAGATCATGGCCCAGGCCGCGAGCGAGGGCTGGGTGACGAAGGACCAGGCCGCGCCCGAGTGGACCAAGCGCCTGCGCCTCTTTGGCGACGTGCGCGTGCGTTCGCAAAGCGCGCTCTATTCGCGCAGCAACTCGAACCAGATCTTCGACTTCACCCGCATGACCGCGACCGGTGAGCCGATCGACCTCGCGCGGCTTGCCTCGTACCAGTTCCTCAACACGCGCAAGGATCGCACTGACGCGCGGTATCGTGCGCGGCTCGGCCTCGAGGCCAATGTGGTGAAGGGCGTGACGGCGACGCTGGTGCTTGGCACCGGCGAAGACAACAGCCCGATCTCGGAAAATGCCAGCCTCGGCGGCGGCTTTGCCAAGCGGTCGATCTTCGTCGATACGGCCGAAATCAAGGTGAAGCCGACCGACTGGGCGACGCTGCATTTCGGCCGCTTCGAGAATCCCTTCAACACCACGCCGCTGCTCTACGACGAGGACCTGCGCTTCGATGGCCTTTCGGCCTCGCTCAAGTGGGCCGGCCTGTTCGGCAAGGATTCGGGCGTGACGCTGACGGGCGGCGCATTTCCGCTCGATTACGGCGACGGCAATTTCCCGAGCGTGGCGGTCAACAAGCAGTCGTTCCCGAACAAGTGGCTCTATGCCGGCGAAATCAAGCTGACGGCACCGATTACCGACACCCTCGCGGTCGATGCGAGCGCGGGCTATCACAGCTTCCGCAACGTTCAGGGCCAGCTGTCCGAACCCTGCAACCTCGACCTTGGCAATTTCTGCTCGACCGACGGCTTCCAGCCGCAGTTCCTGCGCAAGGGCAACACGCTGTTCACGATCCGCAATCTCGTGACCAACAGCGCGGGCGTCTATCCGCAGCTTTTCGGCCTCAAGTTCGACTATCGCATCCTCGATCTCAACCTTGCCCTGCGCGTGCCGGTTTCGGAAAACGTGACGGCACGGCTGGCGGGCGAATATGTCAAGAACCTCGGCTTCAAGCGCGCTGACATATGCTCGGGCCTTTATGACACGGCCCAGGCTTTCCTCGTGCAGCCTTACAACAACTACGGGGCGGACGGGAACGCCGCGCGCAACATCTGCACCAAGACCAACCCGACGAGCTTCATAGGGGGCGATACCGGCTGGCTGGTGAATGCCTCGATCGGCTACCCCAAGGTGGTCAAGAAGGGGGCCTGGAACGCCTTTGCCGAATACCGCTACCTCGAAAGCGATGCGGTGCTCGACGCCTATACCGACAGCGATTTCCACCTCGGCGGTACCAACGCCAAGGGGTACGTCGTCGGAGCGGAATATGGCCTCGCGGATCGTCTCTCGCTGCGCGCGCGCTGGTTCAGCGCGAACGAGATTTCGGGCGAGCCGCTGGCGATCGACGTGTTGCAGATCGATTTCATGGCCCGGTTCTGAGTTTGCCGGAGGACGCTTCAGGACACCTGCGCCCGCGTGCCGGTCTTTTCCGGCATCCCGCGCGGGCTGACCCTGCACCGTCATCCTTCGGTTCTAGACTGCCCGTTTGATGGAAGTTTTCCATGAGGTTCCCTATGCCCCGCCAGCCCGCTGACGCTCCTCGCCTTCGCCAGATGCTCCTGTCGGGTACAAGCGCCATGGTGCTGGGCCTTGTCGTCGCGGCGCCGGTGGCGCAGGCGCAGACAGCGCGCATGGCCGGCGTCCTCGGGGCCATGACGGTGCCGACCACGGGCGCGCAGACGGCGGCCGTTCCGCAGCGTTCGGTGCGCATGCAGCAGGCCCTGGCGCAGCAGCAGGCCAACCGTGATGCGGTGAAGGCCATGCGCACGATGGTGACCGATGTGCGCAATGCGCTGCTCGCTTCGGTGCGCAACAAGCCAACGGACGGGCTCTCGCTCGGCGGGCTCAATCCGGCCGTCACGGCGCCTGTAAAGGCGGCAGACGATGCCAGCGGCCGCGCGACCTGGGAAGGCGCATTGATGCCGACCGAGGTGCAGTCGGGGAATGACTACACCGTCACGATCAAGCAGACCGACCAGCGCGCGCTGCTTTCATGGAACAGCTTCGATGTCGGCGCGAACACGACCCTGGTGTTCGACCAGAAGCTGAACGGCAAGGCCCAGACCGATTGGGTCGCGCTGAACCGCGTGGTGGATCCCAAGGCTTCGCCCACCACCATCCTCGGCAAGATCAAGGCCGACGGCAAGGTGCTGATCCTCAACCGTAACGGCGTGATCTTCGGCCAGGGCAGCCAGATCAACGTCAACTCGCTGCTGGCCAGCAGCCTCGAGATCGGCAACTTCGGCAAGGAACTGCCCGTTGGCACTCCCGGTTCCGACCTGCTCTTCACCGGGTTGTCGCTGGCCGAACGCAACCGGTCGTTCCTCGATGACGGCCTGCTCGTCGCCTCGAAGGCGCCGACCAAGTTCGACGCGCTGCTCACTTCAAGCCTCGCGGGCAGCGGTACCTATGTCTACACCGATGCGGCTTCCAGCTTCTCTTCAGTGCCTGAAGGCAATGTGGTCATCGATCGCGGTGCCTCGATCACGGCGGGCGATGGCGGTTTCCTCATCTTCACCGCCCCCAATCTCAGCAATGACGGCACGCTTACGGCAACAAACGGCCAGATCAGCCTCCAGGCCGGCCGGGCGATCAGCTACACGACCTCGACCGGCGCCTCCAACAGCGCTGATCCGGACATTCGCGGCCTCATCCTGCGCTCGCCGATCGAGACGGGAGGCGAGGTCGTCAACTCAGGTCTGATCGATGCGAAGCGCGGCTATGTGTCGCTCGGCGCGGATCTCACCGGGTCTGTCTCGAACCTCGGCCTCATCAGCGATACGACAAGCGTTTCGCGCAATGGCGTTGTTTCGCTGACCGCCGGGCATATCCTCATCGGTGGCGGTGCGGACACCGCGCATGCGGGTGGGATCTCGATCCAGCCGGACGACAATGGCGAAACTGTGCCACAAGGCACCGCGGACGAGCCACCGCTGTTCAAGACATCGCGGATCGACATCGGCGGCGCCTATGTCTCGCCGGTTGCGGGCACTTCCACCAGCGGGGTGTTCGGGACGGCCAATGTCGAGTTCGGCGAGAACGCGCTGATCTATGCGCCCTCGGCCGTTGTGTCGGTCGGCGGACGGGCCGATCAGCCGTTCGATCTTGCGGCCTATGCCGCCGTCAACAAGGTCCCGCTTGCCGGCGATGTGGTGGTGAAATCCGGCGCGCGCATCGACGTCAGCGGCGTCAAGGACGTGCAACTCGAGGCCAGCCGCAACATTGTCACGATCTCGCCGCTCAAGGGCAACGAGCTGCGCGATACACCGAATTACCGTGACGTGCTGACCAATGGTGGCTTCACGCTCAACGGGCAGACCGTTTCGGTAGATCCGCGGCGCAGCGGTGTGCGCGCCGATGGCGTCAAATGGGTCGGCTCGCCACTGATCGAGGCAGGCTCCGCGATCAGCCAGATCGGGGTCGATGCGGCTGAACTGATGACCAAGGGCGGCACTGTCACGCTGCTGGCCAAACCGGTCATCGACGTTGCCGAAGCCGCCCATCCGGCGCGGGTGATCATCGAATCCGGCGCGAAGATCGATTTCTCGGGCGGCTGGGTCCACTATAATGCGGGCCGGATCGAAACCACCCGCCTGATCCGCGCGGATGGCACGATTGTCGACATCGCCGATGCCGATCCCAACGGCGACTATGTGGGGATCGCCGACGGATTCAGTTCCGTACAGAGCAAGTTCGGCACCTCGCGCACCTTCACGAGCCGTCTGCTTTCAGGTTCGCGCGATGATCCGGCCTATGACGAAGGGCGGGACGCTGGCGGGCTGACGATCACCGCCAGCACGGCCACGGTCGAAGGCAGCTTTGCCGGCGATGCCTTCGCCGGACAGTTCCAGCTGTCGAAGGGGCAGATCGGCAGCAAGGTCTCAGCTATCGCGCGCGACCCGCGCAATCTTCAGGCCAGCCCCTACGAACTGCCCAGTGCAGGCTTCCTGCGGGTCGGGAGCTTCAGTGGCAAGTCGGCCGTCGATCTTGGCGGGGACATCCTGGTGCGGGGTGTCAGCGCGCCGACCGACGCGGCGCCGGGGACAATCATCCTCTCCGATGCCCAGATCAACGATGCCCATCTGGCAGCGGTCACGCTCCAGACCTCCGGCGGCGTGCGCTTTGCCGCTGACAGCGCCGTCACGCTGGTTGACGGCGGCAAGCTCACGGTGAATGCCGGGCGGACAATCCTGCTGGACGGCAACATCACGGCCAAATCCGGCACCATTACCGCCGGCACCAGCGAACTGCTGGGAACCGTGCTCACCTCGCCGATCGCCGCCGCCGGTTCGGCCTTCACCACCGACGATGACGTTCAGGCCTCCTATGCCCAGGATGCGGTGCTGGCGCGTCCCTTTGACGTGCGCGTCGGCGGCACGCTCGATGTTTCGGGCGTGTGGAGCAACGACTACCTCGCGGCGCAGTCCAATCTGCTTCCCACTGGCACCGCCTACACGTCCGGCGGTTCGATCTCGCTGCTCGTTGCGCCCAAGGTCTTTGTCTACTCTGGCGGCACGAGCGCGACCGCAAAGTATGCCGCGGATCTTAGCGGCAGCATCGTGATCGGCAGCGACGCGCTGCTCAATGTCTCCTCCGGCGGCCATGTCGCGCAGAACGGCCTGCTCGATCTGGTGGCCAAGGGAGGCAATGTCAGCCTGATCAACCAGACAATCTACGCCTCCGTCACGCGGACCGATTCAGGCTACAACGAAAGCAGCCTGACCGATCAGGCGGTTGGCGCCGCGACGCAGTCCGTGACCTACACGCCGATCCCGTCGAACGGCATCCTGCCGGCGATCCGCTCATCCGCAGTTCCGGTCGAGCAGCGCTCCTCGGTCCAGTTCAGCGCGAGCAATTTCAAGGGATTCAGCTTCGGCGGTGGTGGTAGCTTCACGCTGGTTGCGCCCAGCGTCTCGTTCGGCTCCGACACTGCGGCGGGCAGTGCCCACGTCGATCTCGATTTCCTGCAGAAGACCGGCTTCGGCACGCTCGATGTCTCGTCCTACCGCTCGCGCCTGTTCAAGAACCTGTTCGACAACGGCGTGGAGGGGAACTCGGCATTCCTCGATACGACACTTTTCCGCATCGGCGCGGGTGAGACGCTGAACCTGAACCAGGCGCTGATGCCGGTTTATCTCGACGCCTCCGGCACGAGCGCGCTTCAGGCGCTCGCCACCGGCTCCGATGTCGCCGCGCTGCTCCAGGCTGCGGTGCCGACCGAAGCCTTCGACCAGCGCGCCGCGACACTCAAGCTCGGCGGCATGATCGAACTCGATGTCGAAAAGGATGGCAGCATCATCGGCGGCGCGGGCGCGACGATCATCACGCCCAAGCTGCTCAACCAAGGGCGCATCCGCCTTGTCGGCGGGTCGATCACCCAGCGCAGCGTGCTTCCGGAATCGCTGGTCGGCGGCGCGATCGGCGTGCGGGGCGAGGAACTTGGCGGGCTGGGGCTGGGTGAAGTGCTCGGGGCGTTCACGCTGGTCGACGGCCACAAGCAGTATTCCGAGAACGCCAACGCGCTGGTGCAGATTGATGGCGAAACGGTCACCAACGGTCAGCTGTTTTCCCGTCCCAACAAGGACCGGGCGGTCTATTTCCTCGGCAAGCTCGGCGCGGACGAGGGCATCCGCCTCGAGGCTGGCAGCACGACCGATCTGTCGGGCGGTGTGGTCTTCAACCCCCGTGCCCCTATCCTTGCAGATGGGCGCATGCAGCGCACCGGCCTGCTTTATGGTGGCGGTTCGATCGGCACCTCGGCGGCGTTCACGAACGCGTCGGCGGGTCTATACACCCCGGGTGACTACAGCGGCGGGCGCGAGAAGGTCTATCGCGGCGGCGAAAGTTCGCTGGTGGTGGCCCCGGTCGCGGGCCTTGCCTTCAATGCGGCGACCGGGTCGGTGCTCGATGTGAGCGGCAGCAAGGCCGCGTTCGACATCGCGATCAGCGGTTCCGACTATGCTCTGACGCCGCAGTGGTCGAATGCGGGCGCAGTTCGCGTGCTGGCCGGCGGATCGCTGGCAGCCGGCACGGTGCGCGCCTTCGGCGGCACCGATCAGGCAGAGGGCGGCGTGCTCGAGTGGGTGAACCCCATCCTGCGGCAATCGGTTGGCGGCGGTGCCGCCGCCGCCGGTGTGGTAAGCGCGGATTGGGTTGAGGCTTCGGGCTTTGCGACGATGATCGCGCGGGGCAAGCTCGGGCTCGACGGGACAGTCGATCTCCGCCTCGGGAAGGCGTTCATCCTCTCCAGCATCGATCCGACCACGAGCACGGTGAACGAGCCGGAACTGCGGACTTCGGTCTCATTGCTCAGCAATGGCGATGCTGCGATTTCCGCGCCCTATATCCGGCTTTCAAGCCGGTCACAGCAGACCCTGTCCAGCCCGACGACCGCGGCTGATAAGGGCAGTGTCACTTTCTCGGCCAAGTCGCTCGACCTCGTCGGCGGCATCACCTTCATTGTGCCCACGGGCAAGTCGGAGAGCGCTGCCGCGGGCGCGGTCAATCTCAAGGCCGATCATGATATCCGCCTGATCGGCGTTGCTGCACCGTTCCCCGAAACTGCGCCTTCAGGCATTACCGGCGCGGTGGTCTCGACCGGCGACCTGCGCTTCACCGCGGACCAGGTCTATACAACGACCGGAACCGGCAATCTCCAGCAGTTGATCGAGGACCGTCGCAACGGAACATCGCTCAGCACGGCGCGGCCTTTCCTGCTCGGGTCGCTTGCAGCCGACGGCACGGTCGGCTTCTCCTCCAACGGCGGCGCGGCTCCCAAGGCGCCCTATTCCGCTGGCAGCTGGCTGCGCGTGGCGGGCGCCCACATCGAACAGGATGGCGTGCTGCGCGTTCCGCTCGGCCTGCTCGAGATCGGCAATGCGAGCCCGCTGAGTTCTAACAGTGGCCTGCTTCCCGCGACACAGTCGGTGCACTTCGGCGCAGGCAGCGTCACCTCGGTCAGCGGCGAGGGGCTGAATGTTCCCTATGGCCAGACGACCGACCTTACCGAATACTACTTCAAGCCGAACGTGAACGGACCGCTCACGGCGGCGCCGGTTGGCGAAATGCGGCTTGAGGGCCAGGACATCGCGATCCAGGGCGGCGCCAAGATCGATGGCCGCGGCGGCGGGGATATCTTCGCTTACGAGTTCGTCTCGGGCACCGGTGGTTCGCGTGACGTGTTGAGCCGCGAGAACACCGACACCTTCAGCAGCAACAACGGCCTGCAATTCGAGGACGGCCGCCAGGTCTATGCAATCGTGCCGGTCTCCCAGGCAGGCGAGGTCGCAGCCTTCGATCCGCTCTATTCAGCCAGTTATGGGGCAGGCGGCGGCGATCTCTACGGGACCGCTGCGGGCCGCACCGTCTGGCTCGACGGCGGCAACGGGATTGCTGCTGGCGAATATCTGCTTCTGCCCGCGCATTATGCGCTGCTGCCCGGCGCACTGCGTCTTGTCGAGAATACCGACAGCGCGGCACCGTTTGTCACCGGCTCGACCAAGCTGCTCGACGGCAGTGTCGTCGTTGGCGGCAGCTATGCCACCACCGGAACGGACTATCGCGAGTCGGTGCGGCGGTCGTTTACGGTGCAGTCTGCCGCCACGTTCGGGCGTTACTCGCGCATCCAGACCACGTCGGGCACGACCAACTTCTCGAACCAGGCCAAGAACGACGGCAAGGTGGCGCCGCGCACTCCGCTCGATGCCGCGCGTTTTGTCATCAGCCCATCGCGCTCGTTCACAGTCGACGGGACGTTTGTCACCGACGTTGCCACCGGCGGTCGCGGCGCGCAGTTCGATATCGCCGCTTCGGTTGTACAGATCCGCGATTCCCTGCCCGCCGTTTCCGATCCGGGCACGCTCGTGCTCACGACCAGCACGCTGAGCGCGCTGAATGCCAACAGCCTGCTGATCGGCGGCGTGCGCAGCGACAATGTCGACGGTACGACGCGCATCGACGTGCAGGCCCGTGATGTCAGTGTCGGCCGCAATGTCGCGCTGACCCTGCCGGAGCTGATCCTTGTTGCAGGTGGTTCGGATTCCCGCGTTTCCGTCGCGGCGGGTGCCTCGATCAAGACAGCGGGCACACTCGCCGACCAGCTGCTGGGCGACTACATCGTCGGATATCAGGACAAGGGACCGGCGACGACACGGTCCGACAACAGCGGTATCGGCTCGTTGCTGCGCATCTCCACCGGGCCAGAGCGGCTGGTGCGCCGGATCACCGATCCTGCGCTTGGCAATGCCGATCTTGCAGGCGCGACGCTGACCATCGCGGGCGGTGCCACCGTTTCCGCCAACACGATCGCTCTCGATACCAGCGGGCGCGTCCGCTTCGACGAACAGGCTTCGATCGAAGCGAAGTCGGTCAGCCTCGGCAGCACGCGGATCGATTTCTCGGACGGCGGCATCGGCAGTGTCGTCGCGAACAAGCTGGCCGCAGCCGACAACCTGACCCTGCGTTCGCGCCGCGCGATCACTCTCGGTGGTGCGCTGCCTGACCGCTTCAACAATCTTGTTATCGATGCGCCGGGGCTGCTCTCGGGCGGTGGGGACAGTCTGATCAACGCCAAGTCGGTCAAACTGCGCAACTCGGTTGCAGCGCTGGCCGATTGTTCCAAGAACGGCGCGGCGGCCTGCGGCAGCACCAACAAGCTGACGATCCGCGCCGACGAGATTGCGCTCGGTTCGGGCGATTTCCGCGTGGTCGGCTATGAAGGCGGCGTCCTGCTCGACGCTAGCAAGGGCGTTTTCGTCGAAGGCAAGGGTGCGTTCGTTCTCGACGATGCTTCGGCGACGAGCGGGGCGGCCCTCACGATCAAGGCTCCTCTGGTCGCCGACCGTGCACCCGGCGGCACAATCGACTACACCTCGGGCGGTGCCGATTATGCGTTCCTGACCCGCGGCCGGGTGACCATCGACGGAACGGGCCGCACCGGCGATGCGTCGGCGGCGGCAGGGCTTGCCGGTTCGCTGATCGCGTTCGGTTCGGCCGATGCGCACGTTGCCAGCCTCACGCTCAACAATTCGCAAATCCGCGCCACGTCGGGCGTGGTCAATGCCTTTGCTCGCAATGCGATCACGGTCTCGGGCAATGCATCGATCGCGGTTCCAGGCTTCACCACCAAGGTCGGATCGAACACCGATCCGCTCGTGGTGACGGCTGGTTCGGGCACGATCAGCCTGCAGTCGTCGCGGGGCGACATCACGCTGGCGCAGGGCACCAGCCTCATCGTCGACAACGGGATCGGCGGCGCCGGCACGCTGCAGCTCGCCGCGACGAACGGGACGATCCGTCTTGGTTCGGCGCTCAATGGCGGCGTCAAGGCCGGCACATCCCGTGAT
Source organism: Novosphingobium fuchskuhlense (assembly GCF_001519075.1). Lineage (GTDB taxonomy): Bacteria > Pseudomonadota > Alphaproteobacteria > Sphingomonadales > Sphingomonadaceae > Novosphingobium > Novosphingobium fuchskuhlense. The sequence continues at coordinate 425,944 of NZ_KQ954246.1, forward strand.
GCCTCGCTGCACATCAATGGCGGCAACGTGCTCGGCGCGCAGGACAAGCCATTCGATCTGACCGCGTTCCTTGCGGACAACGGCCGCCTGTTCGAGGGCGATTTCGATCTCCGGACCGGCACCGGCAACCTCGACCTCGCGGCGGGAACCGTGCTGCGGGCCGATAGCGTGCGGCTTGTGGCCGACAACGGCACCGTCACCATCGGTGGCACGATCGACACTTCGGGCGACAGCGTCGCGGGCCTCAAGCTCACCGATCCGGCCTATCGCGCGTTGCGCGTCAATGGCGGTGACATTGCCGTCTATGGCAAGGACGGGGTCGCGCTGGCCGGGACTGCCCGTATTCTGGCGGGAACCAGCGGCTACAGCGCGCTCGACAGCCGTCAGGCCCATGGCGGCAATGTCATGCTCGGCGTCGCTGCGGATACGGCAAGCATCAGCATCGCCTCTGGTGCGCGCATCGACGTCTCGGCGCAGCGGCCCGGCGACCGGCTCGTGGCAATCACGGTCAAGGATGCCGATACGCTCGCGCTCACGACCGCCTACCGCCATGTCTACGGCGACCTCGGCGGCACGGTAACCCTGCGCGCCCCGGTCATCGACAATGACACTACGGTCGATATCCGCAACAGCGGAACGATTGTCGGCGCGCGCGAGCAGACGATCGATGCGTTCAAGCACTTCGATCTCGATGCGATCGCGGCCTCGGGGGCGTTCTCGGGCGTGACGCGTGATGCCGATGGCATCCATCTCGATGCGGCGGCCACCGGCAAACCCAACCTGCTTGCGGATACGACCGCCACCGGAACGTTGCCCTCGTTCATCCGCAACTTCTCGCTAAAGCTCAAGAACGGCGGCTCGCTCGCCGGCTTCCGGGTCCGTCCGGAAGTCGAGCTTTCGTCGAAGGGGACCATCCTCGTCGACAGCAACATCAACCTCGCGGCGGGCACGCTGGTCGATTACGCCGGCGCACTGGCAGATGGCCTGCTGGTTGCCTCGCCGCTCGGCCCCGACGCCAATGGCAACCCGCGTTACGAAGTGGTCCAGGGCAAGGAAGGCCAGCTCTTCGCCAAGTACATCGACATGACCTTCCGCGTCGGCGGCAAGGCCACGGGCGAGGCGGGCATCTTCACCGTCCGCGCAGGCGGAGACCTCAAGGTTTCCAACAGCATCAGCGACGGCTTCTTCGCCTTCCACGACCGCACAAACGCGGATTACCTGAATTACCAGCTTGGCGGTGGCAATCGGCAGTATCACCCCGCGATCCAGCTCAACTGCGCCGATTTCAGCACCTGCGACAACACGCTGCCGCTGTTCAGCAAGTACCAGAACCGCCGCCTCGACGATGCCGACATCGTCGTTGTCGATCTGACCAGCCCTGAACTCGGTGGTCAGGCGACTCCGATCTTCGTTCATTCACCCTATACGGCCTCGGCGAATTCGGTGGCGGCAGACGGAACAGGAAACGGTATCGGCGTCGCCGACCTCTTCCCGCTGGTCGACGGCAAGCCTGTCCGATCCTCGGACATTCGCCTTGCCGCAGGCGCCGAAGGCGCATCGGCCGATCCGGTCGCTGTGGATCCCACCAAGCGCGGCTCGGTCATCGTTGCGGGCGAGAAGTCCTATCTGCTGAAGCCGAAAGCCGGCGACACCTCGCTTGGCGGCGGTGTCCAGTTCGGCTTCGACGACGGCTCCGGCACGATCGTCTACGATACCACCGGCAACTTCTTCAACGGGGCGTTCTCCAGCCTGGTCGATCCGACCACTGCAGCCGATCTCTACACGCGCCTCAACTGGGGCGCGGACACCGATCTTGCGGACACGACGCGTACGGCTGCGCTGTCGTTCTTCGCCGGACGGCGTTTCATCCGCGAGGACGGAGTGGTGACCGGTGTCTACGCCTCGCTGGCGGAAGTAAACGCGTTCCTCTCCGGCAGCTACGGTGCGGACTTCACACGCCTGAACGCGGAGAACATCGATCTCAGCTCGATCGACGTCCCCCAGACGTTCGATCAGCCGCGCGTGTTCTACCGTCCGGTCGTGCGCACTGGTGATGGCAATATCGCGGTCGCTGCGGGCAAGGACATCTCGTTGGTTGCCTCAGGGGCGATCACCTATCGCGACGAGACCGGGGCCTCGCGCGATGAAGGCGGTGCATTTGGCGACGATGCCGGCACCGCGCAGGTCGGCGGCGCTGCGATCTACACCGCCGGCACGCGCCTCTCCACGATCGGCCTCACCGGCACGATCACCCAGCCGGATCAGACAGAGATCCTGAACTACATTCCCTCGCCGCAGGGCCTGCTTGATTCCGCGCCGAATTACACCGGTGGCGGCGGCTCGGTCACCCTCTCCGCAGGCAACGACGTGCTGGCTCGCCGCGATGTGTGGAGCGAAGTCTACCTCAACGGTGGCATTGAGCTGACCACGACACTGCCGGGCCTTGCGGGTGAGACGACCACGTTCAACAACCTGCGCCTCGGCAATCGGAGCCAGCGCTGGCGGACGGGCAATGTCGGCAACAACACGCAGATCACGCTGATTCCGCAGATGTTCTCGTCAGGGGTGGGCGCACTGGCTGGCGGTGATGTGACCATCCGTGCGGGCCGCGATGTCAGCGACCTGACAGTGGCACTGGTCAACTCCGTCGTGACCGACCGGACAGCCGATGGAGCCCAGGTCCTCGTCTCGAGCGGTTCGGGCAATCTCGATTTCGTCGCCGGCCGCGATGTGTTCGGCGGGCAGGTCGACATTGCCCAGGGCGCGGCCTCGATCAATGTCGGGCGGCAGGTGACCGATGCGGGCAGCACGGCGAACACGGGGGCCTACGACACATCGCTCGCGAGCAATGACCAGCGCAGCCTGCTGCGTCTGCGTGTCGCCGATGCGGCGGTCACGCTGACGGCGCGCGGATCGGTCACGCTGGGCGGTATCGGCGCGCTCGGCGCGCAGCGGACTGTAGCCTCGATCAGCGATCGTCTGGGCAGCGCCGGCTTCTTCAGCCCGATGGCCGGCGTTTCGGTCGCGACGGTGGGCGCCATCACGCTCGCGCCCAACCGCAACGATCTGCGGACGTCGTTTACCGCGCAGGAGGCTTCGGCCGGCCTGCTGCCGCTCTTCGGGTACGTCCTCCCGCCCTCGCTGTCGCTGACCTCGCTCGGCTCGGATGTCGCTCTTACGGGCGTCAATCCCAACCTGCTCTATCCAAGCCGTTTCGGCCAGCTTTCGCTGGTCGCCGGCGGCAACCTCTCCAATTTCGCGCTTTCGATGAGCGACGCGAATCCGTCGGACCTGCCCGGCGCGTTCACCGCTGCCAAGTATCTCACGGTCAGCGGCGGCATTCCGCTGCGCGTCAGCGGCCTCGGCTTCACGTTCGGCGGCACGATCGGCGAACCGGACGATGCCGTGCAGCGCCTCATCCACGACCGCAACATTACCCACATCGACGATGATCGGCCGGCGCTGATCTATGCCGGCGGCTCGATGTCGAACGTCCAGCTCTCGCTGCCCAAGGCGGCGCGGATCAATGCGGGTCTCGATCTGGTCAACTTCTACTTCGAAGGCCAGAATCTGCGGCCCACCGATGTCACGAGCATCGTCGCCGGACGAGATATTCTTGCAACAACCACGCTCCCGGATCTGATTTCGCCGGTGTCAGGGCGTCCCTATGTCGGGCTGACCAATTTCGTGCTGGGCGGGCCCGGCGCGCTGAGCGTGCAGGCCGGCCGCAATCTGGGGCCATTCCTCAACTCGGTGACGGTCAACAACGTTTCCTATGCGGGCGGCATCCGCACCATCGGCAACGAGGCCAACCCGTGGCTCGGCACCACCGGGGCCGATCTCTATGCGCTCTACGGTGTGGCCTTCGGTGCCGACTACACGGCCCTGCGCGATACCTACCTCGATCCGGCCAACCTCGCGAAGCTGGACGGCGATCTCTTTGCCCAGAACGCCGATACGGCGGGCAACCTCTCGCCAGACCGCAAGCGTCCGATCTATGGGCCGGTGCTCGCCCGCTGGATGCGCGACAATGCGGCGGATGCGTTTGCAGCCGTGTTCGGCAGCGCCGATGTCTCGACCGATGCGAAACTCTCGGCGCAAGCCTGGGCAAAGTACGACGCGCTCTACGCTGCCTTCAAGGGAACGGTCTCCGAAGAGCAGCAGCGCCAGTTCCTCCTCGGCAGCCTGTACTTCGGCGAACTTGCAGCACCGGCGCGGCCGGACAGCAATTCGTTCAACCAGTACGTGCGCGGCTATCGTGTCATCCAGACGCTGTTCCCGGCCAAGCTGGGCTACACCGACAACCTCTCCACGTTCGAGACCGATCCTGCATCGGTCACGGCCGATCACCCGCTGGGCGAGCCCACCAAGAAGCTCGTCAATGGCGAGGCTGCGGTTGCAGCCCGCGTCCAGACCGGCAACGTCGACTTGCGTCTCGCTACGATCGGCACGTCGCGCGGCGGCTCGATTACCCTCATCGGTCCGGGCGGCGATTTCATCGCCGGCTCGGTCGTGCGTACCTCGACCCAGGCCGCAAGCAAGAGCACGCTGCTCGGCGATTCCGGCCGACTTGCCATTGCCAATGGTCTCTCGCTCGGGTCGAACCCAGTGGGGATCGATTCGATCCCGATCGGCTTCGAAGGTGTGCTCTCTCTGCGCGGCGGTGCGATCCGCAGCTTCAGCGACGGCAGCTTCCGCCTGAATCAGAGCCGTCTGTTCACGCTCAGTGGTGGCGATGTCACGATGTGGTCGTCCAACGGCGATCTCAACGCCGGTCAGGGCCCGAAGACCGCATCGAACTTCCCGCCGGTCACCCTGCGCTTCTCGAACAACGCGACCGGGGAGCTCAACTCGGCAGGCAGCGTTGCGGGTGCGGGTATCGCCGCGCTGCGGCCGACCCCCGATGTGCCCTCTTCGAGCGTCATCCTGGTGGCGCCGGTCGGTACGGTCGACGCGGGCGACGCCGGTGTTCGGGCCTCGGGCGACGTCTTCGTTGCGGCGGCGCGCGTTGCCAATGCCGACAACTTCAAGGTCGGCGGGGTATCGGTCGGCGTGCCGACCACGGCGATCGTTGCTGCGCCGTCGGTTCCTGCGGGCGCTACAGCGGCGACCGCGGCCACAGCGGCACAGGCCAAGGCGCAGGAATCGAAGACAACGGATCGTCGCTCGATCATCCGGGTCGACGTGCTCGGCTTCATCGGTGGCAACGCGGATGATTGCCCGAGCGGACGGTTCGATTCATCGGGCAAGTGCGTGCGCTGATCGGCGCACGTCACTTCCCGGTTGCGAAGACAGGGATCCCAAGGAGTTAAACCATGGCTTGCAAGTTCTTCAGCACCGCGACTGCCGTGGCCGCCAGCATGCTGGCACTGGCCCCGGCGGGCGCGCAGGCGCAGGGCTCGGTGCCCTCGATCGTGCCGGCAGGCCTTGGCGGGCCGATTGTGCCGGGTGTCTGCCTCATCTCGCGCGATGCCGTGCTCACGAGCAGCAAGGTTGCGGTTTATGCGTCGGAGCGCATCCGGCAGATCACGGCCGAGGCGCAAGCCGAAGTCGATGCCATGCGCAAGCCGGTCGACGCCCAGGTAGCCGCGCTGCGTGCGCAGGCACCCAAAATGACCCCGCAGCAGATCCGCGCGCAAGAACAGGCGCTCAGCGCCAAGCTGGCGCCGGTGCAGGCCCTTGCCGAGCAGCGCCGCCGCGAGGTTGAGAAGACCCGAATCGATGCCCTCGCGACCATATCGGCGCAAGTTCAACCGCTGGTTGCCGCGGCCTATGGGCAAAAGGGGTGCGGTTTGCTGTTCGATCGAAACAGCCTGCTCGGTGGCAATTTTGGCAATGATATCACCGCCGCGGTTGTAACGGCACTTGACGGCAAGATTACATCGTTTGCGATCCAGCGCGCGACACTGCCGGCCAGCACGAAGCCGTAATCCTTCTTAGGAACATTGTTTGGACTTCGCCGGAGGTGCGCTCTGCATTTCCGGCGGCCAGATCGCGTGCGCCCGATGTGCAAGCTAAGGATCTGGAAATCAGACGTAAAATTGGATCTCACGCAGGATTTCGTGGCGTTGCTTCGGGATCGCTTTCGATGCGCAGACGGTGCGGAACAACAGGCACCCAATTTGCTGACATCATCATCACAAAAATGTCACCGCTGAAAAATAGAGGGGGTTCTGCGGGGACGAATCAAACGTGCCACAACCCGGCCTCTTTGAACGAGGGGGCGGGATCGTTGCACGCAGTGCCCGTCAAGCCTTTGTAAAAAAGGGTACCAAGGTTCAACGCACCAAGGGCCGGTCTCTGTTTGCCAAGTTGCTGGTGAGTAGAGGCAAAGGTCTGAAACAAAAGGGATATACAATGTCGACTCATTTCAAGACGTCGCTGCTCGCCGCGAGCGCGATGATTGCCGCCGCGGCTACGCCCGCCCACGCCCAGCTCGTTTACCCCAAGGCTGAACTGCACGCCGCGGGCGCCACGTCGATCCAGGACATCCTGCCCCGCGAAGCCAACTGCATTGGCGACTACAACGCCGATTCGAGCAACAACAACTCGTTCAACGTTCCGTCGGGCACCACCGCGTTCGCCGCTCGCAGCGCTGTGACGACTGCCGGCAGCACCGCCAAGTTCAACTGCGCCACGCAGAACATCCAGCCCAACCTGACCCTGAAGTACCTCGCCGTCGGTTCGACCGGCGGTCGTAACGGCCTCGTCGCCGTTCCGGGTTCGGCTTCGCGCACCGCGATCCTCGGCACCAACACCAAGCCGGACGCGACGATCTTCGGTACCGACACCGACACCTGGACGATGCCGCACTTCGTCATGAGCGACGCGCCGATGACCACCGGCAACGTCACGAGCTGGAACACCAACAAGCCGACCGGCGCTGGTGCCCTGATCCAGATCCCGCTCTTCGTGCTTCCGATCGCGGTGACCTACAACCCGATCTACGGCTACAAGAAGGACGGTTCGAACGCCTACACGATCCCGCTGACCTTCAACATCAAGGCCCCGAACGGCCTTCTGCGCCTCAGCAAGCACGCCTACTGCGGTATCTTCAACGGCAACATCAAGAACTGGAACCACGCCGAAATCACGCGTTCGAACACGCCTGACGTCGCCTTCAAGAAGACCGGTCAGGTCGCTGGCACGCCGCTGTTCGACGCCACCAACGACGGCAGCGCCCGCTGGACTGCTGAAGGTGCACCGATCCGTCTCGTCGGCCGTCTCGACGGCTCGGGCACGACCGACATCTTCACCCGTCACCTCTCGGTTGCTTGCCAGGGTCCGATCATCCAGCTCACCGGCACGGCCAAGATCACGCGCGCTGCCGAGCAGCTGCCGTACAACGTCGCTTCGGCCATCAACATGACCTCGGGCACGGGTAGCCTGAGCTCGGCCAACTACAAGCCGAGCCAGACCGACTCGACCAAGTTCGCTGGTGATGCCACCCTTATCAGCGGCGCTGCCTATGCTGGTACGAGCGGCATCGTGACCGTTTCGGGCACCGGTGAAGTGATCACCGCGAACGCTTCGGGCACCAACGGTTCGGGTCTCTACATCCTCGCCAACGGTGGCGGCAACGTCGCCAGCGCGGTCGTCGATGCGCGTGACAACCCGGGCGTGCTGATCGCCAGCGCCGACGCTTCGATCAAGTTCAACGGCAAGATCGGCTACGTCTCGGCCGACACCGTGTTTACGAACCCGACCCCGGTTTCGGGCAACTCGATCGGCGGCACCGCCGACATGGTTCTCAAGACCGCCGCGCTTGAAGTCGGTACCTCCTACAACAAGGGTGCTGGCAAGAAGTGGGACTTCGCCCAACCGAACGCCGCCAATGCGACGCTCGCCTTCGGTGGCGTTCTTCCGCCGGAATCGGACTCGAAGGGTGGTTATGTCGCCGGTGGCGATCTGCTCCGTTCGAACCCGCTCAACTGGTACGACGCGCTCTATGCCAACCTCTCGACGCTCGCCAACCCGGTCAAGGGCTATCCGATGACGGGCACGAGCCAGCTGATCACCGGCACCTGCTTCGCTGATCCGGCGACCCGCAACGGTCTCGCCACCCTGCTCAACACGCTGTACGGCGCGAACATCACGGGCAGCGACGGCAAGAAGTTCGACAAGACCCTCTTCACGGGTGCGAAGGCCGGTGCCCTCGGCATCCGTCAGCAGCAGGGCCTTGCTCAGCTTCCGGCCGCTTGGATCAACGCGATCAAGGACACCTTCCTGGCTCGCAACGCCAAGTTCCCGGCTCTCTACACTTCGCCGCTCTACATCCAGAACGGCCTCGTGACCGAGAAGTACAAGGCTCCGACCAAGGTTGCCAAGGGCTCGGCGCTCTCGGTCGCCGATCTGACCGCGATTGTCCCGGGCACGACCTTCCCGCTGGGCAGCGCGAACCCGACCTGCACCGCCGGTCAGGGCATCCCGACCCTCTAAGTCGGTTTGCAACGCAATTGGACGGCCCCGGGAAACCGGGGCCGTCTTTTTGTATCCGGACCACACGCACCGCACGGCCCACATTACGGTGGCGTAGGGCGCTGGGCAGGCAGTCAGGGCTGCACAGTTTCGGGTCGGGGGTTTGTGTCGGCGCGGAACACGCGCTCGCTGCCGATGAGCAGATGATGCACCGGCAACCCGCTGATTCGTCAATTTTCAGGCGGGTTCGTCAAAAATTGTCGGTTCAGATAAAGTTAACGCTTTGACGCTACCTTCATGTATGTCACACAGGGCTCAGGCAGGTGAGACGTTTATATCCCAATCTCTGGCGGTGGCTTCGTCCACCGCCTTTTTTTAGGCCCATGGGCGATGGCTGCGATCAGAGCGCCGATTGCTTGCCCATGTAGGCAATGGCTGCCTCCAGATCGTCTGCTCCGACGGCGCCGTCGACCATGATCGTCCTGCCGCTCAGGTTGTTGCGCACCGCTATGGACGGCGTTCCGGCAAGTCCGGCGCGCTGCGCCCCGCGCATCTCCTCGTTCAGGCGCTCGGCTGTCGCGGGTGCCGCTGTGCAGGAGGCGAGTGCGGCCGTATCGCGAGCGCCGGCAGCTGTGGCCAGCGCGATTGCCGGATCACCGCCCTGTCCGGGCTCGGCAGGGAGACCAGCCCCATTCGTCGCGGTTCTCGCCAGCCAGCCATCGAGGTAGCGGTAGTAGGCCGGATCGCCGCCCTGTTCGCCCACGCACAGCGCAGAAAGCGAAGCAAACATGGCGTTCGGTCCGTGGAAGGGCAGGGGGAACAGCCGCACCGCAAGGTTGGCCTTGCCCCTGGCGTTATCGATCGCCGTTTCCGCCGTCGTTCCGAACTGCTTGCAGTAGGGGCATTCCGGATCGAGCCAGACGATCACGCTGATGTCTGCCCTCACCGGCCCGTGGATCCGGTCGCCAGGTCCGATCGGCGGTACTTTTGTCGCCACGTGCCAACCGCCCTGATCATCTTCCTGCGCAGAAGCTGCCATCGGTGCCGCCAGCAAGGCAGCGCCGGCCATCATCGTTTTGAGCAAGCGCGACACGGACATGATCCTTTGAGTTAGCCGCCGGATGGGTCCGGCCTGCGGGCATCCTTTCCTTTTCACGTCCGGGATGAATCTGCAATGACGGCGCGGCACCTTGTTCTTGCAGTCCTAACTATATACGGACGAATATCGCAACTCTGGGGTGATCGATGCGCATCCGAAACATGCTGGCAGCATTGCTGCTCTTGCTGGCCCCTGTGGGCTTGGCCGGGCCGGCCCTCGCACGGACCCAGGCGCAGGTCGGCGGGCGCGGTCCCCTCGTGCTCGCAGCCGCCAGCTTGCAGGAAGCGTTGACCGCCGCGGCCGACAGCTGGGCAAGGAAAGGTCATTCCCGTCCGGTTCTTTCCTTTGCGGCCTCATCCGCGCTGGCGCGCCAGATCGAGGCCAAGGCACCGGCCGATCTCTTTGTATCGGCCGATGAAGAGTGGATGGATTTTCTCGCCGCGCGCAAACTGCTGGTTCCCGGCTCGCGCGCCGATTTTCTCACCAACCGGCTTGTGATCGTTGCGCCGGCTGCCAGCCGCGCCGGCTTCGCCATGCGGCCGGGCTTTCCGCTCGCTTCGGCGCTGGGCGGCGGACGGTTGGCGGTGGCGGATCCAGATTCCGTTCCTGCCGGACGCTATGCCCGCGAGGCGCTCACCAACCTGAAAGTCTGGCAGACCGTGCAAATGAGCCTCGCCCGCGCTGAAAACGTGCGCGCCGCGCTTGCGCTGGTGGCGCGCGGGGCCGCACCTCTCGGCATCGTCTACGCCACGGATGCCCGGGCCGAGCCTGCAGTGCGCGTGGCCGGCTGGATTCCGGCCGAAGCGCACCGGCCGATCACTTATCCGCTCGCCCGGCTGACCACATCCAGCCATCCCGATGCCGAAGCCTTCCGCCGCTTTCTCTTATCGGGGGAAGGCAAGGCCGTGTTCCGCCGCTTCGGCTTCGGCACGCGCTGATCCGGCAGGCTGGTGCGATGGGCATGACCGGAGAAGAATGGGGCATCGTCCTGCTTTCGTTGCAGGTCAGCCTCGCCGCGATGGCCGGCGCGCTGCCGCTTGCGTTCGTGCTGGCCTGGGTGCTCGCCCGGCTGCAATTCCCGGGCAAGATCCTGCTCGATGGCCTCGTCCATCTGCCGCTGGTGCTCCCCCCGGTGGTGATCGGCTGGCTGCTGCTCATCGCCTTCGCGCCCGAGGGTCCGGGCGGCCGTTTGTTGGCGCTGCTGGGCGTCAGCGTCCTGTTCCGCTGGACGGGGGCCGCCATCGCGGCGGCGGTCATGGCGCTGCCCTTGATGGTGCGCGCTATCCGGCTAAGCCTCGAGGCGGTCGATCCCCGGCTTGAGGCCGCGGCGCGCACGCTCGGCGCGGGGCCCTGGCAGACGTTCTGGACGATCACCCTGCCGCTGGCTGCACCCGGTGTGCTGGCCGGCGCGGTGCTCGGTTTCGCGCGTTCGCTTGGGGAATTCGGCGCAACCATCACCTTCGTGTCCAACATTCCCGATGAAACCCGCACCCTGCCGCTCGCTATCTACGCCGCGCTCCAGTTGCCCGGCGGCGACGGCGCAGTGTGGCGGCTGGCGCTGATGGCCGTGGCGCTGTCGTTGGCCGCGCTTGTGGCTTCGGAAGCGCTGACCCGGGCATCGGGCTCGGGACGAGGTGGTCATGTCCTTTGACGTCGATGTGACCGTGAGGCGGGGCGAACGCGCGATCGTATGCCGGTTTGCATCGGCGGGGGGGATCACGGCGCTGGTCGGGCCGTCAGGTGCCGGAAAGTCGAGCGTGCTCGAGGCGCTTGCCGGCTTGCTGCGGCCCGAGGCGGGCCGGATTGCGGTCGGCGGCACCGTGCTGTTCGACAGCCTGGCGCGCGTCAACCTGCCGCCCGAGGCTCGGGCTTGCGGCGTTATGTTTCAGGACCTACGCCTGTTTCCACACCGACGTGTGCTGGGCAACCTGCTTTACGGCCAAAGGCTAGCACCGCCCGAACGCCGTTTCCTGAGCCTTGAGGAAGTGGCCGATTTTCTGGATATCGCGCCGCTGCTCGGCCGCCGTCCGCGCACGCTATCCGGCGGCGAGGCGCAGCGCGTGGCAATCGGGCGCGCACTGCTCTCGGGCCCGCGCTTCCTGCTGATGGATGAGCCGCTGACCGCGCTCGACGATGCGCGGCGCGAGGCGATCATTGCTGTGATCGAGCGGATCCGCGACGAACTGGCGCTGCCGATCCTGCTGGTCAGTCACGACCGAGCCGATGTGGCGCGGCTGGCGGACACGGTGGTGGAGCTGAGACCTTAGATTTCCAGCTGGCTGCCGAGTTCGATCACGCGATTGGTCGGAAGGCGGAAGAACACCATTGCGCTTTCCGCGTTGCGCACCATCCACGCAAAGAGCTTCTCCCGCCAGATCGCCATGCCCGGCCGCTTTGAGGCGATCAGGGTCTGGCGGGCGAGGAAGTAGCTCGTGTCCATCGGCTTGAACGGGCCGCCGGCGCGCGTTTCCGCTGCCAGTTCCGCAGGTACGTCGGCTTCGTCCATAAAGCCGATGCGGATGATCATGCGGTAGAAGCCGAAGCCGAGGTCTTCCACCTCGCGTCGCCGCTCGGGCGGCACATGCGGGACGTTCTGGGTCTCCACTGTCAGCACCACCACCCGATCATGCAGAATGTGGTTGTGCTTGAGGTTGTGGAGCAGGGCGGGCGGAATGCCCTCCGCGTTGGAAGCGAGAAACACCGAGGTGCCGGCCACCCGCCGCACCTTCTGGCAGACCGAATTGAGGAAGATGTCGAACGGCATCGAATCCTCGGCCAGCCGCTCGCGCAGGATGCGCCGACCTGTCGCCCAAGTCGTCAGCATGGTGAAGGCGATACCTGCGACCACCAGCGGAAACCAGCCACCATCCGGAATCTTGGTGACGTTGGAGGCGAAATAGGCACCGTCGACGAGCAGGAACACGCCAGTAAAGAAGCCCGCCACCAGCGGCGGCCAGCGCCATACCACGAAGGCCAGCACGCCGAACATGCAAGCGGTGATGAACATCGTCCCCGTCACCGCGATCCCGTAGGCTGAGGCGAGATTGCCCGAGGTCTTGAAGCTCAGCACCAGCAGCACGACGAGCACCAGCAGCGCCCAGTTGACGACGGGGACATAGATCTGACCCGCCGCGCTCGCGCTCGTATGGCGAATGCGGATACGCGGCAGATAGCCAAGCTGCACCGCCTGCTGCGAGACCGAAAACGCGCCCGAGATCACCGCCTGGCTGGCGATGACCGTGGCCATCGTCGCCAGCAGCACCAGCGGCAGGCGCAGCGCTTCGGGTGCAAGAAGGAAGAAGGGATTCTCGACCGTTTCGGGATGGCGCAGCATCATTGCCGACTGCCCGAGGTAATTGATCAGCAGACATGGGAAGGCCATGCCGAGCCAGGCCACCGTGATCGCGCGGCGTCCGAAGTGGCCCATGTCGGCGTAGAGGGCCTCCGCGCCCGTCACGGCCAGCACGATCGAGCCGAGCGCGAGGAAGGCAAGCATGGGATCGAGCGCAAAGAATTCCACGCCATGGATCGGATTGAGCGCCCACAGAATTTCCGGGGCCTCGGCGATCCCGGTGACGCCGAGGGCGGCGATCGTGAGGAAATAGACCACCATGACCGGCCCGAACAGCTTGCCGACCGCAGCGGTCCCGCGTGACTGGATTGCGAAGAGGCCAATCAGGATCGCGATCGAGATCGGCAGGACCAGCCGTTCGAACGCCGGATGGACCACAGTCAAACCCTCGACCGCAGAGAGCACGGAAACCGCTGGCGTGATGATAGCATCGCCAAAGAACAGTGCCGTGGCGCTTAGACCCAACATGACCATGATGTAGGTCAACCGGGTATCGGCCATGCAACGGCTGACCAGTGCGAGAAGAGCCAGACTGCCGCCTTCGCCCTTGTTGTCCGCGCGCAGGATCATGAACACGTATTTCACGGTCACGATCACGATCATGGTCCAGAACACGAGGCTCAGCACGCCGAAGATATGCGTCTGGTCCACCTTCAGCGGATGGTGGCCGATGAAGCTCTCCTTGAGCGAGTAGAGCGGCGAGGTGCCGATATCGCCGAACACAACCCCGATGGCGCCTATGGCGAGCGTGGCTATCCCCTCGCGGTGATGCCCGTGCTCTGCCGGACCATGTGTCTGCGCCGGATCGGGCCTATCCGATGGGCTGATAGCGGGCTTGTCCAGGTCTGCTTCGCCCCGTGGCTCGCTGGTCTGATTCGCGCCGTCGTGAGTCCCGTTGGTGTCCATCGGCGCGCCGCTACTCCTGCGAGGAGGTACTTGCGAGAACTATTTTGCAGGCAACGCTCCGGACAGGAATTCCGCTGTCATTTCGGCGGTTTCGCTGGCGCCTGATCTGCGGGGGAGGGAGCCGGTTCAACCAGCTTGTCTGCAGGCTGGATCACGATGGGCGGCGCAGTGCGCGAACCGGTCGGATCGCGCACAGGGCGTGTGGCCGTGCTGCCGACCGCAGCGGCACTGTCGATCCCGCGCAGGATCGGGGTAACCAGTGGCACATCGCCATTGTGCTTCACCCGATCGGAATGGCGGTCGACGTTGTAGCGCGCGGCATCGGGCATAAGCCAGGTCTGCTCGAGCGCTCCGGCGGCTGCCAGCACCCGCGCCTTGGCAATATAGGCATTGGCAATAGCAGTGTTGGAGTTGCTGCGCGCGACCAGCAGTTCACGCGCCAGATCAAGCACGTCGAGCGTGGTGATCAAGCCCGCGCGCTGTTGCAGGATCGCACCCTCATAGGCCATTCGCGCCGACGCCTCGGCATCGCGATAGCTGGCGATCGCGGCTTGCTGGGCCTGCCAGTCGTTCCACGATGCGGCAAGGCTGGCACGACTTTCGCGAAGGGATGCATCGAGCAGGCGCCAATCTGCATCATTGGCCGCCATCGCTTCGCTTACCCGCGCACGGCGCAGCCCGCTTTCGAAGATCGGGCCCGAAATGATGAACTGAGCCCGCGCTTCCTTGGTCCGCAGGTTGTCGTTGTAGGCGCTCTGCGTACCTATGTTTGCGCTGCCCTGCAGGTCGATGCGCGGCATCAGATCGGCCTTGGCAGCTGCTACGCTCGCGCGCGAGACCTTCTCGCGGGCCTGTGCGGCAAGGATCACTGGGCTATGCGTCTCGGAAAAGGCATAGGCTTCCTCCAGCTGCCGCACCGGCAGCTGGAGCGGGTTGGGCGCCACGAGATCGCCAGGCGGCACGCCGACCATGCGCAGGAAGGTTGCCTCGCTCGAGGCGGCATCGCGGAGTGCCGAATAGACTTGCGCCTGCCCCAATGCAACGCGCGTCGAGATCTGCTGGACATCGGTCGCGGTCACTTCGCGCACAGCGAGCCGCGCCTTGTTGTCATTGAGTTGGCGTTCGAGCGCCGCGAGGTTGTCCTTCGCGATGATCACCGAAGCCCGGTCGCGCAGCACCCCGATGTAGGCCGTGATCGCATCCAGCAGGGCTTGCTGCTCGGTTGATCGCAGCACCTGCTTCTGGAATTCGAGCTGCGCGTTCGAGCTGCGCTCCTGCGAAGCGTTACGGCCGAAGGTGAACAGCGGTTGGGTCAGCACCGCCGATGCCGTCGACGTCCAGCCCGAAAGCGCAATCGACCGCCCGCGCCGCTGCTCGAAGCTGTCGCGCTGCCAGGTCAGCGCTGTGCTGTAGTTCAGCTTTGGCCCGTAGCCGGCGCGAGCCTGCGCCACGCGGTAGTCGTAGCTCTTCACTGTCGCGCGCTGGGCGAGCAGCGTGGGCGACGTCCAGTAGGCCAGACGCAGCGCATCCGTCAGCGACGTGACGGGCGCACCGGTATTCGCGTGTTCCACGACGTCGGCCGGAGTTCCCTCAGGAAGTTCCGGTCGGAGCGCAATCCGCTCGGCTTCGGAAACGGCGGCATCGCGCCCGTCGTCGCCAGCATCATCGCGGAAATCACCCCGATCGCGTCCGCTGTCCGGATCGTCTGTGCCGAGATTGCCGCCCTGCGCACCGGTATTGGGCGGGCCCTGCATCGGTGCGCCTGCCGGAGGCGCCGCAGGCGAGGTCTGGGCAAAAACTGGCGACAGCAAGGAGCATGCCGCACAGGCGGTGAGGAGTACGTGGCGCAGGGGCAGGGGAGGGGTCATAGCGCTGCTGTTCAGTTGTCGCGGAAGGCGCGCATGAACTGGTCCATGAACGGCTTCGTGAGATAGGACAGCATCGAGCGATTGCCCGTTTCGATGTAAACTTCGGCCGGCATACCGCTGCGCAGGACGAGGCCTTCCTTCTTCACGGCAGCCTGATCCACCTCGATCCGCACCATGTAGAAGGACTGCTTGGATTCAGGGTTCTCGCTGCGATCCGTTGCGACATAGGTCACCTTGCCGATGATTTCCGGCGTCGTCGGGCGGTTGAACGAGGTGAACCGCACACGGGCGAGCTGGCCCTTCATCGTCTGGTCGATGTCGGCCGGGCTGATCATGGCCTCAACGACGAAGGTATCGCGATCGGGAACAATTTCCATGATCGGTTCTGCGGGACGCACCACATCGCCGATCGCCGCGAAGGCGATCTTCTCGATCACCCCGGTATAGGGCGCTCTGATCTCGCTGCGGTCCTGCTGATCGGACGCTGCCACGCTGCGCAATTGCTGCTGATTCAGCGCGGTGTTGACCTGGGCGAGTTCGGTGCCCGCCTGGACGCGGCGCGTCTCGCTGAGCTGGATCGACTGTTCCTGCGCTTCGGTGATGCGGGCGCGGGCCTGGGCAATCTGTGCCTGGAGCGAGCCGACATTACCGTCGAGATCGACGGCGGTGCGTTCCAGCTGGTTCAGCCGGTTGATCGTTACGAGCTGCTTGTCCCACAGGTCCTTGACGCCCTGCCGCTCGGGCTCGATCAGCTTGCGCTGCTGCTTGAGCGCGGCGATCTGGGATTCCAGTCCGCGAATTTCCTCGTTGTACTGCTGTACCCGTGCGGCCAGCTGTGCGCGCAGGCCGGTTTCCTCGGTTTGACGGATCGAGAACAGACGTGTCTCGTCCGCCATGGCCTTGGCAGCGCTGGGCTTGGTCGACGTCGTCAGCTCCGCCGGAAATACCAGCTTGCCCGAGCCGAGCCGTTCCGCCTCAAGCCGTGCCTTCTGGGCCAGGAGCTGTTCGACTGTGAGGTTTGAATAGGTCGCGTCTGCGCCGGTCACCCGGTCGTCGAGCCGCATCAACAGCTGCCCCTGCGTGACGTGTTCGCCGTTGCGCACGTAGATCGCCTTGATCACGCCGCCGGTCGGGTGCGCGATCCGCTTGACGCGGGATTCGACACCGACGGCACCGCCACCGATCACGGCACCGCCCATTGGGATCAGCGCTGCGAGCACGAACAGCAGCAGCAGCAACCCGCCCACCGTCATCAGCAGGCGCTTGAGGAGGATCGGAGCCTTGGCCTTGTTCGCGCCTTCCTCGCCGAACGCTGGCAGGAGCTGGCGTGCGGGATCGGAGATGGTGGTGGGCATGTTCATGCGGTGGCTTCCTTGGCCGGATTGCTGGCGCCCGGAGCACCCTGGGGGACCTGCTGCGGAGCGGACTGGGCCTGCATCCGCTGCATCACTTCATCACGTGGACCAAAGTCTGCAAGGCGGCCGCCATTGATCACCGCGAGGTGCGTGGAGGGGCCAAGCGTGGCCGGACGGTGGGTGATCATGATCACGATGCCGCCGCGCGCCCGCATGCCGGCAATGGCATTGGCCAGCGCCGCGTCACCCGCTGCGTCGAGGTTCGAATTGGCCTCATCGAGCACGAGGAGGAACGGATCCCCATAGAGTGCGCGGGCAAGGCCGATGCGTTGGCGCTGGCCGGCGGAAAGCTCCACCGCGCCGGCCGAAACCTGGGTTTCATAGCCGTCAGGCAGCGCGAGGATCACTTCGTGCATGCCGGCGGCCTTGGCCGCGGCCATGACGCCTTCCGAGGTCGCTTCGGGATCGAAGCGTGCAATGTTCTGGCCGATCGTGCCATCGACGAGATCGACGGTCTGCGGCACGTAACCGAAGTAGCTGCCGAGCGTTTCCGGATCCCACTGATCAAGTGTCGCGCCGTCAAGCCGCACTTCACCGCGGTTGGCCTTCCAGATGCCGAGGATAGCGCGGACCAGCGTGGTCTTGCCCGCCGCACTCGGCCCGATCACGGCAAGGACCTGACCCGGTGTAAGGGTGAGGGATACGCCCGAAAGCGTGAAGCGCTGCGTGCCCGGGGGCGCTACCCAGATATCCCGCACAGAAAGCTCGCGCGAAGGCCGCTCGAGCGTCACGCCGCGGGCTTGCGGCTTGCGGAAGGTGGCGACGGCCTGCGCGATGCGGCCCCAGCCGGTACGGGCGGCAACAAGCCCCTTCCAGTTGGCGATGGCCTGATCGACCGGTGCAAGCGCCCGGCCCGACAGCACCGAGGAGGCGAGGATCACGCCGCCGCTGGCCTGTCCGTCGATCACGAGCAACGCGCCGACCGAGAGGATCAGCGATTGCAGCAGCATGCGGAACGCCTTGCTGGCACCGCCGAGCCGCGAAACCGTTCGGGAAAGATAGGACTGCGCCTCGATGAAGTTGGTTTCCCAGCCTGCGGTGCGCGCAACAAGCCGTTCCTGCATGCCCATCGCGAAAGCGCTTTCGGCAAAGCGGATTTCCGACAATGCGGCGGCAGACCGGCGTCCGGTGATGTTCGCCAACTCGCGCGAGCCGGCCTGGGTGCGGCGGTTGGAAATGATCGCAATGCCGGCCATGATGAATACGCCCGCCAGCGCTGTGACGCCAAGCCACCAGTGCAGCGCGAACAGCACGATCATGAAGGTGATCACCCACGGCAGATCGATCAGCGCGATCGGCCCTTGGCCGGCGAGGAACGTGTGGATGGAGTCAAGGTCGCGCGTGAACTGCAGCCCGTCACCCTTGTCAGCCCCCGCGCGCAGGGGGCGGGTGACGGTGGCATAGTGCACCGCCTCGAACAGGTCGTCGTGCACCCCATTGGCGATGCCCAGCAGCGCCTCGCTGCGGATCGCCTCGAAGATCGATTGGAAGGCGTAGACCAGTAGCAGCATGCCGAAAAGGCCGAACAGCGTCGGGACACTGCGGCTTGGCAAGACCGAGTCGTATACGAGGAGCATGTAGGCCGATCCGGCAAACACCAGAACGTTGAGCATGACGCTGGCGATGCCGACAAGAATGAGGGCACTCCGATAGCGCGCCACGAAAAGCCGCATGAATTGACGGTCGACGTTCATATTACTCCTGACGCCCGGCGGCTAAACGATTGAACCACAGTCATCAAGCGCGATTGCATCCTCAACCGTGCTTTGGTGGGCTTGTGCTGGCTCGTTACAGAAATTGGTGAAGGGAATATGAACATGTCATATCCTATCGGCGGCCGGGGCCCAATCTGCGGCCGGGTGGGCCGCGCTGGAAATGCGGGCTGCATGGTGGCGGGGCGGGGCGATGCGCAGTGCATCGGACAGATCGATCACCACGGCTATAGCGCGCGCCTCCTCCGGAGTCAGGCCGGCGAAATCCGGTAGGAACGCGCGCACCGCCTGCACGAGATTGCCCGGGCTTCGCTCCAGTTCCGAGCGATACTGGGCGAGTGTCTGGCAGCCGTCGATCTCGGCCCAGTCGGTCCCGCCCGGACCCGGCCGCTGATGAAATGCCCAAAGCGCATGGATGGCACGCTCAACGGCGGCGCGGACCTGATCGGCCACACCCTCGGGCGATGCCCGCACTTTCAATTTCTGGCGATAGCGACGCTGCCGCTCGGCATTGGAAAGGGCCATGATCGCGCATGTGGCCCTGCGGCTTTCGTTGTGCAATCCGCATTGCCGGTTACGTAACAGTGCCTAGATCGGGCCTTGCGATTGACCTTGGTCAATTCGTCCCCCTGTGGTTGCTGCTATGCGGACAGGGCCGGGTGAACCCGGTCTTCCTGCGGGAGAAGTGTCCATGCCGTCGCAAGTCAGCGTCAGAACCGATCCCCGCGCGCTGCGCCGGTCCATCCCCGGCACTGTTCTGTTCGATGGCGAACTGGCGGAGCGCGGCTTTGCGCTGAACGCGATGTGTTATTCGTTCAATGATGCTGAAAATCGCGCCGCCTTCGTCGCGGACGAGGAGGCCTACTGCCGCAAGTTCGGCCTCAGCGAAGAGCACTGCGCCGCGGTCGCTGCGCGCGACGTTCCGGCCATGCTCGCGGTGGGCGGCAATGTCTACTACCTCGCCAAGCTGGCGGGCATCTTCGGTCTCAACGTTCAGGACCTCGGCGCACTTCAGACCGGCCGCAGCGTGGCAGAATTCAAGGCGATGCTCTCGGCCACCCGGGATCTCGTCGATCCCGCGCTCGGCGGACTGCATTTCGGGCCAGACCCGGCCTCGGCCGCACTACAAAGGGAGCATGCGTGATGGCGCAGGTTGTCGGCGGCTATTTCACCAGTCACGTTCCAGCGATCGGCGGTGCGATCGAGCGCGGAGACCAGCAGGAGGCCTATTGGAAGCCCTTCTTTGATGGCTTCCCGCCGGTACGCCAATGGCTTGCCGAAGCGAGGCCCGATGTCGCGATCGTGTTCTACAACGATCACGGACTCAACTTCTTCCTCGATGCAATGCCCACCTTCGCGGTGGGGGCGGCTGCCCGCTATGACAATGCCGACGAGGGCTGGGGCCTGCCCGTCTACAAGAGTTTCGTGGGGCATCCCAACCTGTCGTGGCACGTTATCGAAACGCTGGTCGAGGCAGAGTTCGACATTACGACCTGCCAGAATATGAAGGTCGATCACGCGCTTTCGATCCCGTTCGAGCTCGCTTGGCCCGACGTCGGCGCCTGGCCTGTGAAGCTCGTACCGATCGCGATCAACACCGTGCAGTTTCCGCTGCCTTCGCCGCGTCGCTGTCTTGCTCTCGGGCAGGCTGTGGGGCGTGCGCTGCGCAGCTGGAAAGGCGACGAGCGGATTATGGTCATGGGCACGGGCGGCCTCTCGCACCAGTTGGAGGGCGCGCGCGCCGGTTTCATGAATCCCGAATACGACCGCTTCTGTCTCGACAACCTTGCCACCGATCCCGCCGCACTCACGGCGCATTCAGCGGAGGAAGTGGCGGAACTGGCCGGCACGCAGGGCGTGGAGATCCTCAACTGGATCACGGCACGCGGCGCGCTTGGCGATGCGCCTCAGACGATGGTCATGCGCAACTATCATGTGCCGATCAGCAATACAGCGGCGGCTACCGTGGTGCTTGAGCCTGCCTGAGCAGCCGGAGCCGAGCGGGCTTGTACTGGGCTGGGCTACTCGCCCGGATCGTTGACGGCCAGCAGCGCGAGTTCGGTGCGGTTCTCGATCCCCAGCTTCTGGTACATCGCGTGGAGATAGACCTTCACCGTGCCTTCGCCGATCCCGAGCTCAGTCCCGATGTCGCGGTTGCGCATACCGCGCGCAACCAGCCGGGCGATCCGCCGCTCGCGCTGGTTGAGCCGTTCGAGCGGCCCCCCGGTTTCGGCGCTGAGCGAGAGATCCAGCGCGCGCTGCAGAAGCGCCGGCTCGATCGCCTTGGCCCCTGCATGGACTTTCTCCAGCACTTCGACCAAGCCCCCTTCGGCGCCGTCCTTGCAGACGATCCCTTCGACCCCGGCGCGCATGACCGCCAGAAGCTGGCGGTCGTTGATGCCGGCGGTAAGCAGCACGACCGCGCGCTTGTCGCCTTTCGAGCGCAACGCCTCGAGTGCTTGCACCCCGTTCATTCCGGGCATGTTGATATCGAGCAACACGATCGCGGGATCGTGCGTGGCGATGGCGGCAAGTGTTTCCTCGCCGCTCGCCGTACCGGCAACGACCTGGAAGCGGCTTCCGCGCAGGACGGCTTCGACGCCGGCACGAATGAAGCCGTGATCATCGGCAACAAGAACGGGAATCATCAGGCAATCCTATTGGGCAGGGCAATCTCCAGCACGGCCCCCGGTGCGTTATGACAGATTGAAAGCGTTCCGCCCAGAGCCTCCACCCGTTCGCTGATCGACCTCGGGCGGGCTGGCGCGGTGTCCGCTGGAAAACCTTGCCCATCATCGGCGATCGTGAGCGTCAGTCCCGGCTGGCCGGATGATACCGCGACGACAACCTCGCGGCAGCTGCCATGACGCGCGGCATTGGCGACCGCTTCGCGGATGATCTGGCGAAGCTCGTGGGCAAGGCCGATTGAGACCGGCATCGGTCGCACCGGAGAATCAAGTCTGACGCCAAGGTGCCAGTGTCGGCTCATTTCGCCGAGCAGTGTTTCAAGCTCCTCGATAAGGTCGGTGCGACGGTCGCCTTCCTCGCCTCGCCGCAGACGCTGGATCATCGCGCGCAGCTCGCCCTGCTCTCGCCGCAGCGCTGCCTTGAGATCGTTGATTTCGTTGCTCGGATCAAGGCCTTCGCGGATCCAGCGCGAAAGCGCCTCAAGCCGGAAGAGCGTGCCGGCCAGGAACTGCGCCACACTGTCATGCAGGTCGCGCGCAAGTGCATCGCGCAGCGCTGCGGCAGAGGCCGCCTGCGCCAGTTCGGCGAGGTCCTCGCGGTCAAGCTCAGTGCTGAGATGACGGCCAATCGTCTCGACGAGAGGGAGGTCGTCGACACACATGTCCGGAATGCCCCAGATCAGCAGCTGGCCAGGTCCCGCCGCCGTCTCGAAAGTGACGATAATTGCCTCGTTGACGCCGCAATGCGCGGCCAGCGGCGCATCGACCGGGCCGGGCAGTGCCAGCGGAAAGGAACTTGCGCGGCTGATGATCTGCCGCCCCCGCGACAGGTCGATCAGCACGGCGCGGTCGGGCGGGCCGAAACTGCCGTCCAGCACCTCGGGCCCGAACCTGTCGACGATCACTGCAAAGCCGGTGTCACGCAGCATTTCTGTCCACGGCTCCTCCCCATGGGGCACCGCGATGGCCGCTCCCTTCGCTTGCAGCGCGGTGCGCGCAAAGCTCAGCGTATCGACGAGGATCGCATTGCGCCGTTCACCGGGCGTTCCAGGCGTGCGCGGCATGGGCGCCGCACGCGGTCCGCGCTGCTCGCCGCTCAGCCAGACCATCATGAGCGATAGCACGCCGAGATACATCAGCCGCCGCCCGTAGCGGTAGGGCTCGATCGGCAAGCCAAGCGCGAAGAGGCCGGTACCGATCACGACGTTCAGCGTGACGAGAGTGATCGACGTCCAGGCGACCGCGAACCAGCCCCAGCGAAGCGTGGCGCTGATCAGCAGGAAGGCGGTAAGCGACATGAAGGGACTGTTGAAGTCCGCTTTGCCGGCTTCGGAGAAGTAGACCGCCGCGACAAAGGCAAGCGTGTCGATCGCATGCACCCAAGGGGCCAGCCGGAATTCCCACCACCAGCTACGCCAGGCAATGACGATCATGGCGGCGGCGCCGACAAGGTAGCCTATCAGCAGGACGTACATCGCCTCGCTGCCCATGCCGGGGGCTGAGGGATCAAGCGCCAGCGCGATGAGGAAGACCAGCGCCATCGCAGCCCGGCTGGTCGCCAGAACCTTCCCGGTTCGCCGTGCAAACATCCGCGCGCGCATCACATGCCTTCTATCAGGTTAATGATCATTTTAACCTATGTTAGGGGAAAGTATGATTTTTTGAGGTGGCCCGCAATATCGGGTTCTTCGCTGCATGCAGAGACTTGGGCAGCGAGGTCGGGTTGTTCTTGCGGTCGGGACGTTATTCATCCATTTTTACCGCCGCAATGGTGCTATTGGGGGGCGGGGTAGATGAGCATAAGCAAGTCGGGCCATAGCGTCACATCGTCGCCTCTGCCAGTTCGGGACGAATCGCCCCTGTTTTCCGGCGGCGAAAGCCTGCCCGGGCAACAGCCGGATCCGCCCGCCGCCGTGTTCGGGCCAGGGCCGCCCGATTCGCCGGATGCTTGGGGTATCCTCAATGCGCTGACGGACAAGCAGCGCGCCGTTCTGGATCTCCTGATCGAACACAAGACCTCCAAGGAGATCTCGCGCATCCTTGGCATTTCCCACCACACGGTTGACCAACGGATCATGCTGGCCCGCGCCAAGCTCGGCGTCGCGACGCGAGGCGAAGTGGCCCAGGCCTATCGCCGTCTCGTGTCGGATGCAGCCGCGAATTCATCTGTATACGAACGATCCGTATATGACTTTTCCGATGTCGCGCTTCCTCTCGATGCCCTGCAGGATCCGATGCGGGAAGACAGAATGGTCTGGGCCCGAAACCAGCCGATCCGCCGGGAAACAGTGCCTCAGGCCATGTTCCAGGGCGGCGAGGCACTGGCCGAGCCCTACCATCATGTCCTGCCGGAGATGTTCGACGGGCCCTATGGAACGTATGTCAGGCTTGGGACCATCGCGGTCTTTGCCATGTTCCTGATCCTGATCGTGATGGGAGGCTTGGCGATGTTTGCGCAGTTGTCGCAGATCATCACCAACTGAACTGGCGCGAACGTCTCCTCGTGGTTTGACAATGTGGGTCTAGCCTTGGCCCCAGCACGGAGAGACAGAGATGACCGACTTTCCTACCCATATTGCGCCGGAAATGCCGCTCTCGATTGCGCAGTTGCGGATCGCCCGTGATCTGCATCAGGCCGAAGCCGCGCTCGATGAAGCGCTCGTGCGCCAGGCGCAGCTCCTGCAGACGATGGTCGGTGCGCGCCGCGGTACCGGTGTCGCCCCCTTCCTCGGGCAGGATGCCCTCATGCGCCTTGTGAAGAGCCAGCAGGCAATGCTCGACGCCGGCGGTGAGCTCGCCCGCGTCCACGGCCGCCTCAGCACGATCGCGGTTGAGACCTGCGGTGGCAACGACGCCTGCCCGCCTGCTGCGCTCCTTGAAGGCGATGACGCATCCGAGGCTGCCGATGCGGTCCGCGCAGCATGATGCCGATGCGGTCTGCCACCCGGGGATCCTGATGCGCGATGGTCTGGTTGTGGCTCCTTCGTACGGCATTGCTTGCCACCGTGCTGTTCGCTGCCCGCAAGGGCGACGAACCCGAACAGCTGGTGGCGACAGTGCTGCTTTCCACGTTCGTGCTGGATGTGGGCAATCATATGCTGTTCGGCGATCCAGCCTGGTACACCGTCAATCCAGGGCACCTGGTGATCGATATCTGGGCTTTCTTCACTTTGCTCTGGGTGGCGCTCTACGCCAATCGTGGCTGGCCGCTGTGGGTTTCGGCCTCTCAGGTCCTTGTCGTGCTCGGCCATGTCGCCAAGCTGTGGGAGGTGGACATGGTGCGCCGGGCCTATTGGACGATGACGCAGATGCCTTTCCTGTTCCAACTGGTCGTGCTTGCGATCGGCACCGGCGCGCATGTCGCTCGGCAGCGTCGCATCGGACGCTACCACTCCTGGCGGCTCGCATGAGCGCGCCGGGAGAGAAGCGGGCGCGCGCATGACTGGCCGTCTCGTTCGCCGTCACGATCGTGGCCGTCGCCGGGCAACGCTTCGTCGCGCCGTAATCGTGGTCAACGCCGAGCCCAGCCCGGTATCGGCCCTTGAGGTCTCGCCGGAAGCTGCCGGGTTGCCGGATCTCGCAACTGTGTCTGCGGCCGGGATGCACGCGCCATCGGCACATGTTACGCCCGACGCCCTGCTGGCCTTCGCACGCGAAGCCTACGCTATCCGCCGCCGACGTGATCGCTACCTGCCCGCTGACCTGTTCGGCGAGCCGACATGGGATATCCTGCTCGATCTTTATGTCGCCACGCGCGAGAACCGGCCCGTGCCTACCACCAGCGCCTGCATCGGAGCGGACGTGCCACCCACGACGGCGCTGCGCTGGCTGCGAATACTCGAGACGCGCGGCCTCGTCGAACGTGAGGAGGACGGCCGGGACGGACGTCGCACCTTCGTCCGCCTTTCGCCGCGCGGTCTTGCCGCGATGGACAACTGGCTGCATGTCGCGCTTGTCACGCTTGACCACACGGTCGGGTCGATCTTGCGCCAGGCGACTCCGCTCGCCGAGGCTGCGGAATAGGTCAGGCATCGGCTCCGCTGCGGGCTTGATGCTTGACCGGCAGGCGGTTCGGGCCTAAGGGCGCGGCGGTCCGAATGGTTATCTGCCATTCGGTTCAACAGAGCTGAACATTGCCGGTGCGCGGCAAGAAGGGCCTCGAGGGCGGATTTCCGTCATTCGCGGGTCCTGCTTGTGTTTGGTCTTACTCGCCCGAATCGGGCGGGCGGATCAAGCAGTTCCGTCAGCCGTCAAAGTAACCCGGTGGCGACTTGCCCCGGGTGGAGCGTTTTCGGCTCATGCAGCGTTAAGGCACAGGGCTATTTACAGTCCTGCCTGCCGCTGGATGAGATATCCCGCAAGCCTTCACCTGGTTCTCGCCGCGCCCGCAACCAAGGTGAAGAGTCCTTCATGCCGACGATCAACCAGCTGGTCCGCAAGGGCCGCGAACCGCAGAAGACCAAGTCCAAGGTCCCTGCGATGGAGCAGAACCCGCAGAAGCGCGGTGTCTGCACCCGCGTCTATACGACGACCCCGAAGAAGCCGAACTCGGCGCTGCGCAAGGTGGCCAAGATCCGCCTGACCAACAGCCGCGAAGTGATCTCGTACATCCCGGGTGAGGGCCACAACCTGCAGGAGCACTCGGTGGTGCTCATCCGCGGCGGCCGTGTGCGCGACCTTCCGGGCGTGCGCTACCACGTGCTGCGCGGCGTTCTCGATACCCAGGGTGTCAAGGACCGCAAGCAGTCGCGTTCGAAGTACGGCGCCAAGCGTCCGAAGTAAGTCTCATCTGGGATCGGAACCGCATGGCAGGCCGGGTAAGGCTGGCCGCGTTCCGAAGGAGTACAGAATATGTCTCGTCGTCGTCGTCCCGAAAAGCGGGAAATCCTGCCGGATCCCAAGTTCGGTGATCAGGTTCTCTCGAAGTTCATGAACAACCTCATGCTCGATGGGAAGAAGTCGGTTGCCGAAAGCATCGTTTACGGTGCGATGGAAACCATGCAGACCCGCGCCAAGGCGGATCCGCTGCAGCTTTTCCACGATGCGCTCAACAACGTGAAGCCGCAGATCGAAGTCCGCAGCCGCCGCGTCGGTGGTGCGACCTACCAGGTCCCCGTCGAAGTGCGTACCGAGCGTGCGCAGGCCCTCGCGATCCGCTGGCTGATCACCGCCGCGCGCAACCGCAGCGAAACCACGATGGCCGCGCGCCTTTCGGCCGAACTGCTCGACGCTGCCAACAACCGTGGCAACGCGGTCAAGAAGCGCGAAGACACGCACCGCATGGCCGACGCCAACCGCGCCTTCAGCCACTATCGTTGGTAACAGGGCACTCCAAGGGGGCCGCCGGTCAGTCACAGGATGATCAGGCGGCCGTCTTGAAACGGTCACGCTAAGCACACTATGGGGCGGGCCGAACCCGATCGGCCCCTCCCGAACCCAAGGAACCTCCCATGGCCCGCAGCCATCCGCTCGAGCGCTATCGCAACTTCGGCATCATGGCGCACATCGACGCCGGCAAGACCACGACGACCGAGCGTATCCTCTACTACACCGGCAAGTCCTACAAGATCGGCGAAGTTCACGACGGCGCCGCGACCATGGACTGGATGGAGCAGGAGC
This sequence comes from Novosphingobium fuchskuhlense, assembly GCF_001519075.1. Lineage (GTDB taxonomy): Bacteria > Pseudomonadota > Alphaproteobacteria > Sphingomonadales > Sphingomonadaceae > Novosphingobium > Novosphingobium fuchskuhlense. The sequence continues at coordinate 453,020 of NZ_KQ954246.1, forward strand.
AGGAACGCGGCATCACGATCACGTCGGCCGCGACGACCTGCTTCTGGAACGACCATCGCCTGAACATCATCGACACCCCCGGCCACGTCGACTTCACCATCGAAGTCGAACGTTCGCTGCGCGTGCTTGACGGCGCGGTTGCCGCGTTCGACGGCGTTGCGGGTGTCGAGCCGCAGTCGGAAACCGTGTGGCGCCAGGCCGACAAGTACGGCGTTCCGCGGATGTGCTTCATCAACAAGCTCGACCGCACCGGTGCGAACTTCAAGTATTGCGTGCAGACGATCATCGATCGCCTCGGCGCCAAGCCCGCGGTGCTCTATCTCCCGATCGGCGCGGAAAGCGATTTCAAGGGTCTCGTCGATCTCGTCGAGATGCGCGCGATCATCTGGAAGGACGAGAGCCTTGGCGCCGAGTTCTTCTACGAGGAAATCCCGGCCGACATGGCTGACGAGGCGGCGGAATACCGCAACACCCTCGTCGAGCTCGCTGTCGAGCAGGACGACGACGCGATGGAAGCGTACCTCGAGGGCACCGAGCCCGACGTGGCAACGCTGAAGGCGCTGATCCGCAAGGGTACGCTGAATCAGTCGTTCGTGCCGGTGCTGTGCGGCTCTGCGTTCAAGAACAAGGGCGTTCAGCCCCTGCTCGACGCCGTGGTCGATTACCTGCCTTCGCCGCTCGACATCGAGGACGTGCAGGGCATCAACCCGGATACGGACGAACCCGACAGCCGTGCGACTTCGGACGAAGCGCCGTTCTCGGCGCTCGCGTTCAAGATCATGAACGATCCCTTCGTCGGTTCGCTGACCTTCACCCGTATCTACTCGGGCACGCTGACCAAGGGCAGCTACCTGAACTCGGTGAAGAACAAGAAGGAGAAGGTCGGCCGCATGCTGCTGATGCACTCCAACAACCGCGAAGACATCGATGTGGCCTACGCGGGCGACATCGTGGCGCTGGCGGGCCTGAAGGAAACCACCACCGGCGATACGCTGTGCTCGGAAAAGCAGCCGATCATTCTCGAGCGGATGGAATTCCCCGAGCCGGTGATCGAGCTTTCGGTGGAGCCCAAGACCAAGGCCGACCAGGAGAAGATGGGCATCGCGCTCAACCGTCTCTCGGCAGAGGATCCGTCTTTCCGCGTCTCGACCGACCATGAATCGGGCCAGACCATCATCAAAGGGATGGGCGAACTCCACCTCGAGATTCTGGTTGACCGCATGAAGCGCGAGTTCAAGGTCGAGGCCAACGTCGGTGCGCCGCAGGTGGCCTACCGCGAATACCTCGGCAAGCCGGTGGACATCGACTACACCCACAAGAAGCAGTCGGGTGGTACCGGTCAGTTCGGCCGCGTGAAGGTCAAGGTCACGCCGGGCGAGCGCGGTTCGGGCTTCGTCTTCAAGGACGAAATCAAGGGCGGCAACATTCCGAAGGAATACATCCCCGCCATTGAAAAGGGTTTCCGTGAAACGGCCGAGACCGGCTCGCTGATCGGCTTCCCGATCATCGACTTCGAAGTCCTGCTCTACGACGGCGCGTACCACGACGTCGACTCGTCGGCGCTGGCCTTCGAAATCTGTGCCCGCGGCGCGATGCGCGAAGTGGCCCAGAAGTCGGGGATCAAGCTGCTCGAGCCGATCATGAAGGTCGAGGTGATCACGCCGGAGGAATACCTCGGCGACGTGATCGGCGACATCAACTCGCGGCGCGGCCAGATCCAGGGCACCGACAGCCGGGGCAATGCCCAGGCGGTTGTCGCCATGGTTCCGCTCGCGAACATGTTCGGCTACGTGAACCAGCTGCGCTCGTTTACGCAGGGCCGTGCGAACTACTCGATGTTCTTCGATCACTACGATGAAGTCCCGGCAAACGTCGCGACCGAGATCAAGGCGAAGATGGCGTAAGCGGCGTTTTCCGTCGGTTCGCGCGTTCGCGCGAATTTACGGAGGACGGCGGGCTTGCATAAGCAAGCGGATCAATCTAGGGGCGGCGCCTGATTCAGCGGGCGCCGTCTCGAACCCGCAGTATCTGCAATTTCAAAGAAGAAGGTTTGAGCAATGGCCAAGGCTAAGTTTGAGCGGACCAAGCCGCACTGCAACATCGGCACCATCGGTCACGTCGACCATGGCAAGACCACCCTGACGGCTGCGATCACCAAGGTGCTCGCTGAAACCGGCGGCGCGACGTTCACCGACTACGCGAACATCGACAAGGCTCCGGAAGAGCGCGAGCGCGGCATCACCATCTCGACGGCCCACGTCGAGTACGAGACCGCCAACCGTCACTATGCGCACGTCGACTGCCCGGGCCACGCCGACTACGTCAAGAACATGATCACCGGTGCCGCCCAGATGGACGGCGCGATCCTCGTCGTGAATGCTGCTGACGGCCCGATGCCGCAGACCCGCGAGCACATCCTGCTCGCCCGCCAGGTCGGCGTGCCGGCGCTCGTCGTCTACATGAACAAGGTCGACCAGGTTGACGACGAGGAAATCCTCGAGCTCGTCGAGCTGGAAGTGCGTGAACTGCTCTCGTCGTATGACTTCCCGGGCGACGATATTCCGATCGTCAAGGGTTCGGCTCTCGCCGCCCTCGAAGGTCGCGACGACAACATCGGCAAGAACTCGATCAACGAGCTCATGGCCGCTGTCGACAGCTACATCCCGCAGCCCCCGCGTCCGACCGACAAGCCGTTCCTGATGCCGGTGGAAGACGTGTTCTCGATCTCGGGTCGCGGCACCGTCGTGACCGGCCGTGTCGAGACCGGCATCGTCAAGGTTGGTGAAGAAGTCGAGATCGTCGGCCTCAAGGACACCACCAAGACCGTCGTGACCGGCGTTGAAATGTTCCGCAAGCTGCTCGACCAGGGTGAAGCTGGCGACAACATCGGCGCGCTCGTCCGCGGCGTGAAGCGTGAAGACGTCGAGCGCGGCCAGGTCCTTGCCAAGCCCGGCACCGTGACCCCGCACACCGAGTTCTCGGCCGAGGTCTACGTGCTGTCGAAGGACGAAGGTGGCCGTCACACCCCGTTCTTCGCCAACTACCGCCCGCAGTTCTACTTCCGCACCACCGACGTCACCGGCGAAGTGATCCTTCCCGAGGGCACCGAGATGGTGATGCCCGGCGACAACCTGACCCTGTCGGTCCGTCTCATCGCTCCGATCGCGATGGACGAAGGTCTACGCTTCGCAATTCGCGAAGGCGGCCGCACCGTCGGTTCGGGGGTTGTCAGCAAGATCACGAAGTAATATAGGCCGCGCACCGGCGGGAGATTCGTTCTCCCGCCGGCCGGTTTTTGCGGATCAGTCGGCCCGCTTTCCCCGCGCTTCTCTAGCTGGGGCAGGGTGAGAGGGCGGAGCGACTGGTCTTTTTGTTTTAGCTCTTTCGCATCGGTAAACGGACATGGACGCCCAGAATATCCGCATTCGTCTCAAGGCTTTTGATCACCGCGTGCTCGATCAGGCCACTGGCGAAATCGCTGACACCGCCCGCCGCACCGGCGCGCTGATCCGGGGCCCCATTCCGCTGCCGACGCGTATCGAGAAGTTCTGCGTCAACCGTGGTCCGCACGTCGACAAGAAGTCGCGCGAGCAGTTCGAGGTTCGCACCTACAAGCGGTTGCTCGATATCGTGCAGCCCAACGCCGCCACCGTGGACGCGCTCATGAAGCTCGACCTCGCTGCTGGCGTGAACGTCGAGATCAAGCTCGCGTAAGATTTCGCTCCTGCCGCAAGGCAGAAGCACCAGAGTTTAAGAGGCACTGAGCCTCTCGGACAATGGGATACCTCCGGCGCCGCCTTTCAACAGGCAACTTGCCGGGCAAGCGTCCCCCCGTTCGCTCCTGTTAACGCAGGGGCACTCAGCCCGGACGGGGCGCGTTTCACACATACGGGCTGAACACGCCTCGCGGGGATGGTCCTCGCAAGGCCTCTGTAAGGAGTATGGTCATGCGCACCGGCGTGATCGCGAAGAAGGTCGGGATGACCCGGCTTTTCCAGGACGACGGACGGCACGTGCCGGTTACCGTCCTGGCGCTTGAAAATTGCCAGGTGGTCTCGGTCCGCACCGAAGAACGTGACGGTTACGTCGCGGTTCAGCTCGGCGCGGGTCAGGCCAAGCAGAAGAATGTCGCCAAGCCGCAGCGCGAGCACTTCGCGAAGGCTGAAGTCGAGCTGAAGATGGAAGTCGCCGAGTTCCGCGTCGCAGACGATGCGCTGCTCGAGGTCGGCTCGACCATCGCCGCTTCGCACTTCGTGCCCGGCCAGTATGTCGACATTACCGGTCACACCCAGGGCAAGGGCTTTGCCGGCGCGATGAAGCGCTGGGGCTTCGGCGGTATGCGCGCCACCCACGGTGTGTCGATCACCCACCGCGCCCATGGTTCGACCGGCAACCGCCAGGATCCGGGCCGCGTGTTCAAGAACAAGAAGATGGCCGGCCACATGGGCGACCGTCAGCGCACGCAGCAGAACCTCGAGATCGTCCGTACTGACGACGAGCGTGGCCTGATCTTCGTGAAGGGCTCGGTTCCCGGCTCGAAGAATGGCTGGCTGCTCGTTCGCGACGCGGTCAAGATCGACCGTCACGCCGAAGCGCCGTATCCGGCCGGCCTCAAGCAGGCCGCCAACAGCAACGACACCACAGCGGCTGCCGACACCCCTGCGGAAGACACCGCGGCGGTTGAGACCACCGTCGATGGTCAGGAGGGCTAAGTCGTGAAGGTTCAGGTCCTCAATCTCGATGGCACCGCAGCCGGCGAAGCCGAACTGTCGGATGCCGTGTTCGGTGTGGCGCCCCGCGCCGATATCCTCCACCGTGTCGTCACCTGGCAGCTCGAGAAGCGCCGTGGCACCGCCCGCGGAGCGCGTGAGCGTTCGGACGTGGCGCGTACCGGCAAGAAGCTCGGCAACCAGAAGGGTGGCGGCGGCGCCCGTCACGGCGATCGTGCGGCACCGATCTTCATCGGCGGCGGCAAGGCTCATGGTCCTCGCGTCCGTGATTTCGATCCTTCGCTCAACAAGAAGATCCGCGCGCTGGGTCTGAAGATGGCGCTTTCGACCAAGGCGCAGTCCGACGGTCGTGGTCTGGTCGTGGTCGACACGCTCGACACCGACGGCAAGACCGCCACGCTGGCCGCTACGCTCGCCAAGGCGGGTTTTGGCAAGAAGGTCCTCGTGATCGACGGCGAAGCGGTGAACGACAACTTCGCCCGCGCTGCGCGCAACATCATCGGGGTCAACGTGCTCCCGGCGATGGGTGCGAACGTCTACGACATCCTGAAGCATGATACGCTGGTGCTGACGCGCGCTGCGGTCGAAAAGCTGGAGGCGCGTTTCAATGGCTAAGGACGCAATCGACACGCGTCACTACGACGTGATCGTGGCTCCCCACATCACCGAGAAGTCGACGCTGCTGAGCGAGCACAACGCCGTTGTGTTCAAGGTCGCCGACAAGGCCACCAAGCCGCAGATCAAGGCGGCCGTGGAAGCTCTGTTCGGCGTCAAGGTCACCAAGGTGAACACCTTGAACCAGGACGGCAAGACCAAGCGCTGGAAGGGCAAGCCCTACAAGCGTTCGGACTTCAAGAAGGCTGTCGTGACGCTGGCTGCAGGCCAGTCGATCGACGTCACCAGCGGTATCTGAGGCGCATAGACCATGGCACTCAAGAACTACAACCCGACCAGCCCCGCACGGCGCGGCCTGATCCTCGTCGACAAGTCGTCGCTGTGGAAGGGCAAGCCCGTCAAGGCGCTGACCGAGGGCAAGAGCAAGACCGGCGGCCGCAACAACAAGGGCCACGTCACCAGCCGCGGTATCGCGGGCGGTCACAAGCAGCGCTACCGGTTCATCGACTTCAAGCGCCGCAAGTGGGACATGCCCGCGACCGTCGAGCGTCTGGAGTATGACCCCAACCGCACCGCGTTCATCGCTCTCGTCAAGTACGAGGACGGCGAGCAGACCTACATCATCGCGCCGCAGCGTCTCGCGGTTGGTGACCAAGTCATCGCCGGTGAAAAGACCGACGTTAAGCCGGGCAACGCGATGCTGCTCAGCCAGATGCCGGTCGGCACCATCATCCACAACGTGGAGATGAAGCCTGGCAAGGGTGGCCAGATTGCCCGTTCGGCCGGCACTTATGTCCAGCTCGTCGGTCGTGACCGCGGCATGGTCATCGTCCGCCTCAACTCGGGCGAGCAGCGCTACCTGCGCGGCGATTGCATGGGCACGGTTGGCGCGGTCTCGAACCCTGACAACTCTAACCAGAACCTTGCCAAGGCTGGTCGTGGCCGCTGGCTCGGTCGTCGCCCGCTCACCCGCGGTGTCGCCAAGAACCCGGTCGATCACCCGCACGGTGGTGGTGAAGGCCGTACCTCGGGTGGCCGTCATCCGGTCACGCCGTGGGGCAAGCCGACCAAGGGCGCCCGCACCCGTCACAACAAGCAGACGGACAAGATGATCATCCGTTCGCGTCACGCGAAGAAGAAGAGGTAACACCCCATGGCACGTTCCGTCTGGAAGGGACCCTTCGTCGACCTGCACCTCCTGAAGAAGGCCGAAGTGGCCCAGGATGTTGGTTCGCGTGCAGGTCCGATCAAGACCTGGTCGCGGCGTTCGACCATTCTGCCGCAGTTCGTTGGTCTGACGTTCAACGTCTACAACGGGCACAAGTTCATCCCCGTCTCCGTCAACGAGGAGATGGTCGGCCACAAGCTCGGCGAGTTCGCACCCACGCGTACTTTCCCGGGCCACGCCGCTGACAAGAAGGGCAAGCGCTGATGGGCAAGCCTAAATCCCCGCGCCGCGTGGCGGACAACGAAGCGCTTTCGGTGGGCACGCAGATCCGCGGCTCGGCTCAGAAGCTGAACCTCGTTGCCGGCCTGATCCGCGGCAAGCGCGCCGAAGACGCCATGAACATCCTCGCCTTCTCGAAGAAGGCGATGGCGGTTGATGCGCGCAAGGTGCTCGCCTCGGCGATCGCCAATGCCGAGAACAACCACAACCTCGATGTTGACGCGCTCGTCGTCGCCGAGGCTTCGGTCGGCAAGTCGATCACGATGAAGCGCTTCCACACCCGTGGTCGCGGCAAGTCCACCCGCATTCTCAAGCCCATCTCGCGTCTGCGGATCGTGGTGCGTGAGGCTGCGGCCAACGGTGAGGAGGCCTGATCATGGGTCACAAGTCGAACCCCATCGGTCTGCGCCTGCAGATCAACCGCACCTGGGACAGCCGCTGGTACGCGGAAGGCCGCAACTACCAGAACCTGCTTCGTGAGGACCTTGCGATGCGCAAGTTCATTATGGAGCACCTGCCCCAGGCCGCTATCTCGAAGGTGGTGATCGAGCGTCCGGCCAAGCTGTGCCGCGTTTCGATCTATGCCGCCCGCCCGGGTGTCATCATCGGCAAGAAGGGTGCGGACATCGAGAAGCTGCGCAGCCAGCTTGCCAAGATGACCGCCAGCGACGTGAAGCTCAATATCGTCGAGATCCGCAAGCCGGAAATCGATTCCAAGCTCGTTGCGCAGGGCATTGCAGACCAGCTCGTTCGCCGCGTGGCGTTCCGCCGTGCGATGAAGCGCGCAGTGCAGTCGGCGCTCCGTCTCGGTGCCGAGGGCATCAAGATTACCTGCGGCGGCCGGCTCGGCGGTGCGGAAATCGCCCGCGTCGAGTGGTACCGCGAAGGCCGCGTGCCGCTTCACACGCTGCGTGCGAACATCGATTATGCCGAAGCCGTGGCGCACACCGCTTATGGCGTGATCGGCATCAAGACCTGGATCTTCAAGGGCGAGATCCTTGGTCACGATCCCATGGCGCAGGACCGGCTGATGATGGAGGCTCAAACCTCCGGCGTCCGTCCGGCGCGCTAAGGTAGGTACAGAACCATGCTGCAACCGAAAAAGACCAAGTTCCGCAAGGCCTTCAAGGGCCGGATCAAGGGCGACGCCAAGGGTGGCACCGATCTTAACTTCGGTACCTATGGCCTCAAGGCACTCGAGCCGGAGCGGGTTACCGCTCGCCAGATCGAAGCCGCCCGCCGTGCGATCACGCGCCACATCAAGCGCCAGGGTCGTCTCTGGATCCGCGTGTTCCCGGATGTGCCGGTGTCGAAGAAGCCTGCCGAAGTCCGTCAGGGCAAGGGCAAGGGTTCGATCGAATACTGGGCAGCCCGCGTGAAGCCGGGTCGCATCCTGTTCGAGCTCGATGGCGTTGCGGGTCCTCTCGCGGCCGAAGCTTTCAGCCGCGCTGCGATGAAGCTGCCGATCAAGACCAAGGTCGTTGCCCGCTTGGGTGACACCTCGCACCTCGGAGGCGAATGATGGCCAAGTTTGAAGACATGCGCGTCAAGTCCGACGATCAGCTTCAGGCTGACCTCGCCGAACTGAAGCGTGAGGCGTTCAACCTGCGCTTCCAGGCGGCAACCAACCAGCTTGAACGGCCGGCCCGCATCCGCGAAGTCCGCCGCGACATCGCCCGCATCAAGACGCTGCAGACTGAGCGTTCTCAGTCGGCCAAGGCGTAAGGAAAAGACTATGCCCAAGCGTATTCTGATCGGGACGATCGTCTCGGACAAGACCGACAAGACCGTGGTGGTCAAGGTCGAGCGCAAGGTGAAGCACCCGCTCTACGGGAAGATCATCCGTCGCTCGAAGAAGTACCATGCCCACGACGAGACCAACACGTTCAAGGCCGGTGAAACCGTGCGCATCGAAGAGACTGCGCCGATTTCCAAGCTGAAGACCTGGAAGGTCATCGACCGCGTGCAGGCCGGCAAGGCCGCCGCAATCGAAGCCGACGTCTAAGTCGCAATCCATTTTGGAACTGCCGGACTGGTTCCGGCAAGCCAGTGAGAAGGAACCGGATCAATGATCCAGATGCAGTCCAATCTCGAAGTCGCTGACAACAGCGGCGCGAAGCGCGTCCAGTGCATCAAGGTGCTGGGCGGGTCGAAGCGTCGGTTTGCCAGCGTCGGCGATGTGATCGTCGTGTCGATCAAGGAAGCGCAGCCGCGTGCCCGCGTCAAGAAGGGCGACGTTCACCGTGCGGTGATCGTGCGTACCCGCAAGGACGTGCGCCGCGCCGATGGCAGCGTGATCCGCTTCGACACCAACGCCGCCGTGCTCGTCGGCAAGAACGAAGAGCCGATCGGCACCCGTATCTTCGGCCCCGTGGTGCGCGAACTGCGCGCCCGCGGTTTCATGAAGATCATCAGCCTTGCGCCGGAGGTGCTGTAATGTCGGCTGCCAAGATCAAGAAGGGTGACGCTGTCGTCATCCGGTCGGGCAAGGACAAGGGCCGCACCGGAACGGTGCTGCAGGTCATGCCCAAGGAAGAGAAGGTCGTCGTGGCCGGCATCAACATTGCCGCGCGCCACCGCAAGCCCACTCAGGAGAACCCGCAGGGCGGCATCGACCGCCGCGAGGCTCCGCTGCACATCTCGAAGGTGGGCCTTGCCGGCAACGACGGCAAGCCGACCCGCGTGCGCTTCGAAGTGAAGGACGGCAAGAAGGTCCGCGTGGCCGTCAAGACCGGGGAGACGATCGATGGCTGATAAGTACGTGCCCCGCATGAAGGCGAAGTACGATGCCGAGGTCGCTGCCGCGATGCAGGCCAAGTTCGGCTACGCCAACCACATGGAAATCCCCCGGATCGAGAAGATCACGCTCAACATGGGCGTGGGCGAGGCGAGCCAGGACAAGAAGAAGGTCACAACGGCTGCGGCCGAGATGGAACTCATCTCGGGTCAGAAGCCGGTGATCACCAAGGCGAAGAAGTCGATCGCGCAGTTCAAGCTGCGTGAGGGCATGCCGATCGGTTGCAAGGTTACCCTGCGCCGCGAACGCATGTACGAATTCCTCGACCGCCTCATCACCATCGCAATGCCCCGCATCCGCGACTTCCGTGGTCTCAACCCGAAGTCGTTCGATGGCCGCGGCAACTACGCGATGGGTCTGAAAGAGCAGATCATCTTCCCGGAGATCAGCTACGACCAGATCGAGAAGGTGCGCGGGATGGACATCATCGTGACCACCACCGCCAAGACCGACGACGAAGCGCGCGAGCTGCTCCGCCTCTTCGGTTTCCCGTTCCCGCGCGAAGCTGCTGAAGAGCAGCAGGCCGCCTGAGGATCTTTCCGGCTCGAGCCGTCTGCCTGATGAAGGCGGCTCGCCTAGGTTTTGAAGAAGAGAGCTTAAGTCCATGGCGAAACTGAGTTCCATCAACAAGAATGAGCGCCGCAAGAAGCTCGTTCAGAAGTACGCGGCGAAGTATGCTGCGCTGAAGGCCGTTGCGGCTGACGAGAAGCTCGACGAAACCGAGCGCCTCATTGCCCGCCTCAAGATGGCCGAGCTGCCGCGCAACGCGAACCCGACCCGCGTGCGCAACCGCTGCAACACCACCGGTCGTCCGCGCGGCTACTACCGCAAGTTCGGCCTCTGCCGCGTCGAACTGCGCGATCTCGCCAACAAGGGGATGATCCCCGGCGTGACCAAGTCGAGCTGGTAAGGATCACGAAATGGCATTGACCGATCCCCTGGGTGATATGCTCACCCGCATCCGCAACGGCCAGCAGGCGAAGAAGGACTCGGTCCTTTCGCCCGCTTCGAAGCTGCGTCTCCACGTGCTCGAGGTTCTCCAGCGTGAGGGCTACATTCGCGGCTTCACGGAGGACGCCACCGGCGCCCACCCGCAGCTGCGCATCGAGCTGAAGTATTTCGAGGGCCAGCCTGCGATCAAGCACGTTGCCCGCGTCTCGAAGCCGGGCCGCCGTGTCTACTCGGGTTCCAAGGAACTTCCGGTGGTGCGCAACGGTCTTGGCATCACCATCGTCTCGACGCCGAAGGGCGTGCTTTCGGATGCCGAAGCGCGCGCTGCCAACGTCGGTGGCGAAGTGCTGGCGGAGGTGTTCTGATGAGCCGCATCGGCAAGAAGCCGGTGACGATCCCGAGCGGCGTCACCGCGGATATCGCGAACGGCGTGATCACCGTGAAGGGCCCCAAGGGCACGCTCACGCTGACCATGCGCGACGAAATCAGCTACACGGTCGATGGCAATGCCATCATCGTGAAGCCGGCCAACGACACCAAGGCTGCCCGGGCGTTCTGGGGCATGCAGCGCACGCTGGTCGACAACCTGGTTGTCGGCGTGACCGAAGGGTACACCAAGACCCTGAACATCACCGGCGTTGGCTACCGTGCCAATTCACAGGGTAACAATCTCAAGCTGCAGCTCGGCTACAGCCACGACGTCGATTACGCGATCCCGGAAGGTATCGAGATCAAGACCCCGGACAACACCACCGTGTTGATCTCGGGTATCGACAAGCAGAAGGTCGGCCAGGTGGCCGCCGAGATCCGCCGCTGGCGCAAGCCCGAACCCTACAAGGGCAAGGGTATCAAGTACGCCGGCGAGTTCATCTTCCGCAAGGAAGGGAAGAAGAAGTAATGGCCAAGCTCTCGCTCTTCGATCGCCGCCGCCAGCGCGTCCGTACTGCGCTCAAGGCTCGTTCCGGTGGCCGTCCGCGGCTGTCGGTGCACCGTTCCGGCCGTCACATCTACGCGCAGATCATCGACGACGCCGCGGGCAAGACGCTCGCTGCCGCCTCCAGCCTCGTCAAGGGCCAGAAGGCTATCGGCGCCACGGTTGATGCCGCCGCGCAGGTGGGCAAGGACATTGCCGAGCGCGCCAAGGCTGCCGGCATCACCACCGTCGTGTTCGATCGCGGCGGCTTCCTGTTCCACGGCCGCGTCAAGGCGCTGGCCGACGCTGCCCGCGAAAACGGGCTGGAGTTCTAAGATGGCTGATGAAACCAACCTGGATGGCGCACCTGTCGCCGACGTCTCTGCCGACGCCCCCCGCGAGGGTCGTGGTGGTCGCGGTGATCGCGGCCCTGGCCGTGGCCGTGGCGGCAATGACCGCGGCGGCGAGCGTGGTGGCCGTGGCCGCCGTGACGACCGTGGTCGTGGCAACCGTGACGAGGAAGGTGGCGAGGAGCTCATCGAGAAGCTCGTTCACATCAACCGCGTCTCGAAGACCGTGAAGGGCGGCAAGCGCTTCGGTTTCGCCGCGCTTGTCGTGGTCGGCGATGGCAAGGGCCGTGTCGGCTTCGGTCATGGCAAGGCTCGCGAAGTGCCGGAAGCCATCACCAAGGCGACCGCTTCGGCGAAGAAGACCATGGTCCGCATTCCGCTCAAGGAAGGCCGTACCCTCCACCACGACGGCAAGGGTCGTTTCGGTGCGGGCAAGGTCAACCTGCGTTCGGCTCCGGCCGGTACCGGCATCATCGCCGGTGGCCCGATGCGCGCCGTGTTCGAAAGCCTGGGTGTTCATGACGTGGTGACCAAGTCGGTCGGCACCTCCAACCCCTACAACATGATCCGCGCAACTTTCGATGCGCTCACCGATCAGACCAGCCCGAAGTCGGTTGCGCAGCGTCGTGGCAAGAAGATTGCCGACCTGCTCGGTCGTGGCGGCGCTGCTCCGGTCGAGGCCGAGGCGGAAGCCGCGGCCATCGTGGAGTAATCAGACATGGCAAAGATCAAGATCAAGCAGATCGGTTCGCCGATCCGTCGTCCGGAAGCCCAGAAGCAGATCCTCATCGGTCTGGGTCTTGGCAAGATGCACCGTGTCGTCGAGCTCGAGGATACCGCCGAAGTGCGCGGTGCGATCGCCAAGCTCCCGCACATGGTGGCCGTGATCGACTGACCCTCGGTCCGTTCGCGAATTGAAAGGGCCCCGGCAGCAATGCCGGGGCCCTTTTTGTTGGCGGGTCAGTTCGTTGGTGTGCGCACCCGGTAGGTCAGTCTGGCCTCGGCATTGGCCGGCACGCGAACAGTCCATGTCGGGCGGCCGAACTTGGCTGGCAGCCTGCTCGACGGCCGTTCGATCTTTTCGCCATCGGCAATCCGCAGCGATCCCTCGAAGGTGATCGGCCAAGGGTTGGCGTTGGTCACCTTGGCTTCCTCGTCGCGCCAGCCGCTGCCGGTTCCTTTCTTGACCACCGCGACAGCGACCTGCGGTGATAGCCCCAGCGTTACCTCGACATCCTCGTTGACCGCATAATCGCGCATGCCGCCTTGGCCGACCACCAGCATGTTTTCGCCCTGTGGCTCGAACACCGCAACCGGCCCGCCCGGCAGCGGGATGCCGAGGCCATCTTCCCTGCGGTTGCGTGTGCGCAGCTTGATCTGGGCCCGTGTCTCAAGATCGTCGTAGAGATCGGCGGTGTGCCAGGTGGTGAACTTCACGCCCTTCAGATCGTGCATCGCCACCTGCTTCTGCGCATGGGCGGCCACCGTGGTGGGCATAGGGACGCGGTAGAGCTTGAGATCGCCAAGGCCTTCCTCGGTGACCTTGACCGGTGCCGCCATGGCCTTTTCGTCGGCTCGGCGCGCTGTGACAATGATATCGGCCAGCGGTGCTTCCATTTCACTGATCGGCGGTGCGGGTGCGGGCATGGCTTGCTGTATCAGCACCGTTTGGGCGTGCCCGCCTAGATAGCAATGCAGCACCAGATCACCCTCCGGCCGCTCGCGGTCCTCGCGCGCATCCTCGCGGTCCAGCTTGCCGCCGACGACGGCCGCGCCGGCATCGACAAAGCTCGTCGGATCGCTGCTTGCCAGCGTCACCCACGCCGTCATTGCCGCTTTCCCGGTCTCCGGGTTCAACTGCACGACGTAGTTGGTCTGCCAGTCGAAACCCCATGCGAGGTAGGACAGCGTGATCGTCGCGCGCTTTGCCGACGTGCTTTCGGTGCGCACCGAAAGCGTCGGTTTGGCCGATAACCCATCAGGCATTTCGGTATAGGCCAGCGTATCGGTGATCCCGCGCCCGCAATTGGCCACTTCAAAGCCCTGCCTGGTCTGCACGATCGCGGCGCCATCAGCCGCGGAGCGGATCACCGCGCGCTCCTCGCTCACCGTGCCCTTGCCGTCCTTGCCCCGGTGCCGCCGCAGGATCACCGGACGGCCATAGGCGCGGGCATAGAGATTGCGCGCCGAGAGGAGATCGGCATCGAGGTTCTTCTCGCGCACGCCGGCCGGCAGCCCCGTCACCAATGCCGATTCGGGCAGGATCCCGCCGGCGACGCCTTCGAAGCGGATCGTTGCCCCGCCTGCCGGAATGTCGACGGTGCGCGTCTCCGTGATCAGCGCATAGCCTTCAAGCCAGCCGAGGTTCATCGCCGTATCGGCGGCGCGATCCGGCGCGCGGTAGATGGTGACGCCCACGGCATCGGGCTTTGCCGAAAGCACGGTCGCCTCGTCCGCACCCCGCGCAGCGCCGGGTACAAGAGCCAACAGGCCCAGCAGGGAGAGTGCGCGCCGCACCGCCTAGGCGATCAGTACCGCGTGTCGAACTGGACGGTCAGGGTGGTCTCGCCATTGGCCGGCACGTCCACCGTCCAGGTCCGCTCGTCCAATGTCCGCTGCGTGCCTTTCACGCTCTCGGATGGGACCCGCGTATCGCTCCACCAGTTGTCGAGTCCAGCCTGGACAAGTTCGACCTGGACAGGGGCGGGCCGGGCATTGGTCATCTTGTAGGTCATCGTCGTGCGCCAGTATTCCTTCTGCCGCTCCACCGTCACGTCGTCGGTCTTGCCGTTCAGGGTGATCCGCCAGCGCCCCGTACGCTCCCACTCGTCCGATGTGATCCGCTCGCGCTTCTGCACGGTGGGCTGGACCTTGACGTCGAACGCCTCGCCGGTCTTGAGCGACAGTGTCGACCCCATCGGCGTGTGGTCGATGCCCTTTTCGCCGATAAACTGCGGCTGCCCCCGCGCATCGCGCATGTAGACGCGCACCGTGCCCGCGGGCAGGGCATCGCCCACGCCGCTGCCCTTGGCCGTCGACAGCTTCAGCACAGTGGCAAAGCTCTGCGCGTCATCAGATGTGCCGAGCCAGTCGTTGCGGAAGTAATAGCCCTTGCGGGCCGGTGCCTCCGCCACGTCCAGAAAGCTCACCTGCTTCTGCTGCGCATTGGCCACCGTGGTGCGCGCGGCGATGGGATAGACATAGAAATCGCCCAGCCGTTCGCGGTTCGCGCTTTGCATGCCCGGGCTGTAGGCGACCTGCCGCTGCACGTAGCGCCTTCCGCCGCCGTACTGGTTGGCATCCTGCCCCGGCTGCCCCGCCACCAGCAGCACCCGCGCATTGGGGAAGCTGGTGCCGGTGTTGTTTGTCAGCGTGATCCAGCCCTGCAGGTCCATCTTGCCGGCCGCTTCGTCGAACAGCGCGACATAGTCTGCCTTCCAGCCAAAGCCTCCGGAAAGGTAGCTCAGCGTGACAGGACGAGGGCCGGCGCTTGCCGCATCGAGCGTGATCGACAGGGTCGGCCGTGCCCGCAGGCTCGGCGGCAGACCCGAAAACAGGATCCGCCCGCCATAGTTCTCCAGCACCTCGATCCGATCACCGATCCGCACGATGGTACCGCCGTTGTTGGCGAGCACGGTGGCCTGTTCGCGGGTCTCCACACCGGTCGCCGGATTTGTGCGCACCAGTGTCACCGTTTGCCCCACGGCCTTGTCGAGCAGCTTTTCGGGCGAGAGCAGGTCGTAATCGAAGTTCTGTTCGACGATCCCGGCGTCGCCGCTGCCCAGTGTCACCGTTTCCGGCCGGATCATCGCGGAAACGTCTGGAAACTCCTGCCGGCTCGTTCCCTTGGGCAGAGTGATCTGCCGCTTGTCCTGCACCAGCGCAAGATCGTTGGCGTAGATGGTCAGCGAGACATCGCCCTGCGCCGAACCCGATGGCACGGTGCCCTGTGCGGCAAGTGGAGCGGGGAGGGCTGCTGCAAGGCAAAGCATCACGCTGCAGGCATGGCTGGTCTGGATCATCGCTTGCTCTCCCCTCGGTTTCGCTACGTTTTCTCTGCGATCTGCCATTGCCCGTTCCTGAACCAATGGATGCGTGGTGCGATGCAGTGCTCCTGCGCGGCGCAATCTATGGCCGATAAGGTCTGGCAACCGGCCCAGATCCGCCCAAAGTTCAGCAGGAGGTTCTTGCCGGGTCTTCCGGGATTGATCGACACTTGCGGCCAGCCGTCCTTCGCCGGCTCGACTTTCTCGCCTGTTGCTTTGGCGATCCGCTGTGTCATGTCGCGCTGGAGGCTGCTCTGGCTCGGTGCCGCACGGCCTGCGGTCGGTAAAATAACCAGGATACCCATCACCGACCGGTAGCCGCGCATTGGTCCCTCCCGTCGCCCCGAAGCCTCAGCTTGCGACCTTTGCCGCGGTGCTGCAATGGGGCATCCGGTCCGATCCGGCAGGCCGAGCGTGCTGGCCACGTCCGCAAGGGCGTGACATTCCTCCCTGCTTCGCCTAAGGGCGCACCTCCTATCAGCGCGACTCAAAGCGAAAGCGAGTGCTACACCATGACCAAACTTAACGAACTCTCCGACAATTATGGCGCCCGCAAGGGCCGTATGCGCGTGGGCCGCGGTATCGGCTCGGGCAAGGGCAAGACCGCCGGGCGCGGCCAGAAGGGTGCCAAGGCGCGCTCGGGCGTGTCGGTCAACGGGTTCGAAGGCGGCCAGATGCCGCTGCACATGCGCATCCCGAAGCGCGGCTTCAACAACATCTTCGCCAAGGATTACGCCGAAGTGAACCTCGGCATGATCCAGAAGGCGATCGATTCGGGCAAGCTCGCCACCGATGGCGTGATCGACCATGCCGCGCTCAAGGCCGCCGGTCTCGCCCGTGGCGGCAAGGACGGCGTGCGCCTCCTCGCCAAGGGTGAACTGACGACCAAGGTCAGCTTCCACGTCGCCGGCGTCAGCGCCGGGGCCCGCGCTGCGGTCGAAGCGCTCGGCGGTGCGGTCACGCTTCCCGAAGCGCAGCCCAGCGAGCACGAGAAGAAGACGGCTCGCCGCGAAGCGAACAAGGCGGCCAAGTAAGCAACACGCGCGGGGGGCAGGTGCATACCGCCCCCCGTCTGCGTTTCTGCCTGCTCCGTCCCGATAAATCGAGAGGGCGGGGGTTCGACATTGCCGAACCCTCCCTATATGGGCTAGCCACATAGGCACTGCGGCAGCACTCGCAGTCAGCCCAGCAGCAAGGCTTGAAACCCGAACATGGCATCCCGCGCCGATAACATCGCCAGCACGCTCAATCTGGCCAATTTCTCGAAGGCGACCGAACTCAAGTCGCGCATCTGGTTCACGGTGGGCGCGCTTGTCGTGTTCCGCTTCATGAGCTTCGTGCCGCTGCCGGGCGTCAATCCGATGATCCTGGCCGAACTCTACAAGCGCACGCAGGGTGGCATTCTCGACGTGTTCAACGCCTTCTCGGGCGGTTCGCTTCAGCGCATGAGCCTGATCGCTCTCGGCGTGATGCCCTACATCACCGCCTCGATCGTGGTGCAGCTTGCGTCTTCGCTCCATCCGGCGCTCGCCGCGCTCAAGAAGGAAGGCGAAAGCGGGCGCAAGAAGCTCAATCAGTATACCCGCTATGGCGCTGTGTTCCTCACCGCGATCCAGGGCTATTTCCTCGCTGTCGGGCTTGAGGCGTTCAGCGCCTCGAGCGGCCTGCAGGCGGTGGTCGATCCCGGCTACGTATTCCGCATCGGCGCGGTGATCAGCCTGATCGGCGGCACCATGTTCCTGCTGTGGCTGGGTGAGCAGATCACCAGCCGCGGTATCGGCAACGGCACATCGCTGATCATCATGGCCGGCATCGTCGCCCAGATGCCAACTTTCTTTGGCAACCTGTTCGAGCAGGGCCGCACTGGCGCAACGAGTCCGCTGTTCATCGCCGGCATCGTTCTGCTGCTCGTCGGCGTTGTCATCTTCATCTGCTTCTTCGAACGCGCCTCGCGCCGCCTGCTGATCCAGTATCCCAAGCGCGTCACCCAGCGCGGGATGATGGCGGCAGACCGCAGCCACCTGCCGCTGAAGCTCAATACCGCGGGCGTGATTCCGCCGATTTTTGCCAGTTCGCTGCTGCTGCTGCCGCTGACGATCACGCAGTTTGCGGGCCGCTCGGTCTCGCCCGACAGCACGATGGGCCAGATCATCGTCGGCCTGAACCAGTACCTCGGCCACGGCAAGCCGGTGTACATGGTGCTCTACGCGCTCGGGATCCTGTTCTTCAGCTTCTTCTACACCGCGATCGTGTTCAATCCGGAAGAGACGGCTGACAACCTCAAGCGCAATGGCGGGTTCATCCCCGGCATCCGTCCCGGCAAGAACACTGAGCACTATCTCGATTACGTGCTCACGCGCATCACCGTGCTGGGCGCAGCCTATATCACCGTGGTCTGCGTCGTGCCCGAGGCGATCATGGCCGAAACCGGTATGGGGTCGCTGTTCTTTGGCGGCACCAGCTTGCTCATCGTGGTCAACGTGACGGTCGATACCATCACCCAGATCCAGTCGCACCTGCTGGCGCACCAGTATGGGGACCTTATCAAGAAGGCCAAGCTGAAAGGCCGTATGCGCTGAGCAGGATGCCCGGGGGACGGGCATGCTGCAGGAAACCAGCGAGCGGTAAAGAGGGGATTGCAGGCGTGAACATCATCCTGTTGGGGCCGCCGGGAGCCGGCAAGGGAACCCAGGCGCAGCGGCTCGTCGAGCGGCATGGCATGAAGCAGCTCTCCACGGGCGACATGCTGCGTGCCGCGGTCAAGGCCGGTACGCCGGTCGGGCTCAAGGCCAAGGCCGTCATGGAAGCGGGAGAACTCGTTTCCGACGAAATCGTCTCGGCCCTGATCGGCGATGAACTCGACGCCATGCCTGCCGGCATGGGCGCGATCTTCGATGGCTACCCGCGCACCGCGCCGCAGGCGGAGTCCCTTGATGCCATCCTCGCCTCGCGCGGCCGCGCGCTCGATCATGTGATCGAGCTCGAAGTGAACGAAGACGCTCTCGTCGAGCGGATCACCGGCCGCTATACCTGTGCCACTTGCGGCAAGGGCTATCACGACACGTTCGAGAAGCCGGCCGTGGAAGGCACCTGCGACAAGTGCGGCGGGCACGAATTCAAGCGCCGCCCCGATGACAACGAGGAAACGGTCCGCACCCGCATGGCGGAATACCGGGCGAAGACCGCGCCGATCCTGCCGATCTACGACGCGCGCGGCATTGTCAGCCGCGTTGACGGAATGGCGGATATGGACGCCGTGACGGGTGCCATCGAGGCCATTCTCGTATAAAGACCTACGCATAACGCCCTGGCGGGCGTTGCAGCGGGGGGCATATCATGCGGGGAATCGGGCGTAAGCTATGGGGCGGGGGCCTCATCATGGCCGCGCTTTTGTTCGCCGTCCCTGCTGCCCATGCTGACGTCGTCACACGCAGCGAGACCGGTTTTGTCGTGCGGCTCGTCAGCGAAGTTACGGCGTCCCCGGCCGAGGCATGGAAGACCATTCTTCAGCCTGCGCAGTGGTGGCAGAGCCAGCATACCTTCTCGGGTGACGCCGCCAATCTGACGCTCGACCCTCAGGTCGGTGGCTGCTTCTGCGAAGTCCTGCCGCGCCCCGATGGCGCGCCGGTCACGCAGAAGCCCGGCGGTGTGCAGCACATGCGCGTCCTTTATGTGGAGCCGCCGCGCGCGTTGCGGCTGACGGGCGCGCTGGGCCCGCTGCAGAGCGAGGCACTCTCCGCGACGATGACGATCACCGTCAAGCCTACCGAGAAGGGCTCGCGCATCCTGTTCGAATACGTCGTCGGCGGTTTCATGCGCTACAAGGTGGAGGACATCGCACCGGCGGTGGACCGGATGCTCGCCGCGCAGCTCACCAGCCTCGCCGGCAGGCTTGGCCCGGTCGCGGAGCCGGTTGCCACGCCGACCGTGTCCAGGGCTGAGCCGCCCGCTGGGCAGAGCGAACCCGCCGCAACGGACGAACCGGTCAAGCCGGTCGTGCCGCTCAAGGGCGCCGAGAGCTTCAGCCTGCCGCCCACTGGCGGAAAGCTGGCGCCGAAGGTAGCCCCAAAGCCGGAATCCCCGCCTGAACCCAAGGCTGAACCCAAGCCTGCAACCAAGGCCGAAGAAGCGCCTTTCCCCGCTGCGGCTAAAGCCTCCGCAGCGCCTGCTCCCGCAGCCGGCAAGGCGCCGGTCAAGGCGGCCTTCCTGCCGCCCGCCAAGGCTGCGCCTGCCAAGGCACCGGCAAAAACGCTGACAAAGGCACCCGCAAAGGTGCGGGCCAAGCCTGCCGGAAAGCCCGCGACCAAGGTCAGCGATCCCGAGGCCGACGCGCACCGCGATGCCAATGCCGCTTTCGATGCGGCGCTCGGGGCCGGCGCATCGAATCCGTGATCGCCCACGCTGTGCGCGGGAGCACTGGCGGACGCAACAAAACGGATTAGAACATCGCAAAGGACACGCGCGACTCGCCGGGCACGATCTGGCGGGCGCGAAGTCCTCCTGTGGGTCGCACGCAAACCCGAAGCCGATCAGCGGCTTTGCTCAAGGGGGAGAATGCTGTGGCCGTTTCCGATCACGTCGACCTGCCGACCTTCATGGAAGGTGTGAAGAAGCGCAATCCGTACCAGCCGGAGTTTGTTCAGGCTGTGCAGGAAGTTGCTGAAGACATCTTCGAATTCATGGCGGACAAGGAGCAATATCATGCGCAGCAGATCCTGCGCCGCATTGCCGAGCCCGACCGTGTCGTCTCGTTTCGCGTCTGCTGGGAGGACGATGCCGGCAACATCCGCGTCCAGCGCGGTTGGCGCGTGCAGAACAACAACGCGATCGGCCCCTACAAGGGCGGTATCCGCTTCCACCCCAGCGTCACCGAAAGCGTCTTGAAGTTCCTCGCCTTCGAGCAGACTTTCAAAAACGCGCTGACGGGGCTGCCGATGGGTGGCGGCAAGGGCGGCTCGAACTTCAATCCCAAGGGCAAGAGCGTGCGTGAAATCATGCGCTTCTGCCAGTCATTCATGACCGAGCTTTACCGTCACATCGGCGCCGACGTCGACGTGCCGGCGGGCGACATCGGCGTGGGCGGGCGCGAGATCGGCTTCATGTTCGGCCAGTACAAGCGCATCACCAACCAGTTCACCGGCGTCCTCACCGGCAAGGGTCTCGAATGGGGCGGCTCGCTGATCCGCACCGAGGCGACGGGCTACGGCGCGGTCTATTTCCTCGCCAACATGCTGGCGACCAAGGGCGAGGATCTGACCGGCAAGACAGCGGTGATCTCGGGCTCTGGCAATGTCGCCACCCATGCGGCGGAGAAGATCGTCCAGCTTGGCGGAAAGGTCCTCACGCTTTCGGATTCGGGCGGTTTCATCCACGATCCCGATGGTATCGATCAGGAAAAGATCGACTGGGTGAAGACCCACAAGACCCACCGGCGCGGCCGCATCGAGGATTACGTCACGGCCTTCCCGGGCGCCAGCTTCACGACCGGCAAGACCCCTTGGGGCGTCCCCTGCGATGTCGCGCTGCCCTGCGCCACGCAGAACGAGCTGCTCGGGGAGGACGCGAAGCTGCTCGTCGCCAATGGCTGCCGTGCCGTGGCCGAGGGTGCGAACATGCCCACCGATCTTGACGGCGTGCACATCTTCAAGGCGGCGAAAATCCTCTACGCGCCCGGCAAGGCCAGCAACGCCGGCGGCGTCGCGGTCTCTGGCCTCGAGATGAGCCAGAACTCCGAACGCCGTTCGTGGAAGGAGGAAGAGCTCCAGCAGATGCTCAAGGACATCATGCTCGGCATCCACCAGTCCTGCCTCGAATATGGCGATCAGGGCGGCGGCTATACCGACTACGTCAAGGGCGCAAATATCGCCGGCTTCAAGAAAGTGGCCGATGCGATGCTGGCCTTCGGCGTGGTGTGATGCGGGGGAGGGGGGCGCTGCGCGGCGCGGCGCTCCCTTCAGCCTGCGCGCACGGTTCGCGCGCGCAGCCGTGCGACTTGCGCCATTCCCGCCGCGCCGAGCGACAGCGGGATCAGCAGTGCCACGCCGAGCCGATAGCTGCCGGTTGCATCGGCGAGCACGCCCCACGTGAGCGGACCGAAAAACGCGACGCCTTGCGAGATCGTGTTGGCCATGGCGAGTCCCGCCGGACGGTCGCGTTCGGGTATCAGGCGGCTTACCACGGCCAGCGGCAGCATGCCTGCCGTCTGCGCGGCAGCGAAGAACAGGATATAGCCGGCGATCGTGCTCGTCGGGCTTGCGGCAAGCCACAGCACCGAGAGGCCC
Organism: Novosphingobium fuchskuhlense; assembly: GCF_001519075.1. GTDB lineage: Bacteria > Pseudomonadota > Alphaproteobacteria > Sphingomonadales > Sphingomonadaceae > Novosphingobium > Novosphingobium fuchskuhlense. The sequence goes on from NZ_KQ954246.1 coordinate 475,150, forward strand.
GCCGCGGCGAGGCCCATGAAGCCTGAATAGGCCATCAGCGTGCGGGCCACCGTCTTGCCCGCCAGCGGGCCGACGATGAGCAGCCCCAGCGCAATCGCCAGTCCGCCCGCCGAAACCACCCGGCCAACGCCCGCAACATCCATCCCGGTCCCCGCCGCCAGCAGCTTGGGGGCGGAAAAGGCGATCGCGTTGATCGCCACGTAGTTCAGCGCGTTGGCTGCGCCCAGCATCACCACGAAGGGATTGAGCAGCGCTCGCAGCACGTGGTGTGATAGCGCACCGGCTGCCGCAGCCTCTCGAGCAAGCCGGTCTTCCAGCCAGCAGCGTTCCGCCAAAGTCAGCCACCGTGCGGTGCCCGGCTGGTCGGGCAGGGCCGCAATCAGGACCAGCGCGAGCAATACCGATGGCATGCCCTCCACGATCAGCAGCCACTGCCAGCCGTGCAGCCCGGCCATCCCGTGCAGGGCGAGCAAGGGTGCCGCGATGCTGCCCATCACCACGTAGGAGAGCGGCAGCGAAACGTAGAACCGACTGATCGCCCAGGCGCGGTGCTCGCCCGGGAACCACGTCGAAAGATAGAGGATCGCACCCGGATAGAACCCGGCTTCAGCCACGCCCAGGGCAAAGCGCATCGCATAGAATTGCCAGGGCGTTTGGATGAAGGCGGTGAGAATCGAGATCACGCCCCAGGTCAGCATGATCCGCGCCAGCCAGATCCGGGCGCCGAAGCGGGCTAGCATCAGATTCGAAGGCACCTCCAGCAGCGAGTAGCCGAGAAAGAAGGCGGACGCGCCCAGCCCGTAAACTGTTTCGCTGAAGCCGAGATCGGCGTTCATGGTCGCGGCGGCAAAGCTGATGTTGCCGCGGTCCACCATGGCAACGAAGTAGCTGAACAGGATGAACGGCAGGACCCGCCAGCCAATCTTGCGGACCAGCGCGCGCTCGTTCACCCCTGCCGTCATGTGCGATTGCCCCCCTGTGCCCGGCCGCGCACGCTAGCAGGGCGGGGCGGAACGACAAGCATACCCGCCCATCGAATTGTCCATGGCAGCAGACGCCTTTGACCTTGCCGCCCCGATACGGTATAAACCCTCATCATACAGCGCGGTCGTGCCCGAGAGGCGCGAGGGCTACGCTTTGCTGTGTCTTAGTGGTTGACGGTCCACTCGAATCGTCCTAAGCGCGCCATTCACTCGATATGACAAGGGTCATTGCGTCGGTTGGCAATCCGTGAGTTTTGCGGGTTACCTCTGGCGAAGTTACCTTCGTGCACCGGGTGTATAGCGATGAGATGGGGTCTGGCGCGGTGCCCTGAGGTGCCGCTGCTTTCACCCTGTGGAGCATGGAGAAACAAGTGGCTCGTATTGCCGGGGTCAATATCCCCACCAACAAGCGCGTTATCATCGCGCTGACCTATATTCACGGTATCGGTGCGCACAAGGCCAAGCAGATCGCCGACAAGCTCGGGATCGATCACACCCGCCGCGTGCAGGATCTGTCGGACGCCGAAGTGCTCCAGATCCGTGAGACGATCGACGCTGAACACACCGTGGAAGGTGATCTTCGTCGTGAGACCGCGATGAACATCAAGCGCCTGATGGATCTGGCTTGCTACCGCGGCCTGCGTCACCGCAAGGGTCTGCCCGTTCGCGGCCAGCGCACCCACACCAACGCCCGCACCCGCAAGGGCAAGGCCAAGGCGATCGCCGGCAAGAAGAAGTAAGGCGGCTCTTCAGCCCCGACTTCCAGGCACTTCTTTCGACAGGATTTCAGTACAATGGCCCGGGAACCTCAGCGTATCAAGCGGCGCGAGCGCAAGAACATCACCAGTGGTGTCGCGCACGTCAATGCCAGCTTCAACAACACCATGATCACCATCACCGATGCACAGGGCAACGCCATTTCGTGGTCGTCGGCCGGCATGATGGGCTTCAAGGGCAGCCGCAAGTCGACGCCCTATGCCGCACAGGTCGCGGCAGACGACGCGGGCAAGAAGGCGGCCGAACACGGCGTCCGCACGCTCGAGGTCGAAGTGAAGGGCCCCGGCTCGGGCCGCGAAAGCGCGCTCCGCGCGCTGCAGGCGGTCGGCTTCACGATCACCGCGATCCGCGACGTGACGCCGATCCCGCACAACGGCGTTCGTCCGTCGAAGCGTCGCCGCGTCTGATCCTGCCTGTGGTGGGCGGCAGATGCGGGGCGCGTCCCGCACCTGCCACGCCCGCCCAAGATTCTGATCGGCGTCGGCCCCTGTGGCCAGTCGCCGGCATCCTCCGATAACCCTAGGGGAATTCCATGACTGTCAACATCAAGAACTGGCAGGAACTGAAGAAGCCCAACTCCCTCGAGATCAAGCCCGGCAACGACCCGAAGCGCCGCGCGACGTTTGTCGCTGAGCCGCTCGAGCGTGGCTTTGGTCTCACCCTCGGCAACGCGCTGCGCCGCGTGCTGCTGTCCTCGCTGCAGGGCGCGGCCGTCACCTCGATCAAGATCGAGAACGTTCTGCATGAATTCTCCTCGCTCGCCGGCGTGCGCGAGGACGTCACCGACATCGTGCTCAATGTGAAGCAGATCGCCCTCAAGATGCAGGGCGATGGCCCGAAGCGTCTGCAGCTTTCGGCCACCGGCCCGGGCGAAGTGAAGGCTGGTGACATCGCGGTGAGCGGCGATATCGAGGTCATGAACAAGGACCTCGTGATCTGCAACCTCGATGAAGGCGCGACCTTCAACATGGAACTGACGGCTGATACCGGCAAGGGCTACGTCCCGGCCGTGTCGAACCGTCCGGTCGATGCACCGATCGGCCTGATCCCGGTGGACTCGCTTTATTCGCCGGTCCGCCAGGTGTCCTACAAGATCGACAACGCCCGCATCGGCCAGGAGCTTGACTACGACAAGCTGAGCCTTTCGGTCGAGACCGACGGCACCGTCACGCCGGAAGATGCAGTCGCCTATGCGGCCCGCATCCTGCAGGACCAGCTCTCGCTCTTCGTGCACTTCGACGATCAGCTGCCCAGCGGCCACGTGCCGGCGATGGGCGGCGGTATCGCAGTCCATACGCCCGAGGAAAGCGACGCCAACCAGCTCAACCGCTACCTCCTCAAGAAGGTGGACGAACTGGAGCTTTCGGTCCGCTCGGCCAACTGCCTCAAGAACGACAACATCATCTACATCGGCGATCTCGTGCAGAAGACCGAAGCGGAGATGCTGCGTACGCCGAACTTCGGCCGCAAGTCGCTCAACGAAATCAAGGAAGTGCTCTCCTCGATGGGTCTGCGCCTCGGCATGGACATCCCCGGCTGGCCGCCGGAGAACATCGAAGAGATGGCCAAGAAGCTCGAGCAGGAGCTTCTGGGCTGAACCGGATCGGGGGCGTTTCCGCAAAGGAGCGCCCCTTCGGGTTTTGGGCGGCACCCGTGAAAACCGCCTGGTACGGGCTACCTGATACGGGCCCCTAACGAACGGAGAAGACCGATGCGTCACAAGCTGGGCCAGCGTAAGCTGGGTCGTACGTCCTCGCACCGCCGCGCGCTGATGCGCAACATGGCGGCCGCGCTCATCAAGCACGAGCAGATCACCACCACGCTGCCCAAGGCCCGTGAACTGCGCCCCTATATCGAAAAGCTGATCACGCTGGGCAAGCACGGCGGCCTTTCCAATCGCCGCCTCGCGCATGCCCGCCTGCTTGACGACGCGCAGCTCGCCAAGCTCTTCACCACGCTCGCCGAACGCTATGCCGGCCGCGCTGGTGGCTACACCCGCATCATCAAGGCCGGCTACCGCGCCTCGGACGCTGCGCCGCTCGCGGTGATCGAACTGGTCGATCGCGACACCAGCGCCAAGGGCCAGGATTCGGGCCCTGTGCTGACCGCGGACGAAGACGAATACGAAGCGGCCTGAGGCTGCCGGATCCCGCAAGGGACGAACTGGGGCGGAGCCGCGAGGCTCCGCCCTTTTCATTTGGGCGCCATCCGCGTCCTGCGTCGGAAGCCATCCTGAGCTGCAACGCACAACGCGTGCCGGAACCTGCGAAAGGCCCCGAAACCCTGCCGATCCCTTACCCGCAGGCCCCGCACGATTTCGCTCTCGCCCACTGCCCCCTGATGGTGCTAAAGCCCTCTCATAAAGATGAAAATCGTGGGAAGGATCGGATGGGCGGTCCTGGCGGCGGCAGTCTTCCTGCCAGCGCCGGAGGCTATGGCCCGTGAGGAGGCCGAGGCGCTGACAGTGCCTGTTCGCGGCCCAACGTCCTATACCACTGCCGAAAACGTCCAGCCATCCGCGACAGAGCGCAAGGCCGATCGTCTGCCGAGCGTCTTCGGAATTACCGCGCTGTCGGCCCCGCGCTATCCGCCCACGCGACGCGATTCCCTGATCGAGCATCAGTTCGGCGAGGATCTCGCCGATCCTTACCGCTGGCTCGAGGCGGATGTGCGCTCCAGCCCCGAAGTCGCAACGTGGGTCCAGCAGCAGAATGCCGCCAGCTCGGCCTATCTGGCCGAGCTTCCCGGCCGCAATGCGCTGCGCGAGAAGATCCGCAGCCTGTTCGCTTATGAACGCTTCAGCCTGCCGCGCAAGGCGGGTGGCCGCTATTTCTACACACGCAACAGCGGCCTCCAGAATCAGGCCGTGCTGCAGGTGCGCGAAGGGCTGGGCGGCACAGGCCGCGTCCTTGTCGATCCGAACAACTGGAGCACCGAAACCGGCGAAGGCCTGCGCACGCTCGATGCCTGGGTGCCTTCGCCGGCAGGCCGCCTCGTCGCGTTGACCCAGCAGCGCGACGGCAGCGACTGGCGCACGATCCGCCTGGTCGATGTCAACACGGGCGCGATGCTGGCAGACCGGCTTGAATGGGCTAACGACACCGCGATCGGATGGGTTGGCGACGGCGGCTTCCTCTATGCCCGCTATCCGGCGCCGCCCGAGGGCGAGGCCTACCGCGCGCCGGTCTACGACAAGGCCATCTGGTACCACCGCGTCGGCACGCCGCAGAGCGCCGATGTCAAGGTCTTCGCCACCCCCGATCACCGCGATTGGAACCACCGCCTCGCTGTCTCCTCCGACGGGCGCTGGGCCGTCATCATTTCGTCGGCCAGCACGCTCCCGCGCCGCACCGTTCATGTCATCCCGCTGGTGCGCGGCAGGCTCGCGGCTGGGGCGCAGGACTGGCCCGCGCTGCCTATTGCGGCCGAAATGACCGACGACTGGAAGTTCATCGAAGGTATCGGTGACCAGCTGTGGTTCATTACCAATGCCGGCGCGCCGCACTACCGCCTCGTGCGCGTCAATCTCGATCGCCAGCAGCCTGGTCAGTTCAGCATCAACACGGTGATCGACGAGCGGCTCGATACGCTCGATGCCGGCCGCATTGTCGGCAGGCGGCTCATTCTGTCCTATCTCCAACAGGGGGCGAGTTACGCCGTCGTCACCGATCTGAACGGGCATCCCCAGCGTGCCATCACGGTGGACGCGATCGGTTCGGCAAGCGGGTTCGGGGGGCGACCCGGCGATCCGGAGACCTTCTACCAGTTCTCCAGTTTCAACCAGCCGCCGTCGATCTTCCGCCTCGATACGCGCACGGGCAAGGCCACGCCGTTTGCCGTCCCGCGCCTGTCGTTCAATCCGGACGACTATGTCGTCGAGCAGCGCACGTTCCCGTCGAAAGACGGCACCAAGGTGCCCATGTATGTCGTGCGCAAGCGCAGCCTTGCCAGTTCCGGTGCGGCCGCGCCGACGCTGCTCTATGGCTACGGCGGCTTCGATGTCGCGCTCACGCCGGGCTATTCGCCGGTTCGCATGGCCTGGCTCGAGGCAGGCGGCGTGTTCGCGCTCGCCAATATCCGCGGCGGGGGCGAATTCGGCCGCGCATGGTATGATGCGGGGCGCCTAGCCAACAAGCAGAACAGCTTCGACGATTTCATCGCTGCGGGCGAATATCTCATCAAGGAGGGGATCGCGGCCAAGGGTGGGCTTGCCATTCAGGGCGGCTCCAACGGCGGCATGCTGGTCGCCGCGGTGATCAACCAGCGCCCCGATCTCTTCGCCGCCGCCAATCCCGATGTCGGGGTGATGGATATGCTGCGATTCGACCGTTTCACCTCGGGCCGCTTCTGGGTCGATGACTACGGCAGCCCCGCGCGCGAGGCCGACTGGCGCGTGCTGCGCGCCTATTCGCCCTATCACAACATCCGCCCCCGCGCAGAGTACCCCGCGATTCTGGTCACGACCGCCGATACCGACGACCGCGTCGTCCCCGCGCACAGCTTCAAATATGTCGCCGCGCTGCAGGCCGCCGATCTCGGCGCGCGTCCGCATCTGCTGCGGGTTGAGGCACAGGCCGGCCACGGTCCCGGCAAGCCGGTCGACAAGGTGATCGCCAGCGGGGCCGACGTCCTTGCCTTTCTTGCAAAATGGACCGGGCTCCCGCTCGAATAGGGCGCTTGCAGCCGGACGCCGCGATCACTATCCCACACACCTGAAGCCGCCACGAGCGGGCGGCGCCACCGACAGGAAAGACCAGATATGACCTCGTTCCAGGACCGTGAACGCGCCGAGGAAGCCAAGTTTGCGCACGATGAAGATACCCTGTTTCGCATCCAGGCGCGCCGCAACAAGCTGCTCGGCCATTGGGCGGCGCAGCGCATGGGCCTCGATGCCGCAGAGACCGAGGCCTATGCCCGTGCCGTCGTGCAGGCCGAGTTCGAGGAAGCAGGTGACGAGGACGTCGTGCGCAAGCTGCTCGGCGATCTGACCATGGCCAAGGTCGAAGTGGACGAGGCCGAAATCCGCTCCGCGCTGGCAGAGCAGGCGATCGAAGCGCGCCGCCAGATCACGGGCGAAGCCTGATGCCGATGCCGGCGGCAGAGATTGAGGCGCTTATCCGCGCCGCAATCCCCGATGCGGAAGTCACGATCACCGATCTCGCCGGCGATGGCGATCACTATGCCGCCCATGTTGTCGCGCCTTCGTTTGCCGGCCTCAGCCGCGTTGCGCAGCACAAGGCGGTCTACGGCGCGCTGGGTGAGCGCGTGGGCGGGGTGCTCCACGCCTTGCAAGTGACCACTGCCGTCCCCACCTGATCTCCACGCAAAGCCACGAAAGCCCGGTAAAACCCCATGTCTACTAACGAGCGTATCGCAGAAATCGTCGGCAGCAACGACGTCGTCCTGTTCATGAAGGGAACGCCGCTGTTTCCGCAGTGTGGTTTCTCCAGCAAGGCCATCGCCATCCTCGATCACCTCGGCGTGGAATACGCCTCGGTCGATGTGCTCCAGGACATGGAGATCCGGCAGGGCATCAAAGCCTTCTCCGATTGGCCGACGATCCCGCAGCTCTACGTGAAGGGCGAATTTGTAGGCGGTTCAGACATCATGATGGAGATGTACCAGGCCGGCGAGCTGCAGCAGCTGATGGTCGACGCTGAGGTCACGCAGGCCTGAACCCTGCGCGGTGGCGAATACAGAAACGCGGCTCCGCCACAAGCGGGGCCGCGTTTCGCGTTTCGTGAAGCCGTGGAGGATGGGGAAGAGCCGTCCGGCCCCGCGCGCGGGTGGGGGGTGGATCCGCACGCGGGGCTTGTCAGGCGATGGGGCCTGGAGAGGCGGAACCGGGAGACCGGGGGGAACGGTTCCGCCTCTGGGAAGACACTCTCAGGACGACACAGTCTATGCAGGCACCATGCCAAACGCCAAATCCACCCAAAAAATCGATGCTTTTGCCACCGATGCCCCGCTCCCGCTTCGCAGCCTTGTAAAGTCTGCCGACAGGGCCCTGTCACTTTGGAGAAGAAGCCCGGCAAAGCGGTGCCGGACTGCTTGGCAAGCCCCTGCCGCTTGTAGCATGGTCCGCACATGGACGATCTCGATGACATGGGTGAACACGCGGATGCCGCCCCCGCCACTCCCGCCGCGACCCTTGTGGTCTTCCGCCACGATCCCGCCGGTGGCCCGGCGCATATCCTGATGGTCGAACGATCGGGCAGTCTCGCCTTCGCCGGTGGGGCAACCGTGTTCCCTGGTGGCAAGGTGGATCCCGCGGATACTGAGTTGGCGGGGGCCTTCTTGGCGCGCACCGGCCTTGAGCTCGATCCGGCGGACGCGGCTGGCCGCATCACCGCCGTGCGCGAGACGCTCGAGGAAACCGGCCTTGCGGTGGGGCTTGTCGGCGCCATTGATGCGGAACGCGCGGCGGCTGCCCGCCGCCTCCTGCTGGATACCGGGCGCCTTGCCGATGTGCTCGAAGCCTTTGATTGGGACCTCGATTTCGATGCGCTCGTGCCTTTTGCACGGTGGTGGCCACGGCATCGCAACATGCGGGTGTTCGATACCCGGTTCTACCTTGCCGATCTCGGCACCGGCGCGGTGGACGTCACGGCCGATACGACCGAGAATCGTCACCTGTTCTGGGCGAGCGCGGCCGAGGCGCTGCGCCTCGCCGACGAGAAGGCGATCAAGATCATCTTTCCCACCCGCCGGAATCTCGAACGTCTGGCGCAGTTTGACCATTTCGGTGCGGCGCGTGCCCATGCGCTTGCCACGCCTATCGTCACCGTCACCCCGCGGATCGAGCTGCGCGATGGGACGCGTTGGCTGATGATTCCCGCCGACGCGGGTTACCCGGTCGATGGCGAACCGCTCGATCAGGCAGACCGGGCATAGACTGCTCCGAGATGGAGGTGATTGTGCAGCGCAGCGGGTTTTTCGTTGCGCTGCATATACCTAAGTAAAAATACATAGATTCGCGCAAGCCTCGCTTCATGGCACCCCGCTAAATTTCTGAGCGGAGGTTCCCGATGCCCGCTGCCCAGCCACGCCCCGAAAGCGCCATTCCCGCTGCTTCGGAAGCGCCATTTTCCGGCGCACCGGATGCGCGCGGGGCTATGCCGGTTGCCGCAGCACCGGCGCGACTTGCCGACGAACTGGCGGTTCCGGCCCCTTCGCCTGTGCACCAGCTCCAGGCTGAACTGATCCAGCGCACCGCCCCGGACGAGACTGTCGCAGAGCCGCTCTATCCCGGCTGGCTGCGCGTTGCCTTCCCGGTAGGCAGCTCGCTCGTGCTGTGGGCGGCGATCGTGTGGGGTGTCAGTCGGCTCTGGTAATACCGTCCGCGTCAACCGTTACGTGGCGCCCAAATCAAACCGTCCCGGGGGCATCACCGCCTGACCGCTGCTGCATCGCACTCCATCATGACGTCACTGCCGCCCCTTCCGGCGTGCGGGCCTCGATGGAGACCTGAGCAGTGAACAGCCTTATGCCTGTCCAGGCCGAACCCTGGATTTCCGAACCTGCCACCATTTCCGAAATCCCCCTTGCCCTGCCGGGGCGCAGCAAGCTCGCCGCTGTGCCGCTTGCCGAACGCCCGTCCCTGCCGCCCCGCCAGCCGCTTGCTCCGCCGCGTCAGGCCTGGGCGCTGCGCGCGCTCGATCTTGTCGGGGCATGCGCGGCCCTCGTTTTGCTATCCCCGGTGCTGGTGGCCGTCGCGCTGGCGATCAAGGTCTTCGATCCCGGCCCGCTGCTCTTCGCCCACAGCCGCGTCGGGCAGGGCGGCCGCACGTTCCACTGCCTCAAGTTCCGTTCGATGACGGTCGATGCCGGCGAACGCCTCGCGCGTTTGCTGGAAACCGATCCCGCCGCGCGGGCGGAATGGGCCGAAACGCACAAGTTGCGGCTGGATCCGCGGATCACGCCTATCGGACGCTTTCTGCGCCGCAGCTGTCTTGATGAGCTGCCGCAACTGATCAACGTCCTGCGCGGGGAAATGAGCCTTGTTGGCCCGCGTCCGATCACGGCGGCAGAGGCCACGCGCTACGGTCGCCATTTCCCGGTCTATTGCAGCCTCAAGCCCGGGATCACCGGCCTGTGGCAGGTCAAGCGGCAGGATCGGACAAGCTACCGCCGCCGCGTTGCCTTCGATCTGGCTTATGCCCGCTCGCAGTCGGTGCCGCTCAATGTCGGGATCCTGTTGCTCACCGTGCCCTCGGTGCTGCGCGGGCAGGGAGCCTGCTGAGGCTCTCCGGCCAGCATCAAATCCATCCCTGGCGCCTCGCCCGCCGGAGCTTCAGCGCTCCGGCGGGCTTTTTGCTGCGCTTCCATCACCTCCGGTCCGAGCACGGCGTCCAGCACGCGCACGGCCTGATCCCGCCAGGTCCAGTGTGCGGCATGCAGCAGGCCCTTGGCGGCAAGCGGCGCGGGATCGGCCAGCACGCGCCTGACGGCGGCGACCATGTCATCGACATCGTGCGGATCGCAATAGACCGCCGCGGTTCCGCACCGTTCGGTCAGCGCCGGAATGGCGGAAACGACCACCGGGCAGCCGAAGTGCATCGCCTCGATCGGTGGCAGTGCGCTCGCTTCGTAGAACGAGGGGAACAGCACGCACCCGGCATTGCGATAGAGCTGCCCCAGCGCGTCGAGCCCGGTCACGGGCCCGGCAAATCGCACCAGGTGGGCGACGTCTGCCGGAACTTCGCCGGCAATCGGTGAAAGGATATCGCTTCCGCCACCCACGATCAGTGTGCGCAGCCCGTCCTCGCGGGCAAGGCGCACGGCCACGGCCAGCACGCCGTGGATATTCTTGCGCCGGGAAAGCGATCCCACGAACAGCATGTAGCCCGGCTCGGGTGCATCGCCGCCCGCAGTCACCGCCTCGGCCATCGGGGCCGCACGGCCCCAGCCACCGTTCTGCGCCACGCGGATGCGCCCGCGCGCTTCAGGGCGCAGCGCTGCCAGCATCGCCTTCTCCCGCTCCGAAACGGTGAGGATCGTCTGCGCCCGGCGCAGCAGCGAGGGCAACATGATGCGGTGGCCCAGCCGGTAATGCAGCCGGTAGGCGAGCGGAAACTGCCGGTACGACAGATCATGGATCATCACCGTCACCCCCTGCCGTGCGTGGAGCGAGGCAAACGGCGCGGTGTTGCCCAGGCAGAGCAGGTGCCCGCCGCGCACGTGCCCGGGCAGGACCAGCTGCTCCCAGGCATGGCCGCCCAGCTTGCGCCCCCAGCGGCTCGCCGCGCGCTCAACCTGCGTCACCCGCAGCCCCAGATCGTCCAGCTCCGCCTCGGGTTCGCAGACCAGCCGCAGCGCGACCGGCAGGCTTTCCTCGGCCACCAGCCGGTCGAGCGCGCAGGTCAGTTCGCGCGCTACCCGCTGCACGCCGGTCACCGGTTGCATCAGGAAACGGCCATTGATGACGATTTCGGCGGGGCTCGATGCGATCTGGTTCATGCGCGGAGGGGGCTTCCTGCTGTGGCTACGGTCTTTTCCTAACACTGGCCCGGCCCCAGGCGCGCCCGCTAACGGGTCGGGTTCGGAGACAACCTTCGTGGGCGCGCCCGCGCAAGGGGGCTAGACCGGGCTGGCCGCTCGGCTGGAGCGGCGCAGGTTCGGGGGCTCTTGCTTGATGCTGCGTATCCATATCGCTATCGCCACGGTCGGTCGGCCCGCGCTGCTGCGCGAAACGGTCGATCTCATCGCCCGGCAAACGCGGCGACCCGATGGCGTCCTGATCGTTGCTCCGTCGCAGGAGGATTTCGGCACGGCCGGCGAAAGCGCGGTCCGGCCAGACCTCGCCCTGTCCCCCAAAGGCTTGTGCCGGCAGCGCAACCGCGCGCTCGATCTGCTGGAGGGCCGGGCCGACATCGTCCTGTTCCTCGACGATGATTTCGTGATGGCGCCGGGTTATCTCGCCGCGGTGGAGGATCTGTTTGCCTCCGATCCGGGGATAGCCGGGATTACCGGCAATCTCGTGGCAGACGGGGTGCGTCACGGCGGTTTCACGATCCAGCAGGCGCTCGCGCGGATCGAGCAGTATGCCGCCGGGCTCGATCACGCGATCACGCCGCGCACCGCACTCTATGGTTGCAACATGGCGCTGCGCATGGCCCAGATGCGGGGTCTTCGCTTTGACGAGGCGCTGCCGCTCTATGGCTGGCAGGAGGATATCGATCTCACCATGCGCCTTGCCCGGCGCGGTTCGCTTGTGTCCAGCGGCCGTGTCACCGGCGTCCATCTTGGCGTGCGCGGCGGGCGCACCTCAGGGCTGCGGCTCGGCTATTCGCAAGTCGCCAATATCGTCTATCTGCTGCACAAGGGCACGATCCCGATGTGGCTCGCGCAGCGCCTGTTCTGGCAGAACCTTGCCGCCAATCTGCTGCGTGCTCCGTTTCCCGAGCCGCATATCGACCGCGCGGGCCGCCTTGCCGGCAACATGCGCGCGCTGCTTGATCTTGTGCTCGGGCGCATCGATCCGCGCAAGATCGAGCGGATGTGAGCGCCGCCCCGATGCGCCGCGTCGTCTTCAATGGAAAGTTTCGCGCCGGGGGCCTCAACGGAGTCCACCGCGTCGCCGCGCGGCTCATCACCGAAGTGGATGAACTCCTTGCGGCAGCGCCATCGCCGGATGATCCGCCCTGCGCGCTGATCGTGCCCCGGGGCTGTGCCGATGGCCTGCCGCTCAGGGCCATCCAGCTGATCGAGGATGATCGCCCTGCCAGCCAGGGGTGGGAGCAGTTCCGGCTGCCCCGGCTGGCGGCCGGGGGGCTGCTGGTCAACCTCGCCAATCTCGCGCCGCTCGCGCACCGGCCGAAAGTCACCATGCTGCACGATGCGCAGTTCCTGCGTGCCGATAGTTCCTACCCGTGGCGGCAGCGCCTCGGCTACCGCCTGCTCACCCCGCTCATGGCCCGGTCGAGCGCGCAGGTCCTGACCGTCTCGGCCTTCTCGGCGGGCGAACTGGCCCGGGGCGGCGTCACCGGCAGCAATGTCGCGGCCGTGCTCCACAACGGCGCCGACCATATCCTCGAAACGGAGCCCGATCCGGAAGCGTTGGCCCGGCTCGGTCTTGCCCAGCGCGGCTATGCGCTGATGTTCGGCAGCCCCAAGGCCTACAAGAACAACGCCGTCGTCTTTGCCGCTTTCTCCGGCGGCGCGCTTGCGCCCTTGCGGCTTGTCGTCGTCGGGCCGTCGCGCGCCGCGCTCGAAGCGGCCGGTCTCGCGCCGCCGGCCGATGCTGTGTTCGCCGGCCCGTGCAATGATGCGGCCCTGCGCGCGCTCTACGAAGGGGCCGAGGCACTGCTGTTTCCCTCGCGGACGGAAGGCTTCGGCCTGCCTCCGGTCGAGGCGATGCTTTGTGGCTGCCCGGTCATTGCGGCACCCTGCGGCGCGGTGCCCGAAGTCTGCGGCGATGCTGCGCGCTATGCCGATCCCGACGATCCCGCCGCCTGGCGGGCGGCCCTTGCCGGCTTGCCGCGTGCCGATCTGGTCACCGCAGGCCGCGCGCAGGCCGGGCGCTATACCTGGGCCCGCGCCGGACAGCGCCTGTTGGCCGGCTTGCGCGATCTGGCGCGCCGGGCATGAAGGCGCGGCTCTTGCGTTTCGCGCGCGCCGGAGGCGGCACCGCGCTCATCGCCATGGCCGCGCGGGTCAGCGGCCAGTTCGCCATGGTCGCCGTCACGCTGGTGGCCACACGTCATCTGGCCCCGGCCGATTTCGGCGTGTTCGCCATCGCCGGCGCGCTCGTCATGCTCGCCCGCACGATGCTCTACACCGGCCCGTTCGAGTATCTGCTCAAGCTCGCCCATGATGCGCCCCAGGCGCAAGGGGCCGGCGCCTGCCTCGCCGCGACGGTCGTTGTCGCGGCCGGCTGGATCGGGCTGCTCGTCGCGCTCGGGCTGGCAGCGCCGTACCTCTTCCGCGGCGGCGGTGTGGCGCCGGTCATCCTGGCGCTGGCGCCTTCGGTGCTGCTCGGCGCGCTCGCCGCCTTCGCCGAATCCGTCATGCTGCGCAGCGGTGCCGTGCGCCGCTACTATGCGGTCACCGTGCTGGCCGAAGTCGGGGCAGGGCTTGCCGCCATCGCCTTGCTGGCCGCCGGCTGGGGCCTCTGGGCGCTCGTCCTCCAGATCTACGCGCGCACCCTGCTCATGGCGCTGGCGCTTGGTGCGCTAGGTCCGCCGCTGGCGCTCGCCGCTCCGCCGCGCGCGCTGGTCGCCGAAGTGCTGCGCTGGTCAGCCAGCCGCTTCGGGTCCGTGCTGGTCAGCTTTCTCGCCAACTACAGCGGCGATCTCGTGCTGGGCATGGCGTTCTCTCCCGCGGCCTCCGGGCTCTACCGGGCGGCGAACCGCATGGTCACCGCGCTGGCCGACATGTTCGTCCAGCCCGCCGGCATGCTCGCGCTCACCACGCTCGCGGCGGGGCGTGCGCACGGCGAGGCAGCGGGCAAGCCGGGGTCCTGGCCGCGCCTTGCCGCGCTCTTCGCCGTGCTGGGCTGGCCAGCGCTCGCGCTCCTCGCCCTGTTTGCGCACCGCGTGGTCCCGCTTGCGCTGGGGCCGGCCTGGGCGGGAGCAGCTCCGGTCGTCGCGGTGTTCTGCCTCGCCCGCATGGCAGCTCTCGTGACGGCCGTCGCCACGGCTGAGCTGATCGTTGCGGACCGGCAGGGCAGGGTGCTTGCCGTTCAGACCGTCGCCGCGATCACCACCGCCGGCCTCACCGTCCTCGCGGCGCCCTGGGGCGCATTCGGCGCGGCGCTTGCTGCCACGCTCGTTGCCATTCTCGCCGCCGCTGCGCTCGGCTTCACCGCGCTCCATCGCCGCGACCGCCCTGCGCTGGCCGAGGCGGTACGTCTCGTGATCTTCCCGCTCGGCGGAGCGTTCGGCGCGGCGTTCGCGGCTGATCGCCTGCTCGGCAGCGCCGCGCCGTTGACGGCGCTTGCTGTCCCGCTCGCGTGCGCCGCGGCCGGCTGGCTCCTTGCCGCCTGGCCCGTCATCCCCGCACTGCGCCGCGCTGCCGCCCTGCTGGCCGAGGCGCCGCGACCTGCCTGACCCCAAATGCCGCTTGCCGCCAGCGCGCGCTCGTGGAACGTTCGCCGCCGCATCAAAGGGGCTCTGATCGATGAAGCGCATCTCCCTCGCCGCCGCCATCCTGCTTGCCGCTGCCGCGCCTGCCGCTGCCCGGGCTGCCGATCAGCAGGCCCCTTCCTCCGCCGCCCCTTCCTCCGCCGCGCCTGCCTTCATCGCGCCCGCCTTTGCCGTCCCCACCGGTGCGGAAGGTCCCGGCTTCCACCTCCGGCCGCTCGGCCCCGATCTCGTGAAGATCGATTTCGATGCCTACATGTCGTCGGTCGAGCATCTCCAGCAGACCTTCACGCGCAGTACGGACTGGCCGGATGCCGGCATCAGCGATGCCGATGCCATGCTCGACATGCAGACGGAGGCCGGACGCTTCGCCCGCCGCGAGAGCTTCGCCTACTCGGTCCTCACGCCGGACGGCAAGCGCGAGCGCGGCTGCATCTATGTCGCGCCGAGCCCGGTGCCCGGTTACGATGCCGTGGTGCGGATCTGGGTGACCAAGGCCGAATACGATGGCGGCTTCGACAAGGCGCTCGAGGCATGGGCGCACCAGTGGATCGCCGCCAGATGGCCGTTCCGCAAGGTTGCCTGGCCCGGCCGCGATATCCCCTGGGCCACGTGGGACGCGCTGACCGGGCCGAAGTGAACTAAAGCCCCAGCCGCGCGGCGGCTTCCCGCGTCTGGGCTTCGCGCTGCGCCGCGAACGCCTCCATCCGTGCGCGGTAGGCGGCGAGGATTTCCGCCGGCGCGGTCTCTGGCCGGCCGGCATCGAACGGCGGGGCAGGGGCATATTCGAGGCCCAGTTGCAGCGAGTGCGCCAGCGCCTCGCCGCCGATCTCGGCCAGCACGGTCAGCGCGAAATCGATCCCTGCGGTCACCCCGCCGCCGGTGATCACGTTGCCATCCCGCACCACCCGGCCTTCATCGGGCACCGCGCCGTAGAGCGGCAGCAAGTGCCGCCATGCCCAGTGGCACGCCGCGCGCTTACCCACCAGGAGCCCGGCCGCCCCCAGAATCAGCGAGCCGGTGCAAACCGAGGTCACATAGCGCGCGCCCAGCGCCAGCCGCCGCACTTCGCCCACGAAGGCGGCATCGAGCGCCACTTCGGTCGCATTCAGGCCGCCCGGCACGCAGACAAGGTCGCAGCGGTCGATCTCGGCCAGCACCCGCGTTCCTGCAAAGACCAGCCCCTCCGAGGGCACCTCTCCGCCATCGCGGCTGGCCACGATCGTCTCGCTCCCGGGGACGCGTGACAGGAACTGCTGCGGCCCGGTGAAATCGAGCTGGGTCATCCCGGGATAGATCGCAAACACGATGCGCAGCGGCGTTTCATTCATGACCGGTTCCCTCGCATTTCGTCCTGTCCTTGCGCGCAAGGCGGACGGGGTCTGCGCGTTGTCCGCTGCGCCGGCGGCGGGGTCAAGCCCGCCCCACCTGTCCCGAAACGGGAGCAGGTTGACACGGTTGACACAGTCCTGGGGAATAATTGTATTCGATCAGTAGGGGGCTTTTGATCGGCTGGCTCGATTAATCGGGCTGGGCGACCCGACTCGGTACAGGGCTGAAAGATAGGGCGGCGCATCGCCTGATTGTTGACCGGCACCCGCCCTGTAGGACAGGAAAAACCGTGCCCGCATCGCGCTGCCCCGGGCGTGCACGACCAGCTGCGGGAAAGCCGGAACATGGTGCGAGGAACTTCCTCCGTTGCGCGCGCGGGGCCCATGGCGGGTGCCGCGAGGGCGGCGGCCGGCCCCGTTCAGGCGATTTCCAGTTCGGCACCCAGCACAAAGGGCTCCTGCAGCATGAAGCCGCGCGTGGGGGGCGGGCTGCCCAGCATGAACGGCGTCGGGGCAGGGCTCAGCGCGATCGACGGGGCTGTCAGCGGGCTGGAAAGCGGGGCTGGCGCGGCCATGGTCACAGCGGCCTGCTGCTGCTGCCGCCGCCGCAGGGCGAGGGCTGCGCCGCCGAGGATCGCGATGTCTGTCCCCGGATCGCAGGTGGGCGAGGAAATCGAAGTCATCGCGATCCCCATCAGCATGGCCCAGGCACAGGCCGCGCCGGTCGAGAGGGCCGGATCGGGGACAGGTGCCCAGGTTGATTGACGGAGCGGGCCGAACGCGGTGAGGAAGTGCAGGCTGAGCGTGAGCGCGCCGATCACTCCGGTGCAGCCGAGCACCGCCGTCGCGAGGCTGGAGGAGCGGAAGCTGCCCGGTCCGATCCCGATCCCGCTGCTGGCGAGGAAGGCCTCGATCCCCTGCCAGGCCCAGAAGCGCCGCTGCACGGCCGAGAGCGTCTCCCCCTTCTCCACGGTCATGTGGCGGATCATGTCGGAGAAGGCATCGGCAAGGCTGGGGTGCCAGATCATCACCGTGCAGCCAGCCACGACCATCGCGAGGCCGGCCGCGCCGATCCACACGGCGCGATCGGTGGGCAGTGCACCGGGGAACAGCAGGGCCCGCACGCCGACCAGCGCGGCATAGACAGGCAGGCCGGCATAGGCCGTGCTCGATGTGCTGAGCACCAGCGCGGCCGCGAGCAGGGCTGCGGCGGGCCCCGTCCAGCGCGGATCGATCCGGCGCAGCCAGCACTCGAACGCAAAGACGAACAGCAGCATGCCGTAGTTTGCGTAAGTCGATGCCTCCGGAAACAGCCCGGTCATCCGCACGAAACCGAGGTAGGACTGATCGAGCTGCGCGTAGGACCCGTTACGGAAGACAAGGAGGACGGCCTCCGCCGGGGTGCCCTTGAGCAGGACCGAGGCGAAGCCGGTGAGGGCATGGGCCATGCCGACCACCGCCAACGTGCGCACGAGCACCGCGCGGCCCCGCGCGCGCCCGGAGGCGACGAAGCTGGCGAGGCCGGCCACGAGCGTGCCTAGCAGGTAGACCGCGGTTGTCAGGTTCTGCGGGGTGAACACCAGCGGGCGCACGGCATAGATATAGGCAAGGGTGGAGACATAGCGGGCCTCCACCTTGCCGCGCAGCGGCGTCACCTCGATCTGGCCGGCGAACAGGCGCGGTGCGATGAAGGCGAGGGCCACGCCATAGACCACGAAGCACACCAGCCAGCCATTGGCCCGGAGCGCGCGGCCGACCCCTTCCATCTGCCCGGCACCGGGCACCAGCAGGCGCATGGCCACGAAAAGCAGCGCGAACTGCACCGGCGGGATCGAGGAATTGCCGAGCAGCGGCAGCAGGATCGCGGCGGATCCGCCGAACATCGCGGACACGAGCACGAAGGCGAACATCGCCTCGACCGATCCCGCGACGAACAGCGCGAGGCCGATGAGGACCTGAATGGCACCGATGAATGTCAGTTCCATGGTGGCGTCAATCCTGTGGCGGGCATGGGGGGCTTCATGGCCGGACGTATCCTTCCCCGGCGCGTACCGGCTTCACGAAGGCCGCGGGATTGCCGCGCCAAACCTCGCGCGGTGGGATATCGCCGAACACGACCGAGCCGGCGGCAATCACCGCATGATCGCCGATCGTTACCCCGGGCAGCACGATGACACCGCGCCCCAGCCAGACATTGCGGCCCAGCTTCACCGGGGCGACGCGCACGCCCTGCCCCTCGTGTACGGGATGGTGGTTGGTATCGGCCAGGACGCAGCGCGGTCCGATGCGGCAATGTTCGCCGATGCGGACCCAGTGGTGACACACGATCTCGACCCCGGCGTTGAGAAAGGCGCGCGCGCCGATCTCCAGCAGGGCGCCCGGCCCGACTTCGACCGCCACCGGCGCGCCGTGGCAGCTCCAGTTGACGCGCTCGGCGATGCTGATGCGGCCGCGCCCCTCGATGCGGGGGAGGCCGCTGTGGACGAAGAAGCGGGATCCCGGCCGGTCGCCCCGCAGCCGCAGCCGCAGGATGGTGAGCCAGGTGCGCAGGCGGTTGAGCGGCTGGAGCCTCACACCAGTGCCTCCAGCACCCCGGCATCGAAGCGGTCGGGCGCGAAATCGCGCGCGCGCGCGGTCGCCGCCGCCGGATCGAAGTGGGGCAGCCAGCTTTCCAGCCGCTCGATCGCCGCGATCAGCGCTTCGGGCGTCTGTTCGCCGAAGAACAGGCCGGTGCGCCCCTCCACCACGCTGTCAAGCGCGCCGCCGCGGCCATAGGCGATGACCGGACGGCCCGAGGCCATGACTTCGACGGGGACGATGCCGAAATCCTCCTCGGCGGTGAAGACCAGCGCCCGGCACCGGGCATAGGCGCGGCGCAGCGCCGCGAAATCGAGCCGGGGGATCATCCGGATCGTCGGCCCGGCGCGCTTCTTCAGCATGGCCGCCTGCGGCCCGTCGCCCACCACCGTCAGCGGCAGGCCGAGCGCATTGAAGGCATCGATGGCAAGATCGGCGCGCTTGTAGGGGACAAGCTGGCCGACCCAGAGGTAGCCGGGCTCGATCTCGTCCGAGGGGGTGAACAGCGCGGGATCGACCGGCGGATGGACCACCGTCGCCTCACGCCGCCAGGCCTTGGCCACCCGTTCGCGGATGAAGCTGGAATTGGCGAGCACGCGGTCCACGCGCGCCGCGGAATTCGTGTCCCACTGGCGCAGGCCGTGGCACAGCAGCGGCATGACCGCGCGCTTGAGCCAGCCCGCTTCGGCGCGGTAATCGTGGTAGTGATCCCACAAGTACCGCATCGGCGAGTGGACATAGCACAGGTGCAGCGCATCGGGCGCGGGGATCACGCCTTTGGCCGGCCCGCTCTCGCTGCTGATGACAAGGTCGTAGCCGCGCAGATCGAGCTGTTCGAGCGCCATGGGCATCAGCGGGAGATAGGCCTGGTAGTGCCGCCGCGCGCCGGGCAGCTTCTGGATGAAGCTGGTGTGCACCGTGCGCGCCCGGATCGCGGCCGACATCGCCGCCGGATCATAGACGTGGGTGAAGATATCCGCCTCGGGAAACAGCTCGAGCAGCCGCTCCAGCACGCGCTCTCCGCCGCGCATCGTCACCAGCCAGTAGTGGATGATGGCGACCCGGCGGAAGCGGCGGCGCGGATCGAGCGGCTGGACGGCGCCGGGCAGGATCGGCGCGGGGCGGTGGGGCGCCTCGCCGACGATGGTCGCAAGGGGGGCGTATGCGGCAAGATCGGCCGGGAGCGCGAGGGGCAGCGCGTCCGGTATGGGCGAAGGGCTAGAGAGGCCCTCGGGGTTGCCGGGCGTTTCGGACCGGGCGAGCGCTGCTGCGGCTACATCGATGGCGGCTGCCGCAATGTGCACGGTGCCGGCCGCCGCTTCGACAGCCGCCGCTGCGCGCACCACCGCCGCTGCGGCCGCTTCGACCGATCGCGCGGCGGCAACTTCGCCGCGGGGAAGCAGCGGCCGCGCCTCTTCCCCGGGGACTGGCGGACCCGCCAGCCCGAGGCTGGAAAGGTCCAGTCCGGCAAGGCGTCCGGCATAGGTGCCGGCGGCGAGCGTGGCTGCGTCGGTGCCCGTTCCTGTGGTGCCCGTCCCGGTGATGGACGTCCCGGTGGTGGACGTCCCATTGGGGGCAGAGCTGCCTGCTGCGGCGGCATGGGGCTCTTCCGCGCTGCCCTGGAGCAGGAAGGGGATCACCTCCGGGCCGGTGCTGCCTGAAGCGGGGCCGGGGCGCCGGGGCGTGGGCCCGGGGGTTGGTGCGGCCGCCTCAGGCATAGTAGCGCTTGTAGGAATGGTAGAAGGCATCGTCGCCATAGCCGAAGCGGGCCTGCTTGCGCATGTCGACGCGGGTGAGCGCGACACCGGCGAGCTGGACCCGGTCGTCGGGCAGCAGCCGCAGGGCAGAGCGCAGCGCGGCTTCGGGCGTCTTGCGCCAGCGCACCACGAAGACCGAGGCATCGGCCTTGCGCAGCATGAGCCGCGCATCGGCGATGGGCAGCACCGGCGCGGTATCGATGATGATCGCATCGAACATCTCGCGCGCCTGCGCCAACATGCGGTCCATCTCGTCGCCGGTCAGCAGTTCGGGCGCCTTGTTGCTGCTTTCCGCCAGCGGCAGGATGTTGAGGCCGGTGGCGGGATCGACCACCAGCGCTGCCTCAAACGAGGCGGTGCCGGACAAGACATCCATCAGCCCCGGCCGCTCCGCATCGCCCCGCAGGAACCGGCTGACGCCCTGGCGGCGCAAGTCCCCGTCGATCAGCAGCACCTTGTCACCCGAGAGCGCCATCGACCGCGCGAGACAGATCGAGGTCGTGGTCTTGCCCTCGTCGGGCAGCGCCGAGGTGAGCGCGATGATGCGGGCCTGCGTGGTGTTCATCGCGATCGAGGCACGCAGCGAGCGGAAACTTTCGGCAAAGGCCGAGCGCGGATCCTCCAGCAGCGCCGTCATCGGCACCTTTTCGCCCCCGCGCGAGACCGAGCCCAGCGTCGGGATCGAGCCGAGGTAGCGGACGCCGAGGCGCTGCTCGATGTCATCGCCCGTGGTCAGCCCGCTGAAGGTCATTTCCGCCGCGAAGGCCGCCGCCACGCCGAGCCCGAGCCCGAGCGCGACCGACAGCACGAGGTTGAGCATGACATTGGGGCTGGTTGGCTTCAGCGGGGCAGCGGCCGGGTGAAGCAGGTCCGCGTCGGCCTGTTCGGTGCCTTCGCGCGCGGTCAGTTCCTTGAAGCGGTTGAGGTAGCTTTCATAGAGCGCGTTCGATGTCTCGGCGCGCTTCTCGAGGTCCTGCAGGCCCACCATCGCGGCGTTGTTCTGCGCCAGCGTGCCGCGCGATTGCTGCAGCGATCCGGTGAGCGAGGCCAGCCGCTGCTGCGAGACCCGGGCGCGCGCTTCCAGGCTCGAGATCACCCGCTGCGTCTCGTCGGCAATCCGCGCATCGATCGCGCCGAGCGCGGCCTTGGCGCGCAGCACATCGGGATGGCGCGGGCCATAGCGCGCGGTGAGCGAGGCCAGTTCGGTCGCTGCCGCAGCCTGCTGCGCCCGCAGCGAGCCCACCGCCGCCGAGCTGGCCACTTCGCCGACCCCGCCCGCGCTGACGCCCAGCGCCAGCTGGCGCCGCGCCGCATCCAGCCGGGCGCCATCCTCGCTGGCTTCCGCCCGCGCGGTGGTCACTGCCTGATTGTAGCTCGAGATTTCCTGTTCGGTGAGCGAGCCCATCGTGGTCGAAAGCAGATTGTTGCCGATGCGGTAGCGCTGCACCGCTGCCGTATCGGCCAGGGCCTGCTGGCGCAGCTGCTCAAGCCGCTCGGCAATGGTCGTGGTCGTGCGCCGCGCGGCTAGCCGCTTCGCCTCCAGCGCGCCAGCGGTGTATTGCTGGGCGAACGTGTTGGCGACGCGCGCGGCCCGCGCCGGATCGCTGTCTTCGAACGTGATCGCGATGCCGTAGGTCGTGCCGATGCGCGTTGCCACCACGCCCTTGCGCAGCCACGCCAGCGCCGCCGCCTGCGCGCCCGCCGGGCTCTTCGCGAAGCGTTCCTCCCGGGCCAGACCAAGGCTTTCCGCCACCGCGGCGAGGTTGGCTTCCGAGGTCACCACCGCGACCTGCGTGTCGACATAGCCCTCGCTGGGGATCGCCGCCTGCTGCGGCCCGTCGCTCGTGCTCGTGGGGGCGACCGACTGCGGGCGGCTGTTGAGCGTGACTTCGGCGCGGGCGGTATAGGTGCGCGGCTGGAGCGCCGTGACCACAAAACCCGCCGCGAGCACGGCCAGCAGCACGGCAAGGAACACGCCGAGCCGGCGGCGGAACACCGCCAGCAGCAGGCGCAGGTCCACCCGGTCCGTGGCCGGGGGCGGGACCCTTGGCTCGAAAGCGAGGGCGGGGGCCATTCCGGGCACCCCGCCAGCATTGCGATAGAGACCGACTGCCGTGTTCACCCCTGTTCTCCTCGATCGACGGATCCGGCGCGGGCGAACAGACCGGCGAGGAACCGTATTGGTACAATTTCGCCAATCAGGAAGAGCATCTCCCTTCACGGCATGTCTCAAGACTAGGCAAGGGGCCGCGACGGGGAAGGCGAAGCGTATCCGCTGCGGAGGCAAACCGGCGGCAGCAAGAGGGCCGGCAGACATCGCAGGATCGCTGCGCGACTTCACAGGCGCAGTCCCAGGCTTCGTTGAGTCCTGCATCCCGCATCGTCCGACCTGGGGCAAATCCGGGTGAATGCTTAAGGATTTGTGCACTATTTCCGCCTGCCCGGGACTGCGCCGATAGTGCGCCGGGCCGACCGGCGGGCTGGCGCCGGCATCCCGGATCAATGCGCCCCGGAACTCCTCCAAGTCGGAGGATTCGCCAGAGGGCCAGGTGATTGCGCTTTGGCGCGCGCGGCATAGACTTGGCGGCATCGATGCGATGTTCGCAAAAGCACTGGAGAT
Source organism: Novosphingobium fuchskuhlense (assembly GCF_001519075.1). Taxonomy (GTDB): domain Bacteria; phylum Pseudomonadota; class Alphaproteobacteria; order Sphingomonadales; family Sphingomonadaceae; genus Novosphingobium; species Novosphingobium fuchskuhlense. The sequence goes on from NZ_KQ954246.1 coordinate 498,277, forward strand.
TTCGGATGAATTGCAAGCACGATGGCCCTCGGGGCAAGCGGCGGCACCTCGCGCTCGCGGTGGCCGGTGCCGCTGCGCTGATGCTCGGCGGATGCGCCGCCGCGGGGGCTCCGCCGATCTCGACCGCGGATGTCGCGGCAGGGCTGGAAACCTACCGGCTGGGCGCGGGAGACAAGGTGCGCGTCACCGTGTTCAACGAGCCTTCGCTGACCGGTGAATACAATATCACGCCCGCCGGCTCGCTGGCGTTCCCGCTGATCGGCGTGGTTGCTGCCGGGGGCCGCACGATCGAGGCGGTGCAGCAGGAACTGACCGCAAAGCTCGCCGAAGGCTATGTCAACGACCCGCGCGTGAGCATCGAGGTGCTCAATTACCGGCCGTTCTACATTCTGGGCGAAGTTAACCGTCCCGGTGAATATTCCTATGCTTCCGGGATGACGGTGGAACAGGCCATCGCCCGCGCCGGCGGCTTCACCTACCGCGCCAACGAGAAAACCGTGTTCCTGCGCCGGCAGACCGGGCAGGGCGAAAGCGCCGTGCCGCTGCGCAGCGCGCAGGTCGCCGTCCTGCCGGGTGACACGATCCGCGTGGGTGAGCGCTACTTCTAGGCGCTGGCCGCCCTGTCGGCGCGGTCGAACGCGAGGGCGGCGAGCAGCAGCAGCGCCGCCCCCAGCGCCACCGCGCCGGCATAAACGGGCATGCTGGCTGCCGTGAACAGCGGGATCGCCGCATTGGCCGCAGCCGGCGGGTGGTAGCAACCAAGCGCCCACATCAGCGCGGCGCTCACCGCCACGGCGGGCGCGGCGAGCCACAGCGCCCATGGATGCGCGGCGGGGCCCGCCACCAAGACCGCGGCAACGCCGACCGCGCCGCAGATCACATGGCCAAGGGCCGCGGCGCGCGGGCGCGCGGCGGGCACATCGCGGCAGCCCACGATCAGCGCTGTGCTTGATGCCCACGATGGCAGCATGAGCGCAAGGCCGACGATCCACGAGGCGAGGACGAGGCCCTGCAGGATCAGCAGCGTAAGGACAAAGACGCCGATGGCGCGGCTCCATGCGCCGCTGCTCCCGCCGCGCTCTGCCGCTCCGCGCCCGCCCAACCTGCCTGCCCCTTCGACCATGCCCGGCCCTTTCCCTCTGAAAGCCCCGGCTACCGCGCTCTGCGCCATCTGCCCAGCCGCCATGTGCAGGATCGGCCGGCAGACGGCCGGGAAGCGCCGGCCCGGAGCAGTTCGGATGGGCTCGGCATCCCCTGCGGCCGGGGCGAGAGGGCCGTGAAGCAGCCGATGCACGGCGAAAGCACGCGAGCCTGTCCTGCCTGTCCCAAACCCGGCCCTTCCGCCGCCGGTTGTGAAACGCGGCGCGCTCGGGCACTCTCTCCCTGCGCCGAGGAACCGCCCGGCGGGGAGAGCGAGAGCATATGGACCGTTTCCAGATCGGCACCGTCACCGTCCACCGCATCGAGGAATGGCAGGGCACCTTCGCGCCGCCGTCCTATCTGTTTCAGGGCTACACGCCCGAAGGCTGGGACCCGCATGCCGAGGAATTCGCGCCCGAATACTTCGATCCCGCCACGGGGCACCTCTACGCCTTCCTGCAGAGCTGGGTGCTCGATACCGGCAAGCAGCGGATCCTGTTCGATACCGGCGCGGGGAACGACAAGGACCGCCCGAACATTCCCGTGTTCAGCAACCTGCAGACCGATTTTCTCGGCAATCTTGCCCGCGCGGGGTTTCAGCCGGAGGATATCGACGTCGTCGTCTGCTCGCACATCCACATCGATCACGTCGGCTGGAACACGCGGCTGGTCGAGGGCCGCTGGGAGCCGACCTTCCGCAACGCCCGCTATGTCCTCCCGCTTGCCGACCGGGCCTATTGGGACCCGGATGATGCCGCCGCCGGGCCGGATGGCGTGGGCGCGGCCGTCAACGCCGGGATGTATGAGGACAGCGTGGCGCCCATCGTGGCGGCCGGTCGCGCCGAATGGGCGGAGGAAGGTTTTGCCGTGGCGGAGGGCATCACGCTGCTCTCCTGCCCGGGCCACACCCCCGGCAGCATGATGCTCGAAGTGGCGGGCAAGGACGACAACGCGCTGTTCGTCGGCGACGTCGTCCACCATCCGGCGCAGATCTACCGGCCCGAATGGAACAGCGTGTTCTGCGAGGCGCCGGATCAGGCGCGCGAAACCCGGCGCCGCGTGCTCGATCTTGCCGCAGACCGCAAGGCGCTGCTGGTGCCGGCGCATTTCGGCGGGAGCCACATGGCCCGCGTCCTGCGTGAGGGGACCGGCTTTCGCCCGGTGCTGGGCGCGCTCGGGCTTTCCTGATCCGGCCCCTGCCGGCACCCGATGCGGGCCTGCCCAAGGGCGATATCGCTGCTGCGCTGGGCCGGGGGCACCATGTTCAGGTGATCCAGGACTGGATCTCCACCGAACGCCATGTGCCATCAGGGTTCTGGACGAACAGCGTCGTGCCACCCGTCCAGCCGAACGACCACACCGCGAAACCGCGCGTGCCGGTGCGGTTCATGATCATCGGCGGCATTTCCAGAAGGCGGAAATCGGGGCTCTTGCGCTGCAGGGCCTCCTCGCCCGCGGCGCTGTAGACCAGAGCGGGGAAGGGCAGGCGCAGGCAGGCAAAGGCCGCCGCATCGCCCTTGATGAACAGCGGCCCGTTCTGCGCGTCAGGCGATTGGGCCCAGCCGAAGCCCATGGCGCCGGGGGGACGGTTGATCGGCTCCAGCACGGCCCGGTCCTGCCGCCCACCGAACAGCCGCCCGAGCAGCAGCGCGCGCAATTCCTGCAGGGGCGACCCCTTGGCGGGGCAGGTTGCAAGATCGCTCCCCACCACGAACGGAGCGAGCGGGGCCGGAGAATCGAGCAGGAGGTGATGCGCGGCGATGTCGGTCAGCCCGTCGCCGTTGCTGTCTGCTTGCAGGGCGGCCAGCGGCAGCTCCAGATAGAGATCGCGCGCGGTGCGCCGGGTGTGCAGGCCGACCGGCGGATAGGTTATGCTGCGCGTATCCAGAAGATCTACCCTGACTTCGAGCCGGATCGTCTCGCCATCCAGCAGCCGCAGTTTCGACGCATCGGCCGCGACATAGGGGAAGAAGGCGGCAAGGCCGGTGGGGAGCGGGGCCTGCCAGGTCTTCCCGCCATCGCGGCTGACATGGACCCAGTAGGCGCCGCGGCCGACCTCGCCGGAAGGGTCGTAGCGCGAGGAGACGCTGACGGCGACGGCGAACGTGCCCGACCGATCGGTGCGCAGCGGCGCGAAGCCCTGCGGCAGCGGTGCCCAGCCGCGCGGCCAGGGGGCGTCCTTCGCCTCGGCATCGGCGGGCGAGCGCAACTCCGGCGGGAGCGGCTTTTCGGCGAAAGGCGATGGCTCGGGCTCGACCGCCGGCCGTTCGGCCCAGCGGATGAAGCGCGGTTCGTCATCCGGGCCCTGGAATGCGGCAAGCGTGGCCGCGCGCAGGGCTTCATAACGCGCGGTGAGGGCATCCCATCCGGGCAGGCCGGCCCCGGCCAGCGCGGCGCGGATCGGCTCGGCCCTTTTCCGGTCATAGGCGTCGCGGTCCGCCATGGCCCGCAGCGAACGGGCGACTTCGCCGCGCCCCTTGCGGCACAAGCCGACATATTGCGGCTCGGCCAGCAGGCGGCAGCGCAGCGCGACCATCACGCCGCCGCGCTCCCCGCTCCGGCTCGACCCCTCGGCAATCTCGACAAGGGGGTAGAGATCGGCACCGGTCCGGTCGATGGCCTCGCGCAAATAGGCATGGTCGAGAGCATCGCTGAGCAGGCGGTCGCCGGACGCGGCCCTCATCCCGCACGGATCGTCGTTCCGGCCCCCTTTCCGCGGCGGCTGCGCCTGCCAGGTGGCCACGCAGGCGAGCAGCTTTTCGCCGGTGGCGAGCGCCGGATCTTCCGCGAGCATGGCCTGCGCATCGCGGGCGCGCGCACCGAGCACCATGGCGGCGGCAAGCGGCAGGCGCGGTGAGGGCCGGGTGTCATCGAACGCGAGCTGCGCGCCGTCGACTGTGGCGGTGAAGCTCGCCATGGCGTTCCGAAGTACGGCGGCGCGCAGGTCAGTGCTGAGCGCGTCAAACCGGGCCAGCGCTGCGTCCGCCATGCCCGCTTCGAGCAGCGTGCCGATCAGCAGGCGCGTGAGCCAGAGGCGCACATGCGGCGCATCGGCGGGATCGATCCTGGCGAGCCGGCCATCCTGCAGCAGCCAGTCCGCCATCGGCAGCGCATCGATCCCCGTGGCTTCGCCCGTGATCAGCAGTTGCAGCAGGACCGTGGTGCGGTGGTCCGGGCTGGCCAGCGCGGCAAAGCCGGGCGCGGGGCACAACGTGCCGCGCGCCAGGGCCCAGCCCGCCACGGTCCGGTCGGGCGCGGCCGAGAGGAGGCTGGCAAGGCCCGGCTCGTCGCAATCGCCGCCCATGTAGAACGCCCGTCCAGCTATCTCGATCGCGATGGGCGCATGGCCCGCTGCGGCAAGATCGCGCTGGAGCTGCGCGAGGAAGGCGGGGCGGACGGCGGCCAGCGCGCCATCCTTGCCAAGATCGTAGCCGCCGATCCGGGCGATCAGCCAATCGCGGGCCAGCGCCTGCATCGCCGCGCTGCCAAGGCCCAGCCCGGGTGCCAGCCGGGCGCTCACGGCGGCGAGCGGGGCGCTGCGCAGGCCGCTGATCAGCGCGTCGTTCCAGGCCGCGAGCCGGGGCTGCGGCTGTTGCCACGATCCCAGCGGTTCCAGCTTCACCGCTGCCGCGGCAAGCTGGCGATCCGACAGTGTCATGGGGTTCTTCACGCGTGCATCGAGCCGGCTTGTCGCCGTCGCGAGGGTTTCCGCCTCGGCGGCGGCGGTCACCGCTTCGGCTGCTGCCCCTGCAGCATCGGCTTGCGCCGCGTCACCCTGCGCCCGGGCCGGGGCGCAGACCACGAACGCGGCGAGCAGAGCAAGGGACAGCGTGCGCATGAAAGCCATTCTCCCGGCCTGCGCCGCCGGTGCAGCCGCAGGCAAGGCGGAGCATGCCACGGCCCCGCGCGACCGCAACCGCAATTGCCACCGATCTGCGCAGCACCTTTGCGGCGCCCCCCCCTCAGCGCCGGTTCCGCGCGCGCCTCAGCCCCAGTCCGCGAGCAGGCGGGCGAGCGCGCTGCCCTTGGGCAGGCAGCGGGCCGGATTGGCGCGGGGGAGGGCGGCGCAATCCCACCATGCCCCTTCCGCGCCGGTGCGCCGATCCCGCAGATAGACGAAGCCGGGCCCTTCGCCGGGCGCGGCACCGAGCAACTCGCCCACCACCGCGCAGCGCGGCCGCTCGGCACAGGCTGCCAGCGCGCGCATGGCATAGGTGCCGGGGAACGCCGCCGGATCGAGCATCAGCACGATGCGGCTGCTGCCACCTTGTCTTGCACCATCCTGCCCGCCCTGTGCCGCCGTGTCGAAAGGGCCGCCGCCGCGCGCGCCGGAGCTGGCGGCGGCGTCGGTCTCGTCAAGCGGGAGGTAGGACAGCGGCTGGACCGTGCCTGCGCTGCCCGGCGCGAGGCCGGCGGCGGCACCCGCGAGGGCCCCCTCATCGCCGGCATGTGCAGGCGAGAGCGCAGCCATCGCGGCAATCCGGGGCTCGGTTCCTCCGCCGCTGCCGCGCAGCACGGCGGGCGAACCCCATTCGCCCGGCCAGCGGTAGAACAAGTGCAGGCCCACTTGCGCGAGTTTGACCAGACCGCTGCGCCAGACCGGCACGACATAATCGGCATGATAATGCGTCGCCAGGCCCACACGCGGATCGACTGCACCGCCGAGCGCGGCCCCCGCCACCGCGCGCGCGCGGGCCCACGCGGCGGGCCCGGGATGGCGGGCCTGCATCGATCCGTCGCAAGTGAAGCTGAACTGGCAGCCCGTCGTGCGCTCCGATCCCTGAAACACCACCGCGCAGACGCTGGACGGGAACGCCGGATGCCGCGCGCGGTTGAGCACGACTTGCGCGACCGCGCGCATGCCTGAGGGATCATCGCCCGCTTCATACCATTCGGCCGCCGCCAGGCAGTCCAGCGCGCGGGCCGCCGCGCTCGCATCGGCGCTGCCGAGGCGAAACGGCGGTGCGGGCGCGTGCGGAGGCTCGATCGGGATGGCGGCATTGGCGATCCGTGCGGTTTCCGGCTGATAGGGCAGGAGCGCGGCGGGATCGGGCAAGGGCGGCGGCAGCACGAGGCGGACGACCGGCCCGGCGGGCGGCGGTGCCAGCAGGACAAGGCCCGCGCCGAGCGCCGCGAGAAACAGCGCGGCCATGACCAGTCGCAGGGCGAACTGGCGGGGCCGCGCGGCCCATTCCGGCAGGGGCGGCGGCAGGCCGGGATCGGCCGCAAACGTATCGGGCAGGGTTTCGGGCAGGGTTGCCATGATCTGTGCTAGAGCCGCCAGCGCACCGAAACCGTTGCCCGGTTCCGGTCATAGGACCGACCCGGTTCGACGGCGCCGCTGTTGCGCCCGAGGCTGTGCGCATAGTCGGCGGTGATCTCGACATGCTGGTTCAGCCGCCAGGTCGCCCCGAAGGCGCCGGTGAAGTAGCGCTCCTGCCGGTGCTGTGCACCGCTCGGCACCTGAAAATCGGCCACGACATAGCGCAGCGAGGGCCGCAGGATCAGCGTTCGCAGCAATTCGTGCTCGGCCGAGAGCATCGCTTCGTGCTGCTGGATCCCCGCGATCCCGGCGATCGGCGAGCGCTGGAAGCTGCGCCCGCCGCTGAGCCGCACGGTCGTCAGCCGCGTCGGGCTCCATTTGAGCTGGGCGCTGTAGGCAAGGCCGCTGATGCGGGGGAACACCGGGGCCGCAAAATCCTGCTGCACCCAGCCGGCGCCCACCTCGCCCTGCAGCAACCGGTTGAGCCCGAACGACAGGCCGGCCAGCGCGGTGAAGCCGTGCGAGTTGCGGCTCGGCCCGATCGGCGGGGCGAGGTAGCGGTTGCGGTTGAGCGCGAGGCTGGCGAAAGCCGAGACGCCCGGTCCGATCCCCAGCGCCGCGCGCAGCGAGCCCGACAGCGCCTCGAAATCGCGCTGCGACAGATCGATCACCGCGCCGCCCAGTTCGCGGTCCTGATAGCGATAGCGTTCGTAGCGTCCGCCAAGCGTGAGGCGCGCGCGGGCGAAGGTTTGCTCGATTTCGGCGCCGCCTGTCAGCACGGTGTAGGCAATCGGTGCCGCGCCGAACAACGTATCCCCGCTGGTGCCGCGCGCCTCGATACGCCGCGCCCCGCCGATATCGCCCGTCAGGCGCGTATCCGCCCCGATGTCGAGCCGCCCGTCCAGCTTCACGGCATAAGTCTCGATGTTCTCTGTCTTGCGCTTGGCATAGCGCTTCACTGCCCCTTCGGCGGACAGCCCGAGCGCATGGCGCACCCATTGCGACCGCACCGCGAGCGCGGGCTGCAGGGCCAGCGCGACATCGCCGCGCTTCACGTCGCTGCGGGCATAGACATTGTCCGTCGCATCCGTCTCGATCCCGAAACTGGGGGAAACCAGCAGGGCACCCATGCGCGCGCCGGACGTTTCGACTTCGGGCCGCGAGCGCGCACCGACCGTATCGCGCTCCATCCGCGGATCGACGACAGCCTGTGCCTGTGCCTGCGCCATCGGGGCGATCAGGCCCAGCAGGCAGCACGAAAGTGCCGCCGGACGCGCCATGGAGGCGGTGTGCTGCCGGTGTTCACCCCCGCTGGCTCCCTCGCTGGCTGTCCTGCTGCCCATAGCCCGATCCCCGATCCTGCGCCGTGTCTGTCTTACACCCGGCCGGGTACCATTCTTTGCCGCCCGGCAATCGTGCAATTAGCCCCGTATCTGAGCAATCTTCCGTGTATCAGCGCCGAAACCGGCCAGCCCTTGGCGCGCCATTAACCAAGGGGGGAAAGCGTTCCTTGAACCGGCGCATTGCATACCGCTGTGCCATGGACGCCCTGCTCTCCCGCCTCACGCCCGGCCACGTCGCGCAATTCGCGCGGATCGCGGCGCTGCTGATCGCCTTTGCGCTCACCATGGACTACGTCACCGACCGGCTTACGCTGGAGCATGCCGGGGTCGGCGCGTTTTTCCTCGCGGTGTCCACGCTGCTGGCGCTGCCTGGCCAGCGCAGCTCCGAATTGCTCGGTGCACTGGCGATCTGGCTGACCTATGCCGAGTTCATGGCCGCGATCCAGAGCGGGCATTTCGATCTGTGGCGTTGGGCCGTGGTGCTGGCGACGCTTTCGCTGGTGATCGTGCCGATCAAGGTCCAGCACTTGCGCCAGCTGGCCCGCACCAACCCCTATCAGCCGCTGGGCGAGCTTTACCGCCGGGTGTGGACGCCGCCTGCACCGGTTGCCAAGCCGGCGCCTTATGTCCCGGCCGCGCTGACCGCGACCTGCGGCGATCCGGTGGGCGAGGCGGGCCTGGCGCCAGGCGGGGTCTGAGGCGCGCCGAGCCGCGCGGGGGCCTGAAGCGTGCCGAGCCGTGCGGCGTAGTGCGCGAGCAGCGCGTCGATCCATTGCTCCGGTGACAGGGCGAGCCCGCGCGTGGCGGTGAAGGCCGCGTGGCTCATCGCCGCCACGCGCGCGTCGTCCGTGGCAAGGGCCGCCAGCGCGGCGGCAAAGGCGGCGGTATCGCGCGGATCGACCGCCAGCCCCGCGCCCGCCGCGACCAGATCGGGCGCCAGCAGGGCGCTGGGCGGCAGGATCACCGGCAGGCCGGCCAGCGCGGCCTCCATCGCGACGAGGCCATAGGGTTCGGGATAGCGGCTCGGCATCACCAGCACCCGCGCTGTGGCCGCGAGCGCACCGATGGCGGCGGGCGGAAGGCGTCCGGCAAAGTGCGCCTCGGGATACTCCGCCGCCAGCCGCGCGCGATCTGCCCCATCGCCGACAAGGTGGATCGGCACCCCTGCGCGCCGGGCGGCGGCGAGCGCCAGGTCCGCGCCCTTGGTCGCCTCGATCCGGCCGACGAACAGCACTTCCTCGCCGCGTTCTGCCGCGATGCGCGTGGTGCTGAAGGGCGTGACCGGGTTGGGCAGGGGATGGATCGCATCAAGGGGAATGCCCGCGCGCGCCAGCATCGGGCGCATCGCGGCGTGGATCGCGAGCACGGGCGGCGAACTGTGCGGCCGGAAGACATGGCGCTGCACCGCATGGCGCACCACGCGCCACAGCTTGTGCGCATGGCCCCGCCGGTCGCACGCTTCGGCAAGGCAGGCGCGGGAGAGCGGATCATGCGGGCAGGGCGTGCCGGTGGCGAAGTTGGTGAAGGCGCCATTGGGGCAGGCGAGGAAGAAATCGTGCGCCGAGATCACCAGCCTGCTGCGCACCGGCGCCAGCGCGGCGAACACCGAGGGCGAGAGGATCTGCGACCAGCCGTGGAGGTGATAGACCGTCCCCGGCGCATCGTTTTCGGCGATCCAGCGCCGCACCATGCGCGCCGCGGCACGGTTCCACACCCCGTCGAGCAAGGTGCTGCCGCGCCCCAGCAGTCGCGCCTGCCCAAGCCCCACGGCGGCGATGCCGGCCTCGGCCAGCGCCGGATCGGGCGCATCGCCAGACAGGAAAGCGACCCGGTGCCCGCGCTCGGCCAGGCGCCGCGCCGAGCCGACCGCCAGCGCGCTTGCCCCGCCCATCGGGTGCGAGAGATCGTTGATCACCACGATCCGGTGCGGCGCGCCGTTCATGCCGCCGCTCCGACCGGTTGCCCGCCTGATGGGCCGATGGGCTGCATCGCGCGGGCCAGCGCGGCGGCCATGCGCGCAATATCGCCGCGCGTGCCGGCGATCAGCGCTTCGAGCGCGGCGCGGTCCACCCCTTCGGCCGCGGCCTGCCGGGCCAGCGCCGTCAGCGCCGGGCCATCGAGCGAGGCCGTATCGGCAATGAATTGCCCGCGCCCGGCCAGCGCGAAGAAGCTGTCGAGCTTCACATCCCAGCGCAAGCCGATGGTGGGAATGGCAAAGGAATGCGCGGCAATGCAGGCATGCATGCGGTGCGCCACGATCAGCTGGCAACCGGCGATGAACCGGATCATCTCCGCCGGATCGGCAAAAGGATTGGTCATCGTCACCGGGCCTTTGGCGGAAAGGATCCAGTCCGGCCCCATCGCGTGGAGATAATCGCGGTCTTCCGGGCTGCCATTGGTGAACAGCGCGACGCGAAAGCCCGCATCGACGAGCGCGCGCGCGGCGGTGGCATACCAGGCATCGAGCGCCGCGCAGGCTGCGCTCGCGGCGGCGCCGTCGGGCCCCGTGGCGTGGTAGCGCAGCGCCATCGGCGCGGTCACGCACAGGCCCGCGACCGGCGCATCGAACGGCAGCGGCGGGCGCGGAAAATGGCAGCTGGCGAGCAGCCCCGGATCGCCGCTCAGCGCAGCGGGGCGCACGCCTTGCGGCACGAGCAGATCGCGCCAGGCCGCCTGGCTGCGCGCATCGCGCACCGCGGCATAGGCCAGCTTGGCCCTGCCCAGCGCACGGCCGAACAGGCGCTTGCCGGCCGCGGACCACTGGCGATTGGCACCGACACCGTAGACCGCTGCGGGCAGGCGGAGCCTTGCCGCCTGATCCAGCGCCCCGGCGATCTTCATCGGGAAATTGAGATCGGCATCGGTCAGCAGATTGCCGCCGCCCAGCACCACCGCGTCACACCCCGCAAGGCGCGTGCGGACATGCCGCCGCAGCCGCAGGTGGACCAGCGCGGCCAGCGCGATCCGCGTCGCCAGCCGCCGCGCCGAAGCGGGCAGCGCCTCCAGCACCGCGATCTGCGCGGCGCGGCGGCTGGGCGCGATGGGCGGATAGGCGCGCCGCCCCGCCAGATCGATCGAAAACACCTCGGTGCCCGGCGCAATCGTCTGGAAGGTGCGCGCCAGCTCCGCCTCAAGGCATTCGGACAGGAGCCCGTCACCCAGATTCGGGCTGTACTTCACATTGAGCAGCGCGATCCGCCGGGGCGGGGAGGGAGGGGAAGAGGATGGCAGGGACGAAGGGGGTTCGGCAAGGCTCATGCCCGGGGGGTGTCATGGTGCCCAGCCTTCCCGCAAGCACGGATACCCCCGGAATCGAGCGGTTCAGTCCGCCGGGGCCAGCACCGCGCGCAGGACCGGCCGCAGCCCGCTGGCCGCGATCAGGTCTTCCTGCCCGCCCGCCACGATCAGCCCGATCCGGCGGCGATAGTCATAACCCTGCAAGCGCACCGCCACCGTGCCCGGCGCGGCGAGCGAAACCGGCGCTGTCGTCACCCCTGCGCCCGATGCCACGAGCGCAAGGCAGCGATCATCGTTTCCCCCGCGAAAGGCAAAGTGCGGCCGCACTCCCCGCGCGGTGAAGAAGCGGCTGGTCTCGGCAAGAATTTCGCAGGACCGGCGCGCGATCATCGTCTCGCCCGCCAGTTCCTCGGGCAGCAGGCTGTCGCGTCCGGCAAGGCGATGCGCGGCGGGCAGGATCATCGCATAGCCTTCCTCGAGCAGCATCTCCGGCCCGGTCTCTGCTCCGGTCTCTGGACCATGCAGCGTGGTCAGCACCGCATCGAGCCGGTGTTCGGCAAGCCGCCGCCTGAGGTCCGCGTCGGCGCCTTCCGTCAGCGTGAGCCGCGCCCGGCCATCCCCTGCCGCCGCGAACCGCGCGGCGATCCCCGCCACCATGCGCGTGGCGAGCGAGGCGATCACGCCCAGCCGCAGCGGCGGGGCCGGGGCGGGCGCGGCCAGCACCCCGCGCTCGGCAAGGCCGAACTCGCGCTCGATCGCGCGGGCGTGGATTAGCAGGCGGTTGCCCGCCTCGGTCAGCCGCAGCGCACGCCGCTCGCGCAGGATCACGGTGGCGCCCAGCGCGCGTTCCAGCTCGGCGATTCCGGCGGACAATGTGGGCTGCGCCACATGCAGCTGGTTCGCGGCGGCGGTGAATGAGCCGGTATCGACAAGCGCAAGGAACTGGCGGAGATGGCGGCGGTTCAGCATAGATTTTTCCTATAATACCTCTCGCGAAAATTCAATTTTTCCGAACCTGCCAAATCCCATAGACTGCCGCGGGAGAAGAGGAGTCTGACTGGAATGCGCGCCACGCCCGAGCTTGATTTCGCCCTGCCCGAAAGCGCCCTGATGATCCGCGAGGCGGCGGGCCGCTTTGCCGACGAGCAGATCGCGCCGCTGGCTGCCAAGGTCGATGCGGAAGACTGGTTTCCCCGCGATCTCTGGCCTGCGATGGGCGCGCTTGGCCTCCACGGCATCACGGTGGAAGAGGAATGGGGCGGGCTCGGTCTCGGCTATCTCGATCACGTCATCGCGGTCGAGGAAGTGAGCCGCGCCTCGGCTTCGGTGGGCCTCAGCTACGGCGCGCATTCCAACCTCTGCGTCAACCAGATCCGCCGCTGGGGGAATGACGAGCAGAAGGCCAAGTATCTGCCGAAGCTGATCTCCGGCGAACACCTCGGCAGCCTCGCGATGTCGGAAGCGGGCGCGGGTTCGGACGTCGTCTCGATGAAGCTGAAGGCCGATGCTGTCCCCGGCGGGTTCCGCCTCAACGGCACGAAATTCTGGATCACCAACGCCACTTACGCCGATACCCTCGTGGTCTACGCGAAGACGGCACCCGAAGCGGCCAGCCGGGGCATCACCGCGTTCCTGATCGAGAAGGGCATGCCGGGCTTCTCCATCGGCCAGAAGATCGACAAGATGGGCATGCGCGGCTCGCCCACCGCCGAACTCGTCTTCAACGATTGCTTCGTGCCCGAGGAAAACGTGATGGGCCCGCTGCATGGCGGTGTCGGCGTGCTGATGAGCGGCCTTGACTACGAGCGCGTGGTGCTGGCGGGTATCCAGCTCGGGCTGATGCAGGCCTGCCTCGACACGGTCATCCCCTATGTCCGCGAGCGCAAGCAGTTCGGCAAACCCATCGGCGCGTTCCAGCTGATGCAGGGCAAGGTGGCGGACATGTATGTCGCTCTGCAATCGGCGCGGGCCTACACCTACGCCGTCGCGCGGGCGGCGGATGCGGGGCAGACGACGCGCTTCGATGCGGCGGGGGTGATCCTGCTGGGCAGCGAGGCGGCGTTCCGCGTGGCGGGCGAAGCGGTGCAGGCGCTGGGCGGCGCGGGCTATACCAAGGACTGGCCGGTCGAACGCTATCTCAGGGATGCCAAGCTGCTCGATATCGGCGCGGGGACGAACGAGATCAGGCGCATGCTGATCGGGCGCGAACTGATCGGGGCGGCGTGATGGCCGATTTTCTGCTGCTGATGCACGGTGATACCACCGCGCCCGAAGACGGTGCGGCATGGGACGCCTATTTCGGGTTTCTCCATGCCTCCGGCGCGTTCGAGGGCGGGAGTTCGCTTGGCGATGCGCGCTGCTACCGCCGCACTGGCGCACCGGCTGCGGCGGCGCGGCTGACCGGCTTCTTGCGCGTGCGGGCGGCGGACTGGGCCGGGGCCGAAGCCCTGCTGGATGGCAATCCGGTGCTGGCCGCGGGCGGCACGGTCGAAATTCGGGAGCTGGTGCGTGATTGATCTGGAGACCTGCGCATGAGCGCCCCAATCCTTTCCACCAATCTCGACCTTTCCAGCCCGGAGGCGCAGGCCCGCGCGGCGCACAACCGCGCTTTGGCGGCGGAGCTGCGCGCCAGGGTGGCCAAGGTCGCACTTGGCGGGGATGAGAAGTCCCGCGCCCGCCATGTGGCGCGCGGCAAGCTGCTTCCGCGGGATCGGGTCGAGCGGCTGCTCGATCCGGGCTCGCCGTTTCTGGAGCTGGGCCAGCTGGCGGCCAATGGCATGTATGGCGATGAAGTGCCCGGCGCGGGGATCATTACCGGCATCGGCCGCGTTTCGGGCCGCCAGTGCATGATCTTTGCCAACGATGCGACGGTGAAGGGCGGCACCTACTTCCCGATGACGGTGAAGAAGCACATCCGCGCGCAGGACATTGCTCGGGAAAACCGACTGCCGTGTGTCTATCTCGTCGACAGCGGCGGCGCGAACCTGCCCAACCAGGCGGAGGTCTTTCCGGACCGCGACCACTTCGGCCGGTTCTTCTACAATCAGGCGCAGATGAGTGCGCAGGGCATCCCGCAGATCGCCAGCGTGATGGGCAGTTGCACCGCAGGCGGCGCCTATGTGCCGGCGATGAGCGACGAAAGCGTGATCGTGCGCGAGCAGGGCACGATCTTCCTTGCCGGCCCGCCCTTGGTGAAGGCCGCGACGGGCGAGGAAATCACCGCCGAGGCGCTGGGGGGCGGGGACCTCCATGCGCGCAAGTCCGGCGTGGTCGATCATCTGGCGGACAATGACGAGCACGCGCTGACGATCGTGCGGGATATTGTGAGCCATCTGGGGCCGGGGCCTGCTGGCGTGCAGGGCGCCGTCGCGCCGCGCCCGCCGAAGTACGATGCGGAAGAGCTTTACTCGATCATCCCCGAAGACGTCCGCGCGCCTTACGATGTCCACGAAGTGATCGCGCGGATCGTGGACGGCAGCGAGTTCCACGAGTTCAAGGCGGTCTATGGCACCACGCTCGTCTGCGGTTTTGCGCGGATCTGGGGCATGGAAGTCGCCATCCTCGCCAACAACGGCGTGCTGTTTTCCGAAAGTGCGCAGAAGGGCGCGCATTTCATCGAACTCGCCTGCCAGCGCCGCATTCCGCTGCTGTTCCTCCAGAACATCTCGGGCTTCATGGTGGGCGGCAAGTATGAGGCGGAAGGCATTGCCAAGCACGGCGCCAAGCTGGTGACGGCGGTTGCCACCGCGCAAGTCCCCAAGCTGACGGTGCTGATCGGCGGCAGCTTCGGCGCGGGCAACTATGGCATGTGCGGGCGGGCCTATGACCCGCGCTTCCTGTTCACTTGGCCCAATGCGCGCATCAGCGTGATGGGCGGGGAGCAGGCGGCGAGCGTGCTGGCGACCGTCCACCGCGATGCGGAGAAGTGGACGGCAGAAGAAGCCGAGGCGTTCAAGGCCCCGATCCGGCAGAAGTATGAGGACGAGGGAAACCCCTATTACGCGACCGCGCGGCTGTGGGATGACGGGGTGATCGATCCGGTGCAGACGCGCGATGTGCTGGGGCTGGCTTTGGGCGTGTGTCTGGAAACCCCGATTGCGGAGGCGCCCCGCTTCGGGGTGTTCCGGATGTGATGCCGATGATCACCGTCCTCTCCGCCCTTGCCCTTGCCGCCGCGCCGCTGCCGCAAGGGGAGCGCCTGCCGCCGCCCGATTTCGGCGACAAGGCTATCGCCGCCACTGTCGATGCGCTGCTTGCCACGCTGGAGACCGGCGATGCGCCCGCGCTGTTGAAGCTCGTCTATCCCGAAGGCCGCGTCACCGGGCGCGGCACTTTCGTGGGCGGCGCGAGCGGCCTGCGCAGCCGCAGCTTTGCCGAATATGCAGCGCGGATGGTGCCGGGTTCAGGGTTTATCGAGCGGATAACCAATCCGGTCATCGAGCAGGACGGAGATGTCGCGATGGTCTGGGCGCCGTTCACGATTCTGATGGGCGGCAAGCTGGTCAGCTGCGGCTTTGATCACTTCGATCTGGTGCGCGAGAACGGCCAGTGGAAGGTGATGAACCTCACGTTTTCCTCGCGCACGGAAGGGTGCGGCGCATGATCCAGTCCCTCCTCATCGCCAATCGCGGCGAGATTGCCTGCCGCATCATCCGCACGGCGCGCAGCCTGGGTATCCGCACCGTGGCGGTCTATTCCGATGCCGATGCCAAGGCGCTGCATGTGCGCCAGGCAGACGAAGCGGTCCACATCGGGCCGAGCCCGGCGCGCGAAAGCTACCTCGTCGGCGCAAAGATCATCGCCGCCGCCAAGGCCACCGGCGCGGAGGCGATCCATCCGGGATATGGGTTCCTCTCCGAGAATGCCGAATTCGCGCAGGCGGTGATTGACGCGGGGCTGATCTGGGTCGGGCCGAAGCCCGCCAGCATCACCGCGATGGGCCTGAAAGATGCGGCCAAGGCGCTGATGGCGGCGGCGGGGGTACCTGTCACCCCGGGCTATATGGGCGAGAATCAGGAGCCGGCCTTCCTTGCGCAGCGCGCTGCCGAAATCGGCTACCCGGTGCTGATCAAGGCGGTTGCGGGCGGGGGCGGCAAGGGCATGCGCAGGGTGGAGGCGGCGGCCGATTTTGCCGACGCGCTCGCCTCCTGCCAGCGCGAGGCTCTGGCTTCGTTCGGCAACGCGCATGTGCTGATCGAGAAGTACATCCAGCGCCCGCGCCATATCGAGGTGCAGGTCTTCGGCGATACCCACGGCAACGTGGTGCACCTGTTCGAGCGCGACTGCTCGCTCCAGCGCCGCCACCAGAAAGTGATCGAGGAAGCCCCCGCGCCGGGCATGGACGAAGCGACCCGCGAGGCGCTCTGCGGGGCGGCGGTAAAGGCGGCCAAGGCGGTCGACTATGTCGGTGCGGGGACCATCGAGTTCATCGCCGACGCCAGCGAAGGCCTGCGTGCCGACCGAATCTGGTTCATGGAAATGAACACGCGGCTGCAGGTGGAACATCCGGTGACGGAGGAAATCACCGGCGTCGATCTGGTGGAATGGCAGCTGCGGGTGGCGAGCGGGGAGCCGCTGCCGAAGCAGCAGGATGAACTGAGCATCAACGGCTGGGCGATGGAAGCGCGGCTCTATGCGGAGGATCCGGCGAAGGGGTTCCTGCCTGTCACCGGCAGGCTGGAACGTTTCGCCATTCCTTCAGCCGTTCGTCCTACCCGATGGCTCCACGAAGGCGGCACAGCGCCTATGGAAACCGCGCCTCAGGTCCGTCTGCGCGTCGAAACCGGGGTTGCGGAAGGCGATACGATTTCGCCGTGGTACGACCCGATGGTCGCGAAGCTGATCTGTCATGCCGAAACGCGTGTGGAGGCTATCGTCGGGCTGTCAAAGATGGCGTGGAGCACGCGTATCTGGCCGGTGAAGACCAACGCTGCCTTTCTCGGAACCTTGGTTGTCATGCCGGATTTCGCGCGCGGCATGATCGATACCGGCTTCATCGACCGGCATCTCGATGAAGTGACTGCCGATGTCGAAATGCCCGAATGGCTCTGTGATCTCGTCGCGCAGCGGCTCGCAAGCCGCGATCCTGCTCCCGCGACATTCGGCTTCCGGCTCAATGCACTCAGCCAGACGACGGTCCGCTTCAGCGACCGCGCTATCGCATGGACTGGCCGGACGGATGGCCGCGTCAGCTACGATCAGGAAGCATACCCCATCGTGACCGACGAAGGCGACGCGCTGCTGGTCACCATGCAAGGCGCTACGTGGCGGCTCGCGCCCGAACGCGTCAGCGGCGGCCTTGGCGGCGCCGCCTCCGACGGCGCCATCCTCGCCCCCATGCCCGGCAAGGTCATCGCGGTCGAAGTCGCGGCAGGCGACATAGTCGCCAAGGGCCAGAAGCTCCTCGTCCTCGAAGCGATGAAGATGGAACACGCGCTCACCGCGCCGTTTGATGGGACGGTGGCGGAACTGACCGTGGCAGTGGGTGCGCAGGTGCAGGTGGAAGCCTTGCTGGTGCGGGTGGAGAAGGCGGAATAGCCCACATCCGTTCGTGTCGAGCGAAGTCGAGACACAAAACGCTGCGTGTGGTGTCTCGACTTCGCTCGACATGAACGGGTTGGGTTTTTGGGGATTGGGAAAATGGCAGGGCGCTACTTCGATGAATGGCAGGTGGGCGACAAGCTCGCGCACGAAATCCGCCGCACCGTGACCGAGACGGACAACCTCCTGTTCTCGGTGATGACGCACAATCCGCAGCCGCTCCATATCGATGCCGAGGCGGCGCGGGCGAGCGAGTTTGGGCAGATCCTCGTCAACGGCACTTTCACGTTCGCGCTGATGGTGGGGCTTTCGGTGGGCGATACGACCGTCGGCACGCTGGTTGCCAATCTGGGCTACGACAAGCTGGTGATGCCCAAACCCGTGTTCCTCGGCGATACCCTGCGCGCGACCAGCGAGGTGGTGGAGCTGCGCGCCAGCAAGTCACGGCCCGATGCGGGGATCGTCACCTTTGCGCACGAGGCGCTCAACCAGCGGGACGAAGTGGTCTGCCGGTGCCTGCGCATGGCGCTCTTGGCGAAGAAGCCGGCCTAGCTTGTCGCGAAGAGCAGGCGGCCGGGGCCGAGCTGTTCGAGGACCTGCGTGATCTCGCGCGGGTTGACCGCAAAGCAGCCCTGGCTGCGGCCGACGCGGCCCTGCATGGCAACGACGGCGGGCGAGACATAGCTCGCGGCGTGGATCACGATGCCGCGCTCCATCGCGCGGTCGTTTTCCGGATCGAGCCCGACGAGGCGGCGCGAGCGGCCGTGCTTGCCGTAGTAGACTTCGCCGGTGACAAAGCTGCCGCGCGAGGAGGCGTCCGAGCCGACCTGGTTGGAAAAGTGTTCGGCGATGCCGCGATTGGCCGGGTCGGAGCCCCTGCCATGGGCTACCAGCAGCGGTGCCGAAACCGTACCGCCGACGAGGTCGACGATATGGAAGCGCGCCTCGCGTGAGGGCTGCGAAAAATCGACGATGCCGATCCTGTCCCGCACCGCAATCGCCATGCCATGCTGGTCAAGCGCGGCGAGCGCGCGGGGAATGAGCGGGAGGATGCCCGAACGGGCGATGGTGATCGGCGCACCCTGCACCGAGGCCGCATCCGCTTCTGCCACAGGCACGGTTCCCCAGAAGGTACCGCCGGGCAATTCGGCTTCCTGCGCCTGCAAACCATCGCGCGGAAGCGCGAGCGATGCGGCTGATACGGCCAGGGCACCCAGAAAATGGCGCCGATTCATGGTCATTGTTTCCGCTTGTCCTGCACGGGTCTGCGATCCCAACGGTAACTAAGGCAGGCAATCGTTGATGATCCAACCCCCTGGGCCGTGCCGTTGCGACGAAGCGTGGCCTTTGTGCCGCTGACCGTTGAAACGCCGCTGCTGGACTGCATTGTGCCGTTGGGTGGCGCTGAAGGTCAGGAAATCTCAACGAAAGGTGTAGATGCGCTAACGAACGATTAAAGCTGAACCCACGATGACCGGTTGGCCTTCGTCACATTATATTTCACAATTTATATATCTGCGTGGATTTCCCGCCACAGTATGCCAAAAGTGCCCGGAAAACGGGCTTTTTTGCGTGACCGCGCGTGTAAAAATGTCAAAAAAATGTCATTATAAAGACCTAGGTGCGCCTCAGATACGACTGTAAACACCTAACTGAGGTTATATCATGAAGCTCGCCCATTCCCTCCGTTCCGGCCTGCTGGCTGGTGCGGGCATCATCGCTCTGGCCGCCTCGCCCGCTTTTGCTGCTGACGAGCCGCAGGCCGCACAAGCCGCACCGGCGCCCGCCGCCGCGCTGCCCGATGGCGTGCCGATCGAGGAAATCGTCGTCACCGCCACCAAGCGCGAAACCAACCTCCAGAAGACCCCGATCTCGATCTCGGTGGTCGGCGCGGCCGACGTCAAGAACCGCCACGTCCAGAGCCTGATCGACCTTGCCGACGGCGCCGTTCCCAGCCTTCGCGTCGCCACCTTCGAAGCGCGCCAGTCCGCGCTCACCATCGGTCTGCGCGGCATCGTCCCGGGCGATGCCAACCAGCCCGCGCGCGAGCAGGGCGTCGGCGTCTATCTCGACGGCGTCTACCTCGGCCGCCAGCATGGCCTTAACGCCGCGCTGTTCGATATCGAGCGCATCGAAGTGCTCAAGGGTCCGCAGGGCACGCTGTTCGGCCGCAACACCGAAGGCGGTGCGCTGAGCATGGTGCTCAAGGCCCCCACCGGCGAGTTCGGCGGCCGCGCCACGGCCGGCTTCGGCAACTACGGTTCGTACACCGGCGCGTTGCACCTCGATCTGCCGGCGATCGAATCGCCCCTCGGCTCGGTTGCGTTCAAGGTTGACGGCGTGGTCGCGCATCAGGATCCGACCACCAGGAACCCGCTCGCGGGCCAGGCCGGCTGGAACCAGTATCAGCGTTACGGTGGCCGCATCGCGGCGCGCTGGAAGCCGGTGGACGGCCTCACCGTCGATCTCGCGTTCGACAAGAGCCGCGACGAGAACACCCCGTTCTACAGCCAGCTGTTGAACTACAACCCGCTCGGCAAGCCGGTCGGCACCGTCTACGACAACGCCACCAAGGCCTGGTACACCGACGCCACGCTCAAGACCAAGGGCATCGCCCCGCTGCCGAGCCAGGTGAAGGCCGGCTGGTTCCGCCCCGATGTCGCCGATATCGGCGTGCCGCAGCAGCCCTCGATCGACAAGACGCAAGGGTTCACCTCCACGATCAAATACAAGGTCAGCCCCTCGCTCGAACTGCGCTCGATTACCTCGTGGCGCACGGTGAGCGATGAGCAGTGGGACAACTCGGGCGGCGCGCACCGCACCCCGGTCTACGTGCCGAACGGCAACTTCAGCCGCTACAGCCTCGCGACGCTCGACCAGCGCCAGTTCAGCACGGAACTGCAGGCAGTGGGCAGCCTTGCCAACGTCGACTACGTGCTTGGCCTCTACTACTTCAGCGAGCGCGCCAACGATGCGGCCCGCACGCCCAACACCAACAAGTGGGTCTCCGATCCGGTGACCCAGCTCGCCACCGGCTACACGATCAACGATCCCAGCCAGTATCCGCTCGCCACCACCGCGCGCGCCAGCATCGCCTATGCCAAGAGCTATGCCGCCTATGGTCAGGCGACCTGGACACCGATCAGCCCGCTGCACATCACGCTCGGCGGCCGCTACACCGCGGACCGCAAGAACGGCGCGCTGTTCACGGTCAACGGTGCGGCGACCAACTTCACGTTCAAGCAGGACAACAACCGGTTCGATCCGCTTGCTGTCTTGGCCTATGACGTGGCGCAGGGTGTGAACGTCTACGCGAAGTACGCCACCGGCTACCGTGCCGGCGGCGCCAGCTCGCGCAGCCTCAACTACCGCTCGTTCGGGCCGGAAGAAGTGAAGTCCTACGAACTGGGTCTCAAGACCGAACTGTTCGACCGCAAGGTGCGCTTCAACCTCGCGGGCTACATCATGGACCGCAACAACAGCCAGGTCGATTTCAACTTCTTCGTGCCGCAGCCCGATGGCACCGTGCGCAACACGCTGGAAACCGTGAACGCGCTCGGCACCACCAAGATCCGCGGCGTGGAAGCCGATCTGAACGTGCGCCCGGTCGATGGCCTCGCGCTCGGTCTCTCGTATGTCTACACCGACACCAAGGTGCCGCCGGCGCGCAACACGGTGCAGGAGCAGCTCAACCAGCAGATCGATCCGACCAACACCGCGCAGATCTTCCAGGATGTGTATATCGTCTACACGCCCAAGAACGCGCTTTCGGGCACGATCGATTATGACTACCCGATCGGCAGCAACGGCACCTCGCTGAAGCTGCACCTCGATGGCAACTTCGCCGATGCCGCCTACACCTTCGACAACGAAAACGTGAAGGCGGACAAGAGCTTCGTCGTGAACGGTCGCATCGCGCTCGCCGATATCCGGATGGGCGAGGGCGGCCAGAAGCTGACGGTGGCGGGCTGGGCGCGCAACCTGCTCAACACGTCCTATGTCTATCGCCGCTCGAACGCGAACGGCGCCGTGCTGGGCGATTACGGCAACTGGAACGCACCGCGCACCTACGGCATCGAGGCGACGGTCAACTTCTGATCCGCTGCCCGAGGGCACAAACGAAAGACGGCGGCCGGAGCGATCCGGCCGCCGTTTTCGATTGTGAGGGGCGAGGCGGCGGTCAGCGGCGGTCGAGGGCGATGCGGCCCGGGCCGAATGCCGCGACCTGCAGCAGTCCGCCCGCCATGGCGAGGTTCTTCAGGAAGTGGATGAGCTGGTTCTGGTCGGCAAAATGCGCGTGGAAGGCGAGCCCGGCGACCACGCTGAACCCGGCCAGAACGAGCGCCACCAGCCGCGTGCGAAAGCCCGCGATGAGGGCAAGCCCGCCGCCGATCTCGATCAGCGCCGCAGCGATCAGCGCGGCGGGCGCGAAGGGCAGGCCGGCGCTGGCGATATAGCCGATGGTGGCCGCAGGATTGGCGATCTTGCCGATGCCGCTCAGCACGAAAATGGCGGCAATCAGCACGCGGCCGGTGGCGGCGAGGAGGTGGCCTGTTTCGTTGGTGGCCGGGGCAGTAGTGGTGGTCATGGCGAAGTCCTTTGCGAGCGAAACCGGGCGAGAGGTCGTCCGGTCCTGTTGCAACGGTCTTAGGCCTGTCCGAGGCTCCGGAAAATCCGGATAAGTTCAATCAAATTGTTCGATCATTCTGAAAAGTGAGCGCGCGATCAGGCTGCGCGGCGCGGGCCGGGCTTGCTGCGGTTGTCCTGTACCAGCCGTTCATAGCTGGCGAACAGCTCGGCGAAGTGGTCGTCCATCACGCGCGGGGCAGGGATCTCGGCGCGCGGACCATCGATCCCGCTTTCGCGGGCGATGCAATATTCCACAATCGTTTCCGCAGCGGCGGCGGCATTGGCGGATTCATAGATCCACCCGGCAGAGGCGCGCGCCTGATCCGCGGCGCCGCCTTCGTCCGGCGCGATCAGTGGCAGGCCGCTGGCGCGGGCTTCGGCGGCAACCATGCAGAACGTCTCCGCCTCGCAGCCATGAACCAGCGCATCGGCGCTGGCCATCACGCGGGCAAGTTCGGCCCGGTCGGTGATCGGGGCAAGGATGCGGATATGCGGATTGCCCGCGATGCGCTTCTCGATCGCCTTGAGGTCGCGGCCCTGCCCGGCCAGCACCATGCCCACCGGCCGGCGCGTGCCGGCGGCGGTGATGGCATCGACCAGCATCGGCCAGCGCTTTTCCGGAGCGAAGCGGCCCACGCCGATCAGCAGCGTGGCCTCCTCGGGCAGCTCGCACAGTTCGAGCAGGCCCTTGCGCAGGCGCACATCGCGGTGCGCGGGCGCGAACACGCCCGGATCGACGCCCATCGGGTTGGTGACGACACCGGCCAGCCCGCCCTTCGTGAGCCGGTCCGACAGGCCCTGGCTCGCGCTGACGATCATGTCGAACTGGGTGTCGAGCTTGCGCAGGTGGCGCCAGTAGCGGTCGAACGCCTTGTCGATCACCGGGCGCGGCGCGACGCCGTCAAACCAGCGGTAGGCATAGGCCGAAAGCGGATCGGCATGCATGATCAGCGCGCGCGGCGCTTCGCCGGGCCATTCGCCGACAAGGCTGGCGCTGCGCCAAGGCGAGGAGGCCTCGACCATGTCCGGTGCCTCGCGGTCCAGCGCGGCATAGAGCGCGGGCACGTCGTTGAAGTAGCGGTAGTTGAAATCGAGCGGGAACACCGTGCTCTTGAGCCAGACGATGCGTGCATTCGGACCGCGTTCCTCGATGCGGTCTTCCTCGCCCGGCGCAATGACCACGACTTCATGGCCCATGGCCGCACCGGCCTTGAGCTTGCGGTCCACGTAGGTGCGCACGCCGCCACCCTTGGGCGCGTAGAAGGCGCAGACATCGACAAGTTTCATGAAGGGCACCTACGTCCGTTTGAGCGGTCCGAACGAGAACAGGCCGGTACGGTAATTCATCACAATACGCAATGTGGTTAGCCCGCCGCCCGCATTGACCGCTACGGCGGCCGCCTTGGGCTTCGACCAGCCGAGCTGGGGATTGGCCGAAAAGCCGAACCCGTCGTGGCTCAGGCTGAACTTGCGATCGGCATTGCGGTCATGCAGCACGGTGACGGCATAGGTCCCCGGGCCCGGCAGGCGCACGCACAGCCGCGGCACCGGATCGGACGGGACGGCCACCTCGACCCGGCGGAAGGTCTTGCCCGCCATCACCAGCACGTTGTCGTCGGCCAGGAAGTCGGTGTCGTTGGCCGGATAGACCTCGAGCTTGAGGCGGCCTCTGCGGTCCTTGAGGCCGATCATGTCGACCAGAAAGGCGGGGCCTGGCTCGCCCGGTCGGCACTGGCCTTCGGCCTTGCCGAGTTCGGGCGACGAGGGGATCGGCGCGGCGCCGGCAAGCAACACCAGCACAGTTCCAAGTAACCCCGCCCTGAGCACGGCCTTCCTCATGCATTCTTCTCCTTCTGCACCAGATCAAGCAGCACCAAGCCAATGAACAACACCACATGCGTCGCCACGATAAGGAGTGATATCATGGCAATCATGTCGCTAGTCTGAACCTGACTTCCGACAAGCAGCGTCGAGATCCCGGCAAACGCGATGTCTTTATTGGGAATGAGCGGAAGACGTGACAGGAGGAGCCGAACGGTTGCGAAAAGGAGCCATGACCCCATCCCCACGCTGGGCAGGATGAGGTGCCACGCAAGCGCGGAAAGGCCGGTATTGGCAACGATGCGCAAGGTGTGGACGACGAAGACGAAGCCGAGGTCCGCGCGGGGGAGGCTGAGCAGGCCGTTGCGGAAGAACATGATCACGAGGCTGGTGACCAGCACGACGCCGATCGAGGTTGCCAGCACGTGCCCGTCGCTGCTGTCCGCGCCGCCAAGCCCCAGCTTGCTGATGATCGGCCAGGTGAAGATCAGCAGCATCACGGTCATGATATTGCCGGCAAGCGCGGAGAGGATGGCGACATCCTTGACCGCGCCGAACGGCGAGCCTTCCATCTTCACGTGGCGGCGCGCCCAATCGTAGAAGTAGACTTCACCGACGTAGCCCAGCAGCAGTTCGTTGCCGATCAGCTTCTTGAGCAGCGGGAAGATGCCCGAGAGCGGAATGCTCCACAGCTTGCGGAAGATCACCCAGTCCGCGACCGGACCGGCGAAATAGCTCGCCGCGAGCACGAGCCAGATCCACGGGGATGTCGGCACGATCGACCAGACCTGCGCCCAGTCGATCTTGCGCAGCTGCCACAGGACGGCAACCAGAATGGCGATCGAGATGACCGGACCGATCCAGCCGCTCCACTTGCGCAGGGACCGCTCCAGCGGCGCGGACGAAGGCAGCGCGGTGGGCAGAACCGGCGGCAGGGTCTCTGTCATCGCTTCGGGTGGAACCATGGGAGACGTATCCTTCGAGGGCCCCGCCTCGCCATCGGGGTTAAGCACGGGCGAGGTCCTCCATCAGCGCGAGATAGCGATGCGAAGCTATCTCCACGGTGAACCGGCGTGATTGATCGCGCGCGGCGGTTTCGTCAAATTTCAACTTGGCAATGTCCGACATGGCCCCGGCCAGCGCCGCCGCATCGCCTACCGGCACCAGCAGGCCGAACCGGCCGCCCCCCAGCATGTCTTCCATGCTGACGCTGCAGCGCGTTGCGACCACCGGCAGCCCTGCGGCCAGCGCTTCTGCAACAACGGCGGGAACGCCTTCATATTCCGAAGAAAGCACCAGCGCGTCGGCGGCAGCCAGCTCGGCATCGAGCGGGCTGACATGCCCCGGCAGACGCACCTTGTCCGCCAGCCCCAGCCGTTCGATCTGGGCCTCCAGCGCGCGGCGCGCGGCGCCTTCGCCAATGATGGCCAAACGGTCATGCTCACCCGCCATGCGCGCGAACGCATCGATCAGCAGGCCGAAATTCTTCTGCGCCGCGAGCCGGCCGATGGCGATGAAGCGCCGTCCGGGCGCCTGCGGCGCGGCCCGCGCTTCTGCACGCGCGGCGGCAAGGCGCTGGATATCCGCCTCGGCCAGCGAGGGATCGTCGATCACCGCGATCCGTGCGTTGTCCGCGCCCATCAGGGTGCCGATCTCCGCCCGCATCGGCGGCGCCATGCCGACCAGCCGATCCAGCATCCGGCCCTGGATGCGCAACCACAGCCGGTAGAACGGCCGGGCCGGGGCGGGCAGATCGCTGCGGGTGAGGTCGTTGCTGATCTTGGCGACGACCGGCGGGCAGGCCTTGCCCAGCAGCACCCGCATCATCACCGCCACGATGGTATAGGAATTGCCCGCGCAGAACAGCACGTCGGGCCGGATCCGCCGGATCGCGCGGGGCAGGTGGATGATCATCCACAGCGTTTCCCACCCCGAGCTCGGGATGCGCTCGCTGCCGAGGATCTCGTAGCCGAGCCCCCCCTTGTTCAGATCGGGCCACTCGCGTTTCATCGCGCCTGCCGTGCGCCCCATAACCAGCCGCGCATCGCGCCCTTGCGCGCGCCACGCCTCGTGCAGCCGCAGCGCCACGCGCTCGACCCCGCCGGGTTCGAAGCTGTGCAGGAACGTCAGGATGCGCAGCGGCGGCGGTGTTTCTGCCGCGGTGCGCAGCCCCTCGGGCGCCAGCGCATTCATGCGGCGCTCCCCAGCGCCGCATAGCGCGAGGGCGTGTGGGTGCGCACGAAGCGCGCGAGGGTCCGGTCGATGCTGTCGAGCAGCGCGGGCACTGTGGTGTCGCCCGGATGGACCGCGACGCGGATCGTGCGGGTGAAGGGCAGGGCGGCCCGGCCCAGCGCGGCGGCAAAAAGCGAGCTGGCGATGCGCGCCTTGCTGCGGCTGGCCCAGGTGATCACCGGGCCCTTGGCCAGCACCTCGCCGCTGGCCGGGCGCCAAACTTTCATGTGGTCTTCGGCCAGCGCAAAGCCGAGCTCACGCAGCGCCGCATGGGCGCCTTCGCCATAGAGCCAGGCCGGCGCGATGAAGCCTGCCACCGGGCGGCCGATCACGTCTTCCACCAGCGCACGCCCGTCGCGCATGCGCGCCAGAGCCTCGGCATGGGGGAGGTTGAGGAACTCGCCCTCGCCGGCGGTCATGTGCTTGCCCTTGATCGCGGCAAGGCCCTCGGTCGCCGGGGTCTCGTCCTTGTGGCTCCAGCCATGGAGGAACATCTCGATGCCCTGATCCGCCCAGCCGCGCAGGCGTGCGGCAAAGGCCGCGTTGCCCGCGATGGGCGCGCCGCGCCAATGATCGGGGATCACCAGCATGGCGAAATTGGCCGGGCCGACATGCCGCGCCAACCGTTCGGCGAGGGCATCGACCTGGCGTTCGAACCGCGGCGAAACGTCGTGGATCGATACGACGAGCCGCTTTTCCGGCAGCCGCCGCGCGGAAACAGCAGAAGAAGGCGCGGAAGCAGTCATCCGCGCGCCGGTATCACCACATGCTGCGCCGCCGCAAGTCGCACCCGCACCGCGCTGACGATTGTCTTCATGGCTGTGGCCCTTCTGCGCGTGGTTTCCGATCGACCTCTTGCGGTGCCTTGTGCCCGCCAACTGCGGCGAGGACATGGCAGCCGCGCGATCAAACCACAAGCGCGGGGCTGTCGGCCACAGATCGGCCAATTCCCCGCGCACTTCATCGCACGGCGATTGTCTATCAAAAATGTTGAGTTAAAGTCAGATGCGTCGGGACGTGCACCGAGTCGACCGGCCATTCTTCTCTCGGAGATGTATTATGGCCCATGAAATCAACAGTTTGAACAATGCCTCTCCACCCGTGATCCTCACCGTTCCGGGCCTGGGCAATTCCGGCCCCGGCCACTGGCAGACGGAGTGGGAAGCACGTCTGCCGGGATGCCGCCGGGTCGATCTCGGGCTGTGGGAGGATCCGCACCGCAACACCTGGGTGAACAAGCTCAACCTCGCGATCCAGCGCGCGGAAGGGCCGGTCGTGCTCGCCGCGCACAGCCTCGGCTGCCTCGCGGTGGCGTGGTGGGCAGAGTATGAGCGGCCGGGCGGACCGGTGGAAGGCGGCAAGGTAGTCGGCGCGCTGCTGGTCGCGCCGCCCGATGTCGAGGAGCGCCCGCTCGACCGGCGGCTGACGCGCTTCGCCCCGGTGCCGGAAAGCGCGCTGCCGTTTCCCACGGTGCTCGTTGCCAGCCGCAACGATCCCTATCTGACGATGGCGCAGGCCCGCAGCCTCGCGCGGCGCTGGGGTGCGCGGCTGGCCGATGCGGGTGAGGCGGGGCACATCAATGCGGCTTCCGGGCTGGGCGACTGGGCGTTCGGCCGCCTGCTGCTCAACACGCTGCTGCCGCAGCCGCTGCCGGTGGTGCAGGATACCCCGCGCGCGCCGGCAGTCCAGCGCGAGGACTTCGATCAGGCGCTACTCTGGCAGCGCGCCTGAGCAAGGCCCAGGCTCGGCACCCTCACCGGGCCCGGCATGAGGGGCGGCGCGATCGATCCGCAATCCCGTCGGTCGCGCCGTCTCACCCTGTTGCCGCCAGCTGAACCCCTGCGTCGCCGGGTCTTCCCAGCGCGCGGCATCCATCGGTGCGCCGTCCAGCGCCTGCCACGCGCCGCCTTCGGGAAACTGCGCCAGGTCCTGCCCGGCCCGCCAGGCCGCCAGCGCCGCCACATGGTCCTCCAGCGCGCGGTCGCGGTGCGCCCAGTCGATCCAGGTCAGGGCGTTGTCCTGCGCGTAGGCATTGTTGTTGCCCTGCTGGCTGCGGCCGAACTCGTCGCCCGCCGTCAGCATGATCGTGCCGGTCGAGACGAACAGCGTGCCCAGCATGGCACGGGCCAGCGCGGCACGGCGCGCGCGGACGGCAGGATCGTCGCTCGGCCCCTCGACACCGTTGTTCCAGCTGAAGTTTTCGCCATGCCCGTCGCGATTGTCCTCGCCGTTGGCGTGGTTGTGCCGCTCTTCGTAGGCGAGCGTATCGGCGAGCGTGAACCCGTCGTGCGCGGCAAGGTAGTTCACCGCGCGGCAGTCCGGCCCGAAAATGTCGGATGAACCCGCGATCCGCGTCGCGAGGAGACCGACCCCCGCGTCCCCTCGCCAGAACCGCCGCACGTCGTCGCGGTAGCGGTCGTTCCATTCGAGCCAGTGCGGCGGAAACCGTCCCAGCTGATAGCCGCCGGGGCCGATATCCCAGGGCTCGGCGATCATCACGCGGTCCGCCAGCCACGGATCGGCGGCGATTTCTGCAAAGATCGGCGCATCCGCCGCAAAGCCGGGCCCGCGCGCCATCACGGTCGCCAGATCGAAGCGGAACCCGTCCACCCCGCAATGCTGCACGAAATGGCGAAGGCTTTCGATCACGAGCGCGCGCACCGCCGGATTCGCGAAATCGAGCGTGTTGCCGCAGCCGGTATCGTTGATCAGCGAACCATCGGCATTGTGCGCATAGGCGGCGTCGTCGAGCCCGCGAAAGCTGAGCACCGGGCCGAGGACATCGCTTTCACCGGTGTGGTTGAACACGAGATCGAGGATCACCCCGATCCCGCGGGCATGGAGCGCGGCCACTGTCTCGCGCAGTTCCGCGACGCCCCCCGGGCAGAGACGCGGATCGAGCGCCATCGGCACGACGGGGTTGTAGCCCCAGGCATTGCGGAGACCCAGCGGCGGAAGATGCCGCTCGTCGATCCACGCCGTGATCGGCATCAGCTCGACCGCGCTGACATGCAGCTTTTCGAGATGCGCCAGCACGGCGGGGTGCGCCAAGGCCGCCACCGTGCCGCGCTGCGCTTCCGGCACATCCGGGTGCAGCATGGTGAACCCGCGCACGTTCACTTCGTAGATCAGCCCGCCGCGTCGGAACACCGGCGGCTGGAGCGTCACTTCGGGCAGCGCATGCGGCCAGACCGCGCGCGGCACCAGCCCGGCGGTATCGACGCCATAGGCCGAGAGCGCCGGGCTGTAGGTGAAGGCCCGGTCCAGCTCGACAGCGCGCGGATCGACCAGCAGCTTGGCGGGATCGAACCACAGCCCGCGCTCCGGCGCCCATTCGCCCTCGGCCCTGAGGCCATACCGCGTGCCGGGGGGAGGGGCCTCGGCAATCCAGGCATCGCCTGCGCGCACCATTGGCACGCGGGTTTCGGCATCGCCTTTGAACAGGCAGAGCATGACCGCCTCGGCGCGCGGCGCGCGCACCGAAAGCTGTGTCATGTGATCACGTCGGGCGCCGTCCGGCCGGTGCGCGCGGCAATCCCGGCAATGGCCTCCGCCGCCGCGATCAGATCGCCCAGCATCGCATCGGTATCGGCATCGAGGTTGCCGCCGGCAGGCTCGTAGCGCTCGAGGTACAGCCGCAGCGTCGCGCCTTCGGTGCCCGTGCCCGAAAGCCTGAGGACGATGCGCGATCCGCCGACGAACAGCACGCGCAGCCCCTGATTGGCGCTGTGCGAGCCATCGACCGGATCGTCATAGGCAAAGCTGTCCGCCGTCTCGACCGTCAGCGGGCCGAAGGCCTTGCCCGGCAGCATGGGCAGCGAGGCTTCCAGCGCCGCCATCAGCGCCTCGGCCACGTCCTTGGGCAGCGCCTCGTAATCATGCCGCGCGTAGTAGTTGCGGCCGAACTTCGCCCAGTGCGCCCGCGCGATGGCTTCCACGCTCTCGCCGCGCGCGGCCAGAATGTTGAGCCACAGCAGCACCGCCCACACGCCGTCCTTCTCGCGCACATGGTCCGAACCGGTGCCGGCGCTTTCCTCGCCGCAGATCGTCGCCTTTCCGGCATCGAGCAGCGTGCCGAAGAACTTCCAGCCCGTCGGTGTCTCGAACGCAGGTATCCCCAGCGCCTCGGCCACCCGGTCCGCTGCCGCGCTGGTCGGCATCGAGCGGGCGATCCCGGCGAGGCCCCCCGCATACCCCGGCGCGAGGTGCGCATTGGCCGCCAGCATCGCGAGGCTGTCGGACGGGGTGATGAAGATGCCCTTGCCCACGATCAGGTTGCGGTCGCCGTCGCCATCCGAAGCCGCACCGAAATCAGGCGCGTGCGCGCCGAACATCGTCTCGAACAGTTCGTGCGCATGGACGCGGTTGGGATCGGGATGGTGCCCGCCGAAGTCCTCCAGCGGCACGCCGTTGCGCACCGTGCCCGCTGCAAAGCCGAGCCGCTTTTCCAGCACTTCGATGGCATAAGGGCCGGTGACGGCATGCATCGCATCGAAGGCCATGGTGAGCCCGCCCGCCACCGCCGCGCGGATCGCGGGGAAATCGAACAGCGTTTCCATGAGGTCGGCCCAATCGGCCACGGAGTCGATCACTTCGACCGTCATGCCCGCCACGGTCTGCGTGCCGAGTGTGTCGAGATCGAGGTCGGCGGCGTTCACCGTCAGCCAGCGGTCGATCACCTTGGTCCGCGCGAAGATCGCATTGGTCACCGCTTCGGGCGCGGGGCCGCCGTTCGCGATGTTGTACTTGATGCCGAAGTCCTCGTCCGGCCCGCCGGGGTTGTGGCTGGCCGAAAGGATCAGCCCGCCGCTCGCGCCATACTTGCGGATCACGTGGCTGGCGGCGGGGGTCGAGAGGATGCCGCCCCGGCCCACCAGCACGCGGCCATAGCCATTGGCGGCAGCAATGCGGATCGCCGTCTGGATCACCGTCCGGTTGTGATAGCGCCCGTCGCCCCCGATCACGAGCGTCGACCCCGCCTCGGGCTGCACCGCATCGAACACCGACTGGATGAAGTTTTCGGCGTAGTTGGGCTGCGCGAACACCCGCACCTTCTTGCGCAGGCCGGAGGTGCCCGGCTTCTGATCGGCAAAGGGTGTTGTCGAAACTGTCTGGATCATGCTGCCACCACAAGGTTCTGGTAGAGATCGGCATAGGCCTTGCCGCTGCCATCCCAGGAAAAATCGGCTTTCATGCCGGCGCGCTGGATCGCGCTCCACACACTGCGCTGGTGATAGAGCTGCACCGTGCGGGTGAGGGCATCGGCGAGCGTCTGATACCGCACCCCATCGAACTGCACGCCGGTTGCCACGCCTGCCTGCCGCGCGGCAAGGTTGGCGTCGATCACCGTATCGGCAAGGCCGCCGGTGCGGCTCACAATCGGCACGCAGCCATAGGCGAGGCCATAGAGCTGGGTCAGGCCGCAAGGCTCGAACCGGCTCGGCACAAGGATCGCATCGCCGCCACCCAGCATGCGGTGCGAAAGCGCCTCGTCATAGCCGATGCGCACGCCGATCCTGCCCGGATGGCGCGCGGCGGCGGCGTGGAAGCCGCTCTCCAGCGCCGCATCGCCCGAACCCAGCAGCGCGAGCCGTCCGCCGATGCCGACGAGGTGGTCGGAGGCTTCGAGCAGCACGTCCATCCCCTTTTGCCAGGTGAGGCGGCTGATGACGATGAACAGCGGGCCTTCGCCGCGCTCGAGCCCGAATTCGGCCTCCAGCGCGCGCGTGTTCGCCGCGCGCTTGCCGAGTGCCTTGGCCGTGAAGGGCGCCTTGAGCGCCGCATCGCTGGCCGGATTCCACAAGGCCGGGTCGATCCCGTTGACGATCCCGCTGACATCGGCTTCGCGCGCGCGGATGAGCCCTTCGAGGCCCATGCCGAAGCCCGGCTCGCGGATTTCGCGCGCGTAGGTCGGGCTCACCGTGGTGATGCGGCTGGCCGAGGCGAGGCCTGCTTTGAGGAAGCTGATCCCGCCGTGATATTCGATGCCGTCGATCGCCATCGCCTCGGGCGGCAGGGCAAGCGCGGGGAACAGGTCCGCGCCGTAGTGCCCCTGAAACGCCATGTTGTGGATGGTGATGATCGAGGGCAGCTGCGGCCCTGCCGGCGCGAACCGCTGATAGGCCAGCGTCATCCCCGCCTGCCAATCGTGCGCATGGACGAGATCGAACGAAAGGCCCTTCACCGCGCCCCCCGCCAGATCCGCCGCCGCGCGGCCGAATGCGGCGAAGCGTTTCCAGTTGTCCGCCCAGTCGCGCCCGGTGGCATCGCCATAAGGCCCACCGCCGCGCGCAAAAAGCCCCGGCGCATCGAGCACGAGCAGCGTGTGGGTACCGATCTTGCCCGCCAGCAGCCGCGCCGGTTCGCCCAGCAGGCTGTCCCACTTGTGGAGCACCTTGGGTTTCTTGCCGAGCGTGGCCACAACCGCCGGATAGCCCGGCAGCATTGTCGTCATGGCCACGCCGTGCGGGTCCAGCGCCTCGGGCAGCGCGCCCACCACGTCGGCGAGGCCGCCGGTCTTGACCAGTGGCACGGCTTCGGAGGCGACGGAGAGGACGTTGAGGGTCATGCTGCGCCCACCCCTAACCCCTCCCGCAAGCGGGAGGGGGACTGCAAACCTGTCGCGTCATTCTCCCCTCCCGCTTGCGGGAGGGGTTGGGGGCGGGCAGCCACATACGCAGCCCCCATCACTTCAGCCGCTCGATCATCGCCTTGTTGATCAGGCACACGCCGCTTTCGGTGCGGCGGAAGCGCTTGGCGTCGAGGATCGGGTCCTCGCCCACCACGAGCCCTTCCGGAATGCGCACGCCTGAATCGAGGATCACGCGGCTGAGCCGCGCGCCGCGCCCGATGTTGCAATAGGGCAGGATCACGCCCTCATCGACGCTGGAGAACGAGCCCATCTTCACGCCGGTGAACAGCAGCGAGCGGCGGGCGATCGCGCCCGAGACGATGCAATCCTGCGAGATCAGCGAGGAAATCGCCATGCCGCGCCGCCCGTCCTGATCGTGGACGAACTTGGCGGGCGCGGCGACGACCTGATCGGTCCAGATCGGCCAGTCGCGGTCATACATGTTGAGCTTCGGAACGACGTCCGTCAGATCGAGGTTCGCCTCGAAATAGGCGTCGACCGTGCCGACATCGCGCCAGTATTCGCCGATTTCCTCGGCTGCGCGGATGCAGCTGTCGGTGAAGCGGTGCGCCACCGCCTTGCCGTTCTTCACGATGTAGGGGATGATGTCCTTGCCGAAATCGCGGCTGGAATTGGGGTCTTCCGCATCGCGACGCAGCGCCTCGAACAGGAACTTCGTCTCGAACACGTAGATGCCCATCGAAGCCAGCGAATGCTCGGGATCGCCGGGGATCGCGGGCGGGTCCTCGGGCTTCTCGACGAAATCGGTGATCACGCTGGCGGCATCGACCGCCATCACGCCAAAACCCTTGGCTTCCTCGCGCTTCACCACGAGGCAGCCGATCGTCACGTCCGCGCCGGTCGCGACGTGCTGCTGCAGCATCAGCTCGTAGTCCATCTTGTAGATGTGATCGCCCGCGAGGATGACCATGTACTTGGGCGCATGGCTCGCGATGATGTCGAGGTTCTGGTAGACCGCGTCCGCCGTGCCCTCATACCACGCATGCTCGGAAATGCGCTGCGAGGCGGGGAGGATGTCGAAGCTCTCGTTGCGCTCGGGCCGCATGAAGTTCCACGCGCGCTGCATGTGGCGGATCAGCGAATGCGCCTTGTACTGCGTGGCGACGCCAATGCGGCGGATGCCCGAATTGATCGCGTTCGACAGCGCGAAATCGATGATCCGGCTGACCCCGCCGAAATAGACCGCCGGCTTGGCGCGGTTGTCGGTCAGTTCGCACAGGCGGCTGCCGCGCCCGCCTGCCAGAACATAGGCCATGGCATCACGCGCCAGCGGCTGTGCGTAGGTATCTCTCATCGCCAGACTCCCCCGTTGCTACGAATTTTTTCGTTACCCTTCGAACACGAACATCACGGTCGACAGCGGCGGCAGGACGACCAGCGCCGCGCCGTGCTGCGCCGTCACGCCGCCCAGATTGCCCTGGCCCGACCCGCCATAAAGCCCCGCATCGCTGTTGAGCGCCTCGCGCCACGTGCCGTCTTGCGGGAAGGGCAGGCGGTATTGCCCATGCAGCGTCGGCGTCATGTTGCTGACGACGACCACCGTCGGCGCGCCCGGCGCCAGCCTCGCCCAGGCAAAGACCGAGGCGGCGGCATCATCGACCACCAGCCACTCGAAACCCTCGCCCTCGCAATCGCGGGCGTGGAGTGCGGGCAGGGTGCGGTAGGCGTGGTTGAGGTCCTTGACCCAGCGCTGCACCCCGGCGTGCTCGGCAAGGTCGAGCTGATACCAGTCAAGCTCGCGCGCCTCGCTCCATTCGCGCCCCTGGGCAAACTCCTGCCCCATGAACAGCAGCTTCTTCCCCGGATAGCCCCACATCAGCCCGTAATAGGCGCGCAAGGTCGCGAACTTCTGCCAGGCATCCGCGCCGCTCATCTTGCCGAGCAGCGAGCCCTTGCCGTGGACCACTTCGTCATGGCTCAGCGGCAGCACGAAGTTTTCGCTGAAGGCGTACATCAGCCCGAAGGTGATCTCGTCGTGGTGATAGCGACGGTGCACCGCATCGCGCGCCATGTAGGCGAGCGTATCGTGCATGAAGCCCATGTTCCACTTGAAGCCGAAGCCGAGACCGCCGCGCGGGGGGCCTGCCGCATCGGTGGGGAGCGTCACGCCCGGCCAGCTCGTCGATTCCTCCGCCACGGTCAGGAACCCGGCGTGGCTGGCATAGACCGCGCGGTTCATCGCCTGAAGGAAGGCCACCGCCTCCCAGTTCTCACGCCCGCCTTCGGCATTGGGGATCCACTCGCCGTCCTTGCGGCTGTAATCGCGGTAGAGCATCGACGCGACCGCATCGACGCGCAGGCCGTCCACATGATAGCGCTCGGCCCAGTAGAGCGCGTTGTTGACGAGGAAGCTCAGCACCTCGCGCCGCCCGAAGTTGTAGATCGCGGTCTGCCAATCCGGATGGAAGCCGAGGCGCGGATCGGCGTGCTCGTAAAGATGCGTGCCGTCGAACCGTGCAAGGCCGTGCGCATCGACCGGGAAGTGTGCCGGCACCCAGTCGATCAGCACGCACACGCCCGCCCGGTGCGCCCCGTCGACGAAGCGGGCAAAGCCCTCGGGCTCGCCGAAGCGGGCTGACGGTGCGAATAGCCCGGTCGTCTGGTAGCCCCAGCTGGGATCGAAGGGATGCTCGGAGACGGGCAGGAATTCGATATGGGTGAAGCCCATCTCGACCACGTAGGGGATCAGCCGGTCGGCCAGTTCGTCCCACGAATAGAACTCCCGGCCATCACCCGGTTTCCGCCACGATCCCGGATGCACTTCATAGATCGATATCGGCACCCGGCGCGGATCGGTCGTGGCCCAGCTTGCCCGGTGTGCCGCATCGCCCCATTCATGCGCATCGGGCGCGTCGATCACGCTGGCGGTGGCGGGCCTGAGTTCGGAGCGGAAGGCGAAGGGATCGGCCTTCAGCGGCTGCACCGCGCCGCCCGGGCCGACCACGCGATACTTGTAGGCGCGCCCGGCCTCGATATCGGGCAGGAACACTTCCCACACGCCGATATCGGCGCGGCGGCGCATCGGGTGCCGGCGTGCGTCCCAATCGTTGAAATCGCCGACCACCGAGACGAGCTCGGCATTGGGCGCCCAGACCGCGAAATGGACGCCTTTCGCGCCTTCGTGCTCGATCACATGCGCGCCGAGCTTGTCGAACAGCCTGAGGTGCGTGCCCTCGGCGATCAGGAAATCGTCGAGCGGCCCCAGCACCGGGCCGAACGAATAGGCGTCCGTCACCCACCATTCGTGCCCTGCCGCCGTGCAGCGATACTTCACCGGCTGGCGCGGGCCCTTGACCGTGCCCTCGAACAGGCCGCGCGCGTCGATCCGCGTCAGCGTGCCCAGCACCTTGCCATCAAGCGCGTGCGCCTGCGCCGTCTCCGCCCCCGGCAGCACCGCACGGGCGAACGCGCCGCCCGGCCCCTCGTGAATCCCCAGCAAGGCGAAAGGATCGGCGTGGGTCCCGTTCAGCAGGGCCTCTAGCGCGGCGGGGGAGGGCTTCATGAGGTCGCCCAAATCACGCCGGACTCACTCCCCAGATCTCGCGGGCATATTCGCCGATGGTGCGGTCGGAGGAAAACCAGCCGACATTGGCGATGTTGCGGATCGCCTTTTCGCGCCAGCCCGCCTGATCTTCCCACAAGCGGTCCACCCGGCGCTGCGCGGCGTGGTAGCTGTCGAAATCGGCGGCGACCATGAACCAGTCGTGGTCATAGATGCCGCCCATCAGCCCGGCATAGCGGGTGGGGTCATCCGGCGAGAACACGCCGGTTGCGATGGCGGAGACCGCCTGCTGCAATTCGCGGCTCGCCTCGATCACGGCGCGGGGATTGTATCCTCCGGCGCGCTTTTCGGCGACCTCATCGGCGGTGAGGCCGAAGATCACGATATTGTCGTCCCCCACGCGGTCCTTGATCTCGACATTCGCGCCGTCGAGCGTGCCGATGGTGAGCGCGCCGTTCAAGGCGAACTTCATGTTGCCGGTTCCCGAGGCTTCCATGCCCGCGGTGCTGATCTGCTCCGAAAGGTCTGCCGCAGGGATGATCCGCTCGGCCTTGGACACGTTGTAGTTTGGCAGGAACACCACCTTGAGCAGCCCGCCCACCGAAGGATCGGCGTTCACCCGCCGCGCGATGTCGCTCGCCAGTTTGATGATCAGCTTGGCATTGTGATAGCTCGAAGCCGCCTTGCCGCCGAAAATCTTGACCCGCGGCACCCAGTCGCGCTCCGGGTGGCTGCGGATCTGGTCGTAGAGCGCCACCGTCTCGACAAGATTCAGCAGCTGACGCTTGTATTCGTGGATGCGCTTGATCTGCACATCGAACAGCGCATCGGGATCGAGCCGGAGGCCCATCGTCTGGCGCACATAGGCCGCGAGCGCGACCTTGTTGGCGCGCTTTACTTCCGCGATCCGCTCGCCCAGCGCGGCATCGCCGGCCAAGGCATTGAGCTCGGCCAGCTTCTCCGCATCATCGAGGAAACCCGGGCCGATCGCATCGGTGATCACGCCCGTCAGCCCCGGGTTGCACTGCTGCAGCCAGCGGCGCGGGGTCACGCCATTGGTCTTGTTGTTGATCCGCGTGGGGTAGAGCGCGTGGAGATCGGCAAAAACCGTCGACTTCATCAGATCGGTGTGGAGCGCCGCCACCCCGTTGACGCTGTGCGCGCCCACGAAGGCGAGGTTCGCCATGCGCACCCGCCGCTCGCCGCCCTCGTCGATCAGGCTGATCGCGGCAATCGCGCGGTCATCGAGCCCGCTCTTGCGTGCCTCGCGCAGCACGCGGCTGTTGATCGCGTAGATGATCTGCATGTGGCGCGGCAGCAGCCGCTCGAACAGGGGCAGCGGCCAGCTTTCCAGCGCCTCGGGCAGCAGGGTGTGGTTGGTATAGCCGACAGTGCGCCGCGTGAGGTCCCAGGCTTCGCCAAAATCGAGCCCGTGGACATCGACCAGCAGCCGCATGATCTCGGCGACCGCGACCGCCGGGTGCGTGTCATTCAGCTGGATCGCGGCCTTGTCGGGCAGGCTTGCGATATCGCCGTAGGTCTGCACGTGGCGGCGCACGATGTCCTGGATCGAGGCGGAGGTGAAGAAGTACTCCTGCCGGAGCCGCAGCTCCTGCCCGGCGGGGCTGGAATCCGCCGGATAGAGCACGCGCACCAGCGTCTCGGCGCGCACTTCCTCGGCGAGCGCGCCCGCGTAGTCGCCCGCGTTGAAGGCATCGAGGCGGATGGGATCGAGCGCGCTCGCGGTCCAGAGCCTGAGGGTGTTGACCCGCTTGCCGCGCCAGCCGACCACCGGGGTGTCGACCGCGGAGGCTTCGACCTGCTCGGCCGGGATCCACTCGACCCGGTCGCCCTTGTCCACCACCTCGCCGCCGAAGCCGATGCGGTAGGCGCTCTCGCGCCGGTCGAATTCCCAAGGGTTGCCGTGGCTCAGCCAGGTTTCCGGCAGTTCCACCTGCCAGCCATCATCGAGCCGCTGGCGGAACATGCCGTTCACATAGCGGATGCCGTAGCCGTAGGCGGGGATGTCGAGGCTGGCGAGGCTTTCCATGAAGCAAGCCGCGAGCCGCCCGAGCCCGCCGTTGCCGAGCGCCGCGTCGGGCTCCAGATCCTCGATCACCGAAAGATCGAAGCCGTAGGAGCGCAGCGCCTTTTCCATCTCGCGCGTCAGCCCCATGTTGGAGAGCGCATCGCGCAGAAGGCGGCCGATCAGGAATTCAAGGCTGAGGTAATAGACCCGCTTGCCGCCCGCCTCATAGGTGCGGTGCGTGGATTCCATCCACTGGTCGATCACCTTGTCGCGCAGCGCGAGGACGGTGGCGGTGAACCAGTCGTGCGGGGTGGCGGAATGGACGTCCTTGCCCACGCGGTGGCGGAGCACATCGAGGATATGGGCCTGCATGTCGGAGCTGGCACCGCCGGCTGTCTGGTCTCTCTCGTCGAGGCGCACGGAACATCACTCCACCTGCCGGGCATGGCGAGGCGCGGGGCGTCTTGTGCGGCCCTCGGCCCCGAATGGCCCGTTCGCTGTCCAGCCTCCCCCGGCCTTACTGGGTTGAACCTAGGCGAGGGATGCC
Organism: Novosphingobium fuchskuhlense; assembly: GCF_001519075.1. Classification (GTDB taxonomy): domain Bacteria; phylum Pseudomonadota; class Alphaproteobacteria; order Sphingomonadales; family Sphingomonadaceae; genus Novosphingobium; species Novosphingobium fuchskuhlense. The sequence goes on from NZ_KQ954246.1 coordinate 537,212, forward strand.
GCCCGCCGCAAGCGATCAGAAGCGGCGAGCCCTGCTGCGGCAGGAATATCTTGCAGGAATACGATTGCAGCTGCGCCGCTCCCTTCGCATAGAAACCCGGCGAGACCGGAAACGAGAGGATTTGCGCCGATGACCGATGCCGTGCCAGCCGCAATGCAGGTTCTGGAAGTACAGGCGCTGGCCCCCGATCTGGCTGGCGTCGCGCTGGCGCCGCGGCCCGTGCCGCAGCCGGGCCCGGGGCAGGCGCTGGTCCGCGTCGAGGCCGCCGCGCTTGGCTTTCCCGACCTGCTGATGACCGAGGGGCTCTATCAGGCCAAACCCCCGCTGCCCTTCGTGCCCGGCATGGAAGCGGCCGGCGTGGTCGTCCGGCCGGGCGAGGGGAGCCGCTGGCAGGCGGGCGACAAGGTCATCATCGCCACCCTGACGGGCGCCGTGGTGCAATACGGCGTCTACGCCGACGCCGCGCTCACCCCGCTCCCGGCGGCGCTGTCCTTTGCCGAGGGTGCCGCCCTGCGCGCCGCCTACATCACCGCCTACACCGCCATCGCGCGCATCGGTCAGGCCCAGCCGGGCGAGACGCTGGTGGTCCACGGCGCGGCGGGCGGGGTGGGTCTTGCCGCGGTCGATCTTGGCAAGGCGCTCGGCCTCACGGTCATCGCCGTCGCCTCCAGCGCCGAAAAGCGCGCGGCGGTGCAGCGCCTCTATGCGCCCGATCATGTCCTCGCCGGCCCGACTGGCATTCGCGAGCAAGTCCTCGAACTCACCGGCGGGCGCGGCGCGGACCTTGTCTACGATCCTGTTGGCGGCGACGTGTTCGACGAGGCTTGCCGCTACACCGCGTTCGGTGGTCGCCTGCTGGTGGTGGGTTTTGCCGGCGGGCGCATCGCGGAGGTGCGGACCAATATCCCGCTGATCAAGGGCTTCTCGGTCGTCGGCGTGCGCGCGGGCGAATATGGTCGCCGGTTCCCCGAACGCGGCCGCGAGGACATGGCTGCGGTGATGCGCCTTGCCGAGGAAGGCCGCATCCGCCCGCATGTCCATTCCGCCGTGCCGCTCGCCGATTGGCGCGAGGCCTACCTCGCGATGCGCGAGCGGCGTGTGATCGGGCGCACGGTGATCCTGCCGCACGGGTGAGAAAAACCCTCTTCCCTGAAGGAGAGAGGGCATAAGAACGCTATTGCTTACGCCTTGCTAAGCTCCCGCTCCCCACTCGCCAAACCACACCAATGGAAACAACGAAAACAAACAGAAGTGCAGCTTCGACGAAAGCCGCGTCTTGGCGATCACTGGCCAGCCTTCGCCCAGCGGCAATCGAAGCCTGATACTCTCGGCTATCGCGATCTGGCCCACCATCCCAGTCCGCGGTCCATTCCGCTTCCGAAAAGGGCCGAGCCTGGTGACGGTAGATCAGGCCTGAGAGTATGGCTGCGATAGCGAAAAGGATGAGCCAATATCGCTTCATGGCGTTTCATTCGCAAATGTGTTCGCGCTCAGCAAGGTCAGGCCTGACGCGAGCCTCCAAAACCAGACCAAAAAAAGGGGCCACCCGTTGCCGGATGGCCCTTTGAAAGTTTGGGAGAGGATGCCTGAAAGGCCTGCTCGTACTGCGCTCGACCCCGAGTCTTCGCAAGTGCGAAACGCGAGTTGGCAGTTGCAATAATTGCAATTTATGCACGCAAAAGCGCCGTTTCAAGCGATTTCAGCGAACGAATTTTGCATTATTATCAATTGCTGCATTCGTATGCGGTGGGGGTTCGCGGGCGGTTTCTCCGGCCCCCTGTCCTTTCGTGCAGGTTTTGGGTCCGTTGCGGTTGAAACCATCCGGAGGGCGGCATCTGACCGCGTGTCGGAACTTTTGGGGCCACGTTGCACCGACTCAGAAAGTGTTATACAGCATAACCAACAAGCCTGTTTGACCCGAGAGGACCCGCAGTGACCGACCAGACCCCGATGGCCCCGAAGCCCGAGCGCAGCGAAGAAGATACCGTCGCCTATTGCGTCGAGGACGGCATCGCCTGGGTGGCCTTCAACCGGCCGGAGAAGCGCAATTGCATGAGCCCCAAGCTCAACCGCCGCATGAAGGCGGTGCTGGAAGAGCTCGAGTTCCGTGACGACGTGCGCGTGCTCGTGCTGACCGGCGAGGGTGAAGCCTGGACCGCGGGCATGGACCTCAAGGAATACTTCCGCGAGACCGAGGCGCTCGGTCTCGGCGCGATCCGCAAGTCCCAGCGCGAAAGCTACGGCTGGTTCGAACGCCTGCGCTGGTATGAAAAGCCCACGATCGCAATGATCAACGGCTGGTGCTTCGGTGGCGGCTACGGCCCGCTGTTCGGCTGCGATATCGCGATCGCCAGCGAGGACGCGCAGTTCGGCCTTTCCGAAATCAACTGGGGCATCCTCCCGGGCGGCGGCGCGTCCAAGGTGGCGCAGGAACTCATGCCCTTCCGCAAGGCGATGTACCACGCGATGATGGGCGAGAACCTCTCCGGCAAGCAGGCCGAGGAGCAGGGGCTCGTGACCGAGGCTGTGCCGGCCGAGAAGCTGCGCGAGCGCGTGCTGGAGATCGCCAACGTCCTCAAGAAGAAGGACAGCCACGCCCTGCGCGCCACCAAGTGGACGATGCGCCGCATGGTCGACATGACCTACGACAACGGCCTCGAATACCAGATCCGCGCGCAGGAAGCGCTGCACAGCTTCGGCGGCGCAGCCGCGCGCAAGGAAGCCACCCGCCAGTTCCTCGACGAGAAGAGTTTCAAGCCGGGGCTGGAAACTTTCGACGTGACCAAGGTCAAGGGCTGATTGCCGACCCCACACCCCTCCCGCACGCGGGAGGGGTGTGGGATGGGCCCCGGTGCCTCGCCCACCCGGCACAAGGCGCAACAAAACATCTTGCGCCGCCCGGCAGACATGGCCAGCAAGGCTCCACCTCAGGAGTCCCACAACGCCATGTCCCTTTCTCGTATCGCCATCGCTTCCGTTCTCGCACTGTCCCCGCTTCCGGCGCTTGCCGCCGCGCCGGCCGGTTATCCCGCCGCCGAAGCGCAAGTGCTTGATCTGGCAACCAAGTCCATCGCCATCCGCTCTGTGCGCGGAGAGAACAACCGCACCATCGACGTCGCCAAGCTCTACAAGCAGGCGCTGCTGGCGGGCGGCTGGAAGGACAGCGATATCGAGATCACCCCGGTTGACGACACCGCCTACATCATCGCCACCTGGCCCGGCTCCGATCCCAAGCTGAAGCCGCTGGTCATCTCCGGCCACATGGATGTGGTCGAGGCGAAGCCGTCGGACTGGAAGCGCGATCCCTTCACGCCCGTGGTCGAGGACGGCATTCTCTATGGCCGCGGCGCGACCGACATGAAGTTCAACGGCGCCGTTGCGGTTTCCTCGCTGATCGAGCTGCGCCGCTCCGGTTTCAAGCCGCGCCGCACCATCGTCATCGAGTTTTCGGGTGACGAGGAAACGGTGATGAAGACCACCGGGCTCCTGTCCGAAAAGCTGAAGAACGCCGAACTCGTCATCAATGCCGATGCCGGCGGCGGCAAGCTGGACGAGGCGACCGGCAAGCCGCTCTACTGGGTGTGGGACGGCGCCGAGAAGACCTACGCCGATTTCAAGCTCGAGGTCACCAACCCCGGCGGCCACAGCTCCGCTCCGCGCCCGGAAAACGCCATCGTGCAACTGGCACAGGCGCTGGTCAAAGTCGGTGCCTACAAGTTCCCGGCCGAACAGAATGCGCTGACCAAGGCCTATTTCACGCAGGCCGCTCCGTTCGAGGCCGATCCGAAGATCGCGGCCGCCATGCGCGCCTTTGCCGCCAGCATCACCGATGAGAATGCCATCGCCGTCCTGCGCGCCAATCCCGCCACGGTGGGCAAGGTGGGCACCACTTGCGTGCCGACCATGGCCGATGCCGGCCATGCGCTCAATGCGCTGCCCCAGCGCGCCGCCGCCTACATCAACTGCCGCATCTTCCCCGGCCATACCCGGGCGGAAATCATGGACGAGCTCGCCAAGGTGGTGAACCAGCCCGAGGTGAAGCTGATCGATGTCACCGAAGGCTCGTTCGAAACCGCGGCCTCTCCCATGCGAGCAGATTTCGTCGCGGCCTCCACCAAGGCCATCCGCAAGGCCTGGGGCAAGGACCTCGCCGTCGTCCCCTCGCAAAGCTCCGGCGCGACCGACAGCATGTACTTCCGCCGCCTCGGCATCCCGGCCTATGGCGCGAGCTCCACGTTCACCAAGGACAGCGAGGAATTCTCGCACGGCCTCAACGAACGCGTCCGGCTGGAGAATATCCGCCCCGGCGTGACCTATTACCTGTCGCTTCTTACCGATCTGGCGAAGTAAGGGTATCGAGGAAGCGGCGCGCGATGGCGCCCGCTTCCTCGGCCGTGAAGCAGCCGGGCGAAAGGCACAGTTCCAGCCACAGCCCGTCGACCAGCGCCGAAACCGCGATGGCATCGCGGCGCTGACGCTCTGCCGGAATCCCGCAGGCCCCCAGAAGCGCTTCCAGCCGCGCGCGTGATCCCGAATATTGCTCGTCGTGCTGCGCGGCAATCGCGGGCCGCGCGGTGACGAGGCTCCAGAACGCGATCCAGGTGGCGAGCAGCTGCGGATCGGCGATACCGGGCGCGAAGCTCGCGGTCACGAAAGCATCCAGCCGCGCGCGCGGCGCGGGGCCCGCGGCTTCCACGGCGCGATCGATCGCCTCGTTCACGCGCTCTTCGACATGCGCGTAAGTCGCCGCGACAAGCGCTTCGATTCCGCTGAAATAGTGGCCGACCAGACCGGGCGAGACCCCGGCCTCCACCGCTATCGCCCGCACGCTTGCGCCCGCTGCGCCCAGCCGGGCCAGCACGCGCGCGCACGCCTCGATCAGCGCAAGGCGGCGCGCGTCGGGTTCGATGCGGCGGAAGGCGGGCGCTTTCATCTTGCACATCCTATCTGTTGTTGTACGATCGTCCAACAAGCAATTTCGACCCCCGGAGATTCGGCATGGGCCACCAGTCTGTCATCGCGGCCCTTTCGGCGGCCGAACATGATCCCGATGCCGATTGGAGCCTTCCGGGTTGGCTCTACACCGATCCCGAATACCATGCGCTGGAAATGGAGCGGGTGATCCGCCCTTCGTGGCAGATCGTCTGCCATGTCAGCGACCTCGCCAAGCCCGGCGACTGGCGCACGATCGATTATATCGGCGAAAGCGTGATCGTCGTGCGCGGCGACGACATGGAACTGCGCGCCTTTACCAATGTCTGCCGCCACCGCGCGATGCGGCTGGTGGAGGGCGGCAAGGGCTGCGCCAAGAAGCTCGTCTGCCCCTATCACGCCTGGGTCTACGAAACCGACGGCCGCCTTACCGGGGTTCCGATGAAGGGCGATTATCCCGCGCTGAAGCTGGAAGAAAACGGCCTCGCCCCCGTCGCGCTCGAGGTGTGGCACGGCTTCGTGTTCGTGTGCCTCAAGCCCGGCGTGTTCCCGACCGTGGGCGAAATGATGGCGCCCTACGAAGCCGAGGTTGCGCCCTACCGCTTTGCGGACATGCGCACGATCAGTGAAACCCGGCTGCGCCCCCGCGACGTCAACTGGAAGAACGTCGGCGACAACTATTCCGATAACCTCCACATCCCCGTCGCGCATGACGGCCTCGTGCGCATCTTCGGCAAGTCCTATGAAATCGGCGCGGACGACTGGGTGGACCGCCTGAAGGGCGATCTGGTCGACAAGCCTTCCGGCAACTTCTGGGAGCGCTTCTACCAGACACATCTGCCGCGGGTGGATCACCTGCCCGAGGAAAGCCAGCGCCGCTGGCTCTACTACAAGCTCTGGCCCAATATCGCCTTTGATATCTACGCCGACCAGATCGACTTCATGCAGTGGCTGCCGATCAGCCCGACCACCTGCGTGCTGCGCGAAATGGCCTTCGCGCTGCCCGATGAAAGCCGGACCATGAAGCTGGTGCGCTATGCCAACTGGCGCATCAACCGCGTGGTCAACAAGGAAGACACCTGGCTGATCGAGCGCGTGCAGCAAGGCATGGCCTCCGACACGTACGGCGCCGGCCCCATCGGCAAGAGCGAGGTCTGCCTGCGCAGCTTTGCCCGCAAGATCCGCGCGCTGACCCCCGAGGCAAGGCTGCACAAGGCCCCGCCGGCGGGGTGGTCGAAGGCCTGATATCAAGCTCCGCAAGGGGCGCATAACAGAACATCAAGGGAAGAAATCCAATGTCCAACCGCTACGACGCGATCATCATCGGTGGCGGCCACAACGGCCTCACCTGCGCTTTCTATCTCGCCCGCGCCGGCATGAAGGTCCGCGTGCTCGAACGGCGCGACATTGTCGGCGGCGCCTGCGTCACCGAGGAGTTCCATCCCGGCTTCCGCAACTCGACTGCGAGCTACACGGTCAGCCTGCTGCGCCCCAAGGTGATCGCCGACATGAAGCTGCACGAGCGCGGCTTCCGCATCATCGAACGCACGATCAGCAACTTCTTCCCCTTCGAGGACACCTACCTCAAGCTCGGCGGCGGGGCAGGGCGCACCGAGGCGGAGTTTGCGCGCTTCAGCCAGAAGGACGCGGACACTTACAAGCACTACGACGCTGCACTTGAGAAAGTGGCGCAAGTGCTGCGCGATATCGCGCTGAAGTGCCCGCCCAATGTCGGCGGCGGGGTGCGCTCGCTGCTTGCCGCCGCGCAGCAGGGCTGGCCGATTGCGGGCCTCGGCCTCGAGGTGCAGCGCGACCTCCTTGATATCTTCACCAAGTCCGCGCGCGATTTTCTCGATGGCTGGTTCGAGGACGACCATGTGAAGACCGCGTTCGGCTTCGACGCTGTGGTCGGCAACTTCGCGGGCGTTTCCACCCCCGGCTCGGCCTATGTGCTGCTCCACCACGTGTTCGGCGAAGTGAACGGCAAGTTCGGCGCCTGGGGCCACTCGGTCGGCGGCATGGGCGCGATCACGCAGGCCATGGCGCGCGCCTGCGCCGAATATGGCGTGGAGATCAGCCTCGAATCGCCCGTCTCCAAGGTGCTGGTGAACAACGGCAAGGCGGAGGGCGTGAAGCTCGAAAGCGGCGAGGAGCTCTACGCGCCGACCATCGCCGCCAACGTCGGCCCCGCGCTGCTCTACCGCCAGCTGGTCGACAGCAGCGACCTCGACGCGGACTTCAACCGCCGCATCAAGAACTACAAGACCGGCTCGGGCACGTTCCGCATGAACGTGGCCCTGTCCGAACTGCCCGATTTCACCGTGCTGCCGGGCAAGGAAAAGGCCGAGCACCACACCGCCGGCATCATCATCGCACCGGGCATGGACTACATGGACCAGGCCTTCATCGATGCGCAGCAGTTCGGCTGGTCGAAGAAGCCGATCATCGAGATCAAGCTGCCCTCGACCATCGACGACAGCCTCGCCCCCCCGGGGCAGCATGTCGCCAGCCTGTTCTGCCAGCAGTTCTCGCCCGAACTGAAAGACGGCCAGACATGGGACGACGTGCGCGAAAAGGTGGCGGACCTCATCATCGACACCGTCAACGACCACGCGCCCAACTTCAAGAACGCGGTCATCGCGCGGCAGATCCACTCGCCGCTCGATCTCGAGCGCAAGTTCGGCCTGATCGGCGGCGACATCTTCCACGGCAACATGGGGCTCGACCAGCTCTGGGCGGCGCGCCCGGTGCTGGGCCACGGCGACTATCGCTCGCCGATCAAGGGCCTCTACATGTGCGGTTCGGGCACCCACCCGGGCGGCGGCGTGACGGGCGCACCGGGCCACAATGCGGCGGCGGAAATCATCCGCGACCGCGGCACGCTGTGGAAGGTGCTCCATCGCGCCAAGTGATCTGATACCAACCCATTGCAGCGCCGCCATTATCGTCTAGCCTTCCCGCCAAGGGTCGGGGGGGATAGGATATGCTGGCGGCGCTGCTGGTCTTGCTCGGGCTGACGGCCCTACTCTATCTGGCCGTGCTGCTGCGCGCGGCCATCACCCAGCGCATCGTGCCCAATGCCGAAGCGGCGCTGCTGGGCGCGGTCACCAACTTCTTCGATACATTGGGTATCGGCTCGTTCGCGCCCTCCACTGCCTGGGTGAAGTTCCGCCATCTCCTGCCGGACAAGTTGATCCCCAGCACCCTGCTCGTCGGGCATACCGGGCCTTCGATCATGCAGGGGATCGTGTTCCTGCTGCTGCTCGGCGCGGATGTCGATCCGGTGCTGCTGGTCGGCTGCATCCTGTCTTTGCTGACGGGCGCGCTGATCGGGGCGCGGCTCGTTACCCAGGCGGCGGTCTGGCTGGTGCAGCTCACCGTCGCGCTCGGTCTCGTCATCGCGGCGACGATCTTCATGGCGATCAACCTTCACCTCATGCCGGGCGGGGGCAGTGCCTCGACCCTGCCGCTGCCGCTGATGCTGCTGGCCTTCGCGGTCAATTTCACGCTCGGCGTGCTCGTCAATTTCGGCATCGGCAACTATGCGCCGACGCTCATCATGTTCAGCCTGATGGGCATGGACCCGCGCTATGCTTTCCCGGTGATGGCCGGCAGCGCGGCGATTGCCGGAGCGGGCGCGAGCATCAGCCACATCCGCATCGGCGAGATCGACCTGCGCGTGGTGACGGGCATCATCCTCGGCGGCATCCCGGCGGTTCTTGTCGCGGCGTTCGTGGTGAGGAGCATGGACGTTGCCATGCTGCGCTGGCTGGTGATCGGGGTGGTCTACTATGCCGCCGCCGTCATGGCGCGTTCGGCGTGGGCGGGGTGGAGGGCATGACCAGCCCCGCCGCCACCGCCTCCTGCCCCCGCCGCACCGCGAGGTAGACCGGCACGCCCGCCGCCACGAGCCCGAGGCCATAGCCCACCGCGCTCGCGCCTAGGCCCCAGGTTGCCCAGCCGATGAAGGCCGCGCCGCCCAGCGCCAGCAGGATCAGCCCGCGCTCTTCGGGCAGCAGGCGGATCGCCGCCAGCATGCTCATGAAATAGGCCAGCATGCCCGCCGCAAGGCTTACCGAGGCGATGAACTGGAAGAGATCGCCAAGACCCCGCCCATAATTGAGCAGCGTCACCGCGCTGAGGAGGAGCGAGGAGACGACATGCGCGCGCACCGGCGTTCCGCGCGCGCCGTCCTTGGCGAACCACGCCGGAAACACCCCGCCGCGCGCCATGGCCTGCGGCATCTCGCCCTGCAGCAGGATAAAGCCGTTGAGCGTGCCGAACGCGCTGATCGCGGCGAAGACGGCGACGACCGAGGCCATGTTTCCGCCAAAGGTGCGCCCGAGAAAATCGGCCACCGGAGCAGGGGAGGCCGCCGCTTCGGCTGCGGGCATATAGGCCCAGAACGCCAGGCTGATGCCGAAATAGACCGCGCCTGTCAGCAGCACGCCGATGATCGTGGCGAGCGGCACCACGCGCGCGGCGTTCTCCACCCGGCCCGCCGGGACGGTCGCGGATTCAAGGCCGAGAAAGCCCCAGAACGTGAGCCCCGCCGCCGCCGCGATGGCGCCCGGCGCGATGCTCACCGCCGCCGGCGCCACGCGCGGTGTGCCGCTGGCGGCAAACCACAGCGCGAGGCCGATGAGCAGCACCAGCGGCAGCAGCTTGAGCGCGGTCGTCACCACCGAAAACGCGCCCGCCGCGCGCACGCCGCGAATGTTGATCGCGGTCATGCCCCACACGCAGGCCACCGCCAGAAGCGCGGGCACCCCCGGCGTCTTGCCGATCCACGGCGCGACGAGACTGAGATTGCTGACCACCGCCACCGCGATGGCCCCGTTGCCGCTCCACAGCAGCACCCAGTAGCTCCATGCCGCGACGAACCCGGCAAACGGCCCGAAGGCGGCCTGCACATAGGCATAGGGCCCGCCCGAACCCGGCAGCCGCGCCCCCAGCCGCGCGAAGGTGGCGGCGAGCGCGGTCGCCCCCGCAATCGTAACCATCCAGCCCAGCAACTGGTTGGTGCCGAGCGGGGCAAGGGTGGCGGGCAGCAGGTAGATGCCCGAGCCGACCATGTTGCCCACGCACAGCGCCAGCACCATCCAGAAGTTGAGGCCGCGCGGCTCCTTGCTCATCAATCCACCCATTCCCGTTTCGTCGCACAGACTAACGCTTGATCGCGCCGCGTCACCGTGTTTCTTGTCCGCCGCCATGGCCACCCTTCCATCATCCGTCACCAGTTACGACCCCCGCCTCGTTCGCGCCGCCATGGCGATGAACGAAAACCGGCTGCATGAGGCCGAGCCCCTGCTGCGCGGCCTGCTCAAGGAAAACCCCTTCGACGTGCGCGCGATCCGCCTGTTTGCCGAACTGGCCGGGCGCATCGGGCGCTATCAGGATGCCGAGAACCTGTTGCGCCGGGCCATCGAACTCGCCCCCGATTTCACCCCGGCGCGGGCCAACCTCGCGCTCGTGCTCTATCGCACCAACCGCACCGCAGAAGCGCTGGCGGAGCTGGAGCAGGTCAATGCCGAGGATCCGGAGAACCTCGGCAACGCCAATCTGCAGGCCGCCGCCTTCGGCCGGATCGGCGAATTCGACGAGGCGCTGGCGCTCTATGCCCGGGTGCTGAAGGACGCGCCGAACCAGCCCAAGGTGTGGATGAGCTATGGCCACCTGCTCAAGACGGTCGGGCGGCTGGAGGAGGGCATTGCCGCCTATCGCCACGCGCTCGCCATCCAGCCGGGCCTCGGCGAGGTGTGGTGGAGCCTTGCCAATCTCAAGACCGTCCGCTTCAGCGATGACGACATGGCCCTGATGCGCGCCGCGCTTGCCAGCGACCGGATCACGCCCGAAGACCGCTGGCACCTCGACTTCGCACTCGGCAAGGCGCACGAGGATCGGCGCGAGGCCGAGGCCGCCTTCGCGCATTATGCGGCCGGCAATGCGCTGCGCCGCAAGCGCCTGCCCTACAAGGCCGCGGACACGACCGCCGCCGTCGATGCCGCGATTGCCGCCGCCACGCCGGAGCTGTTCGCGCGCCACGCCGGGGCAGGGTGCCCCGCGCCCGATCCGATCTTCGTCCTTGGCATGCCACGCGCGGGCTCCACGCTGGTGGAGCAGATCCTCTCCAGCCACAGCCGGGTCGAAGGCACCAGCGAACTGCCCGATATCGGCATGCTCGTGCGCACGGTCACCGACTATCCCGCCGCGCTGGCCGGCCTCGATCCGGGGGGCTTGCGCGATCTGGGCGAGCAGTACCTCGAGCGGACCCGCGTCCAGCGCCATACGGAGCGGCCGCTGTTCATCGACAAGTTGCCCAACAACTGGCTCTACGTGCCGTTCATCCGGCTGATCCTGCCCAATGCTAAGATCATCGACGCGCGGCGCCATCCGCTGTCCTGCTGCTTTTCGAATTTCAAGCAGCACTTCGCGCGGGGGCAGGGCTTTTCCTATGCGCTGGAGGACATGGGCGCCTACTACCGTGACTACGTCCGGCTGATGGCGCACCTTGATCGCGTGCTGCCTGGCGCGGTCCACCGCGTGATCTACGAACGCATGGTCGATGACACCGAAGCCGAAGTGCGCGCGCTGCTCGATTTCTGCGGCCTGCCGTTCGAGCCGGCGTGCCTTGTCTTCTACGAAACCGAGCGGGCAGTCCGCACGCCCAGCTCCGAACAGGTGCGCCAGCCGATCTTCCGCGAAGGCACCGAGGGCTGGAAGGCGTTCGAACCGTGGCTCGATCCCCTCAAGGCCGCGCTTGGCAATGTGCTGGAAAGCTACCCCGCAGCCCCCTCCGGATGGTAGGTTTGCCGGGCAACAGTACGTTGCAAATCGGCCACGCACATGGTCGCATGCTGGCACGGGGCTGAAACACGGTTGAAATTTCGGGCAATGCGGACCACGAGTTGAAACGTTCAGGGGCGCAAAAGGGTTGGCTCATAAAATGAAGACGGCGTACGTGCGCGTTTCGCGCAGCATTCTCATGGCGACGGCGGCTTTTGCCGCGCCGGTCGCACTTGCACAGACCGCACCGCAGGCCGCGACAGAGGCGACGACTGGGGCCGGCGCCACGCTCGATGGCACCGAAATCATCGTGACCGCGCAGAAGCGCAGCGAGAACCTGCAGAACGTGCCGATCTCGATCCAGGCCTTCGGCACCAAGAAGCTCGACGAACTCAACATCGCCAGCTTCGACGACTACGCCAAGGCGCTCCCCAGCGTCAGCTTCCAGTCGTTCGGTCCGGGCCAGACGCAGCTTTCGTTCCGCGGCATCACCAGCGGCGGCGACGGGCTCCACGGCGGTTCGCAGCCCACCGCGGCGCTCTATCTCGACGAAGTTCCCGTCACCACGATTGCCGGTGCGGTCGACCTTCACGTCTACGACATCCAGCGGGTCGAGGCGCTCTCGGGTCCGCAGGGCACGCTGTTCGGTTCGAGCTCGCTCGCCGGCACCCTGCGCATCATCACCAACAAGCCTGAAACCAACGGTTTTGCGGGCCGGATCGACGTGTCGGGCAACAAGGTCGGCAAGGGCACCGGCGGCGGCAGCGCCGAAGGCTTCGTCAACATTCCGCTGAGCGAGCGCGCGGCGCTGCGCGTCATGGCGTTCTACCAGCACGACGGCGGCTATATCGACAGCGTGCCCGGTACGCGCACCTTTACGCTGGGTGACAACAACCCGGACACCAACGTCACGGTGAACAACGCCAAGTACGTCAAGGACAACGTCAACAAGACCGATACCGCCGGCGGCCGCGCCGCGCTCAAGGTCGATCTCGACGACAACTGGACGGTCCAGCCCTCGGTGCTCTACCAGCACCAGACCACGCGCGGCTCGTTCCTGTTCGATCCGCGCTACGGCGATCTCAAGGTCACCGATTTCGGCCCCGGCTATAACCGCGATGCCTGGGCGCTCGCGACGATGACGATCAACGGCAAGATCGGCAGCTGGGACCTGACCTATGCCGGCGGCTACTTCGACCGCCGGGTCGAAAACCTCGCCGACTACTCGGAATACTCGGTCGCCTATGACCAGTTCCAGGGCGGGTTCTACACCTATTTCCAGGCCGCTGACGGCACCTTCCTCGATCCGACCCAGCAGGTCCACAACCACGACGACTACACCAAGCAGAGCCACGAACTGCGCATCGCCTCGCCGACGGGGGACCGCTTCAAGCTCGTCGCGGGCCTGTTCTATCAGCGCCAGACCGACCGCATCGTGGCCGACTACTACATCAACGGCATTTCCGGCATTCCCAATTCGCCGGCGGTGCCCAAGGCGGGCGATGACCTCTTCGCCACGCGCGCCTATCGTGTCGACCGCGACTACGCCGCCTTCGCCGACGGCTCGTTCGACATCACCCCCCAGCTCACGCTGGCCGGCGGCATCCGCGTGTTCAAGGTCAACAACACCTTCGTTGGCTTCTCGGGCTTCAAGTCGGGCACCACGGCGGCAAACTGCGTTCCCGTGGTGGCCGACGACCGCGTCTGCAACAACTTCGAACGCCAGGCCAAGCAGAGCGGCGAGACGCACCGCGTCAACCTCACGTGGAAGATCGATCCGGATCGCCTCGTCTACGCGACCTACTCGACCGGTTATCGCCCCGGCGGCAACAACCGCCGTCCGAACGTGAACCCCTATGTCGCCGATACGCTCAACAACTACGAGCTGGGCTTCAAGACCTCGTGGTTCGACCGCAAGCTGCGTCTCAACGGCGCGGTGTTCTACGAAAAGTGGAACAAGCTGCAGTACGGCCTGAGCCCGGTCGGCTCGTTCGGCGTGACCAACATCTACAACGCGGGCGATGCGCGCGTGTACGGTGCGGAAATGGACTTCAACCTGCGCCTCGGCGGGCTCAGCCTCTCGGGTTCGGGCGCGCTGATCGATGGCAAGCTGACGACCGACTTCTGCTCCTTCGATGCCAACGGCAACCCTGATTGCACGCTCGGCGTGATCGCTGCGGCCAAGGGTACGCCGCTGCCGATCCAGCCGAAGTTCAAGGGCAACATGACCGCGCGCTACGAGTTCGCCATGGGCAAGGCCAAGGCCTTCATCCAGGGCTCGCTCAACCACCAGTCGGGCACGCGCTCCTACCTCACCACGCGCGAGGCGGATCTGCTGGGCCGCACCAAGGGGTTCGAGACGTTCGACTTCTCGCTCGGTGCCAAGGTCTCGGGCTTCGATGTCTCGGCCTTCATCGAGAACGCCTTCGACAAGCGCGGCATCCTCAGCATCAACACGGTCTGCACGCCGTCGATCTGCGGTGCCGGCCGCCGGTTCTATCCGATCAAGCCGCAGGTGTTCGGCATCAAGCTCGGCCACGATCTTTGATGGCTGTTTCAGCCTAGCTGAAACAGAGGCGGTACCGGCCCGCTCCCCCACCTGCCACCCATAACGGACAATTCCGTTGGGTGGCAGGTGGGGGGGCGGGCCGGTACCGCCTTCCCCGTCAGGGGAACACATCAAGGTCTGTCGAGCACGTATCCCAGAGAACGGACGGTGCGCAGCGGATAGCCGGCACCCGCTTCGCGCAAGGCGCGGCGCAGGCGGCTGACCCAGGCATCGACGGTGCGTTCGTCGATCGGCTGGTCCTTCTTGCCCAGCGCCGCGATCAGCTGCGAACGGCTGAAGACATGGCCCGGCTGCTCCATCAGATAGCGCAACAGGCGCAGCTCATTGGGCATCAGCGGTACGGGCCGGTCGCGCCAGCGGGCCTGCAGCGCGGTGAGGTCAAGCGAGAGGTCGCCCAGCCGCAGCGCGCGGGCCGGGGCATCGCGTTCGGGAAGCTGGACCGAAAGCACGCGGTCGAGCACAGCGGCGCGGTCGATCGGGCCGATGATGTAGTCGTCCGCACCGGCGCGCAGCGCGCGGCGCTTGACGTCGGCATCGTCCTCTTCCAGCACCATGGTGATATGCGCGGCTTCGGTCTGCACGTCACAGCGCAGCCGGCGGCACAGTTCCAGCCCCGAAAGCTCGGGCAGCAGCCAGTCGATGAACGCCCAGGGGCTGCCATCGAGCAGCGGCAGCGGTGCCGTCCAGTTCCAGCCGTGGAACACCACGCGCAAGTCGCCGTGCGCGAACGTGTCCTGTCCGCCGGGAAGCGCATCGGTCAGAAGAATGTCGATCTGCCGCATCGAAGCCGGTTCTCCCTGCCCGGCTCCGCGAGGGGGCCGAACATCACGAGCGGCTCTTTGTCGCCCCACTGTGACGACGCCATGACGATGTGACAGTGCGGCGCAGCAAAGTCAGGCCAGAACAGGCCAAGACCCTAGACCGGCAGCCCCACATAGTTTTCGGCAATGCTCGCCTGCGCCGCATCGCTCGAGGCGATGTAGTCCAGCTCCGCCACCTGCATTGCGCGCTCGAATGGCCCGTCATCGGGGAAGCGGTGCATCAGCTTGGTCAGCGTCCAGCTGAAGCGCTCGCATTTCCACACGCGGGCGAGGGCGCGCGCCGAATAGGCGGCAACCGCATCATTGTCGCTCCGCCTGAAACATCCGGTGAGCGCTTCGGCTGCATAGTGCACGTCGCTTGCGGCCAGGTTCAGCCCCTTGGCCCCGGTGGGCGGCACGATATGCGCGGCGTCCCCGCACAGCAGCAGGCTGCCATGGCGCATCGGTTCGAACACGTAGGAGCGCAAGGGGGCGATCGACTTTTCGATGGAGGGCCCGCGCGTCATGTTCGCCGCCGCCTCGGGCCCCAGCCGCACCGCCAGCTCGTCCCACAGCCGCGCGTCGCTCCAGTCCTCGATCTTCTCGGTCAGCGGCACGTCGATGTAGTAGCGGCTGCGCGTGTGGCTGCGCATCGAGGCCAGTGCGAAGCCGCGTTCGTGGTTGGCGTAGATCAGTTCGGGGTTGCACGGCGGCACGTCTGCCAGAATGCCCAGCCAGCCGAAGGGATAGACCCGTTCGTATTCGCGGCCCACTCCTGCCGGAATGGCCTTGCGCGAAGGCCCGTGGAACCCGTCGCAGCCGGCGATGAAGCGCGCGGTCACGCGCGCCTCGCGGCCGTCCTTGCGGAAGGTGACGGAGGGCGCATCGCTATCGATATCGTGCAGCGCCACGTCCTCGGCCCCGTAGATCACCTCGAGGCCGCGCGCGGGCGCTGCGTCCATCAGGTCCCGGGTGATTTCGGTCTGGCCGTAGACGGTCACGGTCTTGCCGGTGAACTTCGCCACATCGATGCGGATCAGCCGCTCGCCGTCGGCCAGGTTGAAGCCTTCCTCAACCAGCCCTTCCGCCTTCAGCCGCGCATCGAGCCCCAGCCGCTCCATCAGCCCCACGGTGATCTGTTCCAGCACCCCGGCGCGGATGCGCGAGAGGACGTAGTCGGGCGTCTGGCGCTCGATCACCACGCAGTCCACGCCTTCGGCCTTGAGCAGATGGCCCAGCAGCAGGCCGGCTGGCCCTGCACCGATGATGGCAACCCGGGTGTCCATGAACGTCTCTCCCCTTGTCCGCAGCGGCGGCGGATCACGTTTCGCCATTTGACATCGCCGGCGGGGCAGCGGAAGGCAGGGGCGGGACAAACATCTGGTACTTTCAGGACATGGCAGAGGCAATTCCTCGCTACGCACTCTATGGCGAAGGCCCTCTGGAATTTTGGGCGCAGGCCCCCGGCGGCTTTGCACATATCGAGACGATTGCGGAACGCAGCGCGCTGCATGATTGGGAAATCGGGGTCCACCGGCACGATCACTTCGTTCAGGTTCTGCTGGTAGAAGAAGGACAGGCCGAAGTGACGCTGGAAGGCGTGGCCACCGGGCTGGGCGCGCCGGGCCGGGTGATCGTCCCCGCCGCCGCCGTCCACGGCTTCCGCTTCCGCCAGGGCACGCGCGGCTTTGTCCTCACCTTGTCCACCGACTTTTCCACACGCGCGGCAGGTGCGGCGGACCCCCTGATCGCCATGCTCGCGCGCGGCGGCATCGCGCCGCTTTCGCCCTCGGCGGCCACCCGCGCCCTGTGGCTGGCGCGCGAGATGCTGGGGCTGCAACAAGAATGGCAGCAACAGGACCCGCTGTTCCTCGCGCTCGCCGAAAGCCTCGTGCGCACGCTGGGGCGCGATGAGGGCGTGGCCGGCGCCGGGGCCGGGGCAAGCGCCATCACCGCCGACCAGCGCCTTGCCCGCTTCCGCCAGCTTGTCGAACTGCACTATCGCCAGCACCGCGAGCTCGATTTCTACGCCGGCGCGCTCGGCCTCACCCGCCGCACGCTCTCGCGCCTCACCGCCGCGCGGCTCGGCTGCTCGCCGCAAGAGCTCATCCACCGCCGCCTTGCGCTCGAAGCCCAGCGCCTGCTGCGCTACACCAACGCCACCGCTACGCAGGTCGCCGCTGAACTCGGCTTCGAAGATCCGTCGTACTTCTCGCGCTTCTACTTGCGCATGACCGGCAGGCGTCCCGGCGAGGAGCGGGGCTAGTTCCGCCCTTGCCACGCCCGCCCCATCCTCTATGAAAAGTTCACAAGTATGAACTGGAGCGGAGCGTTATGGCCAAGATCAAGACCTCACACGTCGGCAGCCTGCCGCGCGGCGATGAACTCACCCCGCTGCTCCTCGCGCGCGACAAGGGCGAGGCCTATGACGCCGAAGCGTTCGACACCGCCGTTTCCGCTGCGGTCGATGCCGCGGTCAAGGCGCAGGTCGAAGCTGGCGTTTCCGTGGTTTCCGATGGCGAGCTCGGCAAGGTCGGCTACTCGACTTACATGATCGAGCGCCTTTCCGGCTTTGGCGGCCATATCGACCGCAAGCCTGCGGCGGACCTCGCCGAAGTGCCCAACCTCGCCAAGAAGCTCTCCGCCATCATGGGCAGCCAGGAATTCGTGCGCGCCTCGTGCATCGGCGATGTGCGGCTGGTTTCGCTGCAGCCGCTGCACGATGATATCCGCCGCTTCCGCGCCGCTCTCGACGCGCACGCCGCGCCCGATACCGAGGCCTTCATGAACGCCGCGTCGCCCGGCCTCATCACCGCCTTCCAGGTCAACCGTCACTATCCCAGCCACGAAGCCTATCTCGCCGATCTGGCAGACGCGATGCGCGAGGAATACGAGACCATCGTGAACGCGGGCTTCTACCTCCAGCTCGATTGCCCCGATCTCGCGATGAGCCGCCACACCGGCTATCAGGACATGAGCGAGGAAGACTTCCTGAAGGTCGCCGCCGCCAACGTCGAGGCGCTCAACGCCGCCACCGCCAATATCCCGCCCGAGCGGATGCGGATGCACGTGTGCTGGGGCAATTACGAGGGCCCGCACGACCACGACATCCCGCTCGAGCGCGTGATCGACATCGTGCTGAAGGCACGGCCTTCCACCGTGCTGTTCGAAGCGGCCAACCCGCGCCACGAGCATGAATGGAAGGTGTGGAAGGACGCCAGGCTGCCCTCCGACAAGATCCTCGCGCCCGGCGTGATCGACACCTGCTCGAACTACATCGAGCATCCCGAACTGATCGCCCAGCGCATCGAGCGCTTTGCCGCCATCGTCGGGCCGGACCGGGTCGTCGGCAGTACCGATTGCGGCTTCGGCACCTTCGCGGGCTATGGCAAGATCGATCCCATCGTCACCTGGCGCAAGCTGCGCAATCTGCGTGAGGGCGCCGATATCGCGGCGGCGCGCCTGTGACGGACGAGGAACGCCGCGCTGCCGAGGCCGACTGCGCCCGCCTCATCGCGCTCTACGCCAACCTCAATGACGAGGCGCGCTGGGACGAGGTGGTCGCGCTCTATGCCGAAGACGGCGTGATGGTTCGTCCCACCGCGCCCGACGCGCCGATCCACGGGCGCGAGGCGATCCTTGCCGCGTTCAAGAGCCGGCCGGCGCGCACCACCCGGCACGTGTGCAGCAATGTCGTGATCACGCTGGAGAGCGCCGATACCGCGAGGGGGGTCAGCGCGATGCTCCTCTTCACCGGTGCCGCCGCGCCGCTGGTGGGCTCGTTCCACGACCGGTTCGTGCGCACTGCCGAAGGCTGGCGCTTCGCCGAGCGGCGCGGCTCGCTCACATTCGCCCCCTGATCGGCGCACCCGGATGAATGCATCTGCCGCCGCCCCGCCGGTCAAATCCGCGCTGCGCACGCTCGATGTGATCGAGTTCGTCGTCGCACACCGGCAGGGCGTCGTGGCGCAGGAAATTGCCGGCGCGCTGGGCATTCCGGTCAGCAGCCTGTCCTATCTGCTCACCACGCTGGCGGACCGGGGCTATCTGGTGCGCGAAGGGCGCCGCTATCTGCCCGGGCCGGGCCTGAACCGCCTTCGGGCAAGCGCCAATGCCCTGCCGCTGGCCGACCGCGTCGGCCCGCTTGTCCGCGCGCTCAAGGGTGAGCTCAACGAGACGGCCTCGTTCATGGTGCAGCGCGGCTGGGATGTTGAGGCCCTCGTGACGGAAGCGAGCGACCAGGCGCTGCGCTATGCCGTCGATCCCGGCACGCGGCGGCCGCTGCACGCGCTGGCCGCCGGCAAGGTCATCCTCTCCGCGCTGCCCGAGGCCGAACGCGCCCGCTACTTCGCCGAAACCACCCGCGTCGCCTTCACGCCCGCCACGCGCACGAGCGAGGCTGACCTTACGGCCGACATGGCCCGCATTGCGGTGGACGGCGTGGCCGTGGTGCGTGAGGAAGCGACGGTCGGCATCATCGGCACCGCCGCACCGGCGCGGCTTGACGGGGCATTCGTCGGCGCGTTCAGCGTCGCGATCCCGGCTGTCCGCTTCGACACCGCGCTGGAAGCCCGTGTAAGGCAAGCGCTCCTGCGCGCAGCTGCGGCGCTGGCCTGAAATTCCTCCCCGAGTTTGCCTCGGGGAGGTGGCCTACCGCAGGCGGATCGGAGGGGCAGCTTACTTCTTCATCCCTTCGGTGATCCGCTGCGTTTCCGCCTGCGTCGAGGCCGGCCCGGTGTTGCGCTTGTAGATGCCGCCCTGGCCCCCCGCGCGGTTGAACAGGTCCGGATCACCCTCACGCTGCTCCAGCCCGAACAGCGGAAACAGCCCCGGATGCCGGCCCAGACCGCCGTAAAGATCAAGGCACCGCTCGATCCAGCCCCGCAGCGGATCGTCCTCCGCGAGCACCGGGGTCTTGCACACCGAGGCGGTGAAGAGAATGCCGCCGAGGATGCGGTAGTCGGCATAGTTGGGCGAATCGCCGCCCAGCCATTCGCTCTGCCCCAGCGCGGCGCGCAGCGGCTCCAGTGCGGCGGAAATCTTGGGCAGGCGATCCTCGCGTCCGGCCTGCACATCCTCCAGCTTGCGCCCCAGCATCTTCTCGCGGCTGTGCGTCACATATTCGTGGTCCTGCGGCACCGAGAGATCGCGGTAGTCGGCGCAGAAGCAGAACATCCACGGGCCGACGGCGGCGTTCCAGAACCAGTGATCCAGCGCCTTCAGGGTCGCGGCGACCGAGGGATGCGGGATCAGGGCAGGGCGGTCCGGGTACTTGGCGTCGAGGTATTCGACGATCCCCCAGCTATCGAGCACCCATTCGCCATCGTCGACAATCGCGGGCAGACGCTCGGTCTTGCCGCCGGTCCGTTCCAGAATTCCGGTGAACCCGCCGGGCACCACGTCCAGATCGAAGCCCTTGTGCTTCAGGGCATATTTGGTGGCCCACACAAACGGGCTGATCGTTGCACCCGTGCTCAGCGCAAGGTCGTAGAATGTGATCGTGTTGTTGGCGGCCATGGGGGCTCCTCTGGTTTCTCGTTGCCTGCAATCTGCCAGAGATTGTTAGTAACACAAACTATTTTCGCGCTCTCGACCAAGCGAAAAGCGCCGGCTCCGCATCTCCGGAGCCGGCGCTTTGCACTGTGTCCTAGCCGCTGAAACCTCAGGCTTTGCGCGTGCGCCAGCCTTCGGCGTAGTTGTCGCGGGCCGCCGCCACATAGGGCACCGGCGCAACGACGGCCTTGATCTCGGTCTGCACGTGCGGCTCGACGGTGGGCTTGCTGGTACCGCCATCGGGCTCGCCCCACAGCAGCGTCACTTCGGTGCCCGGCGCAGTGAAGCCCGGCTCCATCATGGCGAGCGTCAGGAACTTGCCCTCGTTCGCGGTGTAGCCGATCCAGGTGGAGAGGCCGACCTGCTTGCCGCCCGAGAGCACCTGATCGAACGGGTGCATCGAGTACACCGAGCTCGGGTATTCCATGAACTTTGCCCGCTCGCCGTTCGACAGCGCGGACGACTGCACGCGCATCACGTCCTCGTTGTCGAGCGCCAGCGTCACCTTGGTGCGGTGGTTGCCCGCCGCCGCCATCTTTTCGAGCGCGGCGCGGCCGATGAACTCGTGGTCGAACTTCACGAACGGGCCGTAACCGAGGTCCCACGGCGTGGTGTAGTAACCCTCGACCGTCTCGGGCACCCAGCTGCCGCCGACCGAGCACTTCGCCTCATAGGAATTGGCCGTCAGCCACGCGCGGTAAGGCGCCAGCGCCTCGCCGGTGTAGATCGCGGGGAAGGGGGAGGGGATCCAGCCCGATTCCAGCGTGTTGGAGGAATAGGCCCGGCCGCCGACGAGCGCCATGCCGAACTCCTTGCCCGCCTCGACCAGCGCGGCATGGACCGCGCCGTAATCTTCCCAGGGGCCGAACAGCTCGAAGCCCGGCTGGCCCGCCATGCCATGGCGCAGCGCGCGCACTTCCTTGCCGCCGATGGTCAGGCGGCACATGTGGAAGAACTTCAATTCGGGCGGGGTCGCCCCGATGGCCTTCTCGATGATCTTCATCGCGTTGGGGCCCTGGACCTGGAAGCGGTACGAATTGCGCTTGCCGTCGCTGCGCATTGCCCAGCGTTCGTCGCGCTCCACCGTCACGTTCCAGTTTCCGGTGGCGGCGTGGTATTCCACCCACTCGATCGTCGGCGCGCGGCCGACGAGGTTGAAGTGGTTCTCGTCGAGATAGAACAGAATCACGTCGCCGATCACGTAACCGTCGGGCGTGACGGGCACGAACTGCTTGGCGCGTTCGGGCTGGAAGTTCTTGAATGAGTTGATGCCGAGGTGCTCGAGCATCGCGAAGGCATCCTGGCCCTTAACCGCCAGATCGACCATGTGGTAGGACTGGTTGTACAGCACCGCCGTGTGCCCCCAGGCCCACTGCTCCGCGCGCCAGTTGGAGTATTCGGCCGGCACGCCCGGATAGACATTGGGGCCGACCTGCTGGTTGCGCAGGAAGTGGACGAGATCGCTTTGGCCAGCGATCACGGATTCAAGGGACTGGGTCACGACAGGGCTCTCCCGAAATGCGGTTACCCGTCTGCCATGCCTCAATTTCATCCGGCTGAAAAGTTCAGTTATGTGAAATGGCGAAAAAAGTTGGTACCTGTTTGCAGGAGCCGGGCCAGGTACAAACTGTCGTGGTGCCTGAAATCTATTGGCCCCAGCTGCGCCACAGGGCGGAATCAATGAGGACTGCCAACAAGACACTGATGGCAGACCCGAGACCGACAACACTCATCGTGTACCAATACGAAAGAGGGTTAGCTGAACGCGTGTAGCGATGATATCTATCTGATATTGCGCCGGTCTTTAGCCCCGTCCAGGTCAGCCGGATAAAGAAGGCGCAAGCGCCATTTGGCAAGACGAGCATCGCGATCGTTCGGGGTAGGGCATAAACGGCTGCGAGGACGGCCCATATGACAATGACCAGCGGAACGATGAGGAAGGTGATCACCCCGTTCGCGGGCCCGAACTTGCTCATTGATGCGGGTACTCCCTGCCGACCTTGACGGGATATCAACGGGGGCGATCGCAAACAACATTTCAGATCGCCCAAACGCAAAAGGCCGGCCCAAACGGACCGGCCCCTTGGCTGAACATGGAGCTGGAATCAGCCCTCGACGTGCTCGGCGAGGACCGTCAGGCCCTTTTCGCTCACTTCGGCAAAGCCGCCCGTGATGCGGATGTCCTCAGGCGCCGCGCCATTGGTGCGGTACACCCGAAGCGCACCGTCCTGGATCGTCGACATGAACGGCGCGTGGCCTTCCAGCACGCCGAAGTTGCCTTCGGAGCCGGGGACTTCGACCATGAAAACCTCTTCCGAACGGACGAGGCGGGCCGGGGTGACGAGTTCGAAGTGCAGGGACATGTCGGGTTCCTAAGGCCCCCTCCCGCCGGGCGGGAGAGGGCAAAGCAAAATCAGGCTTCGTCAGCCAGCTTCTTGGCCTTGGCGATCGCATCGTCGATGCCGCCGACCATGTAGAACGCGGCTTCCGGCAGGTGGTCGTACTCGCCGTCGACAACCGCCTTGAACGAACGGACGGTGTCTTCGACCTGCACGAACTTGCCCGAGATGCCGGTGAACACTTCGGCGACGTGGAAGGGCTGCGAGAGGAAGCGCTGGATCTTGCGCGCGCGCGCCACGATCAGCTTATCTTCTTCCGAAAGCTCGTCCATGCCGAGAATGGCGATGATGTCCTGCAGCGACTTGTACTTCTGCAGGGTTTCCTGAACGCGGCGGGCGGTCTCGTAGTGCTCCTGGCCGACGACGGCCGGGGTGAGAACGCGGCTGGTCGAGTCGAGCGGGTCCACCGCCGGATAGATGCCGAGTTCCGAGATCGCGCGGTTCAGCGTGGTCGTCGCGTCCAAGTGGGCAAACGAGGCAGCCGGCGCCGGGTCGGTAAGGTCGTCCGCGGGCACGTAGATCGCCTGAACCGAGGTGATCGAACCCTTGGTCGTCGAGGTGATGCGCTCCTGCAGCGCGCCCATGTCGGTCGCGAGGGTCGGCTGGTAGCCCACCGCCGAAGGAATACGGCCGAGCAGCGCCGACACTTCCGAACCCGCCTGCGTGAAGCGGAAGATGTTGTCGACGAAGAACAGCACGTCCTGGCCTTCCTCGTCGCGGAAGTATTCGGCCATGGTCAGACCCGAAAGCGCGACGCGGGCGCGGGCGCCCGGCGGCTCGTTCATCTGGCCGAACACGAGCGCCACCTTCGAGCCGTCCGGGGTCGGGTTGCCGTCGGCGTCCTTGGCGATAACGCCGGCGTCGAGGAACTCGTGGTAGAGGTCGTTGCCCTCGCGGGTGCGTTCACCAACGCCCGCGAAAACCGACACGCCGCCGTGGCCCTTGGCGATGTTGTTGATCAGTTCCTGGATGAGCACGGTCTTGCCCACGCCCGCGCCGCCGAACAGGCCGATCTTGCCGCCGCGCGCATAAGGCGCGAGGAGGTCGATGACCTTGATGCCGGTGACGAGAATGGCCGCTTCGGTCGACTGGTCGATGAATTCCGGAGCCTTGGCGTGGATCGGAGCCGACTTCTCGGCGTTCACCGGGCCCTGCTCGTCGATCGGCTCGCCGATCACGTTCATGATGCGGCCCAGCGTCATCGGGCCGACCGGCACCGAGATCTGCGCGCCGGTGCTCTTCACCGTCTGGCCACGGGTCAGGCCGTCGGTCGCGTCCATCGCGATGGTGCGGACGGTGTTTTCACCAAGGTGCTGCGCAACTTCGAGAACGAGGCGGTTGCCGTTGTTGTCGGTTTCGAGCGCGGTGAGAATCGCCGGCAGTTCGCCGGTGAAGGTCACGTCGACGACGGCGCCGATGACCTGGCTGATCTTGCCAGTGGTGGTCTGGTTGAGGACGGCTGCGGTGGCCATTGTTCGTTCCTTGCCTTGAAGTTCTTAGAGCGCTTCGGCGCCCGCGATAATTTCGATGAGTTCGGTCGTGATCGCGGCCTGACGGCTGCGGTTGTACTGGATCGTCAGCTTGCTGATCAGCTCGCCCGCGTTGCGCGTGGCGTTGTCCATTGCGGTCATCGAAGCGCCCTGTTCGGATGCTTCGCGCTCGAGCAGCGCACCGAAGACCTGCGTGGTGACATAGCGCGGCAGCAGCGCCTCGAGGATTTCCTCCTCGCCGGGCTCGTATTCCACAACAGCGTCTCCGCCAGCAGCCACGGCGGGCGCGGGTACGGGGATCAGTTGCTGCGTCACGGGTTCCTGCGTCAGCGCGTTCTTGAACACGGGCGAGACCAGATGCGCGACATCGAACTTGCCGGCCTCGAACATGGCGATCAATTCGTGCGCGATGGCGCTCGCCTCGTCGAAACCGGGCGTGCGCACCAGGCTGGTGTCATATCCGGCGGCAGCGGCAGCCGGAAAGTCACGCCGGATCGGGGCGCGGCCCTTCTTGCCGACGAGGTAGAAGCTGACCTGCTTGCCGGCGGCTTCGAGCGCGCGGGCCTGCAGCTTCGCTTCCTTGACGATGTTCGAATTGAGACCGCCGCACAGGCCCTTGTCGGTGTTGACAACAACGAGGAGGTGGCGCTGGTCAGAGCCCGTCCCGCGCATCAGCAGCGGCGCGCTGTCCTGACCGGCGACCTTGCCGGCAAGGCTGCCCATCACCGCGGCGAGGCGGCTGGCATAGGGGCGCGCGGCTTCAGCGGCACTCTGCGCCTTGCGCAGCTTTGCCGCCGCGACCATCTGCTTGGCCTTGGTGATCTTCTGGGTCGACTTGACCGAGTTGATCCGGCCCTTGAGTTCCTTCAGCGAAGCCACTCTTGTTTCCTCTTAATCGTCATCTCCGCTCCCGGCACGATGTCCGGGAGCGGAGAGGAAGGCGCCTCAGGCGAACTGCTTGCCGAACGCGTCGAGCGCGGCCTTGAGCTTGCCCTTAGCCTCGTCGCCGAGGTCCTTGGTGTCGCGGATCAGCTGCAGCAGGTCGGCGTGGCTGGAGTGCAGGAAGCTCAGCAGCTCCGCTTCGTACTCGCCCACGCGGTTCACCGCGATACCGTCGAGGTAGCCGTTGGTGCCCGCGAAGATCACGCAGGTCTGCTCCTCGAAGCCCAGCGGCGAGAACTGCGCCTGCTTGAGCAGCTCGGTCAGGCGCGCGCCGCGGTTGAGCAGCTTCTGGGTCGAGGCGTCGAGGTCAGACCCGAACTGCGCGAAGGCCGCCATTTCGCGGTACTGCGCGAGCTCGAGCTTGATCGAGCCGGCGACCTTCTTCATCGCCTTGGTCTGTGCCGACGAACCCACGCGGCTCACCGAGAGACCGACGTTGATGGCCGGACGGATGCCCTGGTAGAACAGGCCGGTTTCCAGGAAGATCTGGCCGTCGGTGATCGAGATCACGTTGGTCGGGATGTAGGCCGAAACGTCGCCAGCCTGCGTCTCGATGATCGGCAGCGCGGTGAGCGAGCCATTGCCGTTCTCGTCGTTCATCTTCGCCGCGCGCTCAAGCAGGCGCGAGTGGAGATAGAACACGTCGCCGGGGTAGGCTTCGCGGCCCGGCGGGCGGCGCAGCAGCAGCGACATCTGGCGATAGGCCACGGCCTGCTTGGAAAGGTCGTCGTACACGATCACGGCGTGCATGCCGTTGTCGCGGAAGAACTCGCCCATCGTCGCGCCGGTGTAGGGCGCGAGGTACTGCAGCGGCGCGGGCTCCGAAGCGGTCGCGGCAACGACGATGGAGTATTCCATCGCGCCGTTCTCTTCGAGCTGGCGGACGATCTGCGCGACGGTCGAGCGCTTCTGGCCGACGGCGACGTAGATGCAGTAGAGTTTCTTCGATTCGTCGTCGCCCGCGTTCACGGCCTTCTGGTTGATGAAGGTGTCGATCGCGACGGCGGTCTTGCCGGTCTGGCGGTCACCGATGATCAGCTCGCGCTGGCCGCGGCCGACGGGAACCAGCGCGTCGATCGCCTTGAGGCCGGTCTGCACGGGTTCGTGCACCGACTTGCGCGGGATGATGCCGGGCGCCTTGACTTCGACGCGGGTGCGCTTGTCGGCGACGATCGGGCCCTTGCCGTCGATCGGGTTGCCCAGCGCGTCGACCACGCGGCCGAGCAGGCCCTTGCCGACGGGCACGTCCACGATGGTGCCGGTGCGCTTGACCTGGTCGCCTTCCTTGATCTCGGCGTCCGAGCCGAAGATCACGACGCCGACGTTGTCGGCTTCGAGGTTGAGGGCCATGCCCTTCACCCCGTTCGAGAACTCGACCATCTCGCCGGCCTGGACCTGATCGAGACCGTAGATGCGGGCGATACCGTCACCGACGGACAGCACGGAGCCGACTTCCGAGACCTGGGCCTCGGTGCCGAAGCTGGCGATCTGGTCCTTGATGACCTTCGAGATTTCAGCGGCGCGGATTTCCATTTTCAGCCTTTCAAAAAGCGACTTTGGCTTAGCCCTGGGTCGTTAGCCCTTCATGGCCTGGGCGAGCGAATTGAGACGGGTACGGATCGAGCTGTCGATCATGCGGCTGCCGATCTGGACGACAAGGCCGCCCAGGATAGCCGGATCGACATGTGCCTTCACCGTGACGGAACGGCCCTCGCGGGCCTTGAGCTTGTCGGCAAGCAGCGCGATCTGCGCTTCGTCGAGCGGGTGCGCGGTGGTCACCTCGGCGGTCACCTCTCCGCGCGCGGCGGCGGCGATCGCGGTGAAGGCGCGCACCACGTCGGGCAGCGAGGCGAGGCGGCGGTTCGCCGCCAGTACGCCGAGGAACTTGCGGGTGAGGTCGCCGACCTTCAGATAGTCGGCCACAGCGTCGACCGTCTTGGCGGCGACATCGCGGGAGACTTCGGGGTTTTTGAGCAGCGCCGCAAGATCAGCCGATTCGCGCACAGCAGCCGCAAGGGTGTCGAGGTCGGTTTCGACCGCCGTCACAACCCCCTGTTCGCCCGCCAGGTCATAGAGCGCGGCCGCATAACGTCCCGCCAAGCTGGCCGTAATCCCGCCGGAAATCTCCACGCGCCTTGGTTCCCTTCGTCCAGGATGGATCGCAATTTTCATTGCATCGGGCGATATGCCGCACATGCAGCACGGCCGCCCGCAATGGGGGCGCGCCTAGCAACCAAGTACCGGCCTGACAAGATACCACATGCCGATTCAAAAGGGCATTCAATGCGCCAGGGGGAATTACCCCCCGCTGCGGTGTCCGATCAGGGCCCGGTCAGGGCTGGATCAGGGCGCGATCAGGGCGCAGGGTGGCAGGTGTAGCGCAGCCGTTCGTTGGGTTCGGCGGGCAGCAACGCGCGGATCGCCCCCTGCGCTTCGCCCAGAGCCCGCGCCGCCGCATCGCCCGCCCCGCAGGCCGGCGGAGTCAGTCTGGTCCGCGCCGCCCGCGCGGCGGTCATCGCGTCGAGCCCCATCAGGAACCGCTCCACGGTGTACTCGCGCTTGTCGGGATCGAACTTCGTGACCGAGATCGTCGCTTCGCCCTGCGGCACCAGCACGCGGCTCCAGCCATCGCCGGCAAGGCCGTACTGCGTGCGCCCGTTGACGCAGCCACCCGGCGCCCAGGTCAGCGGCACGTCGGTCACGTCGGAAACGGTCACCCGGCTGCGCGCCGTATCGAGCACGCAGACCAGCTTCTGCGGCGCATCGGCGGGCGCGGCGCTGGCATCTGCCGCCGGGGCGGCTTCGGTTCTGGCCTCGGCCTTCGCCTTGCCTTCGGCGACGATGTCCTTGGCCCTTTCGTCGATCAGGCTCAGCGGCGGGCGCAGCAGCCAGGTGCCCACCGCCGCCAGCACCAGCAGGCCGGCCGCGCCCCCCGCGATCCGCAGTTCGCGCTGCTTGCCACGCTGCAGGAACGCATAGGCCGCCGCGCCGGCCGCCACCGCCGCCACCAGCAGCACGGCCGCCAGCGCAAGCGCGTTGTCGCGCTCGCCCAGAATCTCGAGTTCGGCATCGTGCTGCGCCTTGGCGGCAAACGCGCTTTGCGCCGCCTTGCGCGCTTCGGCCTCGGCGGCGAGCCGCGCCTGATCCTCGGCGCTGCGGGCGGCATCGGCCTTGTCGAGATCGGCGAGCGAGGTGCACGGCAGGCCGCTGGCATGCGCGCTCACCCCCGCCTCCTGCAGGAACGCCGCCAACTCGCGCATCGAGATCGCGAAGTAGAACGCCGAATCGGTCGTGTTCTGGCTGACCGTGCCGAAGCTGTTCACCCCCAGCACCCGCCCGCAGGCATCGAGCAGCGGCCCGCCCGAATTGCCCGCTCCGATCGGCGCGGTGTGCAGGATCGTGTCGAATTCCTTCGAGGAGCGCCCGGCCGAGACATAGCCGCGCGTCTTCACCGCCGCCTGCGGGCTGACGAGGTCGCTCATCGAAAGCCCCTCGGCCATATCGACATTGCCGGGATAACCCACGGCATAGACTTCCTCGCTGTCGGTCGCCGCGCCGCTGAACAGCGTCAGCGCGCTGATCGTCGCGCCCGGCCGCAGCTTCAGCAGGGCAAGATCGCGCCCCGGCGAATAGGCCGCGATCGTGGCCGCAAAGGCGCCGCGCCCTTCGGAGGGGACAACCCCCGCCACGATCCCGTCGCCCGTGCGCAGGTCCTCCACCACATGGGCATTGGTCACCACGAGGTCGGGCGCGATGGCAAAGCCGGTTCCGTGGCTGACGAGCCGCGCGGTGCCCCCGTCGTACTGGATCAGCACTACCCTGACGACGCCGCGGCTGGCGGCGGCGATATCGGCGGGATCGGCGCAGGCGGGGCCGGCGACCAGCAGAAGCAGCGCGCTGGCGAGGCGGGCGATTCGGCGCAGCAGGTCCATTCCGGCAAGATTCCTTTGACGACCGGGATTGCGATGGCCGGGTTTCGCATTAGACCTTGTGGTGTGCAAGGCAGGGGAGAGGCAATGAACAAGCGCGCGATCACGTCCGGGGCGGCCTTTGCCGCGCTTCTTCTTGCCGCGCCGTTTGCCGCACGCGCGGCCGACCAGCCGGTCGAGGTACCCTTCCGCGTCGGCGAAGCCGCGATGGCGATGCCCGTTCCGGCCGGGCTTTGCGTCCCGACCGGGCAGACGGCGGCCCTCTCGCAGATGACCAGCGCCGCCGATACCCGCAACGTCACCGTCACCGATTTCTGGACGTGCGGTGCGCCCGAGAAGGCTGCCGAACGCTACCTTATCATCAAGGTCCCGACCCAGGCGCTGCTGGTGCGCATCGAGAAGGCCTCTGCGCTCGACATGTTCGAGAAAATGCTGTCCGGCCCGGATTCGCCCAGGTATTTCGGGGCCGGCATCGACAGCCAGGTCAAGGAAGGTATCGACAAGGTCATCGGCGGCCAGTCCACGGTGAAGAGCGACTTCGGCTACATCCGGCGCGATGCTGATTGCGTCTACATGGGCGGCAAAGTGTCCATCGGGCTCAATACCGACAAGCAGCCGGCTGCGGGCATGGTCGCCCTGTGCATGACGGTGGTCGGCCAGAAGCTGGTCAATGTGAACCTCTACGATTCCCGCCCCGGCGCGGATATCACCGCCATGCTGGCCGATGCCCGTGCCGTTGCCCAGTCCATCCACCGCACCGATCCGGTAAATTGACCGCAAGCGGCGGGAAGCCTGCTGCCAGCAAGGGCGCTAGGCAGCCGGCACACCCCCGCTGCAGGAGCATTGCCATGAGCCCGTCCCACGCCGCCCCTTCTGCCTGGACCGATGGTGGCCGCGGCGCGCTGATCCGCTGGGATGTCGCGCCCACCTCGCTCGGCCCCATGCTCGTCGCCGCCAGCGAGAAGGGCGTCGTGCGCCTCTCGTTCGGCGAGGATCCCGCCGTCCTCGCCCGGCGCTTCCCGCAGGCCGAACGGGCGCAGGGCGGCGGCGCATTCCCCGCGGTGCTCGCCGACATCGTCAGGGCCGCCGAAGCCCCCGGCGAGGTGGACTTCACGCAGATCCCCGTCGACGTCGCGGGCACGCCCTTTCAGGAAGCCGTCTGGCAGGCGCTGCGCCGCATCCCCAAGGGCGAGACGCGCACCTATGCCCAGCTCGCCGCCGAAGTCGGCCGGCCCGGCGCGGTGCGCGCGGCGGGCTCGGCCAACGGGGCCAATCATGTCTCGCTGCTGATCCCCTGCCACCGCGTGATCCGCACCGACGGCAGCCTCGGCGGCTATGCCTGGGGGCTGGAGATCAAGGCGAAGCTGCTCCAGCGCGAAGGCGCGCTCCTGCTGATTTAGCCGCGCGATTAAATTGCCTTCCCATCGTTGGCGAGCGTGATGTACCCTCGCGCGGAATCAGACCATCAAGGGAGACCTCACATGCCCACCGTCACGCTCGAGCCGGGAATGCCGCAGACCATCGGCGAGGCCTTCGCCCACATCGGCACGGTCACCGCGCCCACGGTCATGGACATCAAGGTCATGTGCCTCATCGAAGCGGCGAGCAAGGAACTCTACCGCGCCACTGCCGCGAATGCCGAGAACCCCGCCGTCGCCGATTTGCTGCGCACCAATGGCGATGAGGAATTTCTCCACGCCCGCCGCGCGGCTGCCGTGCTCAAGGTGCTGACGGGCGAAGACTTCACGCCCCCCGAAGCGGACGAGAACCCCTATCTCGCCAGCGGGATTTTCCCCATCGGCGAATTGACCCCGCCCGCCCTGCGCAAGCTCGCCCAGACCGAGTTCGACGGCGAGACGCTGTATGAAGGCTGGGCGCTGAGCATCGGCAACGCAGAAGCCGCCGCGCTGCTGCGCGCCAACGGCAAGGAGGAAACCGACCACGGCAACCGACTGCTGCAGGCCGCCGCCCTGCTCGAATCCGCGCTGGAGGGGTGAGCGGCGCAGGGGCGGCAATCGCTGCGCTGATTGCCGCTGAAGGCCTCCCCGCCAGCTACCGCGCCACCATCGAAGCGCACTGGCGCCCGCTCGCCGCAGGGATCGCCGCGCGTGCGGTCGCGGCGGGCAGACCGCTCATCGTCGGCGTCAGCGGCTCGCAGGGGAGCGGCAAGAGCACGCTTTGCCGCATGCTGGAAGAGCTGCTGGCGGGCGAACACGGCCTTCACGCCGCCACGCTTTCGCTCGACGATCTCTACCTCACGCGGTCCGCACGTGCGGACCTCGCCCGCACCGTCCATCCGCTCTTCGCCACGCGCGGCGTGCCCGGCACGCACGATGTCGCGCTAGGCCTTGCAGTGCTGGCGGGCGTGCGGGCAGGGCAGGCGGGCCCTGTCCTTCCGCGCTTCGACAAGGCGAGCGACGACCGAGCGCCGGAAAGCGCATGGCCGGCCTTTGCCGCCCCGGTCGATGTGCTTCTGTTCGAAGGCTGGTGCATGGGCGCGCGCCCGCAGGCCGAGGCAGATCTCGTCGCGCCCATCAACCGGCTGGAAGCGGAGGAGGATGCGCAAAGCATCTGGCGCGCCCATGTCAACGCTGCGCTCGCCGGACCTTACCGCGCGCTGTTCGATGCGCCAGATGTGCTGGTCATGCTGCAGGCCCCCGGCTTCGATGCCGTCCTCGGCTGGCGGCAGTTGCAGGAAGCCAAGCTGCGCGCCCGCACCGGCGGCGGGATGTCGGACGCCCAGCTCGCCCGCTTCGTGATGCACTACGAACGCCTGACGCGGCACCTCCTCGCAGACCTTCCGCCGCGCGCCGATATCCTCATCCCGCTCGCCGCAGATCACACCATCGGCACGCCTCGCTATTAAGCTCTCTCCCCTTCAGGGGAGAGGGTTGGGAGAGGGGAATAACCAGATTCCATTTTCCTACATGCATCCGCTTGTGGCAGGTTCCCCATCTGCTCTTTGAATCGTCAAGCCTTTGAAAGAAAATGATAAAACCGGATCGGATTTTTCGCTCAGGACTGTGTCAACAGTGTCAACCTGCGTTGGAATTCAGACGAAGGAATAGGGGTCGATATCGACCGCCACGCGTACCCCCGGCGGCATTCTGAGCGGGGCCAGCCAGGTGCGGATCAGCTTCTGCACTTCGGCGGAGCGGCGTGCCGCGATCAGTAGGCGGTAGCGGTGCCGTCCGCGCAGCAACGAAAGCGGAGCCGGGGCGGGGCCAAGGATGAGGACGCCGGGCTCGTCAGGCCGGGTGCCGCCGATGGCGCGGGCCGCCTCGCGCGCTTCGGCCTCGTCCTCGCTCGAGACGATGATCGCCGCCCACCGCCCGAACGGCGGCGCCCCGGCCTCGCGCCGCGCCTCGGTCTCGGCGGCGTAGAACGCGTCGCGCTCGCCGCTTGCCAGCGCGGCGATCACCGCGGCCTTGGGGTGGCGCGTCTGGATCAGCACGGCTCCCGCCTTGGCCCCGCGGCCCGCGCGGCCGGCAACTTGCGCGATCTGCTGGTAGGTGCGTTCGGCGGCGCGCAGGTCCCCGCCATCGAGCCCCATGTCGGCATCGACTACGCCGACCAGCGTCAGCTCGGGAAAGTGGAACCCCTTGGTGACGAGCTGCGTACCGACGATCACGTCGATCGCTTTCGCCTCAGCCTGCGCTACGAACTCGGCGGCGGCGGCAGGGCTTGCCAGCGTATCGGACGTGACGACCGCCACCCGCGCGCCGGGCAGCAGTTCACCCACTTCGTCGGCGATGCGCTCCACACCCGGCCCGCAGGCGACAAGGCAATCGGGCTCGCCGCATTCCGGGCAGACCGGCGGGGGCGGCACTTCATGCCCGCAGTGGTGGCAGGCGAGGCGCTGCGAGAGCCTGTGCTCGACCAGCCAGGCCGAGCAGTTGGGGCACTTGAAGCGGAAGCCGCAGTGGCGGCACAGCGTGAGCGGCGCATAGCCCCGCCGGTTGAGGAACAGGAGGCTCTGCTCGCCCTTGGCCAGCCGGTCCGCCAGGGCCTCCACCAGCGGCGGCGCCAGCCAGCGCCCGCGCGGCGGCTGCATTTCGGTGAGGTTGACGATCTCGATCTTCGGCAGCGTCGCCCCGCCGAAGCGGCTTGGCAGCACCAGCCGCCTGTAGCGCCCGGCCTCGGCCATCTGCAGGCTTTCGAGCGCCGGCGTCGCGCTGGCCAGCACGACAGGCACTTGCTCGAAGTGTCCGCGCATCACCGCCACATCGCGCGCGTTGTAGCGCACACCGTCGTCCTGCTTGAACGCCACCTCGTGCGCTTCGTCGACCACCACCAGCCCGAGATCGGCAAACGGAAGGAACAGCGCGGACCGCGCGCCGACCACCACTTTCGCGCCGCCGAACGCCACCTGCCGCCACGCCCGCCGCCGCTCCGAAGCCTTGAGCGAGGAATGCCAGGTGACCGGCGCCACCCCGAAGCGCGCCTCGAACCGCCCGAGGAACGCTGCCGTCAGCGCGATTTCCGGCAGCAGCACCAGCACCTGCCGCCCCGCCTCCAGCGCCGCCGCCACGGCTTCGAAATAGGTCTCGGTCTTGCCCGAGCCGGTCACCCCGTCGAGCAGGAACGGCTGGAACGCATGGGCCGAGACCGCCGCCACCATCTCCGCCGCCGCTGCTGCCTGCTCGCCTTCAAGCGCCGGCTGGGCAAAGCGCGGATCGGGCTCCGGGTAAGGCCGGTCGCTGTCGACCAGCACGGCCTCCAGCAGCCCTTGCCCCAGCATGCCGCGCAGCACGGCTTCCGATACCCCTGCGATCTCCGCCAGCTCGCGCATTGTGGCCTGCTCGCCCTGCAGCAGATCGAGCGCCTGCAGCCGCTGCGGCGTCATCCGCGCCGGTTCCACGCCGGTGAGGCGGTATTCGGTGACGGTGCCGCCCCCTTTGAGCGCCGCACTGCTGGAGAGCGTCATGCGCGCCACGGCGGAGAGCGGCGCGAGATAGTAGTCGGCACACCAGCTTATCAGGCGCCTGAGCGGGGCAGGCAGCGGCGGCACCGGCAGCACTTCCAGCACCGCGCGCAGCTTGTGTGCCGGGTAGTCGTCGCCCGGCAGTTCGCCATCGTCCCACACCACGCCGAGGATCTGCCTCGGCCCCAGCGGCAGCACCACCACGCTCCCCGCCGGCGCATCCATCCCCTCGGGCACGCGGTAGTCGAGCGCGCCGAGCGCGGCATTGAAGACGAGGCAGCGGACGCGCGACATGGAACCCATCTAGGCACTCGCGCCCTTGGGGGCAAAGCCTCGCCGCCACCGGTCTGGGGAAGAATGACAGGCTACACAGCGCCCGCCCTCGCGCTATAGGGTTCGCAGAATCGCATACAGGATACGTCTCCCATGAAGTTTTTCGTCGACACCGCCGACACTGCCGAGATTGCCGACCTTGCCTCCACCGGCCTGCTCGACGGCGTGACCACCAACCCCTCGCTCATCGCCAAGGCGGGCCGCGATTTCATCGAGGTGACGCGCGAGATCTGCGCCCTCACCAGCGGTCCGGTCTCGGCCGAAGTGGTCGCGCTCGATCACGCAGGCATGATGCGCGAGGCTGAAATCCTGCGGAAGATCGCCGACAACGTCTGCATCAAGGTGCCGCTGACGATCGACGGGCTCAAGACCTGCAAGGCGCTCACCAGTGAGGGCACGATGGTCAATGTCACGCTGTGCTTCTCGGCCAATCAGGCGCTGCTCGCGGCCAAGGCCGGCGCGACCTTCGTCTCGCCTTTTGTGGGCCGGCACGACGATAACGGCTTCGACGGCATGGACCTTATCCGCGATATCCGCCTGATCTACGACAACTACGCGTTCGGTACGGAAATCCTCGTCGCCTCGATCCGCCACGGCGTCCACGTTCTCGAAAGCGCCAAGATCGGCGCCGACGTGATCACCGCGCCGCCCGCCGTCATCAAGGGCCTGTTCAAGCACGTCCTCACCGACAAGGGCATAGAGGGCTTCCTTGCGGACTGGGCCAAGACCGGCCAGACTATCGGCTGAAACCCAATCCGACGGATGCAGACAGACCTTGCCTGACGAAAGCCCCCTCGACCAGTTCCGCTCGGTTCTCGCCGGCACCGCGCGCGCGGTGGCCGAAGTGCCCGAACTCGAAGTCGCCTGGACCGCCGACGGGCCGAGCCAGACGGGAACGAACCTGCGTCTGCCTATGCCGGGGAGGGCGCTGCCCGCTGCACAAGTGGCCGAAGCGCGCGGCTTTGCCGATGGCATGGCGCTGAAGCTGCGCCTGCATAACGAGGCGATGCATGGCCGCGCCGCACCGATCGAACCTCTGGCGCGCGCCTGCTATGATGCGATCGAGCAGGTGCGCTACGAGGCGCTGGGTTCGGATGGCTATGCCGGTATCCGCGGCAACCTCGATGCCGCGACGACGGTGCGGATCGCTTCCGACCCGATCACCCGTGCGATCCGGCCGGAAGACGTGCCGCTGCCCACCGCGCTCGCCATGCTGCTGCGCGAAAAGCTCACCGGGCAGGCCGTGCCCGAGGCCGCGCAAGTCGGCACCGCGATGGTGCGCAGCTGGATCGAGGCCCGCGCCGGGGCCGATCTTGAAGGGCTCGCCGATCTGATGGGCGACCAGAAGGCGTTTCAGAGCCTCGCGCTCGAAATGCTCGGCCACCTCGATCTGACCAAGTCTCCCGACGAGGCCGATGACGGCGGCGACGAAGACGAGGGCGAGCAGGCGGACGATCAGGCCGAGGACCAGCCCGATGCCTCAGACGACGGCGCTGAACAGCAGCCGAGCGAAGTGGCGGGCGAGACCACCGAAGGCGACGAGCAAGGCGAGGATCAGGAGCAGACCGAGGCTTCGGACGAGGACGCCGATGCCGACATGGCCGACGAGGGCGAGGAGGGCATGCTCCCCACGCGCCCCAATCGCCCTTGGACCGATCTCCCGGAAAGCTGGGAATACAAGGCCTATACCACCCAGTACGACGAAGTGGTCTCCGCCACCGAGCTGTGCGACGAGGAGGAGCTCACCCGCCTGCGCGCCTATCTCGATGCGCAGCTGAAGGGCCTGCAGGGCATCGTCACGCGCCTTGCCAACCGCCTGCAGCGCCGCCTCATGGCGCAGCAGAACCGATCGTGGGATTTCGATCAGGAGGAAGGCCTGCTCGATGCCGCGCGCCTCGCCCGCGTCGTCATCTCGCCCGGACATTCGCTGTCGTACAAGATCGAGCGCGACGTCGAGTTCAAGGACACCGTCGTCACCTTGCTGATCGACAATTCGGGCTCGATGCGCGGGCGGCCCATCTCGATTGCCGCGATCAGCGCGGACATCATGGCGCGCACGCTGGAGCGCTGCGGGGTGAAGACCGAAGTGCTGGGCTTCACCACCCGTGCGTGGAAGGGCGGCCAATCGCGCGAGGCATGGCTTTCGGGTGGCAAGCCCGCACATCCGGGCCGCCTCAACGACCTGCGCCATATCATCTACAAGAAGGCGGACGAGCCTTGGCGCCGGGCGCGCAAGAACCTTGGCCTGATGATGCGCGAAGGCCTGCTCAAGGAAAACATCGACGGCGAGGCGCTGCTCTGGGCGCACACGCGGCTGCTGGCGCGGCCCGAGGACCGCCGCATCCTCATGGTCATCTCGGACGGCGCGCCGGTCGACGATTCGACGCTCTCGGTGAACTCCGCCGGGTATCTCGAGCAGCACCTGCGCCGCGTGATCGACTGGATCGAGAAGCAGTCGCCTGTTCAGCTTGTCGCCATCGGCATCGGGCACGATGTGACGCGCTACTATCGCCGTGCCGTCACGATCATGGATGTCGAGCAGTTGGGCGGCACGATGGTCGAGCAGTTGGCGGGCCTGTTTGAAGACGACGACTGAAAAATCTCAAATACTGGGGGAATTCATGCCAATGGATGTTGCCGAAGCCGTACTGTCGCGCCGTTCGATCCGCGTGTTCAAGGATACGCCGGTTCCGCTCGACGTGCTGCGCCGGGTGATGGATGCCGCGCGCTGGGCACCTTCGGGCTGCAACTTCCAGCCCTGGGAAGCGACCATCGTGACCGGCGAGCCGCTCAAGCAGCTGCAGGCGCAGATGGCGGTAACGCCGCCGCAGGACCCGCGCGAATACAGCTGGGACGATCCCGAGGTGATCCCCGAATGCAAGGCGCGGCTCCACGGTGTGGGCAAGGCGATGTACGCTGCGATGGGCATCGGCCGCGAGGATGTGGAAGCCCGCACCAAGTTT
Organism: Novosphingobium fuchskuhlense; assembly: GCF_001519075.1. GTDB lineage: Bacteria > Pseudomonadota > Alphaproteobacteria > Sphingomonadales > Sphingomonadaceae > Novosphingobium > Novosphingobium fuchskuhlense. Next base: position 574,832 of record NZ_KQ954246.1, read on the forward strand.
ATGGGTGCCAACCTTGTCTCCTTCGGCGCGCCCGCCGTGCTGATGTGCTATTTCGACCGCCGCATGGGACCGCCGCAGTGGTCGGACGTCGGCATGTGGCTGCAGACGGTGATGCTGCTGCTGCGCGGTGAGGGGCTGGACAGCTGCCCGCAGGAGTTCCTGTCCGTATACGCCAAGCTCATCAAGGAGTTCCTCGGCGTTTCGGATGAAACGCATATCTTCTTTTGCGGGATCGCCATCGGCTACCGCGAGGAAGAGTCCCCGGTTAACAACTTCGAGCGCGAGCGTGAGCCGATCGACGGCAACGTGAAGTTCCTGGGCTTCTGATGGGGTAAAGTGCGCTGCGGCATAGGCAGCAGCGCACAAGGCCGCTAATCACCTGCACAGAGCAGGGGGTGGGCGATGCCTGATTCCAGAGGATCTTCGGCACAGGCGGTGCAGCAGGGCCTGCGCCAGCTCGGCTGGCAGCGCCTGCTCGTGGCAGCGCTGCTGGTTGCGTTGGCGACCTATACCGCGCTGCGCAGCTGGCAATTGCCGCTCCTCAGCGCTGCCGAAAACACGCTCTACGATGTCCGCGCCGCCGGCTTTGCCCCGCGTACCGATACCGACAAGCGCATCGTCCTGGTCGTCTATACCGACGAGACCAACCGCAAGACCGGGCAGATCTCGCCGGTGGACCGCACGGTGCTGGCGCAGGCGCTGGCGCAGATCGAAGGCCTCAAGCAGACGGGGGAGGGCGCCAAGGGCATCGGCATCGACGTGCTGATGGACAGCGTGCAGGACGATGACCCGCTGCTGCAAGCCGCACTGCGCGGCATGACGACGCCGGTCTACCTCGCCTTTGCCAGCAACCGCACCAATCCCGAGGCGATCACCTGGGAGCAGGAGCAGGACCTCCGGCGCTATATCGCGGCGGTCCGCACCGATACGACCAAGCCCGCCAGCATTCTCCTCGTTACCGACAGTGATGGCGCCGCGCGGCGCTGGCCGCGCCGCTATCCGGGTCTGCCGCCGCTCCTCTCCGAGGCGCTGACGCAAGGGACGAGCGATGCCGCGCCGCAATTTGCCGGGTTCACCGGGCCGATCCGCTACCGCCTGCCGACCGCGAAGGACCGGCCGGTGTTCGAGAAGATCCCCATCGATCTCCTCGCCGATCCCGCCACCGCGCCGCTCGTCGCCGATACGATCCGCGGGCGCTATGTGCTGATCGGCGGCGATTTTGCCGATTTCGACCAGTTCGATACGCCTTTCACCCGCACCGGTCTCTCCGCCGATCCGCGCGGGGGGCAATCGCGGATGATCGGGGTGGAAGTGCACGCCGCGATGCTGGCGCAGTTGCTCGACAAGGCGCTCCCGCGCAGCGTGCCGGGCTGGGCGGAGGCCCTGGGCGCCGTGCTTGCGGTGCTGCTCGGCATGGTGACGGCCGCGCTGCGGGCGCGGCCCTGGCAGCTTGCGCTGGGTGTTGCCGTGCAGATCGCGGTGTTTGCCGCATGTCCGTTGCTCGTCGCGCAGGCGGGCTTCGACACGCTCGGTTTTCCCGCTGTCGGCTGGCCCGCCGGGTGGCTGATCGCCTATGTCGCGGTGAGTTCCGCCCTGCGCGCGATCAACGCGGCGCAGCGCGAGTTCGCGCAAGGCGCGCTGGGCAAGTACCTGCCGCGCTCGGTCGCCAGTGAAATCCTGCGCAATCCGGAGCGGCTGCGCCTCCACGGGGAGAAGCGCGAAATCTTCTGCCTGTTCAGCGATCTCGAAGGCTTCACCAAGCTGACCCACGCGGTCGAACCGGAAATGATCGCGCGGCTGCTCAACGATTATCTCGACAGGCTTTCGGCGGTCGTGCTCGAACACGGCGGCACGCTCGACAAGTTTGTCGGCGATGCGGTCGTCGCGTTCTGGGGCGCGCCGATCGCCTATCCCGATGATGGCGCGCGCGCGGTCAAGGCTGCCATCGCCATGTACCAGGCGGGCGAGGACTTCCGCCGCAGTGCCCCCGCCGGTGTCCCGCCGATCGGCCGCACCCGCGTCGGCGTCCATTTCGGCGAAGCAATCGTGGGCAATTTCGGCGGCGACGGGCGCATCCAGTATACCGCATTGGGCGATGCGATGAACACGGCGGCACGGCTGGAAAGCGCGAACAAGCCGCTCGATACGACGATCCTCGTCAGCCGGGAGGCGATGGAGCGCTCCGGCCTCGACGGCTTCCGCCCGATGGGCAAGGTCGGCTTGCGCGGGCGTGCCACGCCGGTCGAGGTCTTCGAGCCCGTGCCCGAGGGCGCGCCCGACGCGCACACGCTTGCAGAGGACCTGGTGGCCGCGCATGCTGCGGGAAATCGCGCGGCTGTGCAGGCGCTCACAGCGCGAATCGAGGCAGGCAGCCACAAGGATCCCGCGCTGGCCAATCTGGCGCGCCGCCTTGCGGAACTGGATGATGGAGAAAGCTATGTCCTTGGCTAGTCGCACCCTTGCTGCAGCAACGCTGATCGCGATGAGCATCGGCTGGAGCGTTGTGGCCCATGCGCAGGCCGTTGTGATCCGCTCGACCGGGCCCTCGGCGGCGGTCTATCCGATGGGGCGCAAGCTGCCCGCAGGCGCGGCGGTCACGCTCAAGGCGGGCGATTCTGTCACGGTGATCGACCAGGCCGGCTCGCGCGTCCTCTCCGGCCCCGGGTCTTTCCGCATGGACAATGCCGTCAACCGCGATGCCGCGGGCGGCGCGAACACCGCGCTTGCCGCGCTCATCGCGCGGGGCGGCGCGCGCACGCGCACCGGGGCCGTCCGCGGCGATACCGAAGTGCCGACCGAAGCCGTCCGTCCGGACAACGTCTGGTATGTCGACGTCAGCCGGGGCGGCACCGTGTGCATCGCGGACCCGGCGCAAGTCGTGCTGTGGCGGCCCAACCGCGCCGAGACGGGCAACGGCACGCTCTATGGCGCGGACAATACGCCCGCCGAAGTCACCTTCCGCGCCGGCAGCGCGATCAAGCTCTGGCCGATTGCCACCATGCCGGTGGTCGATGGGCAGACCTATCGCTTCACCAGCCCGGTAGGCCAGACGGTCAAGATCACCACGCGGCTGCTGGCGGACGTGCCGGAAGATCCCGTGGCCGTCGCCGCGCTGCTGGCGGAGAAGGGCTGCACCGCGCAGATCGACGTGCTGGCGAACGCCCCGGCGGCGGCGGAGTGAACTGTCGCGCTTGACCCGGCAAGGCGCAGGCTGGCAGAGCGCGGGGCATGGAACCTTCTGCCCCGCTGACCCTGTTCAACAGCCTGACCCGCCGCGCCGAGCCTTTCCAGCCGGTCCATGAAGGCGAGGCGCGCGTCTATACCTGCGGGCCGACGGTCTACAACTACCCCCACATCGGCAACATGCGTGCCTATGTCTTCGCCGATGTGCTGGGGCGGACGCTGAGCTTCAAGGGCTACAGGCTCACCCATGTCATCAACATCACCGATGTCGGCCACCTGACCGATGACGCCGATGCGGGCGAGGACAAGATGGAGCGCATGGCGGCGGCGCAGAAGCAGTCAATCTGGGATATCGCCGAGCACTACAAGCAGGCCTACTGGGCCGATGTGCGTGCGCTCAATATCCGCCAGCCGGCGCAGTGGACGGTGGCGACGGACTACGTCGAACAGATGATCGACTTTGCGAAGGGTATCGCGGCAAAGCACTGCTACGAGCTGGAAAGCGGGCTCTACTTCGATGTTTCGACCGTGGCCGACTACGGCCGCCTCGCCCGCGCCCAAACCGATGAAGGCGAGGGCCGCATTGAAGCCGTGGAAGGCAAGCGCAACGGTGCCGACTTCGCGATCTGGCGCAAGACCCCGCCCGGCGAGACGCGCCAGATGGAATGGGACAGCCCATGGGGCAAGGGCGCGCCGGGCTGGCACCTCGAATGCTCGGTCATGTCGGGTGCGGTGCTGGGTTTCCCGTTCGATATCCACACCGGCGGGATCGACCACCGTGAGATCCACCACCCCAACGAGATCGCGCAGAACCAGGCGCACTGCTGCACGAACGGCCTCGACGACGCGGCCAATTCGGGCGCGAAGGTGTGGATGCACAACAACTTTCTCGTCGAACGCTCCGGCAAGATGTCGAAGTCCTCGGGCGAGTTCCTGCGGCTCCAGCTGCTGATCGACAAGGGGTATCACCCGCTGGCCTACCGGCTGCTGTGCCTGCAGGCGCACTACCGCAGCGAGCTTGAGTTCAGCTGGGAAGGGCTGGGAGCGGCGCTGACGCGGCTGAAGCGGCTGGTGATGGCGGTTGGAAAACTTGATCAGCCTTCGACCAAGAAGCAGCGCCAAGACGCGACCGAGCTAGCCGCGAACAGGACGTGGTTCGAGACGGCGATCTCGAATGACTTGAACACCCCGGAAGCCATCGCGGCGCTTGAAGATGTCCTTGCAGGCCTTCAACCCAACGAGGTCAAAAGGGCGATTGTCGAAGAGTATGACGCCGTCCTCGGCCTCGACCTCCTGAACCTCACCCGCGCCGATCTGCGCATCCGCCCCAAGTCCGCCACGATCACCGACGACGAAATCGAAGCCATCCTCGCCGCCCGCAGGGAAGCCCGCGCCGCCAAGGACTTCGCCCGCTCCGATGCGCTGCGCGATGAACTCGCCGCGCAAGGCGTCGAGGTCATGGACGGCGATCCGCTCGGCTGGGAGTGGAAGCTCGGATGATCCTCGCCGCGCTCGCCCTCGCGGCCGCCCCTGCGGCGACCCCCGATGCGGCGATTGCGGCGATCTATGCCCCGTTCCGGCAGGCGGACATGCGCGATGCGGCGTGGGAGCGCCCCATCTTCACGCCGCGCCTCAAGGCCCTGATCGCGCGCTGGCGGGCGGTTACCCCCACGGACGAAGTTGACGACCTCTCGGACTTCGATTGGCTCTGCCAGTGCCAGGATTGGGATGCCGGCGGGCTCGGCGAACGGATCACCGCCCGCCGCGTGCTGGCCCCCGCGCGGCGCCTGATCACGGTGCGCCTCGGCAAGGCGCCAGGCCGCCGCGAAACCCTGCGCTTTCTGCTCGAGCGTTCGGGCAGGCGCTGGCTGGTGGATGACATGTTCGCGAGCGGCTTTCGCGGCGGCCTGCGCGCCAGTCTGATCTGGACGACGGCGGCGGACATCGGCTTGCGCAAACAAACCTAGATCAAGAGGATCAGCTTCGATGACCATTCTCGTGATGAACGCGCTCGCCGCACCATTGGTGCAGCCGCATCTGCCGGCGTGGATCGAGCCGCGCTTCTTCCGCCACACCGAAGAGCTGATGGACCTCGCGCCCGAGGCCGAGATCGGCTGGTTCGATCTGGAGGACACCGAGCCGATGGCAGAGGCGATCCGCCGCGCCACGAAGCTCAAGTGGCTGACCAGCATCTACGCCGGGGTCGATGGCCTGCCGCTCTCGCTCATGGCCGAGCGCGGCGTGGTCATGACCAATGGTGCGGGCATCAATGCGGTGACGATCGCCGAATATGTCGTGATGGGGATTCTGAACATCGCCAAGGGCTACCGCGAGGTGGTGCGCGCGCAGGACCGGCACGAGTGGCTGACCGATTCGCCCGGCAAGCTCGAACTGGACGGAAGCAAGGCACTGATCCTCGGCTATGGCGAGATCGGCCAGCGGGTCGACCGGGCGCTGCAGGGCTTCGGCGTCGAGGTGACCAAGGTGCGCCGTTCGGCGGGCGAGGGCACGCTGCTGCCAAGCGAATGGCGCGCGCAGCTCGCCGAGTTCGACTGGGTGATCCTTGCGGTGCCGGGCACGGCGGAGACCGAAGGCATGATCGGGGCGGCCGAGCTTGCCGCGATGAAGCCCTCGGCCGTGCTGGTGAACGTCGCGCGCGGCAGCGTCGTCGATCAGGCCGCTCTGGTCGCGGCGCTCACCGCACAAAAGCTGGCGGGCGCGTTCCTCGATGTCACCACGCCTGAACCGCTTCCGGCCGAGCACCCGCTGTGGTCGATGCCGAACGTTCACATCACCATGCACCTGTCCGGCCGGGCGCAGGGCAAGATGTTCAAGCGCGCGGTCGAGCGCTTCCTCGGCAATCTCGACCGCTACCACCGCGGCGAGCCGCTCACCCACCAGGTCGATTTCTCGCTCGGCTACTGATCGTGCCGCCCCGGATGCATGCGGGGGTGACTCGTGCGCGGGGCTTTGATACCCCTGCTGCCAAGGCGGTACGGCGCGTGCTGTAACCGCCGGCTGGTCGCGACCGTGTTGGGCTGAGGAGAGGCGCTGCTGCGGGCTCTCCGCTGGGGGAGCGATCACATGAGCGAAGGTGCCAGGGGTTCGGGCGGCAAGAAGGCTTCGGACCTGTTCATCGAATGCCTCGAGGAAGAGGGCTGCGAATACATCTTCGGGGTGCCGGGGGAAGAGAACCTCGATTTCCTCGATTCGCTCTCGCGCTCCACGAAGATCAAGCTGGTGCTGACCCGCCATGAGCAGGGCGCGGGGTTTATGGCCGCGACCTATGGCCGTCACACCGGCAAGACCGGCGTGTGCATCGCCACGCTGGGGCCGGGCGCGACCAACTTCGTCACCGCTGCGGCCTATGCCACGCTCGGCGGCATGCCGATGCTCATGATCACCGGCCAAAAGCCGATCAAGAAATCGAAGCAGGGCCGCTTCCAGATCCTCGACGTCGTCTCGATGATGGGCCCGATCACCAAGTTCACCCACCAGATGGCCAGCTCCGACAATATCCCGAGCCGGGTGCGTGAGGCCTATCGCCTCGCCGAAGAGGAAAAGCCGGGCGCGACCCATATCGAGCTGCCCGAGGACATCGCCGACGAGCACACCGATTCGCGGCCCCTCAAGCGCAGCCAGGTGCGCCGCCCCAGCGCCGATCCCAAATCCGTGCGGCAGGCCGTCAATGCGCTGGAGAACGCCAAGTCACCCGTGCTGGTGATCGGCGCGGGCGCGAATCGCACGATGACGGGGCGCATGCTGCTCCAGTTCGTCGAGAAGACCGGCATTCCCTTCCTCACCACCCAGCTCGGCAAAGGCGTGATCGACGAGCGGCATCCCAAGTTCCTCGGCTGCGCCGCACTGTCTGCCGGAGACTTTGTTCACCGCGCGATCGAAGACTCCGACTGCATTGTGAACATTGGCCATGATGTGATTGAAAAGCCTCCGTTCTTCATGCGGGATGGTGGACCGACGGTGATCCACGTCTCGTCCAAGACGGCCGAAGTCGATCCGGTCTATTTCCCGCATATCGAAGTGATCGGCGATATCGCCAACGCGATCTGGCAGATGAAGGAGGACATCGTGCCCTCCGGCAGTTGGACCTGCGGCAAGATGCTGGAATATCGCGCCGCCGAAGTGGCGCACACCGCCCCGCTCGCGGCCGACGCGCGCTTTCCGATCTTCCCGCCGCATCTCGTCCGCCAGGTCCGCGCGGCGATGCCGGACGACGGCATCATCTGCCTCGATAACGGCGTCTACAAGATCTGGTTCGCGCGCGGCTACACCGCCTATCGGCCCAACACCGTGCTGCTCGACAATGCGCTCGCCACGATGGGGGCGGGGCTGCCCTCGGCGATGATGAGCGCTATGCTGTACCCCGAGCGCAAGGTCATGGCGATCTGCGGCGACGGCGGCTTCATGATGAACAGCCAGGAGATGGAAACCGCGGTGCGCCTCGGCCTCAATCTCACCGTGCTGATCCTCAACGACAGCAGCTACGGCATGATCCGCTGGAAGCAGGCCAACATGGGCTTTGCCGATTTCGGGCTGACCTATGGCAACCCGGACTTCGTGAAGTACGCCGAAAGCTACGGCGCGCAGGGCCACCGGGTGGAAAGCGCGGCGCACCTCAAGGAACTGCTCGCGCATTGCCGCGATACGCCGGGCGTCCACCTGATCGATTGTCCGGTCGACTATTCGGAGAACGACCAGATCCTGAACAAGGATATCAAGGCGCTGTCGAAGGCGCTGTAAGGCAGGCCCACCCCCGACCCCTCCCAAGCCAATGAGTCAAAATGGCGGGAGGGGGGAGCAATCGACCATGGTTCAACTCAAAGACGTCTATCCGCTCTATCTCAACAACAAGGCGGTGCAACCCAACGCCGATCTGGCCGTGACCGACAAGTTCACCGGCGAGATCGCCTTCCGCACCGCGCTGGCGACGCCCGACGTGATCGACGAAGCCATCGCCGGTGCCGTCCGCGCGGCGGAGCCGATGGCGCGGCTGGCGAGCTACGAGAAGCGCGACGTCCTCGCGCATTGCGTGGGGCGGTTCATCGAGCGCTTCGATGAACTGGCCTATGCGCTCTGCGTGGAGGCCGGCAAGCCGATCGCCGATGCGGAAGGCGAGGTCACCCGCCTGATCGACACCTTCCGCATTGCCAGCGAAGAGGCGACCCGCAACTACGGCGAAGTCCAGCCGCTGGATATTTCCGCGCGGGCAAAGGGTTACATGGGGATGTGGAAGCGGGTTCCCATCGGGCCTTGCAGCTTCATCTCGCCGTTCAACTTCCCCTTGAACCTTGCCGCGCACAAGATCGCGCCCGCCATCGCCATGGGCTGTCCTTTCGTGATGAAGCCTGCGAGCCTCACGCCATTGGGCGCGATCATCATGGGGGAGGTGCTGGCCGAATGCGACGTCCTCCCCGAAGGCGCGTTTTCGATCCTGCCGGCGAGCCGCGATGGCGCCGATCTGTTCACTACCGATGAACGACTGAAACTCCTCTCGTTCACCGGCTCGCCGGGGGTGGGCTGGGAGCTCAAGGCCAAGGCCGGCAAGAAGAAGGTCGTGCTTGAACTGGGCGGCAATGCCGCGGTGATCGTCGATGCCGATGCCGATCTCGATCACGCGCTCGCCCGCATCGTGTTCGGCGGATATTACCAATCGGGCCAATCGTGCATCCACGTGCAGCGCGTGATCATCCACGAAAGCATCTATGAAACTTTCCGCAACATGCTGGCTGAAAAGGTAAAAACACTTGTATCCGGCGATCCCAAGGCGCGCGATACCTTCATCGGTCCGATGATTTCGGCCAAGGAAGCCCAGCGCCTCAAGGGCTGGATCGACGCAGCGGTGGCGGGCGGGGCGACGGTGCTGGCAGGCGGTGGCTGCGAGGGCGCGATGCTCGAGGCCACGCTCCTCGAAGGCTGCACGCGCGACATGGCGGTCCATACCGAGGAAGCCTTCGGTCCGGTCGTCATCCTCTCGAAGTTTAGCGACTGGGATGCGGCGCTCGAGGAAGTGAATGACAGCAAATTCGGCTTGCAAGCCGGTATCTTCACGCGTGATATTCACAAGGTACTTGAGGCTTGGGACCACCTCGAGGTCGGCGGCGTCGTCGTCATCGACGTCTCGAGCTACCGGGTCGACAACATGCCCTATGGCGGGGTGAAGGATTCGGGCCTCGGCCGCGAAGGCGTGCGCTTTGCCATGGAAGACATGAGCGAGATCCGCAATCTTGTGATCCGCCGGGCCTAGCGCAGATAGTCTGGCGCACGTCGTCCCGGGCCGGGACAGGTGGCGGTATCTGGTGTTTGTGGCGCTGGCCTGAGGCAAATCCGCGCTTGAAGGGCACGCGCGCTCTGGCATAACCAAGGCGACAAGGGTCGCCCTGTTAGGTCTCGTCCTGCGCGCGGTGAGGGCCGCAACGGTTCCTCCGCACTTTGCGCCGGGCGTATGGAACGAGGGGCAATGCGGGGCATTTCGAAACTGGCGCGGCCACTCCTGGCTACCCTCCGTCGCGGGGCGGGGGCTCCGTTTCTGGCCGGCCTTGCGTGCCTTGCGCTGGCAGTCACGGCGCTCGGTTCGGCGCTGGCCCTGCATCCCGCACCGCTGAAGGCCGAAGCCGGTGCCGAAGCCGGCTCGCTGCGCGCGCACATGGGCGTCGCCAGTTGCGCCGGTTCGACCTGCCATGGCCGCAGCGTCGCCAGCGGCACCCCGGTCCGGCAGGACGAAGTGCTGCGCTGGCAGGAGGAAAGCTCCCCCACCGGTGCGCACAGCCGCGCCTGGCGCGTGATCGGCGAGCCGCGCGGACAGTCCATCGCGCGCCGCCTCGGGCTCGATAGCGCCGGCGTCGTGCGGGAATGCGCCGGATGCCACGCCTCGCGGGGCGCCGAACACCTTGCCGATGGAGTCGATTGCGAGGCCTGCCACGGCAATGCGGGCGCGGGCACCGGCGGCGGCTGGCTGGCCACGCACTACACCGTCGGCACAAGCCATGCGCGCAATGTCGCACAGGGCATGACCGACCTCACGGTTCCCCGTGTCCGCGCCGGGGTCTGCCTCGATTGCCACCTCTCGGGCGACGGGCCGGGCCAGTTCATCGCGCACCGCATCATGGCGGGCGGCCATCCGCGCATCGCGTTCGAGCTCGATCTGTTCAGCACGCTGCAGCAGCACCACGACGAGGACGCCGACTATGTGGCGCGCAAGGGGCACAAGACCAATTCGCTGCAGATGTGGGCGATCGGGCAGGCCGAGGCGGTGTCGCGCAGCCTCGCGCTCTACATGCAGCCCGCCAAGGCGAACGACGGCGTGTTTCCCGAGTTCACGTTCTACGATTGCCATTCGTGCCACCGCCGCATCATCGACAGCGACGAGGCGAACGTGACCGCGGTGCCCAATCCGGGCCGCCCGATCCACGCCGGCATGCCGCCGTGGAACGACGAGAACATGATCCTCCTGCTCGCCGCCGCGCGTGTCGCCGCGCCCGGTGAAGCCGCCACCTTCGATGCCCGGGCCAAGGCGTTCCACCGCGCCATGGGCGTGGGCCGCAGCGAAACCGTGGCGGCGGCGCAGGCGCTGCGGCAGGCCGCGCAGGGCCTTTCCGCGCGCTTTGCCGCCACGCCCTTCACCCGCGAGCAGGCCTTCGCGGTGATCGACACGATCGCCAGCGACGCCATCTCCGAGCGCTTCACCGATTACGAAGGCTCGGTCCAGTCGGTCATGGCGCTCGACACGCTGCTGGGCGGAATGGTCAATGCGGGCATGGTCAGCGCGGGCGGCGCGGGGAACCTGCGGCTCCAGATCAACCAGGCCTATGCCGCGGTGCGCGATCCTAACGGGTTCCAGCCGATTGCCTTCCGCCGCGCGCTGGGCGGCGCCGTGCGTTCGATCCGGAGCCTGCGCTGATGGGCCAGAGCCGCCTTGGCGGACACGCCGCTGCCTGGCTGGCGCTGCTCGGCATGGTGCTGGGCAGCCTTGCCCCGGCGGCCGTGGCGAGCGCTTCGGCGGCTCCGTACAAGGCTCCCTCCCGGCAGGCGCTGACGATTGCCGACGTGCAGAAGGTTATCGCACAGACGGTGGGCGAGGCGAAGGCGCGCGGCGCCAAGGCCACCATCGCGGTGGTCGACCGGGTGGGCAACGTGCTGGCGGTCTACCGGATGACCGGCGCCAATCCGGTCATGCGCATCGCGGCCGTGACCCAGCTGCCGGCGACGACGTTTCCCGCCGAAGCCGGTGCCATCGCCAAGGCGGTTACCGCCGCCTATCTCTCCTCGAGCGGGAACGCCTTTTCCACCCGCACCGCCTCGATGATCGTGCAGCAGCATTTCCCGCCCGCGCCGAGCACGCCGGGGCTGGAGAGCGGGCCGCTGTTCGGCGTGCAGTTCAGCCAGCTGCCGTGCTCCGATCTCAACACGCGTTTTCCGGGATCGGCCACGGCGCCCGCTGCGATGATCGGCCCCAAGCGCTCCCCGCTGGGGCTGGCGGCGGACCCGGGCGGACTGCCGCTCTACAAGAACGGCGTCGTCGTGGGCGGGGTCGGCGTGATGGCCGACGGGATCTATGCGTTTGATCCGAATGTGCTCGATATCGACCGCGATCTCGACGAGGTGATCGCGCTGGCTGGCCTGCAGGGCTTTTCGCCCGCCACCACGATCCGCGCCGACCGCATCCCGGTCGATGGCTCCACCTTGCGCTTTGCCGATGCCGACACCGGCCAGCTTCACCCACTGCAGTCGAGCTTCGCCGCGCTATCCTCCAATGCCGGCGCGCTGATCGCGGTGCCGGGTTTTTATGCCGGCGGCGCGATCCTGGCCGGCACCGCCTATGGCACCGAGCGCAGCGGCTTCCGCTTTGCCAAGGCTGCCGAGTTCGCGATTCCCGATGCCTTCGTGCTGAGCGACGGGAGAGGCACCAATCGCTTCCCGATCCGGGGCGGCACCGATGCCGGCGAGGTCGGCACCGCGCTCACGAGCGCCGAAGTGCGCAGCGTGCTGGAGGAGGCCTTCAAGGTGATGAGACGGGCGCGCGCGCAGATCCGCCGCCCGCTCGATACGCCGGCGCAGGTGACGATTTCGGTCGTCGACAGCTGGGGCACCGTGCTCGGGCTGGTGCGCAGCCCCGATGCGCCGATCTTCGGCACCGACGTTTCGTTGCAGAAGGCGCGCACCACCGCGTTCTTCTCCAACCCCCGCGCGGCCGCGCTGCTCCAGGGGGATCCCGATCCGGGCGTTGCCGCGACGGCGCAGGCCATGCGCGCCTTCCTTGGTGACAGCGCCGCGCTCACCGGCAAGACCGCGTTCAGCGCGCGCGCCATCGGCAATCTGGCGCGGCCCTATTTCCCCGATGGCGAAGTCGGCCGCCCCAATGGCCCGCTTTCGGTGCCGATCGCCAGGTTCAGCCCCTTCGCCACCGGGCTCCAGACCGCGCTGATCGCCCAGACGCTGGGTGCGGATCGCTGCACCAATATCCCGCTCGCGCCCAGCGGCCAGCAGCGGCTGGCCAACGGCATCCAGATCTTCCCCGGCTCGGTGCCGATCTATCGCGGGGACACCCTCGTCGGCGCCATCGGCGTTTCGGGTGACGGCATCGACCAGGATGACATGATTGCCTTCCTCGGCGCGAACAACGGCGGCCAGAAGGCGGGCAGCGGGATCGGCAATGCGCCCAGGGCCGCGCGCGCGGACCGCATCGTGGTCAAGGTCGGTCAGGGCGTCCGGCTGCGCTTCGTGAACTGCCCGTTCGCCCCGTTCCTCGGCAGCTCTGCCCAGAATGTCTGCGAGGGGCTGTGAGCTTTCTCGGTGCCTTGCTTGCCCCCTTGCTGGGCCTTGCTGCGGCACCGGCCGCCGCGGCAGCGCCGTCTACGATGCCCGCCGCGACGGCCGAGGCGCCTGCTGGGACGCCTGCCGGGACGCCCGCCGCCACGCCAGCCGCCGCACCCACCACCGCCGAGGGCGCGCTGCTCGATGGCCGCCGCCGTCCCGGCTATCAGAAGACGCTTCCCGACAAGGTCGAGCAGGACAACCCCGGTGCGGTGAATGCCCCGCCGCCCGAGGCGTTCTACGACAAGTGGGACGGGGAGGGCAGCCCTTCCGACCTCGTCGTCGATACCGGCGTGCCGGACCGCTGGCGCATCACCTCGTCGCTGTGCCCCAGGAAGGACACCGCGACGGGCCGGGTGAACACCGCGCTCTACACGCTGTTCCCGCGCCTCGCGTACATGTGCCATTCGAAGCTCGATCCCTTCCACCACAACACGCTGAAGGGCGACCGGCCGCTGGCCGCGGGCAAGAAGCCGGGCTTTCTGAAGGGCGAGGACTGGTTCTTCATCGCCAACGGCGTGTCCGACACGGTGATCGAGCCGCGCAGCTTCCCCATTCCCGTGGGCAACCAGACGACGACCGATCCCGATTCCAACGACACCTTCGGCCGCAGCCATAGCCTGGTGCTGTCCCAGACCTTCATTGCCGGCTTCTCGCTGCTGAAGGGCGAGACCGCGTTCAAGCCGCCGATCGTCGAATACCGCGTGGCGATTGCGGGCAACATCAACCATGTCGAAGTGCCCGAGCGGCGCGTGCTCTATGTCGAACCCTCCAAGGGCACCAAGCGCACCGATGGCTTCATCGGCCTGCAGGAAGCCTTCATCGACTATCACCTCGGCCGGTTCGACACGAAGCGGTTCGACTTCATGTCCCTGCGCGTCGGCATCCAGCCGTTCCAGTCGGACTTCCGCGGCTTTCTGTTCAACGACAACCAGCTCGGCGTGCGCCTCTTCGGAAACCGCGACAACAACCGCATGCAGTTCAATCTCGCCGCGTTCTGGCGGATCGAGAAGGAAACCAATTCCGGGCTCAACAATATCGCCGCGCCGCTGCGGCAGGACTGGATCCTGACCGGCAACCTCTATCGCCAGGATTTCCCGGTGGTGGGCCTCACCAGCCAGATTTCGGCGACCTGGAACATCAACCACGACACGCGCATCGTTGCCGATGCCAACGGCTTCCCGGTCCGGCCTGCGCTGATCGGCGATCTCAGGCCGCGCAAGTATCAGGTGCTCTACCTCGGCTACGGGGTGGACGGCCATATCGGCCGGCTCAACCTCACGGGCCAGATCTATGGCGCGTTCGGCAAGGACCGGAACAACTACCTCACCAGCGAGCCCGCGACGATCCGCGCCTTCTTTGGCGCGGCGGAAGTGAGCTACGATCGCAACTGGGCGCGGCTGCGGGCCTCCGCGCTCTATGCCAGCGGCGACAGCAACCCTTACGACAAGACCGAAAAGGGCTTCGACGCGATCTTCGAGAACCCGCAGTTCGCCGGGGCCGATACCTCCTACTGGATCCGCCAGACGATCCCCTTTGCCGGTGGTGGGCGCGTGATTTCGATCAATGGCCGAAACGGCATTCTCAATTCGCTGCGCTCGTCGAAGGAGCAGGGGCAGTCGAACTTCATCAACCCGGGCACCGCGCTGGTGGGGCTGGGCGGCGATTTCGATCTCACGCCCACCGTGCGGGTCTCGACCAACGCCAACCACCTCTGGTTTGCCAACACCCGTGTGCTGCAAGTGCTGCGCAACGAAGGCTCGATCCCGCGCTCGATCGGCTGGGACTTGTCGGTCGCCAGCACCTGGCGGCCCAAGGCGGCGCAGAACGTGGTCTTCCGCCTCTCGGGCGCGGTGCTCAAGGCCGGCGACGGGTTCAAGGATCTCTTCGACAAGCAGGGACACGGGCGGCAGTTCTACTCGGTCCTCGCCAACGCGACTCTCTCGTTCTGATGGGCATGGCCATGCACACCTCACCCCGCAAAACATGGCTGATCTGGCTGGCCCTGCTGATGACTGCGCTGGGCGTGCCGAGTGCGCTCTGGGCCTCGGGCGAGGAGATCGCGCAGAAGATCACCTACACCCGCGCACCGCCCGCGCCGCGCGGCCAGCCGGGCGAGACGGCGGCCGAGCAATGGGCCTATGTCGACAAGCAGAACGCGGGCTGCGTGAGTTGCCATACCAGGAGCGACCACCGCACCATGCACGCCAGCCCCGCCGTCGTGCTGTCGTGCGCCGATTGCCACGGCGGGAACACGCAGGTCGTCGCTGACCGGCGCTGGGCGCGCGGCTCGATGGACTATGTCGCGGCGATGAAGGACGCGCATGTCCTGCCCAGGTACCCGGTCGCGTGGGGCTGGCCGAGTTCGGCAAACCCCAAGCGCTCCTATGCGCTGCTCGCCAAGGAAAGCCCCGAGTTCATCCGCTTCGTGAACCCATCGGACTACCGCGTCGCGCGCGATTCCTGCGGGGCCTGCCACATGTCCATCATCGAGGCGTCGGAGCGCTCGCTGATGAGCACCGGCGCGATGCTGTGGGGCGGCGCGGCCTATAACAACGGCATCGTGCCCTTCAAGAACTACATGTTCGGCGAGAGTTTCACGCGCGGCGGCGAGCCGGCGCTGCTCAAGTCCGCCTCGAAGCAGATCGGCCCCGATGGCAAGCCGATGTGGGGCACCGTGACCCCGGCGGAGAAGGCGCGCGGGGCGCTGCCGATCCTCTATCCGCTCCCCAAGTGGCACACGATCCCGCCGGGCGATGTGTTCCGGGTGTTCGAGGATGGCGGGCGCACGATCAACCCGCAGTTCCCCGAAATCGGCCTGCCCAACTCGACTGGCCTGATCCAGCGGCTGGAAGAGCCGGGCCGCCCCGATCTCAAGCAATCGAACCGCGGCCCGGCCACCGGCCTGCGCGTCGCGATTCCCGTGCTCAACATCCACAAGACACGCCTCAACGATCCGTTCCTGTTCCAGATGGGCACCAACGATCAGCCGGGCGATTACCGCTCCTCGGGCTGCGCTTCGTGCCACGTGATCTATGCGAACGACCGCGAGCCGCGCCACAGCCTGAACTACGCCAAGTGCGGGCGCGACGGGCAGACGATTACGGCGGACCCGACGATCAATGGCCTGCGCGAAGGAGAGCACCGCACCGGCGCTTACGGCACCTATGATGCGGCAAAGCACGGCCACGAAACCCGCGTGCGCGGCACCGTGCTGGGCGGGCGCGGCACGTACATGGGCGGCGATGCGACCGATCCCGAAGAGTCTGCCGACCGCGAAGGCGATTGCGCCCGCGCCATCGCGAGCGCCGAGCAGCTGGTCTACGCGCCGGCCGAAGGCCCCGCGCCGCACGGCACGATGGACGAGCACCGGATGAGCCAGGCTGAGGCCCATGCCGCCGCAGGCCTCGATGCGGGCGGCCATGCATCCGATGGTCCGGTGCCGATGGCGGAGCGCGAGCGCGGCCATCCGCTGGTCCACGCCTTCACCCGCGCGATCCCCACCGCGCAGTGCATGAACTGCCACATGCACCAGCCCAACATCTTCCTGAACTCGTTCCTCGGCTACACGATGTGGGACTATGAGTCCGATGCGCCGCGCATGTGGCCCGGGCCGGAGAATACCGCGCCTCGCCCCGCCGGCATTTCGGATGCCGACTGGAAGCGTGCGTTCAAGACGCAGTTCCACCCCAACATGGCCGAAGCGCGCGAGGTGCTCGATCGCAACCCCGAGGGCGCGAGCACGCACGGCCTGTGGCGCGATGTCGAATTCCTGCGCAACGTCTACGATCTCAACAAGGACAACAAGGACACCCAGTTCGCCGACTACCACGGCCACGGCTGGAACTTCCGCGCGATCCTGAAGCGTGACCGGCGCGGCAACTTGCTCGATGCCGATGGCGACATGTCCACTTACGGCACCGACAAGGCGCACATCATTGCGCCGGACGATCCGGAGAAGTGGCGCAAGAACGGCGAGGGCAAGTTCGTCGATGTCGGGCCGGACAATCCCGGCAAGTCGGTCCACATGATGGATATCCATGCGCAGCTCGGCATGCAGTGCGCCGATTGCCACTTCGCGCAGGACAGCCACGGCAATGGCCTCATCTACGGCGAAGTCGCCAATGCCGTCTCCATCGGCTGCAAGGACTGCCATGGCACGCCGGACGCCTACCCGACACTGATGACCTCGAACCTCGCCGCGCCGGAGAAGGGGGAAAACCTCGCGCTGCTGCGCAACATGGATGGCCAGCGCCGCTTCGAGTGGTCGATGGAGAACGGCCGCCGCGTGCTGACCCAGCGTTCGATCATCGATCCGAAGCTGTCGTGGCGCGTCAGCCTCGTGAAGGAATCGGTCGATCCGCAGTATCAGGGCGTTACCGAACCCTCCGGCAAGCCCGTGTTCAACCCCAAGGCGGCGCGCGCCAAACTGATGGGCAAGTCGGGCGCGGAGGACGGCCTGTTCCGCTTCGGCCTCGGCGTCCCCAAGGCGGAGCGCGCGCATGGCGATGACGACATGGCCTGCTTCACCTGCCACCTCTCGTGGACCACTTCGTGCGCCGGCTGCCACCTCCCCATCGAGGCCAACTGGAAGTCCGCCACGCACAAGTACGAGGAAGACTATACCCGCAACTACGCGACCTATAATCCGCAAGTCGCGCGCGATGACATGTTCCAGCTCGGCAAGCACCAGCGGAACAAGTCGTCGGGTTCCGATCCGGTGCAGTTCGATGCTTCGGGCAATCCGATATCGGGCAAGGCCATAACCGCGCCGATCCGTTCGACCTCGGCGCTGATCCTCTCCTCGACGAACATCAACCGCGAGCGGATCTACGTGCAGCAGCCGCCGATTTCCTCGCCGGGCTATTCGTCACAGGCCTTCGCGCCGCACTTCCCGCATACCGTCAGAACGGCCGAGACCAAGCAATGCACCGATTGCCACCTCAGCAAGGATGATGACAACAACGCCATCATGGCGCAGCTGCTCCTGCTCGGCACCAACACCGTCAACTTCGTCGGCATGAACGCGTGGTTCGGGCTGGACGGCGGGTTCGAGGCGGTGCGCGTCACCGAGTGGGACGAGCCGCAGGCCGTGATCGGCAGCTACCTCCACCGCTATGCCTACCCCGATTTCTACCGGCAGCATGTCGAGAAGAACAACCGCGAACTCAAGAACTGGACCCGCGGCGCGATTGTCGACAAGCATCTGGCGGGCGAGACGACCGGCCGCGAGGAGTTCACCAATATCACGAAGGGCACTTCGGATGCGGTGCACTGCCTGCAGATGCGCGGCGAATACATGTTCGTCGCCGAAGGCAAGGGGGGCTTCCGCGCCTATGATATCGCCGCCATCGGCGACAAGGGCTTCTCCGAACGCATCGTGACCGCGCCGTTCTCGCCCCTCGGCCACGACACGCATGTTGCTACGACCGACGCGACCTGCATGGCGCTGCCCACCAACCAGTCGATTGCGCCCACGCGCAACACGCCCGAAATGCGCGAGGCGAACCAGGAACAGCCGTTCTCGCCGATCTACCACTACGCCTTCATCACCGATGCGGTGGAAGGCCTGATCGCGGTCAACGTCGATACGCTGGCCGATGGCGAGTTCCGCAACAACTTCTTCCACCGCGCCCTGACCTTCAATCCGGACGGCGTGCTGAAGGGCGCGCGGCACATCACGCTGGCGGGTGACTATGCCTATATCGTCACCGACAAGGCGCTGGTGACGGTCCACCTGACAAAGCCGTGGTCCCCCGCTGCGCCCTGCGAGGTTTCGGACAAGAAGGGCGGCGAGACCTGCCTCGATCCCAAGGTCACTTCGGTCGTGCCCTTGCGTGATCCGCGCGCAACCGCCGTGCAGTTCCGCTATCTGTGGGTGACGACGGCGAACGGCCTCGAGCTGATGGACGTGACCAATCTTGCGAGGCCCCAGCCGGTGCCTTCGGCCACCGTCCCGCTGGAAGACGCGCGCCGCGTCTATCTCGCGCGCACTTATGCCTATGTCGCGGCGAAGAAGCAGGGTCTTGTCATCGTCGATATCACGGCGCCGACGCGGCCCTCGATCTATCAGACCTTCACCGCCGATGGCGCACTCACCGATGCCGAGGACGTGATCGTCGCCTCGACCAATGCCTCGCTCTTTGCCTATGTCGCGGACGGGATCAACGGCGTGAAGGTCCTCCAGCTGACCTCGCCCGCCAGCCAGCCCAATTTCTACGGCTTCTCGCCCGAACCCAGGCCCGAACTGATCGCCTGGGCCCACACGCCGAGCCCGGCGCTGGCGCTCTCGAAGGGCCTCGACCGGGATCGCGGCGTCGATGAAACCGGCGGCCAGATCGCCGTGTTCGGCCGCCTCGGCTCGCGCCCGTTCACCCGGCAGGAGATGGAAGCGCTGTTCCTGAACAAGGCCGGCCAGCCGTTCAAGGTGAGCAACGCGGTGGACATGAGCCTGTGGGTCGGTGCCAGGCCCGCGCCGCTGCTGGCGGCGCGGCCCTGAGCCCCATCGTCACACATCATCGAGCAGCAGCAGCGCCAGCTCCAGCGTCATCTTCGGTTCGGGCAGCAGGCTCTGGTCGAGCCGGACCACCGCGGCATCGGCTACCAGCGTGCGCGGGATCGTGAACTCGTGCTCGGGCAGGGTGGCCATCAGCGCCTCGGCGGCGTCGCAGGCTTCCCAGCCATCATAGCACAGCACGATGGTGTGGCGCGTGCCCGCGAAGGTCACGCTGGCCCAGGGGGCCTCGCTGTGCTGCATCAGTTCGGCTTCGGGCCCGGCCAGCGCGAGGACGGCGCGCAGGAGGCGGGTCCCGGGGCTGATCCGCACGCGCGGATGCGGAGTGCCCGGCAGCCCGTCTTCCTGAGCCGATTTGCGCTCGAAGGGCCGTTGGGAAAGGATCTGGGCGGGGAACAGGTGATCAAGCCACATGGCTGGTGCTCCGATAATTGTTCATGAAATGTTCCACGCGTGCTTCCGTCGCGGGGCGGGGTTCGCGGCCATTGCGCAAATCATCGACGAAGCGCGGGTCTTGCGCGGCAAGGCGGCCGAAGCGCGTGCGCGGCATGCCGTGGTGGGAAAGGAACCGTTCGATCTTCCTGATCAACATGGCAGGGCCTCCGTCGGTGAAGTGGAATGCGGGATGAGTCGAAATAAGATTTTTCTTATGTTGACGGATTATTCCTACAGGTCTAGGAAAAATCCTTCGAATATGGAGGAAGGCGATGAATTCCCGAATCGAGACGCAACAAGGCTCCGCCGGGCCCGTTGATCCGGCGATGGATCCGGCCCGTGCCCGTCTTGTCGCGCTGGCGGCGGAGCGCGGGGTCAGCCTTGCCGCGCTCTCGGGTCTGCTGGGCCGCAACGCCGCCTATCTCCAGCAGTTCGTGCGCAAGGGGTCCCCGCGCAAGCTGGAGGAAAATGACCGCCGCGCCCTCGCCGAATTCTTCGGTGTGGAGGAGGCCGAACTCGGTGCTCCCTCGCGCGAAACTGTCCTGACGGTTGGAGCGGGGGCGCCCGTTCGCGCGGCCGATTGGGCGGATATCCCGCGCCTTCCGCTCGGTGCTTCAGCCGGTCCCGGCACCGTTGCGCTCGATCCCGCGCCGGTTGACCGGCTGCGCTTTTCCGGCCGCTGGCTGCGCCAGCAGGGGCTTGAACCCGCCATGCTCAGCGTGATCGAGGTCGAGGGCGATTCCATGGAGCCCACCCTGCGCGATGGCGACGAGATTCTTGTCGACCGCTCCGCGCGGCCCTTGCTTAGCGGGCTTCACGTGATCCGGGTCGATGATGTGCTGCTGGTCAAGCGGCTGGAGCCGGGCTCTGCAGGCGCGATCCAGATCATCAGCGACAATCCCGCCTACCCGCGTCTGGAACGCCCCCGCGCCGATGTTGCCGTGCTCGGCCGCGTCGTCTGGAAGGGTGGACGCGTCTAGGATTTTTACCTTTCTGACCCGCATTCGCCCCCCGAAGCGTTGACGGAGGGGTTGCCTTGCCCGCCTCCAGACGCCACCTTGCAGGCCATGACCGAGACCGCCATCCAGCAGCCGCTCAAGGCCGCCATCATCCCCGTCACGCCGCTCCAGCAGAACTGCACGCTGATCTGGTGCACCAGGACGATGCGCGGCGCGTTCATCGATGCCGGCGGCGATATCGAGCGGCTGCGCGCCGCGATCGAAAAGTCGGGCGTCACGATCGAGAAGCTGCTCGTCACCCACGGCCATATCGACCACTGCGGCATCACCGGCGTCCTCGCCAGGGAACTCGGTGTGCCGATCGAGGGCCCGCACGAGGCGGACCGCTTCTGGATTTCGCGGCTGGACGAGGACGGCAAGCGCTGGGGCATCCAGGGCGAAGTGTTCGAGCCGACGCGCTGGCTGAACGACGGCGACACGGTCACCGTGGGCGAGGTCGAGCTCGATGTGATCCACTGCCCCGGTCACACGCCAGGCCACGTGGTTTTCGTCCACCAGCCCTCGCGCTTTGCGGTGGTGGGCGATGTCATCTTCCAGGGTTCGATCGGGCGCACCGATTTTCCCATGGGCAACCATGCCCAGCTCATCGCCTCGATCACCGAGAAGCTCTGGCCGCTGGGCAATGATATCATGTTCGTTCCCGGCCATGGGCCGAACAGCACCTTCGGCCGGGAACGCCAGACCAACAGCTTCGTCAGCGATTACAATCTGATGCAGTGATGTCTGGTGTGTTGAGCCTTAGGCCATCGCGCTCATGATTGCCCAGATCGCAAGGCCAAGCAGGGTGAGCAAGGTGATGAGGGTGCCGATCATGCGCCCGATGGCAAAGCTGCCGCCATCCATGCCAAGGCCATGCATCACCCGGCCCGCCAGATAGACGCCCGCCACCACCGCCAGCGCAGGACTGCCGGGGTTGGCCAGTTCCAGCGCGGCAATCAGCACCAGCACGATCGGGGTGTTCTCGTTGAAGTTCGCATGGGCGCGCATGCGGCGGATCAGCTTGTCGTTCCCGCCGTCGCCGACCGAGACCTTTTCGGCCGTGCGCACCTGGCCGCAGCGGATCGAGAGCCAGATGTTGATGAGCGCGGCCGCGGCCACGGCGCCCAGCGTGATGGGCAGCACGAGAGGTAAAGTCATGTTCAGGTATCCCCTTTTTTGGTTTATGGTATTGCACCCCGCGTCCTCCTAGCGGAGCGGCGCTTGCAAAGCATCCAGAAATCCGTATAGGCGCGCCTTCGCCCGCGATTGGCGACTCCAGCCTGCTGCCGAATTCCCGTTGGGCCGCCATCTTCAGGGCGTCCCAACAGGGGTTGTGTGCAGGGCGGGATTTGCTTATCGCGCTAGCCCGTAGACGACTTTTAGATCAGGAACAGGTGCCGCGATGGCCGTCCCCAAAAGAAAGACCTCGCCCTCTCGCCGGGGCATGCGTCGCAGCCACGATGCGCTGAAGGCCGAAGCCTTCCACGAATGCTCCAACTGTGGTGAACTCAAGCGCCCGCACATGCTGTGCGGTGCCTGCGGGCACTACAACGGCCGCGAGATCATCGCCGTCGGCCTCTGATTTCGGCTGAGGGGGAGACAGCCGGGCTATGGCTTTGCCGCGTATCGCCGTCGATGCGATGGGCGGCGATGTAGGCGTGCGCGTCATGGTTGAAGGCGCCGCGCTTGCGCGCCGTCAACATGACCAGTTCAAGTTCCTGCTGGTGGGAGACGAGGGCGCGATCAAGCAGGCCCTCGAAGCTCACCCGAACCTGCGCGCGGCTTCCGAAATCCTTCACGCGCCTGATGTCGTGGCTGGTGATGAAAAACCGACCCAGGCCCTGCGCCGCGCCCGCACCACATCGATGGGCCTCGCGATCGAGGCGGTGAAGAGCGGCGAGGCGGGGGCAGCCGTAAGCGCTGGCAATACCGGCGCGCTCATGGCGATGTCGAAAGTCGCGCTGCGCACGATGCCGGGCATCGACCGGCCGGCGCTGGCCGCACTGGTGCCTACGCTCGGTGATCACGATCTCGTCATGCTCGATCTCGGTGCCAACACCGAATGCGACGCGCGCAATCTTGTCCAGTTCGCGATCATGGGCGCGGCCTATGCGCGCGTCGTCCACGGGCAGGACGAGCCCCGCGTGCGGCTGCTCAATATCGGCACCGAAGACATCAAGGGCACCGACGAGCTGCGCGAGGCGGCCGCGATGCTCAAGCAGGCGGGTGAGGCGCTGGCCTTCCGCTTCGATGGCTTCACCGAGGCGGACAAGCTCTCGCGCGGGGACATCGACGTCGTCGTCACCGACGGCTTCACCGGCAATATCGCGCTGAAGGCGATGGAAGGCGCGGCGCGCTTCGTCGCCGATCTCCTGCGTCGCAGCTTTTCGAGCTCGCTGCGTTCGAAATTCGGCTTCCTCATTTCAAAGCCGGCGACCGAACTGCTCAAACATCATCTGGATCCCAACAATCACAATGGCGCAGTGTTCCTCGGTCTCAACGGTGTCGTCGTGAAAAGCCACGGCAGCGCCTCTGCGCTCGGCGTCGCCCATGCGGTCGCGGTCACCGCGCGCCTGCTGTCCGAACGGCTGACGGAACGCATCGCGGCAGACCTTGCCCGGGTTGGCGAGGAAACCATGCGCGGCACCGCAGCGCGGGTGCGGCCCGCTCCCGAAGCACCGGGAGCCGGTGCATGACGCTACGTTCGGTCATTCGCGGCAGCGGTTCCGCGCTTCCTGTCCGCGCGGTTCCCAATGCCGAGCTTGCCAGCATGGTCGACACGACCGACGAGTGGATCGTCGAGCGCACCGGCATCCGCAACCGCCACATTGCGGGCGCGGGCGAGACAACGGCGACGCTGGCCACCGAGGCCTGCCGCAAGGCGCTCGAAGCGGCCGGCATCGAAGCGGCCTCGATCGATCTCATCGTGCTTGGCACGTGCAGCCCGGACCAGACCTTCCCGGCTTCCGCGACGATCGTCCAGAACGCGCTCGGTTGCCGCGGCGGTATCGCGTTCGATGTCGCCGCGGTCTGCTCGGGCTTCCTCTATGCGCTGGGCACGGCTGATGCGCTGCTGCGCACCGGCATGGCAAAGCGTGCGCTGGTCATCGGCGCCGAAACCATGAGCCGCCTGCTCGATTGGGAAGATCGCACCACCTGCGTGCTGTTTGGCGACGGCGCTGGCGCGATCGTGCTCGAAGCGGTCGATGTGGACGAGAGCGATCCGTCCGCGCCCGGCATTCTGGCCACCCGGCTCCACGCCGATGGCGCGCACAACGAACTGCTCCACATGGACGGCGGCCCTTCCAGCACTGGTACGGTCGGCAAGCTGCGCATGAAGGGCCGCGAGGTGTTCCGCCATGCCGTGGTCAACCTTGCCGCCGTCCTCGAGGAAGTGCTCGAGGCCACCGGCCATGTGCCGGCGGATATCGATTGGGTGGTCCCGCACCAGGCCAATGCGCGCATCCTCGATGCGACCGCGCGCAAGCTCGGCCTGCCGGGGGAAAAGGTGGTGGTGACGGTCGATCGCCACGCCAATACCAGCGCGGCCTCGGTCCCGCTCGCCTTCGATACCGCGGTGCGCGACGGCCGGATCAAGCCCGGCGATCTCGTGATGTTCGAGGCGATGGGCGGCGGATTCACCTGGGGAGCCAGCCTCGTCCGCGTGTGATTTCCCCAATCTCGAACGGTTCGCGATGCAGTTTTCGTTGCGGACCAATGGATTGGCCGATAAAATAATATGGAAAGCGGATTGTAAAGCGTGGCGGACACTGTATTGTGTCAAGCCAGCTTGTCGCTTTTTTATCGGGGGAATCAGGGATGCGTTCAGTAGGGACTCTTACTCGCGCTGATCTTGCAGAGAGCATCAATCGCCGTGTCGGCCTGTCGCGGGCGGATTCGCTGGGCATGGTCGAATCCATTCTCGATCACATGTGCGAGGCGCTGGCAGAGGGCGAGAATGTAAAGATTTCCGGATTCGGAACCTTTCTGCTACGCGACAAGGCACAGCGCATCGGTCGCAATCCCAAGACCGGTGTCGAAGTGCCCATCACCCCGCGCCGCGTCATGACGTTCCGCGCAAGCCAGATGCTGAAGGACCGGATTGCTGCAAGCAGTTGATACCCCGGGATCGGTGCCGCCTGCCCCTCCTGCCTTCGCTGATGGCAAGGAGCCCGATGCCCTGCGCACGATCGGCGAAGTCGCAAAAGCGCTTGGCCTGAAACAGCACGTCCTGCGCTACTGGGAAGAGCAGTTCCCGATGCTCCGTCCGCTGACCCGCGCCGGCGGCCGCCGCTACTACCGCCCGGAAGACGTCGCGCTCGTCGCGCGGATCGACCAGCTTCTCCACCGCGAAGGCTACACCATCCGCGGAGCCCGCCAGGCGCTTTCGGGCAAGGCCCCGGCGAGGCCTGCGCCGGCTGCCGCGCCCGAAGCTGGCCCGGAACCGGCACCGCGCACCCCCGGCATGCCCGCCGAAGACGAAATCATCGCCGCCATCCGCATCCTGCGCCGCCATCTCCAAACGATCCGTCACCGTCTGGCGGATGCACTGGAGGACTGAGAGCGCTGGGCTGTCCCGCGCGGAGCCGCGGGCTTGGGATCTTTGCAGTTTCCATATGGTCCCACCGCCTCATGCTGCAGTGCAGGTAACTCCGCCATCGGTCTGTTGCGATATCCGCCGAGGCGTTTACCGTGCCTTAGTGCGGATCTGCTAGTTCTGCGGCACGTTTCCGATAGTCGGAAAGCCGGGGCCGAGTGAAAAACATGCTCGATTGGGCAAGCAGCGATGACGAATATCGCGCCAGTCTCATTACATATTTGAAAAACGCCTCGCCCGATGTTTGGCATCGTTATGCGCTGAACCACAACTGGGATGATCGGTTGGACGGGCTTTACTGGATTGTCAGTCAGCCGGAATGCGACAAGGCTACGGCGTTGCTGATCTTTTGGAAGGGCTGTCCAACGGGCTACGACTACGAGACCGAAGAAGCGCAAATGGGAGAAGACGTCTACGCCGTTGCGCCAATGCTGCGATACATCTCCGAGCGCTTCAATACGACCGGCTATATCCGTTCAGAAATCGCCTATGACTTTCTCGAAGATCATGGGCTCAATGATCCTGCGTTCAAGGCGATCAATGAGGCCGGGCGCCACAGCGATCTGGAGGAGCTTGTCGAACGTCAGAAAGGCGTGGCGGATCCGAGGGTCAAACTCCATCCCGAGCTGAAGTTGCTGCGGATCGCGGGGCGAAGGGTCGCGGGTCATGACGACGATTTCGATTTCCGCGATTTGTTTGCCGGTAACGTCATGCTCGATGCATTCGGCATGTTCGCAAGCGTCGCTGGTGCGGGATTTGGTGTTGCATGGGCAACAATGTCCCTGTCCTCGAAAACTGGCGGTCCACTCGTTTGGATCGCCGCCATTGCCTGCCTTGCCTATTGTCTTCGCAGTGGCGTTGCGAACCTGAGGACCATGAATGCGGCCGTCCATGGCGGCTATAGACTGTCCTCGTCATGGATTGTGGCGACGGTGGCTCTGGCTGCTGTCGCGGGAATGGCCATTGGCCGCGGTTATTTCTGGATGGCCTCCGGCCATGCAGCTTCGGCGATCGTACGCTACGGCCTGCTTGCTGTCGCTCTCGTGGCAGCCACAGCCCTTAGCTATGCGCTGGCACGCATCCTCATCAGCCCGCGGGCCATCCGCCTCGCCTGAACGAACTGTGGTTTTGTGCGAAATCTCTGCGGCCGCGTGTGCTGGATTTCGAGAGTTGGTAAGCCTCGCACTCAATCGTTGAGCGTCGGCCCCAGCGCCGGGTCGAGATCGCGTGGCCGCTTCATGGCCACCAGCTTCCCGCAGCGTTCATCCAGATCGGCCCAGCGTTCGATGGCGAGTTCCATCACAGCGAAGGTCGCGGTCGGGAACTTCACTTCCACGTCCTCGCGCAGCGGGCTGGTGCCGTCATCGGGCACGAGGTCGAAGATCAGGTCCTCAAGGCCCGGATTGTGGCCGATCATCAGCACGCTTTCGGGCTCGCCCGATAGCTCGCGCAAGAGGTCGATCAGCGTTGCGGAACTCGCGAGGTAGATCCGGCGGTCCCACTCGACCGGAAAGCTGTGCCCCCAGGCCTTGCTCGCTTCCTCGATCGTCTCGGCCACGCGCACGGCGGGTGAGGCGATGATGCGCTCGAATGTCAGGCAGGTGCTCTTGATGTATTCGCCCATCGCCCGCGCACCGCGCACCCCGCGCGCGTTCAGCGGCCGGTCGAAATCGCGGGCCCGTGCATCCGACCAGTCGGACTTCGCATGGCGCAGAAGAGCGAGCTTTTTCAAGGGCGGGTCTCGTTGATCGGGCTGGCCGGCGCGGGTGCGTCGGCGCCTTCTGAAACACGGCCCGCCACGCTTTGTAAAGCCGCATCGAGCGTGACGCGGCGCACGGGCGTTCCGGGCGGGAACGCGGTGAGCAGCCGTGAGGGGAAGGCCGAGGAGAGCACCACGAAATGCCCCTTGTCGGTGCCGGTGCGGATCAGCCGCCCGAAGGCCTGCGCCAGCCGCGCGCGGATGATGCGGTCGTCATGGGCCTGTCCCCCGCCTCCGAACTTCTCCGCATGGGCCAGCCGCCGTGCGCGGTGGAGGATCGAAGGCTTGGGCCAGGGCACCTGCTCCATCACCACCAGCCGCAGGGAATGGCCCGGCACGTCCACCCCGTCGCGCAAGGCATCGGTGCCGAGCAGCGAGGCGCGCGGATCATCGCGGAAGATATCGACCAGCGTGCCCGTATCGATCGGATCGACATGCTGGGCAAAGAGCGGCAGGCCCCCGCGCGCCAGCCGGTCGGCAATCCGGCCGTAGACCGCGCGCAGCCGCCGGATAGCGGTGAACAGGCCGAGCGCGCCGCCGCCAGAAGCCTCGATCAGCCGCCCATAGGCATTGGCAAGCGCGGGAATATCGCCGCGCGGCACATCGGTCACGATCAGCACTTCGGCGTTGCGCGCATAGTCGAACGGGCTTGCCGCCGTGAACACCTGCGGCCGCACATCGAGATGCGGCGCTCCGCTGCGCAGGACGGCGCTCGACCAGTCGCCGCTTTGCGTCTCCGCGCCGTCGGTCAGCGTGGCGGAGGTCATCATCACCCCGTGCGCGCCCGCCAGCACCGCCTCGGCAAAGGGCTTCATCGGATCGAGGTAGCGGCGGTGCAGGCCGATATCCCACTCGCGCCCTTCGGAGCGTTCGAGCGCCAGCCAGTCGACGAATTCAGGGTCGCCCGGCCCGCCCAGCCGCGCGAGGAGACTGATCCACCCGGCGATCAGGTCCGTGCGCCAGCCGATGGCCCCGCGCGCGCCTTCGATCCGCGCCCGCGCCGGTCCGTCGAGCCAGTCCGGCCCGTCCTCGATCAGCGCTTCCAGCCGCAGGGCAAGGCGCATCAAGGGCTGGCGCAGCGCCTCCAGCGCTTCCTGCGCGCGGCCGGCCGTCTCGATGAAGCTGCCGCCCAGCTGCGCTGCCTCGGTCTCCAGCCCATAGCCCGCTTCCTGCCCGCCGCTCTCGTCGCGCGCGAGCACGAGTTCGCGCGTTTCCGCCAGCAGGTCCTCCAGCGGCCCGAACGGCTCGCCTTCGACCACGCGCGCCAGCCAGCCATCGCCGGGCAGGGCGCTCGCCGCCTCGCGTGCATCGGCAATCGCGCGCGCCCCGTCGTCGTCGTAGCTCGCCACATCCGCCAGACGCGCGGCAAGGCCCCGCCGCCGCCCGCGCTGGTTGCCCTCGGGCCCGATCACCCAGCGCCTGAGTTCCACCGTCTCCGCGCCGGTGAGCGCGGCGGCAAAGGTGCTGTCCGCCGCCTCGAACACGTGATGGCCTTCGTCGAACACGATGCGCGTCGGCCGCTGCGAAGGCTCGCGCGCGCGGGCGGCGTTGATCATCACCAGCGCATGGTTGGCGATCACCAGTTCCGCCCCGGCCGAGGCGCGCGCCGCGCGCTCGATGAAGCATTTGCGGAAATGCGGGCACCCCGCATAGACGCATTCGCCGCGCTGGTCGGTCAGCGCGGTGATCCCGCGTTTCCTGAACAGCGTGCCGAGCCAGCCCGGCAAATCGCCGCCGATCATGTCGCCGTCCTGGCTATAGGCCGCCCAGCGCGCGACGAGCTGCGCCATGATCGCCGGCCGCCCGGTGAACCCGCCCTGCAGCGCGTCTTCCAGATTGAGCAGGCAGAGGTAATTCTCGCGCCCCTTGCGGACCACCACCGGAGGGCCGACGCGCCCCGCCTGCGCCGCGCGGTCCGGCGGGAAGGCCGCGCGGCTTTCGCGCCGCAGCTGGCGCTGCAGCGCCTTGGTATACGTCGAGACCCAGACCGTTCCGCCCGACCGCTCCGCCCAGAGCGAGGCGGGCGCAAGATAGCCGAAGGTCTTGCCGGTGCCGGTGCCCGCCTGAGCCAGCACCATGTGCGGCTGGCGCTGGCCCCCGCGCGGCGAGAACATTGCGCCCGCCGCCCGGGCATAGGCCTGCTGCGCCGGGCGTGCTTCCGCGCCGCTGCCGGTCAATTCGGCAAGCCTTGCGGTGATCGCCGCGTCATCGAGCACGATCTGCGCGGGCTGTGGCCGCTCGGGCGCTTCCTCCCATTCCGGCAGGCGCGCGAACAGCCAGCGCTCGGCGCGGCTCGGCTGCGCGATGCGGGGGCTTAGCAGCCCGGCCCACGGCCAGCGCAGCCGCACCAGCGATTGCAGCGCGCTCCATGCCCCCTCGCGTTCGGGCCAGGCCGGGTCCTCGCACACCGCGAGCAAGGCCTGCGCTGCCGCCTGCAGCAAAGCGGGCACACCGGCATCGCTGACCGGCTCTGCCAGCCCCAGCGCCTGCGCCAGCCCCTTGGGCGTGGGCACCATGAACCGCGCGGGGTGGATAAAGGCGAACAGCTCCAGCAGATCGAGCCCGGAAAGATCGGGGTAGCCCAGCCGGCTCGCCACCAGAGGCGCATTGAGCATGAGCAGCGGCGTATCGGCCGCCGCCATGATCGCCTCGCCCTTGCCGACAGGGCGCGTGCCCCCAATTCCTTTCTCATGCGCGTCGCGCAGCCAGCAGCCGCTGTGGCTGGCATGGATTGCGGGGATTGAAGTGGCAGCCATCGCCCGGCCACTAGAGAGGAAAGGCGGGGTCGGGGCAAGCGCCCCGCTTACGTGGTTCCCCATATGGGCCAAACACCCCGTTGCAGGGCGCTTGCCTTAAACCCGGCAAGGTTCGGCCGTTCTGGCCTTTCGGGACATGAACGGAGCCCCACGCTCCGGCCCATAGTGGAGAATGGGAATCATGGCAGTCATCAATACCAATATCAGCGCGATCCGCGCCTCGAACGCCTCGAACTCTGCGTCGAAGATGGCGGGCGTCGCGATGGAGCGCCTGTCGACCGGCAAGCGCATCAACGGCGCCAAGGACGATGCGGCGGGCCTCGCGATCACCACCACCATGACCTCGCAGATCAAGGGCATGAGCCAGGGGATCCGCAACGCCAACGACGGCATCAGCTTTGCCCAGACCGCCGATGGTGCGCTGAACGAAGTGACCGCCATGCTGCAGCGGATCCGCGAACTGGCGATCCAGGCCAAGTCGGCCACCTATACCGATACCGACCGCACCTCGATGCAGTCCGAAGTTGCCAACCTCACCTCGCAGATCAGCGAAGTGCTGGAAAAGACGACGTTTAACGGCACCAAGCTGTTCACCGTCATCGGCGCGGCGCCGGCTGCCGATGGTTCGGACGATGCGACGTTCTCGATCCAGACCGGCAGCAACACCACCGATACGGTCGACCTGCGCAGCAAGGCGATCGACGGCACCAAGCTCTTCGGCGGCACCAACACCACCTACGATCCGACGACGACGCCGCAGGCGATCGACGTGAGCACGGCAACGCAGGCCGGCACCACGATGGACAACGTCGATGCCGCACTCACCGCGATCAATGTCGCGCGCGCCGAATTCGGTTCGGGCCAGAACCGCCTCGAATCGGTGATCAACAACCTCACCGACAACGTGACCAACCTCTCCGACGCGCGGAGCCGCATTCTCGATACCGATTATTCGGCCGAGACGACGGCCATGGCCAAGGCCCAGATCCTGAGCCAGGCCTCGACCGCGATGATCGCGCAGGCCAACCAGGCGCAGCAGAACGTGCTGTCGCTGCTGAAGTAACGTATCTAGACCCCCTCCCTTGAGGGGAGAGGGTTGGGAGAGGGGGAAATCAGGCGATCCTGGCCTGCTTTTCCAGCAGCAGGCCTTCCAGCCGGTTCACCTCGGGCACGGCGGCCACTTCGAAGCGTTCGGTCACCTTGTCGCCGTCGCTGTCCACGCGGGTGCCGGTCTGGACGCGCAAGGTGCCGTAGCCGTCGGCATCGGCGGTCACGTCGATGGGGCCCATCTGGTCCAGCATCACGCTGGCGCTTTCGCGCTTGCCGCACGCGGTTACCCGCAGCAACCGCCGGTCGGTAAGGCCATAGATCGTCTGCGCGGCCTTGCGCTGCGCCTTGAACGGCATCCACAGCATCGCAAGGCCAATGCCGATGAAAGGCAGGCCGAACAGCGGGAACACGATGCCGAAGCTCCACTGGATGCCCAGCGGCGTGTGCGAGCTCGCCATCCACGGCAGCAGCGCCATCGCCTCCCAGAACAGCGCGAAGGCCGTCCACGGCACCGCGAAGAACCAGATCGCAAAGATCGCGCGCAGCCGCGAGGGATCGGGCCTGCCGCTCCACAGCAGGCGTTCCCCGGGCAGAAGCTCGCGCTGCAGGATCGCTTCCAGTTCGGGCGCGGGCGGTGACATCAGCGTCGTCATGCTGCCGATCATGCCACGCGGCGGTTAGGACGGCGTTACAGCCTCACGCGAACCCGACGAAGGTCGCCGCCTCGGCCACTGACTTGCGCTCGGATACAACGGCATTGGCAGGGAAACTGTCGTCCGGCCAGCCGAGCGCGATGCTCTTCATGATCACCTGATCGTCCGCGATCCCGGCATGTTCGCGCACCACCGGGCTCTGCATGATGCCCTGGCTGTTGATCACCGTGCCGAGCCCGCGCGACCATGCCGCATTGACCAGCGCATTCACCACGCCGCCGCAATCGAACGGGGTGTCGTCGCTGCCTTCCAGCACCTTGTCGTAGGTCACGATCACGCAGACCGGCGCATCGAACTGGCGGAAGCCGCGCAGCACCCAATCCTGCCGCATCGCCGCGTCATCCCGCGCGATGCCCATCGCGGCAAACAGCTGCTTGGCGACGCCGATCTGGCGTTCGCGGTGCACACCGGCAAAGGGCTCGCCCTTGCGGAACTCGCGGCTGTCCGGAACGCCTGCGAGAATGCGCTCGGTGTTGCCCTGACGGATGCGCGCCAGCGGCTCGCCGGTGATCACGTAGAAATTCCACGGCTGCGTGTTCATCGAAGTCGGCGCGCGCATCGCCAGCGCCAGGATTTCCTCGATCAGCTTCTGCGGCACCGGATCGGGCTTGTAGCCCCGGATGCTGCGCCGCCCGAGCATGACCTCATCGTATTCCATGTAGTGCTCCCCCAAAGTTCTTTCCTGATCGGTAGCGACCTCGCCCCCCTGCGCACAACCTTTTCCTTGCGCTGCTTTCTCTTGCGCTTTGGGGGGCCATCCGCAAAAGGGACGGCGCTATGGAAAACGCAGAAAACCCCGCCCCGCTTGATCCCTTCACCGCCAGCCAGACCTCCAAGGCCTGGCCGTTCGAGGAAGCGCGCAAGCTGGTCAAACGCTTCCCGGGCGGCAAGCGCGATGCGGCTGGCGATCTCGTGCCCGTGCTGTTCGAGACCGGCTATGGCCCCTCGGGCCTGCCGCATATCGGCACCTTTCAGGAAGTGCTGCGCACCACGCTGGTCCGCCGCGCCTATGAGACACTCACAGGTGGCCACCCCACGCGCCTGATCGCCTTTTCGGACGACATGGACGGCCTGCGCAAGGTGCCGGACAACGTGCCCAACAAGCAGGTTCTGGCCGAAAAGCTCGGCCATCCGCTGACGCGCATCCCCGATCCCTTCGAAAAGTTCGAGAGCTTCGCGCACCACAACAATGCGATGCTGTGCGACTTCCTCGACCGCTTCGGCTTCGAGTATGAATTCGTCTCCGCCAGCGACCGCTACAATTCCGGCCAGTTCGACGATGCGCTGCGGAACGTTCTGCGCAATTTCGGCGCGATCATGGACATCATGCTGCCCACCCTGCGCGAAGAGCGCCGCCGCACCTATTCGCCGGTCCTGCCGATCAGCGAGAAGACCGGCGAAGTGCTGCAGGTCCCGCTCGAAGTCGTCGATGCCGAAGCCGGGCTCGTGCGCTTCGAGGATCAGGGCGAGGTAGTCGTCCAGTCGATCCTCGGCGGCAAGTCCAAGCTGCAATGGAAGGTCGATTGGGGCATGCGCTGGACGGCGCTTGGCGTCGATTACGAGATGTGCGGCAAGGACCTCACCGATAGCCACCTCTATTCGGGTCGCATCGCGCAGGTCCTCGGCGGCCGGCGTCCGGAGGGTTTGATCTACGAGCTGTTCCTCGATGAGAACGGCGAGAAGATCTCCAAGTCCAAGGGCAATGGCCTCACCATCGAGCAGTGGCTGGAATATGGCAGCGAGGAAAGCCTAGGCTTCTATCTTTTCCGCGAGCCCAAGAGCGCCAAGTCGCTCCACGCCGGGATCATCCCCCGCGCGGTCGATGAATACTGGCAGTTCCGCGAAAAGCTGCCCAGCCAGCCCATCGAACAGCAGCTCGGCAACCCCGTCTGGCACCTCCTGCGTGCCAATGGCTACCACGGCGGGGCCAATGATTCTGGGGCAGATACGCTCCCCGTCACCTACGGCCTCCTGCTCAACCTTGTCGGCGTGCTGGGGGCGCAGGCGACACGGGCGCAGGTCTGGTCGTACCTGGCGAACTACGTCGAAAACGCCGATCCCGCCGCGCACCCCGCGCTCGATACGCTGGTCACGTCTGCCTTGGCGTACAACCGCGATTTCGTCGCCCCGACGCTCAAGCGCCGCAAGCCCGAGGCCAACGAAGCCCGCGCGCTCGCCGCACTCGACGAGGAACTCGCCGCGACCAGCGACGATGCGACGGCGGAGCTGCTGCAGAACCTCGTCTACGAGATCGGCAAGGACCCGCACTACGGCTTCGAAAGCCTGCGCGACTGGTTCAAGGCGCTCTACGAAACCCTGCTCGGTTCGGCTCAGGGCCCTCGCATGGGCAGCTTCATCGCGCTCTACGGCATCGAGGGCACGCGGCGGCTGATCGCGGAAGCGCTGGAGGGCATGGAACTGCCGGCGGCGTGATCGCCCCCTAATACCAAGGCCGTGCGCGGTACCACTTCGTCACGATATACTTCACCCCCCGCTCCACCGGCCGCCCGGCGTGGAGCGTCAGCGGGTTCGGCTTCCCGTCGCGGCCCATGTTGTTCCACACCAAGAGCGCGCCCTTCTGCGGGGGCACCGAGATCGGCACCTTGGGGAACTCCGTCGCGCCGCCGGCCTCCACGTCCGAGAGGTAGCCCATTGCCGTCCATGTCCGCTGCCCGCCGCGGCCTTCCTCGGTCGGCCAGTAGCTGGCGGCGGTATCGAAGTAATCGAAGTGCGCGCGGAATTGCTGGCCGGGTTCATAGCGCTGGCCCTGGATCACCTCGCCATGCGCGGGCTCGATGCCCATGAGGTCGTCGATCCGCCGCTCCAGCATCTTGATGAACGGATCGCCGGGATTGACATCGCCGCTGTAGCTCGTCCGCCCGCTGTCGGCGTTGCCGTGATAGGTGGGGGAGGGGCGCGCCACCGCATCGACCATCCCGATCAGCCGGGTGCATTCCTCCGCCGTGAAGAAATCGGCGACGCCGTAGATCTCGATGGCGTCGACCGGCAGGCGGTAGACGCTGGGGTCTGCCTCCAGCCGCGCGCGCACCCGTTCGCCCACTTTGGCGAGCGCAGGGGCATCCTGATGGGCGGGCCGGGCGCGACGAAATCCGATCATGCGCTGCTCATGCCGCAGCCGCCCTGCGCTGCCAAGTGGCACGAGGTAAACCCGGGTCGTTCCCGCGTAACAGTATCCTGCTATTTTTAAGTTACCAAAGATAACTAAAGTTAAAACCGTTGCGGACCATATTTTTGCGCTGCAGGCTTACCAATATTGCGCAATATGGTTACATATATCTCATGGTTGATGGTTTATTGATCATGACATTACCAAGATTTACGTAACGATGGATGCTGACCGTGAAAGCAGTCAGGGTCGGATCACCGAGAGCCCAGCGGCGGGGCGAACGGGATCCGGAGACTAACGTTTCCTTGGAAAGCGAGGAGTTGGCTTTGGACGGTCATGTTGACTTGGATGCGGAAACCCTTCGCATCGCAAAACTGCTGTATGAAGCGCGTCGCCGCCGCGATGCGGCAAGCCCGATCAAGGGGCTCTTCGGAGAGCCGGGCTGGGATATCCTGCTGGACCTGTACATTGCCCGCAAAACGCGGACGGCGCTGCAGGTGTCGAGCGTCTGCGCCGCTGCGGGGCTGCCTTCCACCACGGTCCTGCGCTGGATCGCGCGGCTGGAGAGCGAGGGCCTGATCGTGCGCGTGGCGGACCAGGATGATGCCCGCCGCCGCTACGTCAACCTGACAACGCGCGGCCTCCGGCTGACGACGTCATTGCTCGACGCCATCGGTTCAATCGGTTGAAAATTGCGCCCGGCGGCTCCCTTTTCAGGGCAGCCGGGCCAGCAGATCGAGGGCGAACGCCGTCAGCGTATCATCCCGCGCGCCCATGATCGCCACGCGGTCGCCCGGCCGGGCGACCGCGGCGATGCGGGCCGCGCAGTCCTCGCGGGCCGGGATATGCTCCGCCGTGCCGCCCTGTGCCCGGACCAGCTCGACGATGCGCTCGCTGCCAACCGACCGGTCGACCGTGCCGCCGAAGTAGACCGGATCGCACAGGATCGTGCGGTCGTCCGGCCCCAGCCGGGTGGCCAGCACCTCGGCCAGTTCCGCACCCATCTGGCGCAGCGGGCCGTACCCGTGCGGCTGGAAGAACGCGATCACCCGGCCAGGATGCGCCTTCAGGGTGGCGAGTGTCGCGGCGACCTTTTCCGGATTGTGTCCGAAGTCGTCGATCACCGTCACGCCGCCAGGGCTCGTCCCCACCACGTCAAACCGCCGCGCAAGGCCGGCATAGCCCTCCAGCGCCCGCACCGCATCGCCCAGCGGCACCCCGGCGGCATGGGCTGCCGCCAGCGCCGCCAGCGCATTGGCCAGGTTGTGGCGCCCCGGCACCTTGAGCGCGAGGGGATGCCGCTCGCCGGTCCGGCGATGTTCGATCACCGCGTCGATCCCCAGCGGCGATTCGGCCACGCTGCCCTCCGCCACGCCAAAGTCCACATCGCTGCGGCCTATGCCAAAAGTGAGCGCACCGCCTAACGCCCGGCTGGCGAGTGCCGCGCTTTCCGGATCGTCACCGTTGACCACCGCCGTGCCGGCCCGCGCCAGAAAGTCGCCGAACAGGCTGCGCAGTTCCTCCATGCTCTTGTGATCGAGGCTCACGTTGTTGAGCACCGCGATCGTCGGCCGGTAGGCGGCGATCGACCCGTCGCTCTCGTCCACCTCGGATACGAACGGCGCCTCCGCGCCGCCCACCCGCGCGCTCGCAAAGGGCGCATCGGGACTGGCGAGGTTCTTCATCACCGCGCCGTTCATGATCGTCGGATCGCGCCCGCAGGCGGTGAGGATCCATCCCAGCATCCCCGTCACGGTCGATTTGCCGCTGGTCCCGCCCACGGCGATGCCGATCGGCGCCGCGTTGAATAAAGCCGAGAGCAGGTCCGCCCGCCGCATCCGCCGGCATCCCAGGGCGGCGGCGCGGACCATCTCGGGCACGGTGTCTTCCACGGCGGCGGAGGCGACCAGGATCTGATCGGCCGAGGTGATGCCGCTGCCGTCCTGCGGGTGGAGTACGAACCCCAGGCTTTCCAGCCAGGCGAACTTTTCCGGTGTGCGCCCCTGATCACGGCTGCGGTCCGATCCGGCAACCACCGCGCCCTTGCCTTTCAGGATCAGCGCCAGCGGCAGCATTCCCGAACCGCCGATGCCGCAAAAGAACCAGGGGTGTGCGGTAAGGTCTGCGGGCGCGTCCGTGCTCATGGGGCAAAGCGGTATGCGCCCTTGTGCCCGAGCGCAACCGGGTTAGGAAACGTCATGCCCCGCTCACCCGTTCGCATCGCCATCTGCGCGCCGGCCCGGCCGATCACCCGGCAGGATGCCGCCGCCGTCTCCGCGCTGGCGGCCGAGGTGCCCGGTGTCGAGCTCGACTTCCACCCGCAGTGCTTTCTGGAACAGGGCCACTTCGCCGGCAGCGATGAGGAGCGCCTCGCCGCCTTTGCCGCCTGCGCGAACGATCCCGCGTTTGATGCGGTGTGGTTCGCGCGCGGCGGCTATGGCTCCAACCGCATTGCCGAGGCGGCCACCGCGCAGCTGGGCGAAGCCGCGCGCGGCAAGGCTTTCCTTGGCTATTCCGATACCGGCTACCTCCTCGCCGCCCTCTACCGCGCCGGGATCGGCCGGCCCGTCCACGCGCCCATGCCCGGCGATATCCGCCGCGAAGGCGGGGCGGAGGCGGTCCTGCGCGCGCTGCGCTGGGTGGCCGGAGACCGCGCGGGCGAAGCGCCTGCCGAGGACGAAGGCTGCCCCCGCGCCGCGTTCAACCTCACCACGCTCGCCATGCTCTGCGGCACCCCGCTGATGCCCGATCTTTCCGGCCATGTCGTGATGGTCGAGGAGGTGTCCGAACACCTCTACGCCGTCGATCGCCTGTTCTTCCACGTCACCGCGCAGCTGCGCGGCGTGGCCGGCCTGCGCCTCGGCCGCCTCGGCGATGTGCCTGAAAACGACGTCCCCTTCGGCTGCGACGCTGAAGCCATCGCCCGCCATTGGTGCGCCCGCGGCGGCATTCCCTACCTTGGCCGGGCCGATATCGGGCACGATGTTGATAACAGGATTGTCATGTTCGGGCTTGAGCCACCCCCCGCGAAACACTAGGCGCGCTGCTTCACAGCAGGAGTGTTTTGATGCGGGCATTCGTTTTTCCGGGGCAGGGCAGTCAGAAGCTGGGCATGGGGGCAGAGCTTGCCGCCGCCAGCGCCGCCGCACGCGAGGTTTTCGAGGAAGTCGATGACGCGCTCGGCCAGAAGCTCTTCGCACTGATGACCGAAGGGCCCGCGGACGAACTCACGCTCACGGCCAACGCCCAGCCCGCGATCATGGCCAATGCCATCGCCGTGCTGCGCGTGCTGGAAAAGGAATGCGGCCTCGTGCTGGCCGACAAGGCGCAGTTCGTCGCCGGCCACAGCCTTGGCGAATATACCGCGCTCTGCGCCGCCGGCGCCTTCTCTCTTGCCGATACCGCCCGCCTGCTGCGCCTGCGCGGGCAAGCCATGCAAGCCGCGGTGCCGGTGGGCGAAGGCGCGATGTGCGCGCTGCTTGGTGCCGAAATCGACCAGGCCACCGCGCTGGCCGCCGCCGCTGCCGAGGGCGAGGTCTGTACCGTTGCCAACGACAACGCACCCGGTCAGGTCGTGCTCTCGGGCCACACCGGCGCGATCGAGCGCGCGATTGCCATGGTCAAGGACCACGGTATCAAGCGCGGCATGCTGCTGCCGGTCTCGGCTCCCTTCCACTGCCCGCTGATGCAGCCGGCAGCCGAGGCGATGGCTGAGGCGCTGGAGCGCACCCCCCCGGGCCCCTTGCGCGTCACCCTCATGGCCAATGTCACCGCTGCCCCCGTGACCGACCCCGCCGAAGTCCGCCGGCTGCTCGTCGAGCAGGTAACCGGCCGCGTCCGCTGGCGCGAAAGCATGATCGCGCTCGGCGCGGCGGGCGTCACGCATTTCGCCGAACTCGGCGGCAAGGTCGTCGGCCCGATGATCACCCGCACGGTCGCCGACGTCGCGGTTGCCAGCGTCGTCAGCATGGCCGATATCGAAGCCTTCGCGAAGGAACTCTAAGCATGGAAAACCGCCTCTTCGATCTGACCGGCATGACTGCCCTCGTCACCGGCGCCGCCGGCGGCATCGGTTCGGCGATCAGCCACGCGCTTGCCCGGCAGGGCGCGCGCCTCGCGCTCTCGGGTACCAATCCGTCCAAGCTGCGCGCGTTCCGCGAAGAGCTCAACGACACGTACGGTCACGATCACGTCGAGATCACCTGCGATCTTTCGAACACCGAACAGGTCGAGCATCTCGTGCCCGCCGCGATCGACACACTCGGCAAGGTCGACATTCTCGTCAACAATGCCGGCATCACGCGTGACAACCTGGCGATGCGCATGAAGGATGAGGAGTGGGATGCGGTCATCCGCGTCAATCTCGAAGCAGCCTTCCGCCTCATGCGCGCAGCGTCCAAGCCGATGATGAAGGCGCGCTTCGGCCGCATCATCACGATCACCAGCGTGGTTGGCGCGACGGGCAATCCCGGGCAGATCAACTATGCCGCCGCCAAGGCCGGCCTCGTTGGCATGTCGAAGAGCCTCGCGCAGGAACTCGCCACGCGCGGCATCACGGTAAACTGCGTCGCTCCAGGCTTCATCCGCACCGCGATGACCGACGTTCTCCCCGATGCGCAAAAGGATGCCCTCAATGCGCGCATTCCGATGGGCCGCATGGGCGAGGGGGCCGATATCGGCGCTGCGGTCGCCTATCTCGCCAGCCGCGATGCGGGCTACATGACGGGGCAGACGCTGCATGTGAACGGCGGCATGGCGATGCTGTCCTGACCTTTCCATGTGGCGCGCCGCGCTCCTTCTGGCGCTGGCCGCCACGCCGCTCACGGCACAGGCCCGCGCGCCGCAGGCGCTTGCCTGCGCGGTCCTCGCCGCGCCCGAGGGGCTCGACGCGCAGCTTGCCGACACCCTGCTCACGCTCGACGAAGCGAAGAACAAGCCTGCGCTCGATGTGCTGCATGCCCTCGTCGATCGCTGTGCGGCCGACCAGTTCCTTGGCGAGAAGGAGCGCAGTGCCTATTTCGGCTATGTGCTCGGCCGCATGGCGCGCGATGGGCTCGATGCACGGCT
The DNA here is from genome assembly GCF_001519075.1 of Novosphingobium fuchskuhlense. Lineage (GTDB taxonomy): Bacteria > Pseudomonadota > Alphaproteobacteria > Sphingomonadales > Sphingomonadaceae > Novosphingobium > Novosphingobium fuchskuhlense. The sequence goes on from NZ_KQ954246.1 coordinate 614,859, forward strand.
CAAGGCTGAAGGCATCCCCTCCGGTCTCATCGACAAGGCGCTCGATATCGGCCCAGGCAATGCCAACAATCCGGCCACGCAGGTCACGCAAGGTGATCTGCGCCGCATCGCCAATGCGCTTGCCGAAACCGGCAAGGATCCGGCCAAGGTGACCCCGGTCGGCTGGGGTCTGATTACCGCGTGGATCGCCGCCACCGCGCAGATGTTCGATGCCTTGCGCGCGCTTGATTGACCCTTCACACCAACCTCGCCGATTTCGTTGCATTTATGCACAGCTTCGCCGTTGCTGAGGCGGGTTGCGCTTGCCCGCGCCGGGGCGCGCGTTAAGGAAGGTGGTCCAGCAACAACCAGTCTTCGCGGGCGATTCCGCCGCTGCGAAGCTGCCAGCCAGACGGCCCTGACCGGTCCTCGATGCGGATCGGCCCGGGCGGGGGACACGAGACGAGAATGAAGGCCACGATCGAACGCGCGACCTTGCTACGCTGCCTGTCCCATGTGCAATCGGTGGTGGAGCGGCGCAACACCATTCCGATCCTCTCGAACGTGCTGATCGAGGCTTCGCCCGATGGCTCGGTGCGGGTGATGGCGACGGACCTTGATCTGCAGATCATCGAGACGATGCCCGCGCGCGAGGTTGAGCGCGGCGGCGCGATCACCGTGTCCGCACACCTTCTCTTCGATATCGCGCGCAAGCTGCCCGATGGCAGCCAGGTCAGCCTCGATGCCGCCGATGGCCGCATGGTCGTCAAGGCCGGGCGCAGCCGCTTCCAGCTGCCCACGCTCCCGCGTGACGATTTCCCGGTCATCGTCGAAGGCGATCTGCCGACCAGCTTCGAGATTCCGGCGCGCACGCTGGCCGAACTGATCGACCGCACCCGCTTCGCGATCTCGACCGAGGAAACCCGCTACTACCTCAACGGCATCTTCCTCCACGTCGCGGATGAGGCGCAGCCCGTGCTCAAGGCCGCCGCAACCGACGGCCACCGCCTCGCGCGCTACACCATTGCCCGGCCGGATGGCGCCGAGGGCATGCCCGACGTGATCGTGCCGCGCAAATGCGTGGGCGAACTCAGGAAGCTGCTCGAAGACGTGCTCGATACCGCCGTGCTCGTCGATCTCTCGGCCAGCAAGGTGCGCTTCACGCTTGGCGGTGAACACGGCGTCGTGCTCACCAGCAAGCTGATCGACGGCACATTCCCCGATTACAGCCGCGTGATTCCCACCGGCAACGACAAGCTGCTCCGCCTCGATCCGCGCAGCTTCTTCGAAGGCGTTGACCGCGTCGCCACGATCGCCACGGAAAAGACCCGTGCGGTCAAGATGGCGCTCGAGAACGACAAGGTCACGCTCTCGGTCACCAGCCCGGAAAACGGCACCGCAGCCGAGGAAATCGCCGCAGAGTACCGTGCGGCCGGCTTCGAGATCGGCTTCAACGCCAACTATCTCAAGGACATCCTCAGCCAGATCGACGGCGACATCGTGGAACTGCACCTCGCCGACGCCGGCGCGCCGACGCTGATCCGCAAGGATGACAAGTCGGCCGCGCTCTATGTGCTGATGCCGATGCGGGTGTAGTTCTGGCAGGGAGCGCCCCCGTTTCGGGGGCGCTTCGCCAGCATCGTGCTTAACGGAGCAAGTCACGCAAGCTCTGGTATGCATACTAGTTGCCCTTTCAGGCATACGGACAAGATGTGTCGTATCGTTTCCGGGACGCTTCCGAGAAAGGAACCTCCCATTGGAACAGCGCGACATAGCGGCCAAGCTCGCCTTCTTCTCGATCGGTGAGAAGGATCGGGCAGCCTTCCCGAACGTTGGCGCTGTCGTTGCGCGAACCGGCCCCAAGGCGCTTGATCAGCTTTACGCGCGCATCGCCGCCACACCCGAGACAGCGCGCCAGTTCTCCTCGCAGGTGGCGATGGCGTCGGCCCGTGCCAAGCAGATCGAACATTGGCAGACGCTCTTCAGCGGTGGCGCGAACGCAGCCTATTTCGCGCGTGCCGAGAAGGTGGGCAAAGTCCACGCCCGCATCGGCCTCGCGCCGCAGTGGTACATCGGGGCTTACGCAAGCGTGCTCGGGCCGATCATCGAGGGGCTGGCAGGCCCCCTCGCGAAAGGCCAGGCCCGAAAGATCGCCACGCTCGTCAAAATGGCGTTGCTCGACATGGAAATTGCGGTCGAGACCTATTTTGCGGTCGAGGAGGAGCGCCGCAGCAAGGTGATCGATGCCATGGGGGCATCGCTGAAGCGCATGACCGATGGCGATTTCAGCTCCCCGCTGGAAGCGCTGCCGCCGGAATTCGCCTCCATCCACGATGATTTCGAGACGATGCGCGCGCAAGTCGGCGCTGCGCTCGGAGATGTCACGCAGACGTCCCGCGCGGTCGATGTCGGCGCGCAGGAAATTCGCCAGGCGTCGGATGATCTCGCGCGCCGCACCGAGCAGCAGGCCGCCAGTCTCGAGGAAGCCTCCGCCGCGATGACCGCGCTTGCCGCCAGTGTTGGCAGCACGGCCAGCGATGCCGCGCACCTCCATGATTCGGTGCAGGCCGCGCATGGCGATGCGCAGGCGGGCGGCGGTGTGGTCGACGAGGCGGTTCACGCCATGACCGACATCCACGATTCCGCGCTGGAAATCGGCAAGATCATTGCCACGATCGATGGCATTGCCTTCCAGACCAACCTGCTGGCGCTTAATGCCGGGGTCGAGGCGGCGCGCGCCGGAGATGCCGGACGCGGCTTTGCCGTTGTTGCCAACGAAGTGCGCGCGCTCGCCCAGCGTTCCGCCGAGGCTGCGCTTGATATCAAGAAACTGATCGGGCAGAGCTCGGTCCAGGTCGAGCGCGGTGTCGCGCTGGTCGGCCAGACCGGCGACACGTTCGCCCGGATTGTCGGCAAGGTCGGCGAGATAGCGGCGCTTGCCAGCAACATTGCGCAGGCCGCCAGCACGCAGGCCGCCAGCACGCAGGCCGCCAATATCGGCCAGGTCCGCGAGACCGTGCGCGAACTTGACGTCATGACCCAGCAAAACGCCGCAATGGTCGAGGAAGCGACCGCCGCCTCGCGCAATCTTGCAGGAGAGGCAGACCGCATGGCCGCGCTTGTCGGCCGCTTTGCGCTCAATGACAGTGCCGCTCCGCCCGGCGAAGCGTCCCTGCGCCGCGCGGCGTGAGCGCCGCTGGTTAACGCGCTCCAGTCGATCCGATGCGGGTTTCCCCCGAATTGGGCCGAAGAGCGTCGTAAGTTGATGTCGGGTATGGCGTCGAGGTCTATTCCGCACCCGAGGTACTTCAGATGGATCATCAGGAAGTCAGCCGCAAAGTCGCCTTCTTCAACATTTCCGAGGACGATACCGGCCGCTTCGCCGAGGTTGGCAAGCAGGTCAAACGCCACGCGCCTGCGGCTCTTGAACGGCTTTACCGCCAGATTGACGCAACACCCGAAACCGCCGGGTTCTTCTCATCGCGCGGCATGATGGAGCATGCCAAGGCTAAGCAGATGGAGCACTGGGCCGAGATGTTCTCGCGCCGGGTCGATGCTCACACCTTCGAAAGCGGCGCCAAGATCGGCCACGTCCACTCGCGTATCGGGCTGGAGCCGCAATGGTATATCGGTGCCTATGCCGCCGTGCTGGATGAAGTCGTCGTCGCGATGTCGGGCGCAATCGGCCGCCGCCATGCCCGCCTGATCGGCACGCTCATCAAGATGGCCATGCTCGATATGGACATCGCGCTTTCGACCTACTTCGAGGCGGCCGAGAAGAAGGCCCGCACGCTGGTGACCGAAACGCTCGGCACCGCGCTGCGGCGCATGGCCGGCGGCGATTTCGCCACCCCGCTCGAGGCGCTCGGTCCAGGATACGAAGAGGTCCACCGCGATTTCGAAGAAATGCGCCGCAAGGTCGGTGAGACCTTGCTGCAGACCGGCGCGGCGTCCGAGGCTGTCGATGTCGGTGCGCGCGATATCCGGCAGGCCTCGCTCGATCTGTCCCGCCGGACCGAGCAGCAGGCCGCCAGCCTCGAACAGGCCTCGGCAGCCACCGCCAATCTCTCGGATTCGGTTGCCCAGACGGCGCAGGATGCCATCCACATGCACGATTCGATCGAGCAGGCGCACACCGAAGCGCGCGCTGGCGGTGCGGTTGTCGAGGACGCTGTCGGTGCCATGCGGGATATCCGCAGTTCCGCGCAGGAAATCGGCCAGATCATCGCGCTGATCGACGGGATCGCGTTCCAGACCAACCTGCTTGCGCTCAACGCCGGGGTCGAGGCCGCCCGCGCAGGGGAGGCGGGCCGCGGCTTTGCGGTCGTCGCCAATGAAGTGCGCGCGCTCGCCCAGCGCTCGGCCGATGCCGCGCTCGATATCAAGAAACTGATCAGTGATAGCGCCAGCCAGGTCGAGCGCGGCGTCGCGCTGGTCGGCCAGACCGGCGATACGTTCGCCCGCATCGTCAGCAAGGTCGGCGAAGTGGCGGGGCTCGCCAGCACGATTGCCAGCGCTGCCAGCGAACAGGCCACCAACATCAGCGAAGTGCGCGAAACCGTGCGCGAACTCGACCGCATGACGCAGCAGAATGCGGCCATGGTCGAGGAAGCCAGCGCCTCCTCGCGCAGCCTGGCCAACGAGGCCGACCGCATGGCCAGCCTCGTGAGCTTCTTCAAGCTGGAGAGCGCGGAGCGGTTGCAGGCGCTGCGGCGCGTGGCCTAGAAATCGGGCCGGGGCAACCGGAACGGGGCCTGCCCCCTCGGCTGGCCCCGATCCGATTGCCAGACCTTGCGGCGGCCTCAGATATCGACGACGATCTTGCCGAAGTGGGTGTTGCTTGCCTGATGGCGGAAGGCCCCGGCCAGATCCGCCAGCGGGAAGTGACTGTCGATCACCGGCTTGATGCCGTTCGCCTCCACCCCGGCGATCATGCCCTCCTGCATCGCGCGGCTGCCCACGGTGAGGCCTTGCACGCGCAGGTTCTTGGCCATCAGCAGCGCGGTCTGCACGGGGCCCGCAAAGCCCGCCAGCACGCCGATCAGCGCGACATGGCCGCCCACGCCGCTGGCCATCATCGATTGGTCGAGCGTGCCCGCGCCGCCGATCTCTACCACGCAGTCCACGCCCGCGCCGCCCGTCAGTTCCAGCGCCTTGAGGCCCCAGGCGGGCACGTCCTTGTAGTTGATTGTCTCGTCCGCTCCCAGCGCGCGCATCCGCTCCAGCTTGGCATCGGACGAGCTGGTCGCGATCACCCGCGCGCCCGCGGCCTTGGCAAACTGCAGCGCGAAGATCGAAACGCCGCCGCTGCCCTGCACCAGCACGGTCGAGCCGGGCTTTACCACGCCGTCCACGAACAGCGCGCGCCATGCGGTCAGCCCGGCGCAGGTCAGTGTCGCCGCCTCGGCCGCTGAATAGCCCTTGGGCACGCGGGTGAACCAGTTCGCAGGCGCGACGATTTCCTCGCGCGCATAGCCGTCGATGCCATCCCCCGGCACCGTGGTGAAGGCGGTTGCAGGCGGAGTGCCGTCATCCCAGTTGGTGAAGAAGGTCGAGACCACGAGGTCGCCCGGCGCATAGGCCGTCACGCCTTCGCCTACCGCCACGACCTCGCCCGCGCCGTCCGACATCGGAATGCGCCCAGGCGCGGCGGGCAGCATGCCGGTCACCACCGCGAAATCGTGGAAATTGAGCGAGGAGGCGCGCAGCCGCACGCGGATCTCGCCCGGGCCGGGATCGCCAACGTCGGGCAGCTTGTCGAGATGCAGGCTGTCGAGTGTCGCCGGGGCGCCGATACGGATTGCGGAAATACTCATTATTCTGCTGCCTCCAGCATTTCGGCCTGTTGCGGCCCGCGCACCAGCACGCCGGGCACCGCGCCCGTCCAGATGCCATTCTCGAACGTCACTTCGCCCGACTTGATCGTGTAGACGTAGCCATCCGCCTTCTGCAGCAGCCGCTTGCCGCCTGCGGGGAGGTCGAACGCCAGCCACGGCTTGCCGAGCTTCAGCGCCTCCATGTCGATCACGTTGAGGTCGGCGAGCGCACCCGGCGCGATCACGCCGCGGTCGTTCATGCCGTAGAGCCTCGCGGTATCGTGGCACTGCCGCTTCACCGCCTGCTCCAGCGAAAGCCGCCCACCGCGCTTGCGATCGCGCACCCAGTGCTGGAGCATGAAGGTGGGCGAGGCCGCATCGCAGATCGTGCCGCAATGCGCGCCGCCGTCCGAAAGCGAGTTCACGCAATCGTCCCGGGTCTGGAGCGCCTCGAGGAAATCGAGGTTGCCATCGGCATAGTTGAGGATCGGCAGATAGATGAAGCCGGTGCCGCCGTCCGCCAGCATCAGGTCATAGGCATAACTTTCGGGCGTGACGCCCTTGGCTGCCGCGCGCGCGGCGATGCTCGCATCGGCCTGCGGCTCGTAGTCGAAATCCGCGTCCATCTCGTACTGGTTGGCCCAGCCTTCGCCGATCACGCGATAGAGGTGGACGATGTCACTCTCGGGATAGGCATTGGTTTCCGCGAGCAGGGTGCTCTTGATCACCGGATCGGCGAGGTGGGCGAGCTGGTCTTCCCATGGCATCGCCGCAAGTGCGGTCCAGGTCGGCCGGAACATGAAGGGATGCACTGTCCCGCGCCAGTTCATCACGATGCCGTTGCCGCGCAGCGCGATCTGGGCAACGATGTTGGCGCCCGCTGCGTTCTGGCGGGTCATTTCCTCGATCTGCTCCGAAAGCGGCAGTTCCTTTGCGATCGATTGCAGCGCCGCGAACGTGACGGGGAGGCCGGTCTCGCGGCTCAGCGCGCCCATCCAGCCGAACTCGTCCCACTCGCGCTTCATGTCGCTCGCCATTTCGAACACGCCGTGGCCGACGCGGCCCATGGCGCGGCCGATGCGGATCAGCTCCTCGGCGGTTGCCGTTGTGCCGGGCACCACTTCGCCGTCGATGGACTTGTGGATCACCGTCCGGCTGGTCGAGAAGCCGAGCGCGCCCGCGCGCACCCCGTCCTCGACGATTTTCGCCATGGCTTCAATGTCTTCGTCCGTCGGGATCGCCCCCGGCTTCTCGCGGTCGCCCAGCACATAGGCGCGCACGGCACCGTGCGGCACGTGGGTCGCCACGTCCACGCTGCGCGGCAGGCGCTCCAGCGCATCGAGGTATTCGGGGAAACTCTCCCAGTCCCACTTGAGCCCTTCGGCAAGGGCGGTGCCGGGGATGTCCTCCACGCCTTCCATCAGCCCGATCAGCCATTCGTGGCGGTCCGGCGCGGCAGGCGCAAAGCCCACGCCGCAGTTGCCCATCACCACCGTGGTCACGCCGTGCCACGAGCTTGGCGCCATTTCCTGGTCCCAGGTCGCCTGCCCGTCATAGTGCGTGTGAATGTCGACCCAGCCCGGCGCAACGACCTTGCCCTCGGCATCGATCTCGCGCTTTGCTGTGCCGGTCACCTTGCCCACGGCGGCAATCAGGCCGCCCTGCACGGCGACATCGCCGGTAAACCGCGGACGGCCAGTACCATCAACGATGGTTCCTCCCCGGATGATGAGATCATAGCTCGGCCCAAAGTTCGGCATCGGCAGGCTCCTCTTTCCCCGCGCTGCCGACTCATCGTGGCGGCATACACGTTTAACTGAACGATTAAGTCAGAGGTTGGCCCTCCGGTCAACGTCCGCCTGGGCTCACCCGTCAAGGAACCCGGTCAGTTTGCTGATAAAGGCGTCCGGCCGTGCCAGCATGAACAGGTGCCCGCCGCCTTCGGTCATCTCCAGCTTGCTGCCGGGGATCGCATTGTGGAGGAAATGGATGTTCGCCGGCGGGATCAGCTGATCGTCCGTATCCCCCATGACGAGTACGGGCATGCCCAGCAGCGGGAGGAACGCGGCACTGCTCCACCCCGCGAAGGACGCCAGCTGGCAGCTCCAGCCAAGCGGGGAAGGGGCCGTTGCGGCGTTCAGCGAAACGCGGTCCGCGCCGCCGCCATTGTAGAACATCGCAAGATTGCGGCGCAGTGCTTTCTCGACGGAATATTCCATCGGATCAAGCATCTGGCTCAGGAGAGAGGGGGTGCCGGGGATCATCGTGCTCCCGGCGGACGTCGCCGCCAGCACCAGCTTGCCGGTGCGCGTGCGGTGCTGGAAAGCGAACTGCTGCACCACCGCGCCGCCCCAGCTGATGCCGAGCAGATCTACCTGGTCGATCCGCAGCCGGTCGAGCAGCGCGGCCAGCGTCAGCGCCATGTGGGGGATCGTGTAGGGAAAGATCGGATCGGGCGAGCCGCCGATCCCGGGCATGTCGAAACTCAGCACGCGGCGGTCCGGCAGGCGGCTCGCGATGGGCTCGAGCATTTCCATGTTCATGCCGATGCCGCCCAGGATCACGAGCGGGCGGGCGGGCGGCCTTGCGCCCGTGGCTCGTCCGGCCGGCTGGGCATGTCCCCCGCCTTGTGCGTACCAATGCCCCACCCGGAGCCGCCGTCCGGCAACGCCGATCATCGTAAAACTGGCGGTCGTGGCCACGCGAAATCCTTGGCAATCATGCAGAACAGAGGCTTGCCTGTCCCCCTAGCAGCCTGTCGTGCCAAGCAAAAGAAAACCTCCGGAAATCTGCGGGAAAAAGGTCCGAATCGGGCAGGCGTTTAACGGTTTCTCAAAGCAGTTAAGCGCATTTGACCTTGATGAACCAACCGCCCGCGGATCCCGCCGCTTTGCCGGCCGAACCGACGCGCGTGCCACGCGATTTCGCGCGGACGCAGCGCCGGCGCGAGCGCGTGCCGAGTGCGCCGGTCAGCCGGGCCGATGTCGCGGGGGCGGCCTTCCTCTTCGGGACCGGGCCCGGGCGCGGGCTGATCGCGCGCGAATGGCCGCACATGGCCCTGCCGATGGTACTGGGGGTACTAGGCCTTGCCATCGCGAACTGGTCGATCTGGCCGATCATTGCGCCTACCCTTGCGCTGCTCGCCTCCGCGCTGCTGTTTGTCGCGCGCTTCACTTCGACCTACGAGGAAAGCAGGGAGCACCCGACAGCAGTGCGCATGCTGCTGATGGGGGCGTCGATCGGCATTCCGCTGTTCATTTATGGCGTTGCCATCGGGCTGTGGGCGGCAAGTGGCCAATTGCCATGGGTTCAGGCGCTCGCGCTGCTCGTGACCATCTCGCTGCTGGCCACCGTCACGGAATCGGGCCGTCTGGCCGGTATGCTCACCGCCGAAGTCGCCATGTGGTCCGGTGTCACCTGGGTCAACAGTCTGGCAGGCGGCATCACATCGATGGTGATCGGCGGCGTCATCGCGGTCGCGGCCTACCTGCGTCAGCGCGAGATCGATCTCAAGCTGCGCATCGCGGTCGAGGAAGGCGTGCGGCTCCAGACCCGCGCCGAGGAAATCCTCGCCGATTACGAGGAGACCGGGCAGGGCTGGTTCTGGGAAACCGACCGGCGCGGCCTTATCACCTATCTCTCGCGCCCGGTTGCAGACGTGCTGGGCCGCGACGTGGACCATTTCATCGGCCGCCCGTTTGCCGAACTGTTCAACCTCTCCGAACAATCGGGCGAGGGCGAACGCACGCTGGCCTTCCATCTCTCGGCCCGCTCCAGCTTCAGCGAACTCGCGGTGCGCGCGGCGGCCCGCGACGAAGAGCGCTGGTGGTCGGTCACTGGCCGGCCGACCTACGATGCGTTCAACAATTTCCAGGGGTTCCGCGGCTCGGGCACCGATCTGACCGAAAAGCGGCGCTCCCAGGAACACGCCTCGCGCCTTGCCCATTTCGATTCGCTCACCGGCCTCTCGAACCGCTTCCAGATGTCGCAGACGCTGGAGAAGATCCTCACCGCGCCGGGCGAGCAGCACCGCGCCTGCGCCGTTTTCCTCCTCGATCTCGACCGCTTCAAGCAGGTCAACGATACGCTCGGCCACCCTGCGGGCGATGCCCTGCTCAAGCAGGTGGCGCAGCGGCTGGAGCGGGTGATCGGCACGGTCGGCCGGGTCGGGCGCCTCGGCGGCGACGAATTCCAGGTCATCCTAGCCGGCAAGATCGCGCGTGAGCAGCTCGCCCATCTGGCCGGGCGCATCATCGAGCAATTGAGCCAGGCCTATTCCATCGACGGCAGCCGCGTGATGATCGGCGCTTCGGTCGGCATCGCGCTCGCACCGGACGACGGCGTCACCAGCGAAGCGCTGATCCGTAACGCCGACCTTGCGCTCTATGCTGCCAAGGATGCCGGGCGTGGCCGCTACCACTTCTACGCCGCCGATCTCCACAGCGATGCCGAGGAACGCCGTCAGCTCGAGGAAGACCTGCGCGACGCGATCACCCACGGCAATCTCGAGCTCTACTACCAGCCCGTCGTGCAGACCGCGACCGAGCGGATCACCGGCTTCGAGGCGCTGCTGCGCTGGAACCATCCGCAGCACGGTTTCATCTCGCCCGGCAAGTTCGTGCCGATTGCGGAAGACGCAGGGCTCATCGTCACCATCGGCGAATGGGCGCTGCGCACGGCCTGCCAGGACCTCGCCCGGTGGCCGTCCGACGTGCGCGTCGCGGTCAACGTCTCGCCGCTGCAGTTCGCCAATCCGGCGCTGCCTTCGATGGTCACCAGCGCGCTGGCCTCGGCCGGCGTGGAGCCCGAACGGCTCGAACTGGAAATCACCGAAAGCGTGTTCCTCGGCGATGATACCGCGACCGAGGCGATGTTCCGCGCCCTCAAGGGTATCGGCGTGCGCCTCGCGCTCGACGATTTCGGCACCGGCTACTCCTCGCTCGGTTATCTCAAGCGCGCGCCGTTCGACAAGATCAAGATCGATCAGTCCTTCGTGCGCGGGGCAACCCAGGCCGGCAGCCGCAACGGCGCGATCATCGCCTCGATCGTCAGCCTTGCCGAGGCGCTCGGCATGGAAACGACTGCGGAAGGCGTGGAAACGCTCGACGAACTCGATCTCGTGCGCATGCTCGGCTGCAGCCACGTGCAGGGCTATATCTATGAACGCCCGCTCTCGGCCGAAAACACCGCGAGCCGCCTTGCCACCGGCCTCATCGCCATCGCACGTGGTCCCCGCTCGGCCCGTGCCACGCGGCAGGCCATGCTGCGCCGTGTCGTGCTCGATCACGGCGGCCACCGCTACAACGGCACGGTGCGCAACATGTCGCTCACGGGCGCGCTTATCGAAGGCCTGTGGAACGTCCCGCCGGGCACGATCTTCCGCATCCAGCTCTCGGATGGCCACATCGTCACCGCCACATGCCGATGGGCGAGCGACGACCGCATGGGTGTCGAATTCTCGCAGCCGTTGCGGCTCGACGAGGATGGCCGCATTGCCGCGGTGGCGATTAAGTCTACCCTGCCGCCGCCCGATCCGTTCGCAGGCCAGCGCAAGGTGGGGTGAAGGGCAGCGGGCCGGTGCCGCTTCAAAACGCGCCCTTTCCGCGCGTCTTGCAAAAACCTATCCCTTCCCGAAGATCTTCGCGATCAGCTTGCTGCCGGTGCCCAGCGGATTGCGCCGTATCTCGCGCTCCTGCTCGCCGAGACAGAGGAACACGGCCTCGCTCGCCTTGCCGGTGACATAGCCGGTCAGGTCCCGCGCGCCGAACGGCCCCGCGATCAGGCTGTTCCGCGCCGTAAAGCTGTCGAGCGCCTGGAACGCCTTTACGCCTGAGAGCGATTTCGCCACCACCGGGGTCATTGCCTGCTGCAGGTCCGGGCCCATCGTTCGCCGGAAATAGTCGGTGGCCGAGGTGTCTCCGCCGGTGACAACGCCGAGCGCGTCGGTCAGCGTCATCCGCGTGATCGCGCTTTTCAGCAGCGGCAGCGCCTTGCCCACCGCGCCTTCGGCCGCCGCGTTGAGCTTGGCCGAAAGCCCGCCCCCCACGCCGGCGCGGTCGAGCGCGGAGAATAGCCCGTCCAGCTTGCCGAGCGCCCCCGGCAGGCCGATGCGCACCCGCGGATCATCGGCAAAGCCGCCCGGTCTGCCCAGCTGCGCCACCACCCGCTCCGCTGCCTTGCCGAGCGCGAGCCGGAGCCCGCCCGAGGCTTCGTCGCGGGTCACGCCCGGTGGTGGCGCGGCGGTGGTCGCGGGGCTCGAGGTGCCGCTCTGGCCCAGGATCGCGCCCAGCAGGCTGCCGGCATCCTGCGCCGATTGCGCCGCTGCGCTGCTTGCCGCAAGCACCGCGATCCCGGCGGCCAATGCGCCCATTCCGCCCATTCCAATCGCCTTTGCCCGCATGGCCATGGTCCTCTCCTGCAGCCGTTACGGCACATTGCGCCGCAAGGCCGCGCTCCGCTAGTCAAAATGGCAATGGCGGTGCCAGCAGCCGGCACCTAGCCAAGCGCATCTGCCCTCCTGTCACGGAGCTTCCCATGCCGCATACCAACCGCCGCGTGTTCATCCGGCAGTACCGCGAAGGGATGCCCGCGCTCGAGGACTTCGGCATCGAGGATGTCACGATCGCGGATGTGCCCGCGGGCCATGCCGTGGTGAGGGTCGATACGCTCTCGATGGACGCCTGGATCCGCACGACCCTGACCCCCGGCAGCTTCCACGAAACCGCCGATCTCGGCTCGACCATCCGCGCGCTCGGCGTGGGGCAGGTGGTGGAAAGCGCTGATCCGGCCCTCGCGGTCGGCGATTGGGTCTATGGCATGCTCGCCGCGCAGACCCGCGCGCTGGTTCCCGCCGCAGCGCTTACCAGGCTCGACCTGTCGAACAGCCTCCAGCCGGCGGACTACGTCGGCCCCCTCGGCCTCACCACGGGGCTCACCGCATGGGTCGGCCTCGTTGCGGTGGCCGAGGTCAGGTCCGGAGACACCGTGCTCGTCTCGGGGGCGGCGGGCGCTGTCGGCTCGATGGTGGTGATGCTCGCCAAGGCGCGCGGCGCCCGCGTTATCGGCACCGCCGGCGGGCCCGACAAGTGCCGCTATCTTCTGGACAGGCTCGGGGCCGACGTCGCGATCGACTACAAGAACGCCGATCTCGCCGCCGAAGTCGCGGCCGCCGCACCCGGTGGTATCGACGTGTTCTTTGACAACGTCGGCGGCGAGATCCTCGACGTGGCGCTCGCCAACCTTGCCCCGGCTGGTGCGCGCATCGCCATCTGCGGTGCGATCTCGCAGTATTCCGATCTCGGCAACGTGCGCGGGCCGCGCAACTATCTCAAGCTCGCCGAACGCAACGCAGTGATGAAGGGCTTCGTCGTCACCCACCACGCCGCGCGCTTCCCGGAAGCGAAGGCGGAAATCGCCGCGCTGATGCAGGCGGGCCAGCTCACGCTGCCCGAACACGTGGTCGAAGGCATCGACCACTTCGCCGAGGCGCTGCTGCTGCTGTTTGCCGGCGGCCACACCGGCAACATGCTGGTGCGCCCCTGAGGCTGCCCGGAAGCGTCGCCGGCTAAAGCACGAAGTCCGAAGCGACCAGCGCCGTCGCGCTGTGGACCAGGATCTTCATGTCGGCCAACTTGTCGCCGTTGATATCGGCGCTGACTTCCCAGTTTCCGGATTTGGCGACCACGATCAGGGCACCGGCGGTGCCGTCGAAGGCACCGATGAAACGGAACCTGCCTTCACCGGCGGCGCCGCCGTTGGCATCGATTGCGCTGAGGTCGATCTTGTCACCTTGCGCCGCGCTGAAATCGAAGATCTCGTCCGGAAAGAGCTGGGTGGTGCCGGAATCGGCGGCGGCCAGCATGACGAAGCGATCCGCGCCGCCCTCGCCGTGCAGGCTGTCTGCGCCGCGGCCGCCGATCAGGGTGTCGTTCCCGTCTCCGCCGAACAGATAGCCGAACTGGTCCGAAACCACTTTCAGCACATTGTCGAGCGCGTTGCCATGAAGCGGATCGTTCCCGATCGCGACGCCGTTCTCGATGTTGTCCCCGAGCGTCCAGGGCATGGCGGCTTCGACGGTGTCTGTCCCTTCACCGGCATTTTCGACGATGATCGTGTTGCTGTCTTCAAAGATCCGGTAGGTATCGTTGTCCGTGCCGCCTTTCAGCGTATCGGCCTGGATCGAATCATAGAGGATATCGTCCCCCGCGCCGCCGAGTAGCGTGTCGAAGCCGTAGTTGCCGATCAGGGTGTCGTTGCCGCCGCGGCCTTCGATCAGGTCGTCACCGTCGCCGCCGTCGATGCGGTTGCTGCCATCGCTGCCGATGATGTGATTGGCCAGATCGTTGCCGTCGCCGGACAACGCGCCACCGACCAGCGTCATGTTCTCCATGGAGTCGCCCATGTAGCCGCCGATCGAGGTGACGAGCGTGTCGTTGCCCTGGCCGGCCAGTTCGACCACCACGTCGCCGGTTGAATCGACCACATAGGTGTCATCGCCCAGACCGCCGACCAGCGTGTCGTCGCCGCCCCGGCCGTCCAGCACGTTGCCAAGATCGTTGCCGGTGATCGTGTTGGCCTGATCGTTGCCAGTGCCGCTGCGCGCCGAGCCGACGAGGACAAGGTCCTCGACATTGGCGCCCAGCACATAGTTCGTCCGGGCGTAGACCGTATCGGATCCGCCGTCCGCGGTCTCGATCACCGTGTCGCCGGTGCGGTCGACGTAGTAGGTGTCGTTGCCTGCGCCGCCCGCCATGGTATCGGCGCCGCCCCTGCCGTCGAGCACATTGGCGGCAGCATTGCCGGTCAGCACGTTGTCGAGGCTGTTGCCGAGGCCCCGCACCGCACCATCGCGCAGCGTGAGGTTCTCGGTATGGGCGCCCAGCGCAAAGGAAAAGGCGCTCGACTCGACCGTGTCGATGCCGCCGCCGGCCAGTTCCACCACCTTGTCGGAGGCGATGTCGACCCGGTAGGTATCGTTGCCCGCGCCGCCGATCAGCGTGTCGCGGCCCGCGCCGCCGTCGAGTACGTTGTCGGCATCGGTGCCGGTCAGCACGTTCTTCAGGGCGTTGCCCGTCCCAGCGATGGCCGCACCAGTCAGCGTGAGGTTTTCGACATTGTCCGCCAGTGTGAAGTCGGTCGAGGCGATCACCAGATCGGTTCCCCGGCCTGCCTCGATCACCTTGTCGCCCACGTTGTCGACATAGTAGATGTCCGCCCCGCCGCCGCCGGACATCGTGTCCGCGCCCTTGCCGCCGTCGAGCACGTTGGCGAGCGCCGTCCCGGTGATCGTGTTGTCCTCGTCGTTGCCGGTGGCGTTGGCCGCCTTGCCCAGCAGGACCAGCACCTCGAGGTTGGCCCCCAGCGTGTAGCTTATGGTGCTGCGAACCGTATCGGTGCCTTCGCCCGCCGCTTCGGTGATCGTGTCGCCGCTGCCGTCGATGAAATAGAGATCATCGCCGGCACCGCCCGCCAGCGTGTCGGTGCCCGCGCCCCCGTCGAGCTGGTCATTGCCCGCGCCGCCATCAAGCAGATCGGCTCCCGTGCCGCCGAACAGCCGGTCGTTGCCGCCGTTGCCATAGAGCTTGTCGTCGCCGCCGCCGTCGGGCTCGATATAGTTGGGGTACGTGAGGGTATAGGTGGTCACGTACCCGTCGCCGGTCAGATAGTCGTTGCCCGCGCCGCCTTGCAGCACATCGTTGCCAAGATTGCCCCCGAGGTAGTTGCCGGCATCGCTGGCGGTGAGCGTGTCGGCGCCGCGCCCGCCGATCAGCGACTCGATGTTCGTCAGCGTCACGGTCAGGCCGCCCGAGACTTGCGCCGTCCCCTGCAGCGCAAGCGACAGCGTGACGCCCTGATAGACCCCGGCCGCCTTGGCCGCCTGGTATACGAACATGTCGAAACCGTCGCCGCCGTCGATCAGCTTGGTGCCGTTGCCGCCAATGATGATGTCGAGGCCGCCGCGGGCATTGACGGTGTCGTTGCCGAGGCCGGTGCTGATCACGTTGGCACCGCTGGTCCCGAACACGGTGTCGTTGCCGCGCCCGGTCAGCAAGGTGATGTCCTCGATCGAGGAGAGCGTGTCGAGCCCAGCGCCGCCGGTGTTCTGCGCGGTCTTGCGCGCCAGGTCGACCGTCACGCCGAGGTTGTCGGTGACGTAGACCAGCACGTCGCGGTCGTCGCCCCCGCTCAGGGTGTCGTTGCCGCCGTAGTCGGTGATCGTGTCGAAGCCGCCGAGCGCGTTGATGATCTCGTCGCCGGTCGAACCCAGCAGGTTGTCGTTCTGGCTGGTGCCGGTGATCGTGTTTGCCATGGCGGCCGCGTCCTCCCGGGCACGGCGCCTCCAGACCCCCTGCAGGCAGGCCGGGGGTTTCGCGGGCGGTCCGTCCCGCCTCACAGAGTAGGCGAAGGTGCCCTCGCAGGCCAAAGGCATTTCGCGCCGATGCGGACGGACATTCAAACCGCCGCGCGAAAAGGCCGCGCGGCCGTGAAACTCTGCTGTAATCCCGGCGTCACCCTCGGTAGATATCCAGAGCTCAGCGCGGTGAGGGGTACCCGATCATGATCAATGTGCGGACTTTGGCGGGCGGTGCCTCGCTCCTCGCGCTGGCGGCGGCAGGACCGGCGCTGGCGCAGACCGCCGATGCCCCGCCGCCTCCGGATGCGCCAGTTTCCGATGCGCCGGCAATGCCGAACGAGATCGTCGTCACCGCACAGAAGCGCGCGCAGAAACTGCAGGACGTGCCGCTGTCGATCGTCGCGCTGAACACCGAGGCGCTGGCCGAGCGCAACGTGCGCAGCTTCAACGATTACGCCAAGTTCCTGCCCAGCGTTTCCTATTCCAGTTATGGCCCGGGCCAGGCGGAGGTCTATTTCCGCGGCCTGTCCAATGGCAACCGCCTCTCGACCGGCTCGCTCCCCACCGTCGGCGTCTATCTCGACGAACAGCCCGTCACCACGATCGGCTCGACGCTCGATGTCCACGTCTACGATATCGCGCGGGTCGAGGCGCTCGCCGGGCCACAGGGAACGCTGTTCGGCGCGAGCAGCGAGGCGGGCACCTTGCGCATCATCACCAACAAGCCCGATACCAAGGGCCTTGCCGGCGCGGTCGATCTCACCGCCAACACGGTGGCGCACGGCAAGGCGGGCGGCATCGCCGAAAGCTGGCTCAACATCCCGCTCTCCAGCCGCGCGGCGCTGCGCGTGGTCGGCTTCTATCAGTACGACGGCGGCTACATCGACAATATCCGCGCGCCGCAGGGCGTGCGCTACCCCACCTCGGGGATCGTGCGCGATAACAAGGACCTTGTCGGCAAGGACCAGAACTCGGTCGAGGCCTATGGCGGCCGCGCCGCGCTGAAGGTCGATCTCGACGACAACTGGACCGCGACGCTCGGCGCGATGGCCCAGCATCAGACCTCGAACGGCACCTTCGCCTACAAGCCCTCGCAAGGCGATCTCGTGATCAGCCGCTTCCTGCCCGAAGCGCAGCAGGACAAATGGTATCAGGCCAGCCTCGCCATCGAGGGCAAGCTCGGCCATTTCGACCTGACCTACGCGGGTGCCTATTTCGCGCGCGAGGCGCAGTACACCTCCGACTATTCGGACTACGCCTTCCTCTACGATACCTACTACGCCAGCACGCCGGACTATTTCGGCAACAATTTCAGGAACAACGCCGGGAAACTGATCAATCCGGCGCAAGTGGTCAGCCAAGACGAGCGGTTTACCAAGCAGAGCCACGAACTGCGCATCGCCTCCCCCTCGAGCGACCGGCTGCGGATCGTGGCGGGCCTGTTCTACCAGCGCCAGACCAACAACTGGCGCAACCTCTACACCGTGCCCGGCCTTGCCGATGCGCAGTCCGTCACGGGCCTTCCCGGCGTCAACTACGCCAACATCCAGTTCCGCACCGACCGCGACTATGCCGCCTTCGCCGAAGCGGCGTTCGATATCGTGCCGACCCTGACGGTGACCGGCGGCCTGCGCGCCTACAAGTACGACAACAACGTGATCGGCTTCTTCGGCTTCAATGCGAACCGCTCGGCGGTGGGTGAGGCGCTCTGCTTCCCCGGCACTATCGGCGCCTATGGCACGTCCGGCGACTCCGGGCGCCCCTGCGACAACATCAACACGAAGGCGACCGGCTCGGGCACCCGCCACAAGCTCAACCTCAGCTGGAAGGCCGCCCCCGGCAAGCTCGTCTATGCCACCTGGTCCACCGGCTTCCGCCCCGGCGGCATCAACCGCCGCCCCACCGCGCCGCCCTATGCGGTGGAGAAGCTCACCAATTACGAGGTCGGCTGGAAAACGAGCTGGCTCGGCGGCAAGGTGCTGTTCAACGGCGCGCTGTTCCTCGAAAAGCTCAGCGAGGCGCAGTTCGCCGTCACCAGCGATCAGAACGGCATCACCGATATCGTCAACGCTGGCCGCGCGCGGTCCAAGGGTATCGAGGCGGACCTCACTGTCAGCCCCTCGCGCGGGTTTTCGGTGCAGGCCTCGGGCACGCTGGTCGATGCGGTCATCACCACGGACCTGTGCAAATACACCAATGCCGCGTTCGATTGCACGATCCCCAGCGAGGCCGGAAATCCCAACGAACGGCGCGCGCCCGCCGGCACGCGCTTTGCCGGCAGCCCGCGCTTCAAGCTCTCGGCGATGGCGCGCTACGAATTCGCGATGGGCAAGCTCGATGCCTTCATCCAGGCCTCGGCGTTCCACCAGTCCACGGTCGCGTCCTCGCTCGATGTGGCCGAAGCGCGGCTGATCGGGCACCAGCCGACCTACACCACGGTCGACCTCTCCGCCGGCGTTAGCCGCGAGACGTGGTCGGCCTCGCTCAGCGTCGAGAACGTGGCTGATCGGCGCGCGCAGCAAAGCCGCACGTCCACCTGTTCGATCTCGCTGTGCGGTCCGGGCTCGGTCGTGGTCTATCCGCTGCGGCCGCGCTTCGTCAGTCTGCGTGTCGGGCGGCGGTTCTGATGGGAGGGAAGGATATGTTCCGCACGTTTCTGGCGCTTGCGCTTGCCCTCGTGCCGATGCTGGCGCGCGCCGAAGCGCCAGCCGCGGGCCAGCGCCTGATCCTCGTCACGATGGACGGCACGCGCTGGCAGGAAGTGTTTCGCGGGGCCGACAAGGCGCTCGTGGCCGATCCGAAGTTCACCCATCCGGACTGGAAGGAGACCGTGGAAAAGGTCTGGAACACCGGGGCCGGGGTAATGCCGTTCGTACACGGCCTCGCCGCACAGGGCGGCGTGCTTTACGGCAACCGCGATGCGGGCGAATGCATGCGCGTCACCAATCCGATGTGGTTTTCCTATCCCGGCTACAACGAGATCCTGACCGGCCGCCCCGATCCCGCGATCACCAGCAACGACAAGGCCTGGAACCGCAACGTCACCTTTCTCGAATGGCTGAACCACCGTCCCGGCTTTGCCGGTGAGGTCCGCATGTACGGCACCTGGGATGTGTTTCCCTATATCATCAACGACAAGCGCAGCGGCGTTCCGGTGAACGGCGAAGCCCCCGGCGCGCTGCCGACCGAGACCCGCACGATGCGCATGGCGCAGGATGCGCTGCGCAGCGCGGCCAATCTGCGCGTGCTCTATGTCGCGCTCGGCGATACCGACGAATTCGCGCACGAGGGCGATTATGCGCAAGTTCTCGCCGCGATGAACCGCGACGATGATTTCATCGCCGAGCTGTGGCGCATGGCGCAGGCAGACCCGGCATGGCGCGGGCGCACCACGCTGATCGTCACCACCGATCACGGCCGCGGCGCAAAGCCCGGTGCGGCGTGGACCGAACACGGCAGCGCCGCCGCATGGAAGCTCGCGCCGCAGGACTACACGATCGCGGATCCCGAGGGCTTCCCCGGCTCCGATGCGATCTGGCTCGCCGCCATCGGCCCCGGCGTCCACCCGGCACCGCTCCTCTCGCTCAAGACCGCCTGCCTCACCCAGAGCCAGATCGCCGCCAGCGCGCTCACCGCGCTGGGCGAGAACTGGCAGGCGTTCGATGCCGGGGCAGGGGCCCCGCTGCCGTTCTTCGGCGGGCGCTAGATCGCCCTAATTGCGCCGCACCCACTTGAGGTCATAGTCCGTCGTCCACGTCTTGCCGCCATCCTCGGTGCCGGTGGCGAGTTCGCGGATCGTCCCGTCCGGCATCAGCATCAGCGCCCAGTGCCGCAGCCGCACCTTCCCGCCCGGCAGCGGCTTCTCGGTCACGAAGAGCATCTCGCCCGGCTTCACGAGATTGCCGCGAAACACCGTGGCCGCGCCGTCGTCGGTGGCCCAGGTATAGCCCCACGAACCCAGCAGCCGCGAATAGTTGAACAAGCCGATGCCATTGCCGGTGGGCCGCCCGTCGGCGCGCTTCCAGTGTTCCTCGATCACGCAATCGTTGAGTATCAGGCTCATCGTCACTTCGTCGGTCTTCTTGTCGCCGCTGTAGACATCCCAGCTGCCGAGGGTGAAATCCTGCTCGCGGAACTTGGCGTCGCTGCGGCAGGTGTCCGCCGTCTGCGCGGCGGCCGGTGCGGCAAGCAGCAGGGTGAGGACGGCGGCGAGAAGCGAACGATGCATCGGCAATCTCCTGTGCGGATCGCGGCGATGAGGCCGCAATTTGGGCGATTGCGCAAGGCCGCATTGCCATTACACATCACCGCAGGGCGGCGCGCTGGAACGGGGGTATGCGATGGGCGAATGGTCTGACAAGGAACTGGGGCTTCATCTGCCGATTGCCCGACGCGATTTCATCGGCGGGGTCGCGGCAGGCGCCGCACTCGCGGCGGCACCAAAGGCGCTCGCCGATGCGCCCGCCGATCCTTCTGCCGGCTATCCCCCGCTCAAGCAGGGCCTGCGCGGCCAGTATCCGGGGTCGTTCGAAGCGGCCCATATGGCGCGCGATGGCGATTTCACCGGCGCGCTTCCGGCCGAAGACAGCGGCGAGCACTATGATCTCGTCATTGTCGGCGGTGGTATCTCCGGCCTGTCCGCCGCCTGGTTCTACCGGCAGGCACTGGGGGACGACCGCCGCATCCTCATCCTCGACAACCACGACGATTTCGGCGGGCACGCCAAGCGCAACGAGTTTACGTACGAGGGCCGCACCATCCTTGCCTACGGCGGCACGATGAGCATCGAATCGCCGTTCCCCTACAGCTTCACCTCGAAGAAGCTGCTGGCGGACCTCGGCGTCGATCTCACCAGCTATGCGCGCTACGAGACCAAGGCCTACGAGGGCCTCGGCTCGGCCACCTTCTTCGACAAGGAGCATTTCCTTGCCGACCGGCTGGTGACGGGTACCGGCGCCAAGCCCTGGCCGCAGTTCTTCGCCGAAGCCCCGCTCACCGGGGCGGTGCGCGCGGACCTCACCCGGCTCTACAGCGAGAAGAAGAACTACCTGCCGGACCTGACCCCTGAAGCGCGCGCGGAATACCTGCGCCACATCGGCTACCAGGATTACCTCACCAAGCACGCCGGGGTCCTGCCCGAAAGCCTGCCGTTCTTCTTCGGCCACTATTTCCGCAACAACAAGCGCGTCGATACGCTGCCCGCGTGGGAAGCCGCGCTGGGCGGGCGGATGCCGGGCTTTGCGGGCATGGATCTGCCCGAGCAGATCACGGCGGAGGCGCAGCACTTCCACTGGCCCGATGGCAACGCCACCGTCGCGCGCCTCCTCGTCAGCCGCCTGATCCCCGGCGCCTTTCCCTCAAGCACGCTCGATCAGGAAAGCGTGGTCCTCGCGCCCGCGCGCTACGCCGCGCTCGACAATCCGGCCAACCCCACGCGCATCCGCCTCTCCAGCATGGTGATCCGCGCCGAACATATCGGCAAGGTGGCCCGCCAGACCGAAAAGGCCGTCCGCGTCGTCTACGTGAAGGACGGCAAGCGCGTCTCGGTGACGGGCGCCAACGTCATCATGGCCTGCTTCAACATGGTGATCCCCTTCATCGTGCCCGATCTTCCGGCCGCGCAGAAGGAGGCGCTGCATTACGCGTCCAAGGTGCCGATGCAGTATACCAACGTGCTGGTGAAGAATTGGCGGCCCTGGGCCAGGCTCGGCGTCAAATCCATCGGCGCGCCCAATGGCTACCATATCGGCGCCTCGCTCGATACGCCGATGGATATCGGAGGGTACAAGAGCGCGCTCACGCCGGACGAGCCGGTGGTGATCCACATGGTGCGCAATCCCAACCAGCCGGGCCTCCCGCGCAAGGAGCAGAACCGCTTGGGCCGCGCGGCCATGCTGGCGGAGGAATACCCCGCCATCGAGCGCGAGATCCGCAGCCAGCTCCAGCGCATGCTGGGCGGGGCCGGCTTCAACGCCGCACGCGATATCGCCGCGATCACGGTCAACCGCTGGCCCCACGGCTATGCCTATACTTACGACACGCTGGGCGATCCCGACGTGCCCGATGAACTGCGCCCCCACGTCCTCGGCCGCCAGACCTTCGGCCGCATCGCCATCGCCAACGCCGACGCCGCCGGCAGCGCCTTCACCAATACCGCCATCGACATGGGCGAACGTGCCGTCCAGGAATGCCTCATCAGCCGGGGGCTCATTTGATCGAACTCTACCACTGCCGCGATGCGCGCTCGTTCCGCGCGCTCTGGGCGCTCGAGGAAATGGGGCTGCCCTACAGGCTCCACACCATGCCGTTCCCGCCGCGCTTTCAGGTGCCGGAGTATCTTGCTCAGAACCCGCTGGGCACGATTCCGCTCCTTGTCGACGGCGAGACCCGGATGACCGAATCCAGCGCGATCCCGCACTATCTGGCCACGCGCCACGGCCCGAGCCCGCTCGCCGTCGCGCCGGACGAGCCCGATTACGGCCTCTACCTCGATTGGCTCCACCGCAGCGAGGCGACGCTCACGTTCCCGCAGACGATCGTGCTGCGCTACACGCGGCTGGAGCCTGAGGAGCGCAGGCTGCAGCAAGCGGCCGACGATTACACCCAGTGGTTCTTCTCGCGGCTCAAGCACCTCACGCGCGCGCTGGCAGAGCCGCGCGAATGGCTCTGCGCCGGCCGCTTCACGATGGCCGATGTGTGCACCGCCTATGCGCTGCTCCTCGCGAAGGACCTTGGCCTCGACTACAAGTTCAGCCCCGAAATCGCGGCCTACTGGGAGCGGGCCAGCGCGCGCCCGGCGTTCCTCGCGGCAAAGGCGGCGCAAAAAGCCTGATCCCAATGCAAAAACGGGGCAGCAGCCTTCCGGCCACCGCCCCGTCATGCTGTCCTCGATTGTCAGCCGATCAGAACTTCACGCTGCCGCGCACGCCGAACGTGCGCGGGGCCTGGAACTGATAGGTATCAGCGCCCGCGTTGAAGTTCTGCGCCGCATAGGCCAGCACCTGCTTGTCGAACACGTTGCGCACATAGGCGGAGACTTCCCAGAAGCTGGCCTCCGGCTTGAACTTCAGGCTGGCGTTGGCCAGCACGTAGTCCGACGAGCGCGTGTCGACGGTGTTGAACACCGAATAGTAGAAGTCCGAGGAATACTTGGCATCGACGTGCGCGGTGAATGTGCCGAACGAGACGGGAAGGTCCTGCTCGATCGAGCCCGATGCGGTGAACTCCGGCGCGTTGGGCAGGCGGTTGCCGCCGATGTCGATCGCAACCGGCGGATTGGCGCCGTTGGTGATCTTGATCCCGTCACCGAACTTGGTGTGGAGATAGGCCGCATTGAGGTTCACGCGGGTATTCTTGCTCGCAAGTGCGGTCAGGCTGCCCTCGATGCCGAACACCTTGGCGTTGCCCACGTTGAACACGCCCGAACCGCTTGAGACGGCGTCGGTGGTCTGCGAGCCCTGATAGCCCTTGTAATTGAAGTAGAACACGCTCGCGTTGAGCTGCAGGGTATTGCCCATCAGCGAGTTCTTGGTGCCGAGCTCGAACGCATCCAGCCGCTCCGGACCGTAGTCGACCGAGGGCGCGCTGCCGTTCGAGTTGAACCCGCCCGACTTGTAGCCGCGGTCATACTTGGCATAGACCAGCGTGCCCGGGGCTGGGCGGTAGTTGAGGCCCGCGTGCCAAGTCGGTTCACCCTTGTCGAGGTTGCCGTTGCCGGGCGTCGTCAACGGGAAGGGCGGGCAGGTGCCCGGCGCCGGGAAGCCGTTGCCGCAGAGCGGGAAGGCGAGCGCGGGCAGGCTGAGCACGGCATTGCCGGTGCGCACCTTCTTGTCCCACGTATAGCGGCCGCCGAGGCTCAGCTGCAGCTGATCGGTCAGAGCGTATTCGATCTGGCCGAACAGCGCCTGCGAACGGGTCAGGATGTTGTAATCGAACTTGATGCCGTAGCGGTTCGACTGGTCGGCATTGGGCGCGCCGGTCAGGAAGCCGCCGGGGCCGAACAGCGGGCCGGTCATGTCGAGGTTGAAGATCCCCGAATTGACCACGTTCTTTTCCTGGAAATAGAAATACCCGGCCTGGAAGAAGAGCTTGCCGCCCTTGTCGTTGCTCACGCGGAATTCGTGGTTCCAGGTCTTGGGGGTTTCCTGCTGGCGGAACTGGCGGTTGGCGGGATAGCCGCCGGTGGCATCGAGCCGGTTGCGCCAGTCGGCGCTGTCATAGCCGCCGGAATAGATGAAGTTGAGGCCCATGTCGGCGCTGTAGGCCGCTTCCCAGCGCACGCGGTCGGTGTCGAGCTTGGTCAGGGTCGGGGCAAAGCTGGTGAAGGTCTTGGCCTTGCCGAAATCGGGCGCGGGGCCGCCAAGGGGCCCGCGGAACTGCGCGTCGCCGTTCACGTCGCGGTTGTCGTGCTGATAGGAAACCCACAGCGAAAGGCCGTTGTCGCCCTTGTAGAGCGCCTGGATGCGGCCCGACTTGAAGTTCTCGTCGTCGCCATCGAAGGCAGGGCCGGTCGAGCTGCGATAGCCCTTGTGGCTCAGGATCGTGCCCGAGGCGCGCACCGCAAAGCCCGATGCGAGCTGGACGTTGATGCCCGCTTCACCGTTGAAGGTCTTGTAGTTGCCGGCCTCGATGCTGCCATAGGCGCCGGTGCGCATTTCGGGGCGGTTGGTCACGATGCTGACAAGGCCGCCCGTCGAGTTGCGGCCCTGCAGCGTACCCTGCGGGCCCTTGAGCACTTCGATGCGCGCCACGTCATAGAACGACGAGCTGATCGCGAACGAACGGTTGGTGAAGAAGCCGTCGCGGGTGATCGGCACGGAAGGGTCGCCGATTTCGGTGACGTCGGTCGAGGCGATGCCGCGCACCGCGACGTAAGCCGCGCCGGTCGAGTTCGTCACGTTCACGCTGGGGTCGATCTGGGCGAGGTCACGCACGGTGTTGACGCCCTGCTCTGCCAGCTTGGCACCGGTGTAGACGTTGAGCGCGATCGGGGTGTCCTGCGCGCTGGAGGCAACGCGGTTCGCGGTGACGACGATCTCGCCAAGGCCTTCTGCAGGCTTTGCGGCATCGGTGGCGGCGGTTTCCTGCGCGGCGGCAGGGGCGGCCAGTGCGAACAGGCTGGCGCCCAGCAGGAAAGAAACAGCAGTGGTGGCCTTCATGGAGTCTCCCCTTGAATTGGAATCTTTTGATAGAATTAGATTAGTAATGCTCATTCTAATACGGGTATCCGAAACGGACGTCAATACGGCCCCCGAAGCAGCGCGGAACAGGGCGTCGGAGGTGGTGCGTCTGGGCAACGGTCTGTCCTACAACGCGCAAGTCTGTCAGGATCTGCCGATGGTTTCCGCGCTCTTTGCCAGCATGACCCGCTTGATCGACCGGCTCGATCAAAAGGCTTGCAGTGATCGAATGCAATTATTCCCTAGGGCAGTGTCAACCGTGTCAACCTCGCGGGTGCGGACCCGTCCGGATGGGCCTGATGACACTGGCGTCGCACACTGCTAACGGGCCCGCATGACCGACCTTTCGCTGATCCGTAACTTCTCCATCATCGCGCACATCGACCACGGCAAGTCGACCCTTGCCGACCGGCTGATCCAGTACACCGGCGGGCTCTCCGAACGCGAGATGAGCGAGCAGGTGCTTGACAACATGGACATCGAGCGCGAGCGCGGGATCACCATCAAGGCGCAGACGGTCCGGCTCGACTACACCGGCAAGGACGGCAAGACCTATCAGCTCAACCTGATGGACACCCCCGGCCACGTCGACTTCGCCTATGAGGTCAGCCGCAGTCTCGCCGCCTGCGAGGGCGCGCTGCTGGTGGTCGATGCGGCGCAGGGCGTCGAGGCGCAGACGCTGGCCAACGTCTACCAGTCGATCGAGCACGACCACGAGATCGTGCCCGTCATCAACAAGATCGACCTGCCCGCCGCCGAGCCCGAGAAGGTGCGCGCCGAGATCGAGGAAGTCATCGGCATCGATGCGAGCGAGGCTGTGCTGACCAGCGCCAAGTCCGGCATCGGCATCGAGGAAGTGCTGGATGCGGTGGTCGCGCGCATTCCCCCGCCCAAGGGCGACCGGACCGCGCCCTTAAAGGCGATGCTGGTCGATTCCTGGTACGACCCCTACCTCGGCGTCGTCATCCTCGTCCGCGTCATCGACGGCGTCATCAAGAAGGGCCTCCAGGTCAAGTTCATGGCTGGCGGCACCGAGCACCTGATCGACCGCGTCGGCTGCATGCGGCCCAAGCTGCAGGTGCTCGATGAACTGGGGCCGGGTGAAATTGGCATCATCACCGCACAGATCAAGGAAGTGGCGCAGGCCCGCGTGGGTGATACGATCACCACCGTGAAGCAGGGCGCGACGCAGGCGCTGGCTGGCTTCAAGGAAGTCCAGCCGGTGGTGTTCTGCGGCCTGTTCCCGGTCGATGCGGCGGACTTTGAAAAGCTGCGCGAGAGCATTGGCAAGCTGCGCCTGAACGACGCCAGCTTCTCGTTCGAGATGGAAAGCTCGGCGGCATTGGGCTTCGGCTTCCGCTGCGGCTTCCTTGGCCTGCTGCATCTGGAAATCATCCAGGAACGCCTCAGCCGCGAATACGACCTCGACCTCATCACCACTGCGCCCTCGGTGGTCTACCGCCTGACGATGACCGACGGCACGGTGAAGGAACTGCACAATCCGGCGGACATGCCCGATCCGGTCAAGATCCGCGAAATGGAGGAGCCGTGGATCAAGGCGACGATCTACACGCCCGACGAATACCTCGGCTCGATCCTCAAGCTCTGCCAGGACCGCCGCGGCGTCCAGACCGGGTTGACCTATGTCGGCGGCCGCGCACAGGTGAGCTATGAACTGCCGCTCAACGAAGTGGTGTTCGATTTCTACGACCGCCTCAAGTCGATCAGCCGCGGCTACGCCAGCTTCGACTATGAGCAGATCGGCCTGCGCGAGGGCGATCTCGTTATGATGAACATCCTCGTCAACAACGAGCCGGTCGATGCGCTCTCGATGGTCGTCCACCGCAGCCAGGCCGACCCGCGCGGGCGCCACCTCGTCGAGCGGCTCAAGGACCTCATCCCGCGCCACATGTTCAAGATCCCGATCCAGGCCGCGATCGGCGCCAAGGTGATCGCGCGCGAGACGATCAGCGCGATGCGCAAGGACGTGACCGCCAAGTGCTACGGCGGTGACATCAGCCGCAAGAAGAAGCTCCTCGAAAAGCAGAAAGAGGGCAAGAAGCGGATGCGCGAATACGGCAACGTCACCATCCCGCAGGAGGCGTTCATCGCCGCGCTCAGGATGGGCGAGGAGTGAGGCGCGCCGGGCAGCCTAGGCGCCCGGCTCCTTGTGCAGCCACTCCGCGTGGCGCGGGGCGCGTTTGGTCCGGCTCCATTCCTCGAGCATGAGCGGGGCGAGCGCGGCGAGTGCCTCGTACTGCTCCGCCGTGCCGATGTTGCAGGCCAGCTCGAGGCGGTGGCCGTTGGGATCGAAGAAATAGATCGAGCGGAACACGCCGTGGTAGGTCGGCCCGAGCACGGCGATCCCCTGCGCCTCCAGATGGGCCTTGGCCGCATGGAGCGCGGCTTCGTCGGCCACTTCGAACGCGAGGTGCTGCACCCACGCGGGGGTGTTGGGATCGCGGCCCATCTCCGGCTGGTTCGGCAGTTCGAAGAAGGCCAGCACATTGCCGCCGCCGCATTCTAGGAACACGTGCATGTAGGGATCATGCTCGCCGGTCGAGGGCACGGTGTCCTCGGCAAAGGCGGTGGTATAGCGCATGCCCATCACGCGCTCGTACCACTCGACGGTCTCCTTCGCGTCGCGGCAGCGGTAGGCGACATGGTGGATGCGCTGGAGGGGCGGGATCATGCTGCGCTCTCCTCGACCTGCAGGACGCCGCCCAAAACCCCCCGGCGCATCTGATCGCGCTCCATCGACTGGAACAGCGCGGTGAAATTGCCCTCGCCGAAGCCTTCGTCCTTCTTGCGCTGGATGAATTCAAAGAACACCGGGCCGATCTGCGTTTCGGAGAAAATCTGGAGGAGCAGGCGCGGATCGCCGGCTTCGGTCGAGCCATCGAGCAGGATGCCGCGCTGCTGCAGGTCCTCGACCGGCTCGCCGTGCCCGGGCAGACGCTCGTCCAGCATCTCATAGTATGTCGCGGGCGGGGCGGTCATGAACGGGGTGCCGAGCGCCTTCAGCCGGTCCCATGCGCCGATGAGGTCGTCGCAAGCAAAGGCGATGTGCTGGATGCCCTCGCCATTGTAGGCGCGCAGGAATTCCTCGATCTGGCCGCCGCCGGCTTTGGCCTCTTCGTTGAGCGGGATGCGGATCTTGCCATCGGGCGCGGTCATCGCGCGGCTGGTGAGGCCGGTGTATTCGCCCTTGATGTCGAAATAGCGGATTTCGCGGAAATTGAAGATGCGCTCGTAGAACGCCGCCCAGTGCGCCATGCGGCCGCCGTAGACGTTGTGGGTGAGGTGATCGATGGTGTGGAAGCCGGCGCCCCTGGGCTGGCGGTCGACGCCGGGCAGATAGACGAAGTCGATGTCGTAGATCGAAAGATCGCCGAGCGGAGAGCCTTCGTAGCGGTCGATCAGGTAGATGATCGCGCCGCCGATGCCGCGGATCGCAGGCAGGCTGAGTTCCATCGGCCCGGTGCGCACCTCGACCGGCTCTGCGCCGCGCGCCAGCGCCATGGCATAGGCCTGCGCGGCATTGCGCACGCGCCAGCCCATGCCGCAAGCCGAGGGGCCATGTTCGGCGGCGAACCACGCGGCGGGGCTTTTCGGTTCGTAGTTGGCGATGAGGTTGATACCACCCTGCCGCCAGAGCTGCACCGCCTTGGAACGGTGGTTGGCGATATGGGTGAAGCCCATCGCGGCGAACACGGGTTCGAGCAGGCCGGGCTGGCTCGCGGAAAACTCGATGAACTCGAAGCCGTCGAGGCCCATAGGATTGTCGAACAGATCGGTCGTGCTGGTCTGGGCGTTCACCGTGCGTCTCCCTCGTTCCTGATTTGCGGGGCAATCATAGCGGAAAGGCCATGCATCGTCCGCGCAAAGATTGCAGTGTGAAGGCCCCTTCGTGCGTGATTTGCGCATGATTTGATAATACGGCGCAAGTATAAGGCATGTATCCTCCGCTGCGCCCGACCGATGGTGCGAGCGGGGAAAGGGGCATCGGTGGTGCCTTGCCTTGCCCTGTCTTGCGGCTAGAACGCCTTGGCAGCCTGCGGATGCGCGGGCCGGCAGGGGGCAGGCACGTGCGCATTATCGATATCTCGCAGCGGCTTGATGCATCGACGCCGCTTTGGCCGGGCGAACCGGCCCTCGTCGTCAGCCATCACGCCCGGATCAGCGAGACGTGTTCGGTGAACGTTGGCGCGGTCCACATGGCGCTGCATTCCGGCACCCATGCCGATGCGCCGTTCCACTATGACGTGGC
This sequence comes from Novosphingobium fuchskuhlense, assembly GCF_001519075.1. GTDB lineage: Bacteria > Pseudomonadota > Alphaproteobacteria > Sphingomonadales > Sphingomonadaceae > Novosphingobium > Novosphingobium fuchskuhlense. The sequence goes on from NZ_KQ954246.1 coordinate 644,457, forward strand.
CGGGCAGTCGAGCGCCGAGACCGCGCTGGAGCCCTATATCGGACGCTGCGTGGTGGTGGATGTCCGCCGCTGTGCCGGAAGCGCGGTGGACGTCGGCGATATCGACTGGTCTACGCTCGCTGCGGCAGCGGCGCCGCGTGTGCTGCTGCGGACTTATGAAGGCTTTCCTCATGCGGCCTGGGATGCCGGCTTCCGTGCCGTCTCGGCCGAGGTGATCCGGCGCCTTGCGGGCCTTGGCGTCGTGCTGGTCGGCACCGATGCGGCCTCGCTCGATCCGCAGGATTCGAAGACGATGGAGGCGCATCACGCCGTTCGAGCGGCGGATATGCGCATTCTGGAAGGGCTGGTTCTCGATGGCGTGGCGGCTGGGGTCTACGAACTGATTGCCCTGCCGCTGCCGCTCGCCGGCGCGGATGCGAGCCCGGTGCGGGCGGTGCTGCGCGAGATCGCGGCATGAGCGGGTGGAGCCGCGCGGCGCTCGAGGCACTGGACCGCGATGACCCGCTGGCGCGGTTTCGCGCGGGCTTTCAGCTGCGCGAGGGGCTGCTCTACCTCGACGGCAATTCGCTCGGCGCGCTGCCGCAGCGGACCATGTCCCGGCTTGAACAGACCGTGCGCGGCGAATGGGGCGAGGGCCTCATCACGTCATGGCTCGGAGCCGAGTGGATCACCGCTCCGCGCCGGGTGGGCGACAAGATCGCCGCGCTGCTGGGTGCCGCGCCGGGGGAAGTGATCGTGGCGGATTCCACCTCGGTGAATCTGTTCAAGGCGATCACCGCCGCGCTCTCGCTGCGGCCCGAGCGCGGGGTGATCCTGTCCGAGGCGGGCAATTTCCCCACCGATGTCTACATGATGCAAGGCATCGCCGCGTTTTCGGGCGGACGGGTGCGCGCGGAAACCGTGGCACCGGAGGCGGTGCTGGCGCGGCTGGACAGCGACGTGGCGGTGCTGGTGCTCACGCAGGTCCACTACAAGAGCGGCGCGGTGCGCGACATGGCCGCCGTGACCCGGCGCGCGCATGAGGCCGGGGCACTGGTGGTCTGGGATCTCAGCCACAGCGCGGGGGCGCTGCCGGTGGACCTGAATGGCGCGGACGCGGACTTCGCCGTCGGCTGCGGGTACAAGTTCCTGAACGGCGGGCCGGGCGCGCCGGCCTATATCTTCGTGGCGCAGCGCCATCAGGCGGCGGCCATGCCGGTGCTGTCGGGCTGGATGGGCCATGCCGAACCGTTCGCCTTCGAGGACGACTATCGCCCGGCGGCCGGGATCGAGCGGTTCCTCTGCGGCACGCCTTCGGTGCTGGCGATGACCGCGCTCGAATGCGGGATCGACCTGATGGCCGAGGCGGACATGGCGGCGATCCGCGCCAAGTCGCTGGCGCTGGGGCGCGTGTTCATGGACCTGATGGACGAACAGTGCGCAGGGCTGGGGTTCACGCTGGTGAGCCCGCGCGATGATGCGCAGCGCGGCAGCCAGATCGCCTATGCGCATCCGCACGGATACGGGATCATGCAGGCGCTGAAGGAGCGCGGCCTGATCGGCGATTTCCGCGCGCCCGATGTGCTGCGCTTTGGGCTGACACCGCTTTATCTGCGCTATGCCGACATGCTGGATGCCGTCTCGCTGATCCGCGAGGTGTGCGAAGCCCGTGCCTGGGACGATCCGCGCTGGAAGGTGCGCGCTGCGGTGACCTGAAGCCGGGGAGCCGCCGCGTGAAGCCCTTGCGCCGCGGGGATGGGTGCCGCAAGACTTCTCCGGTCAACAACCGGAGAGGGAAGACCGAATGACGGCCTATGTTGTGTTCATCAAGGACGGCGTGAACGATCAGGCGGAACTGGACCAGTACAATGCCAAGGCGGGCGCTTCGATCGCAGGGCATCCGCTGAAGCCGCTGGCGTTCTATGGCCCCAATGAAACCTGGGAGGGCCCCACGGCCGAAGGCCTCGTCATCATCGAGTTTCCCGATATCGAGGCGGCGAAGGCCTGGTACAACAGCCCGGCCTATCAGGACGCCAAGGTTCACCGCCTCAAGGGCGCGTCGTACCGCGTCATGGTGACCGAAGGGGTCGGCTGAAAGCAGTTGCAAGGCGGGGGCGTTGCGGCAAGATGGCGGCATGGCCCCCGCCCATCAGACGATCTCGCGCAGCTCGATGCTGATTGCGGGCTTCTCGACCGTCGTCGAGTGGTACGATTTCACCCTCTACATCTATGTCGCGACGATCCTTTCGCGGGTGATGTTCGGCGGCGGCGAGGGCTCGCTGGCGGCGGTGCTGGCGGGCTTTGCCATTTCCTACCTGATGCGGCCGCTGGGCGCGCTGGCCATGGGCCACTATGGCGACCGGCACGGGCGGCGACGCGCCATGCTGCTTTCAATGGCGGTGATGACGGCAGCCATGCTCGGCTGCGCGGTGATGCCCACCCATGCCGAGATCGGCCCGGCGGCTGGCTTCCTCCTGCTCGCGCTGCGCTGCGTGATGGCTTTTGCGGTGGGCGGCGAATACACCGGCGTGGTCGCCTATCTGATCGAGGGGGCGGGGCCGCACCGGCGCGGTCTGATCACCAGCTGCGCTTCGGCGGCGAGCGAAGTGGGGGCGCTGCTGGCTGTCGGTGTGGCGGCGCTGACGAGCTGGGCTTTGCCGGCGACCACGCTCGACGCGTGGGGCTGGCGCATCCCGTTTCTGGTCGGGGCGATGCTGGCTGGCGGCGTGCTGCTGGCCCGGGCAAACATGGACGAATCGCCCGAGTTCGAACGCCAGCGCGCGGCGGGCACGGTGCCCGAAAGCCCGCTGCGCCATGCCATCACGCACCAGCGCAAGGGCATCCTGCGCGGCTTCGCGATCTCCGCGCTGGGCTCGATCAGCTACTATGTCGGGATCACCTATGTGCCGGCCTTCCTCGCCTCGGTCGGCGCGGTGGGCGAGGGCGCAGGCCTCGCGCTTTCGACCGTGGCGGCTTTCGTGGTGATCGCGGTGACCCCGCTGGTGGGGGCGCTTTCCGACCAGATCGGGCGCAGGCCGGTGCTGATCGGCATTGCCTGTCTTTGCGCAGCGGGGCCGAGCACGCTGTTTGCGCTGATGGCGCATGGCGGGGTCTGGCCGGCGCTGGTGGGGGCGGTGCTGCTGGCCGCGCTCGGCGGTGCGTGGAGCGCGGTGGGCGCGGTGGCGACGGCGGAGCAGTTTTCGGGCGAGGCGCGGCTTTCGGGGCTGGCGCTGGGCGTCACGAGCGCGACCGCCCTGTTTGGCGGGGTGACGCCGCTGGTCGCGCAGATGCTCCTGGAAGGGACGGGCTGGCCCCCGGTGCCCGGTGCGATGATTGCGGTGGTGGCGCTGGCGATCCTGCCGGTGCTCTGGCGCATTCCCGAAACCGCGCCGCGTGCAGGGTGGACAGCGGAGCCGCAGCCGATATAGTTCGTGCACCTAACTATAATCGGAGAGGGTGATGGTGACGCTGGCGACGGATGATATCGAACAAACCGCGCGGCAGGCTCCGGCGCTGATCCGCTATCTCGATGAGGGTGCGTTCGTCACCCGGCGCTATGTGAGCCAGGGCGCGGAAATCAACACCGGCGACTACCGCGACTATCCGGCGGTCGTGCGCGACGGGATGCCGATCCGCGACCATTTTTCGCTCGATACGCATGGCTTCCTCATTGCCAGTCACGAGACCGCGATCGCGGACTTCCACGACAAGGCCGCTGTAGATGCCGGGTACCAGCGCGAAGTCGAGGCGCTCGTCGCGAAGCTGACGGGCGCGGACAAGGTGGCGACGCAGGGGTGGATGATCCGCACCTCGGGCGATCTGACGGCTCGGGCGCAGGAGAAGGTCGAGGGCTACGTCCATTCGGGCGGGATCCAGCCCCCGGCGGGCGAGGCGCATGTCGATTACAACGTGCTGACCGGCGAGCGCATCGCCGCACGCGTCTATGGCCAGGCCTTTCCGGATGGGCCGGGCTACAAGCGCTATGTCTGCTTTTCGCTGTGGCGCACGTTTTCGCCTGGCCCGCAGGACTGGCCGCTGGCGGTCTGCGACGGGCGAACGGTGTCGGACGCGGAAACCGCCTCCAACACCCTGTTCGTGGTCGATCAATTTCCCGAAGGCGATGCACTGACCGCGCCGGTCGAGGGCGAGGACCAGATGACCGCAGCGACGATCTTCCGCCATCGGCCCGAGCACCGCTGGTGGTATTTCTCTAACATGGCGAAGGACGACGTCCTGCTGTTCAAGTTCCAGGACAGCGACCATTCGGTCACCTGGCGCTGCCCGCACACCGCCTTCCACGATACCAGCTTCCCCGATGCGAAGATCCGTGAAAGCATCGAAGTGCGCGGGGTGGCGTTTTTCGAATAGCGCCTAGGGCACCGCTTTTGCCGGGGGCAGGCAGGGCACATCCGGGGCCAGCCAGTCGATCTCGTCGGTGGTGGGAACCTTGGTGCCGGTGAAGATGCGGCCCTTCACGTCGCTCGGCTCGTGGAACACATAGGCCATGCTGTTGTCGAAATCGGGGATGCGCGCGTTGTCGGCGCGGGCAAGCGCGGCCGTGATTTCCCGCGCTTCGATGCGTGAGCCGCGCACCATGCGGATCGCGCCGTCGCGGAATTCGAACGCGCGGTAGTACTGGCGACCGAACATGCGGGTGTTGAAGCCCGGCTTCGAGGTCCATTCGCCGGGCTTGGTGCTGGTCGGCACGCGCAGTGTGGTGACGTAGCAGGAGTAGTTCGATGCCTGCGCCCACGGCGCCTGCTGATCCTGCTCGGGCGGGCGCACGCGCTTTTCGGGCGGGCTGAAGCCGCCGCCGGCAAGCGCCAGCTGGTGCCCGCCGCCGCCGGTGCCTTCCCAGTCCACCGTGCCCGAGCCGACGACTTTCAGCACGCTGGCCCCGGCCTTTTCGTCATAGCGCCACTGGACGTCCTCGATGGTCTGCCAGGTATCGCCGGTGAGGCGCTGGCGCATGGCGTCGAGCAGCTGGGCGGGCGGCACCGCCGAAAACTGCTGCTGCAGCTGCAGGCCGGCCAGCCCGCGCACGATCGCGGTGCTGGTGATATGCGCCGGCTTGTCGAACCCGGCGCGGGCATCGACGTCGAACAGGGTGATCTCGTCGGGCCGGGTAGGCGGCTGCCACGGGATATCGAGGATCGGGCTGCCCTCGCTCGTCACCGGCACCACGCCGCGCAGCGGCAGCACCGGGTCGAGCGCCGGGCCTGAGACCGGCGGCAGCGTGCCATCGAGCCAGTAGGTCTTGCCGCCGATCCGCGCGCGCACGAACACGTGATCGAACAGCTTCGCGTTGGGCAGATGCGCCGCCAGTCCGTCGTCGAGGCCCTGCGTGCTGGCGATCACCGGTTCGGCGGCGATGCCCAGTTCGCCCAGTAGCGCCAGGAGCAGCGCCGTCTTGGCCTTGCAATCGCCGAAGCGGCGCTGCCAGGTTTCATCCGCCGCAGCGGGCGTGAAATTGCCGCCGTTGAGGCCGACGTAAATGTAGCGCACGTCCTGCTGCACCAGCTTGAGCGCAGCGGCGGCCCGCTCCAGCGGATCGGCATGGGCGGCCGCGATCCGCGCGGCTTCCTTGCGCAGCGGCGAATCCGGCGCGAGCGTGGCGGCGCGGGTGAACAGCGGGGCGAACTGGCGCGAGAAGGCGGGCCAGTCGGCAAAGGTCGAGTATTCGAGAATGCGCTGCCATTGCAGGCGCGGCGGCGCGTCCTTGAGCGGCTGGCGCACGGGCGGATTGTCCATGCGAAGCACCACCCGGTCCGCGCTCACGCTGGCGGCCGGGGCAAGATCGGGCGTAAGCGCATAGGCGGGCTTGCGATCCTTGTCCCAGTTCAGCTCGATCCGGTAGCGGCCGGGCGGCGGTGTCGGCGCCAGAAACAGCAGGCCCGATACGTTGCGGCCCAGCGTGGGATCGGACACGGTGGTGGTCATCGCCACTTCCAGCTCGTCGCCCACGCGCAGATCCGGCACATGGAGCACGGCGGTGAGCATGCCGTCGAGCTTGGCGGCTTCGAGCTGGTCCTCGCGGCGCAGAACCTCGAACTTCGCCTGCGCCAGCACATCGATCACCTCGCCGTTGCGGTAGACCTTGATCGTGTGGACGGTGGTGGGGCCGTTCGCCGGGTTCCAGCCCAGGGCGAGATTGCCCATCTGCAGCGCGGCCGAATTGAGCAGGCGCACGCGGTAGCCGGTATAGTCCTGCTCACCCTTCGCATCGACGTGCACGATCACGTCCTGATAGCGCATGAACAGCGGGCCGCCGGCGTTCTCCGGAACCGGCAGCGGTTCGGAAGCCTTGGCCCAGGCCGGGGCGGGTGCGCGCTGCACCTCGTTGTTGGCGGCTGCGTTCGGCGCATCGGTCGCCGGGGCCGCAGCAGTGGCAGGGGCGGGGAAAGCCGCGGCGAGAACCGTGCCGGCGGCGAGAATCTGCAAGGCTGGACGCAAGGGGTATGCTCCGTAGCGGCCGGAACCATGTGCCCGGCGCGGTCTGATCATGCCGCAAAGCAAGCCGCATGCAAGCGCGCGCAGACCCGATGCGGCACGCGATCCGCACCGTATTGGCGCGATAGGCCTTCCTCAGCCCAGCGGCGCAAGGCTGCCGAGCACCCGCGCGACAAGCTGGGCCTGCCCGCTCGTGCCGGTCTTGGCATAGAGCCGCTTGGAATAGTTGCGTGCGGTCTCCGGCGTCAGGCCGAGGCGGCCTCCGGCCTCGAGGATCGTTTCGCCCTGCGCGAGGCCGATGGCGAGTGCAGCTTCACGCGGGGACAGGCCGTGGATGGCGGCAAGGATCGGCGCAGCGTTGGCGGGCAGGGCAGATGACTCGCTGCGGATCACGCCGATCACGGCGGCGCCCGATCCGGACGGCGCCGGTCGCAGTAGGAGGTGGCGCGTGCCAAGCGGGATCAGGCGGCGGTTTTCAGACGAGGCTTCGGTGAGTGCCTGGCAGGCGGCTTCCAGCGCGCGGGCGGTCTCGGGCAGAAGCTGGAGGCGGCGCAGCGGGCCCGGGTCTGCGCTGAAGGCGAGCTGCCGTTCGGCCTCGGGGTCGGCGGCGAGGACCTGCCCGCTGGCGGTGAAGGCGACTTCGCCGATGCCCAGAAGGACAAGGGCGCTTTCGGCGATCCCGGCGCGCAGTTCGGCGCGGCCGAGCGCGGCGCGGACGGTGAGCGCGGCCGTCAGATGCGGGGCGAGGGCGGCAAGGAGCGCGCTGTCCGCTGCGCCCAGATCCTCTCGCTCGCGCGTGAGGAGCAGCCAGGCATCGCCGCCTGAAGCAGCCGCGACGTGGACCGCGCGCGCATGGTTGATGCGCATGGCTCCCAGCGCCGCGCGCTGTGCCCCGAGGTGCGCGGGTCTGTCGAAATCGAGCATCTCGCCGAGCGTGTAGACGCGGGCCGTGCGCATGGCGATGCCGGGGAACAGACCCAGTGCGGCAAGGCGGACCAGATCGAGCGGGGGATCACTTGCCGCGCGCGCGGCATCGGCGCGCACGGTGAGCCCCGGCTCGGCCGAGCCGGGCGGTGCCAGCGCCAGTGCGGCCCGGCGCGCGCCTGTGCGCTGGAGCAGGTTGGCAAGGAAGCGCTGCCACGGCGGATCCTCCAGCAGACCCTCCATGAGCGGGAGGTAAAGCTCGCGTTGATCGGTCGAAAGGAATGCCATGGCGTCTTGCTCCCATATGGGAGCTTTGCAGGACAAGGCAAGGGGCCATCTGCAGCTCGCAATCCATGAGGCGCGAGCACGCGATGTCTGATCCTGTAGCCAAGTCCACGCTCACCCATATCCAGCGGCTCGAAGCCGAGGCGATCCACATCATGCGCGAGGTCGTGGCCGAGGCGACCAATCCCGTGATGCTCTATTCGGTGGGCAAGGACAGCGCGGTGATGCTGCATCTGGCGCGCAAGGCCTTCTACCCAAGCCCGCCGCCGTTCCCGCTCCTCCACGTCGATACGACTTGGAAGTTCAAGGCAATGTACGAGCTGCGCGAGCGCATGGCCAGGGAGAGCGGCATGGAGCTGCTCGTCTACCAGAACCCCGAAGCCGCGGAGCGCGGGATCAATCCGTTCGACCACGGCTCCCTCCACACCGACATGTGGAAGACTGAGGGGCTCAAGCAGGCGCTCGACAAATACGGCTTCGACGCCGCCTTTGGCGGTGCGCGGCGCGACGAGGAGAAGAGCCGGGCGAAAGAGCGCATCTTCAGTTTCCGCACCGCCAGCCACGGTTGGGACCCCAAGAACCAGCGCCCCGAGCTGTGGAACATCTACAACGCGCGCAAGAACAAGGGCGAGAGCATCCGCGTCTTCCCGATCTCGAACTGGACCGAGCTCGACATCTGGCAGTACATCCGCCTCAACGACGTGCCGATCGTGCCGCTCTACTTCGCGGCCCGGCGGCCGACGTTCGAGTGGGAAGGCGGCCTGTTCATGGCCGACGACCTGCCCCGGCTCGAGAAGGTGCTGGGCTACCGGCCCGAGATCACCGAGCGTTCGATCCGCTTCCGCACCCTTGGCTGCTTCCCGCTGACGGGCGCGGTCGAAAGCGAGGCGACCACGCTCGACGAAGTGATCCAGGAAACCCTGCTGACGACCACCAGCGAGCGGCAGGGCCGCGTGATCGACAAGGATGCCGGCGGCGCGGGCATGGAAGTGAAGAAGCAGCAGGGGTACTTCTGATGTCGGGCAGCGATGTGATCTACCAGACCGAGGCCCTGATCGCCGAGGACATCGAGGCCTACCTCGATCTGCACCAGCACAAGTCGATGCTGCGCTTCATTACCTGCGGCAGCGTGGATGACGGGAAATCGACGCTGATCGGGCGGTTGCTCTATGATTCGAAGATGATCTTCGAGGATCAGCTCGCAGCGCTCGAGACCGACAGCAGGAAGGTCGGCACGCAGGGGCAGGAGATCGATTTCGCGCTGCTCGTCGACGGACTCGCCGCCGAGCGCGAGCAGGGCATCACCATCGATGTCGCCTACCGCTTCTTCAGCACCGAGAAGCGCAAGTTCATCGTCGCCGATTGTCCGGGGCACGAGCAGTATACCCGCAACATGGTGACCGGCGCGAGCACGGCCGATCTCGCGGTGATCCTGATCGATGCGCGCAAGGGCGTGCTCACCCAGACGCGGCGTCACAGCTATCTCTGCCACCTCATCGGCATCCGCCACATCGTGCTGGCGGTGAACAAGATGGACCTGATCGCCTATGATCAGGCCAGGTACGATGCCATCGTGGCGGACTATTCGGCGTTTGCCGCCAGCATCGGGATCACGCGGTTCACCGCCATGCCGATCTCGGGCTTCAAGGGCGACAACATCACCGCGCCGAGCGAGAATACGCCGTGGTACACCGGCCCCACGCTGATGGGGCACCTCGAGACGGTGGACGTGAACACGGCAGCCGAGGCGGCCGGCCCATTCCGGATGCCGGTGCAGTGGGTGAACCGCCCGAATCTTGATTTCCGCGGTTTCTCGGGCCTGATCGCCAATGGCACGGTGAAACCGGGAGATGCTGTGCGGGTGTTGCCCTCGGGCAAGACCAGCACCGTGACGCGGATCGTCACGCTGGATGGCGATCTGGAGGAGGCGGTTGCGGGCCAGTCGGTCACGCTCTGCCTTGCCGACGAGATCGACTGCTCGCGCGGGGACGTCCTCTCCGCAGCCGATGCCCCGCCGCAGGTTGCCGACCAGTTCGAGGCAAGCCTCGTGTGGATGGCCGATGAGCCGCTTGTGCCCGGCCGCGCCTATTGGCTCAAACTGGCCAGCCAGACCGTTTCGGCGACCGTCTCGCCGCCCAAGTGCACGATCAACGTCAACACGATGGAGCGGCTCGCGGCCAAGACACTCGATCTCAATGCGATCGGCCTTGCCGAGATCACCACAGACCGCGCCATCGTGTTCGAACCCTATGCCGAGAGCCGCACGCTCGGCGGTTTCATCCTGATCGACAAGATCAGCAACGCGACCGTTGCCGCAGGGATGCTCAACTTCAGCCTGCGGCGGGCGCAGAACGTGCATTGGCAGGCGCTCGACGTGACGCGCGAGGCGCATGCGCGGTTGAAGGGCCAGGGACCGGCCGTGCTCTGGTTCACGGGCCTCTCGGGCTCGGGCAAGTCGACGATTGCCAACATGGTGGAGAAGAGGCTCCACGCGCTCGGCAAGCACACATTCCTGCTCGATGGCGACAATGTGCGCCATGGGCTCAACAAGGACCTCGGCTTCACCGAGGCCGACCGCATCGAGAACATCCGCCGCGTGGGCGAGGTGGCCAGGCTGATGACCGATGCCGGCCTCATCGTGCTGACCGCCTTCATCAGCCCGTTCCGCGCCGAACGCCAGATGGTGCGCGCCCTGCTGCCCGCGGGCGAGTTCTATGAGATCTTCGTCGATACGCCGCTGGAGGAAGCCGAGCGGCGTGACGTGAAGGGGCTCTACAAGAAGGCGCGGGCTGGCACGCTCAAGAACTTCACCGGGATCGACAGCCCCTACGAAGCGCCGGAAAACCCGGAGATCCGCGTGGACACCATGCGCGAAACCCCCGAAGAGGCGGCAGAGCGGATCGTGGCGCTGATCACTGGCGAGTGGATGCCGGTCATCTGAGATTGTGATCCGAGGTCGGGGTGGTGATGGACGATATCGAACTGGCGCGGCATCTGGCGGCGGGCGCGGCGGGAATCCTTCTGGATCTGCGCGCGGCGGGCACGCATGAGGGCAAGGCGCTTGGCGCCGAAGGCGATGCGCGCGCGAATGGCTGGCTTATGGCCGAAGTGGCCGCGCATCGGCCGGATGACGGGGTCCTTTCGGAAGAAACCCAGGACACGCCCGAGCGACTTGCCAAGTCGCGCGTGTGGATCATCGATCCGCTCGACGGAACGCGCGAGTATGGCGAGGGTCGCAGCGATTGGGCGGTTCATGTCGGGCTGGCGGTGGACGGCGTGGCCACGCTGGGTGCCGTGGCCCTGCCGGGTCTGGGCCTCGTGCTCGACAGCGGCGCGCCGCAGCCCTTGCCGCAGATGGCAGCGATCCCGCGCCTCCTCGTCAGCCGCACCCGGCCCGCGCATGAAGCGGTCGAGGTGGCAAAGGTGCTGGGCGGCGAACTGGTCCCTATGGGCTCGGCGGGCGCCAAGGCGATGGCGGTCGTGCGCGGCGAGGCGGAAATCTACCTCCACTCGGGCGGCCAGTACGAATGGGACAATTGCGCGCCGGTGGCCGTGGCCGCAGCAGCCGGCCTTCATGTCTCGCGCATCGATGGCGCGCCGCTCGTCTACAACAACCGCGATACGTACCTGCCGGATCTGCTCATCTGCCGCCGCGAATGGGCAAGCCAGGTCCTTGGTGCGGTGGCGGCAATCGAGGCTTGACCGGCTGCGGCTTTGCAGACACGGGTGAGAGAAGATGATCGACCCCCGCCAATTCCGTGACGTGCTTGGAGCCTACCCGACCGGGGTCTGCGTGATCACTGCGCTGGCCGATACCGGCGAGCGCTTTGGTCTCGTCGTCGGCTCGTTCACCTCGATCTCGCTCGACCCGCCGCTCGTGGGCTTCTTTCCCGACAAGCGCTCCGGCACCTGGCCGAAGATCGCGGAGACCGGACGGTTCTGCGTGAATGTGCTCGGTGCCGACCAGCTGGCCTTGTGCCGCCGGTTTGCCGCGCGGGCAGAGGACAAGTTTGGCGAACTGGCCCATGGGCATAGCCCCGCCGGCCTGCCGGTGCTCGATAAGGCCATTGCCTGGATCGACTGCACCATCGAACGCGTGACCGAGGTGGGCGACCACTGGCTGGTGGTCGGCGCGGTGGAAGCGCTGGGCAAAGATGGCGAGGGCACCCCGCTGCTGTTCTTTCGCGGGCAGTATCACGATCTGGCGTTGCTGGCCGACTGAGGTCCCGCGCGCCCTGCGTCTTTCTACCGATCAGTAGAAAAATTTGATATCCGGGCGCCAGTTTGATCTGGGTCAAGGAGCGCGCCGTCCACCGTTGCCAGAAAGATGGGGCGCGGAAGGACTGACTGTCATTCCCCCTTCCGCCGATTTCTCCCCGACTTCGGGCGGCCAGCACCCCTGGCCGCCCTCTTTTCGTGATGTTTTTTAGGTAGCTAGACGGATGCATGATTGCCGCAGACCTATCCGGGTGGTAGAACCGGATCGGATGAGCGCCTGTGACACTTGCATAGTCCGCAATCGGGCGATTTGTGCCGGTCTCGAACACCCCGAGATAACGGCTCTCAGTACCATGGGGCGCCGCCGCACCGTTTCCGCCGGTGAACCGCTGATCTGGGAAGACGACGATTCGCTTCTCGTCGCCAACGTGATTGAAGGCGTTCTCAAGCTCACCACCAGCACGGCAGACGGCCGCGAGCAGATCGTGGGTGTGGCCTATCCTTCCGATTTCATCGGCCGTCCTTTCGGCCAGACGAGCGCGGCCAGCGTTGTCGCGCTCACCGACGCGCGCGTCTGCGTCTTCGCGCGCAACGATTTCGACCGCTTTGCCCGTGAACACCCCGAACTAGAGCACAAACTGCTCGAGCGCACACTGGCCGAGCTTGACCGCACGCGGGCGTGGATGATGCTGCTGGGCCGCAAGAGCGCGCCGGAAAAGATCGCGACCTTCCTGCTCGATATGTCCGAGCGGCTGGCGGACAACGGTTGTATGGCCCACACCGGCCCGGCACGGCAGTTCACGCTGCCGTTCTCGCGCCAGCAGGTGGCGGATCTGCTTGGTCTCACGATCGAGACCGTCAGCCGCCAGTTCACCAAACTCAAGGCCGATGGGGTCGTCGCATTGCCGAGCCGCCGCGATGTCGAGATCCTCGACCGCGCCGCGCTGGAAATGCTTGCAGGCTGAATCTGGCGATGGGGTCCGTGCTGCGATGGGGCGCGGGCCTGGTTGCGCTGTTCACGGCTGGCCAGGCGGCCCATGCCGAGGACGCGGAAGGCTTTCACCTTTCCGGCAGTCTGCGCGTTCGCGCCGAGACGATCGACGGCCAGCCGCGCGTCGGTTTCGGCGATACCGACAGCCTGATCGGCACTCGGCTGCGCGTGCTTGCCGAATATCGCACGAAGCCGGTGCAACTGGTGGCCGAGCTGTTCGACAGCCGGGTGTGGGGCGAGGACGCCAATACGCCCCTGACCACGGGCGAGATCAACACGGCCGAGCTCGCGCAACTCCACGCCGTGGTCGATTTCGGCGCGGCACTCGGCAAGGGCAGCAAGCTGACGGTGCTGGCAGGGCGCACCATGCTCAACCTGGGATCGCGCCGGCTGATCGCTTCGGATGATTATCGCAACACGACCCAGGGCTATACCGGCGTGAAGGCCGATCTGGCGCTGCCGGGGCGCGTGACGTTCATGGCCATGTACATGCTGCCGCAAGTGCGCCTGCCCGACGACCGGCCAGGGCTCGTCAGCCAGCGGATCGTGTGGGATCGTGAAAGTTTTGCCCAGGTTCTGTGGGGCGGCATGGCGGGCAAGACCTTTGGCGCAGGGCGCGGGGTGACGGTGGAGGCGAGCGCCTACCACTTCGGCGAGCATGACACGCCGGGGCGGCCAACCCGCGACCGGTCGCTCAACACGCTCGGCCTGCGCGCGCTGGTGCCACCCGCGCCGGGACGGTGGGACGGCGAGGCCGAAGTCATGGGCCAGTTCGGCCAGACCGCGACCACGCTTGCCGTCGGAGCGCCGCTGGTGCCGGTAGGCGCTTCGTTCGTGCATCTGCGGCTGGGCTATTCGTTTCGCGGTGCGTGGAAGCCGCATCTCGCGTTCGATTTCGACCGGGCGAGCGGCGATGGGCCTGGCAACCGCACCTACGGCCGGTTCGACACCCTGTTCGGCCAGCGCCGCGCCGATTTCGCGCCGGCGGGGCTTTATACCGCGATCAACCGGGGCAACCTCATTGCCCCCGGGGTGAAGCTGGAGGCGGCACCCAGCCCCCGGTTCGATGGGTTCGTCTACTATCGCCCGATGTGGCTGGCGGAAGCTGCCGATGCCTTCGCGACAACGGGCGTGCGTGATCCCTCGGGCCGGTCCGGCCGCTTTGCAGGGCACCAGATCGACGCGGATGTGCGCTGGTGGGCCCTGCCGAAAAAGCTCCGGCTGGAACTGTGCACGACATTCCTTGCCAAGGGCCGCTTCCTGCGCAGCGCGCCCAATTCGCCGGGTGGGCATGTGACCAAATACATCTCCGCGAATGCTTCGGTGTTCTTTTAGCCAGTGCGCATGCAACGGCGGCGGAAGCGGGCCCCGCGCCCTGCTTTCCGCCGCCGGCCTCCCGGGGGAGGATCGCTCTGAGTGATGCCGTATCAGAACCGGTAGGAGACGCCCGCGCTGAGGATCCAGGCGTTGATCTTGTGGCGCGTGGTCAGCGCCTCCACCCCGCCGGCGGTGGTGAAGTGGGCGGTGGTGTTCACCCAGTACTTCTTCGCATCGAGGCTGAGGCCGTAGCCTGACTTGCCCAGCGCGATGTCGACACCGCCCTGGACCGCCGCGCCCACTTCATTGGAAAGGCGCACACGCGCCGCGCCGAGCCCGGCGGCAGCGGCGCCGGGGCGTTCACCCAGCCAGAGATAGAGCGCCGGGCCCGCGCCGATATAGGGCTTGATGCCACCGGCCAGCGGCAGATGGTACTTCAGGGTCAAGGTGGCCGGGATCAGCACCGCGTGATCGACGATTGCCGCACCGGCGAGCGGACCCGCGCCCGTCACATGGTGCGAGCTGGTGCAGCAGATCGTCTCCGCCGAGATGTTCGGCGTGAAGAAATACTCGACCGCGAGGGTCGGCACGCCGTTGTTATTGGCCTTGGTCTGCGATCCTGCAGGCAGGCCGATCAGGTCCTTGTCGACGCGGCTGATCTTGCCATCGGGCAGGACGGCGGAGCCGAGCACCTTGATCTGCCATTTGCCTTCGGTGGAACCGGCATGGGCGGGGGCTGCGACAAGCGCGGCGGAGGCGAGCGTCGCACCGATGGCGGCCAGATGGAATGTCTTCATGAGCAGGGCTCCCACGCTGCGCGGGTCCTGCCCCATGCAGGACTGCCAAGCCTCGCAGCACGAGGGTGCAATGGCCCGGCGGCGTCCTGCCAACATTGACGAAGCGCAATTTGCGAAGAGAAAAAATAACCGGAAAGGCGAATGAATTCAGATGATGCGCAATTGCCGGTGGCAAATTGACACCGGTCAATGTTGCAAAGGCGAACGCGGGGCAGGGACGGTCGAGGACTTGATCCCATCATCCACATGGAAGGGTGCTTCCCATGGACTCCGTACTCCCGCGCAGTGGCCTCTGGCTTGGCGCGTTGTTCTTCGCGGTGATCGCTACCGCACTGGCGGCCGACACCGGCTTTGCCGTCCACATGATGATCTGCGGCCTTGCCGCGTTCATCGGTCTTGTCGTCACGGTGCGGGGCTGGGATCCCGCGGCCACGATTCGCCCGGTCGATACAGGACGTTACGATGACGACCTGATCCGCCTGGGCGTGATTGCCACGGTGTTCTGGGGCATGGCAGGGTTCCTCGCGGGGCTTTACATCGCGCTGGAGATGGCCTGGCCGCAGATGAACCTGGGGCTGCAATGGATCAATTTCGGGCGGCTTCGGCCCTTGCACACATCGGCGGTGATCTTCGCATTCGGCGGCAACGCGCTGATCGCGACCTCGTTCTACGTGGTCCAGCGCACCTGCCGCACGCGGCTTGCCTTCCCCGGCCTCGCCACGTTCGTGTTCTGGGGCTACCAGCTTTTCATCGTGCTGGCGGCGACCGGCTACTTGATGGGGATCACCCAGGGCAAGGAGTACGCTGAACCGGAATGGTACGTTGACTTGTGGCTCACGGTGGTGTGGGTCGCCTATCTCGCGGTTTTCGTCGGCACGCTGCTGAAGCGCTCGGAACCGCACATCTACGTGGCCAACTGGTTCTACCTCGCCTTCATCCTGACGGTGGCGATGCTTCACCTCGTCAACAACATCAACGTGCCGGTCTCGTGGTTCGGATCGCGCAGCTATCCGCTGTTCGGCGGTGTGCAGGGCGCGCTGGTCGAGTGGTGGTACGGCCACAATGCGGTGGGTTTCTTCCTCACCGCCGGCTTCCTCGCGATGATGTACTATTTCGTGCCCAAGCAGGCCGAACGCCCGGTCTATTCCTACCGGCTGTCGATCATCCACTTCTGGGCGCTGATCTTTCTCTACATCTGGGCGGGTCCGCACCACCTCCACTACACCGCGCTGCCCGATTGGGCGCAGACGCTGGGCATGGTCTTCTCGGTCATGCTGTGGATGCCGAGCTGGGGCGGGATGATCAACGGCCTGATGACGCTGAACGGCGCCTGGGACAAGATCCGCACCGATCCGATCCTGCGCATGATGGTCCTCGCGCTCGCCTTCTACGGCATGAGCACCTTCGAGGGCCCGATGATGAGCATCAAGTCGGTCAACTCGCTCTCGCACTACACCGACTGGACCATCGGCCACGTGCATTCGGGCGCGCTGGGCTGGAACGGGATGATCACGTTCAGCTGCCTCTACTACATGACGCCGCGCCTGTGGGGCCGCACCCGGCTCTACAGCCTGCGCATGGTGAACTGGCACTTCTGGCTCGCGACGCTGGGGATCGTTTTCTACACCGCCGCGATGTGGGTGGCGGGGATCACCCAAGGGTTGATGTGGCGCGAATACGGGCCCGACGGCTACCTCGTGAACTCCTTCGCCGATACCGTCGCCGCGCTCCACCCGATGTATGCGCTGCGTGTCCTTGGCGGGCTGCTCTACCTCTCGGGCGCGGCGGTGATGGCCACCAACATCACCCGCACGATCCTCGGCCACTACCGACAGGAAGAACCGCTGCACTCGGCCGCGTTCGATCCGGCGCGCGACGTGCCGCTCGCCCCCGCAGCTGCCATCTGACCCGGCCGATCAGGAGATATCGACATGGCTACTTTCATGGAACGCCACCGGAAGCTGGAGCGCAACGTCACCTTGCTGGCGGTGCTGGCTTTCGCGGCGGTGACTGTCGGCGGGATCGTCGAGATCGCCCCGCTGTTCTGGATCGATAACACGATCGAGAAAGTGCAGGGGATGCGTCCCTACACTCCGCTCGAGCAGGCCGGGCGCGACATCTACGTCCGCGAGGGCTGCTACGTCTGCCACAGCCAGATGATCCGCCCCTTCCGCGACGAGGTGGAGCGCTACGGCCACTACAGCCTCGCCGCGGAATCGATGTACGACCATCCTTTCCAGTGGGGATCGAAGCGCACCGGGCCCGATCTGGCGCGCGTGGGCGGCAAGTATTCGGATGAGTGGCACGTCCAGCATCTGACCGACCCGCGCTCCGTTGTGCCGGAATCGATCATGCCGACCTACGGCTTTCTCAAGGAGCAGCCGCTCGATCAGGGCGACATGTCGGCCGCGCTGCAGACGCTGGAACGGGTCGGCGTGCCCTATACCAAGGACGAGATCGCCGCTGCCAACGAGGACATGAAGGCGCAGGCCGATCCAGATGCCGATCACGCCGCCTTCCTCAAGCACTACCCAGGTGCCACCGCGCGGGATTTCGATGGCGATCCGAAACGCCTGACCGAGATGGATGCGCTTGTCGCCTATCTCCAGGTACTCGGCACGATGGTCGATGTGAATGCGCCGGCGGCGCAGGAACACCTGGCGAAGGAGAAGGGCCGGTGATCCGCTTTTTCCAGCTCTCCACCCATTCGACATACGACCTGCTGCGGCATCTCGCCGACAGCTGGGGCCTGATGATCATGGCGCTGGTTTTCCTCGCGCTGTGCCTCTGGCCGTTCCGCCCCGGCGGGCGCGCGATGAGCCGCGATGCGGCCCTCTCGATCTTCGAGGATGACAGCGATGACGCATGACAGCTCACACCATGGTAAGGTGATCGATCACGCGACCGGCACGGCCAAGGTCGGCCACGAATGGGACGGGATCGAGGAACTCGATACGCCGCTGCCGCGCTGGTGGCTGTGGACCTTCTACGCGAGCATCGCCTTCGCACTGGTCTATGTCGTGCTCTATCCGGCGATCCCGATGCTGCATTCGGCGAGCACCGGAACGCTGGGCTGGACGAGCCGCGGCGCGCTGGCGGGCGATCTCGCGCACGAGAAGGCCGAGCATCAGGCCGTCCGCAATGCCATCGCCGCAACGCCGATCGAGGCGCTGGCCGCCAATCCCTCGCTTCAGCGTGCGGCGATCGAAGGCGGGCGCGCGGCGTTCAAGGTGAACTGCGTCCAGTGCCACGGCGCGGGCGCGGCGGGCGCGAAAGGCTATCCCAACCTCAACGATGACGACTGGCTGTGGGGCGGCGACCTCGATACCATCCAGCAGACGCTGATCAATGGCATCCGCTATCCGGGCAACGACCAGACCCGCAGCAGCCTGATGCCGAGCTTCGGGCGCGACGGGATCCTGACGGCGGCCCAAGTGCAGGACGTGGTGAGCCACGTCCGGGTGATCAGCAAGCAGGACCCGGCCAGCGCTGCCTCGGCACGCGGGGCGGTGCTCTTTGCCAACAACTGTGCTGTCTGCCACGGTGCCAATGGCGAGGGCAACCGCAGCGTCGGCGCGCCCAGGCTCTCCGACAAGATCTGGCTCTATGGCGGGGACCGCGCGGCGCTGACCAACACCGTCACCAATGCCCATGCCGGCGTGATGCCGGCCTGGACCGGGCGGCTCGATCCGGTGACGATCAAGATGCTCGCTGTCTACGTCCACTCGCTGGGCGGTGGCGAGGCGGCTCCGGCTCCGGCTCCGGCAGCACCCGCAACCCCTGCAGCGGGCGCAGCGCAGTAACCCCCATGAACATGATGGATCCCAACATGACGGCAGCACCAGCCCCGCTCTATGCGAAGCGCACGGCGGTGTTGCCGAAGCGGGTCGACGGGCCGTTCCGCCGCTTCAAGTGGCTGGTCATGGCGGTGTGCCTCGCAGTCTACTGGGGCACGCCGTGGTTCCGCTGGGACCGGGGGCCGCATGCCCCGCATCAGGCGGTCCTGATCGATCTGGCGCACCGCCGGTTCTACATGTTCGCCATCGAGATCTGGCCGCAGGAGTTCTACTTCGTCGCCGGAATGCTGATCATGGCGGGGATCGGCTTGTTCCTCGTCACCAGCGCGGTGGGCCGGGCGTGGTGCGGCTATGCTTGCCCGCAGACGGTGTGGACCGACCTCTACCAGCATGTCGACCGCCTGATCGACGGCGACCGCAATGCGCAGCTGCGGCTGAATGCGGCGCCCTGGACCCCGGCGAAGTTTGCCCGGCGGATGTTCAAGTGGAGCGTCTACCTCGGCATCGCTTTCGTGACGGGCGGCGCGTGGATCTTCTACTTTGCCGACGCGCCCACGCTCCAGCGCGAATTCTGGACCGGCACGGCGGCCCCGGTGGCCTATGCCTCGACCGGCATCCTGACCTTCACCACCTTCTGGCTCGGCGGTTTCATGCGCGAGCAGGTGTGCATCTACATGTGCCCCTGGCCGCGCATCCAGACCGCGATGCTGGACGAGAACTCGCTCACCGTCACCTACAAGCACTGGCGGGGCGAGCCGCGTGGTTCGCTCAAGGAAGCGAAAGGGGCTGCAAACCCGCTGGGTGACTGCATCGATTGCAAGCAGTGCGTGGCGGTGTGCCCGACGGGGATCGACATTCGCGAGGGGCCGCAGATCGGCTGCATCACCTGCGCGCTGTGCGTCGATGCCTGCGACAAGGCGATGGCCTCGGTGGGCCGTCCGCGCGGCCTGATCGACTATTGCACGCTGATCGACGCCGAGCGCGAGATCAAGGGCGAGGCGGTGCGGCCGGTGCGCAAGGTGCTGCTGCGCCCGCGCCTGATCGCCTACTTCGCCGTGTGGGGCGGGATCGGCCTGTCGCTGCTTTTCCTGCTCGGCGCGCGCGAGCGGCTGACGCTGTCGGTTGCGCGCGAGCGCAATCCGGAATTCGTCCAGCTTTCGGGCGGCGCGGTGCGCAATGCCTTCACGCTGGCACTGCGCAACATGGAAGACCGCCCGCGCACCTTGCGGATCGCTGCCGAAGGGCTGCCGGGTGCGGCGCTCTATACCGACGATATGGCGCCGGGTGCGGCGAGGGCCACGATCGACGTCGCGGTCCCGGCGGACAGCACGGCGAAGGTCCGGCTCTATGCCGTGGTTCCGGCCGCCCACGCGCGGCAGCAGGACTTCACCTTGCAGGCGGCGCCACTCGATCACGAGGGCCGGCCCGTGCGCCGCGAGACGCATTTCGCAGCGCCGGAAAGCGAACACGAAGAACACGAGGAGCACGAGTGATGGCACAGCTTTCGGCACGGCCCTTTACCGGGCGGCACATGGCGCTCGTTATGACGGGCTTCTTCGGCGTGGTGATCGCGGTCAATGTGCTGCTCGCCAACCTCGCGGTCTCCACCTTCAGCGGGACGGTCGTCGACAACTCCTATGTTGCGAGCCAGGAATTCAACCGCTGGCTAGGCGCGGCGAAGGCCGACAAGGCGCTGGGCTGGAAGCTTGACATTGCGCGGGCCGGGCCGGGTACGGTGCGCTTTACCCTCATGGATGCGAGCGGGCGGCCGCTGACGGGCGCTGCAGTGCGGGCGCAGGCGGATCACCCGCTTGGCGCCCGCGCACCGGTCGCGATGAACCCGCGAGAAGTCGCGCCGGGTGTCTATGAAGCGGCGCTGCCCGCCGGGCGCTGGCACGTGGGGATCGAGGTACGGGCGCATGACCACGTGTGGCATGCCGAGGATGACGCGCTGTGAACGCCTCCGCAGCGCGCCTCGCCCCCGAGATCAGCCGGACAGTACTCGCCGTGCCGGGGATGCACTGCGCAGGCTGCATGGGCAAGGTCGAGCGCGCGCTTGGCGCCGTGCCCGGCGTCGCTGCGGCCCGGGCGAACCTGACGGCGCGCACGATCGCGGTCGATCATGCGCCAGAGGCAGACATTCCGGCGCTGGTCGCGGCACTTGCCGGAGCGGGCTTTGCCGCCGAGCCGCGCGAGGATGCGCTCGAGCCGCCATCTGCCACGCGCGAACTGCTCGCACCGCTCGCGGTGGCGGCGTTCGCCTGCATGAACGTAATGCTGCTTTCGGTTAGCGTCTGGTCGGGCGCGGATGGCAGCACCCGCGATCTGTTTCACTGGCTTTCGGCGCTGATCGGCGTGCCGGCGATCCTTTTTGCGGGGCAGCCGTTCTTCCGCTCGGGCTGGGGCGCGCTGAAGCGCGGGCGCACCAACATGGACGTGCCGATTTCCATCGGTGTGATGCTGGCGACCGGCCTTTCCTGCTACGAGACGCTGACCGGCGGCAAGGAAGCCTGGTTCGACGGCACCTTGATGCTGCTGCTGTTCCTTCTCGCTGGGCGCGCGCTCGATGCGATGATGCGCGACCGCGCGCGCGCCGGCGTGGCGGCGCTGCTGCGGCAGGCGGCCAGCGGGGCCATGGTGGTCGGCGCGGATGGCACGCTCCACTGGACCGCCGCCGCCGCGCTCGTGCCGGGGATGCTGATGCGCGTCGCGGCGGGCGAGCGGCTTGCGGCCGATGGCGCAATCGCCAGCGGCCTGAGCCGTTTCGACCAGTCGCTGCTGACGGGCGAGACCGCACCGGTTCCGGCAGGCCCGGGCCAGGCGGTGCTGGCAGGGATGCTCAATCTGGACGGCCCGGTCGATATCATCGTCACGGCGGCCGGGCAGGGCACTGCACTTGCCGAGATCGCGCAGGCGATGGAAAGCGCCGGGCAGGCCAAGAGCGCCTTTGTCCGGATCGCGGACCGCGCCTCGCGGCTCTATGCACCCGCTGTCCACACGCTGGCGGCACTGAGCTTTGCCGGTTGGCTGATGGCGGGCGCGGGGCTGCACCAGTCGCTGGTGGTGGGCATTGCGGTGCTGATCATCACGTGCCCTTGCGCGCTGGGCCTTGCCGTACCGGTGGCGCAGGTTGTGGCCGCAGGCGCGCTGCTGAAGCAGGGCGTGATGGTGAAGGACGGCAGTGCCATCGAGCGCCTTGCCAAGGTCGACCGCGTGCTGCTCGACAAGACGGGGACCCTGACGATGGGCCGTCCTTTGCCCGATGCCGCGGTGCTGGCTGCCATGGGCGAGGAGGAAGCCGCCGTCGCGCTCGCGCTCGCCAGCCACAGCCGCCATCCGTTGTCGCAGGCACTTGCCCTTGCGCTGGCAGCGCGCGGCGTGCGGGCGGCGACGGTTGAAAACGTGCGCGAGACGGCGGGGCGCGGGGTGTCCGGCATGTGGCGGGGCCTTGCGGTTTCGCTGGGGCGGCCTGCGCAAAGTGTCGGTACCTCTGCCGCGCTTGCCATCGGTGCAGGGCCGGTGCGGGTGATCGGCTTTGCCGACCGGCTGCGGCCCGAGGCGCGCGAAGCGCTCGCCGATCTTGCCGCGCTCGGCATCCAGGCCTCGATCCTGTCCGGCGACAATGCCGAGGCCGTCCGCGTGACCGCGCGCGAGACGGGGCTTACCGGGCAGGCTGCCGCGCTCCCCGCGGACAAGCTCGAGGCAATCCAGCGGCTGCAGCGCAGCGGCAAGTGCGTGCTGATGGTGGGCGACGGGATCAACGACGGCCCCGCGCTGGCCGCAGCCGATGCTTCGATCGCGCCGGGAAGCGCGAGCGACGTCGGACGTCAGGCTGCCGATTTCGTATTCACCGGCGAGTCGCTGCTCGCCCTGCCGCGCGCCGTGCGCGCCAGCCGCCGGACGATGCGCGTGGTGCGCCAAAACTTCGCCGCCGCGATCCTCTACAATGCCTTTGCCGTGCCGCTGGCGATGGCGGGGCTGGTCACGCCTCTCATGGCGGCAATTGCCATGGCGACCTCGTCATTGATCGTGGTGGGCAATTCGCTCCGCCTTGCAGGAGCCGCCCGATGAGGAGAACAACGTGACCTCGATCCTGATCCTCATCCCTATCGCGCTCGGCATGGGACTTCTTGGTCTCGCAGCCTTTTTCTGGGCGCTGCGGGCTGGGCAGTTCAGCGATCTCGATGGCGCTGCGGCGCGCATCCTGATCGATGAGGATCAGCCGCTATGAAGCGCGCCTTTGCCTTGCTCAGCGCGTTCGCCGTGCTTCAGTTGGCGATTCCGGCACAGGCCGCGCCCCCCACCATGATCGCATTGTGCGGCGGCGGCGCGCCGATTCCGTTGCCCATGAAAAATCACGATGCGGACAAGCCGTGTTGCAAGATTTGCCATAGCGCAATGCGCAAGCGTTTCGGCGGTGGCACGTGCTGCGGGGAGAATGACGAGGAAGAGGACACCGGGCAATGAGCGGGCCAATCAAAGCGGAGCAGTTTGCCGACTGGGCCTACTATCCGGAACTGCTCGCGCGGCCGGTGCCGCGCTATACCAGCTATCCCACCGCGGCGGAGTTCGTCGAAGAGAGCTTCGAGCTGCGCCAGCGCATATCGCTTGGTGCCCTCACCGGGCCTGTCTCGATCTACCTCCACATCCCCTATTGCGAAGAAATCTGCTGGTATTGCGGCTGCAACACGGGTGCGGCCAACAAGCGCCACCGCCTGACCGCCTATCTCGAGGCGCTCCACCGCGAGATCGCGCTGGTGGCGGACATGCTCGATCCTTCGGTGCATATCGAGCACATCGCGTTCGGTGGCGGCAGCCCCAACGCCGTGCCGCCCACCGAGTTCGTGCGGCTGATCGATGCGCTCGTGCTGGCGTTCCGCTTCGTGCGCCCGGCGCTTTCGGTCGAGCTCGATCCGCGCACCCTGACGCGCGACTGGCTGACCGCGATCCGCGGCATCGGCGTCACCCGCGTCAGCCTGGGCGTGCAGACGCTGAACCCCGCCGTGCAGGAAGCGATTGGCCGCGTGCAACCGATCGAGATGATCGAGACGGCGGTGGCAGGTCTGCGCGCAGCCGGGGTCGGTTCGATCAACTTCGATCTCATGTACGGCCTGCCGCATCAGGACGATGCCGTGCTGGCCGAGACGCTGGCGCAGAGCGCCCGCATGGGGCCCGATCGCATCGCGCTGTTCGGCTATGCCCACGTGCCGCACATGATCCCGCGCCAGCGCCGGATCGACGGCTCTGACCTGCCCGACCAGCGCGGGCGGTTCCGCATGGCGGCGCGCGGCGCGCGGCAGCTCATGGATGCGGGGTATCAGGCAGTTGGCTTCGACCATTTTGCGCTGCCGGACGATCCGCTCGCCCGCGCGGCACGGAGCGGCACGCTGCGGCGCAATTTCCAAGGCTTTACCGAAGATCCCGCCTCGACGCTGATCGGGCTGGGCGCCTCGGCGATCAGCGAAATGCCGGGGCTTATGGTGCAGAACGAAAAGAACCCCGGGCGTTACCGCATGTTGATCGGTGCGGATCAACTCGCCGGGCGCAAGGGACTGGAGACCACGGCGGAGGACGCGCGCCGCGCCGCGCTGATCGAGGCGCTGCTCTGCAAGGGGGCGGCGAAGATCGACGCGGATCTGCTGAACGCGGTGCGATCCAGGCTGGAACCGTTTGCTGCGGTAGGCCTTGTCTCGCTTGAGCGCGGCTGGCTGCGGCTGGAAGCAGGCGCGGCGCCCTATGCCCGCGCCATCGCTGCGGTGTTCGATGCCTACCGCAGCGAGGAGCGCAGCTTCAGCTCGGCGATCTGAGGGTTATGCTCGCGGGTGGCGAGGTTGGCGAGTTGGGGAAGCAGCCCAGCGAAGAATAGCTATGCACCCCGCCGATTGCAGGCTGCATGGCAGGCCCCCGCGCGTTAGGTCAGGGCGCATTCTTCACAGCCCCAGCGAGTTCCCATGAAGCCTATCGAAACCATCATGCGCACGGCTCCGGTCATTCCGGTGTTGGTGATCGAGGACGTGGCCCACGCCGTGCCCGTGGCGCGCGCCCTGGTGGCCGGCGGTCTGCGCGTCCTTGAAGTGACGCTGCGCACGCCCGTGGCGCTCGATGTGATCCGGGCGATGCGCAGTGTCGAGGGCGCGATTGTCGGCGCGGGCA
The DNA here is from genome assembly GCF_001519075.1 of Novosphingobium fuchskuhlense. Classification (GTDB taxonomy): domain Bacteria; phylum Pseudomonadota; class Alphaproteobacteria; order Sphingomonadales; family Sphingomonadaceae; genus Novosphingobium; species Novosphingobium fuchskuhlense. Next base: position 669,368 of record NZ_KQ954246.1, read on the forward strand.
CGGTGACCGATCCTGCCACGCTCAAGGCGTCGATCGATGCCGGGGCGGAGTTCATTGTTTCGCCTGGCCTGACCGAGCGGCTCGGCGCGGCTGCGGTATCCTCGGGCATTCCCTATCTGCCCGGTGTCACCAATGCGGGTGACATCATGCGCGGGCTTGATCTGGGGCTTACGCACTTTAAGTTCTTCCCTGCCGCCACATCTGGCGGATTGCCCGCGCTCAAGGCGCTTGCGGCGCCCTTCCATCAGTGCCAGTTTTGCCCGACGGGAGGGATCACGCTGGAAAGCGCGCCGGAATGGCTGGGCTTTGCGCCTGTGCTGTGCGTCGGCGGCTCCTGGGTGGTGGGCAAAGTCGCCCCTGGTAGCGCTCCCGATAGCGCCGCCATCGAAGCGGCGGCGCGCGCGGCAGCGGCACTGCCGCAAGGGTGATACGCAAATCGGGGAAGGCCAAGCCCATGAATACGGTCGACACATTGCGTGACCGCTTGCAGCAACTGCATGCAAGGACTGCCGAAACCCCGCTGTTCAATCCGGTCTTCCAGCTGAGCCACGACCTGTCGCGCCAGCTGGAAAGCGGGGCGCTGGATCTTGCCGCCATCGAAGGGCTGGTCGCAGCTCTCGAATGCGAAGGGCTGCAGGCCCGCGCCGCGCGGCTGCGGGCGCTCATCGCACCGACAGGTCCGGCCGATAACCTTGCCCGCATGGCGGCGCTGCTGAACGAGGAAGACGGCTTTGCCGAATTCCGCCGCCGCTGGGAGCGCCCGCTGCTCCATGCCGTGTTCACGGCGCACCCGACGTTCCTGCTGAGCCCTGCCGAATCCGATGCCGTTGCCGAAGCGGCACTGGCCGAGGATCCGATGGCAGCGACCGTCTGCCAGGTGCCCGGCGCGAGCCCCCAGGTGACGCTCGATTACGAACATGACGAAGCGCTCGCTGCGATCGAACGCGCCGGCGCCGCGCGTGACCGGATCAACGCCGCGCTGCTCGCCCATGCGCGGGCGCGCTGGCCGGGGCGCTGGCTTGATTTCCGCCCGCTGCCGTTCCGTTTTGCGAGCTGGGTCGGCTATGACATGGATGGGCGGACCGACATTTCGTGGTCCACCTCCATCGCCTATCGCCTGCAGGAAAAGGCGCGGCGGCTCGAAGGCTATGCAGCGCAGCTTGCGGCCGTGGTGCCCGATCATGCGCTGCTGGCCACCCTGCGCGGCGCGGCGACCCACGCGGCAGAGATGGCCGCCCATTTCACCGGGCTCGGCGCGGAGCCGGAGGCGCTTGCCGCCGCCGCCAATGCCCTGACGGCGGAGCATCCCGACAAGTTGCTGACGCTCTCGCCCGTGATCGCCGCGCTGGAAACCGAGGCGAAGTCCGCGGCGGGCGAAGCCGCCATCGCACTCGCCGTGCTGGCGGGCACGATGCGCGCGGACGGGCTCGGCATGGGCTGGATCCACTTCCGCGTGAATGCCTCGCAGTTGCTCAATGCCCTCAGGCGGCGGATCGATCCCGAAGGCACGATGGACCTTGCCAGCAAGAGCGCGCTGTCCAGGCTGCGTGAGCTGCTGGCCGAGGTGAAGCCGCTGCGCGCGAACTTCGCCGCGCTTGCCATCGAGACCTCGACCGCGATGCGCCAGTTCCTCGTGATGGCGCAGATCCTCCACCACATCGATGCCGATGCGCCGATCCGCATGCTGATCGCCGAGTGCGAGCAGCCGCAGACGGTGCTCGCCGCGCTCTATTTCGCGCGGCTGCTGGGCATCGAAGGCAAGGTCGATGTCTCGCCGCTGTTCGAGACCGAAGCCGCGCTCGAGCATGGCGGGCGGTTTCTCGAAGCCTTGCTCGCCGAGCCTGCCTACCGCGACTATGTGCGCCTGCGCGGACGCGTGGCCATCCAGACCGGCTTTTCGGATGCCGGGCGGTTCATGGGACAGATCCCCGCCGCGCTTGCCATCGAGCGGCTGCAGGGCCGGCTGGCGGCGGCGATGAAGGCGGCGGGCCTCACCGATGTCGCGGCGCTGGTGTTCAACACCCACGGCGAGAGCATGGGCCGCGGCGCGCATCCGTCGAGCTTCGCGGACCGGCTGACCTGGCCGCTCAGCCGCTGGGCGCGGGGGCGCTTTGCCAAGGCCGAGATCGTGCTGGAGCCCGAGGCGAGTTTCCAGGGCGGCGATGGCTACCTGTTTTTCCGCAGCGATGAACTCGCGCTCGCCACGCTGACACGGATCATCGAGGCGGAAGAGGCGCTGCGCGGGGATGCCGAGGCCGATCCGTTCTACGATCGCACCGACCTCTCCCTCGATTTCTACCGCGCGATCCGCCGCGTGCAGCGCGAGCAGCTGGAAAGCGTGACCTACGCCCGCGCCGTCACCGCGTTCGGGCTCGGAATGCTCAAGACGACCGGCAGCCGTGTTTCGCGCCGGCAATCGGATATCGCCAGCGACCGCACGATGAGCCTCAGGCAGATCCGCGCGATCCCGCACAACGCGATCCTGCAGCAGATCGGCTATCCGGTGAACGTGATCGCGGGCGCGGGCATCGCGGCGGGCGAGGAGACCGAAGCGGTTGCGGAGCTGCTCGGCCGCTCGGGCCGTGGGCGGCAGCTGGTGCGGCTGCTGCGCGCCGCCAATGGCCTCGCCTCGATCAAGACGGTGGCCTGTTTCGGCGAGCTGTTCAATTCGGCCTACTGGGCGAGCCGGCCCTATCGCGGGACCGAGACGAGCCTTGAGGACGCGTGCCTTGCGCTGGCCGAATACCTCACCAAGGACGACCGCGCCGGCGTGTTCCGGCGGCTTGCTTCACGGCTCCGGGTGGACTGGATGAAGCTCCACCGGCTGCTCGCCATGATCCCCCGTGAGGAGACCCGCAATACCGCGACCGAGAAGGAGCGCCGCACCATCGCGCTGCTGCAGGCGCTGCGGCTGGCGCTCTTGATGCACATGTTCCTGCGCGCGGTGCAGGTTCCCCCGTTCTCGCGCTCCAACGACGTGAGCCGCGAGGACGTGCTGGAAATGGTCCTCTCGCTGCGGGTGGACGAGGCGCTGGCGCAACTCAGGCGCGCGTATCCGGTGGTGGAGCCCGAGATCGAGGACTTCCCGGTCTCCGAACCCACCGACTACCCGGACAACCGCGCCGAAGGCTACGGCGCAATCCGTACCCGCTTCATCGACCCGATCGAGCGGGCGCATGCGCTGAACCTCAGGATTTCAGCGGCGATTGCGAACCACTTCGGCGCGCATGGGTGAGGCGGCGGCGGAACCGTCGATGCTCCGCCTTACCTCCCCTGTTGCCCAAGGGCCGGCCGCTTAAGGCTTTGGTGCGGCTGGTGCTGTTGCGGGCGCCGCTGTTGCGGGCGCCGCTGTTGCGGTCGCTGCCGGCGCAGCGGCTGCGGTCGATGTCGCCACCGGGACTTCGATCGCTTGCGATTGAACCGGGACAGTCTTGAACGTCAGATCTTCATCAAGAAACGCCTTCACGCCAGACCCCATCGGGATTTTTGCGCTAGTCCCCGTCATGAAGAAGCCTGCGATAGGCACAAAGACAACTGCTCCGACAACGCCTGCCGTTCCCGTAACACCTTTGTCGTCGAACGTGCCGGTCAAACGAATGGAGCGATCGCCCAGTCTGAGTGAAACAGCGCGTGCGGAGATGTACCCGGATTTGCCCCACATGCCTTTATTGCGCACATCGGTAATTTCGCCGATGGCTGGAGTGCCCGCGGGGATCACTATTGTACCGTTCAGATCGATCGGGGTGGCCACTTCCATTTGAAACCGCTGTCCGACCCGAAGTTTTTTCTTTTCGGTAGTCAGCTCTTCTCGGACGGTGAGCGGGATTTCCGTGCCGGAACGCAGGACACTCTGAACCGGTGTCGCTTCCAGTACGGCAGCCTGCTGCGGCGCGGCAACCGGTGCAGCGCCAGCAACCGGGGCGGCCTGTGTTGCCGAAGAGGCAGGTGCCGGCGATCCGGCCTGGGGATCTGCAAGTGCCGATTGGCTTGTGACCACTAACAATGCAATGGCACTACTGATCATACGCATAGGTAAAAATACTCCCTTAAATCAAAGGGATGCTAGTCACTATGCCATTGGTGTCAACCAAGTTAATTTTCTGTGGTCTTGTCCGCTTTCAAGGTTGCCTCACCCCACGTACGTCCGCCCCTGCTTTACCGGCTTGGCGGGCAGGCCGAAGATTGCGCCCGCCGATAGCCGGGTGCCGCGCACCACCAGCACGAGCGTGTCGCCGGCTTCGATGTTCACGTCCTCGCCGGGGTGCTGGATCGACTGGCCGTTCACGCGATCGATCTGGACGATGAAGAAGGCGCCGGCGCCGCGCCGTTCCGCCTCGCCGACGGTCGCGCCGGTTAGGGCGCCCTTGTCGATGGCGGTGACGACTTCGACGTCGAGGCCGAGATCGTGCAGGAACCGGCGCGCGTCGGCCATGTGTTCGGCTTCGTGGATGCGGCTGTCGGTGGCGGGATAGAGGATCAGTTCGGTGATGCGTTCCGCGCCGATGTGAGTGGGGAGCACGACCTTGTCGGCCCCGGCGTGGAACAGCTTGCGCTCGGTGGTGGGGGCCTCGCCGCGCGCGATGATCTGGACGGCGGGGTTGAGGCTGCGCGCCGAAAGCGTGATGAAGACGTTGGCGGCATCATCCGGAAGGACGGAGGCGAGGACGCGGGCGCGGTCTATCCCGGCGGCCCGCAGGGTTTCTTCCTGTGTCGCTTCTCCCACCAGCACGAGCCAGCCGGCGGCGCGGGCTTCTTCGGCCTTTTCGGCGGTGCGCTCGATCAGAATGAAGGGGTGGCGCGCATCGGTCAGCGCCTTGGCGAGCTGGAGGCCGATGCGGCCCATGCCGCAGATTATCGCGTGATCCTTGAGGCGGTCGATCTCGGATTGCATCTTGTTGGCCCCCAGGAGCTGGCGGAACTGGAACAGGGTGAAGACCTGCACGAGCGCGGAGGTGAGCACGATCATGCCGGTGCAGCCGAGCACGATCGTGGCGGTGGTCCACAGGCGCAGGAAGGCGGTGTCGATCGGGCGGACCTCGCCGTAGCCGACCGAGAAGATGGTGAGGAGCACCATGTAGGCCGCATCGCCCACCGGCCAGCCGCACAGGATATACCCGATGGTCGAGACCGCGAAGACGACCGCGACGTAGAGCAGGGTGCCCGAAAGCAGCCGCAGCGGCGAGCCGAGCACGCGCCCCGCGCCTTTGGAGAAGGTGGCGAGCTCGTTCATGCGCGGTCAGCCGCCCAGCCGCATGAGCGCGGCCACGCCCCACACCGTGCCGACGATCAGGAAAACACCGGCCAGATCGAGCATGAACCCGGCGCGCAGCACGCGGGGCATGGCGATATGGCCGGTGCCCCAGGCGAGCGCGTTGGGCCCGGTGCCGGCCGGCAGCATGAAGCCCCAGCTTGCCGCCAGCGCGGCGGGGAGGGCAAGCAGGATCGGATCCGCCCCCAGCGCGCCGCAGAGCGCGGCGACGACGGGCATGATCCCGCTGGCAGCGGCGATATTGCTGGCAAACTCGGTGACGATCACGACGAAGCCGACAAGGACGATGGCGACGACCGGCAGCGGCACGCTGCGCAGCGGGAGCATCGCAGTGCCAAGCCAGTCGCTGAGGCCCGAGGCGTCCATGCCCATCGCAAGGCTGAGCCCGCCGCCGAACATCAGGATCACGTCCCAGGGCATGCGGTTCGCTTCCTTCCACGTCAGCATCGCGCGGCCCGTCCCGTCGGGCAGGACGAACAGGGTGAGGCCGGCGATGGCGGCGATGGTGCCATCGGTGAGGCCGCCCTTGGGAAACAGCCCCTCGGTGAGCGGGAGCGTGACCCAGGCGAGCACGGTGAGGAGGAACAGGGGCACGAGGCGGCGTTCGGGCACGGTCCAGTGCACCGAATGCTCGATCGCGCCCCGTGCGGCGGCGGTGTCGAAGCTGGCGGGGCCGAGGCGGTGGACCCGCGCGATGATGAAGGCGGCCAGCGGCACGCCGATGAGGACGATGGGCAGGCCGAAGGCGGACCATTCGAGGAAGGTGATCTTCACGCCCAGCGTCCGGTCGAGCAGGCCTGCGGCGATGGCGTTGGTGGGCGTGCCGACGATGGTGCCATAGCCGCCGAGGGTGGCGGCGAAGGCCACGCCCATCGGCAGCGCGCCGGCCATGCCGTCCGTCTCGCCCGCCTCGACGCCGCCGGAGGAGAGAATGGCGAGCGCCATCGGCATCATGATCAGCGCGGTCGAAGTGTTCGAGATGAACATCGAGATCGCGGCGGTGGCCATCATGACCGCCAGCAGCAGCCGCACCGGGCTGGCCCCGGCATGGGCCAGCATGGTGAGCGCGAGGCGACGGTGGAGCCCGGTGCGCTCGATGGCGAGAGCCAGGAAGGCACCGCCGACGAAGAGGAACATGATGGGCGAGTAGTAGGCCGCCGCGGTCTTGTTGGCATCGACCACGCCGGTGAGCGGGAGGACGATGAAGGGCAGCATGGCCGTGGCGGAGAGCGGCATCGCCTCGGTCATCCACCAGACCGCCATCCACCAGACGAGGCCCGCGGTGTGCCATGCCGTGGGCGGCATCCCGGCCGGCGCGGAAAGCAGCAGCGTGGCAAGGAGGCCGAGCGGGCCGGCGAGGAGGGCCACGGTGCGGGCGGTCATGCGAGGGCCCCGACTGTCCCGAAACGGGAGGGGGTTGACACGGTTGACACTGTCCTGGCGAATAATTGCATTCGATCAGTAAGGCGGTTTTGATCGATCCACTCGATCATTTGCCAAACTGTGCCCAAGACCTGCATTCCACCACCCTTTGCCCCGCCAGCGCAGCACGCCGCCCCCCTCGACGCCATAGGCGATGAGGGGGGCGGTAGGAAAACGGTTTTGCGGGGAGCGGGCGGCGGACTAGAGTACGAAGTCAGTGGCGGCGATGACGCTCAGGCCGGAAAGACCCAACGAGAAGTCCCGTACGCCGTCGCCATTGGTATCGGCCTGCAGGAGCACGGTGCCGTTGCCGTAGGTATAGCGCAGTTCGCCAGCAATATTGTGGAACTGGTCGGTGCCGATGAAGATGAAGGCCTGATCCCCTTTCAGCGCGGTGTTGGCATCAATGGCCGAAAGATCGATGCGATCCTTGTCGGCACTGTTGAAATCCAGGATGCCATCGGCATTGGTAATCTCCCCCGGACCGAAGACGAATTTATCGGCCCCGGGTCCGCCGGTGAGGGAATCGCCGCCAAGGCCGCCGTTCAGCGTGTCGTTGCCAGCGCCGCCATCCAGAATGTCGGTACCATCACCGCCCACCAGGATATCATTGCCATCACCGCCATTGAGCGTGTCAGTGCCGTTGCCGCCATCGAGGGTATCGCTGCCAAGGCCGCCGGCAAGCACGTCATCGCCATCAAGGCCGGTCAGGCTGTCGTTTCCGCCGAGGCCTTCCAGGCGATTGTTCTGGGCATCGCCGATCAGGATATCCGAGCCATTGAGGGAGCCGGTGATCGAATCAAAGCCGGTATAGGTATCGCCCATGGCCGCGCCGATGGCCGCGATGCTGCCATCAAGTGCCAGATGGACCGTTCCGGACTCCTTGAAATCAAGCAGGTCTCCGGCCTGGCCGCCGCCGTTGACGATTTCCTGCGACGTGCCGGGTTTGTAGGTGTCCACCCCCCCGCCCATATTGATGAGGCCATCGATCGTGCCGCCCCGGTTGTCGAGGAAATCGATGCCACCGCCCAATTGCACATTGCCGCTGATGGTGCCGCGATTGATCAGCGTTGACGGGCCGTCGTCGCGCAGGATATTGCCGTCGATCAGGCCGCGATTGACCAGGTAAGCGCTGCCAAGCCCGCCAAACACACTGACGGCGTTGGCGCTGCCGTTGATCCGGCCGTAATTGTAGATGCTGATCGATCCGGCGACGTTCAAGCCAATGGCGTCCTTGCCGGTGATGGAGCCGTAGTTGTAGATGGCGCCGGCATCGAGCCCCGAGTTCGTGAACATGTAGATGCCCCGGTTACCCGCCGTGATCTGCCCGTAATTGACCACGCGGTTGTTGGAGCCGCTGAACGAGATGGCGTTGCTGTCTCCGTCCACCGCGCCGGACTGCCCGATGATGAGCCGGCCCCTGATCTCGTCGCTATCGGCCGAGTTCGGATTGAAGAAATCGATCCCGTTGGTCCCGCCGGTGATCTGGCCGAAGACCTTGACCGACTTGTTGATTCCGCTTGCCTGAACGGCCGTCGTATTCAGCGAGGCGACCAGAGCGCGCGTGGGGACGTAGAGGTTTTCGGTGTTGCCGAGCGTGATCTGCACGCCGATGTCGATCAAATCTGTCGCGACTTTATAGACCACGTGATGTCCCCTTCCCGTGATTTCGAGCCAAAATTGCTTAAATCTGCGGGAAGGCTACCGGCGGATTGCGCATCGTCAACGGTCTAATCCGGCTAATTGGTCCGGATCGGGGCTACATGGCGGCGCCGAGACATAAAAAAGAGGCGCGTCTTTGCGACGCGCCTCTTTTTGGGTTTTTATTCTGCGGGATGCCGCGCGTTTTACTTCGGCGCGAGAACCATCAGCATCTGGCGGCCTTCCATGCGGGGGAAGGCTTCGACCTTGGCGATTTCGGCGACATCGTCCTGCACCTTGCGCAGGAGGTTCATGCCGAGCTGCTGATGCGAAAGCTCGCGGCCGCGAAAGCGGAGGGTGATCTTGACCTTGTCGCCTTCCTCGATGAACCGCGTGACGTTACGCATCTTGGTGTCGTAATCGTGGTCATCGATGTTCGGACGCATCTTGATCTCCTTGATCTCCTGCGTCTTCTGGCTCTTGCGGGCGAGGTTGGCCTTCTTTTGCGCTTCGTAGCGGAACTTGCCGACATCGAGGAACTTGCAGACCGGCGGATCGGCGTTGGGGGAGACCTCGACAAGGTCGAGCCCGACTTCGGCAGCCTGCTCGATCGCTTCGCGGGTATACATGACGCCCAGATTTTCGCCGTTCTCATCAATCACGCGCACCTTGGGCGAACTGATGAGCTGGTTGTAGCGGGGGCCGGTCTTGACAGGGGGCGCCATCATGCGCCGGGGTGGGGGGGCTATAGTGCTTGCTCCTGATGTTTCAAAAATGGGGGAGGGCTACGCGCCGGCCCCCGCGCGCTCATATCACAATGCAGCCGCAGATAAAGCGGGAAGGTTGGTTTGGCGTTAAGGGATTGCCGCCCCGCGCCACAGGGGGAAGCGGGCGAGTTTGCCGGCCGCCGGCACCAGCGCGTCGATCGTGCGGGCGGGCTGGAGGGCGGCGAGGATGGCGGGATCGGCGGCGTTCATCCCGCCGGTGAGCGCGCCGAAGGCGGGGAGGATCAGGCGGTTTTCGCTGGCGACGGCGCAGGGGCGGGCCACGCTGCGGCCGCGCGCGGTGACGCGCAGCTTGGGGTGGAAGTGGCCGGAAAGCTCAGGACTCATTTCGCCCGGGCGGGCTTCGTGGCGCAGCGCGATGCCGCGCACGACGAGTTCGGGGAGGCCCGGAGCGTGGGCCGACGTGTCCTTGGTGTCGTGGTTGCCAGTGATCCAGACCCAGTCCACCGCGCGCATCAGCGCATCGAGCATGCCGGCGGCGTGGGGCTCGAGCCGGGCGGGACCGTGGCTGTCATGAAAATTGTCGCCCAGGCACAGGACGCGGCGCGCGCCGGTTGCGCGCAGCGCATCCGCGACTCGGGAAAGCGTCTCGCGGCTGTCGTAGGGCGGAAGCATCTGGCCGCGCTGCGCGTACCAGCTGGCCTTTTCGAGGTGGAGATCGGCGACGATGAGCGCGCGTTCTTCGGCCCAATAGAGCGCACGGCCAGGGGAGAGCGCGAAGTCCTGCCCGGCGAATTCAAACGGGGCGCCAAATGCCGTGAACGAAACAGGAACCATGCACGGGCCTTGCCGGATTGCGTTTGGGTTGGCAAGACTTGGAGCATGAGCACTGCACAAGAGGCCTCGAAGGCCGTCGCGAAAGAGGATTGGAGCGCGGAAACTGGCCGCGCGCGGGTCTGGTTCGAAAGCCTGCGGGACCGGATCTGCGCCGAGTTCGAGGCGATCGAGCGCGAGGCGGGGAGCGACGCCAGTTTCACCTACACGCCATGGAAGCGCGAGCATGATGGCGAGCCGGTTCCAGACGGTGGGGGGGGCGTGCAGGGGCTGATGAAGGGCAAGGTGTTCGAGAAGGTGGGCGTCAATGTCTCCACCGTGGGCGGCACCTTCAGCGCGGACTTTGCCAAGACGATGAACGGCGCAGATCCGGAGAACCCTGCGTTCACCGCGACCGGGATCAGCCTGGTGGCGCACATGGCGAACCCGCATGTGCCCGCCGTCCACATGAACACCCGCTTCCTGACGACGCGCAAGGCGTGGTTCGGCGGCGGCGGCGATCTCAATCCGCCGATCCCCTATGCCGAGGATACGGCAGACTTCCACGCCAGCTACAAGGCGGCGTGCGACAAGCATGATCCGGCCTATTACGACCGGTTCAAGGCCTGGGCGGACGACTATTTCTACATTCCGCACCGCAAGGTGCATCGCGGTGTGGGCGGGATTTTCTACGACCACCTCGAATGCGCGGACGACGCCGGGTTCGAGGCGAACTTTGCCTTCACCCGCGACGTGGGCGAGGCGTTCCTGAATGTCTATCCGGCGCTGGTACGGCGGCGGATGGGCATGGCGTGGACCCCGGATGACAAGCTGAAGCAGCTGACCTGGCGCGGGCGCTATGCTGAGTTCAATCTGGTCTATGACCGGGGTACGCTGTTCGGCCTCAAGACGGGCGGGAACATCGACGCGATCCTGATGAGCCTGCCGCCGGAAGCGAACTGGGAGTAATCGAGCGGGACCCCGGAGTTCGGTCCGGGATGACGGGAAATGAGGGGCGGCCCCGAAGAGGGGGCTGCCCCTATTTCTTGGGCTCTATTGTTTGACCTGCTGCGGTGCCCATGTCGTCCAGACGAGCGCGACGAGAATCGCGGCGGGGATCGGCATGAGGTTGAGGCCCAGGGGCAGCGCGGCGGCGCGGGTGGCGAGGGGGGAGAGCCAGATCAGCACCAGCAGGGTTTTCTCCCACGGACGCCAGCCCTCGCGCCGGCCCATGCCGATGAGGAAGGCGATGGGCAGGATCAGGAACGGCAGATCGTAGCTGAACAGATAGGGCGAGGCGAGCGCGGTGGCGGCAAGCAGCATCGCCCCGGCGGCTTCGATGGTGGGGGCGCGGCGCCAGTAGAGGCAGGTGAGCGCGCCGGTGATGACGGTGATGACCGCCTGCCCATAGAGCGCGACAGTCGTGCCGAAGAGGACGCGGAAGCCCGCGTAGGGCGTGCACATGCGCAGGAAGAACTCGCCGCCGGTCTGGTCCATGAGGACCCGGCTGACCTCCAAGCTCTGCGGATAAGCGCGCCAGGCATCGACTCCGAAGACCAGCAGCGAGACAAGGCACAGCGCGGTAGCCGACGCGGCGGCGGCGGCGATGGCGGTCCATTTGCGCCCGGCGGCGAGCCAGAAGGGGACGAGGAGGGCAAGGTGCGGCTTGATCACGAGCAGGCCCAGCAGCGCGCCCGACAGCGCCTGCGAACGGCGCAGCGCGAGCACGCCGCCGATGAGGAGGGCGCCGGTGATGAACCCGTTCTGCGCGTGGCTTGCGGCAAGATAGGCGGCCGGAAAGGCCAGCACGACGAGGGCACCGGCAGCTCCCGCACCGGGCAGCGCACGGCGGGCGACGAGGAACCACACAGCCCAGCCGGCGAGCGCCCAGACGATCCATGCGGCGGGATAGGAGAGATAGCCCAGCGGCGCGGCAAGGAAGAGGTAGGGCGGCGGATTGACATAAGCGACCATCTGGCCGGTGCCCGCCGCCATCTGCGCGGCATGTTCGGCAGCAAGATCGTAGACCCGGGCGGCGGGGCCGGTGGCAAGGAGGCGGCCCGCGCCCCAGAAGGCAAGGAAATCGCTGCCCACGGTGCCGGTCGCCTCGCGGAACACCTTCACCATCATCGGCACGTAGGCGACGAGGATCATCGCGGCATAAACGCGCACGCGGGCCGCATCGAGCCAGGTGAGGGTACGCAGGTTTGCCTGGAGCCTTGCGCCGAGGGTTTGGTCGCTCATCGGCTCCTTACGTGCCGCTGCGGTCTCGCATTGGCAACATGCGCATGAAAGATTTGCGCATCGAAGGCATTTTCCCTTGTCGGGAGCGCCGGGCAGGGGCCATCTAGGATGGAAATGCTGCGTCAGTACGAACTTGTCGAACGCGTGCTCGCCTATGATCCCGATGCGGACGAGGCGATGCTGAACCGCGCCTATGTCTACACCGTGCAGAAACACGGCTCGCAGAAGCGCGCTTCGGGCGATCCCTACTTCTCGCACCCCGTCGAAGTGGCGGGCCTGATGACCGAGCTGAAGCTCGATCAGGAAACCATCATCACCGCACTGCTCCACGATACGGTGGAGGATACGCTGGCGACGGTGGACGAGGTGGAGCGCCTGTTCGGCCCCGAAGTGGCGCGGCTGGTCGACGGCGTGACCAAGCTCTCGAAGATCGAGACGATGAGCGACAAGGAGCGCGCGGCGGAGAACCTGCGCAAGTTCCTCCTCGCGATGTCGGAAGACTTGCGCGTGCTGCTGGTGAAGCTGGCGGACCGGCTGCACAACATGCGCACGCTGCATTACATCAAGAGCGAGGAAAAACGCCGCCGCATCGCGCGCGAGACGATGGATATCTATGCGCCGCTGGCCGAGCGCGTCGGCATGTACGAATACATGCGCGAGATGCAGCTGCTGGCCTTCGAGCAGCTGGAGCCCGAGGCCTTTGCCACGATCACCGGGCGGCTGGCTTCGATCAAGAGCGAGGAAGGCGGGCAGGTTGGCTCGATCGCGCTGTCGATCAAGCAGGCGCTGGCCGAGGCCGGGCTTAAGGTGGAGGTTTCGGGCCGCGAGAAGCACCCCTTCTCGATCTGGCGCAAGATGGCCGAGCGCCACGTGAGCTTCGAGCAGATCACCGACATCATGGCCTTCCGCGTGCTGACCGAGAGCGTCGAGGACTGCTACACCGCGCTCGGCGTGCTGCACCGGACCTGGCAGATGATCCCGGGGCGGTTCAAGGACTATGTCTCGACGCCGAAGATGAACGGCTACCGATCCCTGCACACCTCGCTGATCTACAACAACGCGATGCGCGTGGAAGTGCAGATCAAGACGCACGAGATGCACCGGATCAACGAGTTCGGCCTTGCGGCGCACTGGGCCTACAAGCAGGGCGAGCTGCCCGACGGGCAGGTCGGCTGGGTGCGCGATCTGGTCGAGATCCTGGAAGCGAGCCACGATCCGGACGAGCTGCTCGAAAACACCAAGATGGCGATCTATCAGGACCGCATCTTTGCCTTCACCCCCAAGGGCGCGCTCTATCAGCTGCCCAAGGGCGCGACGCCGATCGACTTTGCCTTTGCCGTGCACACCAATCTGGGCGCGCAGGCGGTGGGGGCGAAGATCAACGGGCGGCACGTGCCGCTGCGCACGCCGCTGGGCAACGGCGACGTGGTGGAAATCATCAAGAGCCGCAGTAGCGAGCCGCAGCTTTCGTGGCTGGCGTTTGTCGTCACCGGCAAGGCGCGCGCCGCGATCCGCCGCGCGGTGCGCCAGAAGGAACGCGCCGAGATCGCCGAGATCGGACGCAAGCTCTACGAGGAAATCGCCGACCGCCTGCCGAGCAAGATCGGCAAGAAAGCCCTGGCCGATGCGATCAAGCGCCTGAAGTATGCGAACGAGGAAGAGCTGATGGTCGCCATCGGCAGCGCCAAGATCGACGACCGGCAGGTAATGGAAGCGCTCGTACCCGGAAGTGCCAAGAACCTGCCCGCGAGCGAGAACTGGCCCAGCCAGCAGCGCGCGATCGCGGTGCGCGGCCTGACCCCGGGCATGGCATTCAAGCTGGCGGACTGCTGCCATCCGGTGCCGGGCGACCGCATCGTCGGCCTGAGGCGTGTGGGGCAGGGGGTGACGGTCCACGCGATCGACTGCCTCAGTCTGGCGAGCGGGATCGATGCCGACTGGATCGACCTTTCGTGGGACGCGCGCACCGACGGGGCGGTGGGGCGCATCCGGGCCGAGCTCTACAACCGGCCGGGGACGCTCGCCGAAATGGCGGGCGTCTTTGCCAAGAACCACGCCAATGTGGTGAACTTGGAAATGACCCAGCGCGAGAACCCGTTCCATACCTATGAAGTGGACCTTGAAGTGCGCGATCTGGCGCATCTGACGCGGATCGTGAGCGCGCTCAGGGCGAGCGACGCGGTAGCGCAGGCGGACCGGATCTGAGGGAGGCCGTGATGCGCAAGATGGTCCTGCTGGCCGCGCTCGCGGCGCTGCTCCCCGCTTCGGCCCGCGCCGAGGGGGCGGCAGATGCCGCGACCCAGCAGTGGTGGGCGCTGACGGAGGAGCTTTCCTCCGATGCGATGGAAGGGCGCGATACCGGCTCGCCGGGGTATGACCGCGCGGCGGCGCTGGTGGCGAAGCGCCTTGCGGCGGCGGGGCTGAAACCGGCGGGCGAGAGTGGCGGCTGGTTCCAGTCGATCCCTTTCGAGGACCGGCGGCTGGACGAGGCGCGTTCCCGGCTGACGATCGCCGGGAAGCGGCTTCGCTTCAATCGGGAGGTCCAGCTTTCGGGGCTGGAAAGCCTGCCAGCTGCGCTTTCCGCTGCGGCGACCTTTCGCGGTTACTGCGGCAAGAGCGAGCTCGGCGATGTGCGCGGCAAGCTGGTGGTCTGCTATGGCAGACCGGCGCCGGATCGGCTCAAGGGGTTTGATCGCGCTGCGGCGCTGCAGGCGGCGGGCGCGGCGGGGATGCTGCTGATTGCCGCGCCGGGGCTGCCGGGGGAACCGATCCGCTGGCCGTTTGCCTATTCGCGCAGCGTGACCCCGCTGGAGAGCGTGGTGAAAGCCAAGGCCGGGCCGCCGTTCCTGCAGGGCATCCTCAATCCCGATGCGCTGGGGCGCCTGACGGCGCGGGCGGACGAGATCCTGACAAGCGGCGCGGCGGGGGCGGACTTGCCGCGCGTGGAGCTGGGCGAGGCCAAGGCGGTGCTGGCGGTGACGCGGCGCGTGACGCGCTCGGCCAATGTGCTGGGCTTGCTGCCGGGGACCGATCCGGCGCTTGCCGATCAGGTGATCGTGATCTCCGCGCACCTCGATGGTTATGGCCGGGGCGAGCCGGTGCAGGGCGATGCGATCTACAACGGCGCGCTCGATGATGCCGCCTATGTCGCGCTGATCGAGCAGTTTGCGGCGCTGCGCGGCGGCAAGGGGCTGAAGCGGCCGGTGCTCTTCGCGGTCTATACGGGCGAGGAGAAGGGGCTCTGGGGCTCGCGCTGGTTTGTCGAGCACCCGACTGTACCGCTGGCTTCATTGGCTGCGGTGATCAACCTCGATCAGGTGCGCCCGCTCTATCCGCTGAAGCTGCTGACGGTGCATGGCCTCAAGGAAAGCACGCTGGGTGATCTGGTGCGGCAGGTTGCGCAGGCGCGGGGGATTGCGGTGCAGGAGGACCCCGAGCCCGAGCGCAATCTGCTGCGCCGGTCCGACAACTGGCCGCTGATGGAAGCGGGCGTGCCGGGCGCGAGCTTCGTCTTCGCGACCTACGATGCAGCCTCGCGGGCGAAGTACCGCGACTGGTACGAGCGGCGCTACCACCACCCGGCGGACGATCTGACAACGCCGATCGACTGGCAGGCGGCGGCAGACTTCAACCGCTTCTTCATCGCGCTGACCGAAGCGGCGGCCGATGCGCCGCAGCCCATTGCGTGGCAGCCGGGCGGGCGACCGGTGACGGCACCGCGCTGAGGCGGTACGTGCGCGCGGGCCGCCCTGTCAGCGATCAGAAATCCAGCAGGATATCGCTGTAGAGCAGCGTGGGACTGCCTGTCAGCGTGGCGAAGAGAACGGCGTCGGTTCCGCCCGCACCGTCCGCATCGTAGTAGAGCGTGCCGTTGGAGGTGTTGTAGACGATGTGATCATCCGCATCGTGCGCCGCCTTGGCGCCTGCTGCCGCGTAGAACTCGCCCTTGGTCAGGACCGAGCCGGCCTTGCCGATCAGCCCGGAATAGATCGAGGCGCTCAGCACCAGCTTGTCGCCCTCGGCGTGGCTGAAATCGGTTATCGTGTCGGCGTTGTTGATCGCCGGGGTGGTGTGGAACAGGAACTTGTCCTTGCCCGCGCCGCCGGTGAGCGTGTCCTTGCCCAGTTCGCCGTAGATCAGATCGTTGCCGCCAAGGCCGTTGATCACGTCCGAACCGTTCATGCCGATGATTTCGTTGTTGCCGCCGGTGCCGGTCAGGGTGTCGCCAGCCCGGCCGCCATAGAGGCGCTCGATGCCGGAAAGGGTATCCTTGCCCGCGCCGCCGGTATCCTGCTGCGTCTTGATCGAAAGGTTCACCGTGACGGCAGCGCCGATATCGAAATAGGAGGCCGTGTCCGTGCCCGCGCCGCCCGACAGCACGTCGTTGCCGAGCCCGCCGTCCAGCTGGTCGTCTCCGGCGCCGCCATAGATCTTATCATCGCCGCTGCCGCCATAAATTGTATCATCGCCGCCGTTGCCATAGATCACGTCGTTGCCGCCGAGGCCGTCGAAATAGTCGTAGGTCGACGAGAGATTGATCCTGTCGTTGCCCGCAAACAGGCTGGCGAAGAACTTCGCGTCGTCGCTGGTCGATGTGGAGGCCATGACGCCGGCAATGTCGGTTGCGGCGACCTTGATGCCCTTGATCGTCCAGGCCGGGGCCGACAGATCGTCGATCGCGCCAGTATAGAGGCCGAGGCCGGTCACCGTGCCGCCAGTGAGCTTGTCGGCCGGGGAAACGGTGAGGCTGGTGCCGCGAAAATAGGCAGTGCTGTCAATGGGCAACTGGATGAACGTCTGAAAACCGTAGGCGGCAACATCCTGATAGGTGACCCCGTCGATGGCCGTGTTGACGTTGTCCGAGAATTTGAACCCGGTCTTGTTTGGCAGGATCTGCGAGATGTTGAAGTCGAGGCTGAAGAAGGCCTCGTTCGCCGTGAATATGGTCATGCGTTCCCCCGTGGAAATGATGGGTCGTAGGATCCGATGCCATGGCCGACAGGACCGGCGGCCATGGCCGTGCGCTTGTGGTGGCAGGGATTGGCGCGCGGCATCCCTGCGTGCTTATCGTGTCCGGGGCTCGACCAGCGCCTCCGAGGGACTGTAGCCCCACATGCGTTACGTAGCGCATTCTGGCGCGCCTGTTCGTTACAATTGCTGTGAGGGAGCCACGCGGACGCAGAAAGGCCCTGCCCGACAGGTCGGACAGGGCCGCAAATGGTTCGATGATGCCGCGACCGGGGCTCTACCAGAAAATGTCGTAGATCGCGTCGACGACTTCGCCGGTGTAGATATCGACGAGCAGCGCGTCGTCGTAGTAGCGCACCCAGCGATAGGGACCCCAGGCCGGGGGCAGGCGATAGGCGTAAGGATCGGCGATCCAGTAGCGCTGATCGTAGAACGGCGCGCCGATGATCACGCCGATGCCGAAGCGGCTGTAGCTGTAGTCCTGCCATGGCGCGTAGTAGAGGCCGAGGCTGAAGGTTGTGCGGTTGCGGCTGCGCCAACGCTGCCAGTCATAGCGGTTGTCGTGCCGCCAGCCGTCGCGGTCCCACGCCCGCCCGTCGTTGTTGTAACCCCAGCCCCGATCGTTGCCGCGCCAGCCGTTGTTGTAGCCCCAGCCGTTGCCGCGGTTCTGCTGCCAGCTCCGATCCCAATTGCGGTCGCGATTACCGTTGTTGTCGCGCCAGCTGTTGGCGCCGCGATTGGTATCGCGGTACCACTGCCCGCCGCGGTCCTGCCGCCAGGTGCCGTTTTCGGCGTGATACCAGCGGCCCTGGTTGTCCTGATTCCAAGACTGCCCGCGACCATCGGCGGGCCTGCCATCGTTCGGGCGACCGGTGTTCGGCCTGCCATCATTGGGCCTGCCATCATTGGGCCGACCGCCGGGGTTGCGGTCCTGCCAGGCGGGTGTGCTGGTGCCGCCCTGACCACCCTGTACCCAGCCGCCAGGGCGGCCGAAGGCAGGCTGGCCGGCGGGGTTCACGCCGTTGCCACGATCACCGCGTTCGCGGTCGCCCCGCCCGCTGTCGCCCCTCCATGCAGGCTGGCCATTCCAGCCGCCCGGGTTCGCCGACGGCTGGCGGGAGGGCTGCGGCGCCTGCGATCCTTGCGAGAAGGTGGGCCGGCCGGCCCAGCTCGGCTGCGGATTGGCAGCGGGGCTGCGGCTCTGCCACGCCGGAGCCTGCGTCTGCGCGGGCCGTACCGCCGGCATGCTGGGACGCGGCATGGCAGGCGGCGCGCTGCGCTCCATGCCGCGCGCCGCCGGACCGCGCTGGTCTCGCTCCTGCGCCACAGCGGAGGCCGGAATGAGCGCCGCCGTGCCCAAGGCAAGCGCGAGAAGGGCGGAAGCACTGCTCTTGAAAACGGACTTGGCGGCCATGGTGACGGCTCCGGTTTGGCTGAAGCGCAATTCGATTCAGCGTGTCATAGGATTGTATTTATCCGAGTCGCGCTGTCGCGGGAATGAACCAAGGGGATGGCCTACCATTCAGGTTGGCAAGCAGATTTTCGAGGAGGAACGGAATTGGAGGTGACGCTCGATGGCGTACTTGCCGATGCGGTCCGGCGGTTGGCGACAGCCGTGCGCGACCGCAGGAACGCGATGCACACGCCCGTGGTGGGGACGGCGGATGGCGATCTGCGCATGATGGTGCTGCGCGAGGCGACCGCCGACCTTGCCGTACTGCGCTTTCACACCGATCTGCGCAGCCCCAAGGCCACATTGATCGGCGGCGGGGGCATGGTTTCGGTGCTCGCCTACGATCCCGACGCCCGCGTGCAGCTGCGCATGCGCGGGACCGGGCGGATCGAGCACGCGGGCCCTGTGGCCGATGCCGCATGGAGCAAGACCGCGCCCTCGAGCCGCCGCTGCTACCTTGCGGAGACCAGGCCCGGCGGCGCGCTGGAGGCTGCCGGCTCCGCCATCCCGGACGCGTTCGCCTGCCGCAGTCCGGCGCTGGACGAGACGCTGCCCGGACGCGGCAACTTTGCCGTGCTGCTGGTGGAAGTGCGCAGCCTCGACTGGCTCAGGCTGGACCGCGAAGGCGGCATCCGCGCGCGCTTTGCCCGCCCGGATGCCGGTGCGCCGTGGCGCGGCGAATGGATCGCGCCGTGACGGGCCCCGCCTGAACGGGGCGAACCCTCAGCGCGTCAGCTTCTTGTAGGCCAGCCTGGTCGGCCGATCCGCCGCATCGCCCAGACGGCGGCGCTTGTCTTCCTCGTAGGCTTCGAAGTTGCCTTCGAACCATTCGACATGGCTGTTGCCCTCGAACGCGAGGATGTGGGTGGCGAGACGATCGAGGAAGAAACGGTCGTGGCTGATGACCACGGCGCAGCCGGCGAAGTTTTCGATGGCTTCTTCGAGCGCGCGCAGGGTTTCGACGTCGAGGTCGTTGGTCGGTTCGTCAAGCAGGAGGACGTTGCCGCCCTGCTTGAGCATCTTGGCCATGTGGACGCGGTTGCGTTCACCGCCCGAGAGCTTGCCGACGTTCTTCTGCTGGTCCTGGCCCTTGAAGTTGAACGCGCCGACATAGGCGCGCGTCGACATGTCCTGCTTGTTGACCTTCATGTAGTCGAGCCCGTCGGAGATTTCCTCCCAGACGTTCTTCTTGGGATCGAGGTGGTCGCGGCTCTGGTCGACATAGCCGAGGTGGACCGTCTGGCCGATCTCGATCGTGCCGCTGTCGGGCTGTTCCTTGCCGGTGATGAGCTTGAACAGGGTGGACTTGCCCGCGCCGTTGGGCCCGATCACGCCGACGATGCCGCCGGGGGGGAGCATGAACGAGAGGTTCTCGAACAGGAGCTTGTCGCCATAGGCCTTGGTGATGTTCTTGGCCTCGATCACCTTGCCGCCGAGGCGTTCGGGCACCTGGATGACGATCTGGGCCTTGCCGATGGGGCGGTTCTCGGCGGATTCGACGAGCTGGTCGAAGGCCTTGATACGCGCCTTGGACTTGGTCTGGCGGCCCTTCGGCCCCTGCCGGATCCATTCGAGTTCCTGCGCGATGGCCTTCTGGCGGCCCTCGTCCTCGCGGCTTTCCTGCTCGAGCCGCTTGGCCTTCTTTTCGAGGTAGGTCGAGTAGTTGCCCTCGTAGGGGAAGTACTTGCCGCGATCGAGTTCGAGGATCCAGCCGACAACGTTATCGAGGAAGTAGCGGTCGTGGGTGATCATCAGCACCGCGCCGGCATATTCCTTGAGGTGGTTTTCCAGCCAGTTGACGCTCTCGGCGTCGAGGTGGTTGGTCGGTTCGTCCAGCAGCAGGATCGAGGGCTTCTGGATCAGCAGGCGGGTGAGCGCGACGCGGCGCTTTTCACCGCCCGATAGGCTGTCCACCGGCCAATCGCCGGGCGGGCAGCGCAGGGCTTCCATCGCGATTTCGAGCTGGTTGTCGAGCGTCCAGCCATCGACCGCGTCGATCTTGTCCTGCAGTTCGGCCATCTCGGCGCCGAGCGCATCGAAATCGGCGTCCTCCTCGGCCATTTCCATGCCGATGGCGTTGAAGCGGTCGACCATGTCGGCGATTTCGCGCGCGCCGTCCTTAACGTTTTCGAGCACGGTCTTGGTCTCGTCGAGCTGGGGTTCCTGCTCGAGATAGCCGACAGTGATGTTCTCGCCGGGCCAGGCTTCACCCGTGTAGTCCTTGTCGATGCCGGCCATGATCTTGATCAGCGTGGATTTGCCCGCGCCGTTGGGGCCGACGATGCCGATCTTGGCACCCTGATAGAACTGGAGGTTGATGTCCTTCAGCACCGGCTTGGGCGCGCCGGGGAAGGTCTTGGTCATGTTCTTCATGACATAGGCGTACTGGGCGGCCATCGGGGTCCTCGCGTATTCGAAAAACAGGAATTGCCGCGCGCTCTACAGGTGAGCGCGCGGTGGGGCAAGCGGGGTGCGGCTGGGTAGCGCGGGGCTGGGCAGGGCCCGGCCAGTGGCCCCCGCCGAGGCGGGGGCGCAGGTTGGATCAGAGGCGTTCGATGATGATCGCGGGGGCCATGCCGCCCGCGGCGCACATCGTGACGAGGCCATAGCGGCCGCCGGAGCGCTCCAGCTCATCGAGCGCGGTGCCGATGAGGATCGAGCCGGTGGCGCCGATCGGGTGGCCGAGCGCCATGGCGCCGCCGTTGATGTTCACCTTGGCGCGGTCGAGATCGAGATCACGGATGAACTTCTCGGCCACGACGGCGAAGGCCTCGTTGATTTCCCAGACGTCGATGTCTTCCTTGGTGAGGCCCGCCTTGGCGAGGACTTTCTTGGCCGCCGGCACCGGCGCGTTGAGCATCAGCGTCGGATCATCGCCCTGGTTGGCATAGGCGACGATGCGCGCGCGAGGCTTGAGCCCATGCTTTTCGGCATAGGTGGGCGAGGTGATGAGCAGCGCGGCGGCGCCATCGACGACGCCAGAGGAATTGCCGGCGTGGTGAACGGGCTTGATGTCCACATCCGGATAGCGGCGGTTGATCTGCTTGCGGAAGGTCATCCCGCCGCCGAGGTCGAAGTCCATCATCGCGGCAAAGGCGGGCTTGAGGCTGGCGAGGCCTTCGGCGGTCGTTTCGGGACGGGGGAATTCCTCGTGATCGAGCGCGACAGTGCCGTCTTCATTCAGCACGGGGACGACCGACTTGTTGAAGCGGCCTTCCTTGATCGCCACGTCGGCGCGCTGCTGGCTGACGAGGGCGAGCGCATCGAGCGCTTCGCGGCTGATGCCTTCGATGGTGGCGATGGCATCGCCGCAGATGCCCTGGTGCGACTGCGGGTGGAGCGCATCGAGCGCCGCGTTGCCCGAGCCCATGAGGCGCGGCGGGAAGCCGGCATTGGCTTCAGCGGCGGCGTTGGCGGCGGTGAAGCTCATCATTTCGGTGCCGCCGGCGATCACGCAATCTTCCATGCCCGACATGACGGTGGCCGCGGCAAGGTTCACCGAGGTGATGCCGCCGCCGCAGAAGCGGTCGAGCGTGGTGCCGCTGGCGGTGATGTTGTAGCCCGCCGCGAGAGCTGCCATGCGGCCAAGGTCGCCGCCCTGCTTGCCGACCTGCGACGAGGTCGACCAGATGATATCATCCACCGTGCCGGTATCGAGGTTGTTGCGCTCCGCGATCGCCTTCATGACCGTGGCAGCGAGGTGCTGCGGGTGCAGGTGCGACAGCGCGCCCTTGCCGGGCTTGCCAACCCCGCGCGGGGTGCGGACGGCGTCAATGATATAGGCTTCGGCCATGGACTCTCTCCCAAATGCGTTAATCGAGCGATTAAACACCTGCGCGCGCCTGTGCAAGGGGGAACCTCGACAGCGGAGCGGGGGGAGGCCTATGCTATGCGCACTTCACCTACAGGAGCCCCCCGATGCTGCACGCCGACCTCTTGGAGCAGGCGCGAACCCTCGAGCCGCAGATCACCGCGCTGCGCCGCGCGATCCACGCCGAGCCGGAGCTGGGGCTGCATACGCCGCTGACGCGGGACAAGGTGCGCAGCGCGCTGGCACATCTGCCGCTGATCTGGCGCGAGGGGCCTTCGACGACGGGGCTGGTCGCGACCTTGAAGGGCGGGGCCGGTGAAGGCCGCCGCGTGCTGCTGCGCGGCGATATGGACGCGCTGGAAATGCCCGAGGAGACGGGCCTCGCGTTCGCCTCGCAGTTTGCGGGGCGGATGCACGCCTGCGGGCACGATGCGCATACCGCGATGCTGGCAGGCGCGGCGGAGCTGCTGTGCGCACGGCGCGAGAGCCTGGCGGGCGAAGTGCAGTTCATGTTCCAGCCGGGCGAGGAAGGCCACCACGGCGCGCGCTTCATGATCGACGACGGGTTGCTGGAACCACGCGCGGACGCGGCTTTTGCGCTGCATATCATGCCCAACAGCCCGCACGGGATCGTGGCGGGCAAGGCGGGGCCGCTGCTCGCATCGGCGGACCGCTTCGAGATCACGGTCAAGGGCGATGGCGGGCACGCCTCGATGCCGCACGACACTTTGGATCCCATCCCGGTCGCTTGCGAGATTGTCAGCGCACTTCAGGCAATGGTGACGAGGCGGTTCTCGGTCGCCGATCCGGTGGTGGCGACGGTTTCCAAGATCGAGGCGGGGACGGCTTACAACGTGGTTCCCGATACGGCGCATATGCTGGGGACCATCCGCACGCTTTCCCCGGCCTCGCGCGCGAAGCTGCACGAGGCACTTCCCAGGCTCGCGGAGCATATCGCGGCGGCGCATGGGCTCACCGCGGAGACTCGGATTGTGCCGGGGTTTCCGGTGACGATCTGCGATGCGCGCGCGGTCGATCTGGGCGCCAAGGTGGCCGAGGCGCTGACCGGTGAAGGCACGTTCCACCGCCTCTCGCACCCGATCATGGGCGCGGAGGACTTCTCCTATGTGCTGGAACAGACGCCGGGCGCGATGTTTTTCCTCGGCGTCGCGCCGCAGGGGGCGGACTGGAAGAGCTGCTGTTCGATCCATTCGACGCGGATGATGCTCGATGAAAGCGTGATGCCGCTGGGCAGCGCGGTGCTGGCGGGATGTGCGGAGCGGTTTCTGGCGGAAGGGTTTGCCTGACACCCTTTGTACGCGGTGCAACCGGAGCGTCTTGAAGGACTGGCATTGGCGGGGCTCATCTGACAGGAAAAGCCCATGCAAGACCGGGTTCTGCCGCTGAGCGGCATTCACAATTTTCGCGACTATGGCGGCTACACTGCGCGCGGGGGCACGCTGCGCACAGGGCAGCTGTGGCGTTCGGGGCATCACTTCGGGGCGACGAC
This sequence comes from Novosphingobium fuchskuhlense, assembly GCF_001519075.1. Lineage (GTDB taxonomy): Bacteria > Pseudomonadota > Alphaproteobacteria > Sphingomonadales > Sphingomonadaceae > Novosphingobium > Novosphingobium fuchskuhlense. The sequence continues at coordinate 693,224 of NZ_KQ954246.1, forward strand.
GGACGATCTCGATGTGGTCCACCGCATCGGCATCGCGCGGGTGATCGACTTGCGCGGGGACAGCGAGCGCGCGCAGTTTCCCTGCCTGCGGCATGAAGAGTGGGCCGGGCAGGTGGTGTTTTATCCCGGCGAGACGGCGGGCGATCATGGCCAGTCCAGCGGGGGCAAGGCCGTGCATGACGAAGCCGCGGCCGGTGTGCGGACCGCGGACGACGCGCGCGCCGCGATGGTCAAGCTCTACGACAAGCTGCCGTTTCGCACCGTGCTGGTGGGCACGTTCCGGCTCTATCTCCAGACGCTGGCCGAGGATCATGGGCCAAGCCTGCTGCACTGCTTTGCCGGCAAGGACCGCACCGGCGTGGGCGCGGCCATCGTCCACCGCCTGCTGGGCGTGCATGCCGACGACGTGATGGCGGACTACCTCCTCACCAACACGGCGGGCAATTCCGAGGCGCGGATCGCTGCGGCAGCGACCAATGTGCGCGCGAGCTTCGGTCCTTCGATGACGGACGAGGCGCTGCGCACGATCATGGGAGTCCAGCCGGAGTTTCTGGACAGCGCCTTTGCCGCGATGGAGCGCGAGCACGGGACGTTCGAGGCCTATGCCGAGGCGGTGCTGGGCGCGGATGCGGCGCTGGTGGCGCAGCTGGAGGAGCGGCTGGTGGTGTGAGCGTGGGCCTCAGGTCCGCGTCATCATCACCGCATCAAACCGCCGGTCGGCCAGATCGTCCGGCGTGATCCACCATTGCAGCGCGCCGCCGCCGAAGTGGTGGCCGAGGGCGGGGTTGTCGGGCAGTTCGAGCAGGAGGAGGTGCGTGGCGGCGAGGTCCGCTTCGCCGCTGGCGGGGGCGAGGAGGCGGGCCGGGGGCGGGGCGATCACGCCTTCGGGGGTGCTGATCGCCAGCGCATGGCGCCAGGCGACACGGGCGGTGATCTCGTCGGGCAGCTTGGCGGCTTCTGCGGGCGAGGCGTGCAGCGTGGTTTCGATGGCGGCTTCGACGGCTTCGGGCATGACGCGTTCGGCAAGGGCGCGGTGGGTGGAGAGCCAGTCCCAGAACGCCTTGCGCACGGGCGGGCCGAGCGGGGCAAGCGCGGGGTTGTTCAGCGCATGGTCGAACCAGGCCTGCGCTTCCTCGCGCACGGTCTTGAGCTGGGCGGCGCGTTCGGCCTCGTCGAGGCCGGGGTAGGGATCGTGCAGCACGGTGCGCTGCGCGCGGTCCGCTTCGTGCACGAGCGCGGCGGCGGCGATCTGCACCGATAGCCAGTCCTGCGGATAGCCGTACCATGCGGGTTCGAAGCCTTGCCCGTCCGCGCCCTGGAAATCCTCGGGCCCCAGCGCGGGGGCGATCGGATCAGGGCCTTGCACCTCGAGCAGGGCGCGCGCGGTTTCGGCGCGGTGCGGCCAGCCGGGGGCCTCGCTCTCTGGCACGGCAATCGGGCGCGGTGCGAAGGGCCAGCGGGGCAGGACCTGCGTGCCGTTGGCCGGGGTGAGCGCCCAGGGCCAGACGAGCGCGGCTTCATCGCCATAGGCCATGGCGAGGCCCTCCGGCACATCCAGCGCGTGCCACGCGGTGCCGGCATAGCCGACTGCATGGAACACGCGGAACGCCTCGCCCGGGCCCCAATCGAGATCGAGGAACACCGCCAGCGCGCCTTCGGTCGGGAGCAGGCCGAGGCCGGCTTCGGGCGGCACGTCAGCGAGATCGAGCTGGAGCAGGAAATGCAGCGGTTTGCCGGTGGCGGGGTTGATCGGCCATTCGGCAGCGCCGGGCAGCACCGGACTGCCGCCGAACCAGCTGCGAGCCGAAGACCCGCCCGCCGGTGCGCGGTGCGGGGGGAAGTGCTGGCGAAGGACGATGGCCTGCCGGGCTGCGGCGACAATGGGAGCGGGCAGCGGCGGTGCCGGGAGCGGGGCCTCCGGTTCGGGCGCGTCCAGCGCTTCGGCTGCGTGATCGTCTGCAGCCGGCAGGGCGTTGGCGGCCTCTGCCTCGGCGAGCGATGCGGCGGAGATGAGGCGGCTGCGGCCGACCTTTTGCGGAGGGAGTTCCGGTTCCGGTGCGGCTTCGGCGGCATCGCCGGCAGCCTTGCGGCGCTTCGCTTGCCTGGCCTTGCGCGGCTTTGGTTCCCGCAGCGCGCGCTGGCGCAGCCAGTACCAGATCAGCGCGAGGAGCCCCAGCGCACTGATGATGAAAATGGCGAAGATGGCGATAAGAGCCTGCACGCGTTCACCTTTCCGGTGTTACGCTGCCGTATTAGGCGCAAACCTGCAACAACTGGTTGATTTGGGGTGAAGCGGCGGCGGCGGCGCCTTGCTTTCGGGAGCGGCGCATTGGCGCATAAAGAAAAGGGGCGGGAGATGGTCCCGCCCCTCATTGATCAAGCGTGGCTTGGCTCAGGCTTCGGCAGCCATTGCCGCGTCGAGGTTTTCAACGATGGCTTCGAAGAACTGCTCGGTCGTCATCCACGGCTGGTTGGGGCCGATGAGGATGGCGAGGTCCTTGGTCATCTTGCCGCTTTCCACGGTTTCGATGCAGACGCGCTCCAGCGTTTCGGCGAACTTCACGACTTCGGGCGTCTCGTCGAACTTGCCGCGATAGATGAGGCCACGCGTCCACGCGAAGATCGAGGCGATCGGGTTGGTCGAGGTCTGCTTGCCCTGCTGGTGCTGGCGGTAGTGACGCGTGACAGTGCCGTGCGCGGCCTCGGCCTCGATCGTCTTGCCATCGGGCGACATGAGGACCGAGGTCATCAGGCCGAGCGAGCCGAAGCCCTGCGCGACGGTATCGGACTGCACGTCGCCATCGTAGTTCTTGCAGGCCCAGACGAACTTGCCCGACCACTTGAGCGCCGAGGCGACCATGTCGTCGATCAGGCGGTGCTGGTATTCGATGCCGGCGGCCTTGAACTTCTCGGCGAAGCCTTCGGTGTCGAACACCTCCTGGAACAGATCCTTGAAGCGGCCGTCATAGGCCTTGAGGATGGTGTTCTTGGTGGAGAGGTAGACCGGCCAGCCGAGCGCGAGGCCATAGTTGAACGAGGCGCGGGCGAAATCGCGGATCGAATCGTCAAGGTTGTACATCGCCATGGCCACGCCCGCCGAGGGGAAGTCGAACACGTCGAGGTCGATCTTCTGGCCATCATCGCCGTCCCACACGAGGCGCAGCTTGCCCGGGCCCGGGATCAGGGTGTCGGTCGCCTTGTACTGATCGCCGAACGCGTGGCGGCCGACGACGATGGGGTCGGTCCAGCCCGGCACGAGGCGCGGCACGTTCTGGATCACGATGGGTTCGCGGAACACCACGCCGCCAAGGATGTTGCGGATCGTGCCGTTGGGCGACTTCCACATCTTCTTGAGGTGGAATTCCTCGACGCGCTGCTCGTCAGGGGTGATCGTGGCGCACTTCACGCCGACGCCGTACTGCTTGATCGCATTGGCCGAATCGATGGTGATCTGGTCGTTCGTCTCGTCGCGCTTCTCGACCGAGAGATCGTAGTACTTGAGATCGATATCGAGGTAGGGAAGGATCAGACGTTCGCGGATCCACTGCCAGATGATCCGCGTCATTTCATCGCCGTCGAGCTCGACGACAGGATTCTTCACCTTGATCTTTGCCATGGTTCGCGTGCCTTCCCCGGGGAGGTGATTCAAAAAAATTTGCCGTTCCTTAGCAGGCGCTTGGCGGCGCGCAAGCGGGGCAATCTCACCAAAGGGCAAAGGCGCACGCGATTCGCGCGGTTTGAGTCTGGACAGGTGCGGGGCGCGGGCTCTAGACATTTAACCAAGCGATTAAGCGCCAGCATAGGAGAGATGCCGTGAGCGAAGCCCCTGAAGTCCTGACTGAAGTCGATGGCAATGTCCTGATCGTCACGATCAACCGGCCCGAAGCCAAGAATGCGATGACCAAGGCCGCGGCCGAAGGGATTGCGGCGGCGATGGACCGGCTGGACGCCGAGACCGACCTGCGCTGTGCGATCCTGACGGGCGCCGGCGGCACGTTCTGCTCCGGGATGGACCTCAAGGGCTTTCTGCGCGGCGAACGGCCGAGCGTGCCGGGCCGCGGCTTTGGCGGGCTTTCGCAGTGGACGCCGAAGAAGCCGATCATCGCGGCGATCGATGGCTATGCGCTGGCAGGCGGCATGGAACTGGCGCTCTCGTGCGATCTGATCGTGGCGAGCAAGGGTTCGAAGTTCGGCATCCCCGAAGCCAAGCGCGGCCTTGCGGCGGCGGCCGGCGGCCTGATCAAGCTGCCGCGCCAGATCCCGCCGCGCATCGCGATGGAACTGGCGCTGACAGGCGACTTCATTGATGCGACGCGCGCCTATGCGCTGGGCTTCATCAACGAGCTGACCGAAGGCCCCGCGCTCGACGCCGCCAAGGCGCTGGCCGCGCGCGTCGCCGCCAATGGCCCGCTGGCGCTGATCGCCTCGAAGGCGATCGTGCGCGATTCGCACGAGTGGACCGAAGCCGAGATGTGGGACAAGCAGGAAGCCTACATCGCGCCCGTGTTCACGAGCGCGGACGCGCGCGAGGGCGCGCTGGCGTTTGCCGAGAAGCGCAAGCCCAACTGGCAGGGCAAGTAAACCGCTGAACTGTCGCCAGATCGGTTGCGAAGCCGGTCTGGCGGGCAGGGCGCCGCCGGGTTAGCCTGAGGCCCGAAAGGACCGGGCATGGGCACGCGCACTTTTCGGAATTGGCGGATATTGCAGGCGGCGGCGTGTCTCGCGCTGTGCGGCTCCGCGCCAGACGCTCCGATTGCGCCCCCAATGACGCCCCCGCCGGTATGGGGCCATGCGCCTCTGCTCACCACGGCGGGCCGTGCGTTGCCGGCAAGCCTCAGGGGCGTGACCGTCGATACGACCGACCGGCTGAGCGCGATGATTGCCTCGGTCCGCGCGCTGCGCGCGGCGCCGACGGTGCGGCTGGTGCTCGATCCCGGGACGACGCCGGGCACGTATGCCCCGGCGCTGGGCCGCTTGCGCGGCGCTGCCTGGGTGATGGCGGAACTGGTTGATTCCGAAGCCATGGCCGATATCTCGGCAGCAGAGGCGGCGCAGCGGGCGCGCATGTTCGGCGCGGCGTTCCGGGATAGCGTCGACCTCTGGGAAATCGGCAACGAGGTGAACGGCGCGTGGGTCGGCAGGAGCCAGGCCGAGATCGACGCCAAAGTCGGCGCGATGTTCGACGTGATCCATGGCGAACTGGGCAAGCCTACTGCGCTGACCTTGAATTACTGGGCGGGGCCGCAGTGCTATGGGCAGCCATGGGAAGCGACGCTGACCTATGCGCGGGCCATGCCGGAGCGGGTGCGGCTCGGTGTCGATACTGTGCTGCTCAGCCTTTACGAGACAGCCTGCGATCCGGTGCAGCGGCCGACCGCGCGGCAACTCGTCGCGATGTTCCGGCAGTTGGCGGTGATTTTTCCGAACGCGAAGCTGGGCATCGGCGAGATCGGTGCGCAGGGCGTGGTGGACGGGCTGCCGAAGGAGCCGGACCTCGCCGAGAAGCAGCGCATCGCGCGGCGCTACTACGGCATGGACGCAGGCCTGCGCCGGGCGCTGGGCGCGCGCTGGGCCGGCGGCTATTTCTGGTGGTACTACATGCGCGATGCCGTGCCGATGGGGCGCAAGGATACGCTGTGGCCGACGCTGGACGAGTTGCTTGCGAGCATGGAATGAGCGCGCGGGAGCGCTGCTAGGCGCCCAGCATGGCAAGGTCTGGCCAGAACACCCGCAGGATGAAGGTTTCCGGCGGCGTCGGCAATTCGGTTTCGAGGCAGCGTTCGACCTCGCGGCCGCCCAGCCGCGCGTAGAACTGCCGGGCGGCGATATTGCCCTCGAACACCCAGAGATGGAGGCCGGGGGCCGAGGCTTTGCCCATCAACATGGCCTGCGCCCCGGCACGCAGCAACTGCCGACCGATCGACCGGCCGCGCAGGCCCGGGACGACATGGAGGTTGTCGACCAGCGAGCCCCAGCGCGCATCCTCATCACGGTAGAGGCAGATGAACCCGGCCAAGCCGCCGCCGGGGAGGTCTGCGACGAGCACGGATTGCCAGCGCGAGGGAGAGGCGAGGCGATCCTGCCAGAGTTCGCGGCGATCCTCTTCGATCGGCCCGGCCAGATAGGCGGGATCGAGCACGTCTGCATAGACGTCCCGCCAGTTTGCGCAGTGGACAGCGGCAATCGCGGGGGCGTCGGCTGGGATGGCCAGTCTGATGGTGAGGGTTTCCATGGGCGGGGACAGTGGCCGGATCGCGCGCCACCTGCAACAGGGGTGGGGCCAGGATATGGTGGCTGGTTTCAGGCGCCCAGCCAGGCAGCCGTGATCGCGCCGCTGTGCCCCTCGGGTGCCAGCGCGGCACGCAGGGCTTCCAGAAGGGGCGGCAGGTCTTCAGTGAAGGCATAGGGCGGGTTGACGATGAACAGGCCCGCGCCGTTGTAGAGGCCCGGCTGATCCGCATCGTAGAGCCAATGCTCCACGCACAGCAGCTTCGGGATGCCGAGCTTGCGGAGCTGTTCCTTCCACCGGACATGCGCCGCGCGGTCCTTCAGCGGATACCAGATCACCGTCACGCCATGCGCCCATTTGCGCATGGCTGCCGCGAGGGTGGCGGTGATGCGGGCGCGTTCGTCCAGCTGCTCGTAGGGCGGGTCGACCACCACCACGCCGCGCGGGGTGCGGGGCGGCAGCATCGCCAGCCAGAGTTCATAGGCATCGCGTTCATGCACCGCAGCGGGTGTGCCGCGCATCGCTCCGCGCAGGACGCGCGCGTCCTCGGGGTGCTTTTCGTTGAGGATCAGCGAATCCTGCGGGCGCAGCAGCTGCGCCAGCACATGCGGCGAGCCGGGGTAGAGGCGCGCGTCTGCTCCAGGGTTCACCGCCTGTACGGCGGCGCGGTAGTCGTCCAGCAACGGGTTCGGATCGGGCAGGGCGCGCAGCACGCCTTGCGCGGCCTCGCCGGTGCGACCGGCTTCTTCGCCCTCAAGATCGTAGAGCCCGCAGCCGGCATGGGTGTCGATCAGGGTGAGCGCGCCCTGCTTGCGCTGCAAGGCCCGGACGAGGGCGATCAGCAGGCTGTGCTTCACGACATCGGCGCTGTTGCCGGCATGGAAGGAATGGCGATAATTCATGGCACTACAACACTATCCTGACGGTTTGCCTGCGGCTGCGCTGCCGGACGATAAAGCCACGAGCGAGGCGATGGCGGTAACCTGTCCGGCGCTCGTACAGATTCGGGCAGGCGCCTTCAAAGCCCTTCTGCGCGCGGCCCGGGGAGAGGGCGGGGCCGCATGGGCGAACAGTGCCGAAACGGCGCCGGGGAGCCGGATGGAAGGCAAGAAAAAGCCCCGCAGAAGCGAGGCTTTTCAAGGCTTCGTGATGGTGGGCGTAGCAAGGATTGAACTTGCGACCCCTACGATGTCAACATAGTGCTCTACCACTGAGCTATACGCCCGCACCATCAGGCCTCCGGAGCGGCTGGCGCCCGGGAGAGGCAGCCCATTAGCCTCGGGCGGCTGGGCTGGCAAGGGGGTTTTGGTCAGGAAGTGCCCCGCCATCTGCCCTGCCGGCCGACACCTCCCCGTTTGCACTTCGCGAAAAGGGGGAGGAACCGAACTGTCAGCGCAGATTGCCGGTCATCGGCGATTCGGAAAACACCCGTTCCACTTCGAGCACGAGATCGCGCAAGTGGAAGGGCTTCGACAGCACGCGCGCGCTCGGCGCTTCGCGGTTGGCCTTCAGCGTCACGGCGGCAAAGCCGGTGATGAACATGACCTTTGTGGCCGGGCTGATCTCGGCGCAGCGCTGCGCGAGCTCGATTCCATCCATTTCCGGCATGACAATGTCTGACAGCAGCAGATCGAAGTGCTGTGTTTCGAGCAGAGGCACCGCCTCGGTGCCGCGATCGACCGAGACGACCTCGTAACCGGCGTTCTCGAGCGCGCGGGCAAGGTAGGTGCGCATTGCTTCTTCATCTTCGGCCAGCAGGATTCGAATCATGGTCACCTTCATTCATCTTGCCAGTTGGCCTGGCCATTTTGCCCGCGAGCCGTGGCTCACGGCGTCCCTGTCTGCACCCGCCCTACACCCTCGCAGGTTAAGATTCCGTCCAGATCGGGCCTTGGCCTTGTGCGCACTATGGAGCACTTTGACATGAAGGCCAAACCCCGGCAGCTTTCGCCGATGAACCGGCCGCACGCATCGCGGGGCGAATCGCCTGCGCAAGCAGATTCCGGGCCTTTCGGCGCAGCCGGGGCCTTCAGCGGTGCCGCTTGCGTGCGCGGAGGAAGCATCCCCGGGCTGGACGATGCGCCGGCCTTCTCCATCTGGCAGCACGATCCCTCGCCGGTGCCGGTGGTCATCGCGGTGCCCCACGCCGGCCGCAGCTATCCTCCCGACCTCGTTTCGCGCATGCGCCAGCCCGCCTACAGCGCGCCGCGGCTGGAAGACCGGCTGGTCGATCTGGTCGGCAAGGCCGTGGCCGCGCGCACCGGCGCCGCGCTGCTGGTCGCCCACGCGCCGCGCGCTATGATCGATCTCAACCGTGCGAGCGATGATGTCGACTGGGAGATGATCGGCGGCCGGCCGATTGAGCCGAGCGGTGCGCCGGTCACGCCTTCAACCGCGCGCCGCGCGCGCAGCGGCCTGGGGCTTGTGCCGCGGCGATTGCCGGGGCTTGGCGAGCTGTGGAAGTGGCCGATCCCGCACGAAGAGCTGTCCGCCCGGATCGCCGGCGTGCACGAACCCTATCACGCGGCGCTCACCCGCATGCTCGAGGAAACGCGGGCGCGCTGGGGGGCGGTGCTGCTGATCGACCTCCATTCGATGCCGCCGTTGCCCGCGCGCGCCGGAGAGCCGGTGGCCGAATTCGTGGTGGGCGACCGCTTCGGTGTGGCCTGCGATGGGGCGCTGGTGGCCGAAGCGTTTGCCGCGCTGGGCGGGGCACGCCGGCTTGCCGCGCACAACCGGCCCTATGCCGGCGGTTATGTGCTGGAGCGCCATGCGCGGCGGCATCTCGGGGTCAATTGCCTGCAATTGGAAATAGACCGCCGGACCTATCTTGATCCTGCGCTGGCCGAGCCGGGGCCGGGGCTGGATGCCACGGTCGATGTGGTGTCGGCGTTGGTGCAACGCATGGCGATCGCAGTGGCGGATCTTGGCCGCGAGCGCGGCCATTGGCGTGCAGCTGCCGAGTAAAACACTGAAATTATGAAAAAACCACCTGGAGCATTGCTCCAGGTGGCCAAGGTTCAGGGAGGAGGTGCACCAGGTGCACCCGTCGCGCCGGGCCATGAGGGGAGCACCGTCGCGACTTACGGAAGATAAGGGGAGCCGCCCGCCAGCGCAAGGACTTTGCCCTCCGATATGGCGAGACTTTATGCGCCCCCCTCGTCCAATAGGTATTACGCCGTGATCAGAACGCCGGCAGCGGCGGGATGGGGGCGACACCCTGTTCCACCTGCTTGCCGAAGATCGTGCTCATCAGTTCGAGCGAGAAGATGTGCGCGTAGACCAGCGGCAGCAGGCCGCTCTGTGCCCAGCCACGCAGGACATCGCCGCGCATGTCGCGCAGCTTTTCCTGGTTCACCATCTGGAAGCCGCGGTAGACGAAGGGCTGCTCGACACCGACTTGCTGGATCGCGGCTTCGCCGTCCATGAGCAGCTCGTGCTTGGTCAGTTCCTCGACGAACGCCTGCGTGCGCTGGCCAGCCTGCTCGAACTGCTCGCAGAACTGGAGCACGTTGCGGGTGGCTTCCGAAGGCTCTTCACCGGCGAACAGCGGCTCGCCCTCGGCGAAATCGCCGAGCAGACCCGCGGACGGATCGAAGCACAGCGAAAGATCGGTGGTTTCCGGCGTCAGCTTGGCGAGAAGGAAGGGATAGCGGCGGGCATAGGCCGGAACGTAAGCCCCCGGGGCCACGTTGCCCTCGGCATCGACGAACACGTTGGTACCTTCGTTGAGGCCCATCAGCGCCAGCGGCACCGGATTTTCGCCCGAGGCGAAGATGATCGGGAAATGGCGCGCTGCCTGGGGGAATTCCTCGACCGTGAGCGGGACCGCATGCTGGCCCACCATCCACACCGCCTTGTCAGCGCTGCGCGCCTTCCAGTTGGCATGATCACGCAGGTTGAGCGGCGTGAGATCGTTGTAGAACAGGGGCAGGGACTGCGGCGCGCTGGCCATGGGATTCTCTCCGTCAGACTGGTCGCCAGACACGCGCCTGACAGCGCGGGACCCCGGCGGGAGCGCGCCGTTTAGGGATTGTCCCGAGGCTGCGCAAGTGCACCTGCAACACGGCTGTCACAGTCCGGCAGATTATCGCGAATACCCTGCGGTCAGATCAGCTTGCCGGGGTTGAGCAGGCCGTGCGGATCGAGTGCCGCCTTGATCTGCCGCAGCAGGCCAAGCGCGACCGGATCGCCGAGCCGCGCGAGCTCGTCGCGCTTCAATTGCCCGATCCCGTGTTCGGCCGAGATCGAGCCGCCCCACCTTGTGACGAGATCGTGGACCTGGGTGCTGATCGCCTTGCCATCGGTCACCTGCCAGGTCGCGGGATCGACCCCGGCGGGCGCGATCACGTGGAAGTGGATGTTGCCATCGCCCAGGTGGCCGAAACCGACCGCGCGGGTGCCGGGCCATGCCGCCTCGATCAGCGGCACCGCCGCTTCCACGAAATCGGGCATCTTGTGCGTGGGCACGCTGATATCGTGCTGGACGGCCGGGCCGAGGGCGCGCTCGGCGGGCGCGATGCTGTCGCGCAGGGTCCAGAAGGCTTCGGCCTGGGCTTCGCTGGTGGCAATCGTCGCATCGGCGATGAGGCCGGCCTCGAAGGCGGAGGCGAGCAGCGCCTCGGCGCGGTCGGGCAGCGTGGCGGCTTCGGCCTCGCTCGTGGCGACGAGTTCGATCAGCGCGTGCCAGGCATGTGGCTCCGCAAGCGGGGCGCGGGCCGAGGGGAGGTAATCGCACACCGCCTCGAGCGAATGGCGCGGCAGGACTTCAAAGCCCTCGAGCGCGCCGCCCGCATGAGCCTCGGCATGGAGCAGCAGCGCGCGGGCATCGTGGAGGGAGGCAAGGCCGGCCCAGAGCACGGCGCGCGCCGCAATCGCGGGTTCGAGCCGCAGCGTGGCGGCGGTGACAATACCCAGCGTGCCTTCCGAGCCGATCAGGACCTGCTTCAGATCGAAGCCGCGGTTGTCCTTCTTGAGCGGGGTCAGCGTATCGAGCACCGCGCCATCTGCCATGACCGCCTCGAGCCCCAGCACCATCGCGCGCATCGTGCCGTGGCGCAGGACCTGCGTGCCGCCCGCGTTGGTCGAGACGAGGCCGCCGATCGTGGCGGAGCCCTTTCCGCCGAGGGTGAGGGCAAAGCGCAGACCCGCCGCCTCCGCCGCCTCGTGCAGCGTCTGCAGGATGACGCCGGCTTCGGCAGTGGCGGTGCGGTTTTCGGTATCGAGCGTGCGGATGCTGGCCATCCGGCGCAGGCTGAGGAGCAGCGCATGGCCGCCGGTGTCCGGCGTCGCGCCGCCCGACATGCCGCTGTTGCCGCCCTGGGGAACGATGGCCACGCGATGCTCGGCGCAGAGGCGCACGAGCGCGGCGACTTCCGCGGTTGAGGCGGGCGAGGCCATCGCCAGCGCGCGGCCGGTGAAGCGCCCGCGCCAATCGGTGAGCCAGGGCGCCATGAGATCGGCATCGGCGGTGAAGCCGCGGGGCCCAAGCAGCGCGGCAGCGGCAGCAAGGAACGGGGCGTGAGCGGTATCGGACATCGTGTGCCGCGCTAATCCCGCCGAGGCGCGGTGGGCAATTCATTTTTTCGCGCAAGCGGGTTAAGCCAAGGTTCAAATGCAAGTGCTAACGCGAGAGGCCGATTCTCGCCAAACACGGCATGTGCCCGGGGAAAGCGGGAAATCGCCCGGTTACAACAGTTTAGAGGGACCACACTGCTTCTGCCATCGCCATGACCGTGCTTCTTGGCCTTTTCGCGACCATCGCCCTTGCCCTGCCGGGTGTTCCGGCCGGCGCGCTCGTGTTTACGCCGCAGGATGGCGAAGGCTGGGCTGGCGATGCCTGGGATGAAGCGATGCCGCCGGCGGGTTCGCTGCTGCTGGTGAAGCCGCAGCCGGGCCAGCGGGCGGTTGACGCCGCGCCGGGGTTCAATCCGCTGGCCGATGACGTGTGGGACCAGGTGCGGATCGAGCAGCGCGTGATCATCCGCATCACCCCGCGCGAGCCCGGCCGCGATGCCCTGGCGCCCCAGGTGATGCCGATGCAGCCGGTGATGCAGCCCATGCTGGCGCAGCCGCGCAACACCTCGATCCGCGTGCGTGAACGCAAGGCCGGCAAGTGCATGCCGGCGCTCGGCATCGCGGCGGTGCAGCCGGTGACCGACGGGCGCCTGATGTTCTACATGCGCGACCGGCGGATGCTGGCGGCAGGGCTGGAAAAGGCCTGCAGCGCCAAAGACTTCTATCTCGGCTTCTACATGTCGAAGACGGCAGACGGCCAGCTGTGCGTGGGCCGCGACCAGATCCATTCGCGCGCAGGCACGACCTGCAAGCTCAAGGACGTGCGCGAATATGTTCCGGTCGATGGAAACTGAACGGACCGTGCCGGAACGGTAACCACTTTCCTTGACTTTTGGCTGGGTTTGGGACTAGGCGCGGGCTCACGACGGCGGGCCGCGAGGCCGGGCCATCCGCGCGCCGGACAATCTTGCGTGCACCTGTTTTCGGATCATCAGCCCACATGAAATTCGCCGATCTCGGCCTGTCTGACGAATTGCTCCAGTCGGTTCTCGACGCGGGTTACGATACGCCCACCGCGATCCAGGCGCAGGCCATCCCCTCGGTCCTGATGATGCGCGACATCATCGGCATCGCGCAGACGGGGACGGGCAAGACGGCCAGCTTCGTGCTGCCGATGATCGACATTCTGGCGCATGGCCGCAGGCGGGCGCTGATGCCGCGCTCGCTGATCCTCGAGCCGACGCGCGAACTGGCCGCGCAAGTCGCCGAGAACTTCGAGAAATACGGCAAGAACCATGACCTCAAGATGGCGCTGCTGATCGGCGGCGTGCAGATGGGCGATCAGGTGAAGGCGCTGTCGGACGGCGTGGACGTGCTGATCGCGACGCCGGGGCGGCTGATGGACCTGTTCGAGCGGGGCAAGATCCTGCTGACGGGCTGCGAGCTGCTGGTGATCGACGAGGCGGACCGCATGCTCGACATGGGATTCATCCCGGACATCGAGACGATCTGTTCGAAGCTGCCGCCGAATCGGCAGACGCTGCTGTTCTCGGCCACCATGCCGCCGGTGATCAAGAAGCTGGCGGACAAGTTCCTCAGCAATCCGAAGTATATCGAAGTGGCGCGGCCCGCTTCGAACAACACCAATATCGCGCAGCACAAGATTCACGTCACCACGCGCGGCAAGCGCGAGGCGCTGCGGCACCTGCTGCGCACCGATAACGTGGGCACCGCGATCATCTTCGCCAACCGCAAGACGACGGTGCGCGAACTGGCCAAGAGCCTGCAGCAGAGCGGTTTTTCGGCGGGCGAGATCCATGGCGACATGGACCAGAACGCGCGCAATGCCGAACTGCAGAAGTTCAAGGACGGGGTGATCTCGATCCTCGTCGCCTCGGACGTCGCGGCGCGCGGGCTCGACGTGAAGGGCGTGAGCCACGTGTTCAACTACGACACGCCGTGGCACCCGGATGACTATGTGCACCGCATCGGCCGCACCGGCCGCGCGGGCGCTTCGGGCCGGGCATTCACCTTCGTGACCGATGACGACGCCGAAGCCATCGCCAATGTCGAGAAGCTGACGGGGATGAAGATCCCGGTGTTCACGCTGGATGGCGGGGATGCCGCTGCTGAGGTTCCGGTGGCGGAAAAGCGCGAGCGGGCACCGCGGGCTGAGAAGGCGCCGCGCAAGGCGCGCGCGCCCAAGGCTGCTGCTGAGCCGGTCGCCGAAGTGGAAGCGCCGCGCGAGGTTGCGGCAAAACCGGTGCGAGCAAGGCGGGATGAACCGCGTCCGCCCAAGGATGTGCTGACCGAACTGCCTTCGCAGCCGGGCGAGTGGAACGGGCCGGTGCCGGGTTTCCTCAGCGTTTCGGCGCTGTAATTCCTCACCGAAACGGGGAGGGGGACCACCGCAGGGGGTGGAGGGGCAGGCTCGGCTTTGCGCCGGTCGCTTTCGACGACAGCAATTCTCTCCCCATTCCCGCCTGTCCTGAGCTTGTCGATGGACCGTCCTTTTCTTGCGAGGCAAGCGCGTGATCCAAGGAAAAAGCAGCCCTTCGACAAGCTCAGGGTAGACGGGGTTTGGGGTGCAGGCCTTGCTTTCAGCTTTCTCTGATTTCCTTCGGTGCCCTGCCATCTGTCTGCATCTTCGCAGAACAACTTGTAAAGCTGCCGTTCCCCGCTCCGCCTGGCGCTTGTCAGTCGTGTGTTCTCGACCATTGACTTGGCGCAAGGAATCAGAAGCTATAACCTGTGCGGCTGAAAAGCAGCGGCAGCCTTAAATAACAGGACACCCGCTGCGATAGTATCGCGCTGATGCTTTCGCCTATGAGCACCAATCGAGGTAATTACCCATACTTCAAGGATGCGCCAAGCCATAATACACATCCAACGCATGCCAACAAGATGCCAGCGCCAAGTGCAGCCGACCACCGCTTCTGCAGCACAAACATGCCAAATGCTATGGGTAAGGATACAATCATTGCAAGCCAGAAAGTCCCGAATAAAAGGCCCATGATCGATCTACCCAGAAGCCATGCAAGATTGGTGTCAACCGATTTGCCTGACTGTTTCGGCTGAAGCAACGGAGACCATATACCGAACGACCGGGTCAGGGTGAACGCTGTCATACACTAGCGCAATGCGCTTGCCCTCAAGCCGCCTTCACAAAGCTGTCAATCACCCGCTTCCGATCGCCGGTCTCGAAGTCGATCTCCAGCTTGTTGCCTTCCTGCGCCGCGACCGTGCCGTAGCCGAACTTGTCGTGGAACACGCGGGTGCCGACGGTGATGTCGGTGCGGGGTTTGGCGGCGAAGCTGGCGGCGCTGCGGCTGGGTTCGGCGATGCGTTTGGGGGCGGGGTCATAGGTGGTGGCGGCGGCGCGCTGCCAGCCGGGGCCGCGTGATTGGTTGCGCGCGGGGTTCACGCTGGCGACGTGCGCGAAGGGGTCGGAGTGTTCGGACCACTGCGCGCGCCAGAGGGAGGCACCGCCGCTCATCGTGGTTTCTTCCTCGATGTGATCGGCGGGGAGTTCGCCGACGAAGCGGCTGGGGATCGAGCTGGTCCACTGGCCGTAGATGCGGCGGTTGGCGGCGTGGAGGATGGTGCAGCGTTTGCGCGCGCGGGTGATCGCGACGTAGGCGAGGCGGCGTTCTTCCTCCAAGGAGGCGAGGCCGCCTTCATCGAGCGCGCGCTGCGAGGGGAATACGCCTTCCTCCCAGCCGGGGAGGAACACGTTGTCGAATTCCAGCCCCTTGGCGGCGTGGATGGTCATCACGGTGACTTTCTCGGTATCCGCCGCCGCGTCGTTGTCCATGACGAGGCTGACGTGTTCGAGGAAGTCCCCCAGCGTCTCGTACTCCTCCATCGCGCGGGCGAGTTCGACGAGGTTTTCGAGGCGGCCTGAGGCTTCGGTGCTCTTTTCGGCCTGCAGCGCGGCGGTGTAGCCGCTTTCGTCGAGCACGGTGCGCAGGAGTTCGGCGGGGACGAGCGTTGCCATGGCATCGCGCCAGCCGATGAAACTGCGCATCAGGCTGGCAAGCGTGGCGCGGGCGCGGGCCGGGAGTTCGTCGGTATCGCACAGCTCGATCGCGGCGGCGGCGAGAGGGATATTGCGGGCGCGGGCGTGGCGGTGGAGCTTCTCCAGCGTCTTGTCACCGAGGCCGCGCTTGGGGGCGTTGTAGATGCGCTCGAACGCCAGGTCGTCCTGCGGGGAGGCGATGACGCGCAAGTACGCGAGCGCGTCGCGGATTTCGGCGCGTTCGTAGAAGCGGAAGCCGCCGACGATCTTGTAGGACAGGCCGATCTGGATGAAGCGGTCTTCGAATTCGCGCGTCTGGAACGAGGCGCGCACGAGGATGGCGATGCGGTCCAAGGGCGCGCCTTCGCGTTCGAGGCGCTCGATCTCCTCACCCACGCGGCGGGCTTCCTCAGGGCCATCCCACACGCCGATGACGCGGACCTTGTCGCCGCCATTGACCTCGGTCCACAGGTTCTTGCCGAGGCGCTGGCTGTTTTCCGCGATGACCCCGCCAGCCGCCGCCAGAATGTGCGGGGTGGAGCGGTAGTTCTGCTCCAGCCGGATCACCTTGGCGCCGGGAAAATCCTTTTCGAAGCGCAGGATATTGGCGACTTCTGCGCCGCGCCATGAGTAGATCGACTGGTCATCGTCGCCCACCACGCAGATGTTCTTGCGCCCTTGCGCGAGGAGGCGGAGCCAGAGGTACTGGACGGCGTTGGTGTCCTGATACTCGTCCACCATCACGTATTTGAAGCGGCTCTGCCAGCTTTCGAGCACTTCGCGGTGGGCCTTGAAGATGGTGAGCATGTGGAGCGTGAGATCGCCGAAATCGCAGGCGTTGAGCGCGCGCAGGCGGTCCTGATAGAGGGCGTAGAACTTCGCGCCCTTGCCATTGGCGTAAGCCTCGTTGTCGAGCGCGTCGAGGTCCCTTGGGCCGAGGCCGCGGTTCTTCCAGCGATCGATCAGGCCAGCCAATTGGCGCGGAGGCCAACGTTTGTCGTCGATGCCTTCAGCCTGGATGAGCTGCTTCAGGAGGCGCAGCTGGTCGTCGGTGTCGATGATCGTGAAGGTCGATTGCAGGCCGACCAGTTCGGCATGGCGGCGCAGCATTTTCGCGGCGACCGAGTGGAACGTGCCGAGCCAGGGCATCCCCTCGACCGAAGGGCCGATCAGTTGGCCGACCCGCTCGCGCATTTCGCGCGCGGCCTTGTTGGTGAAGGTGACGCAGAGGATTTCCGATGGCCACGCCAGGCGGGCGCGCAGCAGGTGGGCGAGGCGCGCGGTGAGCGCAGCGGTTTTCCCCGTGCCCGCGCCTGCAAGCATGAGCACGGGGCCCTCCGTTGTCAGCACGGCCTCGCGCTGCGGGGGATTGAGGCCATCAAGCCAGCTGGAATCGGGTGCGGTTACGAGAGTCACACCGGAACAAGTAGGGAACTTTGCGGTCCGACGCAACCGCGCAGCGGCGACTTTCCAGCGGCTTCAGAACTCCGCCCAATCGCCGTCCGGTGCCGTCTTCAGCGCAAGATTGCCGGTGACGGGAAGCGGCGCAGCCTTGCGCACCGCGCGGTGCATGGGCGCAGGTGAGGGCGCAGTGGCCGGCGCAGGAGAGGCGAGGGCCGGACGTGCGACCTGGTCAACCGCGAAACGCTGCATCTGGCTGCTGAGCTGCTGCGCCACGTCCGCCAGCGTGCGCGATGCAGCGGTGCTTTGCTCGACCATCGCGGCGTTTTGCTGGGTCATCCGATCGAGTTCGCCGACGGTGATGGCGACTTCGGCGAGCATGGCGGACTGGCGCTCCGCGCTTTCGGAGATGCCCTCCACCAGCGCGCTGACACCGCCGACGCGCCCGACGATCTGGTTCAGGACCGCGCCCGTTTCACCGACGAGCGCGACGCCGCGATCAACCTCGGTGCCGGAGGCAGCGATGAGCTGGCCGATCTCGCGTGCGGCATCGGCGCTCCGTTGGGCCAGCGCGCGAACTTCGGTGGCGACGACTGCGAAGCCCTTGCCGGCGTCGCCCGCACGCGCCGCCTCGACTCCGGCGTTGAGCGCGAGGAGATTGGTCTGGAACGCGATCCCGTCGATCACGTTGACGATCTGCGCGACGCCTTGCGAGGATTGCTGGATTGCCTGCATCGCGTCGACCGCGCGGGCGACGACGCTGCCGCCGCTTTCCGCCTCACCGTGCGCTTCGGAAACGGCGCGGTTGATTTCGGCGGCGCGGGCCGCGCTTTCGCGCACCAGCGTGGTGACCTGCTGCATCGCGGCGCTGGCTTCCTCGAGCCGGGCCGCTTGCGCTTCGGTGCGGGAGGAAAGATCAGCGGAGGCGGTGCGGATTTCCGCTGCTCCGGTATCGATGGCGCGGGCCGAGCCCGTCACCTGGCTCATGGCATCGGCCAGCTGCGCCAGCGCCGCGTTGAAATCGCTGCGCAGAGCCTCGGATTCGCCGGGAAAGGGCGTGGTGATGCGATAGGCGAGGTTGCCGCGCGCGAGTTCGTTCATTGCGGTGCTGAGTTGCCCGACCATGACGTCGCGCTCGGCCGAGGTGAGGCGCAGCGCCACGGCCTGATCGCGGAACACGCCCATCGCGCGGCTGAGCCTGCCGACACAATCCTGATAGTCGGTCCGTTCGATCACGCTGTCGAGATCGCCCGCAGCAAGCGCCTCGGTGCGCAGCACGGTGCCGACATAGGGATCGCAGATGCGCCGCCGGGCGACGCGCACGGTGATGACCGTTAGCACCAGCGCTGCGGCCGAGAGCAGCAGCACGAACGGGCCAGCCCCACCGAGCGCAAGCAGCGTGGCGAGGATGGACAGGGTGACGAGACCGACGTGGACGCCGAGCAGGGCATCGAACTTCTGCCGGATCGGTGCACGTTTTTCGAACCATTCAAGCATAGGGAGTCTATCCTGCTGCGATGCCCTGCTACCTAGCGGGAAGGACTTGACGAAACCGCTCCACTTGACAACGCGCTTGACCGCAGGCGCTGGTTTACCGTGTGTTCATCAGAACTCGGCCCATTCGGTATCCGGCTGCGGCTTGAGCGCCAGCGCGCCGCTGGTGCGGAGCGCGCGGGCTGCCGGCGCGAGTTGCGGCGGGGGAGGAGCAGGGCGGTGCGGCGCGAGGGTGGCCACCTTGCCGGTATCGAAACGGGCCGTCTGCGTGGTAAGCTGCTGCGCGACGCCGGCCAGCGTGCGGGCCGCGGCGGTGCTTTCCTCCACCATCGCGGCGTTCTGCTGGGTCATGCGATCAAGCTCGCCAACCGTGCCGGCAACGTCGGCGAGCATGGCGGACTGGCGCTGGGCGCTTTCGGAAATGCCTTCGATCAGCACGCTGACTTCGCCCACGCGCCCGACGATCTGGCGCAGGACCTCGCCGGTTTCGCCCACGAGCGCGACGCCGCGCTCGACCTGGCTGGTCGAGGTGGTGATGAGCTGGCCGATCTCGCGCGCCGCATCAGCCGACCGCTGGGCGAGCGCGCGCACTTCGGTGGCGACGACGGCGAAACCGCGGCCAGCCTCGCCGGCGCGGGCGGCCTCGACCCCTGCATTGAGGGCGAGGAGGTTGGTCTGGAAAGCGATGCCATCGATCACGCTGATGATCTGGGCGACTTCCTGCGAGGAGCGCTGGATCGCATTCATCGCCTCGACCGCGCGGACGACGACAGAATCGCCGCTGGCGGCCTCGCCGCGCGCCTCGGAAACGGCGCGGGTGATCTCGGCCGCGCGCCCGGCGCTTTCGCCGACAAGGGCGGTAACCTGCTGCATGGCGGCGCTGGCTTCCTCGAGCCGGGCGGCCTGCTGTTCGGTGCGGGCGGCAAGATCATCCGAGGCAGCGCGGATCTCTGCGGCACCGGTGTCGATCGAGCCGGCAGAGGAGGTTACTTCCCCCATGGCGCCGGCGAGCGTGCCGAGCGCCGCGTTGAAATCCTCGCGCAGGCGTTCGGTCTCGCCCGGGAAGGGCTTGGTGATCCGGTAGGCAAGGTTGCCGCGCGCCAGCTCGCCCATCGCGCGGGTCAGTTCGCCCGAGACGATCTCGCGCTCCACGCGGGTTGCCTCACGCAAGGCGACGGCCTGATCGCGGAACACGCCGAGCGCGCGGGAGAGGCGGCCGACGCAATCACCGTAATCGGTGTGGCCGATCGGGCTGTCGAGATCGCCGGCGGCGAGCGCTTCGGTGCGGACGACGGTTGCGACATAGGGATCGCAGATCATCCGGCGCGTTTGCAGGACAAACACGGCGGTGAGGGCGAGAGCGGCAGCGGGCGCGAGGAAAGCCGCCGCCCCGAAGCCGGCGAGCGCGAGGGCGGTGCCGAGGCCGGCCGTGCCGACGAAAGCGAGATGTACCCAGAACATGGCCATGAACTTGGCGCGGATCGGCGCCTGCCTTTCAAACCAGTTGCTCATGGTCGCCAAACTCTCCCAGCCGATCGTGGATCCGACGCGGACCTCTAGGCCGGGGTGATTGACGATGTGGGAAACGATGGCATAGCGGCACGTGCTGGGAAGGGCCTTAGAACTAGGTTAACCTTTCAGCGCGGGGGATCAGCAAGGCCATGGCCGCTTCGAAAAATCCGTTCGTGGTCCATGCGCGCGTGCTCATGGCCAGCCTCGTCGGCACGGCGGTCGAGTTTTATGATTTCTACATCTTCGGCACCGCTGCCGCGCTGGTGATCGGGCCGCTGTTCTTTCCCGCCGAAAGCCAGGCGGCACAGACGCTGCTGGCGCTGATGACCTTTGGAATTGCCTTTTTTGCCAGACCTGTAGGCGCAGTGGCGTTCGGGCATTTCGGAGACAGGGTGGGCCGCAAATCGACGCTGGTGGCGAGCCTGCTGCTGATGGGCATCTCCACGTTTCTGGTCGCGTTCCTGCCCGGTTACGCGGTTGCGGGCTGGGTGGCGCCTGCGCTGCTGTGCCTGCTGCGCTTTGGCCAGGGCTTTGGTCTGGGCGGCGAATGGGGCGGTGCCTCGCTGCTCGCGGTAGAGAATGCACCAAAGGGCATGGAGGCCCGTTTCGGCATTGCCGCCCCGTTGGGTGCGCCGCTGGGGTTCCTGTTCGCCAACGGGCTTTTCCTGGTGCTGGGCCTCACGCTCAGCGAATCGGACTTCCTGAGCTGGGGCTGGCGCGTGCCGTTCCTGGCGAGTTCGCTGCTGGTGATCCTGGGGCTGTGGATCCGCCTCAGCATTGGCGAGACCCCGGCGTTCAAGGCGGCGCTCCATGCCGCGCCGCCGCCGCGCGTACCGCTGGGCACGCTGCTGGCCGAGTATCCCGGCGCGGTGCTGGCGGGAACGATGGGGGTGATCGCGTGCTTTGCGCTGTTCTACCTCGCGACGACTTTCGCGCTTTCCTTCGCGACGACCAAGCTGGGCTACCCACGCGAGACGGTGCTGGCGATCCAGCTGGGCGCAGACGTGGTGTTTGCCATCGGCATCGTGGTTTCGGGCTGGTGGTCCGATGCCGCAAGCCCGCGCACAGTGATGGCGGTAGGCGCAGGGCTCACCGCGCTGGTCGGCTTCGTGTTTGGCGCGGGGCTGGCGGCGGGATCGCTGCTCGTGCTGTTCCTGACCCTCTCGGCCGCGCTGTTCGTGATGGGGCTATGCTATGGCCCGATCGGCGCGTGGCTGCCTTCGCTCTATCCGGTTTCGGTGCGCTACACCGGGATATCGCTGGCGTTCAACATGGGCGGGATCGTGGGCGGCGCGCTGGCACCGCTGGGCGCGGCGTGGCTGGCGACCCATGGCGGGGTGATCTGGACCGGCCTTGTGCTGACGGTTGCCGGGTTGGTGACGCTGGTTGGCGTGCTGGCGGCGCCGCGAGGGTAATTGCCGCTCCGACCTGCCGGCGGCAGGCCACCTCCCCATTCGAGCTGCGCAAAACCGGGGAGGATCAGGAACCCACCCGCATCAGCGTGAGCCGCGCCTTGCCGACCTTGCGCTCCGCATCCATTTCCAGCGCGCGCACCCCGGCGGGTTCATCGGCGTGGGTTTCGAGGCTGACCCAGGTGCCCGGGCCGATCCAGCCGAGCCGCAGCAGGCGGTCTATGGCGACCGCGCCCGCGCCAGAGCCATATGGCGGATCGAGCATCACCACATCGAGCGGCGCGGGCGCAGGGCCGAGCGCGAGGACCGAGGCCGCGCGTACGTCGCACTGCGCCTGCGCCTGGAGCGCGGCGATATTGGCGCGCAGCGCGCGGATCGCGGCGGCGTCCTGCTCCACGAACAGGGCCTTGGCCGCCCCGCGCGAGAGCGCCTCGAGGCCGAGCGCGCCGGAGCCGGCGAAGAGATCCGCCACGGCGAGCTCCTCCCAGCTGCCGAGGCGGCTGGTGAGCATCGAGAACAACGTCTCGCGCGTGCGATCAGCGGTGGGGCGGGTGGTGTCGCCCGCGGGAGCCTGCAATTTGCGGCCGCGCCACGTGCCGGCGATGATCCTGAGCATCAGCGCTTTGCCCCCGGCTTGCCGCCGCTCTTGCCCGCTGGCCCGGGGCCGCTGCGGCGGGGCGGGCGGCCGCTGGGCCTGTCTACCAGCTTGCCCGCATCGGGGCTGAGACGGACGCGCTGCGCGCTGGCGCGGCGGGGGCGTTCGGGTTCGCGTTCGGGCACCGGGGCAACCGGCGCGGGCTTGGGCGCGCGCGGCGGCGCCGCCTTGCCGGCGTGGACGGCCTGCTGCACGCGGGTCGCGTGATCGCCCGCAAGGCCCTTGCGGAAACGCTCGACCACAACTTGCGGCACTTCTTCTGCCGCGCCGCGCGGCAGCTCGCCCAGATCGAACGGACCGTAGCGCAGGCGCAGAAGGCGCGAGACTTCGAGCCCGAGATGCTCGAGCACGCGGCGCACTTCGCGGTTCTTGCCTTCGGTGAGGGTCAGCTCGATCCACTTGTTGCGGCCCGCGCTGCGTTCGAGATTGGCGTTGATCGGGCCATAGCGGATGCCCTCGATCTCGATCCCCTGCATCAGCTCGTCAAGCTGGCCCTGCGCCACATCGCCGAACGTGCGCGCGCGGTAGGTGCGCGGGACGGCGTTGGCAGGCAGCTCCATCGCGCGCTTCAGCTCGCCATCGTTGGTGAGGAGCAGCAGCCCTTCGGTGTTGATGTCGAGCCGGCCGACCGGCATCACGCGGCCCGCGCCCTGGGGCAGGGCATTGCGCAGCGCGGTGTAGATCGTGGGGCGGCCGGTGGGATCGCGCTCTGCCGTGATCAGGCCCGAAGGCTTGTGGAACATGAACAGGCGTGGCGGTTCGGCCGCGGCGACGGGGTTGCCGTCGACAGTGACACCGCGCAGGTTCCTGAGGATCGTGGCAGGGGTGGTCACGACCTCGCCATCGAGCGCGATGCGGCCTTCGGTGATGTAGCGCTCAATCTCGCGCCGGCTGGCGACGCCGGCGCGGGCGAGGAGCTTGGCGATGCGGTCGCCCTCGCGCGGGGTGCCATCATCGGCGGGCGCGCGGGTCTGCGGAACCGCTGGCGCCTTGGGCAGGCGCGGCTTGGGGATCTTGTAGGGAGCAGGCGCTGCCGGGTTGCGGCGCGAGCCGGTGCCTTTGCCTGAGCCGGTCGGAGCCACGGGCCTTCCCGGGCGGCCGCTCCTGTCTTTGGGGGGGAATGCCATCGCTTGCCCTTACGCCGGAGCGCGCGCCGCGTCACCCTGCTTCGTGTCAGGGGGCTTCGTAGGCGGCAATCTCGCGCTGGCAGATCTCGTGGAAGCGGCGGATGCCGCCTTCGAGCGTGCCAAGTGTAAGCTCCGTGATTGCGCCTGAGGTCAGGCCCTGCTGGCCAAGTTCGGCGGCGCGGAAGTCTTCGGCGCCGAAGACCTGCCCGTCCAGCAAGTCCCAGCTGCGGCGCCAGTGGTCCTCCGCCTTTTCGGTCTGCGGAGCCTCGGCGATCAGCATGAAATCCTCGACGAGGGTGAGATCGTGCGCCTGCGGCATGATCGTCATCAGGTTCACGTAGTCCGGGCTGATGACGATGACAGTGGCAGGGAAGAGCTGGTAGGCGAACGTGGCGACGCGGCGCAGGGCCGGCCAATCGGCAAGGTCGACGCCCTCGAGTTCGGTCGCGCGGCCGACGAGCGAGCGCATGTGCGGGCCGACCTCGTCGCCCGCCGTCACCCCGTCCTTGAAATAGGGGCCGATGGTGCGGGCGTGGAGGCGCTGGACGTGGTAGCTTTCAAGGAAGGCATCCATGATCAGCTTCCAGTTGGAGGCGACCCGGTGCGTGCGGCGGGCATAGAGATGGTGCGCGCCAAGGTCTGCCGCCGCGAAATCGGCGCTGATTTCGGCGGCCTGCGCGAAATCGGCCTGCATGAAATCGGCCTGCTGGGGCGCGAACCAGATCAGGCCGCCGGCTTCGAGACTGGGGAGCTCGATCAGACCGTGGGACGACTGATCGAAGGCAGGGAAGGTATCGGGCCGGGGCAGGGCGAGGAGCTTGCCATCGGTGCTGTAGGTCCAGGCGTGATAGGGGCAGACGAGGCGCTTGGTGCACTGGACTTCGCCGCCTTCGACGAGCCGCGTGCCGCGATGGCGGCAGACGTTCAGGAAGACATGCGCCTTGCCGGCGGCGTCGCGGGTGAGGAGCAGGGGCCTGCCGGTGGCATCGTGGGGCACGGCCATGCCGGGATCGGGCAGCAGCGCGGAAGGGGCGACGACTTGCGGGGCGCGGTCAAACAGCGCGGCCTTCTCGCGCGCCCAGTGGGCGGGATCGGTATAGACGCTGGCGGGCACGTGGGTGATCGCGGCAGCCTTGCGGCCGACGCCTGCCGCGACCAGGCGGGCCAGTTCCAGCTGGCCAACGGTGGGCCGCATCGCTCGTTCAGTGGTGGCCATTTCGCGGCTCTCCCCCGGTTTCATCACTCTCCGGCGCTAGGCATAGCGCAATTTGCCGCTTAGCATGCAGGGTAAATTGACAGCGGGGACAAGGGTTTCGCATGGCTTCGACCGGGGTATCCACAGCGACGGAAGCGGAAAAGCCGCCGCGCCCCAAGGGGTTTCGCCTGCTGATGGTGGCGCTGCGCACGCGCAAGTCTGCGACCATGCTGGGCTTCGGCTTTTCCTCCGGCCTGCCCTATGCGCTGCTCTTGGGCACGCTCAACGCGTGGCTTGGCGAGGTGAAGATCGACCTTGCCACCATCGGCGTGCTTTCGTGGATCGGGCTTTCCTATTCGTTCAAGTTCCTGTGGTCGCCGCTGGTGGACCGCATGGCGCTGCCGGGGCTGGAGGCGCTGGGGCGGCGCAAGAGCTGGATCCTGCTGTGCCAGATCGTGCTGGTGCTGGGCTTTGCGGGGTTGGCGGCGACCGATCCCGCGCAGGCCATCGGGACGTTCGCGCTGTTCGCGTTTCTCGCCGCGCTGGCGTCTGCGACGCAGGACGTGGCGGTCGATGCCTGGCGGATCGACGTGGCTGACGTGGATACGCCGGTCGAGCTGCTCTCTTCGATCTACCAGTTCGGATACCGGATTGCCTCGATTGTCGGGGGCGCGCTGGCGCTGGTCATGGCGGGGCGGATGTCGTGGCCGCTCGTTTATCTGCTGATGGCGGGGCTGATCGGCCTAATCTGCGTGGTGACCCTGCGCGCGCCCGATACGCCAAGGCCGGAGCAGGGCACGCTCCACGCCGCGCTGGCGCAGCCGGGCGAGCTGACCCCCAATGCGCGGGGGATCGCGCTGCTGATCGTGGGCACGAGCTGGGCCTGGGCCATCGGCACCATCGTGCGCTTCATGGTGGTGATGCTGAGCCCGCTGGGGCCGGGGGAGAAGCACCCCTCGGTCGGTGATTTCACGCGCGAGTTCGGGCCGCTGATCGTGGCGGCGACGGTGGCCGTGCCGCTCATGGTGGCGGCGGTGACCAATGCCATGCGCAGGCAGGGCCGCGCCGTGCTGACCGCGCCCGACACGCGGCGTTCGGCGGCGCGGACGGCGGCGAACCACCTTTACGTGGCACTGATCGCACCGCTGGCGGAATTGGTCGCGCGGCTGGGCTGGGGGGTGCTGGTGGTGATCGGCATGATCCTCACCTACACGCTGTGCTACAACGTGTGGTCGAGCTTCGCCTTCCCGTTCTACCTCGATT
The DNA here is from genome assembly GCF_001519075.1 of Novosphingobium fuchskuhlense. Lineage (GTDB taxonomy): Bacteria > Pseudomonadota > Alphaproteobacteria > Sphingomonadales > Sphingomonadaceae > Novosphingobium > Novosphingobium fuchskuhlense. Next base: position 719,047 of record NZ_KQ954246.1, read on the forward strand.
TCCTGCACTATTCGAAGGACGAGGTGGCGTTTGCCTCCAAGGTCTTCGGCATTTTCATGACCATCGCGGGGATCAGCCTGGGCGGCTATCTGTTCCTGCGGCTGGGGCGGATGCCGACGATCCTGATCGGGGCGGTGCTGCCGATGCTGGGCAACTTCGTCTATGCCGATCTGGCCGAGGGCGCGGTGCATATCGATGCGGTGGGCAAGGCCATCGGCCTCCACACGCTCTTCGCGCTGTTCGGCTTCGATCCGCGCATGATCCGGCTGCTGCTGGCGATCAGCTTCGAGAATATCTCGACCGGTATCGCGGGGGCGGCCTTCGTGGCCTATCTCTCCGGAATCGTTTCGAAGCAGTACACGGCGGTGCAATATGCGCTGATGTCTTCGCTGACGTTCCTGATCGGCTCGCTGGGGCGCGGGATCGCGGGGGAGGCGTTTGACCTCTACGGCTATGCCACGGTGTTTCGCTGGACGGCGGCGGCGGGGCTGGTGGCGGTGCTGTTCGTGTGCGCGGAATGGGTGCGGGTGGCGCGGGACACGGCAGTGCGACCCCCTGATGAAGCAGCAGCTTAGTCCGGCGCTTCGTCGTTCCGCTTGAGCACATCGCCTGCGAGGTAGAGCGAGCCTGCAATCAGCACATCGCCCTCCGCCGGCAGTGCGGCGAGGGCTTCGGCAACATTGGCGAAGCTGCGCACCGGAAGCGCGGTGAAGGGCGCGAAGTCTGCGGGGCTGTGGGCTTCGTGGCCGGGGGCGGGGACGATGGAGACCGAGGCGAGCTTGCCTTCGAGCGGGCGCAGGATGGCGCTGGGGTCCTTGCTTGTCAGCATGCCCATGACGAGGTGAAGCGGCGCGGAGTCTGCAAAGTGGCGGGCGATGGCCTGCCCGGCGTCGGGGTTGTGGCCGCCGTCGAGCCAGACGGTGCGCTGGCCTGCGAGCGCGGTGAGCGGCCCCGCACCGAGGCGCTGCAGGCGGGCGGGCCAGCGGGCGGCCTTGATCCCTTCGGCCATGGCTTCGGGGCTGACCGGAACGATGTTCTGGTGGCGCAGCATGGCGACGGAGAGAGCGGCGTTGTCGGCTTGGTGCGAGCCTGCCAGCGTCGGCAGGGGAAGGCTGAGGGTGCCCCTCGCGTCGCGGTATGCGATGGTCTCGCCGGTTTCAGCCCACCAGTCGCGGCCGCGCAGGGCGACGGGCGCGCCGATGTGGCTGGCCGTGGCAAGGACGCTGGCGAGGGGGCTTTCGGCGTAGCTCTGGACGACGAGCGGCGCGCCGGGCTTGGCGATGCTGGCCTTCTCGAAGGCGATGCGGGCTAGCGGATCGGCGGGCGTGCCTGCTTCGGGCACCAGCAGGAAGGCCTCGTGATCGATGCCCAGCGTGGCGATGCCGCAGACGGCGGGGTTTTCGAGGACGTTGGTGGCATCGAGGCGGCCGCCGAGGCCGGTTTCGATGACGCAGGCGTCCGCCGGGGTTTCCGCAAACGCGAGGAAAGTGGCGACGGTGGTCACTTCGAAGAAGCTGGGGCCGAGGTCTGCGGAGGCATCGAGCACGCGTTCGAGGAGATCGGCGAGGCTTCCGTCGCTGATGAGCTTGCCGGCGACGCGGATGCGTTCGTTGTAGCGGACGAGGTGCGGCTTGGTGGCGGTGTGGACCACGAGGCCCTGCGCTTCGAGGATCGCGCGCAGGTACGCGCAGGTCGAGCCTTTGCCGTTGGTGCCGGCGACGTGGAACACCGGCGGCAGGCGGCGCTGCGGATTGCCGAGGCGGGCGCAGATGTCGCGCACGGTATCGAGGCCGAGGCGGCCTTGCGGGAGGGAGAGCGCGCCGAGACGGTCCAGCTGCGCCTGCACGCGCGGGTTTTCGGAAATGGCGAAGTCGCGCAAGGTTTACCCCTCCGTCAGCCCTTCGGGCTGCCACCTCCCCATTTGCACTTTGTGAAAATGGGGAGGATCTGGCTTACGCGGCCTGCGCGGCCATCAGGTAGCCGATGGTCTTCGCCAGCGTGGCCTTCAGCTCGTGGCGTTTCACGACCATATCGATCATGCCGTGTGCGTGGAGGTATTCGGCGCGCTGGAAGCCTTCGGGGAGCTTTTCGCGGATCGTGTCCTGGATCACGCGCTGGCCGGCAAAGCCGATGAGCGCGCCGGGTTCGGCGATCTGGATGTCGCCCAGCATGGCATAGCTGGCCGTCACGCCGCCGGTGGTCGGATCGGTGAGGACGACAATGTAGGGCAGGCCCGCCGCGCGCATGCGGTTGATGGCGACAGTGGTGCGCGGCATCTGCATGAGGCTGATGATGCCTTCCTGCATGCGCGCGCCGCCCGCCGCCGTCACGGCGATGAAGGGGCACTTGTTGGCAATCGCGGCTTCGGTGGCGGCGATGAAGGCATCGCCCACGGCCATGCCCATCGAGCCGCCCATGAAGCCGAAATCCTGCACACCGACGACGGCCTTGTGGCGCTCGATCTTGCCGACGGCTGCGGTGAGCGCATCGGGCTGCGGGTTGGCGGCGCGGGCGGCCTTGAGCCGGTCCGTATAGCGCTTGGTGTCGCGGAACTTGAGCGGGTCTTCACGCACCTTGGGAGCGGGCAGCACCTCGAACCCGGCATCGAGCAGCTGCGACAGCCGCTCTGTCGCGCCGATGCGGCCGTGGTGATCGCAGCGCGGGCAGACCGAGAGGTTTTCCTCGTACTCCTTGGTGAACAGCATTTCGCTGCACGAAGGGCACTTGATCCAGAGGTTGTCCGGCGTGTCGCGCTTGGGCGAGAAGGGCAGCGAATTGCGGACGCGGGTCAGCCAGCTCATGCTTCGACCTTTCTTGCATTGTGGACCGCATGGGCGAGCGCGGCAACGAGTTCGCGCACCGGGCCGGCGGCCTTGTCGCCATGTTCGGCGATGATGTCGATAAGCGCCGAGCCGACGACGACGCCGTCCGCCACCTGGGCGATGGGGCCGGCCTGTTCGGGCGTGCGCACGCCGAAGCCGACGGCGACGGGGATCGTCGCGGTCTGCTTGATGCGGGTGACGGCTTCCTCGATCGAGGCGAGCGCGGCGGATTGCTTGCCGGTGATGCCCGCGACCGAGACATAGTAGAGGAAGCCCGAAGAGCCATCGAGCACAGCGGGCAGCCGCGCGTGATCGGTGGTGGGGGTGGCGAGGCGGATCGGGCTGATCCCGGCGGCGCGCAGGGCGGGGCCGAGCTCGCCGTCTTCCTCGGGCGGGATATCGACGCAGATCACGCCGTCCACACCGGCTTTGGCGGCTTCGGCGGCGAACCATTCGGGCCCGCGCGTGATCATCGGGTTGGCATAGCCCATGAGGACCAGCGGCACATCCGGATGGCGCGCGCGGAAATCGGTGGCCATCTGCAGGATATCAGCGGTCTTGGTCCCGGCGGCGAGGCTGCGCAGATTGGCGCGCTGGATCGCCGGGCCATCGGCCATCGGATCGGTGAAGGGCATGCCCAGCTCGATCACATCGGCGCCGCCCTCGACGAGCGCGTCGAGGATGGCGGGCGTGGCGGCGGGCGTCGGATCACCCGCGGTGACGAAGCAGACGAGCGCGGGGTGGCCCTTGGCGAAGGCGGAGGCGAGGCGGGTCACAGCTTCACCCCCAGATGCTCCGCGACAGAGAAGATGTCCTTGTCGCCGCGGCCGCAGAGGTTGGCGAGGATGATCGCGTCCTTGTCCATCGTCGGCGCAATCTTCTTGACCGCGGCGATGGCGTGGGCGGGTTCCAGCGCGGGGATGATGCCTTCGGTGCGGCAGAGCAGCTGGAAGCCATCGAGCGCTTCGGTGTCGGTCACCGAGGTATACTGCACGCGGCCGGTTTCCTTGAGCCAGGCGTGTTCGGGGCCGATGCCGGGATAATCGAGGCCCGCCGAGATCGAGTGGCCTTCGAGGATCTGGCCGTCCTCGTCCTGCAGGAGGTAGGTCTTGTTGCCGTGGAGCACGCCCGGGCGGCCGCCCGCGAGGCTGGCGGCGTGGAGCTGATCAAGCCCGTGGCCCGCAGCTTCGACGCCCATCATCTTGACGCTGGGATCATCGAGGAAGGGGTGGAACAGGCCGATGGCATTGCTGCCGCCGCCGATCGCCGCGACGAGCAGATCGGGGAGGCGGCCCACGCGGGCAAGCATCTGGGCGCGGGCTTCCTTGCCGATCACGCTCTGGAAATCGCGGACAAGCTCCGGATAGGGGTGCGGGCCGGCGGCGGTGCCGATGATGTAGAAGGTGTTGTGGACATTGGCGACCCAGTCGCGCAGCGCCTCGTTCATCGCGTCCTTGAGCGTGGCGGCGCCAGCGGTGACGGGGACGACTTCGGCGCCCAGCAGCTTCATGCGGAACACGTTGGGCTGCTGGCGGGCAACGTCGGTCGCGCCCATGAAGATCGTGCAGGGCAGGCCAAAGCGCGCGCAGACGGTGGCGGTGGCGACGCCGTGCTGGCCTGCGCCCGTCTCCGCGATGATCCGCGTCTTGCCCATGCGGATGGCGAGGAGGATCTGGCCGATGCAATTGTTGATCTTGTGCGCGCCGGTGTGATTGAGCTCGTCGCGCTTGAACCAGACTTGCGCGCCGCCCAGTTCTTCCGTCAGGCGCGGGGCGAAATAGAGCGGGCTGGGGCGGCCGACATAGTGCTCGAGCAGATCATCGAACTCGGCGTGGAAGGCGGGATCGGCCTTGGCCTTGCGATATTCCGCTTCGAGATCGAGGATCAGCGGCATCAGCGTTTCGGCGACATAGCGGCCGCCGAATTGGCCGAAATGGCCCTGTGCGTCGGGCTGGTTGCGGAAGCTGTTGGGGATGGGCGCGTTCATGCGGCCTCGCTTGGCAGAGGGGCGCGCGCTTGTCCAGATTTGTGCGGCTTTAGGGCAATCAGATGGCGCGGGCTTCGCGGCAGAACTGCTTGATCAGGGCCTCGTCCTTCACCCCGGGCGCGCTTTCGACGCCGGAAGAGACGTCGACCAGCGGGGCCTTGGTCACGCGGACGGCTTCGGCGACGTTGGCGGGGGAGAGGCCGCCAGCGAGGCCCCAGGGGAGCGGGGCCTTGTAGCCGGCGAGCAAGGTCCAGTCGAACACGAGGCCGAGGCCGCCGGGCATCGCCGCACCCTTGGGGGGCTTGGCATCGAACAGGACGAGATCGGCGGCACCGGCGAAGGTTTCGGCGCGGGTGATGTCGTCACGGGCGGAGACGGCGGTGGCCTTCCAGACGGGCTTGCCGAAAGCGGCGCGGATCGCGGCGACGCGCGCCGGGTCTTCCTTGCCGTGAAGCTGGATCACATCGAGCGAGGCTGCGGCGACCACTTCGGCGACAAGGCTTTCGGCGGCATCGACGAAGAGGCCGACGAGCTTGATCCGGCCCGCGGCGCGCGCGGCGAGTGCGGCGGCATCGGCGAGTGCGAGGTGCCGCGGGCTGGGCGGGAAGATGACGAGGCCAGCGTAATCGGCGCGCGCGGCGATGGCGGCCTCGAGGGCTGCGGGGGAGGTGAGGCCGCAGATCTTGATTTCGGGGGCAGGCATGGCGTGCGGATAGGGGGTCGGGGTTTGCGGGTCAAATCCTGTCGCCTGACCGCTGTCCCACCCCTCCCCCTCCAGCTTGCGGGAGGGGGAAGGGGTGGGCTTTCCCTTACTGTCCCAGCTCGAACGTCACCGTCACGGATGCAGCAACCTGCACTTCGCCTGCCGCAACCGGGCTGGGCGCGGCGGCCATCATCTTTTCGGCGCGGGCAAACATCACCATCGGCTGCGGGGCATAGCCGCCGCTCTCGCTGATGGTGAGGATGCGCTTGACGGTGAGGCCGGCCGCCTTGGCATAGAGTTCGGCGCGGGCGCGGGCCTTCTTCATCGCGTCGAGGCGGGCCTCGTCGCTGGCGGCGTCGGGGCTCTCCAGCTGGAACGAGGGGCCGCTGATCTGATTGGCCCCGGCGTTCACCAGCGTGTCGATCGTCTTGCCGTAGTTGCCGATCTTGCGCTGCTTGACCTCGACCTGGTTGCTCGCCTGATAGCCGATGATCACGGGATCGCCGGAAACGTTGCCGTTCGCATCGGCGCGGGGCTGGCCGTAGAGCGGATTGACCGAGAGGTTGCTGGTCTGGATGTCGCGCTCGGCAATGCCACTGGCCTTGAGCGCGGCAATCACCGCGTTCATCTGCTCGGCGTTTTGCGAGAGGGCGGCCGACGCGGTCTTGGCCTGCGTGGTGACGCCTGCGCTGAACACGGCGAGATCGGGCGTGCGGGTCGACTTGCCATCGGCGCTGAGGGTCAGAACCGCATTGCCGGGGGCGACCACCGGAGCGGAGGACATGCTCTGCGCCATGGCGGGCGAGGCGGCACCGGCAGCAGCAAGCGCGGCGGCCATCAGGAGCGAGGTGGAGGTGGTTGTCATCGGTTTGTCCCCTTGAGAAGTGGCCGCCCATGTGGGGCGAGGGGCCTTTCGCGGGGCTGAACCGCGATGACAGAAGTGCTTCAGGAGATGGACCGCTCGAGCACGACCATCTTGTAGGGCACATCCATCGGCAGCGGGAAGGGCCGCAGTTCGCCGGTGCGGCTGTAGCCGCGCCGTTCGTAGTACGCGATGAGATCGGTGCGGACATGAAGTACCATGCCTTCAACGACCCGCGCGCCGAATTCCCTGACGGCAAGACCCTCCCCTTCGCTGAGTAGGGCGCTCCCAAGGCCACCGGCCTGCAAGGTGGGAGAAACGCAAAGCAAACCCATATACGCGCGGCCGTCGCCTAGATCGGTGACCGTGACCGTGCCAATCAGTGTGCCATCCTGTTCGGCCAGAAGGACGCGTTTCTCGGGCGCCGCAATCATCGCGGCGACTTCCTCGGGCGTGGTGCGGTTTCCGTCGAGCAGATCGGCCTCGTTTGTCCAACCTTGTCTCGCGCTTTCGCCCCTGTAGCCGCTTTCGATCAGGGCGCGCAGCTTTTGCGCGTCAGATGCTTGTGCAATCCGGTAGGCGATCATGGCGGGCTGACTCAGAGCGTGGCTTCGATGGCGCGGGCCGCGGCGACGGGGTCTTCGGCGCGGCTGATCGGGCGGCCGATGACGAGGACGCTGGCCCCATCGCGGCGGGCGGCGGCGGGGGTGACGATGCGCTTCTGGTCCGCGGTATGCCCGGTATCGGGGCGAAGGCCGGGGACGACGAAGAAGCCGTTCTTCCAGCGCTTGTGGATCGCGCCGACTTCGTGGCCCGAACAGACGATGCCATCGAGCCCGGCTTCCTGCGCCAGATCGGCCAGCCGCAGCGCCTGATCGTGCGCGCCGCCCGGAACGCCGACACCGGCGAGGTCATCGTCATCGAGGCTGGTGAGGACGGTGACCGCGACAACCTTGCAGTGCTCGCCCGCAGCGGCCTTGGCGTCTTCCATCATCGCACGGCCGCCGGCGGCGTGGATCGTGACGATCGCGGGTTCAAGCACGTGGATCGACTGCATCGCGGCGGCGACAGTGTTGGGGATGTCGTGCAGCTTGAGGTCGAGGAAAACCGGAAGGCCCAGCTTTGCCACTTCGTGGACGCCGTGGTGGCCGTGCGCGCAGAAGAATTCGAGGCCGAGCTTCACCCCGCCGATATGGCCCCTGACCTTCTGCGCCAGCGCGATGGCGGCATCGAGACGCGGGAGATCAAGCGCGAGATAGACGGGATTGCTCATGGGGCTTCGTTTGCTTTCTTCGATGCGGCGTCGAGCTGGGTGGAGGAGAGCGAGGCGCTTCCGGCCAGCGTGGTTTCAAGATTGGCGATGCGGCGCGAGAGCCGCCAGCGCGTGGTGCGGTGGATCAGCCACATGGGGACGAGGCCGAGGAGGAACGCGGCGATGACGAGCGCGGGCAGCTTGGTATCGAGAACGAGGCCCTGCCAGACGTGAAGTTCGACCGGCTGCCAGTTCGCGGCGGAAAAGGCGGCCAGCGCGGCCACGATCACAAGCCACAGGATCGTGCGCAGTGATTTCATGCGGGTCCCCTCGCGTTGTTTCGGACCAAGCTAGTCCGCTTTGGCGCGCAAGGCGAGTCCTGCCTTACGCCCCGAAAACGCGGGCGAAGATCGTGTCGACGGCCTTGAAATGGTAATCGAGGTTGAACTTGTCCTCGAGTTCCTGCGCGCTCATCACCGCGCTGACTTCGGGATCGGCCTTCAGCAGTTCGAGCAGCGAGAGCTGGCCGTCCGACTGCCAGACCTGCATCGCGTTGCGCTGGACGAGCCGGTAGGAATCGTCGCGCGTGAGGCCCGCCTGGGTGAGCGCGAGGAGCACACGCTGCGAGTGGACGAGGCCACCCATGCGGTCGAGGTTCTTCTGCATCCGCTCAGGGTACACGAGCAGCTTGTCGATCACGCCGGTGAGGCGGGCGAGCGCGAAATCGAGTGTGATCGTCGCGTCCGGGCCGATGTAGCGCTCGACCGAGGAGTGCGAGATATCGCGCTCGTGCCACAGGGCGACGTTCTCCAGCGCAGGCGTGACGGCGGAGCGGACCACGCGGGCGAGGCCGGTGAGGTTTTCCGTCAGCACCGGGTTGCGCTTGTGCGGCATCGCCGAGGAGCCCTTCTGGCCGGGCGAGAAGTATTCCTCCGCCTCCAGCACTTCGGTGCGCTGCAAGTGGCGCACTTCGGTGGCGAGGCGCTCGATGCTGCTGGCGATCACGCCGAGCACGGCGAAGAACATGGCGTGCCGGTCGCGCGGGATGACCTGCGTCGAGACGGGTTCGACGCTCAGCCCAAGTTTTTCGGCGACATGGGCTTCGACGGCAGGGTCGATGTTGGCGAAGGTGCCGACGGCGCCCGAAATGGCGCACGTGGCGACTTCGGCGCGCGCGGCGACGAGGCGCGCCCAGCAGCGGTCGAACTCGGCATAGGCCTGCGCGAGCTTGAGGCCGAAGGTGGTCGGCTCGGCATGGATGCCGTGGCTGCGGCCGATGGTGGGCGTGTACTTGTGCTCCACCGCGCGGCGCTTGATGGCGTCCAGCAGCGCGTCGATGTCCGCGATGAGGATATCGGCGGCCTGCGTCAGCTGGACGTTCAGCGTGGTGTCGAGCACGTCGGAGCTTGTCATGCCCTGGTGCATGAAGCGGGCTTCGGGGCCGACTTCCTTGGCCACCCAATCGAGGAAGGCGATGACGTCGTGCTTGGTGACCGCCTCGATCGCGTCGATGGCGGCAACGTCGATGGCCGGATTGGTGGCCCACCAGTCCCACAGCGCCTTGGCGGCGGACGGCGGGACGACGCCAAGCTCGCCGAGCTTCTCGGTCGCGTGCGCCTCGATCTCGAACCAGATGCGATAGCGCGCTTCCGGCTCCCAGATCGCGGTCATCGCGGGGCGGGCATAACGGGGGACCATGGGCGACTCCTCAAGCGGGCTTACGTGGGGGAGCCGCTAGGAGGCGGTGGCCGGGAAGGCAAGAGGGGCACGCTTCAGGTTGTGAAGGTGAGGTCGGTCTCGCCCGTGGTCTGGCCAGCATCATCGAAGCGGCGCTCGATGATGCGCGCGGCGCCGTCTGCCGCGATGGTGAGAATGGTGGAACAGCGCGTGCCGTAGAGCGGATTGCGGATGAAGACGGAGGAGAAACGGGCTTCGGGGCCCTCTCCGGCAAGCTCGGTCTGATCCGCCAGCGCGGCAAGGAGGGGGTCGGGATCATCGCGGCCCGTATCCAGCCACCGGCCGAGCGCAGACTGGAGTGCAGTTGTCTTGGCCCAGGGCTGCTCATGCGGGCCGTTCGAGAGTCCGTGGATGCCGGGGGCGAGGGAGCGACGGCGGACTGCTGGGTGGTTGGTGAGGTGCCAGGCCCCCTGAGCATCGGCCATGAAGAGGTTGAACGGGTTCATGGTTTCCGGCGCGGCGGGTTCGTGTCCCGCCAGCCAGTCGGTGACCAGTGCGCCGCGCGAGGCGAGGTGGGGGAGGGGGTAGCCATCGACGCGCAGGTTGGTGACGAGCGCGAAGCGGCCCGCGTCATTCACACCCAGCCAGGTTCCGCCGGCCTGCAGATCGCGCCCGGCGATCACGCCGTTGTCCCAGCGGGCCAGCGGCGCGGTGGGGCGTACGTGGAACTCGTCGCGGTTGCCGATGACGACAAGGCGCCAACGCGGGTGCACGCGGAAGGCGGCAGCGGCGACGCACATGTCAGATCAGGCCCTTGGCCTTGAGGCTGACATGGCCTTGCCGCCCGATGATCACGTGATCGTGGACCGTGACGCCCAGCAACCGGCCGGCCTCGATGATCTTCTGCGTGATCTGGATATCGGCGCGGCTGGGCTCCGGGCTGCCCGAGGGGTGATTGTGCACCAGAATCAGCGCGGCAGCGCCGATGGCCATCGCCTTGGCGATGATCTCGCGCGTGTAGATCGCCGATTCATCGAGCGTGCCGTCACTCACGATCTGATCGAGGATCAGCCGGTTCTGCGTGTTGAGATAGAGCACCCGCACCCGTTCGTGGTTGAGGTGGGCCATGTCGATGTGGAGATAATCGAGCAGCGCCTGCCAGCTGGACAGGACCGGCTCCTCGCGCACGGTCTGCCGGGCGAGACGCCGCGCCGAAATGCCGACGATCTTGAGCGCGGCCGCCGCCGCCTCCTTGATCCCCGGCACGCCCATGAGCGTCTGCGCATCGGCGTTGAGCACCCCGGCCAGACTGCCGAAGCGCTGGAGCAGCATGCGCGCATGCGGTTTGACGTCCTGCCGGGGGATCGCGGTCATCAGGAGATATTCGATGACCTCGTGATCGCCCAGCGCATCGTCCCCGCCCTCGAGCAGCCGCTTCCTGAGGCGCGCGCGGTGACCGGACGGATCGAGCCCCGCTTCGCGCACGCGGTCCTTGTCAGAAAGGGTGCGCGCGGGCTGGGGAAAGAGGCTGGGCGGATCGTCCATGGGCTGAACGCGAATGTGCCTGCCTCTGCCGCGCGGTGCAAGCCGCGGCATTGCGTCGCCCGTCCGGCTGGGCAACAAGAGCGGCAATGCCGGACGATGCAGAGCCTATGAACGAATCGCCGGGCGGTGCGCCGGCGGTGCGGCAAACCGGAAAGCGGCGCCGGCTTGCGCTGGTTTCGGCGGGAGTGCTGGCGGCGCTTGCCGTGGGCCTGTGGTCGGCGCGCGAGCAGATCGCCGGTGGCCTGATCGACCGCCAACTGGCGCAGATGGGCCTGCCGGGGCGCTATACGATCGAGTCGATCAGTGCGGACCGGCAGATCCTGCGGGGCATCGTGATCGGCGATCCTGCACATCCCGATCTCACCGTCGAGCGTGCCGAAGTGCGGCTGGCCTATGGGCTGACGGGGCCGCGTATCGGGCAGATCATTCTCGTGCGGCCAAGGCTTTACGGCGCATACCGCCAGGGCCACCTGAGCCTTGGCGCGCTCGACAAGGTGGTGCTGGCCAACGCGCCATCGGGCAACGCGCCAGGACTGCCCGATCTTGACCTCACGGTGATCGACGGCCGCGCCGTGCTCGAAAGCGAATTTGGCCGTCTGGCCGTCAAGGCAGACGGGACGGGCAATCTGGCCGGCGGTTTCAAGGGCACGCTGGCCGCGATCATGCCGCAGGTGGCGGCGGGCGGATGCAGCGGCGCGCGGCTGACGGCCTATGGCGCGATCTCGGTGGCGGACGGCCGGCCGCGTTTTGCCGGGCCGGTGCGGCTGAACGGGCTGACCTGCGGCAAGGACCTGTCCACCGGACCTGCCGCGCTGGCGCTCGACGTGACGGGCGACAAGGACCTTGGCGGCGCGGCGATCAGGGGCAAGCTGGAAGCGGGCACGCTGGCCGCGCGGGGCATGGCCGCCTCGCGCCTCGCGCTTGGCGGCGAACTCGTGTTCAAGCTGGGCGAACTGCGCGGGCACGTGGTGAGCGAAGCTGCCGGGGTGCGCACGGCAGGTCTGGTGGCAGGAACGCTCGGGATTGACGGCGATCTCGATGTGAAGGCGGGCGGGGAGAGCGTGGTGCTGCGCGGCGCGGTTTCGGGCCGGGGACTCGCGCGAGGGGCCGCGACCGAACGCGCCCTTGCCGGGGCCGCCGCCGCCGCAGAAGGCACACTGGCCGCGCCGTTGCTCGCCCGGCTGCGCGGCGCGCTGGCACGCGAGGAGCGCGGCAGCCGGCTGGCGGGCGATGTGGTGCTGCGCCGCGAGGGCGTGAAATGGAGCCTCGTTGCGCCGAGCGCGGCGGTGCGCGGCGGCAGCGGGGCGGCGCTGCTCTCGGTGTCGCGCCTGCAGGTCGCCTCGCAGCCGGGCCGCCTGCCGAGCCTTGCGGGCAATTTCGCGATGGCGGGCGAGGGCCTGCCGCCGATCACCGGGCGGATGGAGCCGGGTGCGGGCGGCCGGCCGGCGCTGAAGCTGCGAATGGCCGCCTATCGCAGCGGGGCGGACATGCTGGCGCTGCCCTTGCTCGAGGTGGCACAGGGGCCGGGCGGCGCGCTGACCTTCAGCGGTATCGCCGAGGCATCGGGCGCGATCCCCGGCGGCGCGGTGAGCGGCCTCAGCCTGCCGATTGCCGGAACCATCAGCCCGCGCGGCGATCTCGCGCTGTGGGAGCGCTGCGTGACGCCGGCGTTCACCAGCCTCCAGGTGGGGGCCGTCACGCTGGACCGGCGGCAGCTGACGGTCTGTCCGGCAGGGGGGCAGGCGATCGTGCGCTATGGCGCGGGGGGCTTCAGCGCGGCCCTTGGCATGTCCGCCCTCGCGCTCAGCGGGCGGCTTGGCGAAACACCGCTGGTTTTGAGCACCGGGCCGGTTGGCCTTGCCTGGCCCGGCACGCTGACGCTGCGCGGCGCGGACGTCACGCTGGGGCAGGGCGAGGCGGCGACGCGGGTGAAGCTGGCCAATCTGGTCGCGCGCCTCGGCAAGGACTTCGCAGGCACGTTCGGCGGCGTCGACGCGAGGCTCGCCGCCGTGCCGATCGACCTGACCGATGCGGCGGGCGACTGGCGCTTTGCCGAGGGCGCGCTGACCCTCAGCGGTGTGCACTTTGCCGCCGCCGACCGGTTCCAGCCGGCGCGGTTCAAGACGCTGGCCGGCGAGAATGCTGTCCTCACGCTGAAGGATAACCGCATCGCCGCCGAGGCGGTGCTGCGCGAACCGGATTCGAGGGCCGAGGTGGTGCGGGTCAGCCTGGCGCATGATCTCGCCACGGCACGCGGCCACGCCGATCTCGCGGTCGATGGCCTTGTCTTCGACAAGCGCAAGATCGTGCCCGGCAAGGTCGGCGGGCTGCAGGTCGATACGCTGGCGCCGCAGTTCAAGGGCGTGATCGCGCTCGCCGAAGGAACGGTGCGCGGGACCGGGCGGGTCGACTGGACGGACAGGACCCTGACCAGCACCGGCACGTTCGGCACCGATGGGTTCGATTTCGCGGCGGCATTCGGCCCGGTGAAGGCCGTTTCGGGTACGCTCCACTTCACCGATCTGATCGGCATGGCCACGGCCCCGCACCAGATCCTCCATGTGGGTTCGGCCAACCCGGGGATCGAAGTGAACGACGGCGTGGTCGATATCGAACTGCTGCCGGGACAGGTCGTGCGCATCAACGGCGGCGTCTGGCCGTTCCTCGGCGGCAAGTTGCGCCTGTCACCGGGGGACCTCAGGCTGACGGTCAACGAGCCGCGCCGCTTCCGGATCGAGATCGAGAACCTCGATGCGGCCAAGTTCCTCGAGCGGATGGAACTGGCCAACCTTTCGGCGACCGGCGTGTTCGACGGGGTGCTGCCGCTGGAATTCGATGCCAGCGGGGGGCGCATCATCGGCGGCGAACTGGTGTCGCGCCTGCCCGGCGGCACCGTCTCCTATGTCGGTGCCCTGTCTTACAAGGACTTGTCGATGATGGCGAACTTCGCGTTCGACGCGCTGAAATCGCTGGATTATTCGAGCATGACGATCGGCATGGACGGCAATCTGGCCGGAGACGTGATCACGCGCGTCCAGTTCAGTGGCATCCGCCAGGGCAAGGATGCCAAGCAGAATTTCCTGACCCGGCAGATCGCCAGGGTGCCGCTGCAGTTCAACGTCAACATCCACGCGCCATTCTACAGCCTGATCAGTTCGATGAACCCGCAGCCGCCGCCGGGAGCGTTCCGCGGTCTTCCCAGAACCTTGCAGCCACCTGCCAGCGGCGTTCAGCCTTCGGTCAGCAGTTCCACGCCAAAAGGAGCCGGCAATTGACGTTGATCAGCAACCCTGCAACCACGTGGCCCATCAAGGTTGAGGGGCTGGGCAGAATGGCGGGGACAGGCAGACGACTGCGGCAATTGCGCCTCGCGGCCGTGTTGGCGGCAGGCTCGATGCTGACGGGCGGGTGCATTACCGTGAAGGCGCCCGACAAGCCGATCGTCATCGAGCTCAACATCAACATCAAGCAGGAAGTGGTCTATCGCCTGGCCGGAGACGCCAGCCAGACGATCGACAATAACAAGGACATTTTCTGAGATGGCACGCACATTTGGAAAACTCGGGCTGGCGGGCGCCGCACTGGCCGTGGCCGGCATGATCCCTGCCGCCGCGCAGGCGCAGCGCGATCCGGCCTATGCCGCGGCGCGCGCGGCCGGGCAGGTGGGCGAGAAGGTTGATGGCTACCTCGGCTATGTCATGCCCCCGAGCCCCTCGCTCAAGGCGGTGATCGACGAGCTCAACATCAAGCGCAAGGCCGTCTATGCCGACAAGGCCGCTGCAGCCCATGCGACGGTGGAGGAATATGCGCTGACATCGGGATGCCTGCTGATCTCGCAGACGACGCCGGGCGAGAAGTACCAGGGCCCCGACGGCAGCTGGCAGACGCGCACGTCCGCACCGCCGCTGCGCGATTCGCGCTGCCCCTGAGTTCAAATCGCGGTAAAAACAGACGCGCGCCAGGTCGATGATCCAGGGCGCGTCTTCGCACATGCCGCAATTCCGCCGTTTACAGCACCTTCTGCTGCGGTTGACTTGCCAAGCCGCCCTTCCTAAAGGGCCGGTGCCCTTGACGGGGGACCGTTTCCCGCGCCAGGCCCCTTGCGCTGCTTGAAGGCGAAAGAAGGCTGGCATGGTTGACGACCCTGACCGTGAGGACCCCATCGGCGCGGATGCCCGGATCGCATCGCTTGAAGCGCGGCTTGCCGCGGCCAAGCGTCACGAAGCGGAGCGGACGCGCAGCGGCCAGCAAGGCGCCGACGCGGGCTACCGCCTTGGCAACCAGGTACTGGCCGAGCTGCTGGGGGGAATGATCGGGGGTGCGGCGGTTGGCGTGGCCATTGACTGGTTCGTCGGACGCGGCCACTGGGGCCTGATGGTGATGCTGTTCCTCGGGATCGCAGTCGCCTTCAGAAACATCATCCGGATTGCGAACCGGCGTTCCGATTGAGCCCCAGGACCGGGGGCCGCATCGGAAGGCCGTTTTGGCATAACAGGAAACGGGATTTTCGCGCGTGGCAACCGAAGCCAAAGTTGATCCGATGCACCAGTTCACGATCGAGCCGCTGTTCGGCACCGATCACTGGGCCCTTGGCGGTTTCAACATCGCGTTCACCAATTCGGCGCTGTGGATGCTGATTTCCGCGGTGGTGCTTTACGCCTTCATGCTCGGCGGGATGAAGCGCGAGCTCGTCCCCGGCCGCTGGCAGATGATGGTCGAGACGATGACCGGCTTCATCGAAAACATGCTTTCGGCGAACGTCGGCAAGGAAGGCCGCAAGTACCTTCCTTACGTCTTCTCGCTGTTCATGTTCATCCTCTTTGCGAACCTGCTCGGCCTGCTGCCGCTCGGCCTCGTCGGCGTGCACCCCTTCACCTTCACCAGCCATTTCACCGCGACGGGCGTGCTGGCGATCATGTCGTTCGCGATCGTTCTGGTCGTGGGCTTCTGGAAGCACGGCTTCCACTTCTTCTCGCTGTTCGTGCCACACGGCACGCCGCTGCCGATGATCCCGCTGATCTTCGTGATCGAACTGGTCTCGTTCCTCGTTCGCCCGTTCAGCCTTGGCCTGCGTCTCTTCGTTGCGATGATGGCCGGCCACGTGCTGCTCGAAGTGCTCTCCAGCTTCGTGATAGGCGGCGCCAACGCCGGCGCGTTCTTCATGGGGCTCGTCTCGATCCCCAGCTTCATTTTGATGGTTGCCATCTGCGCGCTCGAGATCCTCGTCGCTGGCATCCAGGCCTACGTCTTTGCGCTGCTCACGTCGCTGTACATCAACGACGCCGAGCATCTGCACTGAGTTCTTGAGTATCGTATCCATCCATCTGATTTTAAGAGAAAAGGGAGTTTAAGTCATGGAACCTGCAAGCGCCAAGCTCATCGGTGCGGGTCTCGCTGCGATCGGCGCCGGCATGGCCGCCATCGGCGTGGGTAACGTCTTCGGTTCGTTCCTCGAGAGCGCGCTGCGCAACCCGGGCGCTGCCGACGGCCAGCAGGGTCGACTGTTCATCGGCTTCGCGGCCGCCGAACTTCTCGGTCTGCTCTCGTTCGTCGTGGCGATGATCCTGATCTTCGTCGCCTGATCTTGCGGAAAGGGCCCGTGCTCCGGATCTCGGTCCGGAGCACGGGCCCTTCCACCGTTTTTCAGCGACCTGCCAATCGTTCTGTTCGCCCGGGAACTCCAATGCCCCAGATTTCGCAGCTTGCCGCGACGTACTCCAGCCAGATCTTCTGGATGCTGGTCATTTTCGGCGCCGTCTTCTTTCTCGTTGGCCGGGGCATGGCGCCCAAGGTCCTCGAGACCATGGAAGGCCGCGATCAGAAGATCGCGTCGGACCTCGCGGCCGCAGAAGCGGCACGCCGCGAAGCCGAAGCACAGGACGATGCGTGGAAAGCCGCTGCCGCCAAGCAGCGGGGCGAAGCACAGGCGTTGATCGCTGCGGCCAAGGCCGACGCCGCCAAGGCGGCCGAAGCGCGGCTCGCGGTCGCTGGTGCCGACGCCGAGGCGAAGATCGCCGAAGCCGAGGGGCGAATTGCCGCTGCTCGTGCCGGCGCGCTGGCTGAAATCGAAACCGTGGCGGCCGAAGCCGCTGCCGACATCGCCGCCCGCGTTGCCGGGCTGACGGTTGCGGCCGATGCCGCTCGCGCGGCGGTGAAGGACGTTCTCCATGGCTAATTTTGCTCTGCTGGCGGCTGCCGCCGAACATATCGCCGAGCACGGTGCGGAGCACGCTGAGCCAGTGGCTTTCGGGTTCATTACCCCTGGCATGTGGGTTGCGCTCTCGATGACCGCGTTCCTCGCGATCGTCATCTGGAAGAAGGTCCCCGGCGCGATTGCCGGCGGACTTGATGCCAAGATTGCCGCGATCCGCGCGCAACTGGACGCCGCCAAGGCCCTTCGTGCCGAGGCAGAGGCGCTGCGGTCCGAATATGCCGCCAAGATCGCCGGCGCCGAAGCCGACGCTGCGGCGATGGTCGAGCATGCCCGCCACGAGGCCCAGGCGATCATCGCCAAGGCCGAGGTGGACACCACCGCGATGATCGCGCGGCGCGAGAAGATGGCGACCGACAAAATCGCCGCTGCCGAACGCGCTGCGGTCGAGGAACTGCGTGCCCGCGCGGCTGCAGCCGCGGCTGCTGCGGCCGGCCAGCTGATCGCCCAGCACCACGGCGCCAGCGCCGACAAGGCGCTTGTTGACGGCGCGATTGCCGGTCTCGCAAACTGACTGTCACATCGGACCATTCCCCGCGACTGTTGGCGGGGCATGGTTAACTCTGTCCTAAGAGTTTTCCCCTAGTCCCTCGCTTCATGAGAAGGATCGGGACTGGGTGCTGGGCATGACCTGCGGGCTATTCCGGCAATTCGCGGCGCTGCTTCTGGCGTTTCTGCTGCTGGGGCTCGGTGCGGAGCGCGCCGAAGCGGCAAGCTGCTATTACGCGACATCGCAAGGGTCGACCGGTCCGGCCAACTGGGCTTCTTACTGCTGGCTCGATTTCTCGGGCTACAACGATACCGCCGCGCGCTCCGCCGCTGGGCAGGCGATGTCGTATACGCTGCCAGACGGCACCGTGATGACCTTCACGCTGAAGATCAGCGGCGCGGCAATCGGCGGCGCGGCGGCGCCTTCCTGGTCTGGCGCGGCCATCGGCAACACCGCGTTTCTGGGCGTTGGTGGCCGTCCCATCCTCTACCAAACGGCAGCGGGCACGACGACCGCCGCGATCAGCAACATCGTGCTCACGCCGCCTGCCGGTGTCTCCCAGATTACCAGCTACATGTTCGTGGCGGCGGACGGCGAATCGTCGAACGAAGGCGAATCGCTCGCCTTCACCACCAATGGTGGCAACTGGGTTGCGCTCGACAATGCCGGGCCGATCAGCGGCACGACCTATCCAACGAGTACGGGCCTTGGCACCCAGACATTCACGGTAACGGGCGTGCCGAACACAGTCGGCGCAAATATCGTGGGCTCGAGCACGCCGACTTCGCTGAATACCACGATTGTCGGGGGCGGCCTGCAGGGCGTGATGTTTGCAGTGCGCTTTGCCTCGATCAAGCTCAACCTGCAGCTGACCGGTGTGCGCGCATCGGCTGCGGACCAGTTCACCTTCAACATCAACGCGACGTCGGGCGGCTCGACCCTGGCGAGCGGGACGTCAAGCGGGACAGGGAACGGGCCGTTCACCGCAGCGACGCTGACGACGGCGTCGGCGCTGCCACTGACGCTGACGCAAAGCATGGCGGCGGGTAGCGCCAACCCGCTGACCGACTACCGCAGCAGCCTCACCTGCACCAATTCGGTAAGCTCGAGCACACCGCTGCCGAGCGGGGTGATCACGACCAACTTCAGCTTCGGCGCGCTGCAGTTCGGCGACCTCGTCACCTGTACATTCACCAACACGGTGTTTCCGCACCTCCAGCTGACCAAAGCACTGGGCACGGGCGGGCGGCGGTTCAACACCGATCAGTTCGTGATGAACATCAACCAGGGTTCGACAACCGTAGCGACGACGACCACGACGGGTACGACCACGACCGTGACCAATGGCACGACGCCGCAAGTGATGGTGTCTGCCGGTACGGCCTATGCCTTCACGGAGGTAGGCGCAGGGACAACGAGCCTGACCCAATATACCGCGGCGATGACCTGTACGAACGCCTCCACCGGTTCGACAACCACGCTTCCCACGGCGGCGGGCGGCACGGTGACCCCGCAGATGGGCGACGTCATATCGTGCACCATCACCAACACGCGGCGCGCATCGAACGCCACGCTCACGCTGGTGAAAACCTCGAGCGTGCTTTCAGACCCGGTCAACGGCACGACCAACCCGAAGATGATTCCGGGCGCGATCGTGCAGTATTCGATCCTCGTCTCGAACACCGGGCCGACGGCGGTGGATAACAATTCGGTGTTGCTGATCGATTCGCTGCCGAGCCAGATGCTGGTGGGCACCGCTGCCACGCCGACCTTCACGCAAGGGACGCCGACCAGCGGGCTGACCTTCACCGCCGGCACCGATATCCGATATTCCAACGCTGCGTCAGCGCCGACAACCTTCGCGGGCTGCACCTATTCGCCGACCACGGCCTACGATGCGGCGGTGAAGTTCATCTGCGTGAACCCCAAAGGGACGATGGCTGGCTCCACCGGGACGCCGCCGAACTTCACGATCTCGTTCAGGGCGCAGATGCAATAAGCCGGCGCAGGCCCGCCAGCAGGCGCGGCCCCAGTTCGGGGCCTTGCAGCGGGTAGAGAAACGGCTCGATCACTTCGGCTTCCATGAGCAGCAAAGTGCCATCGGGGCCGCGCACCAGATCAATCCGTGCATAAAGCGGGGCAGGGAAGGGCAGGCCGGCAACGACGGCCTCGGCAGCGGCAAGGTCTGCCGGCGCAGGGGTGACGGCGGTATCCCAGCCACCATAGAGCGACTGCACACGGTAGTCGCCTGGCGCGGGGCGTTTGATCAGGCCGTGGCTGAACTGGCCATCGATGAAGATGAGGGAATGTTCGCCTTCATCGACAATGCCGGGCAGAAAGGGCTGGACCAGCGCGGCATGGCCCATGCGCCAATCGGCGGCCGGGGGATTGTCGCGGGTGAAGTCGAACTGTCCTTCCGCTCCGGCGCCGACGCGGCGCTTCACGACCACGCGGTCGCAGGCGAAATGATCGAAGGCGGCGAGAATTTCGGCGGGGCCGGGGTTGTCGATGAGGAGCGTGGGGATCGTCGCGACGCCGCGCGCGCCGAGTTCCGCCAGATAGCCCTTGTCGATATTCCAGCGCACGACAGCGGGCGCATTGTGGACGGGCACGCCAAGCGCGGCGATGGCATCCAGCTTGGCGAGGAACGCCTCGCGGTTGTCCCAATAGTCCCATGGCGTGCCGATGAGCGCGGCATCGAAGCCGGCGAAGGCCTCTAGCGGGGCCTGCCAGTCGATATCGGTGACGCTTTCGCCGAGGCGCAGCGCGGCGACGAGGGCTGCCATCTGCTGATCGTGCTCAAAGGCATCGGCGCGGCGGTCCGGGGCGCCGGGCAGCGTGGTGCTGCAGGCGAGGAAGGCGAATTTCATGGGGCTGTCTCTTCTCGGTCATCCCTTGATCCAGACCGCTCATGCCGGGCTTGTCGAAGCATCATGCGCGGCGGTCGGGCCAGCACTCTGCGACAGGCTTGGGGTGAGCAGGATGGAGGTCTGGGGCGTGTTACATCAAGGCCGCGTCGAGCCGCGCACGACAAGGCGCACCGGCACGCGGCGCGGTGTCTCGGGCTCGCCCGCCATGGCGGCAAGCAGGCGCTCTACGAGCAGAGCGCCGGCGGTTTCGAAATCGGATTCGATGGTGGTGAGCGGCGGGGTTGACCAGGCACCCGCGCGCACGCCGTCGAAGCCGACGATGCCGATCTGGTCCGGAATGCCATAGCCGCGGCCTGCCAGTTCCTTGAGCGCGCCGAGGGCGATCTCGTCGCTCACCGCAAAAATGCTGTCGAACGGCTGACCACTTTCCGCAAGCGCGGCCGCAGCGCGGCGGCCCTGCTCCTCGCGCGGCAAGCCGCGTTCGATGCGCTGGAGAACGGGCTCGCGGCCCGCATCGCGCATCGCGGAGGCATAGCCGTCATAGCGTTCCTTGAACTGGCGCTGGGGCGAGGTTTCCGAGCCGAGGCAGACGATCCGCTCGTACCCGCGCACCAGCATGTGGCGCACGGCGAGCGCGGCGCCGGCCTCGTTGTCGCTGCGCACCCAGGGGAAGGCGTCGCTCGGCGCGCCCCAGCAGACCCAGTTGGTGGCTGGATCGAGCTGCCCGAAATACTCCCACGCCGGCGTGTTCTCGCTGGTGCCGATGACGATCATGCCATCAGCCTTGCGGCGTTCCTCGTAGTGGCCCCAGAAGTTCTCCGCGCTGTCCTGGAAGGAGACGAGAACTTCGTAGCCGCGCGCGGAAGCCGCCGCGCAGGTGCTGCCGAGGAGCGCGAAGTAGAACGGGTTGAGGTCCTTGCGGTCCTGCCCGGCGCGGCAGATCATCACGACCGCGAGCGTGCCGGTCTTGCCCCGGCGGAGGCGGGCAGCGTTCTCGTTGACCTGGTAGTTGAGGCGCGCGGCCGCTGCGATCACGCGCTGGCGGGTGGGCTCGCTGATCGAGGTATCGCCGGCGAGCGCGCGGCTGACGGTGGACTGGCTGACGCCGGCTTCTTCCGCGACGTCGAACGAGGTGACGCGGGTAATGCGGCGTGCGGTGTCGGTGGTCTGCGGCATCAGCGGAAATTGTCCTTGGCGCTGCGCAGCGCGGCGAAGGTTTCCACTGCGGAGCCGCCGCCCCAGCGTTCTGCAAGCGCGGGATCATCGGCGCGCAGGAAGGGATTGGTGGCCAGTTCGCGGTCCAGCCGTGTGGGGACGGTCCATTCTTCGCGACTGCGCTTGTCCGCGATTTCCGCAGCATAGGCAGCGAGCGCGGCGTTGTCCGGATCGGCGTGGAGGGCGAACTTTGCGTTCGAGGCGGTGTATTCGTGCGCGCAGTAGAGCGTGGTTTCAACGGGCAGTGCCTTCACGCGGCTGAGGCTGGCCCAGAACTGGTCAGGCGTGCCTTCGAACATGCGTCCGCAGCCGAGCGCGAAGACGGCATCGCCGACGAAGGCGACGGCGGCTTCGGGGAGGTGATAGGCGCAGTGGCCGAGCGTGTGGCCGCCGACGTCGATGACATGCGCGGTGTAGGCTCCGAAGGGGACGGTATCGCCTTGCGCGACAGTGCGGTCGATCCCGGCAATGCGCGCGGCATCCGCGGCGGGGGCGATGATCTTGCAGCCTGTCGCGGCCTTGATCGCCTCGTTTCCGCCCGCGTGATCGGGGTGCCAGTGGGTGTTCCAGATCTGGGTGATCGTCCAGCCCTTGGCCGCCGCCTCGCGCAGATAGGCCTCGGCATCGGGGGTATCGATGCACGCGGTCTCGCCGCTCGCGCTATCGTGGAGCAGATAGCCGTAGTTGTCGCTAAGGCAGGCAAATTGGTGGACTTCGAGCGTCATGGGTCCTCTCGGGCGTCTTCGCCGATGAGCCTAGCTGAGTGCGCGCCGCAATGCAAAAGCCCGCCCGGATTGCTCCGGACGGGCCTTTGGTTTGCCTTGCGGCGGTAAGCTAGGCTTACTGCTTGGCCTTGAGGGCCGCGCCGAGGATATCGCCCAGCGAAGCGCCGGCTTCCGACGAGCCGTACTGTTCCACGGCTTCCTTCTCTTCGGCGAGCTGGCGCGCCTTGACCGAGAAGTTGGGCTTCTTCGAGCGGTCGAAGCCGATGACCATGGCATCGAGCTTCTGGCCGACCTGGAAGCGGTCCGGACGCTGTTCGTCGCGGTCGCGGCCGAGGTCGGTGCGCTTGATGAAGCCGGTCGCGCCGTCTTCGCCGGCCTGCACTTCGAGGCCGCCATCGCGGACTTCGAGAACAGTGACGGTGACGACTTCGCCGCGGCGGAGCGAGCCTGCGCCGCCGGCCGAAGCGCCGCCGGCCGCCGGAGCGCCCTTTTCAAGCTGCTTCATGCCGAGCGAGATGCGCTCCTTCTCCACATCGACGTCGAGCACGATGGCCGAAACCTGCTCGCCCTTGCGGTGCAGCGCCAGCGCGTCTTCGCCCGAGATGCCCCACGCGATGTCCGACATGTGGACCATGCCGTCCACGTCGCCATCGAGGCCGATGAACAGGCCGAATTCGGTCGCGTTCTTGACTTCGCCCTCGACGGTCGAGCCGACGGGGTGCGCTTCGGCGAAGGCTTCCCACGGGTTCTGCTGGGCCTGCTTGAGGCCGAGGCTGATGCGGCGCTTGTCGCTGTCGACCTCGAGCACGAGCACGTCGACTTCTTGCGAGGTCGAGACGATCTTGCCGGGGTGGACGTTCTTCTTGGTCCACGACATTTCCGAAACGTGGACGAGGCCTTCGATGCCCGCTTCCAGTTCGACGAACGCGCCGTATTCGGTGATGTTGGTGACAACGCCGTGCAGCTTCGCGCCGACCGGGTACTTGGCGGCCACGCCATCCCACGGATCGCTTTCAAGCTGCTTCATGCCGAGGCTGATGCGCTGCGTGTCCTGGTTGATGCGGATGATCTGCACCTTCACGGTATCGCCGATGGCGATGACTTCGCTGGGGTGGTTGACGCGCTTGTAGCTCATGTCGGTGACATGGAGCAGGCCGTCGATGCCGCCGAGGTCCACGAACGCACCGTAATCGGTGATGTTCTTGACCACGCCGTCGATGATCTGGCCTTCCTTGAGGTTCTGGATGAGGCCCGAACGCTGCTCGGCGCGGGTTTCCTCCAGCACAGCGCGGCGCGAGACCACGATGTTGCCGCGGCGGCGGTCCATCTTGAGGATCTGGAAAGGCTGCGGCATGTCCATCAGCGGGGTCACGTCGCGCACCGGGCGGATATCGACCTGCGAGCCGGGCAGGAAGGCCACGGCGCCGTCGAGATCGACGGTGAAGCCGCCCTTGACGCGGCCGAAGATCACGCCCTCGACGCGCTTGCCTTCGCCGAATTCGGCCTCGAGCTTGTCCCAGGCGGCTTCGCGGCGGGCGCGGTCGCGGCTGAGCATCGCTTCGCCATCGGCGTTCTCGACGCGGTCGACGTAGACTTCGACTTCATCGCCGACCTTGAGGCCGTGCGGCTGGCCGGGCATCGCGAATTCGCGAAGCGGCACGCGGCCTTCGCTCTTGAGACCGACGTCGATGACGGCCTTGTCGTTTTCGATGGCGGTGACGGTGCCCTTGACGACCCGGCCTTCAAAGCCGCCATTGGCGGCGCCGCCGAGGGTTTCGTCGAGCATCGCGGCGAAATCGTCGCGCGTGGGATGAGATGCCATTGCTGGTAAGTCCTGTTATCGCTGTTTCCGGCCAGGCGGTTGTCTCCGCCGGTCTTTCACCGGGCTTCCGCACCATGCGGACCCGGGGCAAGGGGCCGAACCATCTGCCGGGCCGAACGCCATGGCAGATATCCACACCGGAGCAGGCCCCGGCGCAGACGTGCGGCCCCTAGGTCAGGAGCCTGTAAAAAGCAAGCGAAAGCGCCGCTTCAGGCGAAACGGCTGCGCAGCGCGAGCAGCACCAGGGCAGCCTTGGCAGCTTCGCCGCCCTTGTCCTTCTGCGCCGGGTCGGCACGGACCAGCGCCTGCGCCTCGTTCTCCACAGTGAGGATGCCGTTGCCTACAGCGAGCCCGTCCATGGTGAGGGCCATGACCCCGCGCGCGCTTTCGCCCGCCACGATCTCGAAGTGGTAGGTCTCGCCGCGGATCACCACGCCGATCGCAACATAGCCGTCATACTGGCCAGACTGGTCGGCCAGCACGATCGCGCCGGGAATTTCCAGCGCCCCGGGGACGGTGATGACCTCGACTGCGTGGCCTTCCGCCTCGAGCGCCGCGCGCGCGCCGGCGACCAGCATGTCGTTGAGGTCATCGTAGAAGCGGGCCTCGACAATGAGGAACTTTGCCATGCGCGCTTACTCCGCGGTGATCGGCTGTTCGCCGACGATGTTGAGGCCGTAGCCTTCGATGGCGACGATGTTGCGGTGGGAATTGGTGAGCAGGATCATGTCGTGGATGCCGAGATCCGCAAGGATCTGCGCGCCGATGCCATAGCTGCGCAGGTCCATGTCGCCGGTGCGCCCGGCGATCTCGGCCTGAAGGCCTTCGCTGCCACCGGGCATGAGCAGCACGATAATGCCAGAGCCCGCCTTGCCGATCTCGCTCATCGCGCGTTGCAGGCTGCGCTTGCGCGGTCCGGGCTGGCCGAGCACATCGGAGAGGATCGAGATGCCGTGCATGCGCACGAGGGTCGGCGCGGCAGGGTCGACCGCGCCCTTCTGCAGCACGAGGTGGACGACGCCATCGATCTTGTTGCGGTAGGTCTTGATCGTCCACTCGCCGCCGTAATCCGAATGGAACGGCTGCTGGTCGATGCATTCGACGAGGTGGTCGTTGCGGCGACGATACTCGATAAGATCGCGGATCGTGCCCATCTTGAGGCCGTGGCGCCGTGCGAAGGGGACGAGATCGTCCATCCGCGCCATCGTGCCGTCGTCCTTCATGATCTCGCAGATCACGCCCGACGGGTTGAGTCCGGCAAGCCGCGAGATATCGACCGCCGCTTCGGTGTGGCCGGCGCGGACGAGCACGCCGCCATCGCGCGCGATCAGCGGGAAGACGTGGCCCGGGGTGACGATGTCGTCCCTGGTCTTTGATGCATCGATCGCCACAGCGACAGTGCGCGCGCGGTCGGCGGCGGAAATGCCGGTGGTCACGCCCTCGCGCGCCTCGATCGAAACGGTGAAGGCGGTTTCATGGCGCGTGCCGTTGTTGCGGCTCATCAGCTCGAGCCCGAGCTGTTCGGTGCGGGTGCGGGTGAGGGTGAGGCAGATCAGGCCACGCCCGTGCGTCGCCATGAAGTTGACCGCATCAGGCGTCGCCATCTGCGCGGGGATGACGAGATCGCCCTCGTTTTCGCGGTCCTCGTCGTCGACAAGGATAAACATGCGCCCGTTGCGGGCCTCGTCGATGATTTCCTCGATGGGGACAAGCGCGGGCGTGTCGTCGCCTTCGCTCAGCACGCGTTCGAGTTTGGCGAGCGTGTCGGCGGTCGGATTCCAGCCGGGCAGGCCCGCATCGCGCAGGGTGTTGGCGTGGAGTCCGGCCGCGCGGGCAAGGCCGGAGCGGGACATGCCGCCATCAACGATGAGGCGGCGGATGCGATCAATGAGTTCACTGGACATGAACACCTAGTCTCACATCGCAATGTGAGGTGCAATAGCCAGTATCACATTGAAGTGGGTAATTTCCGAATTGATTCGCGATTTCAGGAGGTAATCGCGGGTAGGGGTGTCTGCGGGGACACACCTCGGTGCAGGATGCCGCTACGGAATGGGCAAAATTTAATTGAGCGGTTGACAACGGGATGCGCCTGTTCTGTTCTGTACCCAGAAGGTCGACCCTCAAAAATGATGGGCGCCCGCTGAAGAGAGAGGATACTGATATGAGGGGCAAACTTACCCTGCTCGCAGGTGTGTGCGCAGCAGCCGTTGCAACGCCGTCGTTCGCGCAGAGCGCGCAGACCGCCGACAGCGGCCCGGGTGTCCAGGAAATCATCGTGACCGCTCAGCGCCAGTCGCAGCGCCTGCAGACGGTGCCTATCGCGATCAGCGCCTTCACGGCCGAGAACCTGACCAAGCAGCAGATCCGCAACCCGCTCGACCTGCAGCTTTCGCTGCCCAACATCACCTTCACCAAGACGAACTTCACCACCTCCAGCTTCACCATCCGCGGCATCGGTGACCTTTGCACCGGCGTGACCTGCGACAGCGCGACCGCGATCCACGTGAACGACGCGCCGCAGTTCTTCACCCGCCTGTTCGAAGGCGAGTTCTTCGATCTGGCGCAGGTCGAAGTGCTGCGCGGTCCGCAGGGCACCCTGTTCGGCCGCAACGCGACCTCGGGCGTGGTCAACTTCCGCACCGCCAAGCCAGACCTCAACGGTTTCGGCGCTGCCGGTGAAGCGGAATACGGCAACTACAACTCGATCCGCGTGAAGGGCATGATCAACGTGCCGATCAGCGAGACGCTGGCGGTGCGTGCGGCCGGCTACTACCTGAAGCGCGACGGCTACACGACCAACCTTTACGACAACAAGAAGCTCGACGACCGTGACATGTACGGTCTGCGCGGGTCGCTGACCTGGCAGCCGAGCTCGTCGACCACGGTCGACATCATGGGCCAGTACTTCCACGAGAAGGACAACCGCCTGCGCATCCAGAAGCAGTACTGCCAGAACGACCCCACCGGCATTCTGGGCTGCCTCAATTCCACGCGCGGCACCGGCACCACCAACAGCAACGCGCTGCTGGCCGGCATCGTGACCTCGAAGGAATTCTTCGCGATCCGCGGCCTGCCCACCGCCTTTGCACTTGGCAGCCTCTATGGGCCGAGCATCTACAGCAACGTGGTGAACCCGAAGGATCCACGTCAGGTCAGCACCGACTTCACGCCGACCTATGAAACCTCTGAAACGATCCTGCAGGGCTCGATCAAGCAGGACATCGGCGACACCTTCAACCTGCGTGTTTCGGGCAACTACCAGAAGGTCAAGATCGACTCGCAGCAGGACTACAACCTCGCTGTCTCGGATCGCTCGAGCTATGCGCCGGGGCTCGGTGCCTTGGCAGCGGCTGGTGCCGGTCTGCTCGGGCCTGGCCTCAAGTCGTATCTCGGACCGGTTGCTGCGGCGCTGACCCCCGATGGTCCGGGCGGCAAGCTGTGCACGTCGCTTGGCGAAGCCAGCGGTACGGGCGTCTTCGGCGGCCACGGCATCTGCGCCAGCACCCCGCTCGATTTCGACCGTTCGGTGCAGAACCAGGAAGCCTGGACCGGAGAAGCGATCTTCAGCAGCAAGTTCGAAGGTCCCTTCAACTTCCTGCTGGGCGGCATCTACGGCCAGTACAAGATCAGCGAGAACAGCTACTACGTGAGCTCGTTCGGGCTTGACTACTTCTCTGGCGTGGTCGGTGCCTTCTCGGCACTGGGCGCGGGCGCACCGCCCTCGTATCTCGCCACTCCGGCCTACCGCAACAACGGCGCCACCCGTGAAGGCTACAAGCTGACGACGTGGGGCATCTTCGGTGAAGCCTACTGGAAGTTCAGCGACAAGGTGAAGCTGACGGTCGGTCTGCGCAACAACAACGACAAGAAGAACATCACCGCGCGCACCACGCTGTTCAGCTTCCTCGCGCCGCAGGGCAGCACCAACGCCTATGATTCGCCCTTCATCGGCAGCTACGACGCCGACCCGGGCCTCGACGGCAACCAGCTGTATCAGGTGCGTACCAGCAAGTTCAACGAGCTGACCGGCCGTGCGGTGCTGGACTTCCAGATCTCGCCGAACAACCTGATCTACGCCTCGTACTCGCGCGGCTACAAGTCGGGCGGCATCAACCCGCCGCTCTCGCCGATCTTCCAGGTGCCCGAGACCTTCAACCCCGAATTCGTCGACAGCTTCGAAATCGGTTCGAAGAACACCTTCGGCAACGGTGCGCTGCAGCTGAACCTCACCGGGTTCTACTACAAGTACAAGGACCTGCAGCTCTCGCGCATCGTCGCGCGCACCTCGGTCAACGACAACGTGAATGCCAACATCTACGGTGTCGAAGCCGAAGCGGTGATCCGTCCGATCCGCCCGCTGACGATCAACGCCAACTTCAGCTACCTTCACACCGAAGTGTCGCAGGACAAGCTGCTCTCCAATCCGCGTGACTTTGGTGCGGGCCGCAAGGATGCGGTGATCATCAAGGACATCACCAACGCGGCAAACTGCGCGGTCGGCTCGAACTCGAATAACGTTGCGGGCGTCAATGCCTTCGTGAACACGGCCAATGCGCTGATCAACGCCGGGCAGATCCCTGGCGTGGTGGGCGGTGCCGGGCTCAAGGGCACCACGGCGTTCCCGGCCAACGGCGGGATCGCATCGACCGGCGCCTACTCGATCTGCGCCGTGCTCAGTGCACTTGCGCCGACGGTCGGCAATGCCCCCGGCATCGGCGGCGTGACGGTCTATTCGTCGGGTATCCCGGTGAACATCCGCGGCAACAAGCTGCCGGGCGCACCGAACGTGAAGTTCTCGGCCGGCGTGCAATACGCCATCCCGGTCAGCAACCTCACGCTCACCCCGCGCTTCGACCTGACCTACACCGGCCAGTCGACCGGCACGATCTTCAACGGCCTGCCCGACCGGATCCCGTCGTTCACCCAGATGAACGCCCAGATCCAGCTCGATGGTCCGTCGAACAAGTGGTACATCCGTGGGTTCATCCAGAACATCACGAACGACAACTCGGTGACCGGTCTCTACGTGACCGACCAGTCCTCGGGTAACTTCACCAACGTCTTCACGCTTGAACCGCGCCGCTACGGCATCGCCGCCGGCTTCAAGTTCTGATCGATTGGGGGGAACCGGCCTGGTGCCTGCAAAGGTGCCGGCCGGTCTGATGCGGGCGCCGGGGGGAAACCTCCGGCGCCTTGCTTTTGCGTCCCGGTCGGCGGCGCGGGTGTTCGGCGGTTCTACGCCAGCCGCCGTGACGCCGTGACGCAGGGCAAGGCAAGGCAAGGCAAGCTAACGGCGGGCACACTCGCGCCCCGCATGCAGAGGCCTGCCGAGCGAGGGCTGACCGAAGCTCGCGCCGATTGGCTCTTCAACAGATCGGATAAAAGGGGAATGGTGGACGCACTAGGGCTCGAACCTAGGACCCGCTGATTAAGAGCTGAAATCAGAGGGTCCTAGCGTGTCCGCACGGGTCCACAAATGGCGGAAATCTGCGATTCAGAGTCCATATTGTTCTTGAAATGTTCTCTAGTATCCAGTACAAAAAGCTACCTAGGGTAGCAGGTACATATGGCGAACAAAGTGGGGTTGACGGATGCGCGGATCGCAGGGCTGAAGGCCCCAGCGACAGGACAGATTGAGCTCGTGGACGGCATCGTCAACGGCCTTCGCCTGCGCATCGGCGCAAGTGGTATCAAGACATACATTTTGCGCAAGCGGGTGCAGGGGAAATGGTTGAATATCACGATTGGACGCCATGGCCCTAGTTTTACTTTGGCCAATGCGCGAAGGAAGGCGCGCGATCTCCTTGTCGACGTGGAGCAAGGCAAGAATATTGCAAGGAAAGAAGGGGCGAAGCGGAAGGGTACCAAAGGGGTTGGAACTGTTGCCGAGCTCTATGAAATCTACCTTGTTCAGCAGATCGAAGGGAAGAAGCGCAGCGCCCGGGAGTTCGACCGGGTCTTCCGGAAGTACATTGAGCCTGAGTTGGGCGACCGCCTCGCCGATGCTATCACTCGAAGTGACGTGAGCCGCTTCGTCGAGAAGGTGGCCTTCGAGGGTGGCAAAGAGACCCTGACCATGGCGCGCATCGTATTTCGCCATCTCTCAACGTTCTACACATGGGCGCTCACCAGGCTCGAGCATTTGCCTGCAAACCCGTGTCGGGATGCCTGGCGCCCGAAGCGGAGCGAGCCTCGCGACCGCGTAATTAGCGATCGTGAACTCGCGGCATTGTGGCAGGCTGCTGCCGAAGATGGCTTTCCGTTTGGTCATCTTGTGCAAATGCTTGTTCTTACAGCCCAGCGCAGGGGAGAGGTGCTCGACGCCACTTGCGATGAGTTCGACTTCAAAGCGAAGGTTTGGACGGTGCCGGGAGACAGAGCGAAAAACGGCAAGGCGAATGTGGTGCCGCTGTCAGCGCAGACCCTTGCGGTCGTCACCGAGATTTTTGCGGCCTCGGGGATCGCTCCGGACGACGCTCACAAACAATCGCAAATTCTATTGGCATCCAAGGTCACCAACACGAATAGTGTCAGTGGCCTGTCGAAGGCTTGGAAGCGGATACGGGCAAGCGTGGACGAGAAGCTCGGCTATGAAGCTGGGCATTTCACCATGCATGATATTCGCCGGACGGTGGCAACCGGCCTGCAAAGGCTTGGAATACCATTGGTCGTCTCGGAAGCTGTCCTCAATCATCAGTCGGGTTCAGCAATGGCTGGTGTCGCCGGGGTTTATCATCGGCATCAGTACACCAATGAGAAGCGCGAGGCGCTCGCGCTATGGGGCAGGGAGGTTCTTCACCTCGTCGCGAGATATCCGCCGCAGAAAAATCAGGAAGAATGACTGTCCGCGCCAATCCAGTCAGCACGTAACCGATCCATCCCTGCAACGACACCTTCAATGATCACCTTTGAGCCAATGAGATCGTCGGCAACTTCCTCGCTCTCGACGATCCAGACTTCGTCGGCTCTTGTGGTCAAGATCATCCCGCGCCTGCCGCGGCTCAGCATTCCAGACACGCGTATTCGACTGGAACTCACAACCAACCCCCTTTTCAGAAACGCCAATGGCGCAGCACATCGCGCACATAGGCCGGCGTCTCGCCATTGTGCGGAATGCCGCCAGCTCGTTCCACCGCGCCAGGACCAGCATTGTAGGCAGCGATAGCCAGATGGACTACCCCGAACTTGTCGAGCATCTGGCGCAGATACCGCGCTGCACCGAAGATGCTAGGCATTGGATCGAAGCGGTTTGAAATTCCAAGATCGCGAGCAGTTCCGGGCATTAGCTGTCCCAACCCAGCGGCACCAGCCTTGCTAATCGCCAATGGATTATACCGGGACTCTGTCCATACCAACGCGTCGAGAAGGCCCGCCGGTAACGCATATTGCGTCTCCGCAGCGTAGACATGGGGGAGGTAACTTGCTCGTCGAAAACCCGACGGTCCCTTGCTATCGGATTTCGCATAGCGATAGGGAAGGTGGATCCGGCCCGCTTCGACGATAGCGGCGGCGGGCAAGGTAGTATCCTTGGGTCGTTTCCAGATACCATGCTCGACCAATTGGAAACCGTTTGACGCCTCGGCCACACGGAAGCCCTGAGGTCCAATCCCAGGGGCAGTGGCAACTCCAGTGATCGCTTCCTCCCGCGCTTGAGCGGGGACGATAACCGCCAATCCCGTCACCGCCGCAGCAATCGTTGCCCATCTCAGTCTCATGGCTCGATTCCTTCAATAGCCGAATCGGTATGGAACATATAAAGAACAAGGTGTGTAGGAAAACGCATTGATGGCAGCGCAGAGCGGAGGCTGCGCGGGTGGAGGCATGCCAAAATGGAGATGTCCCATGTCCCAAGTTCACAGTCGCGAAACGCTCGAAGTCCGCGCTCGCATGATCGTCGAGGCACTGAGTGGGAAGTGGTCCCGTTCGCGCGGTATGTGTTGCTGCCCGGCCCACGCTGATCGTACCCCATCACTCAGCATCACGCTTGGCCAGCGAGCGATCTTGGTTCATTGCTTTGCCGGCTGCACCAATGAGGCCGTCATACAGAGCATGGCCAAGCTTGGGGTGCGGATTTCGGACCTGTTTGACGGTTCGGGCGGCCCGATCGCAGCCAAGCCGCGTCACGAAATCGCCGACCGCAACGCACTCAGGCTATGGCTTGAGGCCTCACCCCTCGCGGGCAGCTTGGCCGCTCGCTACCTCTCGGCAAGAGGTATCACGGTCGCATCGTCCGAGCTGCGCTTTCATCCGCGTATGCCGCTTGGCCCCAAGGGCTCCGTGCAGTTCCTTCCGGCGATGGTGGCGGCGGTGCGCAATGATGCCGGAATCCTGGCGCTGCACCGCACCTTCCTCAACCCCGATGGCGACGGTCTCGCAAAGTTCGAACAGCCCAAGCGAGCACTGGGCAGTCTCGGTTCTGGCGCGGTGCGCCTGGCGTTCCCGCGAACGGCGCGCCTCGGCCTCGCCGAAGGTGCCGAAAGCGCGCTTTCAGCAATGCAACTTTTCGGAACTCCCTGCTGGGCGACTCTCGGCAACGAGCGTTTCGGACTGGTTACGATACCGGAATCGGTGCGCGAACTCATTCTGTTCGTCGACAACGATGCTGGCGGCCTGCTCGCAGAAGAACGCGCTCGCGAAGCCTATGCCAAAATGGATCGGCGGATCGTAACCCAGCGCCCTGAGCGTGCCGACGAGGACTGGAATGACGTGCTTATGCGGAGATTGCGCGCGGCGATTTGAGCGTCGCAGAGAGGAAAGGTGGCTTGGGGCCTTTTGAGCCCTGCATGACGCGGGTCTCGTCAGGAGGTTTCGCATGTCCACTTTCCCCGTTCTTGCCTTGCCGTTTGGTGGGCCACCCCTTGTGCTGTCAGTCGCGCATGCCCTTGCAGCCCGGTTTACCCGATCCGAGGCCATCACACGCCCGACCCTCAATGGTGAGCTGTCCGCGTATTTTGGTGGCAGCGATGCAGCTGGCCGCTGGTCTGCGCGCGAAGCCCACGCTGCACTCGAACTGGCTCAAGTCGCCTGGTTGCAGGATCAGCCGGCAATCGGGTTGGACGCTAGCCCACTCACTGCCGCAGATTTCTTCGGCCGCCTAGAATCCTTGGTGCCGCGTCAGACCGCGCGCAGCGACGAGCAGATCGAGCTGCAGCAGTTCGCGACCCCGCCGCGACTTGCCTGGCTAGCGGCACGGGCCTGTGGCATCGCACGCGGCGATCTCGTCCTTGAGCCTTCCGCCGGAGCCGGCATGCTGGCGGTATGGGCGGACAAGGCGGGCGCAAGGCTTGCCCTCAACGAACTCTCCGCGCTGAGGCGGGATTGTCTCGGCCACCTGTTCCCAGCGGCCAGCATTACAGGCCACGATGCAGAACTGATCGACGACCTCATGGGCAAAGTGCCCCGGCCAGCCGTTGTTCTGATGAACCCGCCCTATTCGTGGAGCGCCGAGCGCGGTCACGATGGCCGCACGGGCGCGCGGCACTTGCGTTCGGCATGGAACCGCCTTGCCCCTGGCGGGCGGCTCACCGCGATCATGCCGGAGTGGTTCGACATCGGCCGGTTTTTGCGCCGCATGACCGGCCCGGCGGCGCTGCGCCTCGACGTCGCCATCGAGCGCGGGTTCCTGGCCCAGGGGACCTCGATCACCACGCGGCTGCTAGTGCTCGACAAGGTTGATGTGGCCAGCGAACCGGTCATCGCTCGGACTTCGGACTTTGCAGAGCTCGGTGCTCTGGTGGATGCGGTGCCTGCTCGCGTCATAGCCCAAGCTGCAGCGGCAACGCCGCTTTTCCCTCTCAAGGTCCTGCCGCGGCTGCGCCCGGGGCTTCGTCCATCGCCAGTGGCGGCAAGGCCAACTGCCGCAAGTGAAGCGGCCGCGTCGATAGCCTACAAAGCGCTCGATGTGCCTGCCCCGACGCCAGAGCAGGTTGGCCACTACTTGCCCTATCGGCCCAGCCGGATCGAGATTGCGGGAGCTGCTGAGCACCCCACACCGCTGGTGGAATCGGTCGCGATGGGCTCGATCACCGCGCCAGTGCCTACCGTCGTCCCCAAGCTTCCCGGCGGTGCCGTAGCGCGCGGGCTCCTCTCGGCAGCGCAGATCGAGACCCTCGTTTACGCTGTCAGCGCCCACGCGCGCGACTTGCCGGGTTTGTTTGCGCCCGAAGACAAGGGCTGCACGCTTAGACCGAGCGCCGAAGGCAAAGCCTACCGCATGGGTTATTTCCTGGGTGACGGAACTGGCGCTGGCAAAGGACGCCAGGTGGCGAGCGTCATTCTCGATCGCTGGGTGCAGGGCGGACGCCGCCATATCTGGATTTCCAAGAATGAGGCGCTGCTCGAAGACGCACGCCGCGACTGGTCCGCGCTTGGCGGCTTGCCCATCGATATCCAGCCGCTCGCGACCTGGAAGCTCGGAAGCCCCGTGACGATGCAGGAGGGCATCCTGTTCGTGACCTACCCTACGCTGCGCTCGGGACGCGCTGATGCCTCCCGGCTCGATCAGATCCTCGCCTGGGCCGGCGAGGACTTCGACGGGGTGATCGTCTTCGATGAAGCACACGCTATGGCCAATGCCGCAGGCGGCGAAGGTTCGCGCGGCAAGACCAAGGGCTCGGAACAAGGTGTCGCTGGCGTGCGTCTCCAGAACCTGCTGCCAAGAGCGCGTGTGCTCTACGCTTCGGCGACCGGAGCGTCGGACGTGAACAATCTCGCCTACGCCACACGGCTCGGTCTCTGGGGACCGGCAACGGCCTTTGCCACCCGCGAGGAGTTCGTCACCGATATCCGCGCAGGAGGAATTGCTGCAATGGAACTCGTTGCCCGCGATCTGAAGGCCCTCGGGCTCTACACGGCGCGGGCTCTCTCATTTGCGGGTGTCGAATACGAGATCCTCGAGCATGACCTGAGCGCAGATCAGATCGCGGTCTACGATGCCTATGCCGACGCCTGGGCGATCATCCACGCCAATCTGCGCGAGGCGCTCGAGGCCACACGTATCGTCGATAGTGAAACGGGCGGCACGCTCAACAACGGTGCAAAATCGGCAGCGCTCTCGGTCTTCGAAGGCACCAAGCAACGCTTCTTCGCGCAGCTACTGCTGTCGATGAAGCTGCCGAGCCTGCTCCCGGCAATCGATGCGGCGCTGCAGGAAGGCCATGCGGTCGTTGTCCAGCTGGTCTCCACGGCCGAGGCCATGCTCGATCGCCGCCTCGCCGAGCTGTCTGATGAGGAACGCGAAGCGCTGGAGATCGACCTGTCGCCCCGTGAATATGTGTAATGTTGAGCTCAACATTACACATATTCTTTGCAGTCGCAGTTTATGTCGAGCGTGGCGGCGGGAGGCGCAGGTTTCCGTTGGTTTTCCATGATTTCACTCCAGATAATATGTGGGTCAGGAGATGTCCGGGGACGGGTCAGGTCCGTCTTCGAACGTCGGTAAGCATGGTGATCAGGGCGTCGGATGGCGGCTTGAAGCGCCCGGGCTTGATGGCTGGGGCACCGTGGGCCGCCAGAATCTGCAGCTTCTCCTCGGGATCGGCGCGCAGATAAGCCTCGGTACTTTGGATGCTGGCGTGGCCGAGCCACAGCGCGACTTTGCGAATGTCACCTGTCGCCGCCAACGTGTGCATGGCGCAGGAATGGCGCAGCACGTGCGGCGTGACCCGTTTACCGAGGATCGAAGGCTGCTTGATTCCGGCGGTCTTGACGTGTTCGGCTAAACGGAACGCAAACCCATCACGCGTCATGGGCTGCCCGTTCGCGTTGAGAAACAACTCGGAAACCTGCGCTTCGGGCCGGATCGCAAGCCATGCGCGCAACGCGAGTTGAGTCTCTTTCCAGAGCGGCAAGACCCGTTCGCGGCGGCCCTTGCCTATGATGTGCATGGTGGACAGCGAACGGTCCGGGAAATCGCGCTGTTGCAGCGATACGAGTTCCGACACCCTGAGCCCGGCAGCATAGGCCAGATGCAACATAGCGCGGTCACGGGTACCGAGGCGTGTCCGTGGATCCGGGGCATCGAGCAAAGCCTTGATTTCTGCGCGGTCGAGGTATTCGATCAGTGCCTTGTCGGTCTTCTTGGTTGGAATCGCACGAATGCGCAGGGCCTGATCGAGACAGGCAGGCACGCGATACTCGATGTACCGGAAGAATGATCGAATCGCCGCCAATCGGCCATTGCGGGTCCTCACGCAGCTGCCGCGTCCGTTCTCAACATGGTCGAGGAAGGCCAGGATGAGGTCCGTGCCGAGATCCTCGACCTCAAGATCGGTTGGCCGACGCTTCAACCGGTCGGCAGCGAACCGGACCAGCAGCACGAAGCAGTTGGCGTAGGTCTTCACCGTGTGCGGGCTGACGGCGCGGTCGCGCGAAAGATGTTCGCGCAGGTACGCCGAGAGATAGGGGGCAAGTGCCGTCATGCCGCGTCTCCCAGGTAAAGGTGTTCGCTGGCGACCGCGATGTCGCGCAGCAACACCGGGGTGGCCTCGAGATACCAGTAGGTGTTGGTGACCGACGCGTGTCCCAGATAGGCGCTGAGACCGGCCATGTGATGTGCCACGGCCTCCCTGTCCGGCGGACAGGACTCCAGCGAGCGCACGGCGAAGGTATGGCGCAAATCGTGCATCCGCATGCCCGATGTTCCGGTCGGTCCTCGATATCCAAGCTGTCGTGCCAACCGGACGAACACGATGTGGGCGCGAACCTTGTGGGGTGCCCGTCCTCGGATGGTCACGAACAGGTCATTGCCCGTGGCACCGAGCCTCGCTCGGGTCGCGAGATATGCTTCGAGCGCCTGCCGGGTCGACGCCTGCAACACGACGAGGCGCTGCTTGCCGAACTTGCCATTGCGAATGATCAACCCGTCTTCGCCCAGATCGTCACACTGTAGCGCGAGGGCTTCGGAAATCCTCAGGCCAGTCGCTGCCAGCAATCCGAACAGGCAATGGTAGGTGTGGGGGCTGATTGTGCCTTTGGGCGGCAGGTCCAGCGCCGCGGCCATGATGGCGCGGATCTGTTCGGGCTCGATGATATACGGGGTCGGGCGTGGACGCTTACCCCGGCCGAAGACGCCAGCAGGAGGCACTTCGTGGGCGGGTTCCTCGGCATGGGCGAAAAGGCTGAAGTTGCGAACGGTGTCGAAACGGGTCTGTGCCACATATTGCGAGCTCGCCGTGTGGCACCAGTCGTAGATGCGCTGGACCTGGGTGTGCTGGTCACCGAAATGCCCTGCGTAGGCGGCATAGAGACGGAGCAGCCGGTCCTGTTCGTCATACTTCCGGCCAAGACTACGGTGCAGTGCAACGTAGCGGGAAATGTGCGTGTTCAGCATGACGGTTCTCCTGGCCAGGGCTGGGCGATCTTCATGAGCATCGGCAGATCGACCTTGGCGTAGATGGCGGTGGTCTCGGGCGAACTGTGACGCAGGATGGTCCCGACGGACTCCAGCCCCGCGCCCGCGCGCAGCAAGTTGGTGGCAAGCGAATGCCGGAAGATGTGCGATCCGGTCGGCACTCCTTCGATCCCGCCGCGTTCACGCGTGCGCGCAACTATACCGGCGATCTCCGCCGACGAGCGGAACGGCCGGAATGGGGCCTGTGCCCGTACGAACAAGTGCGGATCGGCGGCCTTGGGCCGGGCCGTAACAATATAGTCCAGGATCGCGTCGCCAACATCCTGGGGTAACGGCAGTCGGTCGGGCCGTCGTGTCTTGCCCTTGACCGTCAGATGACCTGACCGCCAGTCGATGTCGTCGAGGCGCATATCCTGAATATCGCCGGCACGCAGGCCGAGCCTGGCGAGCAGAAGAATGATGGCTTTGTCCCGAACTTCCACTGGGCGGTCTGTCGGACAAGCGCCGATTATCTGCTCGATCGTTGCCGGGGAGACGTGGCGGGGCAGAGTCGAAAGGCGGTATCGCTGGACCGAGTGGATCGCGTGCAACAGTGCCGGTCGACACTCGCCTTGCCCGATCAAAAAGCGGATGTAGCTCCTCATGATCGTGACGATCAGCGAGACGGATCCCGGCGTCTCCTTGCTTCGTCGTTCAAACGCCCGCCTGAGAGCCGCCGCATCCCATTGCGAAGGCTCGCCCAGCATGGCCATGAGCCGACGAATGTCAGCCCGGTAGCGGCGGATCGTCTCTTCGGTGGCGCCGCGATGTTGCCGGAGCCAGGCGAGGTAAGCCGACATGTACGGGTCAGCATCCGCCACCGGTTCGACCGGTGGGATAGCACCCTGCCGTCGAAGAAACTCGACGAAGTGCCTAGCGCACCGCCGTCGACGCTTCGCACCCGAGGCAACGAGCTTGCCTCGCTTGCGCCAGACCGGACACCGACAATCATGCGCGGCGTACTGGTCGATGATCGTGTTGTCGATATCGATCCACCGTCGTCGCGCAATGCGAAGCCAGGCCGTGAAATGCTCGGCCTCGGATCGATAGGACTGGGCCGGTCCTTGCGCGAGTTGCAAGCGATCGATCCCGTCGAAATAGTCGGCGAGGTGCTGTGGCAGATCGTCGATCCCGTCGTCGACTTCGACGTAGCCTTGATCTTCCAGGAAGCGGACGAAGCGCCTGACCCGGGCTGCAATGTCCGCCTTATAATCTGGTTGCTGCGCAGAATACCGGTGGCAACGGCACCGATGCCTCTCGAACCGCCGAACGGTCCGATCGTCGATCGTGCGGATCGCGATCCCATGCAGTCCCAGCCAATGCATAAAATGGCGGGCGGCAGCGCCAAACAGAACCGCACAGCCTGACCCCTCGTCGAGCGCCAGAGAGGAGAGGAATGCGGTGAGTAGAGCGTCGTGACTGGGCGGGTCTTCGACCCGGAGCGGTGCCGCTCGAAACGGCAATGATGATCTTGATCGCATGTTGGTTCCTTCGACTTGTTGAGGTCGAGGGAACCGTAATTATCTGGAGTGAAATCATGGAAAACCAACGGAAACCTGCGCCTCCCGCCGCCACGCTCGACATAAACTGCGACTGCAAAGAATACGTGGTCGACTACCTCATGAAGAGCTTCCCCGTGCGGCTGATGGCCGTCTTCACCGACGAGAATCGCAATCCTCGCTCCGAGCCGATGAGCGATGAACACGGCACGCCGGTGCTGTGCCAGGCAGCGCTGGCCGCGCGCGAGAGGATGGTCGAGCAGCTCTGCGCGCTGCCGCCGATCGCTACCGCGCTCGATGCGATCATCGAACGCTTCGGCACCGATAGGGTCGCTGAAGTCACCGGCCGCACCAAGCGGCTCGTCGTCGGTTCCGACGGGCGCCAGAAGCTGCAGTCGCGCACCCCGCGCGCCAACCTTGCCGAGACTCAGGCGTTCATGGACGGCGACAAGCGTATCCTCGTCTTCTCGGATGCCGGCGGCACCGGGCGCAGCTACCACGCGGATCTTGCCGCCAAGAACCAGGCTCGACGCGTCCACTTTCTGCTCGAACCAGGCTGGCGCGCCGATGCTGCGATTCAGGGCCTTGGGCGAACCAACCGAACCAATCAGGCGTCCGCCCCGTTGTTCCGGCCGGTCACCACCGATGTGCGCGGCGAGCGCCGATTCATCTCCACGATCGCGCGTCGCCTAGATAGCCTTGGGGCCCTGACCCGGGGACAACGCCAGACCGGCGGGCAGAACCTGTTCGATCCTGCCGACAATCTGGAGAGCATCTATGCCAAGGAAGCGCTGAACCGCTGGTTCGGCCTGCTGTTCCTGGGAAAGCTTGAAGCTGTCGGGCTGGCCCGATTCCAGGAGCTGACCGGACTCAGGATCGAGAGCGCCGATGGCGGGATGGTCGACGACCTGCCGACGATCCAGCGCTGGCTCAACCGTATCCTCGCCCTGCCGATCGGCCTCCAGAACGCGATTTTCGATGAATTCCTAGGGCTGGTTGAGGCGCGGATCGATGCGGCAAGAGCAGCAGGGACGCTCGATCTCGGGCTCGAGACCATTGCTGTCGAAAGCTTCGAGATCCTGTCCGACACCTTGCTGCGGACCGACAGCGTGTCTGGTGCCACAACCCACCTGCTGGAACTGGAGATCGCACGGGCGCTAAAGCCCCTGACGCTTGATCGGCTTGGGAAGCTCCAAGGTACGTCCGGCAGCCGTCGGCGGCTGATGCGCAACACGCGCTCGGGCAGGGCAGCTCTGCTGGTGCCGGCGCGCAGTCTGCTCTCGGATGACGGCACCCGCATCACGCGCCACGAACTGGTGCGCCCGTTGAAGCGTGGATACCTGTCTGCCGATCAGCTGGCTGAGAGCAGTTGGGAGCCGGTCGATGAGCCCGCTTTCCGCGGTGCATGGCAAACCGAAGTCGACGAAGCGCTGTCCTCGCTCAAGCGCGAGCGCCTGCATCTGGCCACGGGCCTGCTGCTCCCGGTCTGGGATAAGCTGCCAACCGACTATGTTCGTGTGAGCCGTATATCCGCACGTGACGGCCGCTCGCTGCTGGGCCGCGAGGTCCCGCTGCATGCCGTCGGCGAGATATGCAACGCGCTCGGCCTTGATGCCGCGCCCGAGATGACACCCGACAGCCTCATTGCTGCGGTTCTGGCGAGCGGCCGTGCCATGCCGGTCAAGGCGAGGGAGACGCTCATGCTCAAGCGGAGCCTCGTCAATGGCGCGCAGCGGCTTGAACTGACCGGTTGGTCGGCAAGTCGGCTCGATTGGTACAAGGCGCAGGGCTGCTTCACGGACATTATCCGGTTCCATACGCGTCTGTTCGTTCCGCTGGAGGGTGCTGCTGAGGTTGTGGCGAGCGTTGAGCGCCATTGATCGACCGGGTTAGGGGTGGGTTCAACCGGTCGACGCAACGCATCATTCTCAAGATGAGAAGGAGTGGTGCGATGAAGCAGCGTCGTCAATGCCCGAGTCTGCGGACAATCCGGAACATCGGCTTGCGAAAGGGGAAGGGCGACGAGCTGCCCATCCTTACGCCAAAAGTTTCCGCCTCAATCTACGGGAAAAATTACCGGATCGGGCAACGGATTGCGGGCGATAAATGCGGCCGCCATCGCACTGAACGGCGACGCGGGATCCCCGGCCTGGCCGTAGAATTCCCGGCGGCGGGCCACCTCTGATATCAGCTCTGGGTGCGGGTCGGCATTGTTGCGAGCGATGAAATCATGATCGGATCGCAGCTTGGCGATCAGCGCGTCGCGTGGCGTGTGTTCGAGCCGGTCTAGCCCGAGGGCCTTGATCGTGGCGATCCCCCGGGGGCTAATGCCGCGCGGTATTTCCTCCACGAACTCGATGTGCTCCGACGGGTCCTCCGCATCGGGATTAAGGAGCATCGGCGCCTCGGCCGCGACGAGCTGATGATGGTTGCTGGCCCGCCGTGTTGGATCTGCAAGCGGAAATTGCACACCTTTGTTGCTGCTGTTGCAGAAATGACAGGCTAGGAGGAGATTGTCCCAGCAATAGGCGAGCCAGTAATAGCCGGGCGTCGATGCCTTTATGCCTTTTTCCTGAGTGACACTGCCCTTGGGTCGCCAGTGTTCGACATGCGCGAGCGCATAAGGTTTCGGGATGTGGACCTCGCAGAACGCGCACTTGCCGTGATGCGATCGGTCCAAGGCGTCGCGCACACTCTGATGCCCGTATATCCCATCGTTGAAGGTCAGGCGCTTGGTACCGTTGTGGTAGGCAGCCTGATCCTTGTCGTAGACCGAGCAAAGTTCCTTGGCGGCATCTACCCCTTGGGTCAGCAAGACGTTGGGCGCCTCTCCCTTGTCGATTCGGATCATTGATTCAGTCCGCCACGTCTTCCCCGGTTCCTGCCATGAGCTTCTCGATATCCGGCATCACGTCGAGAGAACCGCTCTGAACGGCACGGGCAAAGCGATGAAGGTGTTGGAGCCTATCGCTCTCTGCTTGATCTAGGTCACCCTTTTGAATCAGTTCGCGACGTTCCGCGAGCAATGCCTCAAAGCGCGATGGCAGGGACGTCTCGAGTTCGAACGCAACAGTCACCACCTCGTCGAGCCGCACGACCTCCCTGGCGAACGGATCGGGCTTGATGACGGCATGATCACCCTCCCATCTGACGATCGAGACCGGATCCCCCGCTGCGATGCTTTCCTGGGCAATCACCGGAGAGTGCGTCGAGACGATGAACTGAATGCGCGGAAAGTGCTTTAGCAGCTGATCGCGCAGGCTGCGTTGCCAGACGGGATGGAGATGCAGTTCGACCTCGTCGATGAGCACGATCGCGCTTTCTCCGAAGGGATCTCTGCTCTCCGGAAAGTTCATATGCAAACGCCAGGCAAGGTCGACCAGCCAGGCGACCGTGGTCTGGGCGCCCAGGCTCATCTGCCTGAGAGGCGCAAAGCCCGAGGGTGTCCGGACGCTGATACCGCTGCCAGCAAGCTTCAAATCATCGCGCGAGATTTTCGGAATGAGGGCTGCGATGGCTTCGAGCATCGAGTCTCGAAACGTCTCCCAGCGCGCCTGCTCTACCTCATTCTTATCGCGGTGGGCCAGGAGCGCATTGTAATCGATCCGGTCAGGTACCTCGTCGGGATCGACAAGCATGATCTTCTCGTCAAATAGGGCTTCGGCGGGACCATATTCCCCAATTGACGAGAGATTTCGGAAACCCGCGTGCCGAAAGGCGCTGTAGCCGATCACGAGCGGACCATCCCCCGACAAGGTTTTCCTGGCAAGCCGGGGGTCGGCGGATTCGAGCTCTCCGGCACGCGTCACCACGTCATAGCCAAAGCTGAACGCGTCGCCCTGCTCGGTCATCATGGCGACTCTGAATCCGGCAGTCATGGCGTCGCCGCGGCGCACAAGGCTCTCGATCCTGTCGTTTTCAAAGTCGGCCAACGCGGGCGAGATCGCGTCAGGTGGACCGGCCTCTTTGCTGGGAATTTGAACAACACTCTCGGCCGACTCAGTCCACTCCGCGAGCTCCTCGTCAAGGAAGACCGACTCCGGGCCGCTGACTGTCGGCAATGGGCGCATGGCTGCCAGGGACTGGAGCAAAGTTGTCTTGCCGACGCCGTTCTCGCCAATGATCACGCACCAGCGGGCAGGTTTGCCGTCAATGGATAGATCAAGTGTCTGCTGACCGCCAAAGGCACGCACGTTGGTCAGCGATAGGCCGAGATAATGTATTGCGTCGGTCATCGAATCCTCGATCGGCGGCTCTGGAGCCGTTCCTAGACTGATCCCCCCGCTCTGACCACGCTGATGTGAGCACCGTCGGTTTGCGAGCTGGTTCGCCCGAACTTGCAAAATCCGACCGCATCATGCTCGCTCTAGCCGAGCTTCACAGCTGGACGCAGTTAGATCAACCTTTCAGCGTGATGATCGCAGCGTTTCTAAGGGACTACCCTCTGCCCTAATTAAGGCCCGCGCGTGCCAAATGTGCGGCTACGGTTTTACCGACGACAGAAGGATTGCCGGCGAGCGGGATCGCAATGTCGGCGTGCCCGCCAATCAGCTGGCACATCATTGCTGATCAGGATCGCATCTAGTCAAACTGCGAAATTGCGCCGGATTCTAAGATCTAAGCCGTCGTTGTGCCAAGCGTTGTTAGAAAATCTGCGAAAGAGGATACGATTATCTCCATGCGCTCGCATATCACACCGGGCGTGTTCAGGTTAAATCTTTAAATTGAAATTTAAAAAGTCTGTTATATAAGATAGAATATGAATTAGTATTTTAAATTATTTTAAATATACGTAAGAAGGTCGAGAATTGTATGAGACATTTTCATAAAACGATTTGAGATATGTCCTCAAGATGCCTGCTATGAGCAAGCCACGAACTCTGCTAACGCGAAAATTCGCAATAGCTCGATCAGAAGGAGATCCTCTATGGAAATGACAAAAACTCGGCCGGTCGAAGCCGTCGCTAACTCCAGCGCGCTGAGGCTCGACAGCGCGGCGCTTGCCCGGCTAGTGGACGAAGTCCGTAACGGCGCCGTAAGCGCACCGACTGCCTACGACCGGGTGCATAACCGCCATAACCGCTAGGGCGAGAGTCAGGTGCCAGCGATATGATCGCCATCGATACAGTTCTCGTGAAGCTTGCGAGTCGGTGCAATCTCGATTGCGACTATTGTTATGTCTACCGTATGGGGGATGACGCTTGGCGTCTGCAGCCCAAACTAATGTCCGAGCGGACCGTCGAAGCGCTAGGTGAGAATCTGGCTAGGCTGGTCGTGGCACAAGGGCGGCCCCTAAGCTTGGTCTTCCACGGCGGCGAGCCTCTTCTTGTCGGCGCTTCGCGATTCGATGCGATCTGCGCGAAATTGCGCGAGCAGTTGCCGCCGACGGTGGGTCTGCATGTCCAGACCAACGGGCTGCTACTGAACGACGATGTCATTCGGTCCTGCGCGCGGCATGATGTAGGCATTAGCATCAGCCTCGATGGGCCTTCCGAGATTCATGATCGCCATCGTCCCGACCGCCGAGGCCGCAAGTCACACGACACCGTCATGGCGGGCATCGCGCGAGTCCTTGCCCACACCAAGGGTCGGTCGCTGCTGTCGGGTCTTCTCTGCGTAATCGATCTCGAGGCGGATCCCGCCAGCAT
This sequence comes from Novosphingobium fuchskuhlense, assembly GCF_001519075.1. GTDB lineage: Bacteria > Pseudomonadota > Alphaproteobacteria > Sphingomonadales > Sphingomonadaceae > Novosphingobium > Novosphingobium fuchskuhlense. Next base: position 763,768 of record NZ_KQ954246.1, read on the forward strand.
CTACGACTTCTTCAAGTCGACCGGGACGCCGAGCGTCGACTTCCTCTACCGCGACGGTAACCACGATACGCTGCCGATCGGAAAGGCGAGCTTGCTCTCGACCGAATACGGCGAGTGGATGGGGCGCCTGCTCGACGCCTATCTGGCTGACGATGAGCCGATCCGCATACGGCTGCTCGACGACATGATGCGACTCATTCTCGGTGGCCGCTCAATCAAGGAAGGGGTGGGGCAGGACGACTACGGCATTCTGGTCGTCGAGACCGACGGCACGATCACAAAGAACGACACACTCAAGTCCGCCGACGGCGCCGACCAGTTCGCCGAGCGTTGGAGCGTGCATGACGATCTGGCCGAGTTGGTCGGATCGCCCTTCTTCCAGGAGTATCATCAATCGCAACGGCCTAAAGCGGCCGCCTGTCTCGCCTGTCCAGATCTCCTGATTTGCGGCGGGGGCATGCCGACCCACCGTTGGAGCGCTGCCGCTGCCTTCGACAATCCCAGTGTATTCTGCGCGGACCAGAAGCGGCTGATTGACCATATGCGCGAGCAGATTGCACTTCGGACCGCAGCGTGACTCGTCCTGACTTCACGCGAGTCGAGAGCCGGGATTCTCCGTTTCCGCATTTTCGGGTAAGCGAGCTTTTGCCGGAAGCTACTGGCGATGCGTTGCTTGATTGGCTCGACGCGGACGCGCCATGGAAGCTGCAAGTCACCGACTTTTACGAGCAACATGAATTCTCGATGTTCGACTGCGCTGCACCCTCCGCGGTCGCGCACATCGTCTCAGACGCCTTCGTCGCCGACCTAGTCCGAGAACTGTCCGAACGGTTGGACGCTCCGCCACTCGAACTCGTCGAGGTGGCGGTCCACCGCTTGGTTGCAGGGCAGACGATCCGGATCCACAACGATCATATAGGCGAAGAGGAGACTCACCGGCTCATCGTCCAGCTAAACCGAGGCTGGACGGTTGAACAAGGCGGCCTCTTCATGATCTTCGAGGCCGACGATCCCGAAAGCGTAGCGGACGTGCTGCTGCCGGTCCACCGCAGCGCCTTCGGCTTCGAGATTTCCGAGCGTTCGCACCACGCCGTCTCCACCATCCACAGCGGCAGCCGCGACACGCTTGTCTACACTTTCCGGCACGCCGCTTGACCGCGCTTCAGGACCGAATACGCGCTGTGCTGCCAGGACGTGATTCCCGCTGGTACGCAGGGCTGGCACCGGTGCTGGCAATGCGGGAATGGGCCCAGCTCGCACTGTCGGGAATCAATCCGGAAAGCTACGGATCAGCTAGGATCCTGCGCGGCGATTCATCGGCACCACGCCCTGGGTCCGTGATGTCGGGGGCGGCCTTCGGACGGCCGGTTCCCCTTGAACGCTTCGATACGCTGATGCTGGCGCGTTACGGGGCGATCGGTCTGCGCGAGCCCAAGCCGACTGTCGACGCGAACCATTTTCAGACCGAGCTTGCGCAGGCCATGCGGCTGATCGATGTTGTTCCGGCTGCCGGAGAAGCCGTGCGCAGCCTAGTATGGTCGATCACGCCAGTGGGTGTCGAGAGTCGGGACTATGACACCGGCTATAGCGATCCTGCTCTGCCCTTTTCGATCTTCATCGGCGCGCACGCCGTAAGCGACCAAGTGCCGTCCATCCGTCTTGCGGAAGGCGTACTGCACGAGACAATGCACTTGCAGCTCAGCCTCATCGAGGATTCAGTACCTCTGGTCGGCGGGAGTGGCGAAAGTCGCTATTCACCTTGGCAGAAGCGCGAGCGACCGACCCAGGGCCTGTTGCATGGGATCTATGTCTTTCGAGTGGTCCAAGACTGGCTTCGTGTGATTGCCGCCGGGCCTATTATGGCGGGCGTGGACCTCGCCCATGCGCAGCTTCGCATCTCACAGATCGATGAGGAATGTGCCGAGCTAATAGATTTTGCCGCAAGCGACGATCTGACTCCAGAAGGTCGGATACTTGCCGCGGCACTTGTCGATTAGATTGCCCCGCTCGTGTCATGCGGGTCGCGATTCGCAGGCGCTTTCTATACGCGCGGCGGATCAGATTCTGCTGGCGCAGACGTGCGTCCAGCCGCATATTTGGCAGCCTACCTGTTGCTACGCCGGGCGCGCGCTACTGGACATCCTAGACTACCAGATCAAAGCGCCGACCAAGTGGCAAACCTTCAAGGACTTGGCCTGCACCCTTTTCGAGGTGGTGTGGAAAGATCCAACCGCGCAGAAAAACGGCCGGACCGGTCAGCGTCTTGCCGCGCAGGGAGTCCAGATTGAGCCCGGGCGGGATCGGTATCTCGAACCTCGGTTGGAGATTCGCGTCATCGCCACCGCGCCGGGGAGCTACACTCATTGCCAAACCCCAGACGTGGTTGGCGTTCAGTTCAGCGCTGCCCGTGTCACCTGCAGGCAGCGCCTTTCACCGATCACGCCCTAGGAACCACCGGCTTGACGCCGGCACCCCACACGGACGCTTTGGTTGAATTTTGCTGCGCGGCATTGAGGAATGGGTGTCCTGAACAGACGACGGCTTCTGGTAGGCTTCTATGAGCACGCGAACTTCGGCTGTTGCGGCGCCTTTTGCCTGGGCGCTGAGAGACCCACCGACGGCAGGTTTCGGCGTGGGCGGTCGTTCATGATGGCTGATTGGAACGACCGAGGCTGGTCGTTTGCTGCTGTTTGCTTTGAATCGGCAGTAGTGGGACGAGGCGGCAGTTAAGGTCCACGGCCATCAACAGACTTTGCTATTCAGTTTGATAGCGGCGGTGGGTTCGACGTCAGAACCTGAAGCGGCTCGCCGATAGGATCTACACCCTCGTCAATGAATCCTGTGATGATTTCGCCGCCTTTGAAGGTGGCGTTGCCGCCCTTAGTCAGGAGGCCAGCCAAGCCAAAGCCAAGCACACCCAGAACGACGCCGCCCGTGTTGCTTGCACCTTGGGTTCCTTTGGTTCCAGCTAACTTGACTGAGCCCCATTGGGTCTCGACGCTGCTCAATCGAAGGCTAAGCTGTCCTTTGCCGCCAGCTGCGCTGGTTCCAGATACAGCAATGACCTCAGCGCGAGCTGCCGCGCCGACCGGGATGACAATCACCCCACCAATCTTAACCGGCGCATTCACGCGAAGGATTACGCTGTCTCCAGCCTTCGCAGTCCGGCTGTTGACCTCCCTGAGTACCATCAGCTCGATCGCTGTGCCTCTGATCCAGCGTGGCGCGGCGTTGGAAACAGTAATCTCGACCGGTGCCGGAGAAGAAATACTAGTCTGAGCTTTTGTAGACGCGGCTATGCAAAGCGCCAGCATGGCAACCAGAGAGGTCGTCGTGCGCATCGGCTTGTATCAATTCGCCGGAGCAGATTGGGGTGATGCGCTGGTTGTGCCTGCAGAAGTAAACTTGATCGCAACACCAGTTGCATTGGTTTTACCCCAACTCATGGCAGAGACATGAGCATCACCGTATTGGGCCTTTATGACAGCGTCTGCCCCGAGCTTCTTGGCGCGCTCCCACAATTCCCGATAGATTTTTTCTTGTGACGGCGACTTTGAAAACACCGTGGCCTTGCGCACGCCCGCCTGGACCTCGCCGACAACGACGTAAGCGCGGTCAGTGATATCATATGGATAGACGGGCACCCCGAACTCGCCCGTTGCAGTGGCAGCTGCCGGTCCGGCTGGAGCTGTCTCAGCGTAAGCAGGGAAAGTGGCGGTGAGGCTCATTGCTACGAAAAGGGCTAGACGCATTTGCTTAGGTTCCTGTCGTTTCGTCGGGTTTGCGTGCTCGCGCTGGCCCTAGTTTTGGTTTCGGGCAGAGCCGCTAGTCGGCGTAGCGGCTGCCGGGGCAGCCACTTGAACAGCCGGAACTGCAACCGGCACTTCAAGCGGTTTGGGAGATTGGGCAGCAGCAAAAACCAACGGCACGTCCTCGCCGACGAAACCCTTGATTTGCGTTCCAGCATCGATTTGGGCGCTGGTGCCGGTGGTGAAGAAGCCAACGACTGGCACGAAAGCAACAGCTGCAACGACGCCAGCAGTCCCTGTAACGCCCTTATCGTCAAACGTACCGTTGAGCCGAATTTGGCGGCCATTCACGGTTGCATGGAGGAGACTTGCGGTCAGGTGGCCGGACTTGCCCCACATTCCCTTGTTTCGGACCTCGGTGATTTCCCCAACGGCTGGCGATCCCACCGGGATCACGATATTGCCGCCAACCGACACGGCTTCCATGACCGACAACTGAAAATGTTGTCCGACACGCAGTTTCTTCCCTTTTGTCGAAAGCGGCTCGCTCAGCTTCAGCTGAACTTCTGTTCCGGTTCGAAGGACGTTATCGGAAACCGGCGCGACGGTCATGGCTTGCGCAGGCGCTGGCGAGACCTGGGCCTGCGCACCAGTAGTGAGCAACAGAAACGCGACGGGTCCGCTCGTCAAAAACTTCATAAATTTACCCCCGGTGTTTCTTCTGTTGTCGACAAGTGCGGCTGCCCGTCAAGCACAGTGAAGTCAAGGACGGTCGCCGCAGATTTGGCGAGAGTTGAGTTTTCAAGTTTCAACACTTCGATGCGATGCGGCCACAGTGGCCACCGTCGGGCAGAATATCCACTTATCACCGTGCAGATTCGCCAGGTCACCTCCGAGAAAAGTGGCCTACAACATGAAGCGGATGATCAAGTTCATGGCCATTCGGCCACTCATTGCAGCGAACCGCACCTGATCGCGGCCCAAGCCTTCGGCAAAATTGGACCCAGCCACCCATTCCACCAAAATTTGCCACCATCGCCTAGTTGCATTTGTACCCAGCCTCGGTCGGATCCAGATGCGCGCCCTGATCCATCCGAATGTCAGTTTCCCCGATAGCAGCGTCCGCGAAGCCGCCGGTCCGGATTGTCCGGCAAAATGGTCATTGGCCATATTTGAACTCTGAGACCGCACTGCTTTGATTGAAGAGGGGAGGGGGCTTTGCCCTGATTGAGCCTGTCAGGCGTCGATGGTCGGCGCGCGCAAACGGCTCAGTTCAGGAGTGAAACCGATGTTCCAAACAATTCCTCTCGGCAAGCTAGTTGCCTCCCCCCGCAATGTCCGCCGCCATGGCGATCCAGCCGCAGATGCCGAACTCAAGGCCAGCATTGCGGCGCACGGCTTGCTGCAAAACCTCGTGGTCCGGGCCGCACCCAAGGGCCGGTTCGAAGTCGAAGCCGGCGAACGCCGCCGCCGCGCGATGCTCGCGCTGGTTGAGGACAAGGTCCTGCCGCGCGACCATCAGGTCACGTGCCTCGTTCTCAGCGCCGATAACGAGACCGCACCCGAAGCGAGCCTTGCGGAGAACTTCCACCGTCTTGCCATGAACCCCGCCGATGAAGCGCTGGCATTCGCCGTGCTCATCGAGGGCGGGGCGACGACCGAACAAGTCGCTCGCCGCTTCGGTCTCACGGTGCGTTTCGTCGAAGGGCGGCTGCGGCTCGCAACACTGGCTCTGGTCGTCTTCGAGGCTCTCGCTGCTGGCGAGATCACGCTCGACATGGCCAAGGCCTATGGTGCCACGTCGGACCAGCAGATCCAAGCACGCGTCTTCTCGGAGGTGTCCGGTGCCTACTACGCGCCGAATGCCGACAGCATCCGGCGGATGGTGCTCACCGGAACAGTGCGGGGCAATGATCCCCGGGCCAAGCTGGTTGGGCGGGACGGATACCTCGCGGCAGGCGGCCGGATCGAGCGCGAACTTTTCGACGATGCCGATACCGAGACTTGGGTCGATGTCACGCTGCTGGAAACCCTGGCTGCGGCGAAGATGGAAGAGGAAGCCCGCGCGCTCGCTGCGGAGCACGGCGTGGCGTGGGTCAAGCCGACGCTCGATCCTTACGCTAGCCACGATCTGGTCGAGAATCTTGTGCGCCTGCCGGCAGAGCCTGCGCCGCTCAGCGAGGCCGAAGTCGCGCGGTTGGAAGAGCTCGACGCTTCGTGGGATGAACACGCTGCGATCCTCGAGGAGGAGGATAGCGCGCCAGAAGCGGTCGAAGCAGCCGAGGCCGCAATTGCGGCAATCGAACGCGAGACGCAGGACATCCGCAGCCGCAAGCCGGTCCTGCCTGAGGAGCAGAAGGGTTCGGCAGGCATGATCCTCACGCTGTCGCGCGAGGGCACGCCCGTGCTGCAGCCGGTCTTCTACGGCGAGCGGGAAGAGACGGCGCCGAGCGATGGCGATGGCATCGAAGTGGTCAGTTCCGAAGGTGAGACGGGACCGCGCCGCGCGACCCTCTCGCGCAGGCTTGTCGACGAACTTGCCATGCAGCGCCGCGACGTGCTCGCCCTGCACCTGGCATCGGATCCGGCGCTCGCACTCGACGTTGTGGTCTTTACCCTTGCCGATGCCGACAGCCACGACTGGCACGCGCGCAAGGCCTCGACCATCCGCGGCGGCGTGCCGAACGGTCCTATCGTCGGGTTCGAGCCTGCCGATGCGGCGGCGACCGGCGCGCTTGCCGAGCTTCGCTCCGCGCTCGATGAGACCTGGCGCGCCGGCACCGATCAGCGTGAACGCTTCGACCGGTTCCGGGCGCTCGGCGACGAAGCCCGTGCGGCCTGGCTGGGGCACGTTGTTGCGCGCTCGCTCGAGGCCAGCCTCAATATGAGCGGCGAGCGCAGGATCCCGTTACAGGATCATCTCGGCGCGCTAATCGGCATCGATATCGCGCAGTGGTGGCGGCCGACGGCGGCGAACTTCTTTGACCGGGTGCCTAAGCAGGTCATTCTCGAGGCGCTGGGCGAAGTCGGCGGCGCGGAGCTCGCGGCGCGCTACGTCTCGGTCAAGAAGGCGGATCTGGCGGCCAGCGCCGAGCGCATCTTTGCGGGAGCCACGATTGCCGAAGTCGCAGAGCGTGAACGCGCGCTGGCCTGGGTGCCCGATGTCATGCGGTTCCCATCCCTTGCGGCGGAAGACGAACAGGTCGCGCCGTCCGAACCGCTGTGCGGTGAACTGCTCAGCGAAGATTCGGATGCAAAACCGGAATCCCAACAAGCCGATGATTCCGCCCGCGATCTGGCAGCCTGACCTCCTCCTGACAGGCTGACAGTCGCGAACCTCGAAGCCGTCCCTCGGGCACACCCCGAGGGGCGGCTTCTTCTTTTCAGTCAGAGGAGAGGAGGCGCCCCTGGGGGCGGAAGCCGTGGGCAGGAGCGCCCACGGGGAAACCCATCAGGAGAAGCCCCATGACCAAGTACCGTTCTCGCGAGCGCAGCGGACCATCGCCAGCCGCGCGCATTACCCAGGAAATCATCACCCGGCTCGACGCTGGAACCAAGCCCTGGGTCCAGCCCTGGCGCGGCGTTCCGGTGTCGCGGCCCTTGCGCGCCTGCGGGATTCCCTATCGCGGCATGAACTGTTTCTGGCTCTGGATGGTCGCCGATATGTGCGGTTACGCCTCGCCGTTCTGGATGACCTACCGCCAGGCGCAGGAGCTCGGAGGACAAGTCCGCAAGGGCGAGAAATCGACGATCGCGATCTTCTACAAGAGCTACACCAAGGAGGTCGAAGCACCGGATACCGGCGAGCGCAGCGAGGAAGCCCGCCGCGTGCTCAAATCCTACCCGGTGTTCAATGCCGATCAGATCGAAGGCCTGCCGGCCTACTTTCGTCCCGTCGCATCGTTGGAGCTCGTTGAGCCCGCAGGCCGCGAGGACGAGCTCGACAGGTTCTTTGCGGCAATCCCGGCCAACCTTCGGAACGCGGGCTCAGAGGCCTACTACGAGCCCGGCATCGACCGGATCACGATGCCACCAGCAAGCCTGTTTACCGGCTTCGACCACTACTATGCGACG
>NZ_KQ954246.1:772139-778542 GCF_001519075.1 Novosphingobium fuchskuhlense
CTCGCACACGAGGTATGTAACATCGCAAGTGTCCTCATTTCGAGGATCATCGCTGCGGCTACGCGCTGCTTCGCTGTGGCAACACGCCACATCGGTGGGCGCCTGGATTTGCAGCCGCGCCTCGCCGGTTTCGCAGCATCGGGACGGGAGTCCTGATCATGCGCGGCACCGATCGAACCGATGTCTACACTCGGATCACCAACGAGATCGTGGCGGCGATCGAGGCTGGGACCGGCGAGTGGCGCGCGCCATGGCATCACGACGGCAGCAGTATTGCTCGACCGATCAACTTGAGCTCGGGAAGGCGCTATCGCGGCATCAACACGGTGGCGCTGTGGGTCGCAGCCATGAACAGCGACTATGCCGACGGGCTCTGGGGCACTTACCGCCAGTGGGATGCAGCCGGCGCGCAGGTCCGCAAGGGCGAGCGCGCCACAACGGTCGTGTTCTGGAAGCAGGTTGAGAGGGGCAACGACAGCGCGTCAGACGATGATGAAGGCGGTCACAGGAAGATGTTCGCGCGCGCCTTCTCGGTGTTCAACGTTGCGCAGGTCGATGGTTACGAGTCCGCGCCGGTCGTCGGGTTGTCGCAAGAGCAACGGCACGCCGATGCCGAGACTTTTATCGGCAACCTTGGCGTCGCAACCGTCTTCGGAGGTTCCGAAGCATATTATCGGCCGTCGAGCGACGTCGTGCACATGCCGCCGTTCGATCGATTCCGTGAAGCTGCGTCGTTCTACGGCGTTTGGCTGCACGAGAACGGACATGCTTCGGGGGCCAAGCATCGCCTGGATCGTGATCTCTCCGGGCGCTTCGGTTCGGCTTCCTATGCGGCCGAGGAGTGCTGCGTCGAGATCCTGAGCGGCCTCATCCTCGCGGATCTGGGGATCGCCCATCATCCGCGGCCCGATCACGCGGCGTACATCGCCTCGTGGCTCAAGGTGCTCAAGGAAGACCCGCGCGCCATCTTCACGGCGGCCAGCAAGGCGCAGCAGGCCGCGGACTGGATGTGGGCACAGCAGCCCGCTGAGGTGGCGCGCGCGGCTTGACCAGGGTCGATCACTCTCGGACCTGTTTGGGAGCCCGACCTATGCGAGGCTGCCCTTCGCGACGCCTAAGGGCTGTGCAGCCCGATGTTGACGGAGCAGGGCTTCAAGCCTGGCTTCCGCGCTTCTCGCACGATGGAGCAGCGTCAGGTTCTCGCTGGACAGCTCGCGCCGCTCCTCGGCGTGACCGCGAGCGTCGGCGCGCAGGCGCGCCAGCTCGGCCTCGAGCTCGACGATCCTGGTCGCCAGGTCACGTGCAGGAGCGCCAGGCGCTGCGGCGGCTTCGATCTCGTCGAGGATGTCGCGATGGGTTGCATAAAGCGGATTGCGGCTGCGCCCCGCCTCGCGCGCGACCGCAGCCGGTGTGATCCGGACCACCTGCCCGATGTGGTCAGGGTGACGTCCTTCTCCCCTGACCAGCCTCGCCAGTGCGGCGCGGTAGCTGCGAGCAGCGGATTGCCCGCGCGAAGTCGGCTCAAGCTTGCCCATCATCATCTCCGATCTGTGCGAGCACGGCATCACATTGTCCGATGGCCTCGTTGAGCACCGCAGCGGTCATCGGATTGGCGACGGGCAGGAGCGCCGCATTGCGTGCTCGACGATCTCGCCAGTAAGGCACGTGCTTCCTCTCGATCACCATGTTGGCGCACTTGAGGCATACCGCCGGAGCGCGCGCCGCCTCATCGGGTTCGATTTCGCCGCCGCACCGCGCGGTTTCCTGCTGGAACACGCACCAGCCATAGTCGCACGCGTGGATCCTCAGATCCGTTTCCTCGAGGATGAACGCAATGTAGTCGCGCCGCACCTGCTCGCCCGCCCGTCCGCGGAACCGGGCGTTGCGGGCGGTGATGCGCTCGCCCATCCTGCCGCCAAGCTGGCGCGCCGAGAGCAGCCGGTCCAACGCTTCCGCAGTCTCCGCTCGTGCCTCATGGTCGACCAGTTGGTTGAGGTCGAAGTCGCTTCCAACGTAGCCGCGCGCGGTCATGGCCACCGAGGCATGCTTGAAGTGCTCGGCCAGACCCAGCAGCTGCGACCGATCGCGCCTTGCAACGAACCGGGCGAACGTCTTGCGGAACTGGTGCGTGCTGAACAGCCATGGCTTTCCCTCATGGTCCGGTACGCCGACGGCCCGCGCAAAGTCGTTTATGCGCCAGGACATGTGCATGTATGTCACCGGCACGATCGCGCAGCGCTGCGTGTTTCTGACGAGGAACAGCTCGTCGCGTCCCGACGCAACGCGCAGCCCGGCACTCAACCGCTCCAGCAGCGCCACAGCCCGAACGACCAGCGCGGGCGCCACCCATCGTTCCTCGCGGCCTTCCGGATCATCGACGGTCTTGAACAACCTCGCCACGACATAAGCCTGGTCCACCCCGGACTCGCCGATCGGACGAAGCTCGATTGCGCCGACCCTCATCGATAGGATCTCACTCACCCTCATCCCGACGAACCCGGCGATTACGATGAAGCATGCCTCGGCGAGATGGGTTGTGGCGTGACGAACCGCGTACGCGCCATCGAGCGCCCCGCCCGAAGGACCATGCAAGCCCGCTTCCCGCAGGGCCTTGCGAGCCACGTAAGAGGCGTTCCGCCGGGCGCCCGTCGCCCGCCCGCGCAGCCATGCGGCCTGGCGGATCGCTTCGGCGGAGAGGATGGTTTCACCGTACTCCTCGACCCAGCAAAGTGCCGCAGACAGGATAGCAACGGCGATGGCATCGGGGATGAACGGGATCGTGCCCTTTGTCGCGCGGCTGTGTCCGGCTGCCTCGTAAGTTGTCTCCAGCGGCAGCGGATCGCTCATTGGCGCGTCGTCGAGCTTTGCGCGCTGCCGATAGAGATCCTTGATCGCCAGGAGATAGCCCGTGATGGTGGCGGTCCGCATCCGGCCCGGGCTGCCCGCCCGAGCACTGCGCTGGCGCAGCCATACGCACAGGCGCTCAACGGCGCCGGCGTCGATTTCGGCAAAGCGCCGCAGCCCCTCGCGCGCCATCCATCCGACGATAGTGCGTAGGATTGTTGCCTTGGATTGAAGCGAGGATAGTGACGATCGTTTGCGACCTGGTGGCGGATTGAGGTACATCGACCACAGGAAGTGCCTGGCCGCGCGCAGCAAATGCGCATGATCTCTCACGCTGATCTCGGCCCCGTTCGGCAAGGGCCTGAACCAGTTGACCCGGTTCTGGTCGGCCCGCCTGCCAGGAGTACGGATATCGAGCAGCCATTCCTCGTCCCCGAACCGGCTCCAGGGCGAGACGCGCGCATCCTCCCACGATGGAGCAGCTGCGAGGGGGCGGGGGCTGGGCTTCATTCGATCGGCGGGAGCAACGCAAGTGGTATTCCCGCGACCGCGGCGCGCATCATCTCGGGGAAGCGCGGCAGGATGTCGTGCTCGAGGATTTCCAGCTTGGGCGCGTAGAGCTGCCGCCAGCGTTCGCTTGCCATTGCGCCGCGCGCCGCCGTGAGCGCGGCGCGTGTCGACAAGAGGCGGACGAGGACATCTTCGTCGAGCGGGATCACGGCATTGGGACAGGTGAAGCAACCGAGCCAGGCAGTGCACATCTCGCCCTTGCGTTGGTTCTCGGCCACACCGGCGAACGGATCGCGGCAACTGAACCCGGCTGCGGTCGCATGACTGGCGATGATGATCTGCTCGTGTGCGACCGAAGGCTCTTCGGATGCTCGGACCATTTCGACGAACCGCGCCTGAAGGCGCCCGATCGCGGCCGCTTGCGCCCGACGCACCCGGGGGCGATCGACGTAGCGTTGCGTCGTGTCGGGGGTGGCATGATTGGCAAGCGCCTGCGTCTTGAGGATGTCGTGACCAAGACGCTCGTGCGCGAGCGTCAGACCTGTCGCGCGCAGCATCGCAAGCGTCAGGTCCAGCGGCCTGCCGGCATCATCGACGAGCCCGTGTCGCGCCACGAAGCGGCGGGTCAGCTTGGTGGCCATGTAATGGGGGATCACGCCGATCGCGCGCGAAGCGGACACCATGCCGGTCAGGAACAGCGACGTCCGCTCACGCGGCTGCGCATGCGGCACCAGTCTCTCGGTCAACGCGAGGACCTGATCGATCAATGTCGGAACCGAGAAGGTCTTGTCCTTGAGGAAGCTGCGCCGCTGCTCGCGGCTGCTGCGCCCCTTGTGCCATCTCACGATGACCCGCCCATCGAGCAGCACATGCTCGCTCATGCAGTCCCGCTGGAGCAAGCGCAGCGCGTCAGGATTGGCGTAAGTCTGCGCTCCGATCGCGATCATGTAAGCCACGATCGTCTCCGGAAGCGCGAACAGCCGAGCGGCGACCGCCGCTATGCCGCCTTTGTGGACGATTGCATTTTGGAGCCGCCACAGCACGGCTCCCTTGCGCAACATGTCGATGGCCTTCGGCGGAACACCGCCGAACCGGTCGTCGATCACGGCGAGCATCACCCCGAGATTGTCGAGATCGAGCCGGGCAAGATCGGGCTCGGCCGCAATGGCGGCACGGTCGGTCCTGGCGAGCGCGGCTCGCCCTTCCTCGAACTGGCCCCAGGCCTCAGTGATTTCCGCGCGAGCTGCGGCGAGTACGCGCTCCATTTCGTCACGGCTGAGCGCCGTTCGCTGCCGCGCGTCGGCATTCTTGCGCGGGAACGCATTGAACGGGATCTCAAGTTCCGGATTGACCAGGTCGGGGCGATTTCGGCCAAGCCACGCGATCAGCTGCTTGACCATCGACCAGCGGCTGTATCGAGTGCCCTTGCTCCACGGTTTTGTGCCAAGCCAGACGATGTACGCGTGCAACGTGTTGGTCTCGACATCGCGTACGGCCATGATGCTCGGATCATGTTCGGCCACGAAGGCGAGCCACAGCTTGATCGCGCTGTAGGCGTTGATCCGGTTCGCCGGTTGCTTCACCGCGTAGTGATGTCGGAACGCCAGTGCCAGTTCGGCGGCCATCGCTGGCCGCTCGGTGAACACGGAGAAGTCGAACGAGCGCTCGAGCTTGCCTTCTGCGTCAACGATGTTGACCACGAGAGCACCGGGATTTCCGACCAACGGCTCGGGCGACGGCTCGACCCGGTAATCCTTACGCCGGGGCGGCATCTAGAGCAGCGCGTCATAGAGTTCGTCGATCGAGGCCTCGATCACCGACAGATCGGTTTCGACGACGCGCAGGTAGACCGACGTGGTCGCAAGATCGGCGTGTCCGAGTAGCACCTGCAGCGTCAGCAGCGGATTGAGGTCTTGATTTTCCCGCGCTTCGCGCTGAAGGAAGCGCAGCATGGCCGCAGCAAAGGTGTGCCGCAGCGCATGGAACGTCGCCGCGATTCCGACGGATTGCGCAGCGGCCGTGAACATCACGCCGATCCTGCGTGGGGTCATCGGCTCACCGCGTTCGGTCAGGAACAGCGCATCGGTCATGAAGTCAGGATTTCGTCGCGCGGCGCGCCGTAGCACGACCGCGCGTTCCTCTCGGACATAGGCGCGCGTGCGATCGATCAATGTCGCAGGCGGATAGATCATCCGCGCCCGCCCGCCTTTGGTCTGCTCGAGCTGCACCGGAACCATTGGCTCCGACCCGGACCGACGCAGCTGGCGCAATGTAAGGCCCGCCACTTCCATCCGGCGGACACCCGTGGTCACCGCCCATTCGACCATCAGCCGGTCGCGTGAGGACATCCCCGACACGATCCGCCGGATCGTCTCTGGTGACAGAGGGCGCGGCAGCATCGGCACGTGCCGCACCGTGAGCTCGTTGGCCCGGCTGCGTCCGCCGCTGGCGTCGACATGTGCAAGGAACCCCAGCGGCCGGCTTCGCGACAAGGCGATGTCCTGGGCTGCGAAGGGAACTTGGGTCATCAGGCCGGCGGCAACGCTCCAGCGGTAGAACCGCGCTATGGTTCTGAGGCGGCCGTTGATTGTGCTGCGCGCGAGCGACTGGCCGGTTTCGCGACGAGGACGCAGCATCTGATCGCGATAAGCAGCCAGTTCACCCGCGCCGACCTCATCCCATTTCCAGCCATTGGCCTCGAGCGTCTGCCACCAGTCGTACAGAGCTTCGCCGTAAGTCCGCCAGGTTTGCGAGCTGCGTGTTCGTCCGCGCACCAGCGCGACATGCATCAGCCAGGCGCACGCCGGCTCGATCAGCCGCATTCGGGCATCAAGAAGGATCGGAACGTCTTCGACCGATGACCCATCGGGCCGGAATGCGGACGTCGAGAACAGCAGCTGCGCCATACCCGCTCCTCGATATTTTCCGGACGGGGAGGGCCCTCGGGCCCTCCCCGTCCGGCAGAGAAGAGGGGGCTCGAAACAAGTGTCCTGATTGAATGGCAGAAGAGGACAGAAAGGACACGCTATGGATGGAACCTACCACGAGG
>NZ_KQ954247.1 GCF_001519075.1 Novosphingobium fuchskuhlense
CGGTTCTTCGCAGAGCAGGGTCGAACTGCCGGCCTGGACGAGGACCAGGTAGCGACGGCTGCCGTGTTCGATCAGGGCCACATCGCCGTGCACGCTAATGCGGCGGACTTCTACAACCCGCAGTTCCTGGGGCGCCTTTGCCAGAGGAAGCATCCACTTCGCGAAGTCGTAGCCTCCTGCCCGGTGTCTGATGAGGAGTGCAGCGCAAAATGCGAAAGCACTGCAGACAACGACCGCGATGAATATCCGCAGGACCGGTATCTGGATCGGCTCCGCACCGCCAAGTTTGCTTGCTGAGGCGGCAACTTGCGCGAGGGCTTTAAGAGACATCATCCCTGTCAGGACACGATCTCTGTAAGCCGGACACCGAAATTGTCGCCGACGGCGACCACTTCGCCTCGAGCGATAACTTGACCGTTCAGCCGCAATTCGATGGCCTGATTGAGCTGGGTCGCCAATGCCAGGGCGTCGCCTTGTCTCAAGCGCTTGAGCTCGGCGATCGTGATCTTCGCCCGTCCGACAAAAGCCTCCAGCTCAACTTGCACCCCGTCGAGGACTGTATCGGACAGCACGCCAGACTTTTGCGCGGACGTTGAAGCTTTCACATTATCGACCACTGTCTTGACCTGCCTATCAAAAAATGAGCGTGAGAGTATTCTGTTCGGCAGCAAGCCGGCAGGACGAATTGGTCACCGCCGAGCCATCGACCACTAGGTCGACACCGGCTGAAACCGCCCGGTCAAGTGTCAAAACATCTCCGAGCGCAAGCGTGCCGAGCTCTGCCACGGACACCTGACAGCCACCAATTCTGGCACCAATCGTCACCTCGGTTTGGGCAAGCGCCTCGCCAAGGCTAGTGAGCTTCCGGGCAGTCTGCGGCGCGGGAGATATCGCCCCCTTGGCCAGACTGATGACGCAACTGGAAGAGAGCGCAATCTTGAGGTTTGGCCCAACCGCGCAGGCATAGTATGCCACCGGGCTTGTTTGCGCCTTCCATTCAGGTTGCTTGCCCAGCCCGAGCCGACCCTCAATCCGCCCACAAAGGTCTTGGATGCAGGCCTCTACTGCCTGATCGAGCAAGACATGATCCTGAGCTGTCCGTTCGGTTCCAATTGGCGGAACTCCAAACATGCAGGACTGCAAGCTCGCTCGCAGATCCGCCGATAGCCAGAGCCCAGCCGACGAGTCAGCTGTCCAAAGGCAAAGTTCATTTTCGCAGATGCCGCTTTCTTGCCAAGGCCCCGGCGCGCCGATCGCGCCGTGCCCCAGCCAGGACGCTGTCCAATCGGCCACCAAGGCAGCAGGATCGAATATCTCCAGCGCACGCGCGATGGCATTGATTGGCAGCCATGGCCTCCAGACAATACCAGCAGGCGTGCGCACAGCTTGTTACCCCTGCCCGCGAATGCCGAAGAGTTGCTGGATCATTTCATTGGAAACGCTGATGATCTGTGACGATGCTTGAAAGCCTCGCTGCACCAGAATGAGATCGGAGAATTCGGTAGTGAGGTCAACGTTCGATGCCTCGAGCCGCCGGGACTGGATTTTCCCGACCCGAGGATCACCGCTCTGCACGATTGTGCGCTGGCTATCACCGCTGCTTGTGAACAGGCCGCCGCTGCGCTGCTTGAGCGCCTCGGGATTGCGAAACTCCGCAATGGCGACGTTTCCCACCTGCGATTTCTGCGAGTTGGAATAGCCGAGCTCGAGCTGCCCATCGGTGTTGACGGTCACGCTCGTCAGCGTGCCGGTCGTGAAGCCATCGCTCGAGGCTGCCCTGAGGGTGGAGACGGTCCCGGACGAGAACGAAGTCACACCCGTCAAGTCAAGGTTCACGGTAAAGCCATGAGCTGCATCGGCTATGCTGACCTGCGCCGATTGCGAGTCAATCACGCCATTGGTGAACGTGATCGGCTTGGTCGCAACTGTCGTTCCGGCCTCGTCCTTGATGGTGACGTTCCAGGGCCCTGCAGCAGACGATTGATCCTTGTCGAAGGTGAGTTGCCAGGTGTGTTGACCACCAGAAGGATCATAGACCTTGACGTCGCTCACGCTGAAAGTTGTCGCGCTCGAGGAGAGGTTGTCCGCCATCGTGATCTTGGTTGTCGCCGACGGTTTGCTTGTTCTGACCGCATCGATCGAGACGGCTTGAGCCTTGCCGTTGGCATCAAGAGTGGCGAGGCGGTATTCGGTGCCCGAAAGCACGACAAAGCCATCTGAATTGACCTCGAAGCTGCCTGTACGGGTGTACACGGTCTCTTCACCGCGTTGGAGCACCAAAAACCCTGTCCCATCTATCGCAAGATCAAGATCACGGCTGGTTTGACGAAGTTCGCCCTGGGAAAAATTCGTCTGGTCAGTGGCATTCCTGACGCCGTCACCAAAGCCGGCCTCGCCCATCACACTTTGAAAGCTCACGTTCGAGCCCTTGAAGCCTTGCGCGTTGAGATTGGCAACATTCCCGCTGATGCGCTGCAGGCCCTGCGAGTAAGCAGACAGACCGCTCAAGCCGATGTAGATTGAACTCAACATGTTACTCTCCTAGCCGAATCTGAGAAATGCTCGATAGTGAAAGCTGGCCGATAGTTTGACCGTCCTTTGTCTTGATCGTCAGCAGCGGGTCGCCGTTCTGCAGTGTGACGGCCGTTACCGTGCCTGAAATAACCGCATTTCCTGATGGGATATCGATGGTTTTGCCCAAGAGCCCGGAAGCCTGAAGCGTACTTTGGGCCGACACCAGCGACTGAAGCCGGTCATTCATCGTCTGGCCCTGCTGGATCTGCGAGAATTGAGCGAGCTGCGAGACGAACTCGAAGTTATCAACGGGCTTCAGCGGATCCTGATACGTGAGCTGCGTCAGAATGATTTTCAGAAGCGATTCAAAGCTCAAACCGAATGCGTTGGTAGCGGTCGACTGCGTAGTCGGACTGGCCGCGCCAGTGGAACTTGACTGCCCGCTGCTCGTGACAGGTGCTAGCGCCATTGGTCATCTCCCCGCTGCTCATCGGACGGGGCCTGGCGTCCTCCAATGATGATCTTGCCGGCGACCATGCCGTACCGTGCCAGAACCTGTTTGACCTGCGCGAGCATCTGGGCATCACCCTGATCGACCTGCGGTATCCTGATCGTCACATTGACAACCTCGGTCTGGTCCATGCTTGCTGCAACGGCGACCATGCTAGCCGCGTTCGGATTTGCAATCGAAAATCTTCGGCCAGTCGAGGTGGTCTCGGAGATGGCACTGCGGGTCGATGCAGGACGCCTGCCATCTGTCACGTTCGGCAAAGCCGAATTCGTGTCCGTGCGCCGTGGGGCCATTTCGAATGCCGTTGATGGTCCCCAGCGCGTGGTACGCGGGCTTGGGTCATTGCCAACAGGATCGGAACTGATGGTCTCGCGAGAATTGGATTGAACCTCGGCATTCGGCAGGCTGATCGTGCTCGGCGCGACGCCAACCGTTTTGGCATGCGTATCCTCGCCTCCCAAGAAGGACGGAGAGGCTCGGCGGCTCGCTTCGGCTCGGTCAAGCGAGACCTCGCCAAACTGATTGCGTGAACCCGAAGCCTGCCGAGGTGATCCCGGGAGTTTCTCCGCCTCCGCGCTTGGGAACTGCCTGACCAGCGCGGGTGAAGCGGAAACTTGCTGAAAATGCGGCTGACCCTGCAGGGATTGAACGGGACTACCTGCTTCCACCTTAGCGGAATGCGGAAGTACATTGGGCCCCAGACTATTGTCTGCCGCGGGCGCAAACCCGACCGGCCGCGGGACCATCGGGGCGGCGTCGGCCGCATTGGCAATCTCAGGCAGCGTCTCCCCTGAATTGCTCAGCGATGGAGCGGTGACCGGAAGGCCCCGATCGTGGAGCAATCCAAGCGCAGCAAATCGGAGTGTGTGCGCGGGGAACGCTGCCTTTGAGACATTCACGATCTGGTCGATGTTGACCGCCGAGGTCGGCGCAACCTCTCCCAGGTCTATTGCAGGGCTTATCGCTGCGGCTGCCGGTAAGTCAGCGACGACCTCGATAGGCATTGAGGAGCCAGGGCCGGCGCCCAAACCGACCTGCACGTTGGCAAGCACCTCGGTACCTGCCACAAAATTGGCAGAAGTTTGTCCGAGTAGACTGATGTCACCCGCGTCCGATTCTGCTGGACGGAATTGTTCCGGGAATTGCGGATCGAAGTGCGCGGCCATTTCTTCAATTGGGCGCTTCACTGGAGCAAAGCGCGGTTGGAGCGGCCCTTTCGTCGCCATCGCACCCAAGATCTGAGCGAAATCCTGCTCAGGACCGGCAGCACCGCGTTCAGATGCCGTGATGTGCGAGGCGGGCACACCGCAATGCATGCTGTCGCTGGGGTGCGTGGGCGCGATCATCTAGCCCCCCAACGCAAGGTGACACGGTCGGCCATCTCGCCCAAACGAAGCTCCTCGCGGCGCCGCTCTCGCACCTTTCGCGCGCCTTGCAAAAGCGTTTTGCCAGCTTCATCTTCCGCCAGCGCCCGCTGCCATTGCTCTTCGCAGGCCGCCGAAGCAGCAACGCTGCGTTGATGCTCTCTTCGCATTTCCTGAACGCGTGCATCCTTTGCGAGAAGGTCCGCAGCCAACATCAGTCCAAATCCTGGATCGAAGAAGGAGCTGGTCAGATGCGCAGACCAGACAGAGGCTGCTGCCTCGCCAAGCTCATCGGCCAAGCGCAGAGCCTCAATGCGCTCGTCCAGCTCTGCAGCTGCAGCTTGAGCGTCATCCGCAGCCTTTTGCACCAGTATCGCCCTCAATTCGGCGACGACGGTAAGGTCGGAGACGTGCTGACCGTCAGACACGAGAGCCTCCGCGCTGGAGTGCGGCAGTTAGCTGCTTTCTTGTCGCGGCGAGCGAGCATCGCTCCGCGCTCGGCTGCGCGAGAAATTTCATCAATCCATCCCGGACCCTCAAGGAATGATCAATCTGCTGGCTCGCGCCTGCCCGGTAAAGGCCGCTTTCGATCAGCACACGGTTTTCCTCATATGTTGCAAGAACTTCCATGGCATCGCGGGCGTCTCCCGCCTGGCCGCTGTCCATCAGTCGTTCTGCCTGACGGCTTACACTGCGGACCACGTCTATGGCCGGAAAATGTCTTTTGTCGGCGAGGCGGCGCGATAGAATGATGTGTCCGTCCAGAAGGGACTTCATGATTTCGACGATTGGATCATCGACGTCATCGGTTTCGCTGAGCACCGTCATGACCGCAGTGATCGCACCTTCGCCATCGATGGCGCCGCAACGTTCAACGAGTTCTGGCAAGGCGGCAAACACATTTGGCGTATAGGCCCTGATCGTTGGCGGAGCGCCGGCTGCGAGACCAACTTCCCTGAGAGCCATCGCATAGCGCGTAACCGAGTCGATCACGAACAGCACATGCTCACCGCACGCGCGCCAATGGCAGGCGATGGCCAAAGCCTGCTCCACCGCCCGCACTCGCATGACCGCGCTTTCGTCCGATGTAGACGCGACCAAAGTCAAACGCTCTCGATCCTGATCGGCAGCGTCCCAGAGACCGGAAACCTCCCGTCCGCGCTCTCCTACGAGACAGACTACAATCCGGTCAGCATGCACCTGCCGGATGATCTGATCGATCAGACTGGTCTTGCCAACTCCGCTTGCGGCGAACACCCCGATGCGTTGCCCCTCGCCAAGTGTCAGGAGGCCGTCAATCGCGCGGATCCCCGTCTCGATCATCTGAACAGGTCCACGCCGTCTCAGCATACTGGCGGACGGCAACGCCGAGCGTTCAGTCCCGGTAACCGGCAGTCCACCGTCAATCGGGCGCCCCAACGCGTCGATCGCTCGTCCAGCAAAGCCGCTGCCTTTTCTGAGGGAAGCCCCGAACGTCGATGCCGTTACCCTGTCACCAGGTCTTGGCCGAAGCCTGTCCTCGAGGGTCATGAGGCTGATCCCGTCGCGATTTGCCGCAACAATCTTTGCGTAAGCGACCGCCTCTGTGTTCTGACTCTCGATAACACAGATGTCGCCAATCGCCCCGATTGGCCCGCTGGCTTCGATCGCTGGACCATTCACCCCGACGACATGCCCGAACGGCAGCCGGGTTTGCGTGTCCTCAAGCATCAGAAGGTACGGATGCTTCACTGGGCCCGCTCCCCGAGCATGGCCTGAAAGGCCTTCTCCAACTCACGCCACTGGCTAAGCGGAGCAAGATTTATGCTCCCCACATGTGCGTCGATCATACAGCTACCGCTAGCCAAGGAGCGATCTGCAGTCACATGTTCGGCAAACTCGCCCAGAGCATCACGCAGCCCTTCCTCGCCGATATCAGCAAAGTCTGCAGCGCTGATCCTGATTGTGACGCGCGCCAGCGCGGACTGTTCGCCCAACCAATTCCGGATGACCGAGATGACTTGCTCTGAGCGCTGATCGGCATCGTCAAATATCTTTGCCAGAGCCCTCCGGACCATGGCGGCTGCCAACTGATCAAGGTCGCCCATGCGCTCCTCGAAGCTACTGTGCGCCTGCGACAAGGCATCGCTAAGTTTCTCGGCACGCGCCTCCGCTTCCTTGCGTCCAGCTGCTTCGCCATCCAGACTGGCTTGACGAATGTCCGCCACCCGGCGCCGCTCTTGCTGGGCCAGTTCGCGTTCAAGTTCCGCAATTCTGGCCGATAGCCGCAGCTTTTCGTCATCCGGTTGCGCTGATCGAGAGGCAGTTTCAGCGCTCTGCGGCAATGGAAAGGCAAGGCTGGACGCAGCATCACCGCGCAAGATCCTGGTCATGCCGGGCTCTGCCTGGACAGAGAGCTGAGCATTTGGGCACCGCCCAAAAGGCTGCGCAATGCCGGTGTCTCGGCCGCGGTCGCACCAATACCACCGGCGACCAAAGCAGTCCGTGCGGCATGCGTAACCAGCCCGTTGTTGCCATCCAGGATGTCCTGCATCCACAGGCTATGGCTGCCGTCAATGGGCAGCGCTTGCCCCTTGGTGCGGCGCAGGGAAGCCAAAACAACACTGCGTTCTGCCTCATCGAGAAGATTCAGCACGGCGTCGAGATCATGGTCTGGCAGAGATTCCAGTTCTGAAATAATTTCCGTCGGCAGATCATTCGCCATAGCGAGCCTCCCCGTTTGGGCTGAGCGCTGTGCGGATGCGCGCCGCGAGATCGGCGTGATACGATGCTGGAAGCGTGCCCGTGCGCCGGCGCGTACCCAGAAAAATCCAGTAGGCCACGAAACCGCAAAGACCAATCAACGCCCCGCCAACGAGCAGCAACGGGCTTAACGCAGAGGGGTCCGCGCGCGCTTGCGCCTCGCCCGGCTTCACTGGGGGTGCGATGGGCTCGGGCAGTGCGGTCGGCATTGCGCCAGTTGGCAGCGTGCCGGTTTCAAAGGCGATGAGGTCACCATTTGACGGCTTGTATCCGATAGCGACCCTGGCAATTTCCTCGATCCGCGCCTGCTGGTCCGGTTCGAGCGGATACGGTGTGAGGAGTGTGGTGCGCACACCAAAGGTACGCTTGACCTCGCCTTGTGCCGCAGGATCGGAGGGCTGGGGATTGGAAGTGGATTGCAGGGCAAGGACTTTCACGTCGAAGCGTAGCTCCGGGATTGCCGTTTGCAGTGCTCCGCGAAGTCGAGCCCTCAAAAGGTGTTGCACCGCGCGGCGCTCTTCGGTTTCCGGTGACGCAATTGCATCTGGATCATCGTTGGCTGATCCGCTCAGAAGACTGCCGCTCTCGTCGACTACCGTCACGGCACCAGCCTCAAGATCCGGTACAGCCGAAGCGACCAGGTGCTGAAGGCTCGCGACCCGCATGGGATCGAGAGGCGTGTCAGAGCGCGTGCCAATCTGGACAGAGGCCTTGGCTTCGCTTCGGACAGAACGGAACAAGGATTTTTCCGGCAGGGCAAGATGAACGCGCGCGGTCTCTATCCCGTCGATCGACAGGATCGTTCTTTCGAGTTCGCCCTGCAGGGCCCGCTGGTAGTTTATCTTTTGCGCAAAGTCGGTGAGGCCCATGTCAGATTTGTTGAACAACTCGAATCCGGTCGTTGTGCCGGGGCTGACATCGGATCCGGCGATCGCCAGGCGCGCTTCACCAACCTTGTCGCTCGGCACTTCAATGGCTGAGCCGTCCGGCACCAGTCGGAAAGCTATGCTCTTTGAAGACAGGACTTTTGCAATAGACGCAGTTTGCTGCGCGCGAAGCGCAGTAAATACGGGTACATAGTCCGCGCGAAGGAAAAAGTAGTAGCCGCCTGCCAGCGCCGCAAAAATCGGTAAGAATGCCAAAATGATGATACGAACCGAGATGCGGTTCACCAGACCCGGTTGAGCATCGCTCATCGCCGTCAGAGCTGCATGTTCATGATTTCGCGGTAGCCTTCCAGGAGGCGACTGCGGACTTGCATGGCCAACTCAAGCGAAATCCGGGCCTGTTCGAGTGCGATTGTGACCTGATGAACCGGGATCGGCTCGCCAAGTGCAAAGCGCTGTACAAGCGAATCTGCGGCGGCGATCTGATGATCGACTTTGTCCAGGCCGGACATCATGATTTTTGAAAAGGAAGCCGTCCCTTGGTCCATCGCATTGACGGGCAATGCAGTGACTTCCCGGGGCATGGCATTCACGTCAGAAAGCCGAAGCGCACCAATACCCTCAATCGCGGCGCTCATTAGCCTCTCCCGATTTCAAGCGCTTGCCGGTCCATCTGCGCCGCAATGCCGAGCGCTGTCACGTTGGCCTCGTACGATCGGGAGGTCCGGATCAGCAAAGCCATTTCTGCGGTGTTATCGATCAGCGGAAAGGTGACGAAGCCGTCGGGTCCAGCCTCGGGAGCTGTGGGATCGTAGACGCGCCGCTCAGCGCCAGCGACCGGTTCAAGCCCGATGACCTTGACCTCTCCAGCATGATCCTTGCCATTTCGGGCAGCCAATGCATCCGAAAACGACCCTGCAGGACCGGAAATCAGTCGCAAGGCATGGTAAGGTGCTGTTCCTGCCGGTGCGACGGAGTTGAGATTGGCGAGGTTGGCGGCAATCACTTGCAGCCGTTGCCATTCGACCTCGAGACCTGAGCGGCTTATTGCTTCGGCAGTACTCACCCCTGACCTCCACCAACTGCGATACGGGACAGTTCAAATTCTCGTCCCAGCAGACCAAGCATTGCGCTATAGCGCCCGGCGGTTTGGGATGCTTCGAGCACTTCAAGGTCCATCCGGACTTCACCGGATTTTTGGCCTTGCACGGGTTCAACGGTAATCGGGACAGCTGCTACTTCGGATGCGTTGTGCGACGCAGCAAGACGCAGAGCATCCTCAAAGCGAACTTGCTGAGGGCTGAAACCCCGAGAGTTTGCATTGGCGATATTGGATGCGATCACGTCCATCCTGCGGGACAGGCCGTCGAGCGCCTTTGCAAGTACTGCCGAAGAAACCGGATCCATTGTCTTGGCCCTATTGTACGATGATTTCGGCGTGCAGCGCGCCGGCTGCCTTGACCGCCTGGAGCACGCTGATGATACCTCGCGTGTCGACATGCGCTCTGGTAAGCGCCAGAACCAGATCTGCCACTGTCGTGTTCGGCAACGACACCACGGCGTCGCGTTGACCTTGTTCGACCTCCAATTTGGTGTTGGTCACAACCAGGCTCGCGATGTCGCTGGCGTATCCGCCGACGAAGGATGGCTGCGACGCAGTCCGCTGGCCGGTAATGCGCACGCGAATGTCGCCTTGTGCTATGACGACGCTGGAAAGACGAACAGCGCCGCCGGCCACAATGGTGCCCGTTCGCTCGTTGACGACAACCCTGGCAGCCTGCCCGGGCTCCACAAGGACCGCTTCAAGGCGTGACATGAACCACGCGAAGCCCGGTCTTGCGCCGTCATATCGCACGCGAACCTCATCGGCATTTTGCACCATTGCTATGTTTGCTCCGAGACGGGCATTGATTGTTTCGGCGATCCGGTTGGCCGTCCCGAAATCCGGCTCGCTCAGCAGAAATCCGACGGTGCCGTCATTTCCAAGTATCTGTGCATCCACAGGCGCCTCGACCGTGGCGCCACCTTCCAGTGTTGCCGTGGTTGGATAATTGCGTTGCTGTCGATTGAGGTCGCTTTCGAAACTGTAGCCACCTGCAACGACCTGACCTTGGGCAAGCGCGTAGACGCGTTCGTTTGGGCCCATTAGCTGCGTCATCAAAAGCGTGCCGCCGGCGAGACTGCGCGCATCACCTATTGATGAGACTGTTGCAGATATACGGTCACCAACATTGGCAGAGGCCGGCAGTACGGCCGTCACGATGACGACCGCGACATTCCTGCTGTTTATCTGTTCGTCCGCGACATTGGTGCCAAGGCGGCCGAGAACATTGCGCAAGGCTTGCCGGGTTACGGCACTGCGAGAGGAATCGCCCGATCCAGACAGACCTGTCACAAGGCCCGTACCGATCAGCGCATTCTCCCGCCAACCTTGAAATCGTCCGAGGGCAGTCAGCGGGACGGCCTGCGCATGGACAGGTGCACACCACGCGAGCCCGGAGAGCAGAAGGGCCGCCTGAAGAATGAAGTGGGCGCGCGGCATCAGCCCAGGCCCAGGAAACGGAATATCCGGGACACGATTCCAGGCTTTGCGCTTCCGGCCAAGAACCCGCGGCCTTCAAAGAAAATCCGTGCGCTCGCAATACGACTGGAGAGGACGCGGTTGTCGCTAGCGATGTCCGCTTGCCTGACGCGTCCTTCAAGATCGATCTGGGTGCGCTCACCGTTGATCCGCATTTGCTGCCGCCCGCCGACCACAAGATCGCCATTCGGCAAAACTTGCCGAACCTCGACCGAAATCTGGGCCACGACCCGGTCGCTGCGCTGTAGTCCGCCGCCACCGTTTGCTGCGCCGCCCAATTGCAGGTTGGCGCTCTCGTTCACGTGTCCGGCGGCAAACGATCCGCCAATCTGACTGTTCCGCTGCGAATCGAGCTTGACGGTGTTGCTCGTCTCGGTCTGCTCAAAGACCACGACAGTAAGTGTATCACCGATCTGCCGGGCGATACGATCGGATGCCAAGGCTGCGAAGTTCCCCGGACGATAAAGATCATCCGCAAGCCCGATTTGGGGAACCAGGAGGAGCGCGCCGCAAACAAGGTATCTCATGGTGCGAGCCCTGAAGAAAGGTCCGCAGCGAAAATGCGGCGTTCGCGGTCGCGGACGAAGATGCGGCGACCTGCCTCACCGTTCTGCAAGGCGACGACATCACGCTCGATCGTTACGGGACCGATCCGGGAGACAAGCGTCACTGCTTCTCCTGCACTCACAGCCTTGCGACGAGAGAGCAAAAGGCGGCCCAGCGAAGCACCCGCCGGTACGGCGCTCATGGCAATGGTTTGCCCGCGCTCGGTCCTCAAACCGTGCAGCGCCTCCAATGATGTCGTGCAGGGTGATGCAGTCACATCGTCTTGGTCGATCGCCCTGCCCTCAGGAATGAGACGGCGCGCATTCCAGCATTGCTCACCCCGCACCGGATTTGCCGAAACGACAAAGACGTACTCAGCGGCAGGCGTTCCGGTCTGCACCGTCAGGTTTGCCCGCGCCAGCAGGCGAACAAGCGCCTGGTTCGACAAAATCACGGAAGATCGATCAGGCGGAATTTGCGCGATGATCGCATCACCGCCGTGACTGGAAACCGCCACATCGCGTGCACGTATATTGCGTCCTTGAAGTTCGATCCGACCGGGCTGCACAAGGACCGCTGCCATTGCCAAAAGCCCGATCACCGCTTGAGCCCGTTGGCGATCCCTGCCATCTGATCGGCGGCCTGGATGACTTGCGCGTTTGCCGCGTAAGCTCTCTGAACAAGCAGAAGAGACACCATCTCAGTCGTCAAATCGACATTGCCGCGTTCAAGGGCGCCCTGCACGAGGGTTCCGGTTCCTGGAAGGCCTGGCTCCATTGTCCGAAGCGATCCGGCATCATCCACGCGGTAGAAACCGCCATCGAGGGCAACGAGACCATCGATATCCTCTGACTTGACCACTTCGATCCGGCCAATTTCAGTGCCTTGTGGATGGTCCTCTGTCGTTGCGGAGACCGTCCCGTCAGCAGCTATGGAGATTGAACTCGCGTCAGCTGGCACAGAAACCATGGCCTTCAACGGGAAACCGCCGGAGGCTGACTCCAGTATCCCGTCTTTGCCGAGCTTGAGGTGACCGCCGCGCCACAGGTAGGTTTGTCCGTTGGGACCGAGCAGTTCGATGAAGCCATGTCCGTCGATGGCAATATCCATCGGCGAGCCGCTTCGATCGATCTGACCAGGTTCGTCAATCGATGGCACGGACTTTGCCTGCACACCTGCCACCGAGAATTGCGTGTCCAGATCGGGGGCTGGAGTGTCGGGACTACTTCTTACAGCCAAGACTGCCGAAAAGCGCACGTCCGAACGTTTGAACGAAGGTGTGTTGATGTTGGCGATGTTGTTCGAGAGGGTGTCAAGAGCCCGCTGCTGCGCATCGAGCCCCACTGCACCGACATAAAATGCCCCGTTCATCGGCCAGCCTGACCAAGGGTCGCGAACGCCTTGCCGAGCAGCTCATCGTAAGTCTGTATAAGCTTTGCACCAGCCTCGGTTTGACGCAGGGCCGCCATCATTGTGACCATCTGCTCGCCCGTATCGACATTGGAAGCTTCCAGAAAACCTTGTCGCAAGCCGGCTGTGTCGGAGGCCTGAGGAGATGATCCGAGGTCAAAATGCGCGCCATCGACTGAGCTCGCCTGATCGATTGACGCCGGTTCAAAGACGCCTGCCCGGCCGGTCGCATGGCCGTCCTCCATGACGACACCATCTTCGAGGATTTCCGGCGTTTGGCTCGCAACGACTAAGTCGCCTCCGTTCGCCCGCTGGAGAACACCGCCCTGCGTGGAGACCAGCAACCCGTCCTTTGACCGCACAAATTGCCCGTTCCTGATGTAGGAAATGCTATCGCCCGACCGCACGGCCAGATAGCCGCTACCCATTACGGCAAGGTCGAATGGCCGCCCGGTAGAAATCAGCTTTCCTTGGTCCAGCCTTGCGCGCGTTTGTTCAAGCGCGCTTGAAAAACTCTCCGTTGGCATTGTCGCCAACCTGCGTGTTGAATGGACCTGTTTGAAGCCGGGCGTGCTGACGTTCGCGACATTCGTGCCCGCCAACTCAAGTTGCCGCGCCGAGCTTGTCATGATGGCGGTCGCAGAATCGATCAAGCTGCTCATCGGACCCTCCCTGACCCGTATAAGCCCTTAGTCCGTGCTAACGGTCAAGGGCCGTTCCGTTCATTTTGGAGAGATTTTCCATTTAGGCATTTGCCGGGTCGCCAAATGACATTTTTATTTCAAAACAGATAGATGAGAAGGTTTTAGAACGCTCTATGGCTAGCGGAGCCCCATTTTGGCGAGCGATTGGGCAATAGTCCGGCCGTCCTTGCCAATTGGCACGTTGACAGCCTTCTCGAAGATCACACGAGCCTTGTCCTGGTCTCCATCAGCGCTTGCCAATAGGGTTCGAGCGAATGCTGCCGAGAAGCAATTGCGATCCAGTCTGGTTGCCACTTTGACCCGTTCAGCAGCGCTCGACAGCAACCCTTCCTGAATTTCGATGACGGCCATTGAGCCATGCGCCTCGCTGAATGTTGGGTCGAGTGCGAGCGCATGTTCGAAAATGCGCCGTGCTTCTGCATAGTCTTGACCAACAAAGCGGGCCCAACCTGCAGCAATCCACGAACCGAGATGATCGCCAAACAGTTCGGCACCCTTTTCGATATCGCGGGCAGCGTCCAGCGGGTCCTGATCCAGCAATTTGGCAAGGCCGCGCCCTACCCATGCACGCGGTACATCCTGCCTGATCGCCAGAGCTCGTTCAAAGACCCTCCGAGCGGTCGCAGCATCTTCCTCGCCCAGGGCCAACGTCCCGAGGGTCGTTAAAGCGTCGGACTGCTCACCAGCGCGCGCCGCCGTTTCCGCCGCAAGCTCCAAATCCTCGCAGTCGATGGCCAGCACAGACACGGCCCCCAGCAGCCCCGGGTGTTCAGGGTGACATTCAAGCAGCTGTTTGGCCTGGTCCATCGCTTCGTCAAGGTTGCCCAGCTTGTGTAGGAGCTGCACCTTTAGTGTCGCAGCCTGGGGCAAAATACGAGCTGTCTGATCGGTCAGAACTGGCAAAGCTTCTTCAGACCGGGATAGAACGGCCAGCGACCATGCCAGATTGAAGCGTGGTCCCGGCTCGTCTTCACCAGTCTCGCGCGCCACTGTTTCGAAGCACTCGACTGCCAAATCAAAGCGCTTGGCCTTGATAGCGGCAAGACCAAGGACATTCAGTTCTGAAAATGAGAGCGAATCCACCTGTCCTGCGCGCTCCAGCAGCGCGATGGCCTGGTCGGGATCGCCTGCTTCCAAAGCCAAATCCGCCGTTTCCAGGAGCAGTCGCCTGTTCTTGGGATCCTGCTTGAGGAAACCCAGCCTGGCCGCAAGTTTCCGCAAGAGGGCTTCATTGTCACCGTCGGTCATCGTCATTCCTTGCCAAGGGCCAGAACGCTGGAGCGTCAGGCCTCGATTCGCACAATATCGTAGGATTTAAGGCTGATCCGCATCGGTATCTCGTTTACCGAGAGAATCGAAAGCTTCGGCAATGTGCGCCGGGTGAAGGCCCTGAGATGACGCCTTAAGTCCGGGCCACAGAGCAATACCGGTGAGCGCCCTTCCTTCAGCATCGCTTCCGAAATTGCCGACAACTTGCGGATCAGTTTTTCGGCCAGGCTGGGTTCGATCGGTAAGCTGCCAATGCCGGCCGCCTGAAGGCTGGCCGTGATCTGGTTTTCGATACGCGGATCGAGGCTGACAACAGCGAGGTCCGGGTGCGTGCCGCGCAACTGACTGCAAATCGCATAACTGAGGCGTTGTCGCACGAGCTCGGTCAGGTCTCCGGGATCACGGGATGTCCGCGCAAGGTCCGCAAGGTTCTCCATGATCAAGTCGATGTTTGCGATCGAGACGCCCTCACCAAGCATGTTCTGGAGAACCCTCTGGATGTCCGAGATCGACAGCTGACCTGGAATAATCTCCTCAAGCAAGCCCGGTTGCCGCTGGCGCACGCCTTCCAGCAACCGCATGATGACTGGGCGTGTCACGAGCGTCGACATCTCTGAACTGATGATCTCGGAGAAGTGCGTCATCAGGACAGTCACTGGATCGACCACCTGAAGGCCTTTGCTGCGCAGCAATTCCGCATCAGCTTCGTCCACCCAAATCGCGGGCAGGCCGAAAGTGGGATCTGTTGTGCGGGTGCCTTCTATGTCGAGCGGCACCTGGTCCCGCGCAATCGCAAGGACTTTATCCGGTCTGGCCTCGCCATGTCCAAATCTCGCACCAAAAAGCCGAATTTCGTATTCAAAAGCGCCGAGTGCTGCTCCGTCGATAAACCGAACCTGCGGGAAATCGATCCCGAAGCCGGTTTCCTGTGCTTTGCGCATGCCTTCGATGCGGTCGAGCAGCACAGCCTCCAGGTTTTTCCACGCGTCGGCGAGTTCAGGTCCAAACCGTACCTCGATAGGTGCGACCGACGGGACCGCCGTGCGCTTGGCTTGGTGCTCTGCGGCCTCAAGCTTCTGTTCCACCCCAGTCTCGCGGCGCATGCGGCGCCAGGCGAGATATCCGAGCCCCAGCATGAATATGATTGGCCACTTGGGCATCCCGGGAAGCAAGAGCAATGCGGCAAGTACGCCAGTGACAATAAAGGGAATCCGGGGAATTGACGCAAGTTGGCGGAATATTTCGGTAGATAGGTCAGCGTCCGAGGACGAACGCGTCACGATGATGCCAGTCGCTACCGAGATGATCAACGCGGGCAACTGCGCAGCGATTCCGTCTCCTATGGTCAGAAGCGTGAAATGCTGCAGAGCCTCGCCCCATTCCATATCGAGCTGTGCGATACCTACGATCCACCCTGCTATGATATCGATGAGCAAGATGATGATCCCGGCGATCGCATCGCCTTTCACAAACTTGGAAGCGCCGTCCATCGCGCCATAGAAGCTGGCTTCCCGCTCAAGCCCGGTACGGCGGCGCACGGCCTCTGTCTGATCGATCAGTCCCATGTTGAGATCTGCGTCGATGCTCATTTGCTGGCCAGGCATGGAATCGAGCGTGAAGCGCGCAGCGACTTCCGATACCCGCTGCGCGCCCGACGTGACAACGATGTACTGGACGACCACGAGGATCGAAAAGACGACGAGGCCGACAACAAAGTTGCCCTGCACCGCGAAGGTTCCGATCGAGCCGATCACCTGACCGGCATTGGCCCCGGTCAAGATCAACCGTGTGGCGGCGACGTTGAGAGCCAGGCGAAAAAGCGTCGCCACCAGCAGAAGGGAGGGAAACGTAGAAAATTCAACAGGCTTGCTGACGTAGAAGGTCAGCAGGAGAATTGTCAGGGCCAAGCCGAAGTTCGCGATAATCGAAATGTCGAGAATGGCAGCAGGGACCGGTGCGAACAGAATGATGAGAATGCCGAACACCGCGCCAACGAGCGCCAGGTCCTGGTTGTTCTTGAGAAATCTTGCGATCATGTCTTCGCGGTCCGGCCCGGCTGAAGCTTGAAATAGAGGTCGGCAATGGCGTGAAAGGTATCACTGGGCACGGCCTGGTCCATCGCTGTGCTGGCAAAGAGCGTGCGGGCCAGCTCCGGTACTTCGAAGACTGGAATGCCGAGCTGGATCGCACGGGCCTTCAGCTGCGCGGCATGCCTGTCCGCCCCTTTGGCGGTCACAACAGGCGCATCCATCTCGGCAGGTCGATATTTGAGGGCGACAGCAAAGTGCACGGGGTTGACGATCAACATGTCCGAGCCCGAAAGGTTTGCAAGACCTTTCGACTGCTTCACAAAGCTTGCATGCAGCTGCTTGCGCTTTGATTTGATGCGGGGATCACCTTCGCGCTCGCGCACTTCACGAGTCACTTCGCGGCGGCTCATCCTCATTTGCGTGGCAAAGGAACCGCGCGCAAGTACTTGGTCCAGCGCCGCGAACGGGATCGCGATGAGCAGGAAGATATAGACGAGCTTGGTACCTGCGTGCTGCAGTGCGGCGACGACGTGCGCAGCATCGGTCATGGTCAGCTCATTGGTGCTGACGGCCTGCCGGATGGCGAGGATGGCTGCCACTGAATAGACGACCATCTTCGCGATGCTCTTGCCTGCCTCTTTCAGCATCTTCATCGAGAAGATTCGCTTGAGCCCCTGCGCGGGATTCAGCCGACTGAAATCGGGCTTGAGCGGCGTGGTGCTGAACATTAAGCCGCGAAGTTGGACGATCTCGACGAAGAGCACCAGCGCCATCAAGGTTCCCCCAAACAGCACCACCGGTCGCACCGAGGGCCAGATTGCGCCTGCTGCCAGAACCTCGACCGATCGGGGATTGCCGACAGCCCGCATACCATCGATCATGGTTGTGCGCGCGATAGTCGCCAGATTGGCGAACATACGCTCACCCGCTACCGCCGCGAAAATCGCGATCCCCGCCAATGAGGCCACGAACCCCAGATCCATACCCTTGGCGACCTGCCCCTTTTCCCGCGCCTTGCGCAGCTTGAACGGGGTCGCCTCCTCGGTCCGGTTCTGCTCCTGCCCTTCCTGAGCCATCAGGCACGCCCTATCAGATCTGGCGCCATCTCGAACGCGGTCCTGAGCAATCGCACGATCACGCTGGCCGAGAGGCTCAGGCTCACTGGCAGCAGCAACAGCATCACGATGGCTTTCACCTGAAAGCCCAGCAGCATGACATTCATCTGCGGCAAAGTGCGCGACATGAAAGCGATCGCAAGATCCGTGAGGAACAAGGCAAGAATAATCGCGCCGCCAATTCCGCAGGCGATCGTGAAGCACGTGGAAAGGAGCGCGGCCAGCGCAGCCGGGCTCAGCGACACCGGGCTGCCGATAGGCATCGCTGTCATCGAGGTTGAGAGCAGCGCGAGCAGATTCGCCGGTCCGTCACCGGAAAAGAACAGTGCGCCAGCGGCGTAAAGGAACACAGTGCCTGCGAGCGGTAGCTGCGCACGTGTTGTGGGATCGACCAGTGCAGCAAGACCGAACCCAGCCTGGATATCCATGAGCCGCCCGATAGTCAGCAGCGCGGCAAAGGCGGCGTGCAAGCACAATGCGAGCGCGATCCCGATGATGAGTTCAATGGCCGCCACCGAGGCGAGCAGCCCTGGGCTGGCTGTCAAGCGCACTTGCGGCGGACTGCCGACTGAAAGCCACGCCCCGATAGAAAGCGCCAGCAGCGCCCGCACGATCCCCGGCGTGCGAACCGATGTGAAGGGTTGCGCAAAGCCGATAGCGGGTACAACCCTGAGGCTTGCCAGAATGCTTGCGAGCGCCTGCTCTTCGAGGCCCATGGTCAATTCACGATAGTCGGGATCGTGAGATAAAGCGTCCGCGCAAACTCGGTGACCCGGCCCATCATCCACGGACCGATTGCAATGAGCATAAACGTGGCTGCGAGGATCTTGGGTACATAGCTCAGGGTCATTTCCTGCAGCTGTGTGGTCACCTGGAATACACTGATCAGCAGCCCGACCAGCAAGGTTGCTGCCAGCACCGGCCCCGCGACATAGATACAGGTCCACAGCATATCATTCAGCAGGCCGAGCGCCCGATCCCCCCCCATGAAGCTGATGCCGTCCCTTCTTTTTTCCGCCGTAGGCAAAGTGCTGCGCCCATTTCGCGCAATCACGTATCACGGAGTTTGCGCCTGTGGGAGGAGGGGCAGCGGAAATGGAGGTAAAATAGTTGCCAGGCCGTTTTTGGCTTCGGCCTGCGCGAGGCGGGAACCGCCTTCACTCTCTGCGGCAAAAAGAGCTGAGCGCGAACGCTAAGCTATCGCCAAGTCATATGCATCGACTGATGACTTCCAATCTGCAATTGCGGCGGAGCGATCCATATCAGAAATATCATTGTTCATTGTAAATTGAATAAATTCACTAGGAAGCGCGACGCGATAATTTTGGACATAATATGCCAGATCATTTCGCCAAGTCCATTGTCCGTCTGTAACTAGGCTAGCTCCTCCCGGAACGCCCTTTTCGGGATTGAAGGGGTCAACTGTGAACTCCATAATATCAAAAACAGGCTCACCATTCTTCAAGTAGGCAGCAACAGCGTTCGCCAGTCCCGCAGGCAGCGCATCACGAACATCATAAATTGAAGTCAACCCAGAATTGGATTTTGGCTCAAGCTCACGGAACACGCCTACCACCTTCATCAATTGCCTCCCCTAGGGAAAAAGTCGAGAAATGAACCGCCTCTAACTACAGGAGCAGAGTTTGGCACTCTAGGCACGCCAACCGGTCCTGTTGCTCCTCGCACCGGCACCTGCAATATATCACTCAGCTCTTGGGCAGGACCGCATCCTCCATAACATGTAAGCAACCGGATCGGCTCTCCGTTATAGCTGGGATTCGCCAGGATCGCGTCGGCAATTTGATTGGCATGGGTCGCTTGACCATCCACGTTGAAAACCGCTCCAGCCTCGTCGTAGGGTGTGCCATGGACAACGACGTTGTGCATACCATCAATCTGATCCACGTTTTGGCCTACACGCACAGAAAATTCATCGCCACCCACGCGCGTAAGCCCGGGGCTATGGAACACTTCGCTTCCATTCGCAGTGAAAGAACCCATCTCGTCAAGCGCCGATGCGCCCTTTGCGGCCAAACCTTTTGCCAGCAGGCCTCCAACTGCGACTAACGGAGTACCCACCTGCACCCCGGTCGTCACTTCGGCAGTAAACATGCTTGCAGTGCCGAGCCGGAAGGCATTTGCATAAACAAAGCTTTGCCCGACCGAGAAGGCGGCCGGAGCTAACAATACACCGACACCAAGCGCTAACCCAGCCGCGGCAGGCACAGCCGCTGGCTTGAGTATGTTCTCCACGACCATTTGTTCCGAATAGGCATCAAGCTTCGCAAGGTAGGTATCACGATCGGCGTAGGCTTGCCGTAATCCGGGGGCATCGGTGTACTCATGTCCCACACTGACCAGATGAGCTGCGTCAATTGCCTCAAAACCTTGACGCCAATACTCATTGATGGAACGCGAGAAAGTCTCCATACGGTCAGGATTGAGATAATCACCATTCGTACGGCCCGAGGTGCTATCAGCTGTGCGGCTTCCTCCCGACCCGCTATCACGCAGCGATCCATCAGGGTTGCGGATGCCTGCTGCAATCTCTCTATCGATCTGCTGCCCGTCGTGCCGCAGTCTGATCTGGTCGGCAAGCGCAGCATCGACTACGATCTTCTGTCCACTTTGCGGATCAATCACCGTGGTCGTTGCGCCAGAAACCGATTTTCGGTCGCCACTCGCGACCTGATCGGCCACGAGATTCCCGATGGTATTGGCGATTTGCCTATTTTTTGCCTCTGCCTTCGCTATTGCAGACTTGGCCTCGCCTCCCAGCGCGCGCCCGACAACACCGCCGATTGCGTCTGGCAAGCCTTGGACGATTGCATCGCCAAAGCTTGTCCCTTCAAGGGCGCTTCGTGTAGCGGCGCCAGCGAAGAGCTGGGCAGTTCCTGCCAAGGCCTGCACGCCAAAGGATGGGCTAATGCCAACGTCGGGCACCCAAGCGTTCTTCCCATATGTGATTGTTTTACCATCAACGGTCTGACTTTCCGGACCATTCTTTGCAAAATGCCCGTTATCCTTGGTCAGCCCTCGCATCACGGCACCGCCGATACCCGCGCCGATCCCGGCGGCCGCGACCCCAGCCCAGCTGAATTTGTCTTGCAGGCCAGTCGCAACACCAATTCCCTGAGTTACCGCGCTCCCTGCAACGCCCCGAACGACATCACCTACAAATTGGCTGCCCGCAACTGCTCCGTTACCAAAAATCTTTCCAATCCCACCGCCGACAACTGCGGCGATGCCAGCGAGCGCGACGGCGCCGAATGAGAACTTTTCCTGAATGCCCGTCGCAACGCCGACGCCTTGTGAAACAACGCTTCCCAGCATCGCGTTGCCAATCTGAGCAACGAAGCCACCTCCAAAAGGCGCAATCACCGTGATGGCAATAGCGATCACCGCAAGGAGGATCTGCCCGAAAACTCCGCAATTGTTCTTTTTGGGAGGCTTGGGGGTGGTTGGCGATACGTTGCCGATGGCTTCATTCGGATCGTATGGCTGGAAGGTACCGGCGTTGTGCTTGTTGGCGACGACGCCGGAGGGCAACGTAAGGCGCTGGCCTTCGTTGAGGGAGACATTGCCGGTGAGTCCGTTGGCTTCTGCGATCTCGTACCACAGCGAGGCATCGCCCCAGGTGTTGCGCGCGATCGAACTGAGCGTCTCGCCGTCGCGCTGAACCACGTAGGATCCGCTCGCGGTTCCTTGCGAGAACGAATTCAGCGGCGCCACGCTCTGCGCGAAATCGTTGAACGTGGTCTGAGAGGTGCTGCCATTGCGGTAAGCGCCGTCGCCGGCAACCACGCGCCGATCGGCCACTGCGCCGGTGGCGGTGAGCTGGCTGGTACCGTTGTTGCCGATATAGCCCACTTCCATCCCGTTGAAGCGATACCAGACCTCGTGCGGATCGCCATTGGCAGAGTTGTTGTCCGACTCATCGCGCCGGATGATCTGCCCGTCGCCATTCGTGCGGTAGTTCACCGTACGGGGGCGGCCATCGTTGATGCTCACGCGGTAGAGCTGGCCGAAGCTGTCATAGATGAAGCTCGTCGTGAACGCCGTGCTGCTGCCGGTGTCGGGCTTGTTGGTGATCGTCCCCTGGACCGCTCCGTCCCACCACTGGTAGGCGTTCACCGTCGAGCTGGCGTTTTGATAGGTCGCGTTTTTGTAGTTGCTTGCACTCACGCTGTAGACCGAACCGAGCTGGTAGAGGCCTGCTACGTCTGCATAGCTGTACGTCGTGTCGGTCTTGTAGATGTTCCCGTCGTTCTTGGTGGTCGAGACTGAATCCGAGCTCAACTGCCCATTCAGATCGTAAATCGCCGTTCGGCTGTAGACCGCATTGGTGCCGGTGCTGTCAAAATCTGACTGGGTCGTCTGGCGGCCCATGAGGTCGTACCCGAACGTCGAGGTCTTCTGGCCACCTGTCGAAGGCGCAGCGATAAGCGTGGGCATCGTGAGTGTATAGTCGGCGTTCCAGACTGCAATGTCACCTGGGCCAGACGTCACATATACGCTTGTGAGATGCCCGGCACCATCGTAGCTGTAGTTCTCACGCTCTTCGTTATATTGCGGAACGTAAAGAGCCATGCTCTGGTTCGTACGAAGCATGTAGCTGCGCTGGCCTGCCGCATCATAGCCGATGTCCTGTCCAGACAACTCAGTACGGAATGAGGAGCCCCAACCCCGCACGATGGTGGTTCCCACCGCACCTGCCGTACCGTTCAAAACACCGCGATTAACGACCACGCGGTTCATGCTGTCGTAGCGGAACCATAAATCATCGGTGGTCGTGGAGGCCACAGCGCCGTCCTTGTCGAGCACGGCGTGGTTGCTAACCGTCCGCCTGATGTTGCCGGTCGCATCATAGCTGTTGGTGATGGTCGCAGCGGGGGCATAGGTCGAGCCGCTCTCGGTAACGGTCGTGAGACGCCCGAGCGCATCATAGGTTGCAGTTTCATTGACGTATTGGCTGGTCTGATAGACCGCCCCGGTGGTCGGATCGAGAAGCTCGTTCTTGAACTGCTCGGTCAGGCGGCGGCCAAGCGCATCGTAGGAATAGCTCGAAGTGTCTCTATCCTTGTAATAGACAAAATTGTAATAGTAACCGAAGGTCCCATAGTCTGAATTTTGGGCAGAACTTGCCAGATGCCCAGTGTTGTACCATGTATATGAGACTGAGCCTTTGGTTATCAGGCGTGCTGCCTTGTCATATGTGCTACTGAAGGTGTGCCCCCCGAGGTCGACCTTGTAGTACTCGCGGTCGTAGATATCGCTTTGGCTGATCGCCTGCTTTGAGGTCGTTTTTGTAGCATTTTGCCAATAGGTTGTAGTCTCAGTCCAGCTACCCTGTACGCCGGTCACCGCAAGTGCGCTGTCCCAAGAATAACCTGTCGTGATTTGATTGCCGCTAAGGTCGGTTTTGGAGACTGTACGGCTAAGCGCATCGTAGCTTGCTTTTTCAGAAACTGAAGAAGTCAGCTGGCTGTTCGAGTGCTGGATGCGCTGACCAAACTGATCATAGGCGTAGCTGTCAATGAGGCGAGTGTTGTCATTTGGCGCCGCGATATCGACATCGGTCGCCCGGTTGTGCTTGACCTCGATCATCTGACCAAGTCGATTGAACCGCTGTTCTGCGAAGTGAAGCGTGTCGTTGGCCGCTGTCAGTCCGGTGTAGGCATAAAGTTCATCGCGCAGCACTCGGGCATCGCCCATGCGGTCATAAAACGTTTGCTTGTGTCCACCGTCGGCATGGAACTCGTCTGTGACAAGGCCCTGGCCGCCAGAGTAGCCGGTACCCGCTAGGTAGACATATGATGTCAAGTTCCCGGTGTTGGCAGTCTTAGACACGGCCGTTGCGGCGTTTGTACCGGTTCCGGCATAAGTACCGTTGGCATCACGGACGGCGATGCGGCGGCCAGCGCGGTCGTAGTAATAGTCCTCTGAGGGTTTGACCCAGTTGGTGCTGCCGTTTTCGTTGGTGATCTGGACTGCGGGGCTTTCCGAGCGGATGAGCTTGCCCAGAGAATTGTAGGTGTAGGCCACTTTGGCGTTCAGGGCGTTTGTCTCGGTCGCGGTTTCGCCAAAGGCATTGTAGGTCCGCAAGGTCGTCAAGGTCTGGTTTGTCACCGTCGCCGAGAGATCGCGGCCTTCCTCGACGGCCTTCGTTGCCTGGTTGCGTTTGTCGTAAACCGTGTATGTGGCGTTGACTTTTGAGCCATTGGTCACGTCTGTCGCGAGGGCCAGGGCCGCCGCAAAGCCAGTTGTAGCGGTCAGCTCATAGCCGGCGGAAGTAACGGCGACGGTCTGGTTGCCATTCTCGTCGTAGCCGAAGAACTTCCAGACGCCGTCGCCGGCGTTGGTTGCGATCAGTCTCCCCGCGCTGTCGAACGTGTTGGTGGCCTGGTACAGCGCTGCCCCGGTGGTGGTGTTGGCGCCCTGTCCTTGTGACGTGACCTGATCGAAGCTGTTGTACTGATTGCTGGTCAGCGCAATTCGGGTCAGCGTTCCGCCGACCGTCGACCAGATCGACTGGCTGAGCGTCCGCCCCGCAGCATCGTAGGTCGTGCCGGTTGCTTCCGCCACTGTCGTGGTTGTGGAGGACGTGGACGTCGCATCGGTGTTGATGATCCGGGCGTAAGCATCTTTCTTCTGACGCCCAAGCGAGTCGTAGCTGTAGGAATGCACGTTCAGTTCAGCATCGGTCATTGACTGAAGCCGGCCGCCTTCACCGTATGTGTAGCTCGTGGTGCGTGTTGATGCCTGGTAGGTTCCTGTCGACGTTCCCGCTTGGACAGTGGATATCAGGTTGCCGATTGCATCGTACTTGTAGGCCGTGGTCGGCGTGACCGTGCTGCCGTTCACATCCACGTACTGGGCACGTGCCTCGGTCTGGAGGCGACCGATATTGTCGTAGGTATAGCTGGTTGTCGCTGTCGCAGGGGTTGTCGCGGTTCCTACAGTAGCGCCATATTCCTTGGTCAGCACCTGCCCCAGCGCGTTATAGGTGTACTGGGTAAAGGAATAGCTGAGAGTGTCCTGCGTCAACTGCCCGTTGGCGGGATTGACCAGCCAGGAGGCAACTCCAGTACGCATTTCAGTAAGCTTATTACCGGTCTGGTCGTAGGTGAAGCCCGTGATCCGGTCGTTCGCCGCATTCACTGCAACAGAAGGCGGGGAGGCTGGCGTTACAGCGCCAGTCCATTGGGTCGCATAACGGGTTTCGGTGACAACATTGCCGTTGTCGTCATAGTCCCACTTCGTCAGGTAGCCCTCGGCATCGAGCTGCGCAGTCTTCTGATCGAGCTTGTCGTACCAGATCCATGTGATGTTGCCGTTGGGGTCGGTCGATTTCAAGACATTGCCGCGCGCGTCATAGTCGTAGTGGGTCAGCAGCGATGCGCCGGTGGTGGTCGCATAGGTCGTGCCGTTCCAGCTGCCTGTGACCAGCGCTCCGTCCGTCGTGCTGACGACCGCGCTGTCGGTCAGACGGTCCAGGTTGTCATATGCAAAGGTTGTCTGGCGGAAATTGCCTGTGCCCTGGGCCGGCGCCCCGCCCGCTGTTGTCGGCAGGTTCACCAGCGCTGAGTAGACCTTCGTGCTGTTGAGATTGCTGCGCTGGTCGTAGCCATAATCAGAGCGGATGCCAGTGGTCGCGGTCGTGGCTCTGATTTCGGTGATCTTCCGGTTGAGCTTGTCGAAGTAGGTGAAGGTAACCGCAGCATCGCGGTGGACGCTGCCGGCGGCAAGGCCGTAACGTTCTTCCTTGATGACGTTGCCGCGCGCATCATAGCTGTAGTCTTCGGTGGGCGTCACGGTCGCCGCGGTGATCATGTCATCCGCGAGTGCCGAGACCTGATCGTGGGTCACCTTGATAACGCGGTCGAGCTTGTCGAACGAATAGTTCGTCGTACGCAGCGCCGTCACCGCCGCGCTGGCAGTGATGGCGGTGGACGTGCCTTCAACAAGGCTTGTCCGATTGCCCCGACCATCATAGCCGTAGGCCTTGGCCGCATAGGTGCCCGAGATGTTGCTCGAAGCATCAGGATCCCGCGTGTATTCACGCGTGAGCCTGTCGAGGGCATCGTAGATGTACGTGGTGACTCCAAGCAAGCGGTTGGTCACCTGAGTGCGGTTACCCCGTCCGTCGTACAGATAATACTCGGTATTGGATCTGGCGTCGGTCTGCAATGTGACCCGCCCGAGCTTGTCGTACTGATACTTGGTTTCGGCGTAGGGTCCGCTGCCGGTGGGCGGGGAGCCAATAGCGGCAGTTGTGGTCAGCGCAGTGTCATACTGCTTAACACTCGTCTGAAGA
Source organism: Novosphingobium fuchskuhlense (assembly GCF_001519075.1). GTDB lineage: Bacteria > Pseudomonadota > Alphaproteobacteria > Sphingomonadales > Sphingomonadaceae > Novosphingobium > Novosphingobium fuchskuhlense. The sequence continues at coordinate 25,991 of NZ_KQ954247.1, forward strand.
CCAAGCGCGGCATAGGTGTAGCTGGTCTCGGTGAGGTATCCGAGCGCGTCGCGCACATCTGTCACGCGGCCGAGCTTGTCGTACCAAGTGTAGGTGACTTTGCCGTCTGGCTCACTCATTTTCCACACTTGGCCGCGCGCCGTGTACTCATACGACGTCGTAGTCGCGAGCCCGCCCGCGTCCTCGATCTGGCTGACGAGGCGCCCGAGCTTGTCGTACTGGGACCTGCTCTCAACGCTTGTTCCGCTGCCGGAGGGCGGGGAACCGATCGCAGGTGCCGGGGTAGCCGGGAGTGCGGTGTCGTACCGTTTAATGCTCGTCTGCAGGCCGAGCGCACTGTAAGTGTAGCTGGTCTCGCTGAGGTACCCGAGCGCGTCGCGCACATCGCTCACGCGGCCAAGCTTGTCGTACCAGGTGTAGGTCACCTTGCCATCCGGCTCGCTCACCATCCACACTTGGCCACGCGCTGTGTATGCGTACGAAGTCGTGATTGCGAGCCCGCCCGCATCTTCGATTTGGCTGACGAGGCGCCCGAGTTTGTCGTACTGGGACCTGCTCTCGACGTTGGTTCCGCTGCCGGTAGGCGGCGAACCGATCGCGGGTGCCGGGGTGGCCGGGAGTGGGGTGTCGTACCGCTTGATGCTCGTCTGCAGGCCCTGCGCGGTGTAGGTGTAGCTGGTTTCGGAGAGGTATCCGAGCGCGTCGCGCACATCGGTCACACGGCCGAGCTTGTCGTACCAGGTATAGGTGACCTTACCGTCCGGCTCGCTCACCATCCACACCTGACCGCGCGCCGTGTATGCATACGAGGTCAGGACCGCAAGCCCACCCGCGTCCTCGATCTGGCTGAGAACCCGTCCGAGTTTGTCATAGGTGTATTGGGTCTCGGCGTAGGTTCCACTGCCGGTAGGGGGCGTGCCGATAGCAGGGGTTGTGGTCAGCGCGGTGTCGTATCGCTTGACGCTGATTGCGAGGCCGAGCGCGTTGTACGAGGTCTCGGTTAGATACCCGAGCGCGTCGCGAACATCGGTCACGCGGCCAAGCTTGTCGTACCAGGTGTAGGTCACCTTGCCGTCGGGTTCGCTCAGCTTCCACACTTGGCCCCGCGCCGTGTAGTCGTAAGATGTCGTGATCGCGAGCCCGCCCGCATCCTCGATCTGGCTGACGAGGCGCCCGAGTTTGTCATAGGCGTATTGAGTCTCGGCGTAGGTGCCGCTGCCCGATGGCGGGGAGCCAATAGCAGGCGCGGGGCTCGCCGGGAGCGGGGTAAAGTACAGCTTGACGTTGGTTGCAAGGCCGAGCGCGTTGTACGAGGTCTCGGTTAGATACCCGAGCGCGTCGCGCACATCGGTCACACGGCCAAGTTTGTCGTACCAGGTATAGGTGACCTTGCCGTCCGGCTCGCTTACCATCCACACCTGGCCGCGCGCCGTGTAGGCGTACGACGTCGTGATCGCGAGACCGCCCGCGTCTTCGATCTGGCTAAGAACTCGTCCGAGCTTGTCGTAGCCGTATTGGGTCTCGACGAAGGTGGTTCCGCTGCCGGTCGGCGGCGTGCCGATGGCGGGGGTCGTGGTCAGCGCGGTGTCGTACCGCTTGACGCTGGTTGCCTGGCCGAGCGCATTGTAGCTGGTTTCGGTGAGGTATCCGAGCGCGTCGCGAACATCGGTCACGCGGCCAAGCTTGTCGTACCAGGTATACGTCACCTTCCCATCGGGTTCGCTCACCTTCCACACTTCGCCGCGCGCCGTGTACTCGTATGACGTCGTCACTGTCACCGTAGCGCCCGCGACGTCGATGTAGCTCTGCGACTGATCCTTCAGCCAGCCATTTCGGTAGTAGGTGTATGTGGTGGTCGCGGCATCTGAGGCGACGTTGTCAGCGAGAGTCCTGGTCTTGATGTTGCCGAAGGCATCGTAGGTGAAGCGCGTGACAGTCTTGACTGCGGCATCGTTGTCGCCGTCGCTGCGGGTCAGGACGCGGCCGGTGCGATCGTAAGTATAGCGTGTTGTCGATGCATCCGTCGCGACATTGTAGGCCGCCGTTTCGGTCTCGACCTGCCCGAAGGATGTGTATGTGTACTTGGTGGTGCTGGGCGTGGCCGAACCATCGCCCTCGGTCCGCGTGTCCAATCGCCCGACCTTGTCGTAGGCGTAGCGCGTGACCGCCGCATCGGTGGTTCCATAGGCGGCCGTCTCTGTCACAACCGCGCCAAAGGCATCATAGGTAAAGCGAGTCGTGGTCGCCGCCGCTGAAGTGTCACCATCGATGCGGGTCAGAACCCGGCCAGCAGCATCGTAGGTGTACGAAGTGATCGAGGCGTCGACAGTGCCCGCCGCGTCAGTCCGGCTCTTGATGTTCCCAAGGCCATCATAAGCATACTGGGTGACCACGAGCTCGGGATCCGTGGCGGTCTCCAGCCGACCCGCCGCATCGTAAGTGTAGGTGGTCGTCGATTCCAGGACGCCATAGGCTTCCGTCTTGCTCAGTACCTCTCCGGTTGCATAATACTCGTAGTGAGTGATGAAACCGAGCGCATCATAGACATTTGAAACCCGTCCAAGGCCGTCGTACTCGGTTCGGGTCTGTGCATAGGTCGTACTCGCCAGCAGACCATCGAGTGTCGCCACAGTAACGGTGTCTGCCAGCGTCGTAAAGTTCGCGACAGCGACATCATAAGTGTAGACGGAACTGACCCGGCCATTCTCGTCGTAAGTGGTCTTTGTGGCATAGCCTTCCGCATCAATAGTGTAGACCAACTGTCCGCGTGCGTCGTAAACCATCCGCGTGACACGATCGTTGGCCGCATTAGAAGATGTCCCCGCCCAAGTGGTCATCGTCGCTGCGCTGGGCAGCGCCGTGGTCGTCCTGGTCGCGGCATAGCGCGTCTCGCGAACCATGTTGCCGGATGCATCGTAGGCGTAGCCCACCACCGCGTTCTCGGCGTCGATACTCCAGAGTGTGTGACCGAAGTTGTCAACAACCGTCCAAGTGTTGCGGTCGCTGGCACTGGCGCTTGCGGTCACAGCTGCAATCACCGCATCGAAGGTGAAGTCGGTGGTGGTGCCTGCAAGCGGAGTGGCGTATTGGACCGTGTTCTTCGTTAGGCTGGCAAAGTCGTAATTATACTGCGTTACATAAAGCAGCGGATCGATCACAAAACGCAGAATCTGTCCGTCGTAGATATAGCGCGAGTGCCGCTCGATACCGGCTTGGCCGACGATGTCGGTCTTGACTTGGTCGAATGTGGCCGTGGAATAATCGATCGATGCTAGCTTGTCGTAGACAACCTTGTCGATCAGGCGGCCCGAGTAGTCATAAACATACTCGGTGAGCGCACCGTAGTGGTTGGTGCTCGCCAGCAAGCGGCCCTGCTTGTCATAGAAGTTGCGGGCTTTAGAGTAGGATCCGGTCGGCCAGATTACCGCTGTCGGCAAGGTTGATTTCAGCGAGCCGAGCTGGAGTTGGGTCAGCTGCGTAAAATACTGAATCGTACGGACCAGATTGCCGCCGTCGTCATAATCGAAGCGCGCGACCGAACCATCGCTGGCGATCGTCTCGAGTCGGTTGTCCATGGCATCGTAGATATGCCAGGTCCATTCATCATCCGCCGTCCCTGCCGGCCGTAGGTCGGCAATGGTGAGTGTGTTCGTTGGATCGGACAGTGTGTTGGTATCGGTGGCAGAGGCCAGCTTTGCCGCTGCAACTTTGCCCGAATATCGTACCTGCGCGATCAGTCGGTTATCGGCATCATAGCGGTATTCGATCAGCGAACCGTCTGCCGCGACATCCGCGGTCTTGCGGCCCGCCTTGTCATATATAGCGTAGCTTGCGTTCCCCAATGCGTCGTAGGCGACGCGCATGCGGCCCAGCTTGTCGTAAAGAAACGCCGGCTTGTATTCGATCGTCATCTTGGGGGCTGACAGGATGATCTGATCGCCAGCTGTAGTGGCAGCCGTGCTTGCCCCCACATAGGCATAGACCCGCACACTCTCATCTACCGTGAAGACCCTGGTTATCCGGATCACGGTTGGCGTTGTCGCCGAGAGCCCCTGAACCGTGAAGATGCTGCCAGATGATTGAGACAGCACGCCCTGACCAGAAACAATGACTGCCCTCGACAGGTCATCGGCGCCCCACCCGGACATCGAACCGTTGATGCCAAGCTTGTCTATTCCAGTGTTCCCGGACGTCTCCATGACCGTTATTTCGAACGTGACCGTCTGCCCGGCCTTGACCGTCTGCAGCCCGGAACGCGTATAGGCTACAACGGCCCCCAGCCCGACTGTGTAGATATATGCCGCTTGACTGTTGATTGCTGTCGTAGCGGCACTTGTAAGATTGCCGGAGGTCCAACTGGTCAACGCCCCCGCCGCGTTGTTCACAGTCGGCGCTTGGTTGTCGGCCTGCGCCACCAGATCACCAGCAAGGTTGTAAACCGAAGTCTTCGTCAGCCCACTGCTCTGCATGGTTATGACGGTCGTCGTGGCGGCATCGTTGAACACGACATTCGTTGTGCCGTCCGCGCCAATCGAAGCCGTCATCCGGCCCATGCCGTCGTAGACATAGTTCGTTGGAGACTGGACACCCATCTGTTTCGAGACCAGTCGACCCGCCTGATCGTAAGCGTACGTGTACTTGGTATAGCCCTGAGCACTCGATGCCACGCCTGCATCGGTCGCTATGCCATAGTCGGTGACCGTGGTAATTTCACCGCGGACATCGTAAGTGTACTTTGCGATCTCAGTCCACGACAGATCGCTGGTGATACCATCGGGCTTCTTGATCGACGAGATCCAGGCGATGATATCGGCCTCGCTTGGCTGGATCGGATTCCCACCGCCATCGAGCGCCAGCGTGAAGCGCTTCTCGGGATAACCGACCACCGTCGTCAGCGCGCCAATCGTGCTATACCGGTACTCGCGAACATCCCCCAGAGCGCCGATCTCAAAGCGCAGGTTGCCAAGCGTATCATAGACATAGCGAGTGGTATGCGATGCCGAGACACCAAAAAGTGTCGCGTTGTCCGATGCAGTCGCTGTCTCGCTCAACAGCTCGTGTTTGCTGCCGTAGGTCCGCGTCGTGACATTGCCGAGTTTGTCGGTGATCGACTGCGGCTGACCATCGGCGGTGTAGTTGTTGAAAGTCAGCACCTTGTTCAAGGGATCGATGATTTTCCACAAAGTGCCGTCAGCATTGTAGATAAAGCTGATGGTCTGGGATGCATCTCCTGCCGCTGCCGGTGGCATCGACACCCCGGTGAGACTTTGGTTGGCATCGTACGTAAGGGTCGTGACCTGGCCCGCGCTGTCGGTCACAGCGGTCGAACCCGCGTTATAGGCAAAGCTCGTCGTGCGCGTATCGCCCGGGCCAACAAGCTGGACGAGCGAATTTACCCGCGCAGTTGCCTGCGCCGACTCGTAGTTGACAGTGATCAGCGAACCATCGCTCTGGCTTATCGTCTTGACCCGGCTCGTGCTGTCGTACGTGTAGGTGACGACATACTTGATGTTGTCAGTGACACTCTCATCGCCCGGCGTCAGGTCGGTGGTGACAGTGCTCAGCCGATTTGAAGCATCATAGCCGTATCGGATCCGCGTCAGTGTCACCAGCGCCGTCGTGGCCGGATCGGTATAACCCGTCTGCACGCTGGCGATGTTGTTACCGCTCCAAGTGTACTTGACCCAGTCGCCGTTGTCGTCCGTCACCTGGGTGAGGTGACTGGTAGCGACCGTGTCATAGGTATTGATCTGGTACTGACCATTCCGGTCCGTGACCTTGGTCAGTCGGCCCGAGGCATCGTACTGTTCGACCGTCAGAGTGTTCCCATCTGTCCAAAGCCAGTTGCTCCCGCTTTGCACGATCTTGTCGAGCGCAGGCGATATCTCGGCATCCCACAATTTTTGGGCCGGATTGATTGTCGCTGTGCTTGACTGGAACTGCTGCACGGTGAGCGCGCCAGCATCGTTGACCTGCAGGCCGACATCGCTGCTGCCCGGGACGCCAAACCTGTCGATCGCACGCTGGGCTCCTGCACCCTCCTTCGACATGTAGGCAAGGCGCGTGGCATCCCAGGTATACTCGATCCGCGAGCCATCCCCCGATACACGCACAACCTTGCTGCCAACCGCGCCCGCCGTTCCAGCTGTCAGCGTCACTCGCCGGTCCGTGCTCTGGCGCCAGTTGTCCCCGTTCTCGTCGCTCGCATCACCAAGGCTGTTGTAGGTCCGTGCAATGTTTACATCAGGCCCCACGCCAACGAGAAACTCGTCCTGCTTCTCGATAACCAGATTGCCCGTTGCCGCATTGACGAAAACACTGTCGCCCGACCGGCCCTGGACGGCATCGCCCATGATCCCCTGCGATCCCAGCTTCGTGACCGATGAGCGCTCAAGCCCAACACTACCGCCAGTGAAAATCGCAACCATCGTCAGCCTCCTGAACACGGAAGGAACAGGCAAATTGCCCATTTTTCCCGCTCAGAGACCAAATCAAACAAACCGGGCAAAAGTTTAGGACTTTTTTTCAGGACGGTAATTTTTAATCTGTCAGCCCTGCAACTGGCCAAATCCACGCATCGATCTCGGCGTCCACCCAGACCCTGTAACTCGGCCCAAGCGAACGTACTTTCGGGAAGCGACGTTCAGCCATGTGCTGGTAGATCGATCAGCGTTCTCGCCCGACGCGCGCTGACTTCGGGTACGCGGATCAACCGATCGCCAAACTTAGAAAGTCGCGCGCCCTTGGCCGCCCAGGGCAGATTCCGCTTCAAGCAGCAGCCGGTGCTGGCAGGCACCGAGACCGTCCAATCGGAGACATCCGCTATTCTTCGAGCTCAATCAGCCGGGAAATTCCAAAATCGCATTATTTATCAAATACATAACTCAGACTACATCCAATTTCGAGAGATTGCATGGTCGGGCAACCGCTTTTTCAGTTTACTCGCTCAAGAAGGCAACCCTACAAAGCTAAGACTAACAATCAAACAGGGGGTCGAAATGAGGTTTTTCAAAGCTTTGTCAGTCACAATGATTGCTTTTTGTGCAACCGGCTGCGCAACCGTCATCAACGGTCCCAACATAAAATACGAAGCCAATACGACGCCCAAAGGGGCAAATGTTGTATTTACCAATGGGGGGACCTGTACGACGCCGTGCAAAATTTCCCTGCGCCGCAAGGAAGATACTCGAGCTGATATTACGCTGGTCGGATATGATCCCACTTATATACTCATTCAGTCGAAGCTGGGAGGAGCATCTTTCGGGAATATCCTTTTGGGCGGCGGCGTCGGTGCGATTGTCGACGGCGCAAACGGCGCGAGCAACCGGCTTTCACCAAGCCCACTGATCGTGCAACTAGCCCCTGCCGGGTCTGGAAAGGGTGCGCAGCTTCTGGACAAGAAAGGCAGCGTCGTAATGTCGGTCAAGGCTCATAATGACAGCGTGCGGACTGATGTGACCAAGACGATCGGGGCCAAGCTTTCTGGCCTTGAAGGCAACGCAGGTCTGGAATGATCCTGATATAATTGCTTGCAAGGCTACCAAGAATGGGCGCGGCAGCAATGCCGCGCCCATTTTCAAGACATGTCGATTGCTGTGGTGGAGTTAATGGCGCTCGCTCCGCGAATGCTGAGTATGAAGCGCCTGGCAGAAGCCTCTGATAGCGGAGCGGCCGCTTACCAAACGCGATGATATGATCTGGGATGCGACCTGAGCAATTCATCGGGGCCAGCAGCCATATGGTGCTGCGCAAACAGACCTAACACTTAAATTCACCCGGCCGATACTCATCAACAACCACTGGCACTGCGGGGCTCATCCACACACGCAAGGTCGGCAGGGGGGGTACGAACACGGCAACTGCTCAGAATGCATCGCCTTGAACAAGCCTAGCTTGAGGCGATGCCGCAAATCCAATCGTCGATCTCCGCCTCGACCCAGACGGCGCATTTGGGGCCGAGCGACCTCGACTTGGGAAACCTGCCTTCGCTCATGCGCTGATAGATGGCCGAACGCTTCAATCCGACACGCGCCATGACTTCGGGCAGGCGTAGAAGCCGGGCTGGCGGAGGCAGCACCGGTTGCGAGCGGTCAAGGGGGGAATGTGTTTGGTCAATGGCACTCATCGATCATCTCTTCTGAAACTGGGACCCCTCCGAGGCTCAGACATTACCGGGGCAAAGCCATAGAGATGTCCCGGTTGGCAATATCGTCGATGTGCTTAGCCAGCATGCGCGCAACAAGCTGCGAAGTGCCGTTCGCCCAGCGCGGCCTGAGATCCTCGATCCTGCGTCCCAGCGTGCGCTGGAGGTGAACCGGCAAACTGCTGAAGAATTCTTCGAGGAACTCACCCATCTCGCTGCGCATCCACTCGCAAGCCAGCTCCTCCTGTCCCGCCAACGCCAGGATCATGCTGGCTCGGGGATAGGCGCCGCAGACTTCGAATATGCGCGCGGCTTCATCGAGCCCGATAGGGCGTTCGCCGCGCATGATCCGAAGCAATGTCTCCCGGTGCATTCCGGCTTCGCGCGCGACCTGGTGCCGCGGCTTGTCTATGCCCTCGACCGCGTGCGTCAGGACACGCGCGAGACTGTCGTTTGCCTTGCCGAACTTGGGTGAAACTTGATGCATGCGAACTCTCCTTGGTTGGTGAGTCGCAGGCATATCCCGACAATTGACCTGTAGGAAAACAAAAAGAACAAAACAGGAATTTCTCGGTTATCGGCGAATCACTCCCATAGTTCGATTCGCCGGCAAACTCCGACCAGTCGGCTGGAGAAATCCGCCTCATAAACGCCTATTCTCCGCTCCTATGTGCCAGATTAGCCGACACGGACACTTCGATCTGTCCGCATTCATCCGGCTTGATCTCCGTTTCTCACTTCGCGCTTTCCTACAGCGTTTTCCTAGATGCATGTGGACTGCACAGCAACCGCAAGGAGGCTGTGTTCACCCCTCCAGATGGAGCTTCATATGCAGACCCTTACCCCTCCCCGGCGCCTTGGCGCCAATCGCATCGGCAAGACCCTAAATATTGCCATTCCTGTCGCAATTGCGGCGCTCGCGGCAAGTGCCGCCTTTGCTGGCACGGACGCGACCTTCACCCCTGCCCTCACCAAGTTCACCAACTTCCTGCAGGGATCGGGCGGCAAGATCATCACGGTGCTCAGCTTGGCGAGCGGTCTGATCGGCCTCGCGTCTGGCCGCTTCTCCCTTGGTCAGGTTGCCGTTCCGGTCGGCGTCGGCATTGGCGTCGGCACGGGTGTCCCGATCGTCACCTCGGTCGTTACCGCGATCATCTGACGGACGGGCACGGGAAGGCAGCGCCGTCATGGCAGACCCTTACATCATCCCCCGCCGGCTCGACGACCCGGAGCTTATCGGCTTCTGGACCATCGACGAGTTCGCCGGAATGATTGTCCCCTTCACCTGGGGGATCCTCTGCCAGCATATCTTTATAGGCATCGTTGTCGCCTTCGGCGCCTGGTTCGCACTGCGAAAGGCAAAAGCAGGACGCACCAGCGCCTGGGTCGCCCATGCCGCATATTGGTATCTGCCGGCCGGATTTCTGGGCCTCAAGTCGACGCCGCCTTCCCACTGCCGCCTGCTTGCCGGTTGAGGGAAGAAACCCATGTTTTCTGATATTTCGCACGAGCGGCAGCAGTCTCTTCTGCGTCAACGCAACATCCTTGCGCTGACCAGCACTGGCCTGGGCCTCGCACTCATTGTCGCGACCAGCCTTGCCGCAACCCGTGACCGCGAAGTCGTGCTGCTGCCGACGCTGCCCAAACAGCTGACCGTGACCAGCGCAGGCGTTGAGGCCGACTATCTCGAACTCGTCACCCGCGACACTGCGCTCGTTCTGCTCAACCGGAGCCCCGAGGGCCTCGACTACTGGATGAATCAAATCCTGAAGCTCGCCGATCCTGGCAGCTATGGGCGCCTCAAGGCCGATCTGGTTCGCATTGTTGAAGAACAGAGTGGCTCGGATGTCAGCCAGGCCTTCGTCCTCCAGTCGATGACAGTCGATCCGAAGGGACTGACGTCCGAGGTCAGCGGCACGCTCAAGACCTTCGTGGGGGAACAAGTCGTCGCAAGCGACGACCGGCGTTTCCGCTTCAACTGGACCTACAGGGGTCTTCGCCTCGCGCTCTCGGGCTTCGTCGCGCTCCCCCCAACAGACAAGTCGAAGGAGGCCAACTGATGGCTCGTCGATACAACATTATAAATGGCCTGGTTCTCGCCTTTACGCCGCTGGCGACGTTCTTTGCCGCGCCCGCATGGGCTGATCAGTTCAAACAAGCCGCAGATGGCGCGGGCATCGATTGCTCGGTGTCTGCCCATGAGCTCACTCGTTTCGCGCTGGTCGAGGATCAGTTCGCGAGTGTCTCGAAGATCTCAACGGGTACGCCGTACAACGATTTCGCGGTTACGAACGAACCGCTGCGCGGCGACATCTATGTGTCGGTTCCCGAGTCCTATGCCGCGCGGTCGATCAGCTTCTTTGCCACCACCAGGAAGGGGTTTGTCTACAAGATCGCCTGCCGCATCGAGAGCATTCCCGCAGCGCAGATTTTCATTGCGAACCCCGCGATCGCCAAAAGCGACGCCGCGCGCTGGGAAGGCGAAACGCCGCTCCCGACGAGTGCAGTGCGCCTCATCCAGGCCATGGCCAACGACCGGACGATCGAAGGCTTTGAAGTCCGGCAATCGTCTGCCCTACCGGCGCGGGTCGGCACTCTCGAGATCCAGCTCGTCGCTGACTACCGCGGCGCCAGCCTCGCCGGGAAAGTCATCCGCGTCACCAATCGCGGCGCGAGGAGCCTGACGCTCACCACAAGCGATCTCGCCCCCAAGGATACCCTTGCCGTTTCGATCGCCAATCCAGTGCTCGAACCCGGCACCGCCACGACAGCTTTCGTGGTCGGCGCAAATGGGGAGAGCAGCCATGACTGACCCCCAAGAACAGCCGACTCCCCTGCAGGCCGAACCCGCGTCGCCTTCAGAAGTGACCGGGCTCAACGCCCGCACCGCCCGGCGGCAAAAGCTGCTCCTCGGCACCATCGGCGCGATCGCGCTGGTCGGCGGCAGCTGGTTCATCCTTGGCGGCGACAAGGCGAAGTCGGGTGATCCGGGCGCAGCCCAGACCATCGACACAGCGGGCCTCGTCAACCGTGATCTCTCTCAGCGCGAATTTGTGGCCACCTATGGGAACCGTCTCGACGCCGTGACGCGCGATCAGAAGGCTCTGAAGGACGCAGCGGCCCCGCGCACCGAAGTCGAGGCGCAGCTTGCCGCGCTCAAGGCAGAGAACCAGGCCATGCGGGTCGATGGGCAGGCGGCTATCGATGCAATCTCGGCAGAGAATGCGGACCTCAAATTCCGGCTTGCCACACCGCCTCCTGTTTCTGCGCCAACCGCGCTCGCGCCGGCCTATGGACCTCAGGCAGGTGGTTACGACGCACGTGGCCGCGCCGCGCCGCTGCCTCCGTCAGTTGCCGATGCAACAGCGGGCGGCGATGCGATGGCGCCTGCGCCAGGTGAAGTGAAGCTGATGAGCTTCACCTCCGACAAGGCAGGTCTCGGCGGTTTGAAGTCGGCAAGGCCGGATGCACCGCCGGTCGTGATCGAAGACTCACCCGACTTCTTGCCGCCCAATTCCTATGCGACGGCACGCGTCATCGTCGGGGTCGATGCATCGGCAGGCGTCGCCAGCCAGACCGATCCACTCCCTGTGGTTCTCAGGATTACCGGACCTGCGCGCTCGGTGCTGCAGAACGGCAAAGTGCTGACGACCCGGATCCAGGGCTGCGTGGTCAACGGCGCGGCACGCGGCGATCTGTCTTCGGAGAAAGTCTACGTGAAGCTGGCCCGCATGACCTGCGATCAGCCCGGCGGCCGCGTCGCGGTCTCCGAGGTCAAGGGCTTCATCAGCTTTGCGGGCAAATCCGGTGTGCGCGGCCGGGTTGTTAGCCGCGAGGGCAACCTCGTCAGCCAAGCGTTGCTCGCAGGAATTGTTGGCGGCTTTGGCCGGGGCTTCTCGGCGAACTCCAACAGCGTCTTTTCCGGTGTCACCGCCAATGGAGGCGGCAGCCGCTCCAAACTTTCCGCCGGTGACATTGTCGGTGGCGGACTTGGCCAGGGCGCGGCCGATGCGGCCGATACGGTCAGCAAATATCTGATCGAGCGCGCCGAGCAATATCAGCCCGTCGTCGAAATGCCGACCGGGATCGATGTGGAGATCGTCTTTCTGGACGGCGTTTACGTGAGGAATTCCCGATGATTGCAAGCCTCGATCCAAAGCCAAGCCGCTGGCTCCGCCCCGCTGCGGGCATTGCCGCCCTTGTCACCCTGTCTGCTGCCACCGGTTGGGGTGTGGCCAGTTTCGCCGGGGCAGCAAGCGCCCCCGATACCGGCAAAGTACGCGCAGCCCTTAAGCTGCGCCTGCCCAAGACGCCGATCGACGCGATCACTTGCAAGGGCCTGGGAGGCCTGTGTGAGGTCGCTTCGAAATCGACACTCTTTTACGTCGACCGGGCGGCAAAATATCTCGTGATCGGCCGGGTATACGACATGGAGGCGCGCCAGGATCTGACGGCAGCGCGATTGCTTGCGCTCAATCCCGATCTGCTGGCGGCAGGTGCCGCCCGGCGCACAGGTGACGACGTTGCGCCGCCCCCGCAGCGCGCAAGTGTGCCGGCAAAGGTCTCGCTGGCGGGGCTGCCTGCAAGCGGCGCAGTAACCTGGGGGCCAGCCAATGGCCCCCGAGTGGTCGTCTTCTCCGATTTTCACTGCGGCTACTGCAAGAAGCTCGAAGGCGAACTGAAAGCGATCGGCGCGCGAGTTGAGGAACGACCGATCTCGATCTTCGGTGCGGCAAGCAGGCAAGACGCCAAGCGGGTGATCTGTTCGCCGCGACCGGACGTGTCGCTGCACATGGCCTATTCGGGGCTGGCGCTCGCCAACCCCAAGCCGTGCGACACCAGCGGGCTCGATGCCAATGAGGCCTTTGCCAAGGCCCACGGCTTTGGCGGCACCCCGGTCATCGTCCGACCCTCCGACGGCGCCGTCCTCGAAGGTTTCCGCCCTGCAGCTGCGCTGCGGACATTCCTGAGCGGCGCTTCCACGGTCTCGATCACAAAGGATCAACCCCATGGTTAAACCCGTGCGCCTCCTCGTCTGCGCCTGCCTCGCCGTCTTTATGAGCGGTTGCGCAACCTTCGGCACGAATGTCGAAGGAAACTTCACCTGCCGCGCGCCCAAGGGCGATTGCGCGCCCTCCCACGTGATCGACGCCCGTGCCACCGCTGTAGTCGGGGACGGCGCCGCGCCGCAGGACCCTGCGCGCTTACGCGTCGGTGTTGGCGGCGGTGACACCGCCCGCACGGCCGAGCGCACGCTTAGAATCGTGTTTCCAGCCCATGTCGACGAAGCAGGCACGCTTCACGATGAGGCCGTCGCCTGGACCGTGATCGAAAACCCGCGTTGGGCCGCTGAATTGCGGCGCAAGCCTGGCGAAGACACCGCTCCGACATTGATGCGCCATTTGCAACGCCAGCTCAAATCAGCCCAACAGGCCGCTGAAAAGGTGAGCAAAGAGACCACGTCTGACGCGGACGCGCCGCAGGACGATGCGGCGGCGCGCGATGGGACCGATCCTTCAGTCCAGGCCTCGCCTTTTTCGCTGGCTGCTTCGTCAGATCCAGATTCTCTCCCAAGTTCTCCGGATGCCTCGCCGCTGGCCCTCCCCTCCACGGCGCGCGAGGCCGTAGCCGGTGCCAAGGCACCGGCAGCCGAGGGGTTCGACATGCCTGCTCCGCCGCATGATCGGACCCCTCGGCCATTTGGGCAGCAGGCATCCCCCAAGTTCCCGAGCATAGAGGCCATCCAGGCGGCAATCGCCAAGCGCGCCGAAGGCAAGACAACCACCCCCATCGCACCAAACAAGGATCAAAAGTGATGGCCGAGAAACGGAAGTCGATCATCGGCCGCGTGCTCTCAGGCCTGGTTGGCGATGCCGAATATGCCGAGAAGGAGCGACCGCATCTCATGCTGGACATGCTGTCGGACTGGCTGCCTTACCGCGTCTACGACCCGCAAAGCCGGCTCTATATCAACGCGCGCTCAAAGGGTTTCGTCCTGTCGGTGACGCCGCTTATCGGAGCGGACGAACGGACCGGAGAAATCTTGGGACAGTTCTTTTCGGAAGGATTGCCAGCGGGCGCCTGCCTCCAGGTTCTGCACCTCGCCAGCCCTCGCATCAGCCGGATCGTCGCCCCCTGGTTTGCGCCGCGCTATGTTCAGGGCGGCGTCTATGAGGCGATCGCACGGCACCGGGCCAAGCGGCTTTACGAGCTCGTGTGGCAGTCGGGCTGCGCGGACGCCCCCTTCCATGCCCGGCATCATCAAGTGATCGTCTCGGTTGGCGGTCCCGCGTCCAAGGCCATCAGCAACGAAGAACTGAAGCAGACCCGCGACGGCCTGATCGCCATGCTCAAATCGCTGAACCTGGGCGTTGCAGAAGTGGGCCCGCAGGAACTCATCGGCGTGATCGATGATCTGACCTCGCCAACGACAGCGCCCCAGGACGATGTCGTCCCCTACAATCCGAATGATCCGATTGCCGCGCAGGCCATCCGCCACGACATCGAACTCGTCGTGCACGAAGATCGTATGCACCTGCGGACCGAGCGTTTCCGAGCCACTGGCAAAGTCAACGACGGCGTTCCCGAGATTGGCACTGTCTACCCTGACGCCTTCGATGTTCGGCATTTTTCTGTCCGCAACATGCCGCTACGCTGGGCACCGTGGGAGTGCGCGCGGCTGATCGGCGATCTCTTCACCGACAAGCTGCGCTTTCCGTGTCCCGCCGCGACCATGCTCTGTCTCGTCTATCCCGACCAGGAAGCAGCTGCGGCGAAGGCAGGCTTCAAGTTCATGCGCACGACCAGCCTAGCGGGAACGCGCAGCGCCCGTTTTCTGCCGAGGATCGGCGAGCAGGCCGCCGAGTGGCAGCACGTTCAGTCCGAACTCCAGGAAGGCCGCCGGCTTGTCCGGGTCTTCTACGGTCTCACGACCTTCTCGCCGCTGGGGGCCGGCGACCGGCACGAACGGGCGATCAAGTCGATCTACAAGGCGGCAGGCTGGGACCTTGCCGACGAGCGCTATCTTCAGGTCCAAGGGCTGCTGGCCGCCATGCCGCTGACCTTGGCCGATGGCCTGGGCGCCGACATGGAGCGCCTCAAGCGCTTCAAGACTGTGCTATCGACGACGGCTGCCAATATTGCCCCAATGCAAGGCGAATATCTGGGCGGCACTCACCCGCACCTGCTGTTTGTCGGCCGCCGCGGCCAGCCCTTTTTCTGGTCGCCGTTCGAGAACGAGGCCGGCAACCACAATGTCGCGATTTGCGGCAAGTCGGGTTCAGGCAAGTCGGTGCTGCTACAGGAAATGTGCGCTGCGCTGCGCGGAGCCGGAGCCCAGGTCGTGGTCATCGATGATGGCCGCAGCTTCGAGCATTCGGTCAAGCTTCAAGGCGGCAGGTTTGTCGAGTTCACGATGAAGGCGGGCTTCTGCCTCAATCCGTTCTCGATGATCGATGCGGTGCGGGCGCAAGAGGACGAGGACTATCGTCTTGACTGCTTCGGCATGATCAAGGCGATCGTGGGCCAGATGGCCCGCCACAGCGCGAAGCTTACCGACACCGAGCGCGGGCTCATAGACCGGGCGGTCAACACGGTCTGGAATGAGCACGGCGCCGAGGCGAGCATCACCGCTGTGGGGGACGCCCTGGCAGCGCTCGGGAACGAGGCCGCCGGCGATCTCGCAACGGCGCTCGCGCCCTACATGGCTGGGGGCACTTACGGTGCCTTCTTCGAAGGCCAGGCGAGTGTCGATCTCGATGCGGACTTCACGGTCTTCGAGATGTCTGACCTATCGAGCCGCGAGGAACTGCGCGCTGTCGTGCTGTCCGCCATCATGTTCATGACCGGTCAGGCGATGACCCGGAGCCCGCGCTCGGTGCGCAAGCTGCTGCTCATCGATGAGGCCTGGTCGATGCTGAAGGGCGGCTCGATGGGAGAGTTCGTCGAGACCTACGCCCGAACTTGCCGCAAATATGGCGGCGCGCTCGCGACCGCCACGCAGTCGCTCAACGACTACTACAAGTCGGATGGCGCGACAGCCGCGCTCGAGAACAGCGACTGGATGCTGATTCTTCAGCAGAAGCCCGAGACGATAGCCGATTTCAAGGCCTCCAAGCGCCTCGACATGGATGACCGGACCGAGACCCTGATCCGCAGCCTGAAGCGCTCAGGCAACGACTATTCAGAGGTCTTCATCAAGGGCCCGGAGACCGAGGCCATCGGGCGGCTCGTGCTCGATGATTACTCGGCGACGCTGTTTTCAAGCTCACCCCAGACCTTTGCCGCGATCGATGCAGAGATTGCTCGCGGCCATCAGCTTGCCGACGCGATCGAGCGGATCGCCTTCGCCGATCGCACCTGAAACGCATCAACCAAGGACACCTTTCTCATGCCTCTTCATCTCATCAGCCCCTTTGACCGGCCGTTGGATACCCGACCGGACGAGGGTTTCGAAACCCCGTCAGCCAACAGCTGGCGCCAGCACGCCGCTGACACCTGCTATATTCTCGTCAAAGCGGGCGGCTTCCTTGGCTCGACCTATCTCATGACGCTCGGGCTGCCGCTTCTGTTCTTCCTGCTGATTTCGGGGGGCAACGTGGATCTCTTGTTCGCGCAGGTTGAGAATCTCGCTGGCCGATTTCTGTCCGCCGATCCCATCCGGAAGGCCGGGTTTCTCGAAGAGCTCAAGTTTGCCGCCGTGGGTCTCGCAACCCTGCTCGCCGTCTGGCGCCTGCCGCGCTTCCTCAATGAGGTCGCGACAAGACTCCAGGGTGAAAAGCTGTGAAGAACATTTTGGCAACATCGGCCATGTCCAAGTGGTTCGCCGGTCTCAATCTCACCGCCATTGCGCTCGGGGCCAGCATGCTGGCTTCCACGCTCTGGGGGGTCTGGGCGACGCACAAGCTGCTCGATCTCCAGAAGCGCGAAGTCGTGACGGTGCAACTGAGCCGGATCATGGGCGAATTCATTCAGGCAGAAGCCAGGGCCGGTCGTCCGCCTGAAGAGACCAAGAGCCGCGTGCAGGCCTACCTCCAGGCCGTCCAAGCCTCGGTCCAGCGCCTCTCCCGCGATGGCCGCACGGTCCTTGTCGCAGAAGCTGTGGTGGCGGGCAGCACGCCGGACTTCACCGCTGCGGTGCGCGCCGATGTCGCGCACCGGATGGGAGCGCTTCCCGATGCGCAGCCATGACTTCTTTGACAGATTCCCCTCATCGCGGCGCTTGGCGCTGTTGGGCGGACTTGGTGCCGGGGCGCTGGCAGTGTCGTCGCTCGCCGCCTTTGGCGAGAGCCATGCGCTGATGATCAACGCCAGCCCGAGCCTGCCCTACTGGGCCATCTGGCTAACACGCGGTGCCACGCCGCAGCGCGGCGACATCGTCCTGTTCGATCCGCCGGCCTCGCCCTTGCTCGAGAAGCATTTCGGCAAGGAGCCGCAGCCGTTTGGCAAGCGCGTCAGCGGCGTGCCCGGCGACATCGTGACCGAGCGGAGCCGCTCCTTCTTCGTCAATGGCAAGCTGGTCGCCACGGCAAAGCCCAAGAGCCGCATCGGCGAAGCGCTGGCGCTCGGCCCCACCGGCGCCGTGCCCAAGGGCTGCTACTTCGTGACAACCGGGCACAAGGACGGTTTCGACAGCCGCTATGCCGCCATTGGCTGGATCTGCCGCCAGCGCATCCTCGGTGTCGGGAGGCCGATACTGTGAAGATGCGCACCCTCCCGCTCTGCGCGACCGCGCTGGCGCTCTTGATCGCCACACAGGCATCGGCTCGCGATTACGGGCAACAAGGCGCGGTATGGCCGGTGGTCGAGCCGGATCTGCTGCAACAGATCCATGCACGCCTCCAGCACCTCGAAGCGAGCGGTGAGACCGCGCGGCTCAACGAGGAGCTCAAGCGCCGCACGATCGCGCGCGTCAATCGGCCCGAACCCGTGGCCGGCATCACCGCTGCTTCCGAAGCACGCATCTGGCGCTTCGATCCAACGATCACGGTCGAACGCGACATTGCCGACGACAAAGGTCGGGTCATCATGGCGGCGGGCACACGGGTCAATCCACTCGATACCGTCCCGCTGCGCGCCCCCCTCGTCTTTCTCGACGGCGACGACCCGGCTCAACTCGCCTGGGCAGCACAGCGCTACGGGACGTCACGCGCCAAACTCATCCTGGTTCGCGGCGCCCCGCTCGAACTCATGAAGGCCCGCCAGCGCCGCTTCTACTTTGATCAGGGTGGCAAGCTCGTGAAGCACTTCGGCATTCGCGCGGTGCCCGCGGCGGTCGAGCAGCAAGGCCGCGTCCTCGTCATCACCGAGGCGCCGATCAAGCCGCAGGAGCGATCACCATCATGAACCCGAAAAGCAGCCTTTTTGTATGGCTTTGCAGCGCATTGTTGCTCGGCAGTGTGAGCATGATGGCGAGCACGCCTGCCCAAGCTTCGGCGGGACCTGGCCGCTGCACGGGGCATTTCGTGAACCCGATCACCGATATCTGCTGGTCGTGCCTGTTTCCGATCTCGATCGGAGGTCTGAAGATCTGGCCGTCGAGCCGACCGGACACGAGCAACCCTGCTCTGCCGGTTTGCCTTTGCGGCCTCAGGCCCGGTATTGCCATGGGCTTCTGGGAACCGGTGCGGCTCGCTGATGTCAGCATGAAGCCGTGGTGCTTCGTCAATCTTGGCGGGATGAAGCTCGATCCCGGCTTCGACATCGGCTTCAAATCGATGGCCGGCCCCTCGGCGGTGGGCGGCGCAACCCAGTACAACTCGCAGTGGCACGTCCACTGGTACGCCTATCCGCTGATCTACTGGATGGAGATTATTGCGGATTTCCTGTGCCTTGAGTCAGGTTCGATCGACATCCTCTACATAACCGAGATCGATCCGTTGTGGCAGGACAGCGAACTCACCGCAATCATCAATCCCGAAGCCGTGCTCTTTGCCAATCCGCTGGCGCTGGCGGCCTGCGCTGCCGATTGCGTGGCGGCCACTGTCAAATTGCCCACTGACCAGCTGTTCTGGTGCGCGGGCTGTCAGGGGACGATGTATCCGCTGAACGGCAATGTCTCGGCCACGATCGGCCACGTTCAGGCCTCGCGCCTCGCACTCGCTCGCTTTGCCTATAAGCTCCACCGCGACCTGATCGCCTGGGGCACGATGGGCGGCAAAGGCCTTTGCGGCAAATACCTGATGCCGGTCATGCGCAAGCAGCAATACCGTTTTCAGGCCACGAACCCCAATCCGCAGACCAAGGGCCGCTACGCCTGCGCACCCATTGGCGCGTCCACCACATTCATGTCGGCAGGTCAGGTCTATCCCGCCATCGGCGAAGACATGGGCTACTTGGTCTGGCGCAAACGAAACTGTTGCGCGTTATGAGAACCCTTCCCCATCTTGCTGTAATTGCTTGTCTCGCGAGCGCTGCGGCCTTCGCTGGAGCAGCGGCCCAAACCGCTGGCTCCGAACTCGATCTCGAAGCCATCCGTGCGCGCGCTGCCAGTCAGTCTGCAGAGGCGGATGCTCTTGCTGCAAGCGCGCGGGCGCGCGCAGAAAAGCTGACAGACGAGGCCAAGGCGAGCGCTGCGAGCGCGGAGGCACATGGGAAGCGCTTCGTGGTTGAGGCGGCAAAGCCCAAGCGGCCGCCCGGCCCCGAAGGCACCTTCGATTTCGATAAGGTGCTTGTCGATGCCGGCACGATGGCGAGCGAAAACATGGGTCAGGCGCCCAGGTTCATCGCTTTTGCCAGCACCTCGATGCCCCCTGCTGCACTGCGGGCTATGATCGACGATGTGGCCCGCGCCGGCGGTGTGGTCGTGTTTCGCGGGTTGCCGCAAAACAGCGCCAAGGCTCTGAGCGCTGCACTTGCGAAGGTCGCGAAGCCGGGCGAGCAGCTTGACGGCGTGGGGATCGATCCGCGCCTGTTCCGCGCCTTCGGGATCCAAGAAGTGCCGGCTTATGTCGTCACCAGCAGCGACTTTGACTTGTGCGACGGCTTCGACTGCGCGGGTCCGCTCCCGCCGCACGACCGCATGATCGGCAACGTGACCGCGGGTCACGCGCTCGAAACCTTTGCGCGCGGCGGCGGCCCCGGAGCGCTCCTCGCTGCCCAGCACCTCGCCCGCCTCGAAAGGGCGCCTCAGTGAAAAAGGGTTGGCCAATGAAACGGCTTGTTCTCGTCCTCGTCTGCCTTACGTTTGCCGGAGCGCTGCACGCCCAGACGACGACCGATGCTGCAAAGGCCGACGGCAAGGCCTTCGGCCGCGACAAGGCCGCAGCGGCTCAGGGCGCAGCAACCACAAACCCCGATGCCAGCCGAATTCCGGGCTTCGGCGGCGTCCCGGTTGAGGCGAGCTTTTTTGCTGATCCTGACCGGATGAGCCGGGAGGCCGCCAGCCAGACTTCAACGAGCACCGGCTATCGCACCATGCGGGACTCCATGGACCGGCGCGCACGTTTTGCGCCGAAGGATCTCGATGCCACGATCGCGCGCAGCAAAGTCATTGGTGACAATCCTCTTTCCTATACCAGCGGCATGGGCATAGGCGGCACGCAAGGGCGCTGCGTGCCGCTGCCGCCGGGGTCCGGCACTGCTGGTCGCTACATGGCCACCTGCAACACCGGCTACACCGCGACGCAAGAGACCCGGACTTGCCCCGTCACCCTGACCGCGAAGCCCGAGCAACGGCAAGTCTATGGCTACTTCTGTGTCCGGGCACCGGGCGCCGATCCCACGAGCGTCTATAACTGCAACCGTTACCCAGCGCCCCAGTGCAAAGTCACGTCTTCCGTGGCGATTGGCTGCCTCCCTTTTGGCGGCTGCTTTCCAGATATCTACATTGACCAGGTCAGTTGCTCGCCGGCCATCGATGGAGCGACCCCGACCAGTGTGACCGGCGAGAATGTCGTCACAACGACCCGCGATAAAAGCAAGTGCACCGGGCTTGCGGCCGACAGCACCTGCCAGCAGGACAACGAGACCTGCACCGACAGCGATCCGGTTACCCGCATCGTCGACGGGGTTGCCGTTACGCAGCCGTGCTGGGCGTGGTCGCGCAGCTACACCTGCACGAAGTTTGCGGAAGCGCAGGACTGCCAGACGCTTGAGACCACGCCCGGCTGTAAACTGGTGCGCAAGGATTGCCTGACCGACGAACCCTGCCGAACCTGGGAGTGGGTCTATGATTGCCCGGTTCCGGACAGGCAGGCGAGCACCAATCAATTCATCTGTGACGGCGATGTCTACTGCATCGACGGGTCGTGCGAGACGATTAACCGCGCAGCCAATGACGAGTTCAAGGATGCCGTCGTCGCGCTGAACTCCATGGACCAGGCGCGGCGCGAGTTTGATCCCGGTACGCTGAGCTTGTTCAAGGGCGAGCGTGCAAGCTGCGCCTCCAAGGTCTTCGGCATCCTTAATTGCTGCAAGGGCAAGGGTTTTCCGCTCATCCCGGGGATCCAGCTGCTCGTTGCGCTGGGCTGCGGGCGCGAGGAAATGCTGCTCCATCAGCGCGATGCGCAGGGTCTGTGCAGCTATGTCGGCACCTATTGCGCCTCAAGCTTCCTCGGGGTCTGCTTCACCAAGCGGAAGGTCTACTGCTGCTTTGAATCCAAGCTTTCCCGCATCCTGCAGGAGCAGGGCCGCCAGCAGCTGAGCAAGCCCTGGGGCAAGCCCAAGACCGAACAGTGCCTCGGCTTCACGGTCGACGAATTCGCGCAGCTCGACCTCTCGAAAATGGATTTCAGCGAGGTCTACGCCGAGTTCACCGATGCCGCCCGTCTGCCTGACGAACTGCAGGCAACCCAGGAAATCCAGCAAAAGATCGAGGACTATTATGCAAGTGCGCGCCAGTAAGACCGGCCAGCGGCTCTTGGCCGCCTGCCTCGCCCTCACCGCCACCAGTGGTTTCAGCACTGCTCCAGCGGGAGCCGAAGAGCCGCCGCTTGTCACGACCGATGACAGACAGGACAGCTTCTATTGCGCCGAGCGCCGGCTCGGATACTGGTTCTACTGCGCCAAACCCAAGCCGCCCGAGCCCGCCAGCAAACCATCGGCCCCTGCCGTCAGCGCGACGAGCCAGCTTGATGCGGTCACGGCCGAGCTTCGTGAGCTCAAGGCCAAGGCAATCATGGAGCCCACACCCGCCAACGTCACGGCCTACATCCGTTTCCAGCGCGAGCAACTCGACCGGGCCTCGCTCTTCAGCGATGTCTGGCAGCGCGCGATCTGGCAGGATCCTGATCTCGACTACACCCTGCAGCGGCCGGTTTCGACGCTCGGCAAGCGCCAGTGGCAGGACGCACGCGGCGCGGAGCGCAATACCGTGATGGCGCACCTCTCCGAGCGCTACGGCCTGTTCTACTTCTTTGCCCAGACCTGCGGCGCCTGCGAGGTCATGTCGCCGATCGTGCAAAGCGTCGCTTCGACCTGGCACATCACCGTGCGCGCGGTCTCGACCGATGGTGGGCCATCGCGGCAGTTCCCGAGCTACACCGTCGAGACCAATCAGCGCGTCCGCATGGGGCTTGAGCCCAAGGTCACACCCGCAGTTGTGCTGTGGGATGCCGCAAAAGGCCAGGCGATCCCGATCGGCTACGGCGTGATGTCCGCCGACGAGCTTCAGGACCGCATCTACCTCCTCACATCGAAGGAAGCCGGACGTGACTACTAGCATGAAACGCTCAAAGACCGCGCTGCTCGCTGCGATCCTCGCGGCAGCCCTCCCCCTCGCCAGCGTCTCCGCGAATGTCGGCAGCTCGATGGATTCGTTTCTGCGCGATGTCGGCGGGGCCGCGAATGTGAACGGCCCGACGGCGTTTCAGGGCCAGTCGGCGGGCTATTATAGCCTCGGCAACATCTGGACCCGCTTCCCGCAAAAGACGACCAACATCGCAAACTTGCAGCTGCCGCGCGCCCGCGCAGGCTGCGGGGGCATCGATATTTTTGCCGGCTCGTTCAGTTTTATCAACGCGAGCGAGATCGTCGCGATGCTGAAGGCGGTCGCCAACAACGCGGTCGGTTTTGCCTTCAGCCTCGCGATCGACACGGTCTGCCCGGAATGCTCGAAGATCATGCAGGAGTTCAGCCAAAAGGCTCAGCTCATGAACAATCTCAACATCAGCAGCTGCGAGCTTGCCCAGGGTCTGGTCGGCGGCGTTTGGCCAAAGGGCGACCTTGCCGACAAGGCGATCTGCGAGGCGATCGGCAATTCGGAAGGCATATTCACCGACTATGCCGCGGCCAAGCATGGCTGCGGCACCAGGGGACAGCGGACCAGCACCACGGCCCAGGGCGGGGGCAAATATGATGATGTGAACACAGGCGTGGCGAGAAACTATACCTGGACCATCCTCAAGAAGTCGGCGTTCTTCTCGCCGAATGGTACGTTCGACCAGGAGCTCGCCGAATACGCCATGACGCTCCTCGGCACGATCATTTACGTGCCGCCCAAGGATGATGCGCCGGGCAAGTTCGTGCCGATCGTGGGGGAAGCCTCCTCGACACTGGTGACATCGCTGCTTGATGGAACGTCGGGCAGCAATGTCTTGATCTTCCATTGCGACGAGCCCGCCAAATGTCTCGAGCCTGGATTCAAGTCGCTGAGCCTTCCCGCCTCAAAAGCCCTCCGCCCCCGTGTGTCCGCGCTGATCGCAGGCATGGTGCAGGCGATCCACGACGACACAGCGATCACCTCGGCCCAGAAGGAACTCCTGCAGGTCTCGTCAGTGCCGCTCTACAAGATCCTGACCGTACAGGCCGCCTATGGCCGCGGCATGCCGACGGATGATCGCGAGACACTGGCCGAGATCGCGAGCGTCGACATGTTGTTTGCGGTCCTTGACCGAATTGTCGGGGAAGCCGGCCGTTCGATGTCGAGCTTCATTGGAGCGGACGAGGCCAAGATCGCCATGTGGCAGGGACAGGTGGGCGTCGTGCGCCAGGCGCTGGCTGACCGTCAGGCCAATACGCACCTCAAGGTGGGCGCGATCATGCAGATCATCGAGAAGACGGCATTCATCGAGAATGAGCTCGCGGCTTCGATGTCGCCCGGCATGGCAGCTTCGCTCGACTGGTCGCGCGGCGTTCAGAACCGAGCCCTCACCCACTGATCGCCAAACCCAAGCGGAACATGAGCCATGGTTGAAATTTTCACGGTCGGCGGCGGCGATTATCTGGTGAACGTGTTTCAGGCGGTCGCAGCCTGGACCGGCAGCGGCGGCTACAAGAGCCTGCTTCAGGTAGTCATGGTCATGGGCCTTGGTCTGTCAGCCCTTACGCTTGCGTTCAATCAGGACTGGCGCGCCTGGATCAACTGGTTCCTCGGCGCGACCCTGATCTACTCCTGCCTGATGGTGCCGCGCCTCGACGTCCACGTGACCGACCGGCTCAACCCGAGCCTTGCGCCGGCCAATGTCAGCAACGTGCCGCTCGGCCTTGCACTGATGGCAAGCTTCACCAGCCAGGTCGGCGACTATCTTACGGGCTCGGCCGAAGTCGTGTTTGGCCTGCCCGGCAATCTCAACTATTCCCGCAATGGCATGATCTATGGCGCCCGGCTTTACGACGCTACGCGCTCGTTGCGCATCTCCGACCCGGAGTTTGCCTCCAACCTCGATGAGCATTTCCGGCAGTGTGTCTTCTACGATGTGCTGCTCGGGCGCTATTCGATGAAGGAACTCGCAGAAACAAACGACATCTGGGTTACCATAGCCCCGGGAAGCCAGGCCCGCGCCCAGCGCTTTCTCACCCGCGATGCGGCGTCCGGCCAAGTAACCTCAAGCATCGTCACTTGCCGCGAGGCCTATAATGCTCTGAATGCCCGGTGGGCGGGCCTCATCGACGATATGGGAACCGTCTTTGGCCGCCAGCTCTATCCCAACCAGACAGCGGCGCTCGCCAAGGCGAAGCTATTTGCCGATCTACCTGTGGCCTATCAGTATCTCAGCGGCGTCTCGGCCAATGCGACCGCAATCTTCAAGCAGACCCTCACCATCAACGCGATGAGCCAGGCGATGCATTCGATGGCCGGCGGCAGCGGGGCCGGCAATGTCGATGTCTATGCCCAGACCAGGGCCGACATCCAGACCGAGCGGACCTATGGCTCGATCGCCAGCAACGCGATGAAGTGGGTGCCGCTCCTGAACATCGTGCTCACTGTCCTGTTCTACGCGCTGTTTCCGGTGCTCTTCCCGCTATTCCTGATGCCGAAGACAGGCCCAGTCGCGTTGAAGGGTTACATCACAGGATTTTTCTATCTCGCGGCATGGGGACCGCTCTTTGTGATCCTGCACATGATGCTGATGTACAAGGGAGCGGCCGACATGACGGCGGTTGCTGGCGCCAAGGGCCTGAGCCTGGCGAGCTTCACCGGGATGGCCGACGTCAACAGCGATATCGGCATTCTGGCAGGCTATCTGATTGCCTCGGTGCCGTTCCTTGCGGGCGGCGTCGCCAAGGGTGCGATGGCCATTTCAAACAACGCGACAAGCTACCTCAATCCCAGTCAGAACGCGGCGGAGGAAGCGGCCCGCGAGGCCAGCACTGGCAATGTCGCACTCGGGAACACGAGCTTTGAGAATTCGACGGTTCTCACCCGCCAGTTCGCGCAAGGCACCATCGCTCCCAGCTTCACCTACGGTGCAGGTCAGACGCGCACCTTCAGCGACACCGGGTCAATGACCACAAGCTTTCCCGAAGCCAGCTACGACCAGCTTCCGAACTCCAGTTATCCGTTCACGCCGAGCCTCGGACAGGAATTCACCTCGCGGCTCTCGACGATGGCGTCGCAAGCGCGCTCAAACAGCGAGTCTTATGCAACCGTCGCCACGGAATCGACCGCGAGCGCAGTTTCCAAATTCCGTGAACTCAGAAATCAGTTCAGCCGCAGCTCGGCCTTCGAAAGCGCAACTGGCACGTCCAACTCCGACAGCATCCAGACCGCCTTCAGCGAGGTCGATCAGGCGTCCACGAGCCTGCAACGGCAGTTTGGTTTATCACGCCGCGCGGCTGACGACATTTCCACTGCCTGGTTTTTAGGCGGTGAAGCAGGCGCGAACGCGGGAGTAACGAATGGCGTTCTCTCCGCAAACATTGGAGCCAAAGGCGGCGGCACTAGAACTTGGACGGACAGTGACATCGGTATCGCCTCCGAAGACAGGTCCCGAATTTTCGGAAGCCTTGCCCAGATGTCCGACAGCCGCAATTGGTCGAGCACCCGAGACGGGTTCGTTCGATCAGTCAGCACGTCTTCCAGTTCATCGGTAGCGACCACCGCGGGCGGCATGAACGCCTCGCTTACTGAGGCCCAGAGCTACAGCCGGGAGGCCCGGCGCGCCGAAGAACTTGCCAATCGCCTTGAAAGTCAGGCTTCGTTCTTCGAGGGCAATAGCGCAGCAGGAAGCCTCAACCTGTCCCAGGCATACAGAGAATGGGGATTGGTTGAAATCGAGCGAAACCGGGATTTCTATGGGAACGTGCGCTTCGATGACGTTGCGTTCCAGCTCAGCTCTGGAGGGCAGGCCCTTCAAGCCAAGTTTGTTGAGAGTTATGCAGCTCAGGTTCGCGACGGAATCGAAGATCGCCTCGTCCTGGCTCCCGGACAACCTATATCCCGTCCGAATATCTCTGGCGCCGGATCAGTACGAGGGCGCGCGCAGACAGACGGAGGCGGTTCTGGCACGGTGCCTAAGGTAGACGTTGGCACTATCCATGATGAGGTTCAGCGGGCTCAGGCTGCCGGTCGCCAAAAGATTGGCGGATCCAAGGGGAGTTTGGAGGCGGTTACCAGCGGGGCGCAGGGGGCAAGCGCTGAATCGGCTGACGATGTGAAGGAATGGTGATCAGCGAGTAAAAATCACCACAGACCGAAAGACGCACCCGCCAAGAACGCAAAGACTCCACTGATTGCGACGACGCCGACAATCGTGAGCTTGCGCCCCCAAGGATCGGCCCAGGATTTTTTAATCCGGTATTCCGTCAGGCGGTTATCGCGGATTGCCTGATCGATTTCAGACAGCCCTTTCCAGTCGCTGCCTCCAGCCGCCGCTACGCTTTCAAGGTCGGAATTCGTCATGCTGGCGATCGTCCATTTTCTCCGGAGAACATAACAAAACATGGCGCATCGAACCGCAGAATTTTAGGAGCGCATCGGCCAGCGCGTAGCAGGGGGGCCAACACCTGTCCGCCTGAGGCCATAGCAATGTCGGCAGCATGCTCGGCGCTGAGCCCCTCCCTCAATACTAGCCACGCGCTCAAGGTATCAACGTAGACGCCCCGCCCTTTGGGCGGCTATTTGCAAGTTTTGTGAGAAAAAGGATCGAATTCGGCTACTCTTCCTCGGTTAGGTTGGCTAAACAGTTATTGTACTGGCGCATGGTTGTGATAGGAAATTTTTGTGGCTCACAAAATCGGAGGCAATTGAGCGATCGTCATGAGCGTCGATGTGCTGCGTTTGCTCAGCTGCTATCCCGATGGTCGCCCATACACACGCGAGCCGGAGATAGAGGAAGCGTTGAAAGAGCTGCACACGATGTCTCTCGATGAATTAATGGTGCGGTGCCAGATCGACAGCCCTAAGGTGCCAGGCTACGTGCCGTCTGAGTGTATCGTTCATTTCCTTCGTCAGCACGCGAAGGACAATCGTGACGCGCGTTACAATCGCTTCTATCGACTGTTTCGCCGACGCGTCGTCAAAGCCTTACCGCGTGCAGAGCGACAAGAGGGCGCCAAGCTTTTGGTCGATGCCGCGATCAGCGATGCCAATGACGCGGCCCACGCACGCATCGATTTACTCGTAACCCTCGATCGCGAAGGCGGCAGGCAGCTCGACTTTTATGAAGTCCATTTCAACCAAGCTGTCGCCCTGCTGCGCCTCTCAGCGCGCCGCGCCAGCGCGCGGAACGCCCGTCGCGAAGTCGCGATCGAGCATGACCCTGAGACCGGTGAGCTCCCGCCACTGATCGAGCGCGCCGCTGGCAGTCTCGATGAACTCGACGACAATATTTTTTTCGACCCGATTTTCCGGCCAAGGCTTTTGGCGGCGATAGAGAGCCTGCAACCGGAACAAAAAGAGGTCATTTCAATGCTCATGTGCCACATCCCGGCAGAAGCGAAGGATCCCGCGCAGCCATCGATAAGCGCTATCCTAGGTTGCGACCCGAGAACTGTCCGCAATCGGCGCGACAGCGCGGTCAAGAATATCCGCCGACATCTCGGGATCGGAGATGTGTCGTGACGTCTTCCACTCCCTCGATCGATGACATCCTCGCAATGTTCGCGACCGACTTGGGCCACGATCCGGAGGTACTCAATCGCTATGTGTGCCTTTATCCGCATGCTGCGCGCGACTTAGCCGCACTTTTGCACGAGCTCGAACTGCAGAAGGCACTGGCTGGCGACAATCCGATCGACGCGCGTAGTGAAGTTTGGATAGATGGGCTGTCCATCGACATCGCATCAGCGCCTAACCCACTCGCGAACCTCGATATCGCACGTTACGCCTCGGTGCGGGACGCACTTGGCGTTCCGACAATCATCCTGAACGCGTTTCGTGACAGGCTTGTCGCCGCGGGGACAGTTCCGCTAAGATTTTTAGAGCAGCTTGCCCAAGAACTGGGAACGGGCTTGAGCGAACTCATCGCCTTCCTCGCACAGCCACCTGGTCTTCAAAAAGCCGTTCAACACAAGTCCGACAAGGCGCCTCGAGCGCCCATGACAAAAGTGAGCTTTGCCAGCCTGCTCGATGATGCGGGCGTTTCGGCCGAGCAAGCCCTAGAGCTCCTAGCCGAGGACTAGGCGGTGGATGCCATCGAGCTCGGACGTCAGCGTGCGGCAGAAATTAACGCAGTAGTCTTATCCGAAGCATCAATCCTTGGGACGCGATGGCAATCGTCAAAGCTGCAGCAAAGCACATAGGCATTCTCGAGGTCACAGGCCTCAAGCCCGGCAGTCCATTTTTGGGGACGTCGCGCGCCAAATATGAGCCTCAGAGTCATTCGATCCTTCATGAGGTCACGCCCAGCCCATTTCTAACTGCTTTTCTGATTGGACACGAGCTCGGTCACGCCGAACTTGGCGATGCGCGCCTGCCGGACACCGTCTGCGAGGCAGATCCAGCGCGATCGTTCGAAGCCGCGCCCGACGGCGAAGAGCGGGTTGCCGACTATAGCCGGATGTCGCGGCGCGAGGTACAGATGGATTTGTTCGCGCGCGAACTGATCATGCCGCGCGCGTTCCTTCGTGATCAGCACCTTGCGGGAATGACTGCGCAGGAGATCGCATTGAAGTATGCGGCTCCTTTTGACGCGGTCGCGCAACAGCTTCTCGATGCGCTACTCCTCCCACTGGCCATCCCAGAGAAGGACGACGCGGATGTTTATCCGCTAAACCCTCGCCAAGAGCGCGCCGCGCGGCACCGAGGGCCCGCCTTCTTGTTGGAAGCGGGTCCTGGCACTGGCAAAACCAAAACGCTCGTAGGTCGTATTGACGATTTGCTCGAGCGCGACAACGTTGATCCGCGTCGCCTTGTCGTCATGACCTACTCAAACAAGGCGGCTGGCGAACTCTCAGAGCGGATCGCTAAGCGGCGGCCTGACGCGGCGGCGGCGATGTGGATCGGCACCTTTCACGCCTATGGCCTCAATCTCGTAAAGCAGTTCCATCAAGCCCTCGGCTTTTCGCGTGAGCCGCGCCTGATAGACCGTGCCGAAGCGATTGATTTGATGCTGGACCGCGTGGCGGGGCTTAACCTAACGCACTACCGCGAGCTTTACGACCCGACAGACAAACTCCGCGATTTTCTGTCAGCGATCTCGCGCGCCCAGGACGAAGTCGTTTCAGCTGATCGATATGCGGAATTAGTCGAAGAAATGCGGGCGTTGGATCACAGCTCCGAGACACAAGAGCGGGTCAAAAGGGCGCGTGAGGTGGCTCAGGTCTATAAGAGCTATACCGATCTCAAGCGTGCGCTCGAGCGCATCGATTTCGGCGACCTTGTGGCGCTTCCCGCTGAGCTCCTAACACGAAATCCCACGATTGCCGCTCAATTGCGCGAGGACATCGACCATGTGCTGGTCGATGAATATCAGGACGTCAATCGCGCCAGCGTACAGCTCCTGAAAGCGATAACCAATCAAGGGCGTAACCTTTGGTGTGTCGGCGATGTGCGCCAGTCGATCTACCGTTTCCGCGGTGCATCGTCGCTCAATCTCGCCAGGTTCGACCATGGTGATTTCACCGGTGCAATGCGCGATCAGCTCGATACCAATTATCGCTCGCGCGAAGAGATCGTTGAAGCATATTCGACATTCGCCGACGGAATGACCCTAGCGGGTGCCACTTCGGTCAAGCTGAAAGCGCATCGCGGGCGTCTCGGTCGGCCCCCTGAGTTTCGGCATATCGATGGCATCACCGAAAACGAGATCGACGGCGTTGCCGACGCGATCGCAGAACTGCGCGCAGAAGGATATAGCTACCGAGACCAGGCGCTGCTGTGTCGCGGCAACGATCGGCTCGCCGAGCTGGGTCGCGGGCTCGAAGCGCGCGGCATTCCGGTCCTTTATCTCGGGAGTGTTTTCGAGCGTCCTGAGGTCAAGGACCTGCTCGCCTGGCTGTCGCTCCTTGTCGATCGTCGGGCGATGGCAATGGCGCGCGACACCGGCATACCTGGCATGACGCTTAGCCTTGAGGACATCGGGGCCTTGTCGGATGCACTGAACGATGACGCGTTGCCGCCACTTGCTTGGCTTGGCAGCGGAGTTGCGGGCTTCTCTAGCGATGGCATTGCAACTATTGCGCGTTATTCTGCACTGCTTGATGGCTTTGACGCGCGTTCAGCGCCCTGGGACGTGCTTGCTCAGCTTCTGCTGGATCGCACGCGAATTGCGGCCGATATCTGCTCGAGCAACGATATGGCCGCGCGGGCCAAAGGAATTGCCATCTGGCAGTTTTTGAATTTCGTGCGAGCACAGCCGCTAAGCTCCGGTAACGCGATTTCGCGCCTGCTAGAGCGCATTCGCCGCCTCGTACGCCTCAGCGATGATCGCGATCTGCGACATATCCCGCAAGCGGCTCAAGGTATCGATGCAATTCGGCTAATGACGATGCACGGCAGCAAGGGGCTAGAGTTTCCGGCCGTTCACGTGACCGGCATGACCAAGGGCAGCTTTCCCAAGCGCAATCCCGCCCCAACCTGCCCGCCCCCCGACGGCATGATTAAGGATGCAGGAGGCGCTGGCATCGACTTCGCCGCGCGTGAAGACGAGGATGAGCTTCAATGCTTATTTTACGTCGCGCTTTCGCGCGCCAAGGACCGTCTAATCCTCTACTCGCCGAACAAGGACACCGCCAATCGCAAGCGCAACCCGTCAGATTTCATCGCGCGCATGGGGAAAGGCGTCGAAAGCCGAATCGTCTCAGCTACAAACTACGGAATCGACAACAGCGACGCACCGGTGGCGATCAATCTAATCGGCGAGTCAACATATTGGCAGCACCAGCTTAGCGTCTACGAGCGCTGTCCGCGACGCTTCTTCTACACCTATGTCCTTAATGTCGGCGGCAAACGCGTCACGAGCTCGTTCGAGGACATGCACGAAGTCGTCCGCCGCGTGATCACGGAATTGAACGCGGCCGAGACCGCAATAGATCTGGCGACTGCTCGCGACGTGTTCGACGTCCATTGGAATAGCTCGGAACTCGCCAGTCGCCAAGCGAGCACTGCCTATCGTGTGCTGGCCGATGAACTCGTCACACGCTTTGCATTGACTCGCGCTGAAGGAACGCTTGAGCCTGGGCAGTCGCTGCGCTTCAAAGTTGGATCTGCAACCATCAGGGTGAACTTCGACTATTCGCTTGTCGATGGGACCGGCCGCAAGACACTGCGCTATATCCAAACTGGGCATCACAAGAAGACGGTCCTCACCGGCAACGCCGCCTTCGCGCCGCTGCTTGCCGCCCAGCACGCCGCACCCGGCTATGGTGCCGAACTGCTGCACTTGTCCGATGGCATTCGGGTCGCACTTAGCGACCACGCTGGAAAAGCGGCCGACAAGCGCGCTGGGATCGGTAAAATCGTCGACGCGATTGCCGCCGGCCAGTTCGAGCCAAAGCCCTCGAACCGTAGCTGCCCCAAATGCCCCGCCTTCTTCACGTGCGGTACCGTGCCGCCAGGCACCGCACAAAAAAAATTCTGAATCGCTTTCCGGTCGTTGCTCGCGGCGGGGATTGATCTTGTGGAAGCCCCGGCACCGACGCCCGTGGCAAGCACAAGGTTCAGAGCCCATGTCCCCCAAGCAGAAGTTCGCCGCGAGCGTTGCGCTCGACAGCACCGCCTTCAGCATTGTCCAGATCGAGGATCCCGTGCCACTTGGCCGCCAGATTCTCGCTGCAGCAAACCACGCCCCGCCTGAGGATTACAGCCTGTATGCGATCCTCGCTTCGGGCGACTTCGAGGATGTGCGCCTCAATGAGCCGTTCGATTTGCGCGAGAAGGGCACTGAGCGCTTCGTGGCCTTCACCGGCGACGCGCTCTACCGCTTCTTCGCCAAGGGTGCCGAGGTGAAGTGGGGACCTCAGCACGTTAGTGAAGAGACGCTGCGCGTCCTGACTCGCGCCAAGGCAGATGAGGCGGTTTTTCTCGAGGTCGACGGAGGCACGGACCATCTGATCAAGCCGGGGGAAACGGTCGATCTGGCCGCAACCGGCGTCGAGCACTTCATCACGGCCAAGAAGCCTGTGTTTTTTCACTTCTTCGTCAACGGGACGCGCTACGAGACCGAAGAGATCAAGCTGACCGGTCTTCAGATCAAGGCGCGTGTTGCCAACTGGGACGCAAACCACGATCTCGTGCTCGAAGGGCATAGTGACGATCCCGATCGAAAGATCGACGACGGTGAACCGGTAGATCTCGACGTCAACCCGGCTCGCCGCTTCTCGTCGGTTCCCAAGGCGAACTTCGGCTAATGTCGACGGTTCTCGATCGTCAGTTGGGCGAGCTCGGCGAGCGCTTTAGCGCCGTCGAGCTTCGTCGCCTGCCCAGCGGCACCACCCTGGTTATCGTCCCGGTGGTGCCGCTCCCGCTCGGTTGGTCACAAGAACGCACATCCGTGCGCTTCCTCGTTCCACCCGCCTACCCTTTTGCCGCCCTCGACTGTTTTTGGGCCGACGTCGATCTGCGCCTGGCGAACGGCGCTACGCCCCAAAATGCCCAAGTGCCGAACCCTATTCCCGAGACCTACGATCACGGCCTGTGGTTTTCTTGGCACCTCGCTAGCCCCTGGGACGCCAATCGCGACACCTTGTCGAGCTGGGTCAACACGATTCTCGACCGCCTGGCGCAGCCGCTGTGAGCGGACTCAAGACGATATCGGGTAGCTGTCATGCGCTCGCCGAAGCCCTGCTTTCGAGCGGCCCCGAGGAGGCCTGCGCGATCGGCTATGCGCATCATGATCGCAGCTCGGGAACCTGGGTGCTCATCGAGGTCGAACCCGTCGCGGCAAGTGCCTATGCAGATCGTAGTGTCATCGCTGCGTCGCTTCGCTCCGAGTTGCTAATCGAGGTCGCAAACCGCGCGCGGCGTGACCGGCTAAGCCCGATATTCATCCATACCCACCCGTTCGCGCAGGGCTCGCCGGTCTTCTCGAGCATCGACGATGCGGGCGAACGGGACATCCTGGCCTATCTCGCCCGCCGCGCGCCTGACGCCTGCGCCCTGGCCATGGTGATCGGTCCCGACGGCATTGCTGCGCGGGTATTAGGCGAAGGGCGCGCAATTGATGTTTGGGATGTAGGCGCGGCGCTCACATGCCTCAGCGGAAGCGACGGCGCGCGTTTCGAAGATCGCCACGACCGTCAGCTGCGCGCCTTCGGCCCCGACGGGCAGCAGGCGCTCAACCGCCTCAAATATCTGGTGGTCGGCGCCGGTGGGACCGGGGCGGCAACGCTTCAGCAGCTCGCCTATCTGGGCGCCCGAGACGTGACAATCATCGACCACGACCTCGTTGAATTGACCAACCTCAACCGGCTGGTCGGCGCAACCATTCACGATATCGGCCGCCCGAAGGCGGAGGTCGCGCGCGACTGGTTTCTCGCCATTAGCCCCGGTGCCAATGTCGAGGCAGTGGTCGGCGATATCGTCGATGCGCGGGTCGCCCGCCGCATCAGCGACCATGATCTCATCTTCCTGTGCACTGATTCCCATGCCAGCCGTGCGGTGGTCGGGCAGGCGGCCTATCAATATCTGGTTCCGGCGATCGATATGGGGGTGAGCATCAGCGTCAAGGACGGCGTGGTCACTCATCTGACCGGCCGCGTCCAAATGCTGGCTCCTAGCTTGCCCTGCCTCAGTTGCACCGGCGCGCTCGACGGCGAGCAGATCCGTCGCGAGATGCTGACGCCCGAGCAACGTGCCGCCGACCCTTATGTGATCGGCGGCCATGCGCCGCAGCCGGCGGTCATCTCGCTCAACAGCACCATGGCATCGCTCGCGGTCACCATGATGCTGGGCGCTGTCACCCCGATCCCAGCGGGAGCACGGTTCCAATACTATGACGGCATCGCCGGGAAGGTCCGACCGACCGTCGCCAATGTGCGCGCCAACTGCATCGTGTGCTCGAAAGCCGGAGCTCTTGCGCAAGGTGGCAGGTGGGCATTGCCAGTTCGCCCAGAAGGGGACGCCCATGGCTGATCCGCGAGACCATTGCCTATGGTTTGGCGCAGAACCAGACGCCGAGCAACACGACGAGCTTATCCGCCGCCGCATCGCTGTGCGCAAGGGTGACATCGCGAAGCCGCTGGCCGAGACGAGGGACGCCCGCGCGGTGATCATTTCGCTCGAAACCCATGAGGCAGCGCTTCTCGATATGATCGCCGAGACAGCGCCTACCTTCATTGATCATGGCTTGCGGGTCGACATCGTATCTCCCGATGACGCTGCGACCGGTCGGGCGCAGCAGCGGCTGGCCGAGCTTTCGGCTGCGCCAGGCGTTCAACTCCATACCGCACCGCCGACCTGGTCGCTCGCCGAGGCGATCGCACGTCATGACGCGGGATCGGCACCCAAGATCGATCTCGACATCATCGTTCCGGGCAACCGCGAAGATCTGAGGCCTGCAGATCGCATCCTGTTCCAGCGGGCTTTCCCCCATTGTAGAGCAATTACCTTAGTCGAGCTGGGCGGGGGCCGCTCCGACGCCCGTGTGTTCGCAGTTCATCTGACCGTGGCTGTCTCCAACATAGGTGCATGGCCGCAACCTGCGTTCGCCAAGATCGATCGTCGCGACAAGATCGAGCGCGAACACGCGAACTACCGTGAATGTGCCGAGCGCTTCATTCCCTTTGGCCTCAGGCCCAATATCGAAACCTTGGTAATCGGCCACGGTCGCGGCTTGCTCGTCGGCAATTTCGTCGATCGCTCGGAATCCCTTTGGGAACTGGTGCGCCGCGACTTCGCCGGACAAGCAATTACTGCGCTCCTCGAAGAGACACTGGGGGGCTGGCGCGATCAGGGTTATTCGCGCGATCCGGTCAAGGGCGCCGTTGCGTGTGCAATGCGCGAGGCCGGCCTGTGGAACCCTGAGCAGATCAAGCAACAATATGTCGAGCGCGCGCTTGTTAAGGGCATTAAACTAACGCCCGGTGACCTTTGGTCGCTTCTCTCCAAGCTCGACCAATGTTATCGCACCGCGCCAATCCACGGCGACCTGCATGGTGAAAATGTTCGAGTCCGCGGCGCAAGCGCAATCCTCATCGACCTTGCTTCGGTGACGACCGGGCCGCTAACTGCGGACCTCGCCGCGCTCGAGACCTGGCTAGCTTTCGAGCTACCGCCCGATGCGCCACGGGACACCTATTTTGACGACGAATGGGAGACGGTAGTCGACCGGCTATATGCACCGGCCGCATTCCGTCATCCGCCAGGCCCAAGTCGGCCGGCAACTCCGTTTGGCTGGATCGAAAACGTGGTTCGCCAAATTCGGACGCTCGGCATCGCGATACAGAGCTGCCCAAGCGAATATCAGACTGCCGTCGCGGTTCAGTTACTGCGACGGTGCCAGTGGGCGGATGGCTGCGCTGCGGATCGCGGGCGTCGCGCGACGGGTTATCGCATCGCCGCCCAACTGGTCGATGATCTAAGCGGAGATACCGTATGACTGGGATAGCGCGTAAAGTGCGATGGCGCGGCATTGGCACTTATCGCGATGAAGCTGAGCCAATGCTCGAACATGCCGGCGATGTTGCCGGCGTCGTGCGCGGCCGTCCACGCTCGGTCGTCATCGCTTGCCCTGATGGCTGCGGCGATACGCTAGTGATCAATCTCGACCCACGCGCAGGGAAGGCCTGGGATTTGGAGTTGCGCGGTGGCGTAACGCTCTACCCCTCGGTCTGGCGCGAAGATGGCTGCCGCAGTCATTTTATCGTCTGGCGCAGTCGCATCCTGTGGTGCGACCGGTTCACACAAGACAATAAGGAACCCGAATACGAGAGCGCGTTGGAAGAGGCAGTTACCGCAGCTTTGTCGTACCACCAGTTCCGCAGCGGCTATGACATCGCAACTGAGATTGGTGAAATTAGCTGGGATGTCATCCGCGTGCTTCGCATATTGGCGTCGGACGGGCGCGCAGAACAAGGAATGGCCGATCAGCGCGACCACTATCGCCGTGGCAGCAAACGGTGACACTGATGGCGCTGAAGCCGATCAAACGCGGCGCTTAGGGTGGCAGCGTCTCTATATGCTGTAGGGAGGAATTCTGCCGAGAGCAGTTAGCATGCGTCCTATTGCAGTCCGTTGTTTTCGGATTCTCTCGATAGCAGGTTGAAGAATCTTTTCGCGGTAGCGTTCGTCAATCCGCGGATCATCGACAAAGGCTTTCATCACCTCCAGAGGGTCACGATCCACCACCCGGTGCGCCTTTCGCCCGGTGGTGTCCCTCGCAAGGAAATTGAATAGGCCCTGAAGTGTTCGCGTCACTTCTCGGTGGTCGCCATCGCGCAGCGCCTGGTCGAGATACTGTCGCAGGACGACCGGCGCGGCTTCGGCTTGCCGTCTAGCTGTTGCGTCAGGCCGCCTCAGCACTACGAGGTTGGCGATCCTGCTTTGCAGGCAGTGAAGCGGATGCATTACCGGGATCGCTAGATGTCCCGCAACATCGTCCTTTGTATACGGCACGATGATCTCGACGACTTTGGCCTGCAGCGCTTTTGGTCTGACGCCGAGCACATTGCCCAAAAAGTCGATCCTCAGCAGATGCCCCTGAACTTCGGCCTCGACAATTGCCGTCTGTGGGGTTTGATCGTCCATCGTCGGCTCGAGAACATGGCCACCCAGTGCATCGGCAAGCTTTTGCGCGGCATCGCGATATCCAAAATAGTCGATGTCCTTGGACGTATAGGGCCGGTACTGAGCCAGTTCGTCTGCTGCGGAATAATATTCTGCCCAGAGGTTGAGTGCCTGTCCGCCAATCACGAAGGCACCATCCTCAAGCGCGAGGTGCGAGGCGATGTCGAGAACGGCTTCAGGTGCGAGCGGTTGGGTACTCAGGCGACCAGCCGCCGACGGCGAATCGAGGCCTGCGAGAAGTCGATGCCTGAGAAGAAGCCGTTCTGCTGGTTGAGCGCTTCAGGCGAGATCAATCCGGCCTGCAGGTCGCGATCATCCTGCTCACGAGCATGCTGTTTGGCACGCTGGCGCTCAGCCGAATCAAAAAAGGCAACTTGCTTCATCTCATATGCTCCGAGAGCAAGATATGCGCACGAGGGTTTCCAGTCAATGAACGCATAACCGGGTCACAAAGCTCTATATGGGACGATGGTGCCGCGATGTCACGATTGTGGCAGCGCCGACCCTTCGATCCGAATATCGTCCATTGCACTCGCCCCTTCAATACTACGCGGCACCCCGCAACCTACCCCGGCAGTTTCGCCAACTCCACGCCGAAGCGATAGTCGCGTCGCAGGGCATCAGCCTGCGCATCGTATGTGGCAATTAGGTCGTCGATCACCTGCCCACCCAGCTTGCATGCAATTCGCCTATTCAGTTACGCGGCGATCGACCAGCGCCAGCAGATGGTACTTCGGCAGCGGCCTTGGTCAGATAACGGCGCAAGCGCTCTTCGGTCCGTTGCCGCAATCGCCGTCCGGACTTGAGATCGGCAACGAGCCGCGGGTCGCCTGCGGCCAATCTGCCGAACCTGCTTGGCGCCACATGGCTGCGCGCCAGATAGGCCTCGATCTGCTCCAGTAGGTCCATCACGTTCGACTCGCTTTGTGCTTGTGTTCCTGTTATGTTCTTACTAGGATCGCAACCTAGAGTCTAGGATGACTTTTCCTAGAATTCGTGACAGGACAGCGTGATGGACGAAGCACGACAGGCTCTCGACGAGCTCATCTCATCCCGAAAAGGCTGCACCTACTCGGGGATATCGCGGCTGCTCGGCCGCAACGTTTCCTATATCCAACAGTACATCCGCAAGGGTAGCCCGCGCTATCTGGACGAGGGCGATCGCAACATTCTCGCGCGGTTCTTTGGCGTGGAAGAGCGCGTGCTAGGCGGCCCCCCTCACCGCAGCGCGCCGGTCGTCGAACTGGTGCAGATCCCCGTTCTCGACGTCGAAGCCTCCGCCGGGCACGGCGCATTCGCAGAAATGGAACGCAAGAGCGGTCAATTCGGCTTCAACGAAACCTGGCTCCGCAAGCTCACCCCGAGCAAGGCTTCAAGCCTGTCGATCATCCATGTTAATGGCGATTCGATGGAACCCACGCTCAACGACGGTGACGAGGTCATGGTCGACCTTGGCGACGGCCAGTCGCGGCTTCGCGATGGCATCTATGTGCTGCGGATGGACGATGCGCTCAACGTCAAACGCGTTGCTATCGAACCTCAGGGACGGAAGATTTCGGTACTGAGCGACAACCCGGCCTATCCCAGCTGGCGCGGCCTTGAGAGACGAGCGATAAACATCGTCGGCCGCGTCCTTTGGTTCGGCCGCAAGCTTCAATAGATCGGGCAGCGCTATGTTTCTGATCTTCGCAGCCGCAGTCGTATCTGCGGGTCAGACCTTCACCTGCACCCCGACCCATGTCTATGATGGCGATGGACCGGTCTGGTGCGCTGAGGGGCCGCACATCCGCATCGGCGGCATCGCGGCCCGCGAGATGGATGGCACTTGCCGCTCAAACCAGCCTTGCCCCCGCGCTTCGGCCATTGAGGCGCGCGATGCATTGGTTCGCCTGTTCGGCGGACCTCGCGGAACCATCCCCACCGGTCACGTCATTGTCGCAGGCCCCCGCCTCACCTGTCAGTCGGAAGGATCAGCTGGGGGGAGCAGGACGGCGGCGTGGTGCCGTTTCCCCTCAGGCACCGATCTGTCCTGTGCCATGATCAAGACTGGCACGGCTCTGCGCTGGGACCGCTACTGGCAAGGCCCTGCCTGCCGGTGAGTAGCGATGAGCATCTTACGGGCACGCTCGAGCAGAGCCCCAACGGACTGGTCCTGCGAACCGATGGCGGCGGTGCGTGGGAACTCGACAGCACCCGCTCAGCGCGCAAACTAATCGGCTCCCGCGTCGAAATCATCGGGCAACGCTCGGGGTTCAATGGGCTGGTGTGCGATCAGATCTGGCCGGCTGGGCAGCCTCGCCCGCGAGGCGTCAAACTGCGCCTCGAATTCCTGCTAACCGCAGCCCTGGTCGCCTACGGCCTCTATGCGACCATAGGCGCCGCAATCAGCACACTGCGCTAATGCTGAGCGACTGGGAACTCTGGGCCTGCGCCAACCAGGTCATGAAGGCGCAAGGCGACAAGGCTGCGCACTATGTCGCCGAACAGATCGGCGCGCTCGCGCTGGCCGGTGACGAGGAAGGCATAAAAACCTGGCAGGCCATTGCACACCGGATCACTGAACTCTCGGATCAAGTTGGGCCAACGACGCGGCAATGACGGCTCTCGCGGCTATTCAAAGTCTGAGGCAACACAGCCAAATATCGGCCCTTCAACCGATGGGCGAAAGGTCGCCTGGGAACAGGCAAGACTGATGGCCGCCAGACTGGTAGGCCTCTCCTGAAATCTCGAAACCACGCATCCGCTCGACCAGATGCTGCGCAAGATCCACGCGTGCGCTGCGCTGGGCGCGTGGATCAGCCGCATTCAGCCCGGCCAGAGTAACCTCCGGCGCCATCGCCAGCGCGACCTCCAGATGGGTCAGCAGAATATCATCGGCGATTCGGTTCATGACAACATGAGAACAAATATGGAACATATTGTCAAGATGAGCTGCCAGTCTGCTCGGACCTCGAGTGCGCATCAGTGTCGGCATTGGCGTCAGAGCCCGATCTCGAACGGCTTGATAAGCGAGCGATCGAGCTCGGGCGGTTCTCGCACAGGCATGGCTTCCCTGCTCTCGCTCCGCCCTTTCTCCTGTCCCGTGGCGGCAGCATCCCTGAGCAGACCGACGGTTTCGAGTGCCGAGCGCTTCATGCCTGGATTGCGTTCGACCGCAGCCTCCAGCTTGGCAGCATTGTCGACATAGAGGGTCAGCCCATCGCGTAGACGCGTGACCGTCACGAGAAAGGTCTGCTGGTTCGAGAGGTTGCGCTCACGGCTGTCCATGACCGCGATGCCGCGGTCTGAAGTGAGCCCCTGCGCCATATGGGCGTTGAGTGCATAGGCCAGATCGAGGCGCTGGAGCATCGGGTCACCAGGCTGCAACTGATGCTCGGCGCCGAGCGAGGTTTTCACAGTCACCTGCTTTGCATCGATCGCCACGATCCTGGCCTGGTCGGCATTGAGCAGTCCTCGCTTGTGATCGGTCTCGGTCCAGCGAATGCGGTCGCCAGCATAAAGCTCGAGCGGCTTCACGTCGAATAAGCGCAGGGGATCCATCTCACCTTGCGGCCGAAGTTGCCCTGGCCGGAATTCGAAGCGGCGACCTCGCTCGTTTTCGAGGGTCACGCGCCCCCGCGCCAGGTCGGTTTCCGCGACGCGATATTGCCCCGTATGCAGCCCCTGCCCGCGCTGGCGTCGCTCAACGCTCACAATCATGCCAAACGTATAGGTGCGCGTATAGCGCAGCTCTTCGCGGGTCACATTCACCCGGGACAGCGTGCTCACGCGCAGCGACGAAGGGCCGAGTTCGCCATTGGCCTTGAGACCCGTTTGCACCGCTTCGTTGACCTGGCTGCGCAGCTCTCGGCCCGACGCATAGATCGAAGTGTTCTCGCGCTCGGCGGGCGAACGAGCAAGCCAATCGGCAGCCGCCGCGACCGCAGCGCCGCTGGCAACTTCGATCACTTGCGGACCAAGATGCCGCAAGGCTGCCTCGATATGGCCGCCTTGGGCCGCAAATTGTGCATCGCGCAGGGCCTTGTCCCGCGCCCGTATATTCACGTTCATGATCGCGGTTTCGGCGCCGGCCTGCTGCATGACATCGAATGGTTTGCCCGCGTCGACGGCCCCAAGCTGCTTCTTGTCACCGATGCTGGCAAAACGTCCCAGTTCAAGGACGTTGGCAAGCCGGACCAGCTTTTCCTTGTCGGCATTGCCGACCATCGAGGCCTCGTCGAGCAGCACGACCGTGCCGTGCAACGCCATCCGTGCCTCGGCAAGTTTCGCCGGGTTTGCGCCTTCCAGCAGTTCGCTGTGCTGGCGCAGGAAGCGCGACACGGTCATCGAGGGAATGCCCGTATCGCGCTCCAGCATCTGGACGAGCGTGTTCTGGACCGCGAGACCAAGTACGGCCCTGCCCTGCTCTGCAAGGATGTCGGCGACCGGCTTCAGAACGGTGCTCTTGCCTGCGCCGGCAACGCCCTGGATGGCGACGATCCGGTTGTTGGAGGCGAGCAGCAGCTGGCCCGCAGCTTCCTGCCCAGGGTTCAGGGTCATGCCGTATTTGAGCTGCGAGAGCGCCTGGAGCCGGTCTCCGGCGACCTGTGCAGGCAAGATTGCTGGTGCGGCCCCGCGCCCGTTTTCAACCGCGGCAATGATGCGTTGTTCGAGACCGATGGCATCGCGGGTGGTGACCATGTCGCGATCAGCGCCTTTGCCCTTTACCAGGTGTCCCTGTCGCAGCAATTGATCGACACGCTGTTCGATCGCGGCCATCGAGGTCGGCAGTCCAAACCCGAGTGCCGTGCGATAAATCTCAGTGCGCGAAAAGGCGGCTTCGCGCTCACCCAAATGCCGGATGGCTGAGGCCGCGGCATGAACTGCGGCCACTTGCTCGGCGCTTCGGTTACCCAGGGTGCGCGGGACAAGCGGGTCACCCTGGCGGAGGCCCAGACGTTCAGCAAAAGCAGAAGCAAGCGCGCGTCCCTGATCGACCAGACCGCGCACCGTGCCGACAAATCCCGGCACATTACCAAGGTCGTTTGCCGCGCGCCCGTTGGCTCTGGCGATGACGGCCTTTGGGTCGAACCCAAGCCGTGAGGCAGTTTCTTGCCATTGCTGGGTCAGAGCGCTGCGATCTTCGATTTTGGCTTTATCGGCCCGCGTCATGAGCGTTGCCATGTCGGTGACGCGCGGCCCGCGATGATCCATCTGTGCGACCGCCTCGAGGATCTCGGCGCGCCGGGTGCTGAAGGCCTCGCGTATGGATTTCGGGACACCAACAGCCTCGAAATTGCCGTACTTGCCGACTTCGCCGACCTCGTAGCCGAGCTTCTCGACGGACAGACGAAATCGCGCCATCGTCATCGCATTGAGAAGCGTGTTGTGCTCCCAGAGCTTGTCGTTGCGCAGCGCGCGCCATTTGCCATCAGGCCCCTGGGTGACATTGGCCACGACAGCGTGGAAGTGCGCATTGGGTTCCTGGTTGCGGTTCGTATCGTGCTGGAAAAGGCCGATGACGAGGTTCCCTGTGGCGAGGACGCGCTCCTTGCCTTTGACCTCCATCCGGGTTTCGGCGAGGTTCTTCTCGGCCCAGACCAGGGTCTCCTTCACCGCTGCGGCATAGGCATCGAGGATACGCTTGTCGCCGCCTACGAGCGCGAGGATCGACCAGCTCTTGGGCATCGAGAAAGTAAGATCGGTGCCGGCACGGTGAGCACGGTTGTCGCTACCGACCCTGCTGCCATCGGGGAGCAAACCCTTGAGCACCGCTTCGAACTGCTTGGCATCGACCTTGCCGACGAGCCCCAGCTTTTCGGCCCCCTTTCCCAGCCATTCGCCCGATCGTTCGGCATCGGCACGGGTGTAGTAATTGTCCGCAGCAAAGTAGTTGGCGGCGCCGCCTGCGGTGCGGACATTGGCTACCGAAAGCATGGTCCACCTCGCAAGGGATAGGCGCCGCCAACCATCGTCACATCTCCAGATCGCCGAAGCCCGGGCCATCGTGAGAAGGCGTGTCCTGCTCGGGCACGCCGTCCTCGATCATGAGCTTGCGGGCGTCCGCGACATTTTGACGAGCGGCAGATTTGTCGGGCTTCTGAACCAGGTTCGCCTGATCCTTGGCGGCAGGTGCATCGGTCCGGCGCGCTTCGTGTTTGCCCTTTGCGGGATCATCCTCAGAAGGCTTATCGCCGCCGCGCAGGACAGCGTCTTTGGGGAGTGAGACGGATCCACGTCCCCGGCCCGGCGATGCCTTCGCGGCTTTCGCTTGCTTGCCCGCTGTTCCTGCCGGTGGCTTGTCCGCCTCCTCGGGAAGGCTCTTTCCGGCAACAGGCTCCTGCCGTTCGGGCAAGCCGGATTTGTCGTCAGGCCCACGCTGCGTGAGCGAAAGTTCTCCTTGCTTTGGGACGACCGGTTTGCCCGCTCCGTCATCATTGGACCCGGGATGAGCGGAGGGGTCAGTGGCAGTCGAGGCTGGTGCCGGGCGTTCGGTATCGGCTTTGACCGGCACCCGACGCAAAGGCGGATCCTTGGCGCGGCCGATGAAAGTTTCCGCGACTTTTGGACGGGTGACCGGCTTCAGCTTGATCGGGGCCGCCGGGAAGCCATCCGGGAATTTGATGTAGCCTGACAGGCGCGACAGGTTCATCAACTGGTCTGGCAAGAGCAGTGGTTCGATGTGCTTGCGCGGCGTCAGGCTGACCGCATCGCGGGCATTGTTGTACCCGTAAGTGTAGCCTTCATCCATGTCGCGGACCTGCCGATGGCCGATGAAGTCCGAGCACCATGTCGCGGTCTCGCGGTCTGCCGTGCCGAGGATCAGTTTGGTCCGGGCGAGCGATGACAGGGTCATCGCCATGTTGTCGCCATAGACCTCCTTGAGCTTGGCATAGGCATGGATCCCGGTAACGATCGCACCGCCAAAATTGCGGGCAGTCTGGAGCCCCTTTTCAAGGGCTGGCAGCCGGTGCAACGCGCCGAGTTCATCGATGAAGAACCAGAACCGCAGGTCGCGAGTTCGCGGCCTCGTCATGA
This sequence comes from Novosphingobium fuchskuhlense, assembly GCF_001519075.1. Taxonomy (GTDB): domain Bacteria; phylum Pseudomonadota; class Alphaproteobacteria; order Sphingomonadales; family Sphingomonadaceae; genus Novosphingobium; species Novosphingobium fuchskuhlense. The sequence goes on from NZ_KQ954247.1 coordinate 70,474, forward strand.
GCGTGTTCATTGCCGTATCGAGCCACAGCGTGAGCAGCTGCGCGCAAACGCTCATGTCCACATAGCGCGCCGATATGAACACGGCCGAGCCTTTGCCTTGCCTTCCATCGTCGTCGTCTTCGATCCAATGCCGGACAGAAAACGGCTTGCCCGACGCTGGCAACAGCTTGAGGGCCTTGGCGTTGACGTTGAACACGGCGCGGATCGATTCCGCCATGCGTGCGGCTTCCGGCGCGGTCAGCGGATCGGCGATCGTGCCGCGCATCATGGCATGGACCTCCGACAGGTCGGCGGTCATCAGCTTCTTGGCCAGCGCTTCGTTGGTGCCGTTGCCATCGGCGATCAGTTTGAGGCAAAATTCCACAAACAGCGCGCGCGCTGCGATGACCCAGAACTGCGCCTCGCCTCCCCCGTCGTGGGGAACAAGCGCTTCAGCCGCTGCCCAGAATTCGCCTTCGCTCCGGCATTCATCGAACAGGCTCCACCTCGGGCAGCGCGCATCGAGCGGATTGAGAATGACGTCGCGGCTGCTGTCATAGAAATGCTCGATAAAGGCGCCGGTGAGATCGAAGATAACGATGCGCTGCCGCCGCGCACGCGCCTCGGCGATCATGTCCGACATGGCGACCGTCTTGCCCATGCCGGTCGTACCGATCAGCATCGCGTGGCTTTGCTCAAGCCGCCAGGGATAGGAGACCGTAGCCAGATGCGAGGGCTTGTACGGAAACGCGCTGGCCAGTTCGCCGGGGGTGCACAGCCGCCATTTCCAACCCAGCACAGCCGACAATTCGCGGGACCGCTCCGCCCGATTGTGGGTATGGAGTTCATCGACCAGTTCGGGAAGCGTGACGAGCATTGCGCCGCGCTCATGCTTGCGCTCCTTGGAGCGGCGACCGAAGCGCGCCGCAAACCAGTAGAAGACCACGAAGGCAGGTACGAGCAACAGAGCCGAGCGCAAGAGAGCATTGCCCAGCAGGCCCAGCATATGGTCCCACGCCCGGACCACGGGCGGAAAGGTTTCGAGCAACCGGATGGGGAACTGGACCATGCCGCCGAAGGCCGTTTTGAGCTCGACCTCCGTGGCTGGATCGAACTCCATGAAGGCATAGATCTGCCCATAGACACGCATCCAGACCAGATAGACTTCATGGTCGCTGAGCCCGGCTGAAAGCGTCCACCAGGTCGTCCAAGAAATCACTAGCAGTGCGACAATGAGCGGTCCCTTGAGACCGGCGGCAAACATGAAGCTGAAATGGCCAAGAAGCTGGCTGCCGCGGGTGAAATTGACGAGGTTACGCTTCATTGGAACCTCCCTCGTCGGTGGCGGCAACCAGTCCCAGTTCTTTGCACTTGCGGGCGTAGGCCTGATGGGCGCGTTCGCGCAGACGGTTGTCCGGATGCCCTGCCAGGAGGGCATCGACGCCGACCATGATGAAGACCGATTGGCGCGCCATTCGTTCGACTTTGGTGTCGACGCGCGAGACGAGATCATCGTCGTCGCAGGCGCGCATCAGCAGCGATCTGATCCATTCGCTAAGGCTGAGGTCGCGGCGCACGGCAGCTGCACGCACGCGCGCAGCAAGGTCATCAGAAACGTGAACCTGTAGAGATTTTGGCCGTGTCATTTCCACGGACTCCTTGATTGCGGAGCCTGGATTCACACTGCGAAAGGCGAGTATGGGTTAACCCAGATTTGAGAACATGTCAAGAACATCGTAAAGTCGCAGAACTGCGAGGTTCCTGGAGGTGCGCATGCAAATCCGATTGGCTGTTTCGCGGCTATCCATTTTTAAATGGAAAGCTGCCATTTGCTCACTTTTGCCATATCCAATTGATATTGCAACAATATCTCCTGATTTCCCGTGCGAGATCTCGCGTAGGGTGTGCCCCTTCGTTCCTAGCTTTGGAGGATGAGTCCAAGCCTTGAACCTGCATCTCTTCGGAGGATTTGGACCCAATACCGGTCGGATCAAAGGATGGCAATCCTGCGCCCGGAACCGGAAGATATTGGTATGGCAAAAACTGCGCCAGTATCTATATTCGCGCGGCAAATGGGGGACCGCGAGGGGACCAGACTATGTCCAGCGTCACATTGAGCGCAACGCCAAAAGGGAACGGGTTTCAGGCGACCGTGACCTTTGCAAACGGTGTCTCGATCAGTTCTGCCGAGGCGTTTCCAACGAAGTCCGAAGCCATTTCCGCAGCGGCGTTGAAGTTGCTCGGCATGCCAGAACGCCTTGAGGGTATGGACGCTCCGGATGAAACGGAATGACAGCTGCCCCGTCCCTGACTGCCGGGCAAGTCAGCGACCGCAGCTAAGGGAGTCGAGCAAAAAGAAAGGAGGAAGCCCGGTGCGGACTTCCTCCTCTTGTACCTGATTAGAATTCGTCGTTGAGCTTGCCGGGCACCGTATCGATGACCCGGTCAAGCAGCCCCGCCGGCAGTGCGCCGTAATCCCCCTCGTCGACCGTGATGTAACCGGCCTTGGCATCGATCAGAACGTACTGGGTGAAGTAGCTGTGAAAGGACCGGGCATGGGCCTGATCCAGTGCGGCAACAAAGGCTGCCTGATCGGCCTGGAAACCGCCCTGCGCGATGTTCAATGAAGCGTACATATCTAACCTCCTGAGTTTCGATGCTTCGCATCAGGAGATCGAAGGATGTGGGCGACGGGCCGGGTCAGGGACCGCGCTCCGCGCGGCCGCGAAGCGGCGATGGGGGCAACGATTTTTTCCGGGCTTGCCCGGCAAAAATGGTGGGGCCCCGTCGTCCTTGACGCGGCCCCAAAGCACGCATCAGACTTGAAGTCTCTGCGAGAGAGACCTCTCCAACGCCTGCGAGCCCGAACCGCAGCATGCCCCACAAACCGTTTTCCTACACGCCGTCCCGGTGGCAGAAACGTCCGCGGAGGGGACCAATGGCCAACGAAAGGAACCATGATGGCCAGGTCCAAAGCGAGCGCACGCGATGCGCTCATGAAAGTGCAACGTCAGCGCGAGGAACTCGCTGCCGAAGAAGCCAGGTTGCGTGAAAGCGCGGCTGCCGAGCTTGGCAAGGTCATGCTCGACTGCGGCGCTGAAGCCATCGAGCCGTCACAACTCCGGCGGCTCATGGTGTCTGTCCAGAAGCTTGGGCTCGATGAGACCCTGAAGCGGATTTCGCGGGCATAAACATCGTTCCTGCGGCGGCGCGCGGGGCTCGATGCCCCCGCGCCGCCGATTGCTGCCCAAACACAAAGAAGGCCCCGACAGGTTGCTCTGCCGGGGCCTTGTTCGAGAGGGGTGAGGGGTTCAATCCTCGTCGATGTCGGGAGCGCTTTCGCCGGAGGTCCCGCGGCCCTTGGTCAAGAAATCGACCTTGTCGGCGATGATCTCGCAGCCGTAGCGCTTGGTGCCGTCCTGGTCTTCCCACTGGGTGTAGTGGATGCGCCCTTCGACCGTGACCAGCTGGCCCTTGCTGCAGAACTTGGCCACGTTCTGGCCTAGGCCATTGAAGCAGGTGATCCGGTGGAACTCGCTGTCCTTCGCGGTGTAGCCGTTCTCGTCCTTGTAGGTCTTCCCGTCCTTGCGGGCGGGCCGGTCGGTGACGACCGAGAGGCTGGTGATGCTGGTTCCGCCGGTGGTGGTGCGGGTTTCGGGATCGCGGGCGATGCGGCCGACGAGGATAACGAGATTGGTCATGGGTTTTCTCCTGAACGCGCAGGTCCGGGGCCATCCCGGCTGCGAACTGACCGTCAGAAGGGGGCGGCAGACGTTCGCACAGGACGGCGCCAAGGGCGACGGGAGGGGAACCTCGATCAGGACGGGTGGAGCGGGCAGCCCGTTGCGAAGCCGGGCAACACGGCCGGACCGGATCGGGGTTGCGAGGGGCTGACGGCGCCTTCAGGGAGGGGTTCGCGAAGAGCCGGATGGCCCCGGGCTTAAGCCGATCAGGTGTCCCGCCATTTCGTGGCATTACGCGGCTGTGCTTGTTCTCGAACTTGCCCCCCGTCGGACCTAGCCGAATGCCTCGGACATGCATCCGGCACCCGCTACAGACATCGGACCTATTACAGAACGTGATCACTGCCTTGCGGGGCTGCCGGTCATTTCAATGGCCCTTCCGGTAGTTGCCATTTCAGCATTAGGGCAACCAACGATCGGCTGGGCGGCCCTCTCCTTGAGGGATTTCAAGGCAGCATGAATTGGTCGGCCGGAACATCGGGCTGAGAGGAGGTCGGCCCGCCTGGGCATCAATCGTCCGAGCGATCAGCTGCTTCGCGAACTATCGCCGCATGCATATCCTCGACCGACAATGCGGGCCCCACATGGCGCAAGGAGCCGAACAGGGTATCGATAGCGGAGGGAGCAAAGGCAAACGTCTGTTTGAGGAGAAGGCCGCCGCGCGCATATTCGATCGTGAGGCGCGTTCCAGGTACCCACCCCAACGCGTCGCAGATCGCATTGGACAATATGATATGCCCTTCCTTCGATACAAAGGCGGCCGGCTGGATGGGATCGCTCACGGCGCGAACTCCGACTGAAACTATGGCCAAAGATCGGCCTTTAGACGCACGTCGGCAAGCGCAGATTGCCAGCGCCCATGAGGACGCTGGCAATATGGAAGATCGGTCAGCCCGGCCCTCCGTTGGCTGGCGCTTTGGGGCACGTACCCAGCGGCCCGCGCCGGTCGACCACGGTAACCCGGCGCGCCTTGGCGTCGATCACGAGGCGTTCGAGAACGCCGTTGCCGGGGAACGCGACAACGTAGCGCGGATCAAGACTGAGCATGCGCTCGTTGCGATGGAACCCCGCGCGGCTCCCGAGCCGCAAGTCGAGCGCGAAGACCACCTGCGGGACCTTATGCCGTTCGGCCCATGAGGACGCGAGGCGGTCGACGCCCTTGGTGTCGCCGCCATGGACGAGGACCATGTCGGGAACCCTGTCCCGAACCTTGTCGAGCGTGGCCCAGATGTTGTTCGCAAACGTGAGCCCTTCGGCTTCAGTGCCGGGCTTCATGCGCCCACCCGCGAACACGACAGGCATGCCCTCGGGCATCGCCGCGCGGCGCTTTGCCTCGGCGCGGGCGCGCAGGAAATCGCGGCCCTGAACCAGCGCAGAGGTAAAGCTTGCCCCGTGGTTGAACCGCGAACTCGATACTGGCTTCCAGGACGAGCCGAACTCGTTGAGATAGAGGGCAGCGGCAATCTCGCGCATGCCTTCGAAGGCCAGCATGGCCTGCTCGGCGCACTGTGCGCGCTCAACCTGGTTTTCAAGATCATGGGTGTGGACTTCGGAGCCATCGCCGCTCGCCACGAGCGCGCGGACCTCGTCGGTCGCCCGGTCCAGAGCGCCGGACTTGCGCTCTGCGGCGCGGTGGAAGATGTTGACGAAGGCCCAACCGAGGTCCTCGGCATCGGCCTCGAGCGCGGTGCCGGTCACCATCGCAAAGACGTCGGACCAGACCGCCTCGAGCGTTTGGGAAGCCGCTTCGTTCGACGGAAAGTCGGTCATGGAAAGCGGCGCAGGGCCAATCGAGAAGCCGGATAGATCGAGCCCGGAAAGCTGGTCGGCGAAAGATGTGTGCATGGGAACCTCCTGACAGTTGCGAGACCGGCGAGGAGGATCATGGCCCTGCTGCCGGCGAGAGCCCGTCAGGGCCGGTCAAGGCTCGCACTGCACGCCCCAAAAGGGGCGGAAACCCCCTTCGGCAGGCTGGCGCGGGCAGGCGCGCTGCAGGCGCGCCAACACGGGCCTGACGAAGGCGGGTTGCAGGGCGAGGCGACCGGCCCAGGGCCTCTCTCGCCGCGGCAGCAGGGCATGATCATAGCAAACTTCGACATACTCAGATGGGCTGACAGAGAGCTCATCGCTGGGGTGCTTGCCGGCTTGTTGCAGACGAAGACCAAGGCATCAGCCTCAAGCGCGCATCGCCCCGTCGATCGAAGGCATGGCTGTGCAACCCGGCGGACTTAGGCCGCCCGTTTGCGGTAGACGCCCTCCCCGTTCGACATGTGACCGAGGCAGTCGTAGTCACCGAACAGCGCATCAAAGCGCGGCGCAATCTGCGCCAGCCAGCGGCGGGCCCGCCCGGTTCGGGGATGCCGCCAATCATTCTCCCAGTAACGTCCATCCTCGCGCTCGGCCATCCACACGGCGACGAGACTGCCGTAGATCGACATCCCGAAATCCGCATAGGCATTGCGCAGGAGGATACGGTCCTCGCGGCCGCGCCAACCTTGCTGGGGCTCCAGCGACGGAAACGCGGCCCTCGCGCGTTCGACAAGGTCATCGCGCAGCCATTCGAGTTCGAAGTCCCAGTCGCCGTCATCGTCGATGTCGAGCACTTGGAATGCGACAACGGCCCCTGCGGGGTAGCTGACAGAACGTCCCATCGCACCACTCCCCTCATGCGGCCTGCGCGTCGGCGGTGTCGTCGCCGAGCGCATCGCTGCTGTCGTCGCTGTCGTCGCTGTCGCCAGCGAAGGTGGTGCGACCGCCAAGCTTCAGCAGCAGACTGGCCGCTTCCTCGGCCCGCGCCGCTGCGGTCAGGATCGCGCGGTCGTCGTCCTTCAGCAATTTGAGCCAGTGCTCGATGTAGCTGGCATGACTGTCGAGATGCGCCACCGGAAGGCCAAGCTCGGCCCCAAGTATCGCGCTCGACAGCTCGGCAACATATCCTGACAGTCCAGCCCAAAGTGACGTTTCGGCGTTTCGAAGGAGCACTTTCATGCGGCCAGCTCCTGCGCCTGAGGCTGCTGTATCCACATCCAGTCCGCTGCCTGCTGGGCTTTGCTCGCGGCGGTGAAGATCGCGCGCGGATCGTCTTTCAACACCTTGAGCCAGGATGCGATGTACGCGGCATGGTCGGGGCGTGGATGATGGGCGATGCCGAGATCGGCGAGGATCAGCCCGCTCAGAATCTCGACGCAGCATTCCTCTGCCGCATAGGACGCCGATCCGAACCGGCCAGACAGATCGCGATCGAGTCGATGCTTGGCCCCTGACGCATGGCCGGTCTCGTGCAGCCAGACCCCGTAAAACGAAGCCGGGTCCCTGAAACAGTCAAAGGGTGGCATGTGGACGCTGTCGGTTGAGGGCCGATAGTACGCCTCCGATCCTTCAAAGGTCGTGGCAATGCCCAAGTTGGTGATGAAATCCTCGGCGTGAGCATGGCGATCGGCTTCGGGCAGCGTTGCTACCGGGGCCGGCGCGAACCCGTCGACCTGCGCGACGTTGAAAACCGAAAAGGCTCGCGCGAACATCCTCTTGCGGCCGCTTCCGTCATCTTCAAGCGCGTCGCCGCCGTCGGACTCGAACTGCTTCCAGAACACGACAGTCGTCGCCCGCTCGCCCTTGCGGACCTGAGCGCCGACTGCTGCCCACTGCCGATAGGTGCCCCACAAGCCATCGGCATAGCCACCGTTCATAGCCGCAACCCAGAGCGCGACCGTGTTGATGCCACGGTACCTTTTGCCCGAGCCCAGGTTGGACGGACGCGCAATGCTGGTGCCGTTGTGGTGCCAGGGAGCGCGCCAATCTCCCGGACCATGTTCGATCGCGGCGATGATCTCCTCGGTTATGCGGACGTAGACGTCGGCGCGCGCGGCCGATGCGGAAGAGCGGAACATGGCGGATCTCCATGATGGGCGAAGCGGGGCTCTCCCGCTCCTTCACTCCCTCACTCGATCCGAGCCCCCTCTTCCTCTGCCGCCGACTCCGGCGGCAACGCGCCATCGGGCGCAATCTGGGCCAGCACGGCCTTGATCCGGCGAAGATCCTGTTCAAGAGCAATACGCTGCAATCCAGACAGGCGCTTCTCGCGCAGCAACGTCCGCGCCTCGCCAGCGCCGCGCTCCCATGCCAGCCTGTGGTGGACGGTGATGCAGGCGTTGGGGCAGCGGGTCGGCTCGCACAGGGCGGTGAGCGGCTGCCTGGGATCGGGGGTGGTCACACGCTTGAGACAGAGTGCTGTCGCGGGATCGAAGAAGCAATCCGCGAGCGGACCGACATGGAGGGTGCGCGCAACGCTAGCTAGCATGACCCGTAGCCGGGACCGATCGGCGATCATGGCAGGCAACGGCCCGAGCTGAACAGCCGTATCGTCGAGTGTCCGCGCGATGCGCGGTCCCGCCGGACCGCCAAGCAATGCGCCGCCCTGCCTCCGGTCGAAATAGTCCAGCAGGTCGTCGAGCTGGCCGAGCCGACGCTGCGCCTCGACCTCGGCGCGGAACCCCGATGCGCTGGTCCCGGCATAGCCCTCGAAAGCGGCGACCGAGGCGTGCTTATACTGGATCATGCCGGCAACAGTGCCGAACGGACGGTTGGCGATATGCCACGCGATAGTGCGCCGAAACTGCCGCGTCGTGATGCGCCACGGCTCGCCATTGGGCCCGGGCGGGATGACAGGCACATCGGGACTGCTGAAGGCGGCGTTGAGATGATCACGGAAGGCGTTGAGCTGGCGGACCACCTCGCTCGACAGATGCGTCTTGGTGACGCTGCTTGGGCGTAGCACCGGCCAGAGCGTATCGCTGCCACTGGAGCGTGCCGGTCTTGCCGACAGGCGTTCGAGTACTGCGACCGCGTCTGCGACCGGCTCAATCGTCACCCAGCTCGCCGCCTCCCCCATGGTCGACCGACGCTTGTAGATGGTCGATCGGATGCGATGCCGCTCGATCAGGCCATCCTCGCTGCGCACGACCGACAGGCAACCGCGCTGCATCGCCTGCACCTCGCAGTCGCGCATGCCAGTCAGATAGGCACACACTATATAGGCGGCGGCCTGGAGCATCCGTTCTTCGTGCGCGAGAGACTTCGCATCGAAGCGGGGGCGCCATGGCCGCCCGCTCTCGGGATCGATCGAAATCGGCGTATCCATCCCGCCGACCTCCACCCCCAGTTCGGCTGCCGCGGCTCCGATCAGCTTCGGCTCGCCGCCAGTCAGCATGAGATGCGCGTGCCGCTGCCCCCGCACATCGATTCCGGCATGAAGATGAAGAAGGTGGGCGTTTATCGGTGGGGTAACTGTGCCGGTGTGGGAATCGATCCGCACCTTGCCGTTGTGAGCGGTGCCCCAGATCGGCAATCCGCGCCCCTCGCGACGGAGGCGATCGAAAAAGGCTTTGAGCCGGGCGCGGCGAAGTTGCTGGCGATCAGTCTCTGAAAGGTTGGAATCGGCGGCGACAAGGCGATCACGACGTGCTTCGAGCCGTTCAAGCTCGCGACGGGCTGCAAAGATATCGGGCGCGAACACGGTGATGTAGCGCAATGACCAGGCTAGCAGCGGGGTAATGACTTCCTCTGGCATGCGCGGCGTGAGGTTCTCGCGCGCATGCCGGTATCCCGCGACGCGTCCGGGCGATTGCCCGGCCCAGGGCTCGAAACCGATGCCGCCACCAGACAGGTGCTCCCGATAGTGATAGAGATCGCAGACCACTTCGAGAAGATGGCCAACGATGACGGGTTGTCGGGCCGGATCGGCACGAAGGTGCCGGGCATAGGCATCGGCCAAAGCCTGATCGACGCGGCCAAGGTCGAGCCGTCCGAGCCGTTCACGCGCGAAGGCGAAGAACCGGCGTGCGCGGTTGAATGCCTGCCGGATACTCGCCGGCGGCAACTTGGAACGGAAGCCGGGAAGATCGACGTTGAGGCGCACATAAAGATAGGCACGCATCGCCGCCTGCACATCGGCGTGTTCGAGCACGTCGAAATGCACGGTGACATGGCAGCGCCGGGCGTTCTCGCGGAAGACGGCGGGACCGAGGTCCCAGCTCGGGTCGCCGACACGCGACAGCGCTTCGCGGGCCTGGCCCGCCTTGAGCGGCGCGGTCGCCAGCACGGGCCTATCATCGAACGCGGGTGCGCGAGCATGGGCGGGCGTCATCATGCACGAGCCTCCGGCGGCAGATAGAGCCGCTCGCCCTCCATCTGCCGACGCGCCTCTGCGACAATGGCATCGGAGAAGGCCGGCAGGATCTGGGTGGCAATGCGGGCGTGGACGCGACCGAACTTGGCCGCCCAGTCGCTCGGCGGCAGGCTCCGTCGCTGCTCTCCGACGAACGCTAGGAAGGCGAGGATCGCGGGGAGCTTGCGCGCGGTGATGACGGCGTTGGAGCAGTTGAGGCAACCCCAGAAGGGCTGCGCGCAGGGTGATCCGGCCTCAGCGAAGGGGCTACTATGGAAGCCCGCGCAGGCGGCGAGCCAGACATCCTGTTCGCCGTCAAGCAACGGCCCCACCGTATCCGGCGGCATCAGCAGCGCGGCCTGTTCGGGCGCTTCGCGCAGCGCCTGCTCGGCCGTGGGCGCAAGAACGGTCGGCATCGCGGCGGCGACGGCTTCGCGAAAGGCATCGGCGATGGCCGCCTCGTGCAGGGGCCGGAGCGACGGCAGATCGGCATAGTGGCGCGCCGCGACCTCGCGGGAGTGGCCGACCGCAAAGCGGGCCAAATGCCCTTCGGTCTTGGTGTACCACAACGCCTTGTGGGTCTTGCGGAGCCGGGAAAGTAGCAGATGGAGTGGCTTCTCGTCATCGTCGACGATGCCGTGGCGGCGAGCCCAAGCGGGGAGTTGATACTTGAGGTCAATGATACCGGCACGAAGGCCGCCGACGTTGTGATAAACCCAAAGATAATCGCCGGGCAGGTGCTCGCGGGCGGCCGCAGTGACGCCGATCAGGCGGCGGATCAGCCCACCGGGCGTCCCGCCGCCACCGTCGCGGACGCGCATGCTCTTGTGCTCGGCGCCGCGAGCGCGGCGCTTCAGATAGCGCAGCTCCACCGTGCCGGCATGGGCGTTGGTCAGACAGTCCTCGGTCAGCGTCTTCAGGCACTCGGGCTCGAGACCGGTATCGAGTGTGAGCAGCACGAGCAGCGCTGGCAGATCGCGCGCGAGCAGATGGCGCCGGCCATGCAGGTCATCGATCAGCGTGCTGATCGGCAATCCGCGCCGCAATCGCATGCAATAGAGGCTCTTCAGCGCGGGCTGGTCTGCGGCAACAAAGCCCTGCCGCGCGATGATCGCTTCGACATCGGCGCGCGCCCTGGCGATGACCGGGTCGCCCTCATCGATGCGGTCATCGGTGCCGAGACGACGAAACATCGCGTCGATATCAACCCTCGCGGCGTCGCGCAGCGCGCGGGCGACAAACGGGCTGTAAGCATCGCGCGGGGTCGAGCGGCCCGCCGAAGTGGCCAGCGTATAGCGCAGCCGCTCATGCAGGTCGGGCGCGATCCGATCGGGCCGGTCTGCCTCGATCGCGCGCAGTGTGTTGATGACCTTGCTGACCGTTATGTGCCGGTGGATCGGCCTCATCCCACGCCGTCCGAGCGCGGATGCGAAGCCATCGATATGGGCTGCGCGCAGGTCGCTGACGCCGGCCACCTTCGGCGCCTCATCGCCGAGCCAGGCGAAGAAGTGACGATAGACCTGAACATACTGCTTGATGACGCTGGCCGCACCGATCGATCCCCCGAGCGCGGCCGACCGGCGTAGCGCACCGGCAAAGGCGATGGTGAGCGGGCGAGGATCGAGCGCGGTCATATCGACCAGGACCGTCCCGCCATGCCTTGCCTCGATGGCGAACTTGAGGCCGAGCACCGGATCGGGCTGCGGGCGCTCCGGCGTGATGGGCGCGAAGGCGACGGGTCGGCCCTTGCGGGGACGCTCGTTCATGCGCCCCGCGGTCCCGGCAACAGCGCCAGCAGCTGCTCGACGGCCGCATCCACCGTATCGGCGCGGGTCACGATATGGTCGAGGTAGATATAGGTGGTGGCGAGGCTCGCGTGGCCGAGAAGGCGTTGCACCTGTTGCTGCGGGTCGCCCAGGATCAGCCGATAGCTCTCCACCGGACCCGCCGGCAACACGGCCTCGCGCAGTCGCTGCTGGATCAGCAAGGCGAGCATATGGACTGCGAAGGTGTGGCGAAGCTGGTGCGGGCTGATCGACAGCGAAAAGCCGTTCTCCGCACACCGGTTGCAGGCGCGGGTGAAGATCACCTCCCACGAGTTGGGGCGGATAGGTTGCCCGACCTCAGTCAGCCATAGCGCCGCCGGCTCGCGGGGCGTTCCATCCTCGTCGCACAGGATCAGGCGGCATCGTTCCTCCGGGGTGCAGACGTCGCGCATGCGGTCGAAACCGGCGCGGGTGACAGGGATCGGTCGCTCGAATCTGGCCACGCCATCGCGCGCGGCGAACTTGGCCACGCCCGTAGCCCGCTCGACGGCGACATAGGCGGCAATCTGACGAAGCAGCCGGCGCGGGACCAGGACGCTGCGTCCGCGGTCGCCCTTGGTGAGCGGCGGCGGCAGGCGCATCCAAAGCTGCGCCGCCTGACCATCGTCGTGGTCGATGGCCGCAAGTTCATCGGCGAGCAGGCCCGACGCCTCTTCGAGACGTAGGCCAGTGGTGACGAGAAGATCGGCGAACAGCGCATTGCGCAGCCCGTTGCGATCGCGAGCACCGGGGCGTTCCGTGCCGTCAGGGGCGAGGCCGCGCAGGCCAACCTCGTGGAAAATGCGGTAGTCGTCCATCGTGACAAACCGCACGTCCGATCGTCTGGCGACGCGCTCATAGGCGTCGTTGCGCGCCGCGATCAGGCCTCGACGGCCACCCTGCGCCGGTCGCCACACAGCGCGGCGGCTGAACGGTGCCTCGACGATCAGCCCCTGTTGCTCGCCCCAGCGGTAGAGACGATCGAGGCTGGCGACGGCCCTGTTCCAGCTTGCCGCCGTGATCCGGTGATCGGTCTCGTTGCGGCGTCGCTCACGATGATAGGCGTCGACATCGTCGCGGGTCGCAGCCCACACCGTCTTACCGCAGGCATCGAGGAAGCGAAGCCAAACCGCGACATCATAGGCGTAGGCGCGAAGCGAGTGGCGGGAGCGGATGCCCGACAGAGGCAGGTCGAGAAAGAAGCGATCGAGATCGGAATCATATAGCGCATCGTCCCGCAGGATCAGCGGCACATTCGCGTCGGGCCCCTTGGCGTTACGCCGCTCGCATACGGAAATGATCGTCATCAGCGCGAAACCCTCCCCCGGACCCCCTCCCGGAAACTGACCTTCGCACCGTCGCGCCTTGCGGCCCGGCAGCTATCAGACTGGCCTTCGCCAGCTCTTTGGTCAGCGCTACGGCCAGCCTGATAACTGCCTACCGTGGGCGTCCATCACCGCGAGCTTACTGCAAGGTGGCGAGCGGTGCAGACTGTCCAGATAAGGCGATCAGCTCTTCGGCGGCATAGGCCGCGCTGCCGAACCGGTTCTTGAGATCGCGGGCCAGACGGCTGTGGTGCCCGGTCCAGTGCGACAT
>NZ_KQ954248.1 GCF_001519075.1 Novosphingobium fuchskuhlense
TCACCCACGCCAGTGGACATGTGAACAGGCTCGCACGCGAGACCCTGCGCGATTATCACAAGGAACGTAGCATCAGGGCCCGTGAAGAACTCGTCGCTGAGCTTGGTGCAAGCTATCTGATGGCGGATCTCGGCCTTGCCTATACGCCGCGCCCCGATCACGCGGCCTACCTGGCGAGCTGGCTCGGTGCCCTTCGGCACGATCCCAAAGCCATCTTCACCGCCGCCGCGCAGGCGCAGGCGGCAGCGGACTGGATACACGGCGCGCGCAAGGCGGCGTCCGATCCACTGCCCTTGGCGGCATGAGACATGATGGACGGCCATGGCTCACCCCCCGGCGCAGCCCGGACCGCAATCCGCAATCTGTCCTGCACAGATCCGAGCCTTTGGGCGCGCACCTATGCGGGCTTCGTTGCCGACATCAGGCAGGCATTTCGCCGCCACATGCCCTCGTTCGATCCCGTCCATGGCTGGCGGGGCTGCAAGCATCGGGTACTGCTGCGCAATCCCTACGCGGATATTGGCCTCACCACCTTCCAGGGCATGGCCTTGGTATGGATTGCCGAACGCGAGGACCGCGACTTTCGCATCCGCTGCGAATGGATTGACCTGTCAGGTGACGTCCGTCGCTGGCTCGATGGGATCGCACCAGCGTTCGATGCCATCAGCTCCCGGCTTGGTTGTGCGATCGGCGCACCGCCTGCCGACGAGCGGCCTTGGCTGGAAGCAGCCTGACCCGCCCCCAACTTTGGAGAATATGCATGACCACACTCACCGCCGGCGACTGGCGCACGGCGCCGCTTGCCCGCAGCACATCGGACTGGCCGTTCGATTGGGTTGCCGAGATCACCACCATCGACCCCGCAGCGCAATGCCACCGCTATGTCGCCACCATTCGCCAAAGCGGCGCGCGGCCCTTCAATGAGGCGCTGGCCAATGTCCGGGCGATGACCCGGGCACCGCTGATGCTGCGGCTGATCAGCCGCATCGTCCAGGTGATCGACATGAGCGACCCCGACCATTCGACCTTTGCCGACAGCGCGGCCGATTGTCTCGATGCGCTGCTTGGCGAGGAGGAGGCGCTGCGCTCGCTCCTCGCTGACATCGAAAACCTCGCTGCCATCGCACCAGCGCCGCGCGCACCATCCTGAGGATCACGACCATGGCCGACTATTATTGCCAGACATCCTTCGCAATCGCGATCAGCGCCGACGAGGCGGCATTGCTCAATGAAATCGACCCGCTGCTTCGGGTTCTTGGCGACGGCTTCGAGACGGCGGCCGAGGCGGAGGCAGCCTATACCGACACGAGTCCGGCCTTTCAGGCGATGTTCCCTAAAGGCAATCATGGCGATCCGTTTGCGGAATTGACCGGCCTGTTCGATGACCCAATCTGGCCGACCCTCGGAGTCGATCTCGATATCCGGCCCAATGCCGATCACCCTGGAACATTTTCGCTCTTTGTCAGCGGCGACGATGCTCGCCCGTTTGACCTTGCCGCGCTCCTCCAGCGCGTCTGTCCAACAGCGCTGCCGTTCCGCTTTGGCTGGGCTTACACCTGCTCGCGTCACCGGCTTGATGCCTTTGGCTGCGGTTACATGGAGGTCGGCGCCGACACGTTGACGCGGCTGATAGACCCCGACGATCCCGTCGAGGCAATCGCGCAAATCAGCGCTGCGGTCATGGCGGCCCAGTCAGAAAGAAAAGGGGGCGAGTTGGGGCGAGCACCATTGCTCGGTTGAAGGAGATGCCTCCCATGTCTGACCTTGCCGTTCGCGGCGTTCCGCTTGGCCTTGTCGAGCGATTGAACCGCGCCCGCACCATTCCCCTCGAACGCTACCAGGTTGACGGCGCCATCGACCGCTTCGGCTATCTCGAAAACCTTGCCGCCGATCATGGTGTCACCTTCGAGACGATCCTGACACTCGTCGACGTGCTGGGTCCTGAGGAAGATTTCGACGGGCTCGTGACCACGCTCGAAGATCTTCCCGCCGGCGGCTTTTGAGGTGGCTCACATGGCAACGCAGCCTCGCGTCGATCGTATCGAAACGATCGCCCGCCTCAACGATCGTGCGCGCCACGGGCTCGACCCGACCGCCCGCATCGTCTTCACCCGCAACTGCCTCGGGGCGTTCTGCGATCCCGATACCATCGACGTCGTCATGGTGCAGGCGCAGCTTCTTGGCGCGTTCCGTCGCTGCTCGTTTTCGCCCGACAGCCCGGAACGGGATTTCGCCGCCATCACATTTCGGGACCGCAAGGTCTGGCTGAAGATCGACTGCTACGACGGTGCGCTCGAGTTTGGTTCGGACGATCCGGCCGATGCCTCGGTCACGACGCGCGTCATCACTATCCTCTTGCCTGAGGACTACTGATGGCCGCTTTTCTGGCCGTTGACCGCCGCGCCGAGCAGTTCGGCGCGGCGGTCACGATCGCGGACCTCGCGGTCAATTCATTTCCCGACCACCGATGCGCCTTCGCCAACATCTACGAGGTTTGGGAGGCGCTGGAGCGAGACTGGCGCTTCGAACTCGACCATGCCGGCAGCTCGATGGAATATGCGACCGGCGTCAGCGCCCGGTTTCGGGATGGATCGGTTTTGCACATTGCCGCCTGGGCCGCATGTTGCGACGGATCGGGGTGCCGGTACTGTCGCGGCTGAGCCGGTTCCTATCGGATCACCGATACCTTCACGCCAGCTTCGTCGGCTATGGTCCGCCACTGCCTGTCGGCGGTCACTGCCGGCAACCCGTCACGCTTCGCAAGAGCCAGGCAAAAGCGGTCGCCGAGCGAAAGGCCGGCAGTTGCCGTCACAGCGCGAAGCCTGCCGGCGATATGCGCAAGCGCTTCGTCGGCGGGAACGATGTCGACCGGTAGTGGTCGCAGCATGGCATCGACCTCGCTCGCCGGCATTCCGGCATGAACGAAATGGCTCACCACTTCAGCCAGGTTCACCGAAGACATTCGTGCACCGGCCAGTACCTCGACCACTTTCGCGGCCCCCGGCTCGTCATTGAGCAGCGCCAGTAGTGCCGAGGCATCCATGACAACTTCGCTCATTCACCGCTCTCCGCCTTGCGCGCGGCAAGGAAGGCATCGACCGATGCGGCCGGGTTGCCAGCAGTATGCTTGCGCGCAATCGCCTGTGCATGCGCGACCGACTGCGCGAGCGTGCGCAAGATCACCCCGTCAGCGGTCTCCTCGACCAGCAGAGCGCCGCCTCCGGCGACGCCCAGGCGTTTACGGATTTCTGCGGGCAAGCTCATCCGACCGTTGGGCGTGATGCTGACCTGGATCGTCATGGTGTGGCTCCTGCGCTGCGTGATCCGACACAATTTGCGCGTGATGGCATATCGCAGTCAAATTGTCACGAACCCTCATTTGTGCCGCACTTCCACATCCGTGCCATAGCCGTGTGCGCGCGCTGAAGGATCTCAGATGCACTACCAACCCACTCGCGAAACGCTGTTCATCGTCCAGCGCCTTGGCGGTGTCTGGTCGGGGCGGCACGCCATGGTGTGTTGCCCCGCCCATGAGGACCGGACCCCCAGTCTGTCGATCAGGCAGGGCCGACATTCGATCCTGGTCCATTGCTTCGCTGGTTGCGATGGCGCTGATGTCATGCGCGCGGTCCGGCATGCGCTGGGGCACTCCGTTCCGACACATCATGCGCTGCCCGAGGTGGCCAATGATCGGGCTGCGCCATTCCGGCATTTGTGGGACAAGGCATTGCCGCTTGAAGGCACATTGGGCGAGCGCTACCTCCGGGAGGTGCGCGGGATCGGGTTTATCCCTCCCGATATCCGCTACCTTGCTGGGTGCCCGATGGGCCGGGGACGCTCTGCCCGCTTTCTTCCGGCGCTTCTGGTTGGCGTTTTCAGGCGGACGCGCCTCATCGCCATTCAGCGTCTGTTCCTCGATCCCGGGACAGCCACGCGCACGCACCGAATGATGCTGGGAAATTCTCGCGGCGGCACCTGGCCAGCCCGTTTCACAGGTCCGACCATGCGGATCGCCGAGGGCTTCGAGAGCGCCTGCGCCTATTGGCAGATTACGGGGCGGCAGGCTGGCACCTGCTTTGGCGTGCGCAACTTCGCGCGCTTCGAGCCAGCTCACGGTACGACCGCGATCACCCTGCTTCCCGACAACGACGCCGAAGGACAAGCCTTGGCGCGGCGCAGCGTCGACCGGCGAAGGGACGAGGGCATTCCGATCTCGATCGCACTTTGCCCTGCGGGTCACGGCGATTGGGCGGAAATCATTCGTCCACATGTCCACATGTCCATTGCCTCATAGGTTCACAGTCGCACAGCAGCCGGGGCTTATCGCAATCGGACCAGAGGCAAGAGGGAGTGGGACGGGTGAACCTGAGAGGAGCCCACCAGTCATGTCTTCAGTTCCCGCTCTGCCAGCGCCGAGCGCGCTTGCCGATCCGAACGCATTTTTCTCCAGTGACGCCGGGGAGAGATGGCTCGGCCTGCTTGCCGACGAATTCCCGCACAGCCGCTACTGGCGTGACCGCTCGGATTGCTGGTCGCTGAAAAGCCTCAATGCGCTCGCAGCCCGGATCATTGATGCCCGTTACGAAGGGCATGATGTCGAGGAAGCCATGGAAGCCGAGTTCCGCCCGGTCGATTTCTGGGCGACGTGGCATCACGAAGTTGCCCCTGAAATCCGCAGTCTTTTGCGCGAAACTGGTATCGCCGACGATGGCGAGACATTCGACGCGATCCGCGATGGCTGGGAGGATCACGCAGCCGCGCGCGACGAAAGCTCCGTCAGCGATCTCTTCGCGAGCTACGACTACTGCGAATTGCTGTTCCGATTCACCAACGAACGCTGGCTCGATGACAGTCTGGTGTTTTCGCACCGGCCCTGGCCAGATGCCGCTGAACTTTGCATGACTCCGAACCTGCAATTCGCGCTCGCCAATCTTGGCTACACCGTCAGCGAGTTCCGCAAGGCGAGCGCCAATCGTCGGCCTTCCGGTCAGCCGCTGCCGCGCAGCCGTCGGCGCCGGGCGCCGATCCTGACTTACGAGCAGCTTGCCGAGATCATCGACAACGCCTGTTCAACGTCGTTCCTGTTCTGCCTTTATGCGGTCGTGCCGATCCCGCAACTGATCGCGCTCGACCTCACGCGTCCTGTCACATTCGAGAAGTGCTGGGTTGCGACGCTGGACCCGCTCAATGGAACCTATTTCGACGTAGCTGCCAACGGCCCTGTGACCGTTAGTCCGGGTGATGGGCGATTTCTGTCGGGCGGTGACCTTCGCTGGTCACCCGAGAACATCTGCTGCCTTCACACGCCGCACTACCATGCCCGGTTGCGCAACTAAGCCGATCCGCAAGGCCGGATCGGCACTGGCAGAGGGAAGCGGGAATGGAAGGAGTGTCGAGGGCGCAGGTGCCCAAGACGCAATCCCCCAATCGGCCCCTGGAAAGCAAGATGGGGCCTGCCCAAGGAGACTAAGGCCATGAACATCGGTATCATTCGCATGGGTGAGCGCGGTGCGCTCGTCGGCAGCATCGCCACCATCGCGGTCGCCATGAACTTCTTGCTGCGCCCCGTCCAGTCGAGCAATCCCAAAGCGCCGCGTTACGAAATCTGCACTCGCAACCCTGCCGGCGTTCTGGTCCAGGTTGGCGCGCTCTGGGAGCAGACCTCCAAGTCCACCGGGGAGTGCTTCCTGCAGGGCCGCATCGACGATCCCTCGATGGCGCGGCCGCTGGCGGTCAATGCGTTCCGGCAGGACGACGGCAGCTACAATATCGCCTGGCTGCGCCCGCAGCGCCGTGCCGCCGAACCGTTCGGCGTTCCGGCCAATGACAACCGCGACTTCTCGGTCGCGGCCTGATCGGGGGCAAGCCACCTCAAGTCCTCCGCGTGTGCCCCGGGTCGTCCCTCCCGATCCGGGGCATTTTTCATGCCTGCGGCGCCTTTGCGTCGGGGCTGGATCAGGCGCCGGCTCGTCTTGCCAACCTCACACCCGGCCTCGGGCGGGGTGGCGGGAGAGTTGAGGGGGAGGAGGAAGGGTGTCGCAGCCAAGCGGGCTGAGACGAACAGCGACCCAATCGGGCGCCAGGCAAGCAAGACGGCGCTCGGGCCAGAGGAGAATACGGCCATGAATATCGGTAACCTCAAGCAGAACGACGCGGGCGCCTTCATCGGCAAGATCCAGACCGCAACCCTCGACCTCACCATCGGCCTTCGTCCGGTCAATTCGCGCAACGCTTCGGCGCCCAAGTTCGACGTGATGGCACGCGCCAAGAGCGGCCAGTTCATTGCTGTCGGCGGCCTGTGGGAGAAGACTGCGAGCAACGGCACAGGCAACTTCCTGCAGGGTCAGATCGACGACCCGAGCTTCGATGCCCCGCTGTCGATCGCGCTGTTCACCCAGGACGACGGCTCGCTCAATGTCGCCTGGTCGCGCCAGCGCCGCCGCGGTGAAACCGCGTTCGGCGAGAGCGGCGCGCCGGCGGGCGATGATGACAGCTTCAGCGCGCGCGGCGACAGCTTTACGCCTTCCGGCTCGCCGTTCGACACCGCGGAACCGGGCATGGCCGCAACCACGCACTGACGCTGCTCGCGCATCCAACCCCCGCCTGGGCGGTCCGGCCATGCGCCGGGCCGCCCTTTTTCATGAATGGCCCTTCGGCCTTTCGGGAGTTCCCCCCAATGCTTACAGATTCCGAGCGCTTCGCTTTTGTTCCTCGCCGCCTGCATGGCTTCAAGACGACCGGAAACGCCTACGATGCCTGCCAATGCGATGAGACGATCACCAAAGGTGATACGCTCATCGTCCTGCCGGAGGGCGTCGTGGGCATCGCCTGGACATGGCCGATCGCAGTCACAGCAGCGAATGGCGCCCTCCACCGGGTCAAGGACGAACCGAAGGCTTCGCTCACCGAGCTTGCTGCAACATTCGACATGCGCGTGGAAGACCTTGCGGAGGCAACTGGCCTCGCCCGGGCGCTAGGCTTTGCACTCGATCCCGTTTTCGAGTGCCCGACTGCCCCCGGTTGACGGGTGCCGCTCGCACACTCCCGCATTCTCACATGTTCACATGTGGAGCATTGCACATGACCACCAGTCCCGCGCCGCTCACCCGCACCGAGCGCGCTGAAATTGAAACCTCGTTGATGGAGATCCGCGATCGGCTCGACCGTGCCGGTGAAATGCTGGCCGCCGTCCATATTTCCCATGCTCTCGACCGCCTGACCGCAGGTTCTTCATCGTTGAAGTAGCGGTTGATCAGATGTTGTCGTCCGGCTCCACCAGTTCAACATGGCTGACTTCAAGTGCCTGAGCCAGTTCATAGAGGGTAATGACCGTCGGGTTTCGTCGCCCACGCTCCAGGCTGCTCAGATATTGTTGGCTAAAGCCCGAGCGTATTTCAACCTGCTCCTGCGTCAGACCTTTCGCCCGCCGCAGGCGCGCGAAGTTTCGTCCAACCAGTTTGCGCATGTCCATGCGCTTGACGATCGTGATTTACACACTTTGAGTTTATGAACTATAGTATGTAAATGACCTTCGTGGACGCGGTTCGGTGGCATTCTTCCGATATAGCGCCCCCCTGTGGAATGCCCCGGGATAGTCATCGCCATGTGTTAACCGCTCCGGTCGGCCTTCGCTTAACCAGCGCTCGGGTATTCGACGAAGGTTGCCCGCTGTCCGACAAGAATGCGGTTCCCCTTACTACACACGGGCTTTTCCTGATATGAGTTACGTCCATGTCCAATGAACCGAACCGTCTTCCTGAGGCGGAACGTGCACTTATCGTTTCGACCTTGACCGAATACAGCAAGCGGCTCGACGAGACCGGTGAACTGCTGGCGGCACTGCAAATTCGCCATGCACTTGAATGCCTTGACCCGGAAAACCCGTTGAACCGCATGCCCACCCGTCAAGGCGATTGACGATCCTTGCACGCCAATCGGCGTAGTCAATCGCTGCGCCCTGTCTTCGCTCCCGAGCGAATCGGACCAGCGACACTCATCGCCAGCATCGTTTACGCAATCGATTGAGGAGGCTTCGGCCTTCTTCGATGGGCTAAATCAAGTCTCAGCACAGTCCTGCGCTTGACGCTGCCCGTGTGACGGTCACGTCCGCATTTCATCGGAGAATCGAGCTGGCCCCGCTTGGCACCGAAGTCCGGGGTGATCTGCGATGAGGTCCTGAGCGGCGGAAAATTCGTCCAGAGGCATCTCCTGAAAGCTATCACCAGCAAGCCAATCCCGCCTCGGAAGGGATGACCACTACGCCCGCGCGGGACCCCGGCAACCCCCATTTGTCCGGCCGAGTTCCGAGCTCACGCTCGGTGCCCGCACCACCCGGAAAAATGGAGGTTCCCCTTCGCTTCGCTCCGGTGCCGAGGCCCCTCAATCGCGGGCTGCGCTTTCAGTCATCCCGGCGGGATCGGCCCGCTGGCGACATCTGGAGACATCCCATGAACAAGGTTTTCCTTTCAGGCCGCATCACCAGCGACATCGCCCGCTTCGGCACCGAATCCAAGGGCGGCGTCAGCTTCACCCTCGTCACCTCCCGGCCGGTCATCAAGGACGGCCAGGTCGTCAAGGGCGAGGACGGCTACAATGAGACCTACGACCAGTTCCATACCGTCAAGGCCTTCAACGGCCTCGCCAAGTCGATCGCCAACCACAAGAAGAAGGGCGACAAGCTGATCGTCACTGGCGAGATCCGCTACACGAAGAACGAGAAGGACGGCCGCACCTTCTACAACACCGACATCGTCGCCGACGAAATCGAGTTCATCTGACCCCTGACGGGCGGCCTGCGGGCCGCCCGCATCGTTTCGGGAGTACCGACATGTTGCACTTTTCGAACTTCGACGACGTCGCCTGCATCGCCAACGGCATCACCATCACGAACCCTGCCATGGTCGCCCGCCTTCGGAACCAGGCGCACCACCTTTCAGCTTCTGATATCGCCGCGCACCTCGCCGGAGCAATCGCCAACGCTACCGACGCCGCGCATGCGCTGGCCTGGGAAGAGGCGCAATTTGGCGAAGGCCGCCCAGAGACGCAGGTCGACCAGGAATATTTCGAGGAACTGGTCGCTGCCTGGAGCATCATCGCCACGGAACACCAGATCGCCAGTCTGGATGCCTGCCTGCTGGAAGCCACCTCGATACACTGAGGCCAGCGTGATCCCGCCTCAAGAGGGGCCAGCGCCATTCGGCGCTGGCCCCTCTTGTCCTGTGTGCTGCCAGGAAACGGCTACTTTTCTTGGCTTCCCAAGCCGAGCAACGCCGCCAACGCCTTTGCCAATGGCGCTTCATCCGCAGCGATTTTCTTGAACCAGTCACGGCCGGTCATCGATGGGTCGTAAGCATCGTGCACTTTGGCATCTAGGAATGCCTTCGCAGCACGCCTGACCTTGTGTGGCGGGTCGGATAGCGAAAGAGGGATTGTATCGTCGTCAAGCCACTCGGATACTTTCTCCATCCAGATGGACAGTGCGGCATGGGCCTTTGGTCGCGCCACGACCGGTCGGAGAAATGGAGGCCACTCTGCCGATGGTTCTGCGGAAGTTTCGGCACGTTTGGCGGCATTTTCCAGCTCGCGCCTCAGGTTGTCGAGGTAGCGCAATTGCGGGCGGTGATGGTCCAGATTAGCCATGAGATTCCGGTTCGTGCTGGAAGTGCTTCAGATAATAGATGGGCAACTCATTGCAGGACAGGAAATTGTTCTGAGCATTGGACGCCTGCTCGCGCGTGCTGCGCGAGCACCGCGCTCTACTTCGCCCGTTCCGGGCTCCGCCGAGCCCCTGCGGGTCTCGGCCGCAAAGCGGTTACGATCGCATGGCGCGGCTCGTTTCCGGCAACGATGGTTGTATAGTAATATTACTCTCTCTTCGCCCCATTCTGGCAAGCTGGTCTGGCACATCTCAAGGATGCGCGGTTCCCCCAATTTTGCGCGTGCCTGTGGCCCCCACAAAATCGGCTCCCCCGCGCCCCGCTGTTGCGGCGTCAACCGGGGTCCGGCCCAGGTGGTCGCATCGCTGATGCCAAAAACCGGTTCCCGCTTTTTGTCGCGCTGCTCCGGCCGGCTTCCCGGTTAACGTCCCTGACCTGTTGGACACAGCTTGCCGAGTGACCTGCCGTCATCGCGGAGGATGACGAAATTGACACCAGGAGGTCACTATGAAGAACACTGTCACCAACCTTTCCGATCTCGGCGCGTTCTACCGGGAGCAGATCGAAGCCCCGGGTTTCGATGCAGCATTCGGCGAACAGAACGGTATGGGCCAGCTCTCGGTCCACGATGAACCGATGGCGACGGAAATGCCCGATCCTGACGCCGCGCGTGGGGCCATGGAGATGATCATCGGCACCGTTTTCGATCTCTTGCGGGGCACCCGCATGGAGGAATTCGGGCGCGACATTGCCTGGGGCATCGTCAACAGCTTCCACGTCACGTCCCAGCGTATCGAAAAGCGCGAGGATGAGGCTGGCAAGAAGCTCGGAGACATGGCGCGCGCCTTTGACCCATCCGAAATCTACGCTGTCGAACTCGAAGAAACCCAGCGCATCTGCCAGACATTGATGGACTGCCGCGAGGCGATGGAAGCCATGCGCGACTATGCCGGCGAAATCTTCCGGGTCGAAACCGGCCGTCCCTTCTCGACAGCGAGGGGCTCTCGGGCATCCTCAGGCCTTACCGCGAGCCAGATTGATGCGAGGGATTTCCTGGCAGCCCGGGCCTCGAAGCGTCGCGAGCAGTTTGCACCGACCGGGCCCGTCGTCATCTTCTCAGGCGGCACCGACTGGTACGACCACGAACTCCTCTGGAAGGCGCTCGACGAGACCCATGCGCGCGTGCCGCACATGGTGCTGGCCACCACCGCCCAGAACAAGGGTTGCGACCAGATTGCTCACGCATGGGCTGCATCGCGCGACGTCAAGACTGTGCGCTTCACCCTCAACCGGGCGCTGGGAAAGCGTGCGGGCTTCCACCGCAACGAGCAGTTGATGAACCTCAAGCCGGTCCATGCCGTGGTCTGCGAAGGCTCAGGCATCCAGGCTAACCTGCTCTCTCGGGTCCAGGAGGCTGGTGTTCCTCACCACGCTTTCGCCCAGCGCCATCAGCGCACCGCTGCATGATTTCGAGGAGGGCGCTGCTCAGGCAGCGTCCTCCCTTCTTTTTCAGTGTAGCGACACACGGGTGTGGCGATGGACGTATCGTCTAATTTTTTCCTGATCCCGACCCAATAGCTGCCATTTCGGCCGGTGAATGAGGGGCGAGCTAATCCGTGCTTCGACCGCCGTTTAATCCGAAAGCCGACATGCATTTCCTGCATTCAGCGCGACAAATACCTGATTATGGACCGCCGTCTGTGAATGGCCCGGACAAACCTGAAAGCGGGTTCAATTGATGGTATTGCACCCCTGTTGATGATGGATCGCGCGACCGAACGGCTCTTGACTGTTGTGCAATCTCGCGATTGCGGGCATCAAAACGCATTCGAGGGGGAAATGCATTGGTCTTAGCGACGAATCTGGTCAGCACTCCCTTACGTGAGAAAGGAGCGACCGGTGGTCGGTATGACTTCCAGACCATGTGGGGGCTGGCGTTGCTCTTCCAACAGCATGGGACCAATGATGACTACGCGATTATCTTTGAGTTTCACGACGATGTTGCATTGATCAACAGCGCCACCAATCCCACTACGGTTCGTTTCTATCAGGTCAAGTCTAAGGCTACCAACGGAGGTTGGACGCTAACTTCCCTGCTCAAGCGGGAGAAGGTCAAAATCGAAGAGGGAGTCAAAGAGAAGCCCTCATACATCGACAAAATGTTCGACAATTTGCACAAATTTCAGGGCGCGGTATTGTCGGCTGACTTTGTTTCCAATCAGCTTTGCGGATTTAACGCTGCTAAAAACTCTTTCCGCTTGAACGAGTGCTCGTCCGAAGATTTCAAAAAGATCGTGGCATCTGTTCAACAGGCCTATCCGAAGGCTACTGAAGCCCAGATCGGCCTCCTAGGCTTTCAGCACACCGATCTCAGCCTTGGGGACGTCGTCTCCCACACAAAGGGCAAACTCCAAACCTTTATTGCCGGGCAGCTCGGCTCGGTCTGGTTCAGTCCCGAGGCCGTCTATCAGGCGATCGCCGACGAGTGTCGAAGGAAGGCGAATTTCTCCGGAGAAATCAAATCACTCCAGAATGTTATCAAGGAAAAGGGACTAACCAAGGCCAATGTGCAAGAGTGGTTGGATGCCATCCAGAGCAACAGTCGCTCTCCGGATTGGAGCGCGATAGCGCCGAGCCTGAGCTACCCGTTTACGGAACAGCTTCGCATCAGCCAGGAATATGCGGTCTATCGCGCCGCGGCCTTGAACTCGGCTGATCGCGCGGTTCAACGAATCCGGATGAAGATCGCAGAAGCCCTGCCGTCCGTCATCGACGATGCGCGCCTGACCCTCGTCGACATGGTCGAGGCACTTTACCCACAAGCCGAAGCAGTAGGGAAAAAGTATCTGTCCCCGTTTAGTCCATCAAGACTGAAGGCGATGATTATATATGAAATATACGCGCATCATCAAAACTGAACAATACAAACGCTTGATCAGAAGCCTCAGAAAGAAGTCTCATGAAAAACTTGAAGTTGCGAAGGCTTCTTCTCCTGTCGCGGATCGAGGGGAAAGCGAGACAGGAGAAATTTGACGACAGCATCACGGTCATTCGCGGGGAGAACGACACCGGCAAGTCGCACCTTATCAAGTCCATTTACGGGGCTTTCGGTGCCGATGCCTCGGTTGTAAACGAGAAATGGTTCAAAGCATCCGTCGCCACGATGCTCGAATTTTCCGTGGACGGCGCGATCCACTCGATTCTCCGCTTCGACGACCAGTTCGCCTTGTTCGATGCCGCAGACAACCTCCTCTGGACCGGGACTTCGCTTGTCAACGAAGTCGGGCCCAAAGTCGCCGAGCTGCTCGACTTCACTATCCAGCTGACCACCAAGTCGAACGCTCTTGTGGTGCCGCCGCCGCAATTTTGCTTTCTGCCCTTCTACCAGGATCAGGATCGAGGTTGGGACGACAGCTGGAGCTCGTTCAAAAGTCTCGCGATGATCCCCCACTTCAAAAGGAGCATTTTGGAGTATCACACTGGCATCCGCCCGAGAGAATATTACAGCGCGCAGGCTCAGCGGGCGGATGCGCAGCGCGAGCAGAACGAACTCAAGGCCGAGCGACGTGCGCTGGATCGCGCGACAGCGCGTCTGCGCAACGGACGGTCCCCTTTAACGGTGACCTTCTCGCCGGAGCTGTTTGGAAATCAGATCGAGCAATTGCTGGCTGAGCTAAACGAGCTTCGGGCGATCTTTGACGGTGTGAAACACCGGATAGCCGAACTCCAGTCTCGTCGGGCAGTGCTCGTTGAAGAAATCGAGATCGCGCGCGTTGCGTTGACGGAGCTCGACGCGGATGTGAAGTTTACCCAAAATCTTGCGGACGCCCAGGTCGTTTGCCCTACCTGCAACACCGTCCATGAGAACGATTTCGCTAACCGCTTCAGCCTGATCAGTGACGCGGACGCATGTAGGGGCTTCCTCGCCAGTGCCCGGTATTCGCTGGTCGAGGTTGAGGCAGATGTGGCGCGCCAGATGCAGTCGCTACGGGCGTACGATGACCGGATCGGACGCATCGATGCCCTGCTGGCGGAGAAGCGGGGCGAGGTGAAGCTTCGCGACATGCTTCAAGACGAGAGCGAACGCATCGTTGATGCAACAATCGCGGCAGAGCGCGCTGTGATCGACGGAGGAATAGTGGAATGGCAGATCAAGGAGGATGAGGCTGTCAAGCTGATGAAGGCTCACAGTAGTGCCAAGCGCAAGGCGGAGATCGTGGCGTTCTATGCCAAAAAGCTTAGCGCCTTCGCGGTGGAGCTTGGTGTTACGTTCGAAGCGGCGGTGAAGAAGAGCATCTCACCGAAGATCAATGAGACCGGGAGCTACGGACCGAGGGCTATCCTTGCCTACCACTTCGCGCTGTTGCACACGATCCGTGAATTCACCACCTCCTGCCTGTGCCCAATAATCTTGGATACGCCCCTCCAGCAGGACCAGGATGAAACCAACGCGGCTGCCATCATTGCCTTTGCGCTCAAGAACCGGCCGCGTGACATGCAGCTCATCTTAGGCACTGTCTCGTTGCACGGCGCAGAATATGATGGGCACGTGATCAACCCGCAGGTGAAAGAGTCCCTTCTGCGCCAAGACGAGTTTGAGAACGTTAATTCCTATATGCGACCTTTCATCAACAAGCTTCTAGGACAAGATCAAGGCGAACTTCTCTAGGTGTAGCCTTCCCGACGGCCCACCACATGCCGCGCGCTTGCTAGCTGCGCCAGCGCAAGCGAAAGGACTCGTCCTAGCGGACGAGGCGTTGATTAGCATGATCCCGCAATGCGCATGTTCGCCCCGGAACGCCCAGACAAGAACCAGAGCTCCAGTTCCTGTAGGGGTAAGGCAGCACACCGAACGCGGCTCCCCGCAAGAAGGAAGCGCCGATAACAAGCAGATATTGTCCAATAAAAACCGCGAGATATTGCCTGTATTCCTGCTGAGGAATGTCCAAATGTCATTATTCCTCACGGCGAATAGATGGCTCGATGGGCGTCTAGGCCATTCCACGTCAGGAATATCCGGGGCAGCAAGTTGATAATTCGCGATAATTTGTATTCCTCGTGAGGAATGGCAGGAAGTAAGCCATTCCGCTGACGGTATGACCTTCGACTTGCGGTGCGGCCGGGCAAGGGGTATGAATTCAGCGCGATAACTGGACCGGGCTGCTCTTTGGAGGAGCAAGCATGGCACGCCTTGTCCAGTGTGGGCTGAGCATCAGCCAGTCGCAATATCAGCGCATCAAAGCGCTCGCCCAGCAGCAGAGCAAGCCTCAGGCCTACGTCGTGCGCGGCCTGATCGATATCGCGCTGCCCTTTGCCGAGAACGGGCACCGGCTCAATTTCGCCCGCCTGCTGACCATCCTCGAATTCTCCAGCCTCGCGCTCGACACGCTGATCGCCAAGCTCGCGCCTGAAGATTCCGATCGCCTCCTCGAT
>NZ_KQ954249.1 GCF_001519075.1 Novosphingobium fuchskuhlense
CGTAAGCGCTAATTTCTATGCACCTCGCCAACTGCCGCGGGGCGGTAGTGTGCATCTGGAGCGATTGAGATTGGCCGTAGTCTACGCGGCACGCGGCGCGGACTTGCCAGATCAGTTCGTGTTTTGGTCTGGCGGCGGGTCTTTGGCTACGAAGTTGAACGGGAACAGATCCTCGATGTCGGCCTCTGGTCCGCGTTGGGGCAACTCAGCGAGGACATGGGCTAGCCAGTCGTGCGGATCAACACCGCACGCCCTGCATGTAAGCATGAGGCTGTAGATGGTGGCGCTTGCCTTGGCGCCGGCAGTTGTATCGCTGAATAGCCAGTTTTTTCTGCCCGTTACAAAGACCCTTATGTCGCGTTCGAGCAGGTTGTTATCGATCGGCGCGTGCCCATTGCTGGCATAGCGGATCAGATATTCCCATTGGTTGCGTGCATAGCCGATCGCCTCACCGGTCAAGCTTTTTGGCAGGACCTGCGGGGCTTGCTCGTCGAGCCATTCCTTGAATGCAGTCAACACCGGTACGCTGTGCTGTTGGCGCAACCGTAGGGTGTACTGCTCGCGTGTCTCACCCTCGGGCAGCGCCTGGCCTGCCAGTCTCTCGACCTCATACAGGGCTTCAAAGAATTTCAGCGCTTCGACCGATGGGCCACCGGGCTTCTTCCTGCCCTTGAGTGCGTCGGTAAATTTCCTGCGCGCATGGGCCATGCAACCCAGATGGGTGGCACTCTCCAGCGTGCGCCATGCATCATAACCATCGGTCATCAACAGGCCGTTGTACCCCGCCAGAAAAGCTTGCGGATATTGCTGCCCGCGACCTGTCTGGTAATCGAACAGCACGATCGGTTCGTGGCTGCCGGCGGCACTGCGATAGCCCCACATGTAGGATTTGGTCTGAGCGTTGCGGCCCTTCTCCTTCAGAACCTGCACCCAGGTTTCATCGCCATGGACCAGGTCCTGACCCTTCAGCTTTTCCTTCAAGCCGTCATAGATCCGTTCAAGGTGCAGTTCGCTCGAGTTGATAACCCAGTTGCCCAGCGTACCGCGGCTGATGCTGACGTCGGCGCGCTCCAGTGATTGCGACAGCCGGTACAGCGGCATGCCATCGACAAATTTGCTGGCAAGAACCAGAGCCAGGGTCGACGCCGTGGCGACGCTGCCCGGCAAGGGTTGCGCCGGCATCGGCGCGATCACGACCGGCGTGTTGATCCCGTTACGCTCACAGTGACGGCACGCATATTTGAACCGCGCATTTTGAAGCACCGTGGCCTTGATCTCGATGTGCAACTGCTCGGTAAGGTTCTCCCCCATCTGGTGCATCGCATTGCTGCAGCACGGACAGGACTTCTGATCTTCGGGGAGGTCATATTCGATGCGCACGCGAGGCAGACCAGCTGGAAGCGGCTTGCGGCCGCGCTTTTTAGGCTCGGGCTTCTCGCCTGCCGGAAGATCCGTATCCGGAACTTGGGCCGCGGCCGCTTCCCCATCAATGCCCTGGGCCTCTTCTGCGGCAGCCTGCTCGGCTTCGTTGAAGATGCGGTTCTTCGTCTTTTCACTGCGCGGCGCATAGCGACGTGCCCGCTCAAGACGCAATTCTTCCTCAAGCGCGACAATCACCAGCCCCAGATTTTGAACTTGGGCTTTCAGCGCCGCGTTCTCGGCCGCCTGGGCAGAAATCACCTTTTCCAGATCCAGCGTTGGCGGCGCGCGTCGCATCGGGACTCTGAATCGACATTGCGATTCTTCGTCAAGTGGTTCAGCCCATACTGCGATAAAAACGCTCTGGATGGCGACGCACCGCAGCAAGATCGATGCCGTCCAGCAACCAGTGCAACTGCTCCGTTGTCAGCGTCAGCACCGCCTCGTGTCCCCTCGGCCAGAAAAACCGATCCTCCTCAAGACGCTTCAGGACCAGCAAAAATCCCGAGCGATCGTAAAGCAAAAGCTTCACCCGATTGCGGCCGCGATTGCAAAATGCGTAGATCGCGCGGGCCATCGGATTGAGCCCCATCGATTGCTCGACCAAAATCGCAAGGCTGTTGATCCCACACCTGAAGTCGATCGGATCGCGGTGCAGATAGACGCAGATATCAGCCGACAGACGAAACATCGCAGCGCCCCAATGCGTCAATCATGACTGACAGCAGCTGCGGATCGCCCCCATCGAGCAACAACGTCACCCCATTGGGCATCGTCGCCTGCAACCTTGCCGGGACCAACGTCTGCCCCGGTTGAAACGTCACCGATCCGGCGCACTGCGACTTGGATATTGGGGACGGTTCAACACGGACAAATGCGCCCGGTGCCGGCAACTGCGACAGGCTAGCGCCGGGCAGTTCGATCTCGAGTTGACGCTGTCGACGCTTCGCAACCCATTTGTGCAACAGATTGGCATTGACCCCGTGCTGCAGCGCCAGCCCCGCAAGCGATACTCCAGGCCGAAGACACGCCTCGATCAAGCGCGCCTTGCTAGCCGGTTCGTAGCAGCGACGACCATCGCGCCTCACGCTCATTGTCGCCAAACCATGCGGACCGATCCGCGTCATCGCCATAAGTGTCCACCTCCATGCTGGTGGACACCTTCATCTCAACACCACGCACACCTGAATAGGTGCGCCGAAATTCGCGCTTA
>NZ_KQ954250.1 GCF_001519075.1 Novosphingobium fuchskuhlense
GGGTGCGATCAGCCAGAACGACGGCTTCACCTTCAACACGACGCAAGGATCACGCGCGCAGAACTACTTCACCGCCTCACTTCGCGGGCAGCTGCTGTTCCCCCTTCGAGCGATCTCTCCCGATCCGCGCGATCGGCGGCTATTCACGCCAGAAGCAAGACAATGTCCTGAGGGTTTTCGCCTCGAACTACGGCCTGAGGCCGATTCCGCATGCGGGATATACGACTGATCTTCTGGCCGGCCATGCCATCGGAGCGCCGCGTGCGCTGGGGCGCTGCCATATCCGGATCGCGCCCCTGCCGCGCTGCGGCGCGCTGCCGGGGCGTTGCCGCAGACCTTACCGGCTCATGCCAAGCTGGCCGATGAGCAGATCGTTGGCCTGCCCGCCGGCATGGGTGACCAATGCGGCATAATTCGCCGGATCGGTGACTGCAAATTCGAAGCGGCGGCTCATCGAGCTCTTGCCGAAGGCATTCCCGCCCTTGCCCAGCAGCGCGCCGCCGATGTTCATGATGCTGTGCGTTGCCTCGGCGGTCTTGGTCAGACCAGAGGTGGTGTCCTTGATCTGCGCAAAATCGCCGCTTTCGACGATCGGCTGGTTGACGTTGATCTTGGCCGGCTTGCCGCTGGTATCCATCAGAAAGGCAAGACTGCCGCGTTGGGAGATGGCGAGCTGCGCGGTGGCCTTGATCGACTGGAACACGCCGCCGCCCTCGCTCTTGGCCGGTTCGGCGAAATCGACGACGTAGACGACATTCAGCACGGGCACCTTGGCCGTGCGGGCATAGTCGTACTGCGCGGTGTAGAGATCGCGCTGGTTGCCATCCATGAAGCGCAGCGTCAGTGCCATGTTGTCGCGGTGCGCCATGCTCGAGGGCCAGAAGGCGATACCATCGGCAGTATCCTGATCCTGCAGCGGGATCGTCACCGAATGGCCCTGTTCCTCGGAGCGGACCTTCTGGTAGTATTTCGG